>NZ_QVML01000009.1 GCF_010501015.1 Bacteroides sp. 214 | reverse complement strand
CAAAAGGTAACAACAAACTATAACCATCTTTTTGCATAATATCTTTTTTAGGCAAAGATAAAAAACATAAAGTGACTCCTCAACTTTTTACGTTGACCCGAAATACCCCCCTCAGAAGCGTCTTAGCGCAACGTTGTTTTTTGGGGAAATAAGCAGAAATGTAAAGGGAAGATAAGCACCAACAAAGATTTCGATTTGAGCCGTTATTTTTCTGGAATTACGATAGTACTTACAAGGGTTATAATGCAACAAGCACTCTGTTTGGCCGCTGCCAACAGAGTGCTTTCACAAAAACTAAACTAGACTTAACTAAACTATTCTATTTTAAGAGTTTCTCAACTCCTATCTGTTCAGTACAAAAGTATAGACTATTTTTTACATATACAAGAGAAAATGAGTTTTTTTTCTCTTTTTTTCAAAAATCAGCAATGTTCTTCTAAAAACTCTTGAAAAACGTGCTTATAGCTATCACTGACGGGGATATAATTTTTCTCAAAAACAATACGACCACGATCAATAATCTTTATTTTTTCCTTATTTACTATATAAGAACGATGTACGCGCATAAATTTACTTTGCGGAAGAATTTCTTCCACTGATTTCATACTCATTAAAGAAAGAATAGGACGAGGGGTATCTTCCATATAGATTTTTACATAATCTTTCAACCCTTCAATGTATTGAATATCCTTTAGCTTAACACGAACTAACTTATAGTCGCTCTTTACATAAATACTTTCCAACTCTCCTTGCTTGGAGCTACGCTCGAACCATTGTAAAGCTTTGTTGGATGCTTCTAAAAAATCTATATATGAAATAGGTTTAAGCAAATAATCCAAAGCATTGACCCGATAACCATCAAGTGCATATTGGTCAAATGCAGTAGTAAAGACAATACGTGTATGCGAATCGACCATCTTGGAGAACTCCAATCCATTCAATTCGGGCATTTGAATATCCAAAAAGAGTAGGTCTACGTTCTTTTGGGGCAACTCCTGCATGGCTTGTATAGCACTAGCGTACTTTCCTTCCAGTTTTAAGAAAGAGGTTTTTGCAACATAACTCTCTATCAGATTAAGAGCCAATGGCTCGTCATCAACAATGGCGCAACGTAGTATCATATTTTTCTTTCCAATAATTTATTATACTTCGATAGATAAGCGCGAAATGTACTGATCGCCATCTGCCGATGTTCCTCTTTGCCAGTTATACTTACCCGGGTAAAGTAACTCCAATCTTTTGGCTACTTGCGGAAGCCCTATTCCTGAGCCACTCTTATCGTTCGTTTTTTTAGGGAAATAGCTATTTGCTATTTCACACAACACTTTTCCCTCTGTTTCGGATAACATAATCCGGATATAACTTGGTTGAGTAGGAGAGATGCCATGCTTAAAGGCGTTTTCAATCAGAGAGATAAACAAGAACGGTGCAATAGGCGTTTGAGTATCGGGAAGCACTTCTATTTTTGTCTCCAGCGTTACGTTCGGTGCCAACCTAATACGCATTAATTCAATATAATTATGCATAAAATCGGCTTCTTTACCCAGTGTAACAAACCCTTGTTGGTTTTCGTAAAGCATATGACGAAGTAATTTACTTAATTCCTGTACAGCACTTTGTGCTTTGTCGACATCAAAAGCTATCAATGCATAAATATTATTGAGCGTATTGAGCAAGAAGTGCGGATTCAACTGATTGCGTAAATTTTTTAATTCAGCCTCCGTTTTACTCCTTTCGGCTTCTCTACGTGCAGTTTCTAGCGCATTCCATCTTTTTGTTATGCGAATTACCATACTTATACTAATTGTAAAGGCAATAGCTATGGAGTCTCTAATAATAAATACCCAACGCGGAGGTTTCCTAAATGCATGCTCAGGGTTTACTACAGGAGGCGGTGCAGTAATGAAGTGCCAATAATGTAATAGGAAACTTGTTAAGACAAGTATAATTACATTATATATAATATAAGTTTTTGTTTTCTCCTTAAACAGGAAATTGGGGATAAGAAAATAGTAATTGAAATAGAACACGATAAAATAAGTAACAATAACCACAAAGTGTTTGGTGTAGTCATACCATGTAATATTCGGGCCACGAAGGTTCAACACAAACATTGGAAGCAACAGAAGCAATACCCATGTAGCCACATGGGTAAAGACTTCAAATGAATGGCGTCGTTGTGTTATTGATTGTCTCATAGGGCAAATATACAGAATTACTCGTAACGTATTGCATCAATCGGGTCCAAATTGGCAGCCTTCTTTGCTGGATACCAACCAAAGAAAACTCCAGTAAGCGTACAAACTGCAAAACTAAGGAACACACTCCATAGCTGAATATAGATAGGCCAGTTCAATATCACCTTTACAACATATGAAGCTCCTACGCCAAACACTACCCCGATGAGCCCACCGGTTACACTAATAAGAATTGCTTCTATTAAGAATTGGGTTAAGACATCAATGCCACGCGCACCTACCGACATACGCAAGCCTATTTCGCGTGTACGTTCCGTAACGCTAACATACATGATGTTCATAATACCAATGCCCCCCACCAGCAAACTGATACCGGCAATACAGGCAAGTAGTACTGTCATTATATCTGTAGTACTGGTAAGCATTGAGCTAAGCTCTTCTTGCGAACGAATGGTGAAATCATTTTCATCGTTTGTACGTAACTTATGGTTTGTACGCAAAACATTTTCTACTTCATCCGTAGCTACTTCAGTCATCCCTTCAGTTAGTGCAGAAGCGAAGATGCCTTGTAAGTAGGTAATTGCCAAAACACGTTTCATTATTGTGGTATATGGTGCAAGCACTACGGCATCCTGGTCTTGTCCCATCGAATTATATCCTTTGGACTTGAGTACCCCTACTATCTGAAATGGGATTTTATTGAACCGAATGATTTGTCCTACAGGATCGCTACCATCGGGAAATAGATTATCTACTATGGTTTTACCTACCACACACACTTTGGCACTACTGGCAATGTCCTGCTCTGTAAACATATTCCCATTTTCGACAGTTAATTGCCTGATATCCAAATATTCGGTGCTTACTCCATTTATTGAAGAGGGATAGTTATTGGCACCACTGATAAACTGTCCGCTACTCGATATATTAGGACTTACGGAGGTAAGATAGTTGGTTTCATCGCGCAAAGCATAATAGTCATCAAGCTTCAATGTCTGCATAGAACTGGGGTCTTGACGCACACCTCCTCTTCGTTCCGCTCCCGGGTGGATCATAATCATATTCGACCCCATCTCCGAAACTTGTTGCTGAATACTTTGCTTAGACCCCTGCCCAATAGCAAGCATTGTTATCACAGCGGCTACACCAATGATAATGCCAAGCATTGTAAGGAAAGCACGCATTTTGTTATTGGCAAGTGCCTTCAGTGATATCTTAAATAAATTTGTTCCATTCATAATATGGTTTCTTTAGAGTTCCTCAGGCAAAGGTAGCTCGGCAAGCACCGCAGCCGCCGATTGAATATTTGTGTTTACAGTATCTTCTTTTATTCTACCATCGCGTAACACAATATTCCTTCCGGTATATTGAGCAATTTCGGGGTTATGAGTAACGAAGATAATCGTTCGTCCTTCTGCGTGTAGCTTCTGGAAGAGTACCAATATTTCATACGATGTACGCGTATCAAGATTCCCCGTTGCTTCGTCGGCAAGAACTACGGCAGGGTTATTAACCAAAGCTCGAGCTATAGCCACGCGCTGCATCTGCCCACCACTCATCTGGTTACTTTTGTGCATTAAGCGATCACCTAGCCCTACAGCCACTAGTGCATCGATAGCACGTTTTCTGCGTTCCGAGGTACTAATCTCTGCATTATACATCAACGGCAATTCTACATTCTCAATCGCAGTAGTCTTAGCAAGCAGATTGTAACTTTGAAATACAAAACCTATTTTACGGTTACGTAAAATAGCCCGCTCGCTCTTACTCATATTCTTTACCGGGATTCCATCCAGTAAATACTCGCCTCCGGTAGGAGTGTCTAGACAACCAAGAGTATTCAGTAGGGTAGATTTTCCCGAGCCTGATGTTCCCATTATTGTCACAAACTCGCCTTCGGAGATAGTAAACGAGATATCGCGCAAGGCATGTACCGTTTCACTACCCACCTGAAAGTCTCGCTTGATGTTTTGAAGTTCTATGATTGCTTTATTCATATTGCATCCTTTCTTACTTAACGCTTACCTCCCGGACGACCCGGCATGAATGGAGAAGATTCTCCTTGCGTAGGAAGCGCAGCATTCGATTGTCCCATAACAATGTCTGTTATTACTACAGCACCGGGATTGATTCCGCTTTTTATCTCTGTTAAGATACCGTTACTGGTACCTATCTCAACTGCATGTGCTACAAATGTATTTCCTTCGCGCGTCCATAATTTGTGTTGTCCAGGAACATCCTTAATACTATCTTCACCTACCAATTGTTTAACAGGCGTAAAGCGCAACGCTTTTACCGGTACAGCGAGTACATCTGCTTTCTCCATAGTGTAGATGGTTACGTTAGCAGTTAGCCCGGGTTTAAGTTTAAGATCGGGGTTGGGGGCAGAGATAACCACCTCGTAAGTTACTACATTATTGGTAACGGTAGCTTGTTGACGTACTTGAGTTATAAATCCCTCGAAAATATCGTTAGGGTATGCATCTACACTAAAAGAAACACGAAGACCTTCTGTCAATCCGGCTATATCAGCTTCATCTACATCGGCTATTACACGCATATCGGTAAGGTCGTTGGCAATAATAAAGAGGGTAGGTGTGTTGAACGAAGAAGCTACGGTTTGTCCTTCTTCAACAGCACGACTCAACACGATTCCATCAATAGGTGAAGTAATGGTAGCATAGTCTAAATTAGTCTTCGCTTTGGCTAAATCGTTCTTACTGATATCGTATGAGTTTTTTGCTTTCTCATAGCCATACAAAGCCGTTTCATATTCGGTGGCCGAAATCAATTTCTTTTCATTCAGGGCTTTAATACGAGTATAGTTTTTCAATTGATACTCGTATTCTGTTTTAGCATTCTCTAAGTTACTTTTCTTACTGGCGTATTCGTTCTCCAAATTAATCTTATCCAGTTCGGCAATAATATCCCCTTTACGAACGACCGTATTATAGTCTACGTATAGCTTGTGTACAATACCCGACACCTGCGTACCTACTTCTACTTGTGTAACCGGCTCTACTGTTCCGGTTGCGGTTACCGAGCTACTGATAACGCCTTTATTTACGGTTGCAGTTTGATAATTCACTTTCTGGTCGGACGACTTCCCACCAAACAACCAAAGCCCTATTGCTACCCCCACAACGACGGCTACAACAATAATTAAATTTTTCTTGCTCATGATATCTTTTTTCTATTATTATGCTGATTATAACTTAAATTCTTCTCCCTGATAGAAGTTCAACAGTTTAATGTTGAGTATTGCCATATACTTTGCCTGAATAAGCTGTTCCTGCGCCGAAAGTAGGTTGTTCTTTTCGGTAAGCAACTCTACGGTATTTTTCATGCCGAGAGTAAACTGCTCGTTTACCAATTCATAACTTATTTCGGAGCTACGTAGCTTTTCCTTAGCAGCCATGTATTGCTGTTGTGCAGTAGTAGCATCGAGCCAATAGCCCTCTATGGTACTGAATAACGCCTTTTCTTCACTCAACAAATTCAGCTTACTGCTTTGTAGATTTAGTTTTGCTTTTTGTACGGCACTTTTGTTCTGACGATTTTTGAAAATTGGCACCGAAAGCGTTACTCCTACTGTGTTGTTCCAACCATTCTTTACCTGTTCACCGAAAGTGAAATCGGTTCCGCTGGTGTGAGTTGTTCCTGTTCCTGCAGTCAAAGATATGCTTGGATAATAACCCGATTTAGCTATGTCAATCGCTATTTCACTGGATTCCACATCTATTTTACCTGCTTCAATCTCCGGACGGAAAGTTAACGCAGTTTTGTACACATCCATTTTAGCGGGTAATGGTTGAATTACATTGTCATCATTCAATTCAGGAAGTAGCAGGTTCATCTCCTCTTCCCCGTCAAGTTCCAGTAACTGCTTCAATTGCAGCTTGTAACTTTGTAATGACGATTGCGAGTTTACCAAAGCGTACTTATCATTACTGTATTGTGCTTCGAGTTGAGCGTAGTCGCTTTTAGCGATGTAGCCTACGTTAAGTAGTTCTTTAGCGCGATTCAACTGTGCGTCGGACACCTCCAAATTGCTTTCGTTAATCTTTATCGACTCTGAGGCGTAGAGAATTTGCAGATATAACTGCATAATAGAGACTTGAATGTTGTCCTCCATCAGGTTTACATCCAACTCGGCCATACGATTTGTCAGCTTCTGCTGATTGATTGTTTTTACATTCTTTCCACCATTATATACAGTCCACGAAGCGTTTAGTCCATAATTAGCGTTATAGCTATTCTTTCTATCGCTTCCATCGTCAATCAGCGGACGGTTTACATAGTTGTGACCCGTACTGAACGACAAGCTAGGAAATAATGCTGCTTTTGCCGTTAGCAGGTCTACCTGGCTGCTTTCCGAAGCTATTCGATTCTTTTGGATGCTGATGTTGTTCTCCATGGCATAATCCAAACAATCTTGCAACCCCCAAAGCTTGCTGGATTCCTGCGCAGTTGCCACACAACAGCTCAGCACAATGGTAGCACCGCAAGCAATTATTCTCATTCCTTTTACCTTTTGCATAATTCTTTCTATTGATTTTACGGAAACAAAATTATTTTCATTCTCCCACTGTAACAAAAATGATAGACAAGCAACGAATTGACGACGTCTAATCTGAACAATTTATCGACTTTATCATTATTTATATAGTAGTACCTATTAATAACATGATGAAAGCTACAATCATACGTATTTGGGATTTCTATCTTACCGGATTTAAGAGCATGACAATTGGACGCACTCTTTGGTTCATTATTTTGCTTAAATTATTCATCATGTTTGCCATTCTCAAGTTGTTTTTCTTTCCTAACTTCATAAACACACGCCCCGAAGGGATGACGAAAGAAGAATTCGTCTCCAAAGAGCTTATTGAACGGCGTGACATGCTCAAACAAGAATAATAACCTTTAATACAGAATAATATGATTGAAAGCATTGAGACGTCGTTAGTTGATTGGTCGCGAGCGCAATTTGCACTAACCGCCATGTATCACTGGATTTTTGTACCGCTTACGCTGGGGCTTGCTGTGGTTATGGGAATAATGGAAACCGTTTACTACAAGACAGGCGATGAATTCTGGAAGCGAACTACCAAGTTTTGGATGAAGTTATTCGGAATAAACTTCGCCGTTGGTGTAGCTACCGGATTGATATTGGAGTTTCAGTTTGGCACCAATTGGAGTAACTATTCGTGGTTTGTAGGAGATATCTTTGGTGCGCCACTTGCTATTGAAGGAATGCTGGCGTTTTTCATGGAAGCTACTTTTATAGCAGTTATGTTCTTTGGCTGGAACAAGGTTAGCAAGGGGTTTCATTTAGCTTCAACATGGCTAACGGGATTGGGTGCTACAATATCCGCATGGTGGATATTGGTTGCCAATGCTTGGATGCAATACCCGGTAGGGATGGAGTTTAACCCCGATACAGTACGTAATGAAATGGTAGACTTCATGGCGGTAGCCTTTTCGCCCGTGGCTGTGAATAAGTTCTTTCACACAGTATTATCGGGGTGGGTGCTTGGTGCAGTCTTTATTGTTGGTGTTAGTTGTTGGTTCTTGTGGAAGAAGCGTGACGTAAAGTTTGCGTTAGTCAGCATAAAAATAGCAGCGATATTTGGATTGACAGCGTCTTTGTTAGTGGCTGTTACCGGAGACGGATCGGCATACAAAGTAGCACAAACACAACCCATGAAACTGGCTGCAGTCGAAGGATTCTATGAGGGGAGCGAACAAGCCGGACTTGTTGCTGTTGGCGTACTTAACCCTGCAAAAGAAACCTATAACGACAGTATAGATCCTTTTTTATTCCGTATTGAAATTCCTAAAATGCTTTCATTTCTCTCCACTCGCAATGCTAACGCATTTGTACCCGGTATCAAAGACATCCTAGAAGGAGGATATCTGCTCGACGATGGTAATATAGCTCTTTCTGCAGCCGAGAAAATGCGCAGAGGTACTATTGCCATCGATGCGTTAAGTACCTACCAGCAAGCCAAAGAAGCCGGCAATGCTCAAGTTGCCGATAGCGCATACCGCATCTTGCAAGCCAATATGCCTTACTACGGTTACGGCTATATTAAGGAAGTAAATGACCTTGTACCCAATGTACCACTAAACTTCTACGCATTTCGTATGATGGTAATATTGGGTGGTTACTTTATTCTGTTCTTCGGGTTGATTCTATTCTTTGTGTATAAGAAAAGCCTAACTAAAACTCGTTGGATGCATTGGGTAGCTATGCTTACAATACCATTGGGTTATATTGCCGGACAGTGTGGATGGATTGTTGCCGAGTGTGGTAGGCAGCCATGGGCAATTGTAGACTTATTGCCTACCTCTGCCGGTATTTCGCGTATTAGCACCGGAGCAGTACAAACAACTTTCATCCTTTTCCTTGTGCTGTTTACAATCATGTTAATAGCAGAGATAGGGATTATGATTAAAGAGATAAAAAAAGGACCAGAAAGAAACTAAAAACAAATCGATATGAACAACTACATACTTCTACAACAATATTGGTGGCTGATAGTGTCACTGTTGGCTGCAATTCTTGTTTTTCTACTTTTTGTGCAAGGTGGCAATTCACTCATCTTTTCATTAGGGAAAACAGAAGAGCAACGCCAAATGATTATCAACTCTACAGGTCGCAAGTGGGAGTTTACTTTTACTACACTGGTAACTTTCGGTGGCGGCTTCTTTGCTTCATTTCCGTTGTTTTACAGTACGAGTTTTGGTGGAGCATACTGGCTGTGGATGCTGATTTTGTTTAGCTTCGTATTACAAGCAGTAAGCTATGAGTTTCAAAGTAAAATGGGTAATCTGTTGGGTAAGAATACTTATCGTACCTTTTTGGTTATCAATGGGGTAGTGGGGCCATTGCTGCTGGGTGTGGCGGTGGCTACATTCTTTACCGGATCCAACTTCTTAATAAATAAGGGGAACATGACCAATACCGTGATGCCCGTCATCAGCAGTTGGGGAAATGCATGGCATGGACTGGATGCGCTTGCCAATATATGGAACTTAACATTGGGTATAGCTGTGTTTTTTCTTGCCCGTACCTTGGGGATACTATACCTTATTAATAATATAGATGACAAGATACTGAACACGAACTCCCGCAAAGCTATTATCCCTAATGCGGCACTGTTCCTTGTTTTCTTTCTGGCATTCATAGGCAAGATATTAATCTCCACCGGGTATGCCGTTAACCCGGATACAAAACAAATCTTTATGCAACCTTGTAAGTACTTCCTGAATTTTGTGGAGATGCCTATAGTCTTTGCTCTATTTCTTGTAGGAGTGGGGCTTGTGCTGTTTGGTATTCTTAAAACGATATTGAGAACACGATTTACTAAGGGTATCTGGTACACAGGGGCAGGAACAATACTTACGGTATTGGCATTACTACTTTGTGTGGGCTATAACAACACAGCTTATTACCCATCGAACCTGGATTTGCAAAGTTCCCTTACGCTTTCCAACAGTTGTTCAAGTCAATTTACGCTCAGCACAATGGCATACGCTTCGCTAATTATACCTTTTGTGATTGCTTACATCGTCTATGCATGGCGAAGTATTGATAAAAAGAAGATTGACGCCGAAGAAATGCGCGGGGAGGGGCATAAGTATTAAGAAACTATTTTTCAGCAACAGTAAAAGTGGTAAAAAAAACAATCAACACATGAACGCTGTGTATTCTGTTAACTATCATTTTGCTAAAGCCCCATTTTCTTGCGAAAATTTGAAGAGAACAGCCCGTATTCAATAAAAATCGAAGGAAAACGTGTTAAGGAAAAACACGAAAAAGTACCATTGATAGAGGCTGAAACACGAAAAGATGCCCTACAAGACTTGTAGGGCATCTTTTTTTGACTGAGTTCTTAATTAAAACACAGTCAAAAGAGATTCAAAACTCAGTTTATTCTCTCTCATGATCCACTGCTTTATTTCCTCTTTACTTATGGCTTTTGCTCCATAAGATTATGGTTGAGGGAGTTAGAACCATAAGCAGAAGGTCGTTGAGCCATAAGCACTTTTTAATCAAAACACACCCTCTCCAGGAGGCTTGTAGTGGCGTTTCTGTACTGCTCAAACAGAATGAATCCGGAAGGCTAAAATCACAAAAGAAAGTTACTTAAGCATATTTCTGGTTGTACAAGCTGTTTTTACTGTCTTATTGATACAAACTCGCCCATGCACAAAAGTCTAAAACGATAAAATATTCATCAAAACAATCCTGCATTACACTAAAAAAGTATCACCAACAAACAATTTATTTAGGTTACGTCCGTTATTTATTCATATAATAAACACGATAATGCATGCAAAAAAAATACTAATCATTAATAAATTCCTTTATCCACGTGGTGGAGATTGTATCTACACACTAAACTTGGGCGAGTTGCTGAAGCAAAACGGTCATGAGGTGATGTATTTCTCCATGTTGTATCCAGAAAACCTGTCTTTCGAAGAAAGCAATTATTTTGTGGATGAGGTTTCTTTTGCGTCGCCGGGTATTAACAACAAAGCAAAAGCCGCGCTGCGCATCTTTGGGAGTGGAGTGAAAGAACGGTTCAATGCGGTTCTTGATAATTTTCGCCCCGATGTGGTACACCTTAATAATATACATTCTTATATTTCGCCTATTGTAGCCAAACTGGCACACAAAAGAGGTATTAAAGTAGTATGGACGTTGCACGACTATAAATTGATATGCCCTTCGTATTCTTGCTTACGCGATGGAAAGCCATGCGAAATATGCTATAAGAATAAACTACATGTTGTAACGAACAAATGTTTCAAAGGAAGTACTGTGGCAAGCACCCTTGCTTATTTAGAAGCCATTTGTTGGAATCGCAGCAAACTAACCAAATGGGTAGATACATTTATTTGTCCCAGCAACTTTATGGCTTCTAAAATGATGAGCGCAGGCTTCCCTGAAAATAAGATAGTGGTACTTAACAACTTCATTGATAAGCAAAAAGTAGAGTTAATCTGTGCCACTAAGCAAGAACCAGAAGAGAAGAGCTACTGCTATGTGGGTCGCCTATCGCCCGAGAAAGGAATTCAAAGCTTGCTTGAAGTAGCCTCGGATCTGCCCTATAAGCTATATGTGGCAGGTACAGGACCACTGGAAGATGAACTAAAAAGAAAATATGCTTCCAAGCAAATTGTGTTTTTGGGCTTTCAGACGAGCTTGGAAATCGTTGCGCTAATGAAAAAAGTACACTTCTCTGTAATACCATCAGCTTGGTACGAAAACAATCCGCTAAGTGTGATAGAATCCTTATGTTGTGGTACAAAAGTGCTTGGTGCCAGTATTGGAGGTATCCCCGAACTAATTAAGGAGGGCGACGGGCAGCTCTTTGAAGCGTTCGACAACGCAATGATGAAAGGCCAAATAGAGAATATGTTTAATGATACTTATAACCGTGAAGAAGTCTCTAATAGAAGCATTAAAAAGTTCTCGGAAGAAAGATATTATGCGGATTTATTGACGGTGTATGAGAATTAGGCGTATCTTTGAACACTAAATATTGTTTATCCAATTTATAGAAACTGTAAAATGCAAGCAAGTTTAATAACAACATATCGGTGTAATGCCAAATGCAATATGTGCAATATTTGGAAACACCCATCAAAACAACAAGAGGAAATAGATTACTCTTATTACGAAAAGCTTCCTGACGGACTAAGAATAAACATAACAGGAGGCGAAGCTACACTTCGTGGAGATATTGATGAAATCTTTCGTATTCTATACCCTAAAGCTTCTTTATTAGAGCTAAGCACGAACGGATTCAATACTGAAACAATTGTTAGACTTGCAAATAAATACCCCAATATTCTTATAAGGGTTAGTTTGGAGGGACTTCCGACAATAAATGATTCCAAAAGAGGAACTGTGAATGGTTTTGACCATGCCTTAAAAACAATGCTCGAGCTTAAAAAAACCAAATGTAAAAACATAGGCTTTTCGGTTGTTATCTCTCCTGATAATTATAAAGATTTACTCTATTTGTACGATTTATGTGTAGCACTGGACGTGGAATTGGGTAACTCTGCTGTTCATAATTCTTGGTATTTTCAAAAAGAGGATAACTTAATAACCAGCCAAGAAGCCCTAGAGCAACACGAACTATTTGTAAGAGCCTTGTTGCAATCTAAGCGTAGAGGGTTCAAAAAGAAACTGAAAGATTATGGTCGTGCATACTTTAATCGCAGTATTTACAGAAGACTTCGTGGTGATGAGTCGGGATACAGACCGCATTGTGGTGCTTTAAGCGATTTTTATTTTATAGATCCGTATGGCAATGTATCGCCATGCAATGGCTCTAGCGAAGAAATAATTATTGGCAATATAAAGGAAAATAGTATTGAAGAAATTCTAAACTCCGATAAAGCAAAAGAAGCAATGGAAATTGTGATGAACTGTAAGCGTAACTGTGCTTTTATCGTGACTGAAAGACACGATATGGTTCGCAAACCTTGGAAGCCCATATTGTGGATATTGAGAAATAAAATACGCATTATGCAAGGCAAAAAGGTAGCATTCGAGTGAGAGTAGCTGTATTTGGCACAAGAGGATTTCCCTATATTCAGGGTGGAGTAGAAAAGCACTGTGAGTATATCTATTCTTATTTAGCAGATAAGCATGAGATAACCGTATTCAGACGCATCCCTTATGTGTGCCAAACACCTCATAGCCCTATTCATTTTATAGACCTGCCATCTACTAAGATAAAAGGTTTTGAAGCTTTCTTTCATTCATTTCTTTGTACACTTATTTGTGTTTTTAAGCGTCCTGATGTGATACACATCCATAACATTGGTCCCGCTTTTTTCTCTCCGCTATTGCGTTTGTTTGGGCTTAAAGTGGTGCTTACATACCATAGTCCCAATTATGAACATGCTAAGTGGGGGAGATTTTCAAAAATGCTACTAAAGATTGCTGAGTATATTTCGCTACGTGCTTCTAATCATATTATTTTTGTTAATAAATACCAACTGGAAAAACAGAACATCCGTATACAAGCAAAATCAACTTATATTCCTAATGGGGTTGTGAAACAGAGAAAGGTTGTACAAAGAGGGAAGTTATTTGCCACACACGGAATAAAAAACAATTTTATCTTAGGAGTAGGGCGAATTACCCCTGAAAAAGGATTTGATGTATTAATACAGGCATTTCAACAAGCCAATGTCTCCATATATCAATTAGTTATTGCAGGTGGCGTTGATAACGAACATGGTTATTTCAAGAAACTGCAGGATATGGCAAAAGATAATGTGGTGTTTACAGGAGTTCTTACTAGTGAAGAACTCACAGAACTATACTCGCACGCTTCTTTGTTTGTACTTCCGTCGTACAATGAAGGATTTCCGCTTACACTACTTGAAGCCATGCAACTAGTAAACAAAGTATTAGTAAGCGATTTGCCAGCTACACGTTTATTAGCATTAAATGAAGAAGACTATGTCAAAGTAGGGAGTGTAACAGACTTAGCTCAAAAAATAATGGAGAAGTTGGAACAGCCATGTTTTAGTACAGTTAAGTATAATACTTCTTCATATGACTGGGAGTTAATCGCATCCCAAACTGAAGAAGTATATAAAAATGCAAGCCAATGAAAAAGGTGTTGTTTATATGTCTCTTATTGTTGAAAACGATAACGCTGTTTTCTCAAGTCTTATCCTCTGTCGAATATGGCGCTACCCTTCACACAGGCGATAACACACCTCTGTGGCATACTGCCAATCAGCACGGACTTTCTTCTATCAAAAATAATACTTATATCCGCGGTAGCGTTTTCTACGAGAAGGAACGTGGAGATTGGAATTACCAAAGTGGACTTGACCTTGTAGCTGCTGCCGGATTTACTTCGACCTTTGTACTACAACAAGCTTTTGTAGATGTTACATATAAAAAATGGGGTGTCTCCGTTGGCAACAAAGAATCTACCCAACCATTATTGAACGAGCAACTTAGTAGCGGTGGGTTAATATGGTCGGGCAATGCGCGACCAATACCACAAGTAAGGGTAGGAATATTGGATTATGTGCGACTGTCGGACTGGATTCGCTTCAAAGCAGAGTTATCATACGGTTGGTTTACAGATAACAATTATCAACGGAAGACGGTAGGGGAGAATAACTTCTATACAAAGGATATTAAATACCACCATAAACGCTTCTATATGCGTATTCAAAAGCCACAGAGTCGCTGGATATTCGACATAAGCGCAAGTCTTGACGCACAATTTGGCGGGTATAGAATAGAGGGAGACGAAAAAGAAGATCTTGGTAATAGAATAAAAGACTACTGGAAAATACTTATACCTAAGGGAGAGGATGACAAACAGAAATACTACGAAGGTAATCACATGGGATACGAACACTTGCAAGTTACCTATGATGCAGGCGCTTATAGCATTTCTGCCTATATGGAAAACTACTTTGACGACTTCTCGGGTATGGGTAAACAGAATGGCATGGATGGTCTTTGGGGCATAGAATGGCGTACTAATACTCCACAATTTATCAACGGACTGGTACTTGAGTACTATCAAACTACCAATCAAAGCGGGCCATTACATGGGTTAGACAATTCTGTAGTTACTAAAACTGGTGGTGCTGACGATTATTATAATAACCATCAATACCCTGGTTGGACCCATTGGGGGATGTCAATGGCAAATCCTCTGATTGCATCACCTATTTACAATAAAGATGGAAACCTGAGTTTCAAATACAACCGGGTAAAAGCAATTCACTTAGGATGGGAAGGTGTTATCTCTTCACAATTAAGTTATCTCGCCAAGCTCTCGTATAGCCAAACGTGGGGAACACCCTTCAAACCCACCATAAATATATTAGAAAATTACAGTATGTACATAGGGCTTAATTATATACATACTAAAAATAGTAGTTGGAATATACAGCTCTCTACTGCATTCGATACGGGAGATATCTATGGAGATAACTTAGGAATGCAAGTGAAGGTGAGGAAAAGGTTTTAATATAAAGAAAATTATCTATCTTTGTAACCGTTATAAAATTAAGATATCCGGATGAATTACATACAAACCGAAATTAACGGCGTATGGTTAATAGAGCCTAATGTGTTTTCTGACCCCCGAGGATACTTCATGGAGTTCTTTAAGAGAGAAGAATTCGAAGCGCATGTAGGCAATATAAACTTCGTTCAAGAAAACGAATCACAATCTACATACGGTGTACTTAGAGGATTGCATTACCAAAAAGGAGACTTTAGTCAAGCCAAGTTGGTACGTGTTATTAAAGGTTGCGTACTCGACATTGCTGTAGATTTACGTAAATCATCTCCTACTTTCGGCAAACATATCAGCGTAGAACTTTCAGGAGAGAATAAACGACAGTTTTTTATTCCACGTGGTTTTGCACATGGTTTTTTGGTGTTGAGCGATGAAGCTGTGTTTACCTACAAGGTAGATAATATATATGCTCCACAAGCCGAAGCAAGTATTTTATACAATGATAGAGACCTAAACATTAGTTGGCCGATTAGTGAAACGCAAATTATTCTTTCGGCGAAAGATAGAAATGCGTTATCATTCAGCCAAGTAGAATATTTTGAATAATCAATTTGAGTAACAATGAAAATAGCAATTGTAGGAACAGGGTATGTTGGACTGGTTACAGGCGCTTGTTTTGCCGACACAGGCATTAAAGTGGTGTGTGTAGATACCAACGAAGCCAAAATCAAAGGATTACAAGAAGGCGTTATACCTATTTTTGAAACAGGACTGGATGAGCTGGTATTACGTAATACAAAAGCCGGACGTCTTGAATTCACAACTTCTTTAGAAAGTGTATTAGATGATGTTGAAGTAATATTCAGTGCTGTAGGTACTCCGCCCGATGAAGATGGTAGCGCAGACTTAAAATATGTGCTGGAAGTAGCTCGTACTATTGGTCGCAACATGAAAAAATACGCGTTGGTCGTAACTAAAAGCACTGTGCCAGTGGGTACGGCTCTGAAAGTGAAAGCCGCTATTCAAGAAGAGCTTGATAAACGCGGCCTTTCTATTGATTTTGATGTAGCTTCCAACCCGGAGTTTCTCAAAGAAGGAAATGCGATTGCCGACTTTATGAGTCCCGATCGTGTAGTGGTAGGAGTGGAGTCTGAGCGTGCTCAGAAATTAATGACCAAGCTCTATAAGCCGTTTTTGCTGAACAACTTCCGCGTAATTTTCATGGATATTCCTTCGGCAGAGATGACTAAATACGCAGCAAACTCTATGCTTGCTACTCGTATTAGCTTTATGAACGACATTGCTAATTTGTGCGAGCTAGTAGGAGCTAACGTAGAAATGGTTCGCAACGGAATTGGTTCAGATACCCGTATTGGACGTAAATTTCTCTATCCGGGTATAGGTTATGGAGGTTCTTGTTTCCCAAAAGACGTAAAAGCATTGGTGAAAACTGCTGAACAAAATGGATATCGTATGCGTGTTCTTGAGGCAGTAGAAGCGGTAAATGAAGATCAAAAATCTGTGTTGTTCAAGAAATTGGAGAATTACTTTGGTGGTAACCTAAAAGGTAAGACCATTGCTCTTTGGGGACTTTCTTTCAAACCCGAAACCGACGATATGCGCGAAGCACCTGCCTTGGTACTTATTGATTTGTTGCTTAAAGCTGGTTGCAATGTGCGTGCATACGACCCTGTAGCAATGGAAGAAACCGAGCGAAAAATAGGTCAAGTGATATACTATGCCAAAGATATGTATGAGGCTGTGCTCGATGCTGACGCTTTGATGTTGGTAACCGAATGGAAAGAGTTTCGCGTACCTTCGTGGCCAGTAGTTAAGAAAGCCATGGTAGGAGATGTAGTCTTTGACGGACGTAATATCTACGAAAAAGAAGAAATGAAAGAAGCAGGATTTACACACTTTGGAATAGGAAAGTAGTTACTGTAAGTATAATTAATGAGCATATTGTTCTTGTAAACATTGACAATATGCTCATTTTTTTTATTCAAACCTATCCAATAACAAATCAAGAAAAGACTTTCCTCTGAATTAGCTTGAACCAACACGCCAGTACAATACCTTTGGCAATACTACTTAAACTAATAGACCACCAGATACCTTCCACACCCATTCCCTTACTCGTTAGCAGAATCGCAAGCGGGATGCGAAGATAATTGAATGTTATACTAATAATGGCAGGCGGCATAGTGCGGCCAATTCCGTAGAAAACACCTTGTGTGGTAATCTCTAACATCATAAATAGTTGCGAGTAACCCACAATACGAAGATATGTTCCGCCAGCAAGAGAAGCTGCTTCTTCGGGTACAAAGACTGAGAAAAGTTCTGTGCCGAAGCAAACAAAAAGAAGAGTACAAAAGCCGCCAAACACAAGTGTCATCCAAAGCGTAGTATGCCAAGCCTTGAACACACGCTGGCTCTGCCGAGCAGCATAGTTTTGTGCGATAAATGCTCCTAAAGCTGTAGAGAATCCCTGGGAGGTATTCCAAGTTATAGCTTCTATTTGTCCGCCAGTAGTAAGCGCAGTAAGTCCTAAGTGCCCTCCATACTGCGAAGCAGTACGTCCTAAGAAAATATTCACAAACGCAAAAAGGGTATTAAAGAGTGCTACCGGTGCTCCCAACTTTAGAATACGCACAGAGTATTTCTTGCGCAAACGGGTAAGAAAGGGGAATCTGTCGAGCAACACATCTCTACACCGAAGCTGGTACACAAACAAACTGAAAACTGTTGCTTGCGATACCCAAGTGGCATACCCGGCACCTTCTATTCCCCAACCGAATCCAAAGATAAAGAGCGGGTCGAGTAACATATTCATCACCAGTCCCGAACCTGTAATATAAAAAGGCACAGTACTTCGTCCTGAAGCATTATAAATTCCACTGAATGCAGCAGACAAGAAGACAAAAGGGAAAGCAGTAGAAATTATACGTAGATAGGATACACTATTGTGTGCTATCTCGCTTTGCATCTTAAACACACTGATAATGGGATGTGCAAAAACAAAAAGTATCAAGCCAAGCGAAAGAGAAATAATCAATGCAATGGTTATGTTGTGCGAAGCAAAATGTCGTGCATCTTCTTGATTTCGTGCACCAATTGATTGCCCTACACTTACTTCGGATCCAACTTTATTAAGTAATGAAATAGAATTGGCAACCCACGAAAACATACCTGCTGCACCAACAGCAGCTACAGCTTCACTACCTAACCTACCTACCCATGCCATATCTGTGAGGCTATATGCCATTTGGATAAATGAGGTAGCCATAATGGGTAATGCCAAATTGAAAAGTTGTTTATGTATGGCTCCTTTTGTGAGATCTTTAATTCCCTTCATCGGTGTTAGTTGTTGTTGCTTGGGTGGTCGCGATTCGCTTGCGTCTCCAAAAGAACAAATCGCTCCAACGATTAAAATCCTTACGGAACACAATACCTATTCCTTGTGTTGAAAGGCTATTGCGTAACATAATACGATTGTTTGTTTGGTTATATGCTTTTAGGCGTATCTCTCCTGATGGCATAAGTAGCCATTCTACATCAAAATCGCCTACAAAATTGGAGTTAGCCAACGGATTATCACGATAACCGAAATTTCCATTTATTAATAAACGATTATTGAGTAGCTGTGCAGAAAGCACACCTTCTATTTCCACATCAGTCCATCCCTCTTCGCCTGTACTTAGGTTAGTACCGATGTTCCAATTATTGCTATTGAATATCTGTGAAATCATGTTATTTAGCTGTCCCGAAAGAGTAGAAAAGAGTGCAGAAGGCATTATTTTAGAGCTTTGAGCAATATTTATATAGTTAGGCGTATAGAACTTACCAATAGCAAGCAAATAAAGAAACTGCATACTAATGTCTTCCTCTGTATTAACGATATTACGCACTTGGGCCTGCAATTCGTCGGATTCGTAAGGAAGTTCAATAGCTAACGAAATATCAGGTCTATCGAGTGAACCAGCGAGATTCATCAAACAATTCACTCGTACATTTGGATTTCGATCACTCGTATCTAAACCTAAATCGCTCAATGATACAGTGTTTACTAAATAGGCGGCTTGTACATTCAAGTTTGCATTCTCCATACTTCCATTGAAATTGACGCTGCTGCCATCTTTTATAGTAAAGTCTTTGCGGATTACCTCTTGTAAACTAAACTTGTAGATACCTTGCGTTATATCATAACTGCCAAACATGCGAAAATCGCCCTTATTGTAAAAGTCTGCACGAAGATTACCATAACCTCTACCAGCAATATAATCACCCGAAACTGGATCCATAATAACCCGCACTTGAGCTTCTGGAGTAGCATCTACCTGTATATTCAAACGAATATCCAGTTCATCTTCATCTTCCTCCTCATTATCAGGCAAGCGTTGTGTGAAATCAAAACCGTTTGAGACTTGTAATGAATCTTGTAAGAATATACGAGTCGGTGTCTTGTCATTAAAGCTAATAAACTGCGTACCTACAGCCGAGGAAGCAGGTGCCAAAGAGTAAACAAAGGTTGTATTTCGATTTGTGGTAACCGCAGCATTTACAGTTAGTTCTTGCCCATTACCTCGTAATGTAGTATTACCGGTACAATATGCTGTTCCGTAAAATGGAAAGTCATCATACTCAGAGATATTCATCACTTGCATATTATCTACATTTACTGAGATATCATATTGGAGGTTTTTAAAGTGTTTATAGCTTACATTTCCGTTGACAAGACCACTTCCTTGTCCGTTGGCACCTGTAATTGCTAAGTTCTTTAGAGTAATACCTCCTGGAGATAGGTGAATACTATCTTTTAATGTAACAGGGATTTTGAGTGTATTAATAAATACATCTGCTTCAGTCATTACTGATCCATCAAGATTCAAAGAAGAGAAACCACCAAACAATCTCACTTTACCCGAACCTCTTCCATCTACATCCCTAAAGAGACCGTCAATGAAGTGTTCGATGAATTTTATATTGGTTCGATTAGCATCAATGAACAAATCTAATCCACTTTTAGGTCTAAGTGGATAGATATAACCTGTTACATGGGTTTTAGAGATTTCCTCTTCGGCTATGTTTGCAACCAGATGAATACCCTCTTGACCTTCGTCCCATTCACCACTAATATCCATATCACCTAATAGTCCATTGTTAAAGCTAAAATTACGAATGTGTAGATTAGTATTCATTACCGGGTCTTTAAGAGCACTTACAAGGAAAGCGCTTCCAGTAGCACTGCCTTTAAAGTCTACACTTGGCAAGAGTATATTAAAAATATATCCTAGACTAACCTCCTTCAGGTCTACTTGTAGTAATTCTTCAGGCTGATCAGAGATTATGCCATTTATCCGTAAAAACTGATCTTCATGTGCAAAATTGAAATTATTAACCGACACGCTTCCTTTACTTGCGACAATCTGCGAGGGATGTATTTTCCAAATGGTATCATTAAGAATTACATTGGTAGGGTATATATCAACAATAGCAGAAACTGCTTTTTCTTCATCAGTAGAAAAGGAAGTTTTTGCCTCTAAAACTCCACTGTAAGTAACTGCGGCATTGTTACCCCAGTTGAAGCGAGTGGTTAGTTCATTATCCTTTCCCTGTAGGTCAAAGGAGTAGTTTACCACACCACCTTTACGGTAATTACTGAACCTAATATGTCCACTTAAAGCATCATTTAAATTACTACAATTAATAACACCCGATTCTATAAATGACTTTCCGTAGCTCATTCGAGGAAAATACCCATCTAATTGAATCTTATTATTTGTATCACTTACATATCCGCGAATAGTAGAATGGCTATATATATATAAAGGTATATCAAAGACGACTGGGAGTATTTCTGTATCAAATATCTGCACATTAAATTCGAAATTGTTATGAGTGGGTACAAAAGAGGCGCGATCTGGTTTTTCAAAAACAGTAGGAAGATACGTTCTTATTATATTTAGAACACTATTTGTTAGGTCTTTATAAGAGTATTCACCTACAACATCTGCTGTAATAAGATGCGATCTCAAAGCCAATGCTTTCTTCCCATTAATTTGCCTCGAAGTAATGCGCATGTTCTCCATAAAATAATCTTTCTCCGGCCCGTTAAAGATAAAACTATCAATATCCAACTGCCCGATAACATCATCAATATTATTGCCGTAAAAGTCCGCATTAACCTTCAAGGAGATTTCGGTATCTTTGTATTTATCCGGAGTCAAATTTAAACTGTGCAGACGGGCTTTCTTTAGTTCTGCATTAAAATTAAAAGCAGGAATAGTCTCGGCTGTGTTAATATAACCGTTAAGATAGAAAGAGCCATTTTCGTCTTCGAGTGCTACTTTTCCATCGAATCCACCGTTAATAAACTCGCCGTCAAGTGTTATGTTGTTGTAGTTGTATTGACTATATTCAATGGATTCTATCACACCTTTTAACATTAGGTAGGGGTACTCGCCAGCTTTCAAAGTACTGTTTACATCCAAATCGAAAGTTACATTACCCAAATTCTCTTCGGCAAGCAGTTTGCCTAGCTGAAAATCTGCCGTCATTAAATTCCCAGAATAAGAGAATGTCCCAGCTTCTTTGTCAGCGCTCAGCTTCACATCTCCATCTACCATCCCTACATCCGAGCGAAAGTTGCCGTACATAACTAAGTCTGTAAAGTAGCCCGTTATATCTCCTTTAAAAGCAACATCACCCAAACGAGTAAGAATAGTGGGCGTTTTGCTATTTTGCTTACTGAGGTTACGTGCAAGAAACTCAACTCCTTCTTTAGTTGCTGAAAAATTGGAAAGTTTACCATAAATATACGCATCTTCTGGTGTGGATAGGTTTTGCAAGTTGATTTCCCCGCGCAAGGATAGATGGCTATCAGCATATATGTTTAGATAGTTGCACGTGATATCATCTAGATTTCCATAGCCTTCAATCTTTAGATTCACCTTTTCACTAAAGTTAGCAAATGCAGGCACAAAAGGAGTAAAATCTTGCAAGGTTAGATAAGAGTTTTGCGTTTTGAAATCAAAACTTACTTTGGTATTGAATTTGGTTAGTGAACCAAGACTATCATATGCAAAAGCGATAGTATCCATTTGTAAAGAAGTGCCCGGTAGTTCAACCATAAGATCTTCGAGTAGTAAGTGGTTGTCATTACCAATGACTTTCAAATTAAGTTTTCGTAACTCCAACCCCGACTGTTCATCTACACTAAAACGACGTACCTGTGCATTAATCGTATCTTTTTTCAATGCCTTTAACGAAATATTGCCGAGTAAGTTGTATAATTTTATGTGATTAGGATTGAACTTGCCGGGAGTCTCTTCCTCAGAGAGCACGTCGTAGGCTATTTTCCCACGACGAACAAGTAAGGAGTTTATACGTAAATCAAGATTACTCTCTTTCTTAATTGTATCTTCTGAAGCAAAAGCATCCAATAAAAATTGAAAGTTTACATCTGCTTCAGGTGTTAACCTATTAAGATTGACGTCAAAGCCGAACAATTGCACTGTTCCTATCGAAATTCGTCCTTGAAAGAGAGAAGCAATATCATATTTCGCAGAAAGACGTGAAACCTTTATCATTTCTTTGCCCGAAAGATCGTCAACTAAGACATCATCAATTATAATACGGTTCAAGAAACCAAGATTAATACGACCTACACTTACCTTGGTGTTTAGAAAAACAGACAATTCATTCGTTACAGCCAATGCTACTTTACGTTGAACAACAGGGACGCTCAACAATGCAACAGTACCGACATACACAAAGAGTATAATGCCAAGCAAGTAAAATATGATGTTCCTAACTTTTTTAATAGTGAATATTCATTTTAATTAGCGAACAAAAATATAAAATATAACCCAATGAATTGACATTATGACTACTTTTGCAGCGTTAAATAAAGAAAATATGAGTGTAATAATTTTAGGGATTGAATCTTCATGTGATGATACATCAGCTGCTGTTACTAAAGACGGGATACTACTATCCAATGTAGTAGCGAGCCAGGCAATACATGAAGCGTACGGTGGAGTTGTTCCCGAACTAGCTTCGAGAGCACACCAGCAAAACATAGTTCCTGTAGTACACGAAGCATTGAAGCGTGCTAACGTAACTAAAGAAGAACTAAACGCCATAGCTTTTACACGTGGACCGGGGTTAATGGGATCATTGCTTGTGGGAGTCTCGTTTGCTAAAGGGTTGGCACGTTCGCTTGGTATTCCAATGATAGACGTTAATCATCTCTCGGCACATGTGCTGGCACACTTTATTAAAGATGAAAGCAATGCGGAACAACCTGAATATCCATTCCTCTGTCTACTCGTTTCGGGAGGAAACTCACAAATCATTTTGGTGAAGTCTTATAAAGAGATGGAAGTGTTGGGACAAACTATTGACGATGCTGCTGGCGAAGCTATTGATAAGTGCTCAAAAGTGATGGGGCTTGGTTATCCAGGTGGCCCGATTATCGACAAACTAGCACGTCAAGGAAACCCAAAGACCTACACATTTAATAAAGCGCAAATTCCGGGATTGGATTATAGCTTCAGCGGATTGAAAACTTCCTTCTTGTATTCGCTAAGAGATTGGATAAAAGAAGACCCTGATTTTATTGAACACCATAAAGAGGACTTAGCTGCTTCGCTGGAAGCAACAGTTGTAGAAATTCTTATGGATAAGCTCTACAAAGCTGCCAAAGAATACAAAATTAAGCAAGTTGCATTGGCTGGAGGAGTTTCGGCAAATACTGGTTTGCGAAACGCATTTCACGATTATGCCAAACGGTATGGTTGGAAAGTGTTTATTCCCAAATTTAGCTACACCACTGATAATGCAGCGATGATCGCTATTACTGGTCACTTCAAGTATAAGGATAAAGATTTTGCTTCGATGGATCTTCCGGCTTATTCTCGCGTTATATTATAGTTTTATAACAAATAATAATCGCATCTATGGATAAAGAGGAGAGCAGACTAAAAGCAACACTTGGAAGTGATATCTTTAACGAAGACAACACTCCATTAGAAGTTGCTGTAGGAGCACTTTTGAAGAAAAAAGGATTGACCCTCTCCACTGCCGAGAGCTGCACTGGTGGACAAATCGCAACATTAATAACTTCTGTTCCGGGTAGTTCCGTTTATTTCAAAGGAAGTATTGTAGCATACGCTAATGACATTAAAGTTTCTTTACTGAATGTATCACCTAAAACACTAGAAATATATGGTGCAGTAAGCGAAGAAACAGTGAAAGAAATGGTAAAAGGAGCGATGAATTCACTGAAAACAGACTGCGCCATTGCTGTCTCAGGAATAGCGGGTCCTGACGGAGGAACGAAAGAGAAACCAACAGGAACAGTTTGGATAGCAGCTGCTTATAAAGAACAAACAGCAACTTTCTTGCAAACATCTGACAGAGGACGCGAACAAAACACGAAGCGCGCTGTAACCAATGGGTTAATTTTACTACTTGACTTACTTAATAAAGGAAAATATGCTAAAGTTCAATGAATTATTAAAAGAATTATTTGCGTAATAAAGATAAAAGTGCTTACTTTGCGCTCTGTTTGAAACAAGCATAGCAAAAAACTGTAAAAAATAAGATAGAAATGTCGAAGATTTGTCAAATTACCGGAAAGAAAGCCATGATTGGCAACAATGTTTCACACTCAAATAGAAGAACCAAAAGAACATTTGATGTAAACTTGTTTAGTAAAAAGTTCTATTATGTAGAACAAGATTGTTGGATTACCTTAAGCATCAGCGCTTCAGGGTTGCGCGTTATTAATAAGAAAGGTCTTGATGCAGCATTGAAAGATGCAGTAAACAAAGGCTTTTGTGACTGGAAGAACATTAAAGTAATTGGCTAATTAAGAGGAGATTGAAATTATGGCAAAGAAGGCAAAAGGTAATAGAGTACAAGTGATTCTGGAATGTACAGAACACAAAGACAGTGGTATGCCGGGTACATCTCGTTATATCTCTACAAAAAACAGAAAAAATACTACTGAAAGATTAGAATTGAAGAAATACAATCCGATCTTGAAGAAAATGACAGTACATAAAGAAATTAAATAAGAATATAAGCAATGGCAAAGAAAACTGTAGCAAGTTTGCAAGACGGTAGCAAAGAAGGCCGTTCTTACACAAAGGTTATCAAAATGGTTAAGTCTCCTAAAACAGGTGCTTACATGTTTGACGAACAAATGGTTCCTAACGATAAAGTTCAAGAGTTCTTTAAGAAGTAATTTCTTAGAAACAAAACAATATAGAAAAGCCTCTCAATTAAAGTTGGGAGGCTTTTTTTTGACTGTTTTTCGATTCATTTCTCAGTGATTTTGGCTCTGTTTCTCAGTGAATTTCTGTAAAAAACCACTGATAAACAGAGCCAAAATCACTGAGAAAATCCACATGCAAACTCAAAACGGAATAGCATTTAGCATACATATCAACTCCTTTGGTAAATAAAATATGCGCTAAATGTGTTCTACTAACCAGTAAATACCCTATTTTCACTTTATTTTATTTCACTATGCAACTTAGAAATCCTATCTTTGTAAACTAATCTACAAACAACTTAAGCAGTATGGGATTTTTTAATTTCTTCTCAAAAGAGAAAAAAGAGACATTAGATAAAGGGTTGTCTAAAACAAAAGAAAGTGTTTTTGGTAAAATAGCACGTGCTATTGCCGGAAAAACAAAGGTAGACGATGAGGTACTCGACAATCTAGAAGAAGTATTGATCACATCTGATGTTGGCGTTGAAACCACATTAAAAATCATAGAACGTATTGAAAAACGAGCGGCAAACGATAAATATATAAACACCGAAGAGCTCAACAATATTCTACGTGAAGAGATTGAAGCCCTTCTTATGGAAAACCACTCTGCCGACGTAGAAGATTTTGATACACCTAAAGACAAAAAGCCGTACGTAATAATGGTTGTTGGTGTAAATGGAGTAGGAAAGACAACGACTATAGGAAAGCTTGCACATCAGTTCAAATTAGCAGGGAAATCAGTATATCTCGGTGCAGCAGATACATTTCGTGCGGCAGCAGTAGAACAACTTGTAATCTGGGGAGAACGCGTAGGAGTACCTGTAATAAAGCAAAAAATGGGAGCAGACCCTGCTTCGGTTGCTTTTGACACACTGAGTTCGGCAGTTGCTAATAATGCTGATGTTGTTATCATTGACACAGCCGGACGCTTACACAACAAACTTGGCTTAATGAATGAGCTAACCAAAATCAAAAACGTAATGCAAAAGGTAGTACCTGATGCACCCAACGAAGTACTACTCGTTTTAGACGGTTCCACCGGGCAAAATGCCTTTGAGCAAGCCAAACAATTCACTTTGGCCACCGAAGTTACTGCTTTAGCAATTACCAAATTGGATGGAACAGCTAAAGGTGGCGTTGTTATTGGTATATCTGACCAATTCAAAATTCCAGTAAAATATATTGGGCTAGGAGAGGGAATGGAAGATTTACAAGTCTTTCGCCGTAAAGAGTTTGTAGAATCATTATTCGGTAGCGAATGAAGCGTAAAACAATCGATGTAATCACTTTAGGGTGTTCCAAGAATCTAGTAGACAGCGAACAGCTTATTCGACAATTGGAAGCAGTTGGATTTAATGTAACCCATGATACAGAAGCACCAGAAGGAGAAATTGCCGTTATAAACACCTGTGGATTTATTGGTGATGCAAAAGAGGAATCTATCAATATGATTCTGGAATTTGCACAAAAAAAAGATGAAGGAGAACTTGAAAATTTGTTTGTAATGGGTTGTCTTTCGGAACGTTACCTCAAAGAACTTTCAATCGAGATACCACAAGTAGACAAATTCTATGGTAAATTCAACTGGAAAGAATTACTAGGTGACCTTGAGAAGTCTTATGATGACAATCTAAAATTAGAGCGTACACTCACTACTCCCAACCATTATGCTTATTTGAAAATATCCGAAGGTTGCGACCGCAAATGTTCATATTGTGCTATTCCTATTATAACGGGCAAACATGTATCGCGCCCTATGGAGGAAATTGTAGAAGAAGTTAAATATTTAGTTTCCAAAGGCGTAAAAGAGTTTCAAATCATTGCGCAAGAACTTACCTACTATGGCATTGATTTGTATAAGAAACAAATGTTACCCGAACTCGTGGAGCGTATAGCAGATATTCCCGGTGTGGAATGGATACGCCTACACTATGCATACCCAGCTCATTTTCCTTATGATCTGCTGCGCGTAATGCGCGAACGTAGCAATGTTTGCAAATATATGGATATTGCTTTACAACACATCAGCGATAATATGCTGAAGTTGATGCGGCGTAATGTATCCCAAGAAGAGACCTACGAACTTATCCGTCGTATGCGCGAAGAAGTACCAGGTATCAATTTGCGCACTACACTCATGGTAGGACATCCCGGTGAAACAGAATCTGACTTTGAAGAACTAAAAGAATTTGTTCAAAAAGCACGATTCGATCGCATGGGAGCCTTTATTTATTCGGAAGAAGAAGGAACATACTCGGCAAAAAAATACAAAGATTCTATTCCTGAAGAAATAAAGCAAGCTCGTTTAGATGAACTAATGTCTTTGCAACAAAGCATATCAGCCGAGATTGCTTCTGAAAAAGTAGGCAAACAATTCAAGGTAATTATCGACCGCATAGAAGGAGATTATTATATTGGTAGAACTGAGTTTGATTCACCCGAAGTAGATCCTGAAGTACTCATCCAGAGAAAGAATAATACGTTGCAAATAGGTTCAATGTGTCAAGTTTTGATTACCAATTCGGATGATTTCGACCTATTCGGTGAAATTGTTTAATTTTTCGCAACTTTTTTGGCTATATCGTTATTTTTCACTAATATAGCAGCGAACTAATTATAGGAAAAGTGAAACATAAAGAACTTATTTCAGCACTTTCGGACAAAATGGGGCTCTCTAAAGATAAAACCTCAAACCTTGTAGATTTGCTTATTGCAGGTATTACCGAAGATTTGCAAGAAGGCAACTCAATACTCATTGCTGATTTGGGAACCTTTTCGGTGAAGAAAAAGGAAGAACGCATTATTATTAATCCTTCCACCAAGCAACGAATGCTTGTTCCACCCAAACTCGCCGTCCACTTCAAGCCTAGTAGTAACCTTAAAGAAAAGCTTAAATAACCTGTCATGGCAGATAGAATTACAATTCCCGAATTAGTCAAACACCTATTCGAGAAAGAAGAAGGATTCAATAAAAAGAACTCAGAAATCTTTATCAAAGAATTTTTTGCGTTGATCAAAGAAAGCCTTGAAAGCGAAGGTTATGTTAAGATTAAAGGCTTCGGAACTTTTAAGTTAATAGAAGTAGAGAGTCGCGAAAGTGTAGACATCAATACCGGTAAACGTATTGAAATCAAAGGGCACTCTAAGGTTTCATTTACCCCCGATACTGTATTAAAAGAGTCGATCAATAAGCCATTCGCGCATTTTGAAACAGTTGTACTCAATGACAATGTGTCTTTTGAAGATACACTGGAAGATTCTGAAATAAAAACAGAGACAGAGGAAACACCTATAATTCCTCCTGTGCCAACTACAACTGAAGCAATCAAGGAACCTAAACTGGAAGAACCACTTCAAAAAGAAGTTCCTGTGACTAAAACCCTGAAGCAACCTGCAAAAACAGCAGCTAGCTCTACTCCCAAGAAAACTAAAACCGAAAGAAAGCCGATTTGGTTGTGGGTGTTGCTAACTGTAGTTATTATTGTTATTGGTGCTGCCTGTTATTTTTCCTACAAAACAGAGATTGACGCCCTGTTGGGTAAGTCACTTCCACAAGATGAACAAGTTGAAGTAACTACTCCAGCCGTTCAAACTCCTGAAGAACCAGAAACAGATACCCCCGAACCGTCTATACTGCCTGTAGACTCTGTGGAAACCACTGCTACACCAACTGAAGCATCACCGCAACAGACTATCATCCCTAAAAGATCACACGTAGTAACAGAAATGGACACTACTACCCATCAGATTGTAGGAACAAAAGCCACACGAACACTCAAAGAGGGCGAAACACTAGTAAGGTTAGCACTCGAATACTACGGAACAAAAGACTTGTGGCCATTCATTTATATACACAACAAAGCAAAGATATCCAACCCCAATGTAGTACCACCAGGCGTAACACTTAATATACCTGAACTACAAAAGAAGTAACCAGCAAACCACACTGAACTTGCTGTGCTATCTTTATTTCACAACGATTAAAACACTTAAAGCGTTTGCCTTTGTTTTTTAATAAATTTTAGTTGTAATGGTTAATTATAAGCCGTATTTTTGGATGCGTTTTTTTACAGAACAGAATCCAAAACAATAAAATTAATAAAAAATATGGCTGAATCAATTGATATTCGCGAGCTTAACGAACGAATTGAAAGACAAAGTGCTTTCGTTACGAACCTAACGACAGGAATGGACCAAGTCATTGTTGGTCAAAAACACTTAGTTGAATCACTCCTAATCGGACTTCTATCCGATGGTCACATTTTGCTGGAAGGAGTTCCCGGTTTGGCAAAAACGCTGGCTATCAAAACATTGGCTTCACTTATTGAAGCGAAATATAGTCGCGTACAATTTACACCCGACTTACTCCCCGCCGACGTTATAGGAACTATGGTATATAGTCAGAAGGACGAAGGCTTCCACATCAAGAAAGGACCGGTTTTTGCAAACTTTGTATTGGCAGATGAAATAAACCGTGCACCAGCTAAAGTGCAGAGTGCATTACTCGAAGCTATGCAAGAGCGCCAAGTGACTATCGGCAAGGAAACGTTCAAATTACCTGAACCATTCTTAGTATTGGCGACTCAAAACCCAATAGAGCAAGAAGGAACCTATCCTCTTCCTGAAGCACAAGTAGACCGTTTTATGCTTAAAGTAGTTATCGACTACCCTAAACATGAAGAAGAAAAGCTAATCATCCGTCAAAATATAACCGGCGCTAAATTTGATGTAAAACCCATTCTCAAGGCAGAAGAAATACTCGAAGCACGTAAAGTTGTTCGAGAAGTATATCTTGATGAGAAAATAGAGCGCTATATTGTTGATATTGTATTTGCGACCCGTTTCCCCGATCAGTATGGACTCAAAGAGTTGAAAGATATGATTGGATTCGGAGGTTCGCCTCGTGCTTCAATCAATTTAGCATTAGCAGCTCGCACATACGCCTTCATTAAGCGTCGCGGATATGTAATTCCAGAAGATGTTCGTGCAGTAGCACATGATGTGCTTCGCCACCGCATTGGTTTAACTTACGAAGCCGAAGCCAGTAACATTACTTCAGAAGAAATTATCAGCAAGATATTGAACAAAGTTGAAGTGCCTTAATGGAAACAAGCGATATACTTAAAAAAGTTCGTCAAATCGAAATCAAAACCCGCGGACTCTCTAACAATATTTTTGCCGGTCAATACCATACAGCTTTTAAGGGTAGGGGAATGGCCTTCTCGGAAGTACGGGAGTATCAGTTTGGAGACGATGTGCGCGATATTGACTGGAATGTTACCGCACGCTTTAACAAGCCCTATATAAAAGTGTTTGAAGAAGAGCGCGAACTTACGGTAATGCTAATGGTTGATGTCTCGGGGAGTTTGGAGTTCGGCACAATCAAGCAATTCAAGAAAGATATGATAACAGAGATTGCAGCAACGATTGCTTTCTCGGCTATCTCAAATAATGATAAGATTGGAGTTATCTTCTTTTCGGATAGAATAGAGAAGTTTATTCCTCCCAAGAAAGGACGTAAGCATATTCTGTATATCATTCGCGAATTGATTAATTTTGAACCAGAAAGTCGCCGTACCAATATACGTGTAGGGATTGAGTATCTTACCAATGTTATGAAAAGACGGTGTACAGCATTTATTTTATCTGACTTTATTGACCAAGAGAGCTTCAAGAATGCACTTATCATAGCTAATCGCAAACACGATGTAGTGGCTTTGCAGGTGTATGATAAACGTGTAGCTGAACTACCGTCGGTTGGGTTGATGAAAATAAAAGATGCTGAAACTGGTTACGAACAGTGGATTGATACTTCTTCGGCAGCAGTACGACGCGTACACAACGATTGGTGGCGCAAAAAACAGGAAGAGCTGAGCGACACTTTCAAGAAAAGCAATGTTGATGCTGTTTCTGTTCGTACTGATCAAGATTATGTAAAAGCATTACTTAATTTGTTTGCAAAACGAAACTGATAATGAATCGAAAAAAAACACTTATAATACTATTTCTAGGGCTCTTTGGAAAGCTTATCGCGCAAAACGTTACGATAGAGGCTCAAATAGACTCATTGCAGATACTTATTGGTGAGCAAACCAAAATAAGGCTAGAAGCAACGGTAGATAACGGACAAGAAATTATTTTTCCACATTTCAGAGATACAATCGTGCGCGGTGTAGAAGTACTTGAAACTCTCAAGCCCGATACACAATACCTGAATAATAAGCAGCGATTGCATATTACGCAAGAATATCTTATCACTTCTTTTGACTCGGCTCTTTATTATCTACCGCCACTTTCCGTATTGGTAGATCAGCGAGAATACAAGTCAAAGGCACTTGCTTTGAAAGTATACACAATACCTGTAGATACAGAGAACCCAGATCACTTCTTTGGACAGAAAACAGTAATGAAGCCTCCTTTCGTATGGGAAGATTGGTGGCTGCTTATTGCTCTTTCGTTTGTTTTCATTCCCATACTAGTATTGCTGTTCTACCTTATAGTGCGTTTGCGCGATAACAAACCAATAATCCGTAAGATAAAAGTAGAACCTAAGATACCACCTCACAAATTGGCGATGCAGGAAATAGAACGTATCAAAAATGAAAAGAGCTGGCAGAAGGGCGAACCTAAAGCTTACTATACGGAACTTACTGATGTGATTCGTACATATATTGATGGTCGCTATGGTTTTAACGCTATGGAAATGACTTCGTCCGAAATAATTGACAAACTAATGTCTATTGGCAACAAAGAGGATATCAAAGAATTGAGATTACTCTTTCAAACAGCTGATTTAGTAAAGTTTGCCAAGCATAGTCCTTTGATGAACGAGAATGATGCTAATTTGATTAATGCTATCGACTTCATCAACGAAACTAAGTCTGAGGAAGAAGAAAATGCCAAACCACAACCTACAGAAATTACAATTATAGAGAAACGCTCTTTGCGCTCAAAAATTATACTAATAACAAGTATTGTTGCACTAGCTACAGGAAGTGTTGTTGCACTAACTTATATTGTAATAAGACTAATAGAATTACTTTCTTAACCTACTGATTTACTTGTTTATAGTACATTATATTTAACTTAAAAGATAAAGAATGGTATTTGCCAATATTGAATATTTGTTTTTGTTACTCTTGCTCATACCATACATTGTTTGGTATATAATAAGAAGAAAGAGAAATGAGGCAACTCTACAGGTTTCGGATGCCAGGGTGTATGCTCATACGCCTAAAACATGGAGAATATACCTATTGCATGCTTCCTTTGTGCTTAGAATTGTAGCGTTGACAATGATTATTATAGTGCTTGCCCGACCACAATCAACTAACAGTTGGCAGAGTAGCGAAATAGAAGGGATTGATATAATGATTGCAGTCGACGTTTCGACCAGTATGCTGGCAGAAGACTTGAAACCTAATCGTTTGGAAGCAGCTAAAGATGTAGCCGCAGAGTTTATTAATGGCCGTCCAAATGATAATATAGGTATCGTAGTCTTTGCGGGTGAAACATTTACACAATGCCCACTAACTACTGATCATGCGGTACTTCTAAACCTCTTCAACAGTATCAAGACAGGAATCATTGAAGATGGAACAGCTGTAGGGATGGGAATTGCCAATGCTGTTTCCCGGTTGAAAGATAGTAAAGCAAAATCTAAAGTAATTATTCTACTGACCGACGGAACCAATAACCGTGGAGACATTTCGCCATTGACTGCTGCCGAGATTGCTAAAAGTTTTGGTATAAGAGTTTACACTATTGGTGTAGGTACAAACGGTACTGCTCCGTACCCATATCCCACAGCTATGGGTGTGCAATATGTAAATGTACCAGTAGAAATTGATGAGAAAGCTCTTTCGCAAATAGCAGGTATTACCGATGCGCAGTACTATCGTGCAACCAGTAATACTAAACTGAAAGAGGTATATGAGCAAATAGATAAATTGGAGCGTACGAAATTGAATGTAAAAGAGTTCAGTAAACGTCAAGAGGAATACAGAATCTATGCATTTATCGCATTGTTGTGTGTTCTGCTGGAGGTTTTGTTACGCAATTCTGTATTAAAGAAATTACCCTAACAAAGATTGTAAGAAATGTTTCGATTTGAAGACCCAACCTATTTATATATATTACTGGCGTTACCATTGCTGGTAGCTTTCTACCTATATTCTAATTTCAGAAAGCGAAAAGCATTACGTAAATTTGGTGATCCGGTTATAATGGCTCCTTTGATGCCAAGTGTATCTCGCTATCGCCCTGATGTTAAGTTTTGGCTGGTTTTTACTGCTATTGCACTACTTACAGTAGTTTTGGCACGTCCGCAATTTGGCTCAAAAACTGAAACTGTAAAACGGAGTGGGGTAGAAGTTATCATAGCATTGGATATTTCTAACTCAATGCTGGCACAGGATGTGGAACCAAGCCGCTTAGAACGTGCTAAGCGATTAATGTCCAGACTGGTGGATGAATTGAATAATGATAAAGTAGGTATCATCCTATTTGCCGGAGATGCTTATACGCAGCTACCGATAACAAGCGATTATATTTCTGCGAAGATGTTCTTAGAGTCTATAAATCCGTCACTTATCTCCAAACAAGGAACAGCAATTGGTACAGCCATAAACTTGGCTATGCGTAGTTTTACTCCGCAAGAAGGCGTAGGGCGTACAATTATTATTATTACTGATGGCGAAAACCATGAAGGAGGTACTATTGAGGCTACGAAAACTGCACAAGAAAAAGGAATACAGGTAAATGTAATAGGTGTAGGTTCTACCGAAGGTTCACCAATTCCTGTGCCCGGCACGCGCGATTTCTTAAAAGACAAAGACGGAAATGTGGTTGTTACCCGCCTGAATGAATCTATGTGCAATGAAATTGCACAGACCGGAAAGGGAATTTACACACACCTCGACAACTCAAATGCCGCACAACGTGCTATTGTTAAAGAAATAAATAACATCGCCGAATCAGATATAGAAAGTACAATCTACACTGATTTTAACGAGCAATTTCAAGCTGTAGCATGGATTGTTTTATTGCTGCTGTTTGCCGAGTTGTTGGTATTAGAATCCAAAAATCCATTATTCAGAAACATTCGTTTATTTTCAAACAAGCAATAGTAGTATGTTAGCAAACAGATATATAGTATTCTCATTGCTCGTGGCGATAAGCATTAGCGTCACAGCACAAAAAGCTGAGCGTGAGCACATCAGAAAAGGTAATCGTCAATTTAATGACAGTACCTTTGTTGATGCAGAGGTTAGCTATCGCAAAGCATTGGAGGTAAATCCAAAATCAACCATTTCTATGTATAATTTAGGCAATTCATTGACCAATCAACATAAATTTCAAGAGGCAATGGACCAATACCAAGCTGCTGCCGACATAGAAAAGGATAAGTCAAAGTTGGCACAAATATATCACAACGCAGGAGTTATCTTCATGGCAGGCAAAGACTATGCTAAGGCGGTAGAAGGGTTCAAGCAATCATTGCGGAACAACCCTACCGATGATGAAACACGCTACAATTTGGCATTGGCACAAAAATTGTTAGAGCAACAACAGCAAGACCAGCAGAATCAAGACCAAAATCAAGATCAGCAGGAGCAAGAGCAACAAGAGCAAGAAAACGAAAAAAATCAGGAACAGCAACAAAACCAAGATCAGCAAGAACAACAGGAACAGGAGCAACAGCAACAACCTCAAGAGAATGAAATGTCTAAAGAGAATGCGGAACAAATGCTCAACTCTGTGATGCAAGATGAAAAAGAGGTGCAAGAAAAAGTGAAACAGAAACAACAAGTGCTACAAGGCAGGCGTTTAGAGAAAGAATGGTAAATAACTACGAAATAACGATAAAAAGATGAGGAAATTGATTCTCTTATTATGTATACTCCCATGGATAAGTCAAGCTTACGCTGAAAAAATAACCTTTACAGCTTCTGCCCCCGATGTAGTAGCAGTAGGTGATCAGTTTAGGTTGGCTTACACGGTTAGTTCACAAAAAGTAAAAGATTTCCGTGCGCCGGGATCAATAGATGGATTTGATATTTTAATGGGACCAAGCAGGTCGCAACAAAGCAGTACATCAATCATTAACGGTAGCATGACCTCTACAAGCAGTATAACGTATACTTATATATTATCGGCAAATAAGGAAGGAGAATTTTCCATTCCTGCAGCAACCATTGTGGCAGAAGGAGAAACGCTAATCTCTAATGCTGTTAAGATTAAGGTAATACCTGCCGACCAAGGCGGCACGACATCGGGAAGTAGCAATAATAACAACTCCCGAAGCAATACAGGAAGTGCTTCGAGCGCATCTTCCGGCAATACCGTTTCCAATGAAGATTTGTTTATTACGGCTACTGCCGCTAAAACAAATGTGTACGAACAGGAAGCCTTTCTACTTACTTACAAAATATATACCCTGGTAGACTTGCGCAGTTTTGATAATGTGAAATTGCCCGATTTTAAGGGGTTCCACTCACAAGAAGTAGAACTTTCGAGCAATCAAAAATGGCAATTAGAGCATTATAAAGGCAGGAATTATCATACAACAGTATATCGCCAGTTTGTACTTTTTCCACAACATGGTGGCGAATTGACGATTGAACCGGCTCGTTTTGATGCCTCGATAGCCAAAGTGATTAGAGATAGAGATCCGTTTGATGCTTTCTTTAATGGCGGAAGCAACTATGTAGAGATTAAAAAAACAATCAACACACCAAAAATAACGGTGAATGTTAGCTCATTGCCTAGCAAACCGGCAGGTTTCTCGGGTGGAGTAGGAGATTTCAATATAACTTCTTCCATCAACACGCAAGAGCTTAAAACAAATGAAGCAATTACACTGAAACTGGTTATTTCGGGTACAGGGAACATGAAGTTGATATCCAATCCAGTTGTTGAGTTTCCACCGAGCTTTGAAACATACGAACCCAAAGTAGATAACAAAGTACGCTTAACCAGCAACGGGCTAACAGGAAATAAGGTCATAGAATACCTGGCTATAGCACGACATGCTGGTGAATATACCATTCCGGCAATAAAGTTTAGCTATTTTGATCTCAAAAGTAAGTCGTATAAAACACTTACCACCGAAGAATACAAAATTAACGTAGAAAAAGGAGCCGGGAATGCCGAACAGGTAATTGCTAATTTTACCAATAAAGAAGAATTAAAAATATTGGGTGAAGACATTCGCTTCATCAAAATGAATGATGTGACGTTCCGTCCCAAAGGAGAATTCTTCTATAACTCACTGCACTATTGGTTATATTTTATCCTTCCTGCATTAGCATTTATTGCGTTCTTTATATTGCACCGCAAACAAGTGGTTGAAAATGCGAACGTAGCAAAAGTTAAAACCAAAAAAGCGAACAAAGTAGCTACCAAACGATTGAAATTAGCCGGTAAACTCCTTAACGAAAACAAGAAAGACCAATTCTACGACGAAGTATTGAAAGCTCTTTGGGGGTATATTAGCGACAAATTGAATATTCCTGTATCCAAACTATCGAAGGATAACATCGAAGAAAAATTAATTAAGTATGGTGTGAACGAAGAACAGACGAAAGAATTCCTCAACGCGTTACACGAATGTGAATTTGCACGTTTTGCACCAGGAGACGAGAGCCAGGCTATGGATAAAGTCTATACAACGGCATTAAATGTTATCAGTAAGATCGAAAACTCTATTAAACACTAGTAAGAGGAGAATAAAAACATGAAAAAGATACTCGTATATATATGTTTCCTGATGATAACTACACTTAGTTATGCAGAAAACCAAACAGACACGTTAGAACAATCTGCACCGGCACAGTTTAAAGAAGAAGCTGCCATGCAGAAGGCTCCAACAAAAGCTCAAGCTGATAGCGCCTATATGAATGCCGACTATGCTACGGCCATTCACTTGTACGAAACATTGCTAGAAGAAAAGGGTGAAGCAGCGGAGGTATACTATAACCTAGGAAACAGTTACTACAAAACCGAAAATATAGCCAAAGCTATTGTAAACTACGAACGAGCTTTGCTACTCAAACCGGGCAATGGAGACTTTCGTGCTAATTTAGAGATTGCCCGTGCCAAAACAGTAGACAAAGTAACCGAAGTGCCGGAAATATTCTTTGTCTCGTGGATTAAGTCACTAATAAACAGCGCCAATATAGATGTTTGGGCAAGATGGTCAATAGCATTCTTCTTACTGTTTATTGTAGCACTTTATTTCTTCTTCTTTTCAAAAAGCACGATAATGAAGAAAATAGGATTCTTCGGTGGGGTAGTGGTGCTGATATTTGCAGTTACAACCATGCAATTTGCTTCGTATCAAAGACAAACCTTGTTGAACCGAAAAACTGCTATCATAATGAACCCAAGCGTTACCATACGTAGCACTCCCAATGAAAGCGGAACAAATCTTTTTATCTTGCATGAAGGAAAAAAAGTGCGAATAAAAGATAATTCCATGCGCAATTGGAAAGAAATCATGATCGAAGATGGTAAAGTGGGATGGGTTTCGGCAGATGATATAGAGATTATTTAACCAATCACTTTTTTTGCTTATAGTTCTTGCTCCGAGAGACTATGGATGTTGGAGCAAATGCTTATGGTTCTCGAGTCGTTTACTTATGGCTCTTGAGTCGTTTGCTTATGGCTCTTGATGCAACTGCTATAAGCAGAAAAACGGACTGCAATTTAACTACGTTTTGACTTAGTTTTGGCTAAAAACAAAGTCAAAAAATATCTTTTCTCACTGCATTTTTCAGAAGTATCCTTCACCCTTCATTCTGTTCCTGTTTTTACTGAAAATCAATTTGTTAGGGATGATTGCAACCACCCTTCACCAATCAAGTAACAGAAAAACCACCTTAAGCCCAAGTTAAAACGCTTACTTAATACAAAAAGATTATTAAATAGTTGCTTTTGTGCTTTTTAATCATTAAGTTTATTCCGTGATATATAAAATAACACTTTAATAGTATTAACCAATAAATTTAAGGAACATGAGGACGATAACATTCAATGAGCTTAGAAAAATTAAAGATTCATTGCCAAACGGTAGCATGCACAGAATTGCAGATGAACTCGGTCTAAATGTGGACACAGTAAGAAATTTCTTCGGTGGGCGAAACTTCAAAGAGGGGAAAAGTGTAGGTATTCATTTAGAGCCCGGACCAGATGGTGGACTCGTTGTAATTGATGATACCACTGTACTTGATAGGGCTCTTTCCATACTGGATGAAGTTCAAATGCAACAAGAAGCTGCTACCGAAACAGTCTAAAAACATATAAATAGTAAAAGGAATCCCAATTGAACCAAACCAGGCAAACAATTGGGATTTTTTATTGTTATTATAGTAGAAGGAAAACATAAATAATACGATAGAATTATGGAAGATAAACTAATAACTCTCGCCATCCTTACGTATTCGAAAGCCCAAATTCTCAAAAATGTTCTTGAGAACGAAGGAATAGAGGCATATATACACAATGTAAATCTTATCCAACCCATCGTATCATCGGGTGTACGCCTGCGGATCAAAGAAACAGACCTGCCACGTGCTCTGAAGATTATAGAAAGCTCAGCATGGTTATCTGCCGATATCCTGGGTGGAGAAGGGCATAAAGAGTCTCCAAAAGAGAATATTCCATCTAAAATCCTTATTCCTGTAGATTTTTCGGCATACTCGATGAAAGCATGTGAAATAGGTTTTCATTTGGCCAAAAGACTACATGCACAAATAGCTCTTATTCACGTGTACTTAACCCCGATGTATACTTCTGCATTGCCCTACGGTGATGTATTTAGCTATCAAATTAGCGATGAAATCGGTATAAAAGACACATTAAATAAGGTCAATGAGGATTTGAATGAATTATCTCAAAAAATTAAAGAGAAAATTACTTCTGGCACACTTCCTAATGTAGAATTTAGCTGCACCCTTAAAGAGGGGATACCCGAGGAAGAGATATTTCGATATAGCAAAGAGATAAATCCCATCATCATAATTATGGGAACACGTGGCAAAAATCAAAAAGATATTGACCTCATAGGCAGCGTAGCTGCAGAGGTTATTGAACGCAGCCGCATTCCAGTTCTTGCTATTCCCGAAAATACGCCATTTAGCGACTTCAATGACATAAAGCACATTGCGTTTCTTACCAACTTCGATCAACGCGACTTAATTTCATTCGATTCGTTTATTCAAGGATTAAGTAAATACAATTTCTCTGTATCACTAATTTCTGACTCAAAGGACGCATGGGGAGAGATAAAACTGGCTGGAATTAAAGAGTATTTCAAAAAACAATATCCCAAATTAAGAATAAACTACGATGTCATCAATGGTGAAGACATTTTATATAGTATGGACACGTACATTAAAAAGAATTCTATTGATGTACTTGCACTTGCATCATATAAGCGAAATATCTTTTCGCGCTTATTTAATCCGAGTTTAGCACGAAAGATGCTGTTCCATTCAGATACACCATTGCTAGTAATTAAGTAGGGAGAAGGTAAGAGCAAACAATCTTTAAATAGGTAAGAACCTGTGTTATAGTATGTTATAAACACAACTTAACATAATACCAATTATATTCTATATTTACCACTTATTATTGGAAGCTGCTGAATATCCAAATTGAACAGATATACAAATAAAAAAGAGGCTGTTCGAAGTGATTCGAACAGCCTCTAATAGTCTTTCAATAAGAACTTATAGCCCCATCAATTTTTCAATTTCTTCAAATTCAGCACCCATATTCAAGTTGTAATAAACTCTGTATAAACCTTGAATCCAAAGATCTCTTTCCTCTGGTTTGAGTTCTCTTGCTTTTTCATAATATGGTTTTGCATCTTCATAGAACTTTCTTAGAGTTTCTTGATCTTTAGCATATTGAGGACTGTCAATGTCTAAAGTCGCTTTTTCTGAGAAATCTTGTGCTTTTTGAAGATAAGCTAAACCTATATTTGAATAAGCTTCAGCATACTCACTATTTGTTTCGATCGTTTTTTTGTAATATACGATTGCATTGTCGTAATCTGCCATATTTTGATATAAATATGCTTTCACATAAAGATAAAAATCATTGGAAGGATCTTTTGCAATCATATTGTCGGCAAATGCCATTGCTTCTTCATTCTTGTTATTATTGCTGTAATAATCAATTAGATGACCAAAGAAGAATGCGTGTTCTGGGTATTTTGCAATACCGTTTTGCAATGTAGTCAGCCATTGAACTGTATCGCCTAGATTTTTGTGGGCTGTTGCAGCAAATTCCATAGCATATTTACCTACTTCAGCATCATTTTCTGCCAGTGAAGCATACTTAAGCATCTTGGCGTCATCTTGTTCTTTAGCAGCAGCCAATGTGGCATAATATGCTATTTGCCCCATAAGAGTATCTGTTTGCATAAAGTTTTCACTTTCCAGAATTGGGCTTTTTGAAGACTCAATATACAAAGAGAAGTAATCAAACGCTCTTGTATTGTTGTTTTCATTGAAAAAATAGATACCACCATTCAATAAATTAGGGCGCTCTTGTTTCAATGTAGCAGCATTTGTCTTTCTGTACTTGTTCTTGATTTTACCTTTTGCATCTGGAATTTGAGCCAACTCGTCAGCCTTCAGAAAATAAGTAAACATGTTAAAAATGCTATTATACGACTTTACAGTATCGTATTTTTGATTCAAATAAGCCTTTTCTGTCTCTTTATCGTAGTACTTCTTTGCAATAAGACCGGCTACATTCCAAGTTTCAGCATCATCCTTTGTTTCGGGAGATTGAAGTGCTTCGTTGATAAGCTTTTCAGCTTTCGCAAAATCAGGCTTTGCTTCTTTAGCTATTTTATCTGCGTCTTTTACTGATTTAACCTGAGCAAAAGCAAAGCTACTAGCCATAAGTAAAACCATTGAAAATAATACTTTTTTCATGATTAGTTTGAAATTAAAAAATTAATACTTTTATTTTTATTCATTATCTCCATTTGCTATCGTATCAGTTTCAGGATTCTCATTGATAGTTTCATCCATTTCTTCCGATACTTCTTCGGATGTTGTTACCTTGCAAACTGATGCTATCTGATCATTGCGCTTTTCTAAATTAATCAAGCGAACACCTTGCGTAGCACGTCCCATGATGCGAACATCTTTTACTTCAAGACGAATAGTAATACCCGATTTATTGATAATCATCAGGTCATTTTCGTCAGTTACCGACTTGATAGCCACGAGCTTACCGGTTTTATCTGTTACATTAAGTGTTTTAACACCTTTCGCACCACGATTTGTTTTACGGTAATCTTCTATTTCAGAACGTTTGCCGTATCCTTGTTCCGAAACAACCATAACTGTTTCTGTTTCAGGGTTTTTAATGCAAATCATTCCTACAACTTCATCTTCGCCATCCATATCGAGTGTCATACCACGTACTCCAGTTGCTGTGCGTCCCATTACGCGTACTGCGGTTTCGTGGAAACGAATAGCTCGACCATTGCGGTTGGCAATAATAATATCGTTGTTACCATTTGTCATGCGAACTTCAATCACTTTATCGTCCTCACGAATGGTAATAGCATTTACTCCATTAGTGCGCGGACGTGAATATTGTTCCAGCAATGTCTTTTTAATAACACCGTTTTTGGTGCAAAACAACACATAATGACTGTTTATGAACTCTGTATCATTCAAGTTCTTAACACGAAGGTAAGCATTTACTTCATCATCCGAATCGATGTTTAACATATTTTGGATGGCGCGACCCTTTGAGTTCTTTGAACCTTCAGGGATTTGATACACTTTGAGCCAGTAGCATCTGCCTTTTTGGGTAAAGAACATCATGGTATTGTGCATCGTAGCCGGATAAATATGCTCGATAAAGTCTTCATCACGAGTTTCAGTACCCTTGGACCCTACCCCACCACGATTCTGCGCACGGAATTCTGAAAGCGGTGTACGCTTAATATACCCCATGTGCGAAATGGTAATAATCATTTCATCATCGGCGTAGAAATCTTCCGGATTAAATTCTTCCGAGGAATAAACTATCTCCGTACGTCTCTCATCACCATATTTGGCTTTTACTTCCAATAATTCTTCTTTGATTACTTCAAGACAGCGTTCGTCATTATTCAGAATTTCTTCGTACTCGGCAATCTTCTTTTGCAATTCATCAAACTCGGCATGCAGTTTATCTTGCATCAGCCCTGTGAGTTGTCCTAAACGCATTTCTACAATTGCGCGTGCCTGAAGTTCTGAAAGTTCAAAACGTTCCATTAACCCTGTAATAGCTTCTGCCGGATTCTTAGCTGCTTTAATAATACGGATTACCTCGTCGATATTATCCGAAGCAATAATTAATCCTTCAAGGATATGTGCACGTTCTTTGGCTTTGCGTAATTCGAATTGTGTACGACGAATTACCACTTCGTGTCTATGTTCAACAAAGTTGCTGATCATAGCATGAAGATTCAACGTTTGTGGACGCCCCTTTACTAATGCTACATTATTAATACCAAACGATGATTGAAGCGCTGTCATCTTATAAAGCTTATTCAGCACTACACTTGCATTGGCATCGCGCTTAATATCAATAACGATACGCATACCTTCGCGGTCCGACTCATCATTAGCATTCGAGATACCTTCAATGCGCTTGTCGTTCACCAAGTCAGCAATATACTTAATGAGTTCCGCTTTGTTTACATTGTAAGGTATTTCAGTGATAACGATTTTGTCATGAGTATTTCCGGTTTCAATTTCGGCTTTAGCGCGCATTATAACACGTCCACGACCGGTAAGATATCCTTCTTTTACACCACTCATTCCGTAGATATAACCTCCTGTTGGGAAATCCGGTGCTTTGATGTATTCCATCAATTCATCTATGGTGATGTCGTTATTTTCGATGTAAGCAATACACCCGTCTATTACTTCGGAAAGGTTGTGAGGAGGCATATTGGTTGCCATACCTACCGCAATACCCGAGGCACCATTTACCAATAAATTCGGTATACGTGTGGGCATTACCTTAGGCTCTTTTAGAGTATCGTCAAAGTTTGGTTCAAAATCTACAGTCTCCTTATATAAATCCTGCATCATTTCTTCACCTAATTTATTTAGGCGAGCTTCGGTGTAACGCATAGCTGCGGGGCTATCACCATCGACCGACCCGAAGTTACCCTGTCCATCTACCAAAGGATATCGCATAGCCCATTCCTGCGCCATACGAACCATAGCAAAATACACAGAAGAGTCTCCATGTGGGTGGTACTTACCAAGTACTTCACCTACAATTCTAGCTGATTTCTTGTAAGGTTTATCTGAAGTATTACCCAGTTCCATCATTCCGTATAAAATTCTACGATGAACTGGCTTAAATCCGTCCCTAACATCGGGCAGAGCGCGTGAAACAATTACCGACATTGAATAATCAATGTAGGACGATTTCATCTCTTCTTCGATGTTAATCTTTATAATTCTGTCTTGTTCAAGCATTTAGAGAGTTTGTTAATTAAACATTTTATGGTTTGTAAAAACCATGCTAAATTACTGCTTTTTCAGGACATACAAAACGATTACATCAAAAACTTTCCAAGAAACCACCTCAACACGTAGGTTCTATGCTTTTTATAGCGAAAGACACTAGACTATGGCTTGTCGGAGTATGAAGCATAGGCTTTTAAGCAATCTCTTTTTCTGACTGTTTTTTGCTTCACTTCTCACTGTTTTTCGAACTGTTTCTCAGTGTTTTCTTAATACAAAAACAGTCAGAAATTCTCCAGAAAACCCTGTGAAGGATAAAATATAGGGTCTTCACACACAACTTACTTACTATCACTCACTTACAGCGTTTTGTGAAGGTGAAGACCTATCTCTCAAAACTCGAATTGGAGTGTATATCCAGCGTATTAACACATATTAAGTGTAAAGAGTAAGAAAAGTTGGCACATAATTTGTTATACTATTCAAAAATAACGGCATAGAGCAGATATCATTAATTATATTATTATATTTGTAATAAACTAAACCGATTAATAACGAAGGAGATACACATATGAATAATCAATTCTCACAAAAAGTTTCCGAAGTCATTGGTTATAGCAAAGAAGAAGCCAATCGCTTACACAATGGCTATATAGGACCCGAACACTTGTTGCTTGGCTTGATACGCGACGGTGACGGGAAAGCAATAGAAATATTGACAAGACTCAAGATAGACCTCCCTGCTGTAAAAAAACAATTGGAAGGCGTTTTGAAAAACTATAAAGATGAAATGTTATTGCCAAATGCAGACGTTCCATTATCTAAAGAATCGGCTAAAATTCTAAAAATGTGCTTGTTAGAAGCAAGACTTTTGAAAAAGGACACAGCCGATGTAGAGCATATGCTATTAGCTATCTTAAAAGATAAAAATAACATTGCAGCTACTGTTTTAGGCGAAAACGATGTGGACTATAAGAAAGTATTTGAACAACTTTCTTTACAGCCAGATATTTCGTCCGGACTTGGTTTTACCGAAGATGACGACGAGGATGAAGACGAATTTTCTTCAGCTTCCTCGCAACAACAAGGAGATAAAAAACAAACCACCACATCAAAGAAAGCAGCCAACGATACTCCTGTACTTGATAATTTCGGCACAGATATGACGAAAGCTGCCGAAGAGGGAAAACTTGATCCTGTAGTAGGGCGTGAGCAGGAAATAGAACGTTTAGCTCAAATCCTAAGCCGCAGGAAAAAGAATAACCCTGTATTAATAGGAGAACCAGGTGTAGGGAAATCGGCAATAGTCGAAGGTTTAGCACTACGCATCGTACAGAAGAAAGTGTCGCGCATCTTGTTCGACAAACGAGTTGTGGCACTTGACATGACCTCTGTTGTAGCCGGAACGAAATATCGTGGACAGTTCGAAGAGCGTATCCGCTCTATCCTGAATGAGTTGCAAAAGAACCCGAATGTTATTTTGTTTATAGACGAAGTTCATACTATTGTAGGTGCAGGTTCGGCCACCGGCTCAATGGATGCAGCCAACATGTTGAAGCCTGCCCTGGCACGCGGAGAGATACAGTGCATTGGTGCTACTACTCTCGATGAATATCGTAAAAACATAGAAAAAGATGGTGCTCTTGAACGTCGTTTCCAGAAGGTTATGGTAGCTCCTACTACTGCCGAAGAAACACTTCAAATCCTTAAAAACATAAAGGATAAGTATGAAGAACACCACAATGTGAACTACACCGATGCTGCTTTGGCAGCATGTGTCAAACTGACAGACCGCTACATTACCGATCGCAACTTCCCTGACAAGGCTATCGATGCTTTGGATGAGGCAGGATCGCGCGTACATATTACTAATGTAACTGCTCCAAAGGAGTTGGAAGACCAGGAACACCTCATTGAAGAAGCTAAGTTGAAGAAAAATGAAGCCGTAAAACTTCAGAACTACGAATTGGCAGCCAGCTTCCGAGATAAGGAAAAAGAGCTGAGCAAACAACTTGAAGTAATGAAAGAAGAATGGGAATCGAGCCTGAAGAGCAATCGCCAAACAGTAGACGAAGAGGATATTGCGAATGTTATTTCAATGATGTCAGGAATTCCGGTACAACGCATGGCGCAAGCAGAAGGGCTGAAGCTGGCAGGTATGAAGAACAAACTTGAAGAAGAAGTTGTTGGACAGAACCCCGCTATTGAGAAGCTCGTAAAAGCTATCTTGCGCAGCCGTGTGGGATTAAAAGACCCCAACAAGCCGATTGGCACATTTATGTTTTTGGGGCCCACAGGCGTTGGTAAAACACACTTGGCGAAAGAATTGGCGAAGTATATGTTTGGTTCTTCGGATGCATTGATACGTATTGACATGAGTGAATTTATGGAGAAGTTTACCGTATCAAGACTTGTCGGAGCACCTCCGGGATATGTAGGCTACGAAGAAGGTGGACAGCTTACCGAAAAAGTTCGTCGCAAACCCTACTCCATCGTCTTGCTCGATGAAATTGAAAAGGCACACAGTGATGTATTCAACTTGTTGCTGCAAGTAATGGACGAAGGTCGTCTGACTGACAGTTATGGCAGAACAATTGATTTTAAAAACACAGTTGTCATCATGACTTCCAATATAGGTACGCGTCAACTCAAGGATTTTGGTCGTGGTGTTGGTTTTGCCACACAAGCCAATTTTGACGACAAGGAACATTCACGCAGTGTAATTCAAAAAGCGCTGAACAAATCTTTCTCACCCGAGTTTCTTAATCGTGTAGATGAGATTATCACATTTGACCAACTATCGATTGATGCTATCAAACAAATTATAAACATTGAGTTGAAAGGACTCTATGAGCGAATAGAATCAATTGGTTATAAACTTGTTATCGACGAAAATGCCAAAGAGTTCATCGCTACAAAAGGATATGATGTGCAATACGGTGCTCGCCCACTAAAAAGAGCAATACAAACATATCTGGAAGATGGATTGTCTGAGATAATTGTTTCGGTAAAAGCACAAGAAGGCGATACTATTCATGTAATCCTTAATGATGAAAAGGGCGAACTGGAAATGAAAGTGAACCCAATTGTAACAGAATAACATGTATATTGCAATACGTCAAAATGTCAGACCTGTTGGTCTGGCATTTTTTTTGTCCTGTTTTTCGTAAAACAATAATTAATAACATAAATAAAATAAGGTATGCAAAAAGGTCATATTGGGGTTACTACCGATAACATCTTCCCCGTTATCAAAAAATTCTTGTATAGTGACAATGAAATCTTTCTTCGCGAAATAGTCTCCAATGCGGTTGATGCCACACAAAAAATGAAGACATTAGCTTCTATGGGCGATTTCAAAGGAGAACTTGGTGACTTAACCGTACGTGTATCACTAAGTAAAAAAACACTAACTATTTCCGACCGTGGTATTGGACTTACAGCCGAAGAAATTGATAAATACATTAACCAAATTGCTTTTTCGGGTGCAAACGACTTTCTTGAAAAGTATCAGAAGGACGCCAATGCCATTATCGGACACTTCGGATTGGGTTTTTATTCTTCGTTCATGGTATCGAAAAAAGTAGAAATCGTAACGAAGTCTTATAAAGACGATGCTCCTGCTGTGAAATGGTCATGCGATGGAAGTCCCGAATTCACCATCGAAGAAGTGAAGAAAGCCGATCGTGGTACAGACATCATACTTTATATTGATGATGAGTCGAAAGAATTTCTCGAAGAAGCACGCATCTCAACTCTGCTAAAGAAGTATTGTAGCTACTTACCAATTCCTATTGCTTTTGGTAAAAAGAAAGATTGGAAAGATGGTAAACAAGTTGAAACAGAGGAGGATAACATCATTAATGAAACACATCCAATCTGGACACGCAAACCAAGCGACCTTACCGATGAAGATTACAAGAAATTCTACAGCGATCTTTACCCAATGTCTGATGAGCCATTGTTTTGGATTCACCTAAATGTGGACTATCCATTTCACCTCACGGGTATTCTTTACTTCCCAAAACTAAAAAGCAATATCGATTTGGGCAAGAATAAAATTCAGTTGTTCTGCAACCAAGTGTACGTTACCGATTCTGTAGAAGGTATTGTTCCAGACTTCCTTACTTTATTGCATGGTGTTATCGACTCGCCGGATATTCCATTAAATGTATCACGTTCCTACCTGCAAAGCGATTCTAACGTAAAGAAGATATCAACATACATCACAAAGAAGGTATCAGACCGCCTGCAATCTATCTTCAAAACAGATCGTAAGCAATTTGAAGAAAAGTGGAATGACCTTAAGATATTTATAAACTATGGTATGTTGTCGCAAGAGGATTTCTACGAAAAGGCAGAAAAATTTGCTCTGCTTGGCGATACCGACGGAAAGTTTTATACATACGAGGAATACAAAACACTCATTAAAGAGAACCAAACAGACAAAGATGGCAACTTGATTTACCTCTACACCAATCATAAAGACGAACAATATAGTTATATTGATGCTGCAGCAAACAAAGGTTACAATGTACTCCTTATGGATGGACAATTGGATACTGCACTCATCAGTATGCTGGAACAGAAGTTTGAAAAGAGCCGCTTTACACGAGTTGACAGCGATGTGGTAGACAATTTAATTGTGAAAGAAGATAAGCAAGCCACTGCCCTTGCTGCAGACAAACAAGAAGCTCTTTCAGAAGCCTTTAAGAGTCAGTTGCCTAAAATTGAAAAAGTGGAATTTCATGTATCAACGCAAACATTGGGCGAAAACAGTAGCCCAATAATGATTACTCAAAGCGAATATATGCGCCGTATGAAAGACATGGCAAGTATTCAGGCAGGCATGAGTTTTTATGGAGAAATGCCCGATATGTTTAATTTGATACTCAATTCCGATCATAAACTTATCAAAAAGGTACTTGCTGATGAAGAAGAAGCTTGCCAAGCTCAACTCATACCTATCCAAACAGAAATTGATGATGTGAATAAGCTTCGCAATACGCTTAAAGATAGTCATAAAGAGAAGAAGGATGAAGAAATTCCTACTGCCGAAAAAGATCAACTTAAAGAGTTAGATAATCAGTGGAATACACTTAAAGCTAATAAAGAAGGAATTTTCGCAAAATACGCGACCGATAATAAGACCATCCGCCAACTTATTGATCTTGCTTTATTACAAAATAATATGTTGAAAGGAGAAGCGCTTAGCAATTTTGTGAAAAGAAGCATTGATATGATTTAACATCATACAGATTAAAACGCTACTAAAAAAGCATTACGAAGTATTTCGTGATGCTTTTTTTTGATTATTTAGCTTGAAATAAAAACATTTGCAAAAAACTTATTGTTATATTTGAGAAATTCAAACAAATAGCTTTTTTGCAAGTAACAACTTTCTATGAAAAAATACCTTATACCATTAATAATCAGTTTATTTATACAAACAAGCGCACAGGCGCAGAAGGTCGGTCTTGTGTTGAGTGGTGGTGGAGCAAAAGGTCTTACACATATCGGTATTATACGTGCACTCGAAGAGAACAATGTGCCTATAGACTATATAACAGGAACCTCCATGGGCGCCATTATCGGTTCGCTCTATGCAATGGGTTATTCGCCCGATGAAATGACAGAATTGATTCGCTCTGAAGATTTCAAACGATGGTACACTGGTACCATTGAAGAAGATTATATTTATTATTTCAAAAAAAACCGAGATAACCCACGCTTCTTTAACCTACGTATCTCATTAAAGGATTCCCTTTCAAACATAGGTAGTCAGCTGACATTGCCTACTAACATGGTAAATCCTATACAAATGAATTTGGTTTTTATCCAACTGTTTGCTTCAGCCACAGCGGCAGCAAATAAAGATTTCGATAACTTATTTGTTCCGTTTCGTTGTATAGCGTCGGACGTTCATAATAAAGAACAGATAATATTAGGATCGGGGGATTTAGGAGATGCCGTACGAGCTTCTATGAGTTTCCCGTTTGTATTCAGGCCGATTGAGATAAATGGCACATTAGCATATGATGGCGGTATTTACAATAATTTCCCTACTGATGTTATGATTGATGACTTTTCCCCCGATATCATTATTGGTAGTGTGGTAGCAAAAAACCCTAGCAAACCCGACAAAAATGACCTGATGAGTCAGATAGACAACATGGTAATGCAGAAAACAGACTATACCATGGCAGACTCACTGGGTATTCTGCTTACATTTAAGTATGAAGATGTAAACCTATTGGATTTCGACCGTATCGATGATCTCTCTAAAATTGGATACGACCGCACCATTAGCATGATGGATTCGATAAAAACCAGAATCAAACGTACGGTTAGTGCAGAGAATGTACGCCTACGCCGACTTGTTTATAAAAGCAGTTACCCCGAACTTCGATTTAAGAGTATTGAAATAAAAGGTGCTAACGCGCAACAGAGGGAATATATTGAGCGGGAATTTCATAACTCGGACGATGACATATTCACTTACGAAGATCTTAAGCGCGCCTATTTCCGTCTACTTTCTGATAATCTGATATCGGAAATCATTCCACATGCAGTTTATGACCCAGAAACTCACCTGTTCGATTTGCATTTAGATGTAAAATTGCAAGCAGATTTTTCTATACGTGTAGGAGGTGGCGTTTCTACAAGTAGCTCCAACCAGATTTACATTGGTTTAAGCTATCAGGACTTAAACTATTATTCCAAAGAGGTTTCGCTCGACGGTCAAATCGGAAAAATATACAACAACGTGCAACTTATGGCAAGAATGGACTTTCCTACAAAAATTCCAACCTCATACAGGCTTATTGCCTCATATAGCACATTCGATTATTTCAAAGACGATAATATTTTTTCCTCGCATAACAAGAATTCCTTCACTAAGAAAGAAGAAGCATTTGTGAAACTAAAGGTAGCACTCCCTTTTATGTCAAGCAAACGTGCTGAGTTTGGATTTGGAATAGGAAAACTGGAAGACCGTTACTTACAATCGGATATTATTGATTTGAACGAATACAAATTTGATAAAAGCATCTATAACCTCATAGGGGGTTCTTTGAGTATAAATGGAAGCACACTCAATGCCCGGCAGTATGCTACTAAAGGTTATCGTGAAGAAATAACGGCACAGATATTTACTGGAAACGAAAAATATTATGCTGCCAAACAAGATGAAATGGCCGAAAAGTATAAAAAAGACCAATCATGGCTGCAAATCTTATATATGCGCGAAGAATATCACAGAATAGGGAACAAATTTACCTTAGGTTCTCATATTCAGGCACTATATGCATCCAGGAACTTTTCGGAAAACTATGCGGCAACTATGATGCAAGCAGGAGATTTTTCGCCTACACCGCATAGTAAAATGACTTATAATGATGCCTTTAGAGCAAATCAATACGTGGCGGCTGGCATTAAACCTATATTCCATCTGAACTCACTACTCCATTTGCGCGGAGAATTCTATGGATTTGCACCCATATTTCCAATCGAGAAACAATCGACCAACAAAGCGTATTATGGCGATGTCTTTTCTAAGTTTGAATACATTGCAGATATTTCTTTAGTTTGTCAGTTGCCATTCGGTGCTATTTCAGCGTATGTAAACCATTATAGCTCACCGAAAAGAGAGTGGAACTTTGGACTTTCATTGGGTTGGAATCTATTTAACTATCGTTTTATTGAGTAAATAAGCGCAAAAACTTTGTAGAAACATTTTGCTTTTTAATAAAAAACCGTATCTTTGCACCCGTTAAAAGAAGGCCGCGTAGCTCAACTGAATAGAGTAGCTGACTACGGATCAGCCGGTTACAGGTTTGAATCCTGTCGCGGTCACTTCCAAAACAATCGGTCGCGTAGCTCAACTGAATAGAGTAGCTGACTACGGATCAGCCGGTTACAGGTTTGAATCCTGTCGCGATCACGGAAAGAGGCACTTTTAAGGTGCCTTTTTTCATTTATAGATATTCATTTATTCATTAACATACAGAATTATGGAAGAAACACCAAACTGCCCAAAATGTGGCATGGAGAATACATACTTTGACGGCTCACTAAATGTTTGTCCCGATTGTTTTCATGAGTGGGCAACAGGCGAAGAAAATACTTCAGCAAGTGATGATACACCAAGAGATAGTAACGGTGCAGAATTGCAAACAGGAGATTCGGTAACAGTAATCAAAGATTTGAACGTGAGAGGATCTTCGTTGGTTATTAAACGAGGAACGAAAGTAAAAAATATCCGCCTGACCGACAATCCGGAAGAAGTTGATTGCAAAATTAATGGTTCGGGAATCGTATTACGAACAGAGTTCTTAAAGAAAGGATAAAAAAAACAATTAGTTGTTCAAAAAATGGAGTGATTTTTACTCCAATTTTGACTGACTTTTTTAAAAAACTGACTGAGTTTTGACACAAAACTCAGTCAGTTTTTTTATGTTTAGCACTTAATATTCAACTCATTAAGCACGCGTCTTATCGCTTCAAACGTTTTTATACGTGTAGGTACAAGAGGTAAACGAAGTGTGTTATTAATCATTCCCATAGCATGCAGAATACACTTTACACCAGCTGGATTACCATCAACAAACAGTAACTTAAAGAGTTCTGTAAATTTATGGTGAATGGTTAGTGCATTGCCATAGTCGCCTTGTAGCGCCAAGCGAGTCATTTTACTAAATTCTTTGGGAAATGCATTACCAATTACCGAGATAACTCCCACGGCACCAAGTGTTATAAGCGGGAAAGTTATTCCATCATCGCCCGAAATAACATCAAAATTGGCTGGTTTATTTTTAATAATATCATCCATTTGGGTTATATCTCCCGAGGCTTCCTTAATAGCAACCACATTTTTGAAATCACGTGCAATACGCAATGTTGTCTCTGCGGTCATATTAACACCAGTTCGACCTGGTACATTGTATAAAACAATAGGAAGTTTGGATGCTTCGGATATAGCTTTATAGTGTTGATAGATTCCTTCTTGCGATGGCTTATTGTAGTAAGGAACTACAGAAAGAATGGCATCTACACCGGTGAAATCGTCGTTTTTAAGTGTATCAACAATTTCGCGCGTGTTATTTCCCCCCACGCCCAATAAGATAGGAACTTTTCGGTTAGCACGTTGGATAACAGTATCCTTTACTAATTTCTTTTCCTCGGCACTCAATGTGGGTGTCTCGGCGGTTGTTCCCAGCACACACAAAAAATCAGCATTATTTTGCACCACATAGTCCACTAATCTAACTAATGCTTCAAAATCAATACTTTCGTCTTCCTTGAAAGGAGTAATTAACGCTACCCCCATTCCTTTCAATCTGATCGTCTGTAACATGTGTATTATTTCGTCTCTTTTAAACCTGCGCAAAAGTACAAATAAATTCGGCTTTTGCAGACAGATATAAACCCTATTTTACATATTCGTATTAAATTGTTATGAAATTAACTCCAGAAATGTATTTTCATCTATTATTTCGACACCCAGCTTCCGTGCTTTTTCCAATTTGGCAGGTCCCATATTGTCGCCTGCTAAAACGAAACTAGTTTTTGCAGAGATGCTCCCTACATTTTTTCCTCCATTCTTTTCAATCAACTCTTTGTATTCATCGCGCGAATGATGCATAAAAACACCACTTATAACGATAGATTTTCCTGCTAGTTTATCGGTGTAACCGCTCATATCTTCTTCCGTTCGTTGAAGTTTCAAACCGTAGCTCTTTAACCTATTAACCAATAAAGAATTAGCCGGGTTGGCAAAGTATGCATGAACACTCTGCGCTATCTTTTCACCTATTTCATCAATATTCGTAAGTGTTTCCATATCAGCATGTGCCAATTCGTCGATATCCACAAAGGATTTTGCTAATTTCTTAGCTACAGTTTCGCCCACAAAGCGAATACCAAGAGCAAAAATAACACGTTCAAATGGCACATTTTTGCTTGCTTCAATTCCTGTTAGTATGTTGCTTGCCGACTTTTCGCCCATACGATCTAAGTCTTTCAGGTCCTCCATCTTTAGATTATACAAATCGGCAACATCTTTAATAAGCTGTAGACGATAGAATAAATCTACCGTCTCAGGTCCTAAGCCATCAATATTCATCGCTTTACGACTAATAAAATGCTCTATTTTCCCTTTTATTTGCGGAGGACAAACTGTTTCGTTAGGACAATAATGAGCTGCCTCACCTTCGTAGCGCACCAATTCACTGCCACACTCAGGACAACGAGTTATAAATCGCACCTTTTCACCAAGCATAAAACTTCGTGCATCAGTATCCACAGCGGTTATTTTGGGGATAATTTCACCTCCTTTTTCTACATACACCATGTCTCCGATATGCAAATCAAGCCCTTCAATGATATCCGCATTGTGCAATGAAGCGCGTTTTACCATCGTGCCGGATAACTGAACAGGTTCCAGATTGGCTACCGGTGTGATTGCGCCTGTACGACCAACCTGATAAGTCACTTTATTCAAGCGTGTCAACGCACGTTCAGCCTGAAACTTATAAGCAATAGCCCAACGAGGTGATTTAGCTGTAAATCCAAGATTCTTTTGTTGGCGTAAGCTATTTACTTTCAGTACAATACCATCAGTAGCAACAGGTAAATTCTTGCGTTCAACATCCCAATATTTAATAAAATCAAATACCTGCTGCAGCGTTTCGCATTTACGTGTGGCATCTGATGTCTTAAATCCCCACTTTCCTGCTTCCTGCAGGTTTTCATAATGACCATCAAAAGGTAAATTCTCTCCTAATAAATAATATAAATAGGCATCCAACTTTCGCGACGCTACAATTGCTGAATTTTGTAACTTCAAAGTACCCGAAGCTGCATTTCGTGGGTTGGCAAACAGCTGCTCCTCACGCGCCTCACGCGCCTCATTTAGTTGTCCGAATACGTCCCAAGGCATGAGTATTTCACCACGGATTTCAAATTCCTGCGGATATGTATCGCCATGAAGCATCAAGGGAATGGAACGAATGGTCTTTACATTATCTGTAACATCATCTCCTTTTTCGCCATCACCACGTGTTACAGCACGTATTAAGCGTCCATTTTCATAGGTCAACGAGATGGAAGTTCCGTCATATTTTAACTCACAACAGATTTCAAATTCTTCGTTTAGAGCTTTGCGCACACGTTCGTAGAAGTCAGTAACCTCACTTTCCGAATAGGTATTTGCAAGCGACAACATGGGATATTTATGCTGTATTTGCACAAAGTTTTTGTTTAAATCACTCCCTACACGCATTGTTGGCGAGTTTGCATCCGCATATTCGGGATGCTTTTCTTCCAGTTCTTGTAGTTCATGCATTAGAAGATCGAAATCGCGATCGGATATCTCCGGCGTATTTAGTACATAGTATTGGTAGTTATGACGATGAAGTTCTGTTCTCAGCTCGTCAATTCTATCTTTCGCAGTCATATTAAAGGATTGTTTCAGACAAAAATAGGGGTTTATCTTTGAATATTCGTACTTTTGCACAAATTTAAGCAACTATGCGCATAGATATTATTACGGTATTGCCCGAAATGATTGAAGGTTTCTTCAATTGCTCCATTATGCAACGTGCAAAAAATAAAGGACTTGCAGAGATACACATCCACAACCTTCGTGATTATGCTACCGACAAACATCGCCGGGTAGATGACTATCCTTTTGGTGGATTTGCCGGTATGGTAATGAAAATAGAGCCAATAGAGAGTTGTATAAACAAACTGAAGTCCGAAAGAGAGTATGATGAGGTGATATTCACAACGCCCGATGGTGAGCAATTTAACCAAAAAGCAGCCAACACACTCTCTCTTGCAAATAACCTAATTATCCTTTGCGGCCATTTCAAAGGCATAGACTACCGCATTCGCGAACACCTGATTACGAAAGAAATAAGTATTGGAGACTATGTATTGACTGGTGGCGAACTTGCTGCAGCTGTTATTGCCGATTCCATCGTACGAATCATACCCGGTGTTATTTCCGACGAACAATCTGCACTATCCGACTCTTTTCAAGATAACTTATTAGCTGCACCGGTATACACCCGTCCGGCAAATTATAAAGGATGGGAAGTACCTGATGTACTTCTTTCAGGGCACGAGGCAAAGATAAAAGAATGGGAATTGCAGCAGTCTTTGGAACGCACAAAAAGACTTCGTCCGGACTTATTAAAGGAATAAACTCTTTTCGTTAAGTATTTTCAATTGTTGTATTCGTTGAGGATAACCGTAGAAAAGAGTGAAATAGAACATAGAAATCAACTTACCATTTATGGGTAAAACAAAAAGAGAAGCTACGGTTTTTGTAGCTTCTCTTTTTGTCCCATTTCATCGCGTTATTATCACTTTTCAGCCAAAACACCCGCGAATGGCAATCACTTGTTTTTAGTTATACCTCAAGCGCACCTATTATATCCGAAATTGATTGACATTTATGTAACTCTAAGTATTCGTTAATACCTTCAATTACTTTTACAGTTACAGTAGGATCTACGAAATTTGCCGTACCAATTTGTATTGCTGAAGCACCTGCCAATAAGAACTCAACAGCATCTCTCCAATTCATAATTCCGCCAAGCCCAATGACAGGAATATTTACTACTTTAGCTACTTGCCAAACCATTCGCAATGCTACGGGTTTTACGGCTGCACCAGAGAGGCCACCAGTTACCGTAGATAGCACTGGACGCCTTGTATCGGCGTTTATTGCCATTCCTAGTAATGTATTTATCAATGAAACACTGTCTGCGCCACTTTCTTCTGCTGCACGGGCTATCTCGGTTATATCGGTTACGTTCGGAGAGAGCTTAACGATAAGTGTCTTTTTGTAAGCAGAACGCACTGATTTAACAACTTCTGCTGCTCCTTTGGCAGTCACTCCAAACGCCATTCCACCTTGCTTTACATTGGGGCAAGAGATGTTTAATTCAATAGCTGAAATTTTGTCAAGTTCATTAATGATTTCTGCTGTTTTTACATAATCTTCTATTGCAGAACCCGAAACATTTACAATTATATTGGTATCAACCTCTTTTATACGTGGGTAAATCGAATTTACGAAGTAATCTACCCCCTTATTTTGCAAACCAACCGCATTCAGCATACCTGAGGGCGTTTCTGCCATACGAGGATAGGCATTACCTTCACGTTTGTGAAGAGTAGTTCCTTTTACAATTATACCGCCTATTCGCGCAATATCTATAAAGTCGGCAAACTCTTCGCCATATCCAAAAGTTCCCGAAGCTGTCATCACGGGATTCTTTAATTTTAAGTCACCTATCTTTACACTTAAATCTGCCATAATAGTTTATTTATATTGAATACAGGACCTTCTACACACACACATTCGTGACCTTCAGTGGTATTTTCCACACAACAAAGACACGCTCCAATTCCACACGCCATAGTGTTTTCTAATGATACTTCACAGAGTATGTTGTTTGCCTTAGCGTACTTTGCTACAGCAACCATCATTGGCTTTGGCCCACAAGTGTAAATTCGATCAAATGCACCTTCTAATATAGAATGTTGAGTAACATATCCTCGTTCGCCATACGAACCATCTTCGGTAGTGGCATATACTTCGCCATACTTACCAAACTCATCCAGTTCCAGCAAGTCTTTAGAACTACGCGCACCCAACAAAAACGTTGGTATATAACCCTTTTTAGCCAATTGCTCGCCTAAAAAAAGCATAGGAGCTGTTCCCACGCCACCACCTATCAGCAGTAGCTTCTCAGTAGCAGCTTCGGGCATACTAAACCCATTGCCTAAGGGCAACATTGCATTGATTACAGAGCCCTCTACAGAGCGTCCTAAACAACGTGTACCGTCACCAACCAATTGTATCATAAACCACACTTCATTGCGTGCTTTATCCACAAAATTGATTGAAATAGGTCTACGCAGGAAGGTGGTAGGAGAATTGTCTACGCGCAATTGCGCAAATTGTCCCGGAATCATTTCGGGGAGCGGTTGCGAGGAAGTCATTTTGAGTAATACATTTGTATCATTCAATTGAATACTCTCGCTTACCGTCAGATCTAAAACATATTTTTTCATCTGGTGTAATAAAGAGGAGTAATTAGTCATTAAAGCACAAAGATACAATGAAATTGCCCATCAAGAGTAGGTTTTGCAACTCATTTTTCACCTTTAAAGGTTTCGTATGTATTATCGTCGAAAAAGATTCGAATTTCTGTGATTTTCCGTGGAGGTCTTTCTATATATTTAACTTCTTGAATTACAGTATGGTTAGCTTCGTTTTTAGGGGTTTCTAATGCCATTTCCTTGCGATTTTCCGGAGCAGACGGTCGCTCGGCCGGAATTTCTTCGCTTAAATCGAATAAACTTGGGTAAGAATCTCCAGCAAGAACGCTTTTTTGATTATACATTTCGCCAACTCCTTTGAGCAACCACTCTAAATTTATATTAGGGTAGTGCTTACTTATTTTCATCACAACATTCAAGCTTGGCTGGCTTCTGCCATTAAAGATATGAGAAAGGGTGCCTGGTACAACATTAATACGCTCGGCAAATGCTGTAGAAGTTAACTTCTCACTTTCCATTATAAGCTCCATTCTCTCTTTTATTCCCATAATAAAGATAATATTATTGATTTATATTGTTACAGTTGTGCTTTTACATTATTAAAATACAAAGATACACATAAAGCACAAATGTAAAACATATATTTTACATTTGCAAATTTAAGTTTGTGAGGTTACATTTACAAATCTATAATACAGTAAAATAAACCTTCAACATCGATCTAAAATATATTTGTTTTTTTAGAAGAGGTAATATTACATAAAGCGCTAATAATAAGCATAATAAATTACTTACAACTAAACAGAAAAGAGGTGTTTTACAACTGTAACCCATCAAATAACTCAAATAGCCACTGTTCGTTTATATAAAATATTATAATCGGCTGATATTCAACAAATAATATTATTCAAAACAACTGTGTTAATAGTTAATTATCACAGAATGATTTCTTAATATAAAATCGTAATTTACTTGTTTTATTATTGTAAAGTAGTATACTACAATAATAACTGTAATACCATTCTAATTGTAAATATCACAACTGTAAATTACCGATATTCAAATTTCACAAAGCTATAGTTGTAAATGAAACAAATCTATCAATTCGTCATAGTTTTATGCAGTAGTATTTTTCAATTTACTTTTGTACACTCTATAAAAATAAAACAAATCATTACATTTCATAAAACAAAGTACCTTTAAGGCCTCAATACTTCAAAAATTTCGCCATCCCGGACAGTTTGTCGAAAAAAAACGATTCTACTAGGCTTAAAAATGAGTTAATCATTTGGCTATCAGAAAGATAAGCCACTTTTCGGCTCTTTCTACTTTGTTTGTTTTTTGAATCAAATAAGCAAAATTTCTATTTTATGCTATTTTTGACATTATGATAGCATTTGGGCCATATATAAGAAAACTCCTCTCTCCCAATATCTTTGAAATAAGTCGAGAAATTGATTACCTGTTTTACTTCTTTATTTGAAAAAGCAGGGAAAACTGAATACTGAAAAACAGAGAACTATTTGTAATTATTAATAACCAATAAGAAAGAGTTATGATAAGATAAGAGGAGGATGAAAAGAATCTCTGGAATTTTGCTTCAAACTATTGTTGACCAACAAATACACAAAAAGAAATTTATTTACGTCAATAGTACAAATTCACTAAAAAAGAATTGTAAGTTTTGTATACAACAAAGAGGTTTTCTTTTGAATTTAATGGCTTCTTTACTTAAACTATGGTTGACAAACTATAACCCATAAGCGGAGCAAGCATGAGCCTATGGCTGAAGAGGCGTGAGCCTATGGACGAAGAGGTGTGAGCCTATGGATGAACACTCGTGCGCCTATGGCTGAAGGAGCACGATCCATAGGCGGATTTCTTTTTATCTTAATGCAATATAGTAAATATCAGTTCGCGAAGAATATCACCACTTGAGATGGAAGCGCCCCCTACTCCTTTCGATTTTGCATCTGCCTGGCGTATCTCGCCAATGATTTGCATCACCTTGATACCGGTATATTTTCGCATAGCAGTCATGTAGTCTTTAGCCAACCAAGGACTTCTTAATCCCAACCAAGCAGCTACACCCTGATCGCTCTTTTCGGGCGCATAATAGGCAAGCATTAAATTGGAATAGAACGAAAAAAGTAGTGAAAGCGACATTTGTATCGGATTTGTTTTGGGGTTCTCTTCAAAATACTTAATGATGGTATTAGCTTTCAGGATATCCTTTTCAACCAGAGCATTACGCAACTCAAAATTATTATAATCTTTGCTAATGCCTATGTTCTTCTCAATTAATTCAGGAGTAATACGGGTTTGTCCTTGCGGAAGAGTTATAACAAGTTTCTCTAGTTCACCAGTAAGGCGACTTAAATCTGTGCCAACAAATTCGGCGAGCATAGCTGCAGCTTTGGGTTCTATGTCGACACCTTTTTGCTTAATATAAGAGGCTATAAATGTCGGAAGCTGCGCGTCTTTTATTTTCTTTGATTCGTAGAGTACCGCTGTTTTTTCTATTTCGGCAGCTACTTTCTTGCGGCGGTCGAGTGAGCCATGTTTGTGGCAAAAGACAAGAATGGTCGATTCCAATGGCTTATGTAGATAGTACGAAAGCTCTTCCAGGTTCTTCAGCGACTGCGCTTCTTTCACCATAACAACCTGATACTTAGACATCATAGGATATCGCTTTGCCGCATTAATAACAGTAGAAATGTCTGTGTCCATGCCGTAGACTATGGTTTGATTGAATTCTTTCTCGTCTTCGGACAGAACATTATTGGTTATATAATCGGCTATTTGGTCTATGAAATAGGCTTCCTCACCCATGAGGTAATAGACCGGATAGTATTTTCCGTTCTTTAAGTCAGTGAGGATACCCTCATATGTCCACTCTTTCTTAGCCATTAATCTTGTTTTTACCAATCAAATTTGAGGTGTTTTACTGTTTTCTTCTCGTCTATTATCATACGCAATGAAGCAATTCCCATTTCTACATGCTCGCGAACAAAATTGCGTGTTACGTGTGTGTCACTTTTATCAGTCTTCACACCTTCGGGAATCATAGGTTGATCGGACACCAGCAAAAGTGCACCTGTAGGGATATGATTAGCAAAGCCAACGCTAAAAAGAGTGGCTGTTTCCATATCCACAGCCATAGCGCGGGTAGTTCTAAGGTAATTTTTGAAAGTATCATCATGTTCCCAGATACGACGGTTAGTGGTATAAACGGTACCTGTCCAATAATCGCGACCATGGTCTCGAATGGCTGAGGAAACTGCTCGTTGCAACATAAATGCCGGAAGCGAGGGAACTTCAGGGGGGAAATAGTCATTGGAGGTTCCTTCGCCACGAATGGCAGCAATGGGTAAAATCAAGTCACCAAGCTTCAATTTTTTGTCGATTCCACCGCATTTTCCGAGAAATAAGCAAGCCACCGGCTTTATAGCCGCAAGCAAATCCATGATAATTGCTGCATTCGGACTGCCCATTCCAAAATTTATGATAGTGATTCCATTGGCAGAAGCCGATATCATATTTGCATCTCTTCCCAAAACCGGAACATTGAACGCTTCGGCAAATATCTCGACATAGTTATTGAAATTCGTGAGCAGAATGTACTCACCAAAGTCTTCCAAGTTGCGTTTGGTGTAGCGCGGAAGCCAATTATCAACGATTTCTTGCTTTGTTTTCATAATTATCCGTTAAATTTGTGTCCCACGTATAAGTTGGAACGATTATTTAACTCACAAAAATAATAAATGTTATTGTTAAACCTACCCGTATTCGAAACTAAAATTGCCAAGCGCAACGGAAAGTCTGTCATTTTTGACATAATCCGCAAGCGCTACATTGCACTAACTCCCGAAGAATGGGTGCGGCAGCACTTTGTTCATTTTTTGATTAACTATAAAGGCTATCCGGCAGGACTAATGGCAAACGAGGTTACACTTAAACTCAACTCAACCACCAAACGTTGTGACACTTTGTTGTATGGTCGCGACGCTACTGCCCGCATGATAATTGAATACAAAGCACCCGACATACCCATCACGCAGGCAGTATTTGACCAAATTACCCGCTATAATATTGTACTAAAAGTAGATTACTTGATTGTGAGCAATGGCATGCAACATTATTGCTGCCGCATGGATTACGAAAAAAATAGTTATTCTTTTCTCACCGATATACCCGCCTACGATACACTGTAATCAGAATGGATAACCCACCGCGAAGTGAAACGCAAAGTCGCGTTTTAATCTAGGACTAATAATGGGGTAACGTCGTTTTCCTTTTTCATACTCAGGATTTATTGCTTTCATACCCCCATCAAAACGAAGCACAAAGAAGTCCAAATCAAAGCGAAAGCCCAACCCGTAGCTCACTGCTATTTGTTTATAGAATTTATCAAATTGAAACTTCCCACCTGGTTGCTCTTCATACTCTTTGATTGTCCAGATATTACCTGCATCGATAAAGAAAGCACCTTGTAATATCCAAAACAACTTACTGCGATACTCAATATTCATATCTAATTTAATATCGCCCGACTGATTCAAGAAGTTACCATCTCCGGGGAACGAACCTGGTCCAAGTGAACGCACAGACCATCCACGAACACTATTTGCCCCGCCCGAAAAGTATTGCTTTTCAAAAGGGATTACACTGGCATTACCATACGGAACAGCTATCCCCGCTCCTATATGATATGCCAATGAGTTACGCTGGTCAATAACAATATTTTTGGCAAAATCAAAATCAAATTTGACGTACTGTGCAAACGGGATGTTAAGAATTGAGTACTCTCCTTCTCCATTTTTAGAGAGTCCTGCCGCCTTAGAAAAAAGATATAGTAATCCACCTGCCGATTCTACACCCAATCGAATACTATGTGAGTTGGTTTTGAACGTTTGATTCATCAGATTGGGGTTTACGCTGTTGTAATTATATACATAACCACTCCGCACAATCAGCCTATTCTTGTAATTGTACTCCAGAATGTAATTCTTTTCATCATTCAAATATTTCTGTTCAAACGTAGGGTCTATCCAAGGCATATACAGATAACTGATGTCAAGTAAATCAATACGATGCTGAATGCGCTGCTTTTGTGTCCAACGGTAACCCCACGAAGCAGCAGCAACTGTTCGCGAAAACTCCGGACGGAGTTGATAATTGTAGTGTAGGCCAAACTCTGTCGTTGCTCTAATGCTTTTTTTAAATCCCGACGACAGAAAAGGGAACAAGAAACGTGGAAAGTTAACACTTGTCTCGGCACCAAGCTCGGTGTAATTATCGCTACGATAATTACCGGTAAGTCCTGATATTGCTTCATAAGCACCACGCACCTTAAACATAAAACTCTCTGAACCATGAAAGAAATTGCGATGCTGATACGCAACCGAAGCTGCCGCACCCAAATCTCCAGCCGAGTTTGTTCCTTCTATCTCGAAAGTAACCGACTGATGTTTGCTTTTGGTCAGTAACACATACGCATTCAACATACTACTGTCAGCTATTTGTGTCTCTACAAAACGGATATTAGAATACTTCAAAGCAGATAATCGGCCGAAATTATTATAGGTTCGTTGCACATCCGACTCATCGTACAAGCTACCACGTTGTAGGTTAAGATTATCCACCAATACTTTTGGACGTAAATATAGTTTGTCTTTGAAATAAATAGGGAATCCCTTATAATGGATAGAGTCATTTATTTCTATGCTACTCAACGCCGAAGTTCGCATCATGTCATATTCGGTTATGAAGCTGATATCGTTGATTGTGTATTGTTGATGCTCTTTTGCGCTATCACCCGAAACTGCTCGGTAGAGAGCCAAATGCATCGTGAGATCTACCTTAAATGTATTGCGAATAGTATCAGCATCAAATGTGATATACTCCTTATTGAATTTGTAATAACCATTTTGCCGCAACAGATTGGTTATACGTTGACGTTCGGCATCAAGTACATTTACATCGAAAAGCATACCCTCGTGCAACAAGGTTCTGGCAGAATCTTTGTTCATAAAATAAAGAATCCCATCATCAGGAATGTCATAGCGCAAACTGTTGACTACATAAGGGTTCCCAGTAGTAACCTGGTAGGTCATTTTCAGCTTTTTCTTATTAATCTTAGGAATGCTTTTGACACTTGCACCCATGTAGCCCATATTTTGAAGAGCCTTTGTCATTTCTTCACGGGTACGCTCGTTACTATATTCGTCATAAATAACCGGTTCATCCCCTAACCGTCGCAATACTTTATTACGCCATTTGGTAGAATCCCTTCCCGAAAGATTGTAAATATAGAGCTGTGTTTTCACCAGGCTGAACCACTTGGTGTTAGCATTCTGACGGATGTAAGGTTCGAGCGAAGATGGTTTTACATCTTTGTTATCGGTCTGTATCTTCACTTCGTCCAATAAATACTTCCCTTCAGGTACATACTTAGTGGCTGTACATGAAGACAATATTGCAATAAAGACTAACAAAATGAAGAACTGGATTGATTTGTTCATTCTCGAGCCTAAAGATAGTATGATTAATCTGCATACAAATATAAGTTTATTTTTTGCGTTAAGGAAATAAAAACGATGGAAGGGGGCATATTTAAGAATATCTTTATAGTTTTGTTCCTGAAATAATTAGAATTTTATTCCATGTCACTCAGTAAGAACAAAATAAAGTATCTCCGTTCACTCGAACTGAAAAAGAACCGGAAAGAAGAAAAAGTCTTCCTTGCCGAAGGGCCTAAACTGATTGAAGAGCTACAAGAGAACTTTCATTGCCTGTTTCTTGCCGCTACGAAAGAGTGGCTTCACTCTCATGCTATTCAAGCAGACGAAATAGTGGAAGTTACGCAAGAAGAACTCACTAAAGCGAGTTTGCTCAAAACGCCACAACAAGTTCTAGCCGTGTTTAAGCAACCTGAGTATACGATAGATAAAGAGAGCATTCGCAACTCCCTCTCTCTGGTACTCGATGATATCCAAGATCCGGGTAACCTGGGAACAATTATTAGGTTGGCAGATTGGTTTGGCATTGAGCATATTTTTTGCTCCCTCAATACTACAGATGTATACAATCCCAAAAGCATACAGGCAACAATGGGTGGAATAGCCCGTGTAAAAATGCACTATCTGCCACTAAAAGAGTTTATCCAATCTTTAGGCGATATCCCTGTATACGGCACCTTCCTTAACGGGAAAAATATGTACACAGAGAGTCTTAGCAACAACGGACTTATTATCATGGGAAACGAAGGAAATGGAATATCTAAGGATTTGGAAGAAATTGTAACGAACAAACTCTACATCCCCAATTATCCTCCCGAGAAGCCAAGTACCGAATCGCTGAACGTAGCTACAGCAACCGCAATTGTTTGCGCAGAATTCAGGAGAAGAGAGTACTAAAATCAAATGCAGGTACTTGTGTAAGTTGATATTCGGAAGAGGTTATTGTGTGAAGCATTTCTGGGGAAAGAGACTTTGCATGAACAAATTTGCGAATGCTATTTATATCAACAGGAGAGAATTCTCCTTTGTGCAACACAAGCAATCCGGGTAACCAGCTAACAGAATGGAGCTCCTCCGTCAAAGGGAAAAGATTAATAACCAGCCCTTCTTCATTAATCTCTACAACATATTGTTTAAGAAGAGCCAACTGCGACACGTAAACATAGTTAGCAGCAAAACGCTTCATTTTATTCTTTTAGATTTTTTTCTTCGGGAGCTGCTCTCAAGTTCGGGTTAGGGCGCGGTCTCTCAAGGCGTTGTTGTGGAAGCTGTTCTTTTAACTCAACTGGCTTAACCTCTTCCTCAATTGTCATCATTGGTTCCTCTTTCTGCTTTTCCGGAGCGATGGAATCGTTCCTTTCAAAGGTTAGCGAATCAGTAGAATGGTAGCGATACAAAGAGATATCACTTAATAATAGAACATTTGGTTTCTTTCCACGGGGATAATAAACAAAACCATTTACCTCTTTAATATTCCCAAATGTATCTGATTGTAACACAATAGTTTGTCTACCAGAATCTACCACTCTCCTCACCTCACTCACCAAACTATCCTTATATTGTACAGTCATTGCCATAATAGCATATTCCAAGCTATCCAGAACATTTATAAATGTATGGTTTACGCTCCATACAAGTGTATCGCGCGCATAAAAATTGGTATCCGAAGAGAGTGTAAAAGTAAGTTTGTTCGCCAACGGATCTCCCGACAATCGATATAACTTCTCCCAAATCCACATGTCAATGCTATCGCCCGGCATTGTTTCTTTAGGCTTATTGTCTCTAATAGCAATCAAGTTATTAACATTTTCTTGTTCTGCTTTTAGACGAGTGGTTACTTTTGCATATAATGTACCGAAGATTTCAGGGTTACGTGTGTACCAAACCAACGAAGAGTCAAATTTCGCCTCGGTTATTCCATGCTTTTTGAAGACAAACTCAATATACAATTTCTTTTTGTAGTTCTCGTTGTACATCAAATTATCACTCATGGATTTGGCCATATGATAGTCATAAAGCACCTCTTCCATTTTACTTTCAGATAAAACAGCACGAGGACGCTGCACCTTACAAGCGGTCAGCGTAAAGAGGAATAAAAAGAAAATAGGCAAATATTTAGTCTGCGGTTTCTTCATTATGTTTCTTTTTATCCGAATACATTTCAGAGAAATATTTTCCATAGAAAATAATAAGAGCAATCATACCACAACTAATGCAGGCATCTGCAAAATTAAAAATTGGACTAAAGAACACGAAGTTCTTACCTCCAACAAATGGCATCCAATCTGGCCAGTAAGTGTCAATAATAGGAAAGTGAAACATATCTACCACCTTACCATGAAACCAGGGAGCATATCCCCCGCCCTCTGGCATAAAAGTAGCAATAGCAGTATTGGTACTTTCGCTAAAAATAACACCATAGAACACGCTATCTATAATATTACCAAATGCACCCGCAATAATAAGCGAAACACAGATGATATATCCCATCTTAAGCTTTTCTTTGACTATTTTATGCAAATACCAGCATCCTGCCGTAACAACTACTATACGAAATAATGTAAGAAAGAGTTTATCGAATATCTCCATACCAAACGCCATACCCGGGTTTTCTGTAAAAAAGATATAGCACCAATCGGTTACATGTATGCTTTCATGCCAATACATATTCAACTTAACGGCAATCTTAATAACCTGATCAATTAGTAGCGATAGTACAATAATTAAAACGGATATGTGTCCTTTGGATATTCTCATCATTCTTCATATTAAAAGCAAAGGTTGAAGGTACTGAGTAAGTACCATCAACCTTTATCTTTTATCTTTATAACTAATTATTTCTTTCCTTCATTTTTAGCTTCAATACTCAATGTAGCATGAGGTACAGCACGTAAGCGTTCGGCCGGAATCAATTTACCTGTTTCACGACAGATTCCATACGTTTTGTTCTCAATACGAACCAATGCACCTTGTAATCCTTGAATAAACTTAAGTTGGCGTTGTGCCAAACGTGTTGTTTCTTCTTTAGATAAGGTACTCGCACCTTCCTCCAACACTTTGTATGTAGGCGAAGTATCATCTGTATTATTACTATCCAGATTCATTATGCTGCGTTTCAGCTGATCATAATCGCGTTGTGCCAATTCCAGTTTCTCATTGATAATTGCACGAAACTCTTCTAATTCAGCATCTGAATATCTTGTTTTTTCTGCCATAACTTCTAAGGTATAAAGATTGTTTTTATTGTTTGCCTATTGTGACAAATAAAGTATAGTCATCGAAGTTTAATTCAACGCCCTCTTGGTTGTCAACTAATTGAAGACTCAGTCCCAATACTTGGTTGCAAATATAATTATTATATTCATTTACCGCATCATCTGTTATAGGATTTTTAGAAACGGTGATTGCTATTTTGTCAGTTATTTCCAATCCACTAGACTTACGTAAGTTTTGGATACGATTTACCAACTCGCGCGCAATACCCTCTCTACGAAGCTCTTCAGTAATATTAACTTCGAGCGCCACAGTAAGCTTGCCTTCGTTAGCAACCAGCCACCCTGGAATGTCCTCATTAATTATTTCAACATCAGCTACTTCAAGCACCATTTCCTGTCCTTCTATATTCAAAGGATATTTACCGTTTTTCTCCAGTTCGGCAATAGCTTCCTGCGACATTTCGGCTACAAATGCTGCTACAGCTTTCATTTGCTTACCAAACTTAGGTCCTAGTTTCTTGAAATCGCACTTTACTTTCTTAACCAAAACGCTCTCGGATTCAGTAACAAAATCAACCTCCTTCACGTTTACTTCGTTCATCACCAGTGATTTTATCGCTTCGATATGCTCTCTTTGCTCCTTATTAATCACTGGAATCATGATACGTTGTAGTGGCTGACGAACCTTGATGTTAACTTTGCGACGGAGTGCTAACACCATCGAAGTTATATCCTGAGCCATTTGCATACGGATTTCCAACTCACTATCTATCAATTCATTTTTCCATTCGGGGAAATTAACAAGATGAACTGAAGATACTTCTTCTTTACTTGTTACGCTGAGTAAATCAGTGTAAAGACGATCCGCATAGAATGGAGCGATAGGTGCCATCAATTTGGCAACAGTCTCCAGACAAGTATAAAGCGTTTGATACGCTGAAAGTTTATCTTGCGTAAACTCACCACCCCAGAAACGTTTGCGATTCAGGCGCACATACCAGTTAGAGAGGTTGTCGTTTACAAAATCAGAAATCAAACGACCTGCTTTAGTTGGTTCATAATCGGCGTAGCAAGCATCAACCTCTTTTGTCAACGAATTGAGCAACGAAATAATCCAACGGTCAACCTCAGGACGTTCTTTTATATTCACTTCAGTTTGCGAACCATCAAAACCATCTACATTGGCATAAAGAGCAAAGAAAGAGTAAGTATTATACAAAGTTCCGAAAAACTTCCTACGTACCTCTTCTACTCCTTCAATGTCAAATTTAAGGTTATCCCATGGCGAAGAATTGGTTATCATATACCAACGAACAGGGTCTGAGCCATACTTCTCTATGGTTGTAAAAGGATCAACTGCATTACCCAAACGTTTTGACATTTTATTACCATTCTTGTCGAGTACCAACCCATTGGATATAACTGCCTTAAATGATTTTGTGTCAAATACCATCGTGGCAATTGCATGCAATGTAAAGAACCATCCACGCGTTTGGTCTACACCTTCGGCTATAAAATCGGCAGGAAATACAGTTCCTTTATCTACCAATTCTTTGTTCTCAAAAGGATAATGTACTTGTGCATATGGCATAGCACCCGAGTCAAACCATACGTCAATAAGGTCTGCTTCACGTTTCATAGCTTGCCCATTTGCCGAAACAAGGATAATATCATCCACATAAGGACGGTGCAAGTCTATCTTATTGTAGTTTTCTTCGTTATACACGCCCGGCACAAATCCTTTATCCTTGTAAGGATTGGAAGCCATAAAGCCTGCAGCAACTGATTTTTCTATTTCGTTGTATAGTTCTTCTACCGATTCGATGCAAATCTCTTCGCTCTTATCTTCGGTGCGCCATATCGGCAGCGGAGTTCCCCAATAGCGCGAACGGCTAAGGTTCCAATCGTTCAGGTTTTCCAACCATTTTCCGAAACGTCCTGTTCCGGTTGCTTCTGGTTTCCAGTAAATTTCTTTATTCAGTTCCATCATGCGCTCTTTACAAGCAGTAGAACGGATAAACCAGCTATCCAATGGATAGTACAATACCGGCTTGTCAGTACGCCAACAGTGTGGATAGTTGTGCACATGTTTTTCTATGCGGAAAGCTTGATTGTTGGCTTTCAGCATCATACAAATGGCCACATCGAGGGTTTCGTCAGCTTCCGTTAAGTTTGAATCATAGGCATTCTTCACGAAACGACCGGCATATTCTTTATACAAATCAACGTTTACACGTTCTTTGATAAACTCTTCATCCAATTCGTCGAGTGTGTAGAATTTTCCGGTCAAATCAACCATTGGCCGCAATTCACCTTTATTACTTAACAGCTGCAACGGAGGCACACCGGCAGCCTTTGCCACTTGCGCGTCGTCCGCACCAAAAGTTGGTGCTATGTGAACAATACCAGTACCATCTTCAGTGGTTACATAGTCGCCCGGTATCACACGGAATGCGCCATTGCCCGGATACACCCATGGGATTAACTGTTCGTACTCCATACCCAGTAAGTCGCTTCCTTTATATTCGGCTATTACTTTATATGGAATTAATTTGTCACCCTGTTTATAATCCTCCAATGCCAAGTCGGCAGCTTTAGGATTAAATTGTGCGCTCACCAAAGCTTTGGCAAGTACTACGGTTATCGGTTTACCGGTATAAGCATTATAACTTTGTACGGCAACATAGTCTATTTTAGGACCTACACAAAGCGCTGTATTCGAAGGAAGTGTCCATGGTGTGGTTGTCCACGCCAAGAAGAACGCTTCTCCCCATGCTGTCATTTCAGGCTTAGGGTTCTTTATGCGGAATTGTGCGGTAACAGTAGTGTCTTTTACATCTCGGTATGTACCCGGCTGATTCAATTCGTGCGAGCTTAAACCTGTTCCGGCAGCCGGCGAATATGGCTGAATAGTGTACCCTTTGTATAGCAAATCTTTTTTATACAATTGTTTGAGTAACCACCATAGGGTTTCAATATAGCGATTGTCATATGTAATGTAAGGGTCGCTCATGTCTACCCAATATCCCATTTGATGGGTTAAATCCTCCCACTCTTTGGTGTACTTCATTACATCTTTGCGACACGCTGCATTGTAATCGGCAACAGAAATCTTTTTGCCAATATCCTCCTTTGTAATTCCTAAAGCTTTTTCCACACTAAGTTCTACCGGCAATCCGTGCGTATCCCAACCAGCTTTACGCTTTACCTGATATCCCTTCATTGTTTTATAGCGACAGAAAATGTCTTTAATCGCACGTGCTATTACGTGGTGAATCCCCGGCATTCCATTGGCGGAAGGAGGACCTTCGTAAAACACAAACGAAGGATATCCTTCGCGTTCGGTCATGCTTTTAGCAAAAACGCTGTTTTCATCCCATTTCTTAAGTACTTCTTTGTTTACTTGCGAAAGGTCAAACTGAGAATATTCAGCAAATTTCTTACTCATAAATTCGTTGCTTTTATATACTACTTAAAATAAGGTGCAAAATTACGAAAACATTAGTTAGGGAAAAAGAAATTTATGTTTCTTTTTTAAGAACAAAGGGGAGATACCTTTCTCTATCACGACTATTACTGCAATCTAACAAAGGTACTTTTGTTGAATGAAGCGACTTCGGTTGTAGTTGTTTTAAAAAGGAGGTGTGTTAAGCTGCAATTAAACACACCTCCTTTTACATATAATTATCCTATATTTTTATTAAACCTCCGACTCTGTATATGACATCTTGATGTTACAGTGCAACACTTTTCCCGGGTCTATTTTAACACCTTCGGAGAAGTATTCGGTGTATTTTATATCTACAAATTCTGGGTCACCAACAGGATTATAGCAAGTAAGACTGAACACAAGTTCGGTTTTACCGTTCAATACCTGAGGGTCTACAACAAGGTAAAAGTCAAGTGTTCCTTCTTCTGTAGCTCTAAGCCTTTCAGCATCGGCTTTATAGTAAGTAGTTGCGTTGTCCGACAGCGTAAAATAACTAGGGTATATCTTACTCGGCAGTCCGGATAGTTCGATATGCATAACAGAAGTTGTATGTTCAAGCTTAACCGTTTTAGTTTCGCTATTGAATGTTCCAACCATGGCATGATACTTACTCAGATTTTTCAATGGGTTCACACTAAGCATTTGTTCTACAGTATTATCATGCTTACCAAAAGAAGCATTGGTGCCGACGGGTGGAATAGCAAAGCTAAGAGTAGCTACAGTTCCGTCTTCTGAGATTTTACCCTCAGTCAGAGGTAAGCAGGTTTTGTTGCCAACTGCAATTACATCGTTTATCGCCCATCTTACTTTTAAACCTTTGGGGTCTTCGCCTATTTCTTCGTATGATAATCTTGTATCTGCAACTTGGGGCATGATTGCCGTGATGTTATAGGGTTGGTCGGGGGTTGTGGTTTCTTCATCTTTCTGGCATGCAGTCATCATGATGACCGCTATACCTAACAACATTACTTTCTTCATTTTTGTACAGTAAATAGTTCGTTTAATACATCTTCCATATCTTGCATATGACTGACCTCTTGGTGTATGTTTGTGTCTGTCGAACTGCTGATATTGTTAATAAAGTCCTGACCTTCCATCTGTGAAAGACCGCTTCCGGTCATAATAGAGCCCTCGTTTTGCATTTCGATTATTTCGAGCTGCGGAGGTTGATAATTACTTCTCATGTTTCTTTGCTTTTAATTAATAATGTAAGATTTCTAATTTTGCAGCAAAGATGCGATATAAAGCAATTGAGAGGGGAACACCCGTTACATTTGAGGGAACACCTGTTACATTTCTGTCTATCCTAAGGAGTTTCTGTACTCTGAAGCGGTCAGGCCATAGCACTCTTTAAACTGTCGGCGAAAGGTTTGTATGGTTGTGAAACCACACTGTGCGGATATCTGCGCAATGCTTTCATTGGGGCTGTTTTTGAGCATCTCTTTAGCCTTCTCCAAACGAAGCGAATTGATATACTCTTGTAGCGACATACCGGTAACTACTTTAACAGCGTTGTAAAGATAAGTTTGGTTGGTAGCCAGTGTATTAATTAACTGCTGCCGATCGAGTTCGGGATTGATATATATATGAGTAGTACGCAGGTAGTTTTCGAGCCGGGCAAAGAGAATGGCTTCGGCTGTCTCTTCCGGAAGATTGGTGTTCTTCGTTACGGAGTCACTTAAGCGCTGTTGCCGTATATTCCGCAACTCTGTTTTGAGCACATCCTGGCTCTCAATCTGCCGGATAAGACGGCGGTTCTTAGCGCGCAACCGACGTTGATAGTTGATGATAAGAAAAAGAATCAGTGCAAGCAATACACATCCGCCAAGGGCGAAAAGAAAGTAATTGCGGTTGCGTAACTTCTCGGCTTCCAGTTTATCTACTTCATAGCGGGTACGCAAATCTGCGATGCGGCTTTCAAACTCCCAGTGGTTGCTCTCTTCAAGTTGCGAGTAAGCCGTGTTGTATAGTTCGCCGGCTTCTTTATTGTGTCCGGCTTTAGTCAGGTAGTCAGCCTTTAGCTTATACCACTTAGGTTGAGCTATTTCTGTAGCTTTTATAGTACCGTCTTCCAGTCTGTCGATGATGCGTTGAATCTGTTCTGCCGCCTGGTAATACGCTCCCTTCTTGTCAAGGTATAGAGCTTTGGCATAGAAGAAGTCCTCCGTATCTTCTCCAACCTTGGGTAGCATTGCCTCGCATTCATTCAGATAGTGCGCTGTTTTGTCAAGTTCTTCTTTCTCCAGATACACTTTGGCATACAGAGAGTAGCAAAAGTACTTGTTGAGTATTATTCTGATATTGTCATCCACCGTGCCATACCTTTCCAGAGCTTCTTCCTCTTCTTTCCGGATAAGTGCTTCATATTCGGCATTATAATGGATGGCTTCTTCCAATCTGTGTTCGCCTAGTAAAGCATTGGCCAGATGGTAGTAGCCATTGAACATAGAGCCGGGGTCGTAGGACGGCTTTTGCTTCATCAGCTCAATAGCTTCTATCAGCAGAGGTATGGCTTGCTGAATGTGTCCTTGTTCTTTATAAATCATTCCTATTTCGCCGATAACCACTCCCAATAGGTAAGGGTCTTTCTTTTGAGCAATCTCAGTGCGCAAAGCCTCTGCTTCTTCCAGCGCCTGACTATATTGGCGGTCGAAAAGGTATAACCGTATCTTCAGCGACCACATTAAGAGCATCAGTTCTTCGTCGTTTTCCTCCAGAAAGCGTATGTGTTCGGGAAAAGCCTCCATGAACTCCTCTTTCCATCCGTGGTTGTAGTAAAAGTTAAGTATGGCAGCATACATCGTTGTTTCATAGTTAAGCATGCCCTGCTTTTCCGCTTCGTGCAGAAAGTCGTTCAACAGCTTCAAAACCTTTTCCGGGTCCATACTATAATCTGTCATGAGGTACATCTGGTCGTACACCTCAAGTTTAGCTTCCCCTTCCAGAGTAGGCAGCAAACGGTAGAGGGAATCCATGCTATTGGCGGTAGCATAATAGGAGAACAGAAGAAGAACAAGGGTGAAGTAGATATATTTCATTGCATTATTTTTGAAGAGACAAAAATACAACAAATAAGTTTGTTTGAAAAAAATGATGTTAGAAAGCACCAAATGCAAAACGCCATCCCAAACATTTAATGCTCAGAATGGCGTACTCTTTATATAAAAATTCGTTGGCGAATTAATTTAGTGCTCAATATACACTCCAAATGTAGTTTTACCAAATAGGTCTTCACCTTCACATACCGCTGTAACCAAATGGAAGTAAGCCAGTTGCGTGTGAAGACCCCTTCTTTTTGCCTTCACAGGGTCTTCACTAAGATTATTAGTATGCCCTCGCAAACACTACCCTGCAAGCCGAAGGTTTACCTGTTACCATACAAGTACCGGGCGTCTTGTCGCCCTCCAACGGGATGCAACGAATAGTTGCTTTGGTTTCTTCTTTAATCTTTTCTTCTGTTTCGGGAGTTCCATCCCAATGTGCTAACAAAAATCCTCCTTCTTCTATCTTTTCCTTAAATTCATCGTACGAATTTACTTCTACTGTACGAGTATTACGATAGTTCAATGCTTTTTGATAGATGTTTTCTTGGATTTCGTCCAATAGGTTTTTCACATACGCTTCGATACCATCGCAAGAAATAGTTTCTTTTTCCAGTGTATCACGACGCATAAGTTCCATCGTATTGTTTTCCAAGTCGCGTCCACCCATAACCAAGCGCACAGGAACACCTTTAAGTTCGTAATCGGCAAATTTGAAACCTGGGCGTTTATTATCTGCATTGTCGTATTTCACAGAGATACCCAGTGCTTTCAGTTTGGCAACGATACCGTCTACCTTTTCGTTAATAGCCGTTAGTTGTTCTTCGTTCTTATAAATAGGAACAATCACAACTTGAATTGGCGCCAATGTAGGAGGAAGCACCAAGCCATTATCGTCGGAGTGTGTCATGATTAGTGCCCCCATCAAACGTGTAGAAACGCCCCAAGAGGTTGCCCATACATACTCCATTTTATTTTCTTTGTTTACAAACTGCACATCAAAGGCTTTAGCAAAGTTCTGACCCAAAAAGTGAGACGTACCACTTTGCAATGCTTTTCCGTCTTGCATCATCGCTTCGATTGTATAAGTTTCGAGTGCACCGGCAAAGCGTTCGTTAGCACTCTTTACTCCTTTCACAACAGGAACAGCCATGTACTTTTCGGCAAATTCGGCATAGACATGCAACATTTTGATAGCTTCTTCTTCCGCTTCTTGCTGGGTAGCATGCGCGGTATGACCTTCTTGCCACAAAAATTCAGCAGTACGGAGAAATAAGCGGGTGCGCATTTCCCAACGCATTACGTTTGCCCATTGATTTACCAAAATAGGCAAATCACGGTACGAGTTAATCCAATTCTTATACGTATTCCAAATGATTGTTTCGGAAGTAGGGCGAATGATCAATTCTTCTTCAAGCTTTGCGTTAGGGTCTACTACCACCCCTTTACCTTCAGGATCGTTCATCAAACGGTGATGGGTTACAACCGCACACTCTTTTGCAAAGCCTTCCACATGTTCGGCTTCACGGCTAAGAAATGATTTTGGTATAAGAAGAGGGAAATAAGCATTCACATGCCCTGTTTCTTTGAACATATCATCGAGCTGACGCTGCATTTTTTCCCAAATTGCGTAGCCATAGGGTTTAATAACCATACATCCACGAACTGCCGACTGCTCAGCCAAGTCGGCTTTCAACACCAAGTCATTATACCATTGCGAGTAGTTCTCGCTTCGCTTGGTGAGGTCTTTCAATTCTTTTGCCATACTAATGAGTTATTTTAATATAAAGCTCTTTCTATTATTAAGCTGCAAAATTAGTAAAAAAATAGATATGTAAGTTTGGTATGCTAAAATAAGCAACAGAAAACGATTGAGTTTTAATAATGATACCCCGTACTTGCCAAAGGTGCGTCTTCATCGCTCAGCAACTTATACATCACCGGATCTTTGAGAACATCTTGTATTTTTACGTTCACGCCATCAAGCAATATTTCGTTATTGATCAGGCGTACTCCATGACTGTAGTCGACATAGTTTCGCGAATGCCCGGCATGTGTAGGCTGAATTCGTTTTCCTTCGGGATAGTGCCAGCCATATATAACCACTGCATTGGGGCGTTCGATTAGTTTGTTGCTGATTACAATGTCTTTTTTATGCCCGGCAATTAGCGAAGACAAAGGTTCGCCTTTCTCCAAACGTTCTTGTTCAATGATCCGGTCGTGTTCGGCAAAAACGGGGACAGTGGTCATGGTCTCGTCGGGAGTCATAGGACTTGGATTCATCTTTACTTTTGCATGCTTATGGATAATATCCGATATTTTAGAAGTAGGAAGTACGGCACCGAACAGATCGGCTATTTGTTGTGCCGTTCCGGGTAGCATTGGGATGCGGAAGAAATCGTCGTCGGCACCAATAGACAGGAAGTCGGGAAGAACCTCAAATTCCACTTGGTGAGAAGCGCCATCGGCATCCGTCAATGTTTCTTTTATCCGCACTGGCTGTCTGTGTGAGTTGGGAATGTTGCCGGCACTTATTTCGCTATAAAGCTCCTTTTCTCTTTCCTCGGGAAACATATTTTTCACCTTTTCGATGAATTCACTTCCTTTTATCGCACCGGTTTTCCGGGGAGGAATTCGAAGGATATGGGGGAAAACCGTATCCGACTGAATAAAAGCATCATAAGCATGTTCTCCGTAAAACGCATACGTCCGTTCTTCGCGGGGTGTTCCTGCATATAATGTCTGAATAAAGCCATTCTTCTCAACAAGTACAGTATGCAAAATCTCGCATGCCGGATTATCTTTCAACAGAAATTGTATGCGGTTACCGGCGCCATTGAATGAGAGCAAATCGTTTGATCTTGATTCCGTCCATTCAACCGCAGGAAGGTTTTCTTTCAAATACTCGTGCATGCACTTACTTCTATACCAGGTTCCACCCGTAGGCGACACAACAGGTTTGCCTTCGTAAATAGCAACACTATCATTATAAGCGATAACAGAAAGAGCGTTTTCCGAAGAAGCATTAAGCCAGTCAACTATTTTGGCCCCGTATTTAGTCTCATCCCAATTGTAGTTGCTATCGAGAAAAGAGATCCTTTTTACGTACGAAGGAATCTCCTGAACAGACTCGATAAACCCGAACACAAAGTTCCCGCCGCCGCTATGCCCGCTTAAAATAATATAGGGATTATAAGGGGCAAACAACGACATAACATCTTCCGTAATATCTTTTATAATCTGATTACTATCCTGATTATTTCTTCGCCAGGCGCCCCACGATCTTTCTTTTGCCTGTAAGTAAACCGTTACTAAGTTATAATCCGGCTTTTGGGCACGAACAAACCGGGTTTGAGCACCGATATGCTGTATCTGGTAGTGCCAATCATCATTTCCATCGTCGGAAGCTTTCTTGCCGATTGTCCAATCGATTGTGTTTCCGTTAGGCAATCCATACATAACAATGGCTGTTGGTTTCTTGAGGTCGAACTCTTTGACGGATGGAGCATTTATTTCTATCAGTGCATCCGGAAAATAAGTATAGGCCAATACTTGTTCTTCGAAATATGGGCTGGTAATAAAGCCCGGCAAAGTGGTTCTCCGGAGCTTGTCCGATTGTGAACAACTTGCGGTTAATAAACACACTAATAATAAAAGGAGATAGATATAAGGTGGGGTTTTCATGGGAGGGATGGTATTTATATTTCACACAGGGGCGAATCAAATATCAGCATAGCCTATTGAATTCGCCCCTGGTGGGTGTTATTAAGTATTGGGAGAATTACGCTTCCTGTTTTCCTCTCTTACTTGTCTTTTCGGGTTTTACCTCTATGGTTATTCCAGCCAATTCGGGGTCAATCATGATACGTCCACAATACTCACAAACGATAATTTTCTTACGCGAGCGAATATCCAACTGTCTCTGAGGTGGTATTTTATTGAAACATCCACCACAAGCATCACGTTGTACATATACCACGCCCAAACCATTTCTTGAGTTTTTGCGAATGCGTTTGAACGATTGTAATAAGCGTGGATCAATAGAAGCTTCAAGACTTTTTGCTTTTTCTCTCAGTTTTTCTTCTTCTTGCTTTGTTTCGGCAATGATTTCGTCCAACTCACTTCTCTTCAAATCAAGGTCTTTTTGTCTTTCGGCCAATGATTCTTCGCTTGCTACAATTTCTTCCGATTTGTATTTTTCATCTGCCGAGAACTCTTTGATTCTCTTCTCTGCCAACTCAATTTCCAGTGTTTGGAACTCTATTTCTTTAGTAAGGAAGTCGAATTCGCGGTTGTTACGCACATTTTCCTGTTGAGATTTATACTTCTCAATAGCCGCTTTAGAAGTTTCCATTTCAATCTTTTTGGCAGCAATAGAAGCTTTTAGCTCAGCAACTTCTACTTTGATTTTATCTACACGAGTAGTCAAACCTGCGATTTCATCCTCTAAGTCTTGTACTTCCAAGGGTAACTCACCTCTCAGGGTCTTAATTTTGTCAATATCCGACAACATCGTTTGAAGTTGAAACAATGCTTTCAACTTTTGTTCTACCGTTAGATCCTTGGGATCAATACTTTCTTTTTTTGCCATCTTATAAATAATTTATTGGATTCGTATTTATTTTACTGTATTGCATATTTACATTGGGGCAACTCTGCTCAATGATTGTTTTCAGAATTTCTCTTGTATACTGTTCGCTCTCATAGTGTCCTATTTCAGCGATAAGTATCTCTTTTTCATGCCCGAAGTATTCGTGATAACGAACCTCTCCGGTTATAAAGACATCCGCTTGATTGGCTATTGCCAATGGGAGCAAAAAGGCGCCTGCACCGCCACACAAGGCAACACGGGTTATTTGTTTTTGAGAGATAGAATTATGCTTTAGGCAACCCACCTCAAAGGTTTGCTTAATACGCTTTAAGAAGTTGTGTTGTGTTTCGGGAGTTACCAGTTCGCCTATAATACCCGAACCGGCTTGTGCCCATGTATTCTTTAGAGAATAGATATCAAACGCAGGTTCTTCGTAGGGATGTGCAGCCAACAAAGCTTTGATAGCTTGTGATTTTTTAAATGCCGGAAGCACAACTTCTATACGCAATTCTCCTTCATGATGCAGTTCACCAACTTCTCCACAATATGGATTTGCGCCAGTCTGAGCACGAAAAGTGCCCTCTCCTTTTACAGTATAGCTACAAGAATCATAATTCCCAATATTCCCACAACCAGCATTGAACAACGCTTGGCGCACTTCGTCTGCTTGGGCAAAAGGAACAAACGTCACCAACTTAAGTAACATCTCTTCCTTTTCGGACAAGAAACGAATGTTCTTCAAACCAATCTTCTCGGCTATTTTATAGTTTACTCCATTAGTCGCATTATCTAAGTTGGTGTGCGCAGAGTAAATTACAATGTCGTTCTTGATAGCTTTCAAGATGCAACGCTCAACATAATCTTTGCCGGTAATTGATTTGTAGCCTTTAAAAATAAGTGGGTGATGTGAGATAACTAAGTTGTAGCCCAATTCAATAGCCTCATCCAGAACTGCTTCAGTAACGTCCAGACACAACAAAGCCCCTGTAACATCCGCTTCTGTTAATCCTAATTGCAGACCGGCATTATCAAATCCATCTTGCAAAGGCAGAGGCGCGAAACGTTCAAGGGCACTAACTATTTCCTTTATCTTCATTAGCGCGGAATAAATAGAGTGCAAATATAGCTATTTTTCTTTCACTATACAAGTTCTATTGAATATAACTTTTATCACTGGTATACAAACCGTAAGACATCTTCATTTACATGACAACACAGTGTTATGTTTACTCTTTAATGTCTTATACGGGATTTGGTTGTCACCTTTTTGCTGCATAATATTTTCTTATTTATGCATAAAACCGTACAACATCGCTACAGTGAAACTTTTAAGTT
>NZ_QVML01000008.1 GCF_010501015.1 Bacteroides sp. 214 | reverse complement strand
CAGGGAAATGTTAAAAATGCGTTTCCGGAGAGTACTTAACCCTATGTGTGTGTATAGGTGGTGGGTGGGGCACCACCCTATATAACACACACAACTCGCATATGGGTTTAAAAAACGTGTTTTTATCAGTTAATAGGGAAAGGAAAGGCAGTGAGAATGGGAGAAAAAAGCAGTGAGAATGGAAGGGAAAGTCAGTGAGAATGGAGGAGGAAGTCAGTGAGAATGGAGGAGGAAGTCAGTGAGAATGGAGGGGGAAGGCAGTGAGAATTTGGGGGTTAGGGGTTAATTTGGCTCTAAAAGAAATTTGTTCGTTGTATTCTGTGGGTGACGTTCCCGAAAAAAAAGGGGGAAACAAGGGCGGAAGTTCGAGGTAAAGAAATAAAAAGAAAAAGAGAGGAAGAAAACATTTAATACGACAAACGCATTATTATTATTTTAACTACTTTTGTCCACATAACCCAATTCAGCCCGTATGAAGAAACCCTTTTTATTGCCATTGGCACTTGCCGCATTACTCTTATCTTGTCAAGGAAAGAAGATTGAGGCAAATTACGAGGTCATACCTCTTCCACAAAAGATCACCTTATTAAAGGGTGAATCATTCATTGTCAATAATAACACCCAAATATGTTACCCTAAGAACGACACATTGCTCCAAAAGAATGCAGACTTCTTAGCAGAATACCTCTGCAAAAACATTGGGCAAGTGCTTAGTACGGCAGCTTGCAATGGAGATCCACACAAGAATGTGATTTTTCTGAAGATAGATGACAGTATCGAGAACGAAGAAGGGTATGAACTGAATATCACCCCGGAAACAGTCACTATTACCGGGCGAACACCTGCCGGTGTGTTTTATGGTATGCAGACATTGCGTAAGTCCATTCCTATCGTTACCGAAAACGCACAAATAGCACTACCACAAGTGCACATAAAAGATAGTCCCCGTTTTGGCTATCGTGGTATGCACCTCGACGTGGCACGCCACTTCTTTCCTGCCGACTTTGTAAAGAAGTACATTGATATATTAGCACTTCACAACATCAATACGTTCCATTGGCATCTCACGGACGACCAAGGCTGGCGCATTGAAAGTAAAAAGTTCCCTAAGTTAACCGAGATAGGGTCTATACGGAAAGAAACCGTTATCGGGCTAAATTCCAAAGAATATGACGGAGAGCCTTACGGCGGATTCTACACCCAAGACGAGATAACAGAAATCATTGCCTACGCGCAAGACAGATATATTACCATCATTCCCGAAGTAGACTTGCCGGGACACACACTTGCCGTGCTTGCTGCCTACCCCGAGTTTGGCTGCACAGGAGGTCCTTACGAAGTTTCTCCACAATGGGGCATCTTCGAAGATGTGCTTTGCATCGGCAATGAAGAAGCGATGGTGTTCCTCGAAAATATACTCGACGAGATAACAGATCTCTTTCCCTCCAAATACATCCATATTGGTGGAGATGAAGCTCCACGCAACCGCTGGAAAGTTTGCCCCAAATGCCAGGCACGCATCAAAGCCGAAGGGCTAAAAGCAGACAAGAACCATACCTCGGAAGATTACCTGCAAACTTACTGCGCCCAACGGATGGAAAAGTTCCTAAACAACAAAGGCAAACAAATCATTGGCTGGGACGAAATTCTGGAAGGAAACATAGCCCCTAATGCCACTATTATGTCGTGGAGAGGTATGAACGGAGGCATCAAAGCCGCACAAATGGGACATAATGTTATCATGGCACCAACCGACTATGCCTATTTTGATTACTACCAATCGGCAGACATCGACAATGAACCTCTCTCCATTGGCAACCTCATCACTATTGAAAAAACATACGGCATGGAGCCTGTACCCGCTGTATTATCCGAGACCGAAAAGAAATATATTATAGGTGTGCAAGCCAACTTATGGACGGAGTACATCGCAACCACCGAGCATGTTGAATACATGGTTCTTCCGCGTATGGCAGCACTCAGCGAAGTACAATGGACAATGCCCGAACAGAAAGACTTCAATCGCTTTGCCTCCCGTCTTCCGCAGTTGCTGGATATCTATGACAAATATGACTACAACTACGCCACACAGATATTCGACATCCAAGCCAGCTTTACTCCTGTTCCCGAGAAAAGAGCCGTTGAAGTGGTACTATCTACCATAGACGACGCTTCTATTTACTATACACTCGATGGCACACCCCCTTCTAAAGCCTCAACAGCCTACACCGGTCCTGTACTGATTACTCAAACGGCTCTTTTCAGAGCAGTTGCCATACGCAAGGGGAAGCCGGGAAAAATTGTTTCGGAAAGCATCAATTTCAATAAAGCCACTTCAAAACGCATTACCCTTAAGCTACAACCCTCGGATAAATACAAATATGCCGGAGGAATTACATTGGTCGATGGATTGCAGGGCAACAGCAATTACGCCACCGGTCGCTGGTTGGGCTTTATAGGTGGAGATATGGAAGCAGTAATCGATTTGGAGCAACCTACCGAAATAAGTAGAGTAGCCACCGAAGCCATTGTTAGTATGAGTGCCTGGATTATGGGGTCAACAGGTTTGGAGGTCTATATTTCGGACGATAATAAAGAGTTTCGCCCGGTTGCCTCCAAGGATTACCCTATAGAAACCGATTACAGCAAACACAGTATCGAAACGTACGAAGTCGGCTTTGAGCCAACTACCACACGCTATGTAAAGGTGATTGTAAAGCGCAGCCCCACCCTACCCAAAGGGCACATGGGCGAGGGCACAGCACCTTACATGTTCTTGGATGAGCTAAGGGTGGATTAGTCGAAGGGGACTATGTGTTTCTCCGTCCCTATCGCACCCAGTATTCCCCAACCATCCTTTACATTACTATGTATCTGTATAGATTCGGTATAAGCATCTTGGTCGGTTATACGATAGAGCATAACCGATTTTAGGTAATGATAGAAATCGCTTGTGATGGACTGCAATTCAATAACGCAATGTTTTCGTTCGCCATACCTTAGGCGGGTTTCTACCGAAAAGGTATATTCCTTGCCGTTAAACAAATTGTCGTCGAAGACATTAGAGAAGTAAGCTGCCCAGCCACCATAGCTTTTCGTCAACCTATTATCCATAAAAATAACATCAGCCGAGGTATAAATGTCACTAAACATCAATATTTCCCCATTCACGCTCTCATCATAACCTATATTTCGCACTTTCAGTCGATAATAGTTACGTTCGTTACCTGGGTCTGTAAGGCGAAGCGTTATGCGAGCCACAGTATCTAAGCCCGAATCCCACAATGGGTTCGACAATATTTTTTTCTCATAATACGTTTCATAATCCAACACCTCCAGGCGTTGAATACTTGGCACAGTCGTTTCAGCCGTAACCGTTTCCAACTCTTCCGCCTCTACACGCAAGGTAAGGCGGTCGCCAGTGCGGGGAATATAATCACTACGGTAATTATAGTGCAAAGGGTCATAACGCATCATGTATTTATCTGCCCCGTTCACTGTTAGTTCTACATTAGCATTGGGTAGTACTGTTTGATTGCGATAGAATGTGTCGGGATGGATTTCATACTCCCAGTAATCCAGATAAGTAATAGGTGGAACATCGGTAAACAGATATGCACGAGATATTGCTGCTACAAAAACAGTGTCCGTAGTAGCCAATCCGTTTATCGTAATACCCTGCAACGATTTATCTCCCTCAAAATCGATTATACGTTCACAGCTTATCAAGACAAGCGCTCCTATACATCCTATTATTAGCTTCTTAATATCCATGGTATTAAAATTTTAAGGTATAATTCAACGAAGGCATGAAGGGAAACATACAAACTCCTTTCAGCACAGTTTTATTCTTATCATACCCAATGTAAACATTCGATACATTTTGCTGATTGTATAGATTGTAGATAGACAATCCTATCACACTCTCGCCTCGTTGGTGTTTCACAGAATAGTTCACACCTACATCCAGCCGATGTATATCCGGGAGCTTATAGCCATTGCGCTCCGAGTAGGTATAGAAGCGAGAGAACTTGCGAAAGTAGGTCGCTCCATCGGGTATATCGCCATACCCATCACCGTGTTTATAACTATCAGCGGAAGTTGGCACCCCATACGGGTCATATTCATCTACTTTTCCACCATATATAGCTGTAGTAGATAAAATACCGCGTCTACCTGTTTGGTATGTCCACGCCGCCGATACCTCCCAGCGTTTATTGAAACGATGCGACAACACCAAGTTCAGGTTGTTGCGCCTATCATTCCCAGCATAAAACTCCTTTCCACCACTAATTTCCTGCCCCAAACGATTGTACGTACGGAGCGATTTAGACCACGTGTAGCCTATCCATCCTGTTGTTTTTCCGGTTTTTTTCTGCAGGAACAGCTCCACACCATAGGCACGCCCTTTGCCCAGTGCAATCATCTCTTGCCAGTCTCCCGAAGAAGTCATATACGAGACTCCCTCGCGATAGTCTATCACATTATCCATCTCTTTGTAATAGCCTTCTACCGAAAAGTCGATGCCTTTGCTTACCGTATAGTTAAACCCCAACGCCCATTGGTCTGCTTTCATTAGCGGAACGTCTTTAGTAATGGAGACCCAGATATCGGACGGCATTACCAAATTGCTACTGCTTAATAAATGAATACCTTGTGCCATATGCGAGTACGAGGCTTTCAGCGCCATATCGTCCGTGAGCAGATAGCGCAAGGAAACGCGAGGCTCTATGGAGTGGTATGTTTTAGCCTTTACCGCAAATAAGGTGTAGCGCAATCCTACATTCATCTTCCACCGCTTAGTTAGCTCCCAATCGTCTTCTATATAGAGAGCAGCAGTTCTCAGTTTTTGCTTTTCACCCAGTATCGTATCTACCAGTTGCTCCTTTTCATGATAACCATCAACCCCCCAGCGTATGGTTTTTGCCCGTTTATATACATCTACCGTAGGCGTGAGTTGTTGTAGCGAGGCCTTTGCTCCCCAGCGAAGTTGATGTTGTGCATTTGGAGCATAACGAAAATCTACCGTTAATGCCGCATCGTCAATACCTGAATGGTATTGAGCATATGAATCTTCCTTATACTCATATTCCAATCTGAGATTTTCATCCCTATCTTTCACATGTTGCTGATTGTGAATTTTTGATGTCATCTTTAGTTGGTAATTATAACGGCTATAACTCAGGTTGGTATTTACCCGGAGCTGTTTATTGGTGACATGTGTCCAAAAAAGACTCGAAACAATATTGCCCCATGTGTTATTGGTGGAATTTGACTTTTGATTGTCGTAAAAATTGGTAAGCTCTTCTTTTCCCGATTCTGTTTTTGATGCCATGCTGTACTGTTGGTGGCTTTCCGTAGGCGACGAATCACTCACATCCTTTCCCCAATAAAACACCGCAGATAGCTTGTCCTGCTCCGAAAACTTATGTACCACCTTTGCATTTACGTCGTAATAGTTCATGTTTGAATAAGGCTGCAACGCGCTTGGTTTGTCATACACTTCCTCTAGCAAGGGCTGTACAATAGCATCAAAATAGGACAAACGCGCTCCCAGATTAAATGAAGTAGTACCTTTGCGAATTGGTCCCTCCAAATGAATCCGCGACGACAACATACCTATATTCAACGACCCGTGATGGTGTTCAAAGTCTCCCTCTTTCATACCAATATCTACCACGCTCGACAGTCGCGCCCCATAACGTGCAGGGAAAGCACCCTTATAAAGAATAATGTTCTCTATCATATCTGCATTCAATGCAGAGACAAAACCTTTCAGGTGTTCGGAATTATAGAGCGTAGAACCATCCAGCGTAATCAGATTCTGGTCATAGTTTCCGCCTCGCACAAAGATACCCGCATTGCCGTCTGCGGCAGATTGCACACCGGGCAAACGCTGCAATGCCTTCATTACATCTACCTCGCCAAATAAGGCGGGCAGTGCGTTGACCTGCGCCACCGGTAGCTCTATGGCACTCATCTGCGAATTGTTTACACCAAAATCTCGTCGGGGAGCATATACATGCACATCTGGTAGGCGGTTATCCTGAATCATGGCTACTACCAACGAAGTATCTCGCTCGGCAGCCAATGAATACACCTGCTTGGTGTAACCCACATAACTGAACGTGAGTTCTACTTGTTTATGGGCTGGTAACCGAAGGTTAAAGTATCCGGTGGCATCCGTAGTTTGTCCATATCTATAAGATTTAGCATAGATATTAACCCCCTGCAATGCCGCACCGGATGCTGCATCCTTCACATATCCGCTTACAGTAACTGTTTGCGCACAAAGCCGCAGGCAACACAAAAAGAGTAAACCTGCGGCTATGATTTTCTTTTTCATAGGCGTTTAGAATTTAACCTTCACGCCTGCCATGCCACAACCGGCACTCCCCACACCACCTTCGGCAAAAAGAGCCAGACTCTTCGTAAAATTCCACTCCACGCCCAATGGCATTACCTGCCAGGCTACACACCGATCGTTTTCCATGGTGGCAGATGGTAAATATCGATCCGGATAAGGAAGATCTGCAAGTGTCATATCCCCTTTCTTCAGTAGCATAAAGCCGATACCTACACGCGAATAGAAAGAGAATTTCTTCAAATGAAGCCACTCATACTTACCCGTAAGCATTATGGTATGACACTTATTCTCTATTTCTGCCAGAACCGGAGATGACCCTAAAACAACATCGCGTTTTATAGTGCTGTATGAATAAGTAACTCCTATCGCGAAAGGATCGGAAAGATGAAATAAGTAGCCTATATTAATTGTACCCGAGATTTTTTCATTACTCGTGGTATATTTGCTATTTACATCGCTATTTATAGGTAAATCCGGTTCCGGAATGGAGGTTACCGGTGCAAAGCCATAACTTACAAAGAATTCGTGTGTTGTTGTTTTTTCTTGTGCGTGCAGGCATACTGCAAGCAGAAAGAATAGTGATAAAAAGTAATAACGTCTCATAGTTGTATGTTTTAAATGAATACTATAATTCAAGGAAGGAGGTTTCTTTGCAATCTTAAAATTTAGTTTACAATGTTTTAGCAAAGTTAAAAAAACAATTCTAAATTCCAAGCAGAACCCATAATTTATTGTTATTTCACATCGGAAACAAGATAATGCTCCGTCAGCCATAGTCTCATCGGTTGTCAGCCATAGGCGCACAATCGCTCGTCCATAGGCATACAACCGCTCATTTATAGACGCTTAAAAACCAACCAAGAAAAGAAAAAAGGGTGTGGTGTGCCTTTAGAATTGAAAATAAATAAAGGGCTGTATCTCGCTACTCTTTACCTGAATAACCAAGAAGATAACGATTAAAACCAGTGCGGCTTTCCACAAGAAAGGAAGTTCTACCACAATGGTAGATGCTGTTTTTTCCCAACTCGCGGGTACAAAATGCAGGAAGAATCCAATACACATCAATAGAAACACCTTCCAATATCCCTCGAGCAATTGCTCAAAGAGTTGTGGTTGGAAATTGGTGCAGATTTGACTTATCATATCAATAGAGCCTTGGAAATGCACATTGCGGAAAAATATCCAACAGAAGCAAACGAAGTGGAAGGTAAGGAAAGTATTCCAAAAACGGTGTGAACCATAGGTTTCGTCTTCGTAGGCTTTCTTCTTACCTGTGTAACTCATCCATATTTTGTGTATGGCAAGCGCCACGCCATGGAACAGTCCCCATACGATGAAATTCCAAGAAGCACCGTGCCACAAACCACCCAAAAGCATGGTAATGATAAGGTTGAGGTATTGTCGTCTTTTACCCCTGCGGTTGCCCCCTAATGAAATATAAAGATAATCGCGTAGCCAACTGGAGAGCGAGATGTGCCAGCGTCGCCAGAACTCAGTAATTGAAACCGACTTGTAGGGCGAGTCGAAGTTTATGTTAAAACGAAAGCCCAGTAGTAATGCAATACCAATTGCCATATCGCTATAGCCCGAGAAGTCGCAATAAATTTGCAACGCATAACCATACACGGCCATCAGGTTTTCAATGCCCGAATAGAGCAGCGGATTTTCGAAGATACGCTCCACAAAGTTGATGCTGATATAGTCGGAGATAACAGCTTTCTTGAACAATCCGCATACGATGAAATAAATACCACGTCCAAACATCTGTTTCGAGACGAAGAGTGGTTTGCGTATTTGCGGAATGAAATCGCGGGCACGAACAATAGGACCTGCCACCAACTGCGGGAAAAACGACACATAGAAAGCATAATCCAACAAGCGGTCGAGCGGTTGAATCTGTCGGCGGTAGACATCAATCGTATAACTAAGCGACTGAAAGGTAAAGAAAGAAATGCCCACAGGCAAGAATATATCCAGTGCGGTAAAAGTTCCTCCGGTTAGTGAAGCAATCACTTCGCCAAAGAAGTTAGTGTATTTGAAGTAGCACAGCAAGCCAAGGTTGAAGACAAGACTTAGTATAACCAACACCTGCCGGTGTTTTTTTTCTTCTGTCCTACTCATTCTGCGTGCTATGTAATAATCGAAAACAGTAACGGCTCCCAACAAGAAGAAATACGTGCCGCTGCTTTTATAGTAAAAGTAGTATGAGAATACGGTTACAAAAAGGATACGCATTGTGTCCTTCTTGTTCAGCAACAAGTAGATACAGACAAAGCCCGCAAACAACCACAAGAAGAATCCGCTGTTAAATATCAGCGGGCTTTGCGGGTCGTAGGCGAATAGCGACTTCAATCTTTCTATGTCTATATCAATGGGTAACATATACATTATAGGCATTGATTATGGCTTCGTATAGTAGTTCGCCCTGCAAGGCGTATGCTTCGGGAAGATAGTGCACATGGTCTGGTCGCATCAGTTTGGCAGCTGTCCAGTTTTTACAGGCATATTCCTTGCCACCTACAAGGTTATACATATCCCACACAGGTAGTTTATGCGCTTCGCCATATCTTCGGATGATATCTACCGCAATTGTTGTTCGCGGATTGATGGCGTAAGTGCGTCGTCTGTTTCTCGCTCGGAATGATTCATAAGATCCCGGAGGCGTGGTTAAGAGTATAGGTGTATGGGGAAGTTTGCTGCGTAGCAACTTTACCAATTCGTCTATTTGCCCATAATGCACGGTTGAGTTATAGCGCTTGTTGTGACTTTCGTTGGTTCCAAACGAGAGAATCAGTAAGGCAGGGTTAAGCTCTGCAATAGCATTTATGCGAGCCGCGTGTGTAAACGTAAGACAAGTGGCACCATTCACCCCCATGCCGGTGTACGACACCGCACCAAATGCAGCAGCCATCTTCTCGCCTGCCGCGTTAGGAAATATCTTGCCACGTACATGGCTATCTCCTATGTGTACAATCCGTAAAGTATCTGTAGAGACACCAGCTTTTAACAAGCGCAAGTGCTCTAAAACCGGAGTTAGCGTATGGTCTGCGCCTATGATTTCATTTGTTCCTCTGCCAAGAAATTGTTCCGACAATGCGCTCGCTACCCAAACTGTATCGGGCGTAAACGTATAAGGTTTCAATGATACAGAAGAAGCAGGCGAAGCATTGGGTGGCAGTGGTGCCGGCAATGTATCCTGCGCGTAAATAGGAGATACACTTACGCAAAGCAGTACAAAAACAAACAAAAGTAATTGCCTATTCCGCCTCATACGCTTTCTTTTTATCAAATTGTTCCTTACCATAAACCAGCGACTCATACAGTAGCTTAGAGAGTACTTTCCCACCACGGAAGTTTATATGTGTATAGTCCATATTGGCTTGAGCTGGCTTTGCATTGACCAACTTTACCATACCACCTTCGCCACCCATAGCTTCGTAAAGGTTCCAAAACGCGATATTTCCTTCGGCAGCAATATTTTGCTGATATTTAATGAGGTTCTTAACACCAGGCATGGTGCGCATTTCGCCCGTTTCGCTTTTATAGTTACGGTCGCCTACACTAACGAGTAAGATAGAAGCCTGCGGGAAACACCTCTTTATATACTCCACCGAACGAAGCATTCCCACCTTATAATAATGGTAATCACTACCACGCTGAGTTGCCACATTCAAACCAAACTGCAGGATGATGAGGTCGTACGTGCGAAGTTTATTGAACTGCATCATGGTATGTTCGGGAATAGTAGCAAGCGAAAGACCGGAACTACCGCGCAAAGAGAAGTTATCGACCGAAATACCGCTCAATCCATCCATTGTCGCGCCAAAGAACAATGCATCCGTATCCGAGTTAACGATCCACCGCACAGAGCCAATATTACCCTTTACCGACATTTGTTGCATATCCGGCGAAGCTGTAAATTCGCTCGGAGCATTCTTTTGCTTATTTACCTCGGCTGTTAACATTAGCGGCTCATCGGTAAGGAAATAAATGGTAGATTGTTGGCACGTATCCAGCTTAGAGGCATATTTGGTTTGTCCGCGCAACTCCATGTAAGCACCGCGAGTGGGTATGAAGTAATGATTGTTGGGTCCTTGTTTGTTTTTCACAAAGCCAATGCTATCATTGACAGAGTGCGACTCCCATCCATTGAAAGCATGCCGCACCGTAGGTCTGAAGCCATACGTCGTAGAAGTAATATTAACGAACCCTACCCCGCAACCACCATATTTCTGTTGAAGCATTTCACGCAAATCGGCGGTAAAGATATCCGCCTCGATAAAAGAATCTCCAAAAACAGCAACACGCACAGGACGTTTTAAGTTGTTTATCTCACTTAGTTTTTCGTAGAAAGCAGTCATGCCGCGCAAGGTAGAGTCGCTATAATCTTCAATACAGGTCATGCCCTGCTTACAACTATCCACAAAAGCGGGTTTGATAATAGGAGGAGGAGCAAGCAACAGGCTATCTTCTTGCGGTTCATCTTCCTCAAAGCTGGGTCTGCGAATATCACTGAGTATATCCACCTCTCGCAAAGTATGCTCTCCAACAGTAATAGGTGGAAGAAAATTCATTAACAACAACGCTGCTAAAATAAACAGCATAAGCCCTGTTGTATGTTTTATATAGTTTCGCATCGACGCTTCTCAAAATTCTTTACGACTGGCAAAGATAGTAGAAAGCAATAAAAAAGAAAGGGAGAAGCCGTTCTTTTATCCGGCATCTCCCTTGTTCTTTCTATTTAATAAGACTCTTAAATCGTTTTCTCTATGTTCCAGACAAAAGCTCTAAGTCCTAATTGTTCGGTTTTCATATCCATCTCGTGCAAAGCCTCTAACAAAGGATCAACTCTGCTATCCTCTACAACCGTAATAATGGCTGAGTTCATCGATGGCCATGCATGGCTTCCATAATGAGGTGTTCCGGTTTTCGACCCGCGCCCCTGTACTTTGTCAAGATACGTATAGCCACGGCAGTTCATATGATCGAGCAACGATATGATGCGTTCAAAGTAAGCTTGGTCGAAAGTTATTAATACTGATTTCATTGGCTCTATTATTTTTTATTTTTAATCATCTTATGCTTATTCTCTTCGAAATAAGTATCAAGTTCACGTTTCTTCTTTAGTTGCTTACGTTGGCGTTTGATACCTGTACCGGCAAATACACAGTAAAGAACCGGAACAAGAATAAGAGTCAGTACTGTAGAAATTGTAAGACCACCAATTACGGAAACACCCATCGGACGCCACATTTCAGAACCTTGTCCACCACCTACCGCCATAGGTATCATACCAAGAATGGTAGTCATGGTAGTCATCAATACAGGACGTAAACGGCTCTTTCCGGCAGTAACTACCGAGTTGATTACAGCTTGTCCACGTTCACGACATAGTATGATATAGTCTACCAACACGATACCGTTCTTCACCACAATACCAATCAACATAATACCACCCAGCAAACTCATCACACTTAACGTACTGCCCGATATAAATAACGCCATCAGTACCCCACTCACAGCAAATGGTACCGAGAACATGATTATAAAAGGATAAGTCAAGGATTCGAACTGTGCAGCCATTACTATGAACACCAATACGATAATCAGTACGGCAAGAGTAGCCAAATCGGCAAATGATTCTTGTTGGTCCTCATACGAACCTGCTATCTGTACAGAGATATTGGCAGGTACATCCATCTTCTCAATCAGTTTTTTTCCTTCATTAACAACATCACCCAGAGCCGCTCCTGATATTACAGCCGAAACAGTTACAATACGCTCACGGTCTTTACGCTCGATGGTGGGTGGTGCAAAACGCTCTACTACTTTACCTACGTCTTTCACACGAACCGCATTTCCTTTGGCATTGTAAATAAGGATATCTTCAAGACTCTCCAGACTGGTACGGAATTCGGGGGCATAGCGTACAATAATATCATACTCGTCGCCATCTTCGCGATACTGTGATGCAGTAGCTCCATTGATACGGTTACGCAAATATGTACCAGCAGTAGAAAGATTCAGGCTATGCAAAGCCAATTTTTCTCTGTCAAAATCAACCTGATACTCGGGCTGATAATCACCACGACTGATGTTTACTTCTGAAACTCCCTTGATAGAGAAAAGTTCACGTTTCAATTCGGCTGCCACATGGTCAGTTACTGCCATGTCATAACCATAGATTTCGAAGTCGGCTGTTGCTTGTCCACCCATACCGCTACTACCACCAATTACGACTTTTGTCTTGCTAAATTCAGGATATGCAAGCAAATCAAGACGCATCAGGTCACCAATCTCGGTCATCGAACGTTTACGCTCACCCGGGTTGGTCAGACGAATATTAAATGCAACAATGTGCGAACCATTATCCTGCATAGAAGCAAACGTGTTATCCGAGCTAGCCTGTCCTACACGATAGTTGATTACCTGAATTTCAGGGTATTTCTCTCTCCATTCGTCGGTTAGCTTGGAGGCTAATTTTTGGGCTACTTCTTTGCGGGTTCCAATAGGAACTTCGAGAGTAGCTGTAATACTACCATTATCTTGTGTAGGGAAAAACTCCGTACTGATTCCACCTGCTATAAGCAAACTAAGAAGGAAAAATCCTGCACAAGCCGAAATAACGATAGCACGATGGCGTACCGACCAGTCCAACATCCGCGCATACCATTTATCTAAGGCATCCAATGCTTTCTGGATTGGTCCATAAAGTATTGTAAATATTTTGCTTTGTTTTTTCTGCAGTCTCAACAATTGCGAACACATCATTGGCGTCAAACTCAATGCGGCAACAGTAGAAACAATCATGATGATACACATCATCCATCCCAACTGTTTGAACAGCACACCGGTCATACCTGTAACCATGGTTAATGGGAAGAACACCGCAAGCATGGTTAGTGTAGATGCAATTACGGAGATAGCTACCTCATTTGTACCATGTACAGCCGCTTGTTTCGGGTCCGAACCTCTCTCGATGTGTGTCGTTACGTTCTCCAATACTACAATCGCGTCATCCACCACCATACCAATAGCAATCGATAACGAAGACAATGATATGATGTTAAGCGTATTACCGGTTATAGCCAGATAAATAAACGAAGCAATCAGCGAAATAGGAATCACAATAGAGATTACCAGTGTAGCCCTCCATCTTCCCAAGAATAGGAATACTACAATGATAACGAACAACAAGGCATACATTACTGTTTCTGCCAAACTGTTAATTGTCAGGATAATGTTTTCAGAGGTATCCATGATAATACCCAGTTTCACATCGGTTGGCAAAGACTTCTGCAGTTCGGGTATTGCTTCGGTTACTCTGCGGGCAATATCCACCGAGTTTGCTCCCGATTGCTTCTGAACAATAATCATCCCTCCGCGCACACCATTTGTATAGGCTTCCTGCGCGCGTTCTTCCACCGTATCGATAATTCGTGCCACATCGCGCAGGTATACAGTGGCACCCTTGCTTTCACTAACCACAATATTCTCCATCTGGTGGGCATCCTTAAACTCGCCCTCGACACGTAGCGCATAGGTTTCGTTACCAATATCGAAATTACCACCCGGGATGTTCCGATTCTCGGCTCCGATAATTGAACTGATTGTTTCAATTGTCAGGTGGTATGCTTCCAACTTGTTAGGGTCGCAGTACACCTGAATTTCACGTTTGGGCGCACCACTGATGGAAACCGACCCCACACCGGGAATACGTGCCAATGGATTGGCAACGTTGTCATCCAGTATTTTGTACAGGGCCGCCTGGCTCTCTTCTGCTTGTACCGATAAAAGAATAATAGGAATCATATCGGTACTAAACTTAAAGATGATCGGAGTTTCCGCATCATCGGGTAATACAGAGGTAACCATATCGAGTTTGTCTCGGACATCATTGGTCAATACATCAATATCATATCCGTACTCAAACTCAAGTATTATCAGAGACATATTCTCCGATGATCTTGATGATATATGTTTCAGGTTACTTACCGTATTTAATGTATTCTCCAATGGACGAGATACGTTATTCTCAATATCCGAAGCACTGGCACCCGGATAAGAAGTAATAACCATAATGGTATTCGTATCAAAGTCCGGCAACAAGTCAATCGGTAATCGTGACAAAGAGAAGAGACCAAAGATCACTATAGCCACAAAGCATAGCGAGGTCATAATCGGTTTCTTAACCGCTCCTTCGTATAAACTCATAATTTTACTTTGTTTTTGAAATTAAATTCGTTATTCCGAGATTATTGTTAGTCCTTAGCTACTTCAACTTCAACTCCAGTCTGCAGGCGTGCTTGTCCTGCAATTACAATTTGAGCATTGTCGTCAACACCGGAGATTAATTCATACTCAGTGTTCATACGTCGTCCCAATTCCACTTTATCATAAGATACTTTACCGTTCTTATAAACCCAAACATAACGATCGCCCGAACCAGCTTGTTTAACAATAGCCATATCGGGTACTACAACGTGATTCAGTGTGCCGAAATTCAAAATAACACGGGCAAACATACCTGGGCGAACCTTTAAGTTTTTATTTTCCACCTTAACTTCTACCTGAAACGTACGTGTATCGGGGTTAATAGTAGGATGTACCAGTGCTATTTTACCTGTAAATTCTTCATCACCATATACATCTAGCTTAATAGAGGCATCGGCACCTTTTGTTACTTTCGTGAAATACGATTCAGAAACGTTAATGATTAATTTCACCGGGGCAACTTGCTCAACGGTCAATACCGGTGCTCCATTATTGTACATATCGCCATTATCGTAATTACGCGCTGTGACTATTCCGTTTAGCGGACTTATCAGTGACGTATTTTCCAACAAGTTTTGATAAGCTTCTTCATTCACATCAACAGCCATTTTCGCAGCATCCCACTCTGATTTAGAAACGCCTCCTACTTTGTAAAGTTCGTCAATACGATTGAATTCTATCTTTTGGTTTTCTATTCGCAACTTAAGTTGTTTCAAACTATTATCACTCATTTCTACCAATCGTTGTCCTTTCACAACACGGTCGCCTACCTCAACCAGAATCTTATCAATACGTACTGCCGATGAAGGTGCGATATTATTTTTCGCTTCCGCCTCAACTGTTGCCGTATATTCTATTATCTGGTCTACCGGGCGAGCAAATACATTTGCTAACTTTACTACCGGCTTTTCTTCTTTCTTTTCAATGCCTTCCGATTCTTTCTCACCACCGGAACAAGCCCCTAATAGCACTACTGCAAACAGGGCAATTAAATAAAAGTTCTTCTTCATGCTTGTTATTATTTCTTTTTTATTGTTTCATTTTTATTTCCGCACATACTCATACCCCAATACTAAGTCCAAGTCGGCTTTAGCTGCAAGATAATCATAGATAGATTGATGATATACCAGTTGCGATTGCGTAAGAGCTACTTCCGAATCATTTAATTCTATTATCGTTCCTCTACCAACCTCATATCGTTTTTGAGCAATATCCCTTCCCTTTTCGGCTTGGATAATACTGGCTTTATTACTTACTACCTGCTCTGTACTTGCATCCATATTGTTTTTATAGTTTGTAGCTTGCATTTGTAGCTGACGCTCCGCATTAATCCGGCTATTATCCAACTGAGACATTTGAATCTTTGCTTGTTTCAGCTTCGTGAAGTTACTAGCTTTGAACAAGGGGATTGAAAGATTCAACGCAAGTGTTGAATAAGGAAACCATTCATACTTTGAAAACTTAAAATCTTCGTTCATCGATATATACGAATAGTTAAAAGAGGCCGCGAGTGTAGGCATAAAGTTGGTTTGCTGCACCTTTACATTCTGACGCAACATCTCGGCATTAAGCGCGAGTTGCTTCAAGTCACTATTGCCACGTAAGTCGATTGGATAATCGTCCAACTGTTGCTGAAACATGGTCAATTCGTAATCCTTAAGGCTACCCACAACTGCTATTTCCTCTTCGTCGATACCCATTAATACTTTCAACATCAGATTTGCCAGATTAACACCATTGCGAGCAGATACAACACTTGGCATTGCGTTGCGCATTTGCACTTCCGCCCTGATTTTATCATATTCGCTTACCACACCATGCTCGTACTTAGCACTTGCCACTTCATAATTAGCCACATACTGTGCGTAGCTTTTTTTCCAAACTTCGTAGCTATCTTGCATCAAAAGCAATTGAAAATATGCCTTTGTTACTTGATTAACCATATCCATTTTAGACGAACGTGCCTTTTCTACCGCCAACTCAACATCTGTTTTTGTAAGATTAATACCCTTATAAATAGCAGGAGCAAATAATGGTAAATTGATAGAGAGACCTCCATTATATGAATTGGTTCGTCCCATCTCAAAGGTAGCACTTTCACCTCCCATGTCCATAGATACTTTTTGCTTCTTGATAGCACGCGAATAAGAACCGACCAACGAAGCTTCGGGAAACAAAGCAGCATATGCTTCCTTGTTTGCAGTCTTCTTCAACACGATCTCTTCTTCTGCTACTTTAATTGTTGGATTGTCGCTCAATGCGATTTCAATCGCTTGCTCTAACGTAATTGTCAGAGTATCCTTTACATCTTGTGCCTTAATACCGCCAAAGACCATAAACATGATCAGCGTAAAAACATACTTTCTTTTCATTAAACACTTCATTTTTTCATTCCTAAGATTATATAATATCATTATCTTTTTCTTTTATCAGTTCGTTTCTTTCTAATTTGTAGTTGTTTACAAATTCGTCCAACTCTCTGACACCCTCCACGGTAGAAATACCGCGTAAATAAGTAAGGACGATTGACTCGTACACCTCTATAAACGAGAACTTCTTCAGCAAGTCATTTGCCATCATCAAAGCCAACTGTTCTTTCAGTAAGATATTAACAATTTCAAAGTTGGTATCTTTTCTGAAGAGCCCTTGTTTAACACCTCTCTTAAGGAAGTTTACAGCCATTTCCGAATCTTCTTTACGCCGACATTCCAACATCTCTTTTACTTTCGGATATTTCTTTAGATCCTCAAAGAAGCGGATGTTAACATGATGAAAAACACTAATACTTTCTTTGAAACAGGTCAAAACAACCTCCAACACATTAGGCGTTCTTGCCACAAATTCCGCCAACTCCTTTTGCATTCGCTGCTGATTATATATAATAGACTCGCGCAAAAGTGTTTCTTTATCTTCAAAAGTTTCATACAGCGTCCGCTTAGATATTTTCAGCAATGCCGCAATATCATCCATTGTTATACTTTTTATTCCGTTTTTGCGGAAAGCATCTAACGACGCAATAATAATTCTTTCTCTTAATTCCTGTCTCGTGGAATTATCATTAACCGTTTCAGTCATCACTTATCACCATTTATTAGCATCTTATTTACAAAACTTAAAAAACTCCATGAGTTTTATTTGCAACAAAGATATATAGAAAACCAAATGAAGAGCAAAAGTTTCCTGCCTATTGCTTGCTTTTTCATAATTATTATCCTTTCGCATATCAGGTTAAAACAAATGTTAATGGCAAGACACACAACTGTTTTTTTTTGAAATATGTCAAAGTAGTCAACTAAAAACGTTAACATACATCACGTAAGTTGTGCCAACGTGTTGGCACGACAGTGCCAGCGTTAATGCACAGTAGTGCCAGTGCGTTGGCACAACTTTGCCAATGCACTGGCAAAAAGTCTCTTGACAAGTTAGGATACGCTTTGAAAATTGACTAAAAAAAGAGGCCATCTCACTAATTGTGAGACAGCCTCATTTATGTATTTGATAAAAGTCTAAATGCTTATAACACTTTTTTGTAGAGTTCCAGTATAATTTCTTTGGATACTTCGCGCGGATTGCCTGGAGTGCAAACATCAGCAGCAGCGGCAGTAGCAAGTTTATCCAAGTCGCCTTCCTTTATGCCCAATTCCGACAAGTGTTGTGGAATTCCCAAACGGATAGACAGTTCCTTAACAGCAGTAACAGCAGCATCGGCAGCAGCTTCTTTACTCATGCCTGGTGTATAAACATTCATAGCTTTAGCTATTTGTTCGTACTTATCGAGTGCTGCAGGTGCATTAAATTCCATGATGGTAGGCAACAGTAAAGCATTGGCAACACCGTGAGGGATGTCAAAGATTGCTCCCAATGGATGAGCCATACCATGTACCACACCCAAACCAACGTTAGAGAATGCCATACCAGCAATGTACTGAGCCACAGCCATTCCGTTGCGTGCTTCAGCATTATTGGGTTCGTTGGTAGCTGTTTCCAGATAGCGGGCAATCATTTCAATAGCCTTAATCTCGAACATATCGCTCATCTCCCAAGCGCCTTTAGTAATAAGTCCCTCAATAGCATGGGTCAATGCATCCAGGCCGGTAGCTGCAGTAAGGCTTTTGGGCAATGTATACATCAATTCAGCATCCACAATAGCAATTGCTGGGATATCGTTAGGATCTACACAAACCATTTTCTTCTGATTAACTTCGTCGGTAATTACATAGTTAATCGTTACTTCGGCAGCAGTACCAGCCGTAGTGGGCAATGCAATAATAGGCACTGATTTTTTCTTTGTAGGAGCTACACCTTCCAACGAAACAACATCGCTAAATTCGGGGTTATTGGTGATAATACCAATAGCCTTTGCTGTATCAATAGAGGAACCTCCACCCAAAGCAAGAATAAAGTCGGCACCCGATTTGGCGTATGCAGCCACGCCTGCGTTTACATTTGTTACGGTAGGATTGGGTTTTATATCACTGAATATTTCGTAAGGTATTTGCGCTTTGTCCAATACTTCCAACACCTTGCCTGCTACACCAAATTTGATAAGATCTTTATCTGTTGCAACAAATGCTTTCTTTAAACCTAAGCGTGCAATTTCTTGCGGAAGTACTTCGCGAGCACCGGGACCGAAGTAAGATACTTCGTTGAGGACGAACCTGTTAATCATAATTTTACTTTGAGTTAATGTTTTGAATTATAGTGAGCAGACAGCAAAAACAAGCCTGCCTCACAAAGATAAAAGATAGGCTTGTCTTTGTTACCATTCTATAACGGAAAGAATAAGTATTTTTTGTTTTTTTAGGGATTGCTATCTGAAAGAGACGCCAACAGTTATGCCAAGCATACTCATATTATCTCCTTTGGTTTCGGTTCTTCGCTGAATATTTCCGTTGAACACATTGGTATGTGAACTATAGAAGTTGAGTGTGTCAAAGAAATAAGAATATTCCAGCCCTAACAAAAGGGATGATTTTGGCCATATCTTGTATCTGAAATTCAGACGAAGCGTAAGATAGCCTAGCATTACACCATCTGAGGTTGGGTTTCGAGACCATTCGTATGTTGAGCGATACTCCATATTCGAGCCTTGTTCTTTTAGCCTTACTTCATAAGACCTATCGGGCATTACTATTCCACCCACTCCCAAATAGGGCGAAACATCTAATTTCTCGTTTGCCCGAAAATCAGCAAAGAGCCCTGCTCCTATCTTGAAATTAGCTGACGTACTGCTTCTGCCCGACTCCGAAATTATTTCGCGCAGATAATACTGTGTCCCACTATTGGGCATGGGCATACGATTGATATCAAACGACTTCATACTGGCACCGGGCATAATGCCAACACCTGCATCAATATACATCCCAAACTGGGGATTGGAAAGATAGATATTGGCTACCGCTCTGAGTTCGGTTATAGATGCCGATGGCAGTGCTTCACTGAGGTTATCAACGCTAATCCAATTGTTGAATCCAATGTGTTGTCCTATTTGGAGGTCAATCCAAGCACCTTTAGCGTGTCTGTTTTCTACCTGAGCCGAAAGCGATTGAATCGCCATCATGGCTATTGTTATACATAGTATAGTCTTATTCATAATATCAGAAGAATTCGATTAATGATGTTTCGTAGCTAAATTTAAGCTCTTCGTCCAGGTAATATTCAATGGTAAATGAATGTATACCAGGGTCGGGTGCTACAAGTAGTGCAAAGCCCTCGTTTACATCTGCCGGCAGATACTCTCGTGCTACTTCTTTGAAGAATTTGGAGACATACTTCCCTGCCGGAATATCAGCATTAAACTGCGTATTGCATTTAATTGCTTTTGAGTAATCGCTGGCAATTACGTTGTAAGTTTGTTCACCCTGCTGAATGGGATCTGTAATAAACTTGTCGTCATCATCGTCGGGCACATTGCTGGTTACCCACTTTACCCCAAGCATGTAGGCTTCTTTTTTTATGGGCGAGCTGGCTACAAGAGGAAACTCCCCTGCATTGTCGATGTTTACAGCTTCGATACCCTTCAGGGTTAGCGGAATAACAGGATCATCCCAACCGTCATCACTGCCCGAGCAAGCAGTCATTAACAAGGAAAGTAACGTAATAAAAAACGAGATTTTGCTCTTGCACACAGATAGTGGCACAAGTAGCGTTGGTAGGTTTTTTAGTTTCATTGTAACTAGTTTTTAGTGATAATTTGTTTGAGTTTCTTTCTAACTCCACAAAGATATTGTTTTTTTATAAAAAAGAAAGAGGACGTATCAAATATAAAGAATTGACACGTCCTCTTCTCATTAATTATCAATAACGATTATGGAACTATTTGTAAGAATCCATAACCATTGGTAATCATACCTTTTGAAGAATACAAAGTATTGTAATTGATAGGATAGAAATAGATAGGTGCTTTCGTACCATCATAGCCTTCAAAGAAAGTGGTTGTATAGTCAGTAGCTACTGTGGACTTCAATATATCTACTGCAAAGTTGGTTAAAGCCAAATTCAACGCATCGTCTTTGTCAACAATAGACTTCGCTTTGCCTTCATCCATTAAATCCATCATTTCTTTCAGAGTAAGACCTGTTTTAGTTTCCTTATTTCCGTCAGCATATGTTATTTCAACCGTATTTGGAGTATGGGGTTGGAATAAACCTCTGATAGCAAGATTTGTTTTTCCCTCTTTTGCATTAGCACCTAATGCATTGCCACCAGTACTTTCCCAACTATCATGTTGTCCTCTCCATCCGGGGAATAAGAATGGGTCATCCGCATTTGTACATTGAGTAGTCAAACGATAGCCTTTACTACTCTTAAGGTCACCCAAAGCTGTCCAGATATACTTAGAAACTGTATTTCCTGTATTTGGGAAAGTATACGTACCATTTGCTTTCAGTCCCTCAATCATAGCAACGTTTGCAGCACGAGCTGCAGGGATTGCCTCTGCAACCAGTCCGGTACGAATCAACGTATAACGACGATCGCCTTCGCCACCAAACTCGAAAGAACGTTCTTTAATGATTGCATTATACAAGCTACCACTCTTTGTGATAAACTCATCTGTTTTTGCTAATGCTGCAGTTGCAAATGCACGTTCACGTACTTGTTTTAGTAAGCTTTTAGCAACTCCGTCATTTCCTAACACGGCGTTAACTTCCGCATCCAACAACATAATGTCAGAGATACGCATGAATGGTCCATTGATGCCCGATTGACGAGCTTTAATAATATGAGGAGCCGGGTCACGGTTATCATCCCATTTATTCAAGCACAAGCCACCTGCGTTAGCTACGTTACCTTGCCCCCAAGGAATCAGTTTCTCTTCACCTTTACCTGTGCTTCCGGTAGCGGTAATTGTTACGTCACGACGCATGTCATTATTATCAAACCAGTCGTAGTAATAAACCGGTTGCATACGAACCTGTCCGTAGTTTTTGGTTGGGTGGTCATTATTACCTCCACTGGATACACGACCCGAAGAATAAGGACGTTCGTTAGACGAACCTCTTGTCATCGGAATTTCATAAATTGATTCGTCGGCATATGCTTCTGTAGGGGCATTGTTTATCATCTGTTGGAAGAAGTATTGGTAAGGATTACCAAACGCACGGCCTGTTGATTCTGCTAAACGTGGGTCTGTGATATGGAATTTCACAGAACTTCCTGGAGTGGCTACAGCAGCATCCAAATATGTTTTAGCAGTTTCAAAGAATTTACGATAATCTGTTCTGCGTCCATAAAATGCATTATTATTATCAGAGCCTATTTTATCGAACGAAAGCGCATTTCCTTCTGAGTCCGTATAGGCGATATCATTACGGCGAGTAGAATAACCACCTGCGAATACACACATTCTACCAATTAATCCTTGAACAAAAGTACGGGTAGGAACTCCTTTTCCTACAACAGCACCATTCTCATCTTTATCGCCCGGACGATACATCAACGGTTCAACCAGCTTCAATTTTTCAATTTCACCTTCATATATCACATCGCGAGGTGTCAGACTTTCAAAGTTGGCACCACCATAAGTCAAATAAGGAACATCACCATAATAACGGATAAGGTCATGATACGAAGCGGCACGTAGAGCTACAGCTTGTCCATAATAGAATCCCCACATGGATTGTGTTTTAGATGCAACCATTTCATTGTAGTCAGCACGATTTTCTATAGCAGTAATCGCATTGTTTGCCAAAGCAATTACAGAATAAAGAGCTGTATATACATTTTTATATGTATTAAAATCAATAGAGGGAGTACTTGCTGAAGTTGCAGTACCATTCTTCCAAAAACCTTCCGGCAAGTGTCTTTCTATCTGTGATGTTGTTGGTTCCGGATGTCTTTCCAAGTCTGATCCAGGACCATCCAGCGCATAAAAAGCACCATTAGCAAAAGTATGGCTTGCTGTACACGAACGCCATTGTTCACGCAGACCAACCATTGCGGTCTCCGCATTGGTTAATTCTGAATAAACGAAACCCGCATCAACAACCGAAGGAGAAGACACTTCGAGAAAATCGCGACAAGACGTGCCTGTAAACATCATACAAGCAGCCAATAACGAATATATTAATTTCTTTTTCATATTAGTATTTTTAAGAATCAATTAAAATGTTACATTAAGACCAAACGTAAATGTACGTGCGCGTGGATAAGCACTCATATCAATACCAGGAGTTGGGAAGTCACCTCTTGATGGATTTGTGTTAACTTCCGGATCAAGACCTGAATATCCTGTTAAGCAGAATAAGTTACCGGCCGTAGCGTAAACACGTAAGTTTTGCATAGCAGCCTTTTTTACCCATGTTTTGGGGAAAGTATAGCCCACTGTCAATGTATTAAGACGTAGATAAGAGGCATCTTCAATCCAGTTATCTAATACAGTTGCATATTCAAATGTTGGTAATGCATATTTTGCATTTGCATTTATACGAGCTAGATTTTCTGGGTCAGAATAATAGGTTAATTGGCCTCCGGCAACTTCCCATGTTCTGTAAGAATCGGCAAAGTAAGCATAGTGATTTGCACCCAAATTGGTTTCTTTATTTCCAAAAAAGTCGTTCATAGCTTGTGCATTATAAATATGTCCGCCAATTTGATATGCAAAGTTAGCACTAAAGTCAATACTCTTATAATTACCACTCAATGAGAAACCTCCCGTATGCTTTGGAGCCATATCAAATTTCTTCAGAATAGCATTACCGTCTGCATCGGTAGCAACTTTCAAACTTCCCGGGAACGCCTTCTGTCCGGCAGGAACATTGAATTTATCTTTTCCATAGTATGTATTCAAAGCCAATGGGAAATCAGCTACACCCGATTTCAAAGTATATACACCATTCGCATAATCAAAGTCGCTCAATTGATAATAACCTAAATTTACATGGCTAAACAATGTTCCAACAGGGCGACCCACGATTAATTGGAACTCATTAGTAGGCACCTTCATGGTAGATCCAAATACTCCATTACCATATTCCGTAACAAGTCCTTCTGCAAGGTTTTCTATGTTATTCACATTGTAGTTATAGTTCAACGATGCCTTCAAATTGAAATCTTTGCTCTTCACCAAGACTGCGCTCAATGATAGTTCAATACCCTTATTTGAGGTTTCGCCCACATTTTGGAACTGGTACGAATATCCGGTAGTTGCATCAACAGGAGTTCTTACCAACAAGTCTTTATTGGAGTTATAATAGATTTCCAATGATCCGTTTATCCGGTTTAAGAATCCAAAATCAATACCAATATTACGAGATACAGTTGTTTCCCATTTCAAATCAGGATTAGGAAGCAAAGTTCCCGGCTTGTAGGTAGTTTCAACAATACCACTTACCTGTGCAGAGCTCAATGACCATGTATCTTTCCAAAGGTGAGATCCAATATTATCTGCTCCAGACTGACCATAAGAAAGTCTTAATTTCAAGTTATCTAACCACTCTTTGGTGTTTTCCATGAAAGCTTCATCGGATATACGCCATGCTACAGCAGCAGCAGGGAAATATCCCCAACGATTGTTAGGTGCAAATTTAGTAGAACCATCAGCACGGAAGGTAGCTGTAAACAAATAACGATCCAACAATGTATAGTTGGCACGTCCAAACCACGACAATGTTCTTGAAGGTGTACCTATTGTATTTCCACGTTCATCTCTACCTTTATCAGGGTTAGTCACGGTTATCAAACCAAAACCTTCTTTGAATCCAAATGAGTCAGGATATCCTGCACCATATATCCACATTTGATCTTGATTTGATTGAACAACTTCCTGACCAGCCAATAGATTTAGACTATGATTATCGCCCAAGCCATTTACCTGATAATTTAAAGTCACTGCATTACGCATGCTCCAACCATTCTTTTGTGTTAGCTTAGCATATTTATCAGCACCTGCATAGCCATTCTCCCAATATTTCTCGTCAGCAAAATTGCTACGCAAGCCCAATTCTTCATTTAAGGTTAATCCTTTAATGATTTCCCAGTTAAATGTGAATTGTCCTCTGATATTTCTATATTGATATTCTTGAATACGATCCTTAACTTTCTCAACAACATTTTGATTAACATCAACATAAGCACTACCATTACCAAAAGCACCGTAGCTGGTACCATCTCCCAGTGGTTCGAGCGGACGATATCTGTATGCAGTTGCTAATTCGCCCATGTCATTTTTACCGTTCACAGAATATTGTGTATATCTTACATCAATACCCATTTTCATGTTCTTTCTTATTTCCTGTGAAACCTTCAATGAAGCATTCCAGCGATCATAGCCAGAATTAATACGAAGTCCTTCGTCATTGATATAATTTACACCAAAAACAAGTTTCGTTTTCTCCGACCCACCAGATACTGTAAGGTTATGAGAATGAGATACAGTAGAGCGAAGCAAATCATCGGTATAGTTATGCGTTTTCATCTTCCCGTATTTCTCCCAGTTTGCTGCGGCATCTGCGTGATTTCCTAAACCAAAGAAGTCTTCTCCTACTTTTTCATTAGCAACCGATAACAAGCCACCATATCCCCATGTCCACGACACATAGTCCTGGGCGTCTGTCATTGCATTCAGTTCACTGGCTGCAGACTTAAATTGAACATAGCCATTATAGGATACAGAAACTTTTTCTTCTTTTGCACTTTTCGTAGTTACAAGGATTACACCATTAGCACCGCGAGCACCATAAATAGCAGTAGAAGAGGCATCTTTCAACACATCGATACTCTCTATTTGATCAGCAGGGATTTCCGAGATATTGTTTACAGGGAAACCATCAACGATAAAAATCGGTTCATTACTTTGAGTAATAGAACCTCCTCCACGTACCTTAATAGAAACATTTCCACCAGGGCGACCATCTTGCGACAATACGCTTACTCCGGGAAGATGTCCTTGAAGAGCCTGTGTTACGTCAGTAACCGGATTAGCAATCAAATCCTTGCCACTAACTGATGCTACGGCACCAGTAAGGTCTTTCTTTCTTACTGTACCATAACCAATTACTACTACTTCGTCCAACACTTCAGTGTCTTCTTTAAGAATAACATTGATAACCTGTTGGTTATTTACAGAAATTGTTTGAGAAACATACCCAATAAATGAAAAATGGAGTTTGCCATTTGAAGGAGCCTGAACGGTATAATTACCATTAATATCGGTAATAGTACCTACTGTTGTTCCTTCTACTCTTACATTTGCCCCAATTACAGGATCACCGAATGCATCTTTTACAAGACCGGTAACCGTCAGATTTTGAGCAAAAGCAATAAGACTAAACAAACTCAGGAAAAGAGTCGCTGTCGCCTTCTTGACGATTTTTTTTAGTTCCATAAAATGTGTTTTTTAATAGTTTATAAAAAAAAGATTGTAACTTATTAATATCCAAAAACTTCAGGATAATGTGGTGCAACTTCTTACGCCATAGTAAACAGGAATACTTACTAATTTTATCGCATGATGTTTTCTGTTTGCTTCACAAAACTATTAACTTTTTTAGTAAAAACAATGTTTTTTAGTACAAAAAGACAAAAATCGAAAATATAACAAAGAAAACGAAAGCAACCAAAAAGCTATAAACTATTGATAATAAAGGTAATAAAGCTGTTTCGTTCAAAGATATTTATATTATCGACACAATGCCATAATAAAATATTTTTAGCCTAATGCTTGCTGAAAAGGAATCGGAACTAGAAAAGACAAACTTTTTGCGGAATCAATCTATAGACGAGCGGGTGTGTGCTTATGGATGAAGGGGCATCAGCTATAGGCTGACGGAGTATGAGCCTATGGTTGACGGAGCATGAGACTATGGCTGACAGGAGATGAAACTATGGCATTTGAATAAGTACTTTAAGCAATCTATTTTTTTGACTGATTTTTGCTTCACTTTTGACTGATTTTTGCTTCACTTCTGACTGATTTTCGATCTGTTTCTCAGTGATTTTTTAACACAAAAGCAGTCAGAAAATTAGCCGTGAAGACCCTGTGAAGGATAAAAGAGAGGGTCTTCACACGCAACTTACTTGTGTTTAAGCAGTTACAGCGATATATGAAGGTGAAGACCTATTTTGCAAAACTGCATCTGGAGTGTATATAGCCTATTGGGCTAAAATAGGAAAGAGCGTCAGTAGCCTTTTCACAGCACACTAACGCTCTTACTTATATAGCGTTGACTCTCAATCAATAATCAAATTTCGTGCGATTCAGGAATGCAACAGTTTTATGTATTTCTTTATACATCACAATATCATCTTTCACAAAAGGCACTTCTTTACGATATTCATTCAGGAAACGTTCAAGCAGTGACGATGTGCGGGCAGGTCGTCTGAAGTCAATCCCTTGCGCAGCATTCATCAATTCAATGGCAAAGATGTGATCAAGGTTATTCATAATCTTGAATAGCTTTACTGCCGAATTAGCACCCATACTTACGTGGTCTTCTTGTCCGTTAGACGAAACGATGGAATCACTGGAAGTAGCAAAGCAGTACATTTTATTTTGGTTTACCATAGAAGCAGCTGTATATTGCGGAATCATAAATCCGGAATTTAACCCCGGATTAGCACACAAGAACTCGGGCAACCCCCGCAATCCCATGATTAGTTGTGCCACACGGCGTTCGGAGATATTACCAAGCTCTGCCAAAGCAATAGCCAGGAAGTCATAGGAGATTGCCAATGGCTGTCCGTGGAAGTTCCCACCGGAGATAATTAAATCTTCGTCGGGGAAGATAGTAGGATTATCGGTTACGGAATTGATTTCGGTAAGCAACACAGATGCCACGTAGTTTATAGCATCTTTGGTAGCACCATGTACTTGCGGAATGCAGCGGAACGAGTACGGATCTTGTACGTGTGCTTTCTCACGAACGATTAGTTCACTACCCTCCAATAACTTGCGGAAATTCTCTGCTGTGGTAATTTGTCCTTTGTGCGGACGAACTTGGTGAATACAATCCATAAACGGATCCAGCCTACCATCGAATGCTTCTAAGGAAAGAGCAGCAATAAGGTCGGCCTTCTTGGAGAGACGGAATGCTTTGAGCAACGCAAAAACACCGTTTGCACTCATAAACTGAGTACCATTAAGCAGCGCAAGACCTTCCTTGCTTTTTAGCTTCACAGGTTCCCAGCCAAACTCATCGAGTACACTCATCGCTTCACGCTTTTGTCCTTTATAGTACACATCACCTACACCAATAAGCGGCAAGAAGAGATTGGCAAGCGGAGCAAGGTCACCCGAAGCACCAAGTGAGCCACGATCGTACACAATAGGCATCACATCGTTGTTGAAAAAATCAATGATACGTTGCACAGTAATTACTTGTACACCGCTATGTCCTAACGACAAGGCATGTGCTTTCAACAGCATCATTAGTTTTATAATAACCGGCTGCAACTCATCACCTACACTACACGCATGGCTTTTCACTAAGTTTTCTTGCAGCGTGCTAAGCTCGTCCAACGAAATATTACGATTGCACAATGAGCCGAAGCCAGTAGTAATACCGTACAATGGTTTGTCCGATTCTTCTATTTTTTGATCTAAATACTCACGGCATCGCTCAATGCGGAACTTTGCTTCGGGAGCTAGTTCTAACTTCAGGTTTTCATTAATAATCTTCTCGATAAGTTCGAATGTAAGCTTACCGGAACCTACGAAATACACATTTTTCATGATTCAAGCTCTTGTTTTACAAGTTGTATTACCTTTGACTCAAGTGCTAAAGCTTTCTCCTCAAGCCTATCGGCTTCTTCCTTCATAAAGGCAACATACTCTTTGTCTTTTATAGAAGTCAGGTTAATACGTACATTAAGCAGTGCTGACAATACGGCCGAACGAGCCGAAATCATCGCTACGCAAGCATCGGTTATTGCATTGCGGTTGCCTAATAATACAACATCCATTATGAAATCCATTAATTCGCAGGCATTACTGGCTACCACCATTGGCACTGCCGCAGCAAACCGGGTCGCATCTTGGATAGCCGCACTTCTAGCAGCTTTTTCTTCATCAGTACTTTTCGGCATTTTAAAGCATGCAAATACTTTATCGTATGCTTCCGCGTCACGGTCTATTTCATGTTGAAGTGCATTCATAAAATCTCTGGCTTGTTCAACAATATGTTCCATCAGCTCCGTATGCTCTTCGTAACCTTTTTTGCCAATTGTAAGACCACCAACCATTGCAGTTAGCGAAGAAGCTATTGCTCCATGTAGCGCTGCTACACTTCCACCTCCGGGAATTGGTTCATTACTCGCTACTTTCTCCAAGAAATCCTTTACGGTTAAATCTACTAACATATTTTTTATTTTTGGTTGTTTATTAAAATGCATTATTCTTCATTGATATAAAGTATCCCTCCTTTTATGGTTACTTCTACGCAGTTCATACCCACATAGTAAGGCAGCACTTCATATTTAGAAGAGTTCAGTAAAATCATATCACCCTGTTTACCAACTTCAATACTGCCTATTTTATCTGCTCTGCCAAGAGCTGCAGCACCGTTGAGGGTGAAAGCTGTAATTGCTTCCTCCACCGAAAGCCCCATATAGATACATGCTAAAGCAATTGTCAGTGGAACAGAGCCCGAAAAACAGCTTCCCGGATTTAGGTCGGTAGCCAATGCTACCGCACAACCGGCATTTATCATATCGCGGGCACGGGCGTAGGGTTCTTTCAGAGAAAAAGCTGTTAGGGGCAGCAATGTAGCAACCACATTGGTCGCTGCCATATCCCGAATCCCATCATCGGAGGCATGCAACAAATGATCGGCAGATAAAGCACCAAGTTCGGCAGCCAATTCGGCACCACCCAAAGTCACAATCTCGTCGGCATGAAGCTTTAAAGAAAAACCCATTTCTTTAGCAGCAGTAAGCAGACGGCGCGATTGCTCTACAGAAAACACACCTTTCTCACAAAAAATATCACAGCAACTCGCCAGTTCACGACGCTTTACTTCGGGAAGCACTTCGGCAATGATGTATTCAATATATTCATCACCTCTTCCGGCATATTCTTTGGGTAACGCGTGCGCACCAAGATAAGTAGATATAATATCGATAGCTTTGTGCTCATCACTATTTAAGCTTGCCATTACTTCCAGTTGCAGGAGTTCAGTTTCTTTGTCCAAGCCGTAGCCGCTCTTACCTTCTACGGTAGTAATTCCCATAGTGGTCATCTTCTTTAAGAACTTCTTGCCACGATTTCGCAACTCCACAAACGACTGCTTGCGGGTAGCTTTTACCGTACTGGCAATACCTCCACCACGTTCCATAATAGACATATAACTATCTCCCTTCAGCCGCCAAGAGAACTCTTCACTCCTCTCGCCACCGAAAACGAAGTGGGTATGCGAATCGACAAAACCGGGCAATAAACACCTACCGTTAGCATCGTATTGGTAGAAACCACGATGATAGCCAGCTCTTTCATTGCCACGAGCAACACCCACGTACGTAATGATACCGTCGGTAACTTCTACCGTACCGTTTTCTATAACGTGCAGCTCAGACATCTCACTGCCTTTCCGGGCGGAGTGTCCGTGTGGTGTTGCAATCCGTGCATTAAAAATAATTAGATTCTCTCCCATTTGTTGTTTTTATTCCATGATTCGAGCTTCCAAAACTTGCTCCATAGAGAAATTCTCCAGCCCTAAGTAATACGAAGCAGTATCAATAAGCGCTTCCATGGGTACAAGCCCAATAATTTCGCTTCCTACAATAGTAACACCGTAACGTCTTGCTTCAATACGAGTAAGTTCAAAAGCACGATATAAGGCGGTCTTCGAGAAATCGGTCATATTAATAGAGACCTGTGTAATATTTCTCTCCTTCAATTCCACACCCATTGCTTTAACAAAACGCAATCCGCCATTTACGAAACGGATGTTCTTAGCTATTTTTGTGGCAATGTCTAAGTTGTTGGTATCAAGGTTTATATTGTATGCAACTAATGGCATACGTGCACCAATTGCTACACTACCGGCAGTAGCATGGCGTTCGGGATTACCAAAATCGGGTCTCCACTCAGGTTGTTTTATCTTATCGAGCATGCCCTCAAATTCGCCTTTACGAATAGCTGCTAGATTTTCGCGGTGCGATGCTGTTGCCGACTTCTCATACAAAAACACCGGAAGGTTGTAGCGTTTGGCAACTTCTTCGCCTACTTTGCGCGAGAGTGCGATGGCTTCTTCCATTGTTACATTCTTAATAGGAATGAAAGGCACAACATCAACTGCTCCCATACGCGGATGCTGTCCTTGGTGTTGAGTAAGGTCTATCAGATCAACCGCAGTTCCAATAGCTTCGATAACAGCATCGGCAAGCGCTTGAGGTTCGCCTACCACAGTTACTACCAATCGGTTATGATCTTCATCATTACTATAATCAAGAAGTTTAACACCTGCTTTGGCACGAAACGAAGCTACTATTTTTTCTATTTTTTCCAAGTCGCGCCCTTCACTAAAGTTAGGTACGCATTCGATGATTTGTTTCAGGTTCATTGTAATTGCTCTGTTATTGTTGTTTTATTACTCTCTTTATTAACTCCTCTTCTGCCACAAACGGCATGGTAATATGGTATTGCGTTCCGTGAGAGACATTAAACTCCGCGCACGTCTGCATAGCATGGTCATTTCGAGCCCATGAACGACGAGCTACACCGCCCATAACATCCCAAAGCATCGCTGAACGTAAGATTTCGTCTACTCGTTCGCTACCATCGCACACCATGCCAAAGCCACCATTGATAGATTTTCCGATGCCTACACCACCACCATTGTGTAATGCAACAAGGCTCATGCCTCGTGCACAGTTACCAGCAAAACATTGCACAGCCATATCTGCCATAACATTGCTACCATCTTTTATATTAGAAGTTTCGCGGAAAGGAGAATCGGTACCACTCACGTCGTGATGGTCTCTGCCTAACATAATAGGACCTACTTCGCCTTTTCTGACCATTTCATTAAAACGAAGAGCAATTGTCATACGCCCCACGGCATCTTGGTAAAGAATGCGGGCTTGTGTTCCAACAACTAATTGGTTCTTTTCCGCATCGCGAATCCATATATAATTATCCATATCTTGTCCGCGACGATGCGGGTCGATACACTCCATAGCAGCTTCGTCGGTCTTTATTAAATCTTCATGCTTGCCACTTAAACACACCCATCGGAAGGGACCATAGCCATAATCAAAAAGCTCAGGACCCATAATATCTTCTACATAACTAGGCCAGATAAAACCATCTTTCTCATCAATACCATTGCGTGATATTTCTTTTATACCGGCATCATACATTGCTTTCATAAAAGAATTGCCGTAATCAAAGAAATAAGTACCACATGAAGTTAGCTTCTTGATTACTTCAAAGTGCCGACAAAGCGATTCATCTACCATTTTACGGAAAGTAGCAGGAGAAGTACGTAACAACTGTGTGCGCTCATCAAATGTAAGTCCGGCAGGACAATAACCACCTTCATAGACCGCATGACAAGAAGTTTGGTCTGAGAGCAAGTCAATATGAATATCCTCTTCCTGAGCATATTCAAGTAAATCGATAATATTTCCATGATAAGCAATAGAGCAAGGCTCTTTGGCCTCCATTGCTTGTTGCGCCAGATGGAAGGCTTTGCCCTTGTCAGAAACAACATGCGCTACCCATCCTTGTTCATAACGGGTTTGAATACGAGAATAGTCAACTTCGGCAATGATTGATGCGGCACCAGCAATATCGGCAGCTTTGGGCTGCGCACCACTCATACCTCCAAGTCCAGAGGAAACGAACAAATGCCCACGCAAATCTTTGTCCTGTGGTACACCAAGTTTCATTCGTCCAGCATTCAACAAAGTATTGAAAGTGCCGTGAACAATCCCCTGTGGTCCGATGTACATCCAGCCACCTGCCGTCATTTGCCCATAATTTGCCACACCCATTTGCGCAGCTATGTGCCAGTCCTTTTGGTTATCAAACTGCCCTATCATCATGGAGTTTGTAATGATAACCCGCGGTGCATCGGGCTTGGATTGAAACAATCCCAACGGATGTCCCGATTCAATGACAAGTGTTTGTTCACTAGTCATCTGTTCCAAGTATTGTTTAATAAGCAAATATTGCATCCAGTTTTGACAGACTTGTCCGGTTTCACCATAGGTTACCAACTCATAGGGATAAAGTGCAATATCAAAGCACAAATTATTATCAATCATCACCTGAAAGGCTTTACCTTCAAGGCAATTACCTTTGTAAGCATCTATAGGTTTTGCTTTCAGATCACCGGGTGGTCGAAAACGATAACCATAAATCCGCCCAAGTGTACGAAGCTCCTCCATAAATTCGGGAGCTAAAGCTTCGTGCAATTCCAAGGGGATGTAGCGAAGCGCATTTTTGAGCGCGATTTCGGTTTGAGCAGGTGTTAAGGTGTAGCCCCGGCTGGGCGCACGCCGAATACCCTTAACAAAAGAAGGATATGTAGGCATTTTGTTTTCAAGCGTTGTTTTCATCATAGATTCTTTTGGGTCTAAAAAGACAAACTGTCAGAAGAAAGCAGAAATAAACTGCTTGCAAGATAAAAACAAAAAGACAAATACGCAAGAAAAGGGTAGAAGATTAACAAAAAGTCAGAACTCTTTGTTTATTTCCCGAAGATACTTTCCTATGACATGAAACTCCTCAGAGTTTTCTTTAGCGAAAGATTCTTGCAACAACGGATAAGGTTCTAACATTGAACGCATTTTTTCCCGACCTACAAATGTAACAACACCAGTATGTGGATCGAGTTCATAGACAACGCGTTTAGCTGCATAAGTTGATTTATTGATAGCATCACCAAATTCGCCCATTTGTATCTCATCATCTTTTGATAGACTTCGAGAAGCAGCGCCTAATGGGTATGCTGAAAAATATATCTTATCGCCAACCCACATAGCCTGTGCATAAAAATTACCAAACCACAGTTTGTTCATTTTAAGCTTCCGGCAGTTTACATAAAAAATACCATCTACCCACACAGCGTGATAACGAGTACGAAATGACCTATTTAGCGATTCCTTAACGGAGGTTATCTTAAAATCGCCACCACTTTTCATCATCATCTGAGCCTTTGAACGTTTCACAACCATAACTTCGCGTGCAGCAGCTATGGTATCTCCCTTTTTAGCGGCTAGGTCTTTACGTGTACTATATGCAATCGTTTGGGCACTCCCAGTAAAAACGAGCAAACTTAGCAACATTAATAAACTATACTTTTTCATTTGAAACGTTGTCTTGAAATTGCTTTGGAAAGTTAGAAACTTTCATGCACTTGACCAAGTTTTTGACGAAAAAGCTTATGCTAAATCGTATATTTGTACTTTAAATGATCAAAAATGGAACAAATTAACAACATCAAAGCAATATACGAAAACATTGCTGACAAAAGTCGACAAAAGCTCAGCAAAGTACAAAAAGAGATTTATCGTATAGGAACCATCCGTTTAGTCTTAGTCATAGCAGGAGTTTGTGGGGTTATTCATTTTTGGGGAATGGGAATATCAATTATATCGTTAATCATTGTCGCTACAATTATTCCTTTTCTTCTATTGGTAGTTAAACACAATAAATTGTTCTATAAGAAGGAATATCTGGAAACTAAAATTGCCATAAACGAACAAGAAATTCGTGCTTTAAATCATGATTTTTCAGATTTTGAGGACGGAAAAGAATTTCTCGATACGGAGCATCTCTATTCACTGGATCTGGATTTATTTGGAGAGCATTCACTCTTTCAGCTTATTAACAGAACCTGTACTGAAGTAGGAAAAAGAAGATTGGCAGAATGGCTTGCTAACCACTCGACCAACAAGAAAGAGATTGAAGAAAGACAAAAGGCTGTTCAGGAATTAAGTACTGATATACAATTCAGACAAAAATTCCGGATATTAGGATTAATCTATAAAGACGAAACAACCGATGAGGAAGAAATTATAGAATGGGCAAATGAGCCGAAAATCTATAAGAACAGGAGCATTTTCCGAGTGTTACCAACGCTGGCATTTACAATAAATGCAGCACTAGCCGGCCTGATGTTAGCAAATATAGTTTCGCTCAGTGTCTTTAGTAGCGTCTTCATTGGTTTTTTCTTCCTAAGTATCTTGTTGTCCAAAAAGATTGGACGAATTCAAAGTAAATTTGGAAAGAAATTGCAAATCATAGGAACATATGCCAAGTTAATTCATCTAATTGAGCAAAGAGAGATGCGATCGTCTTTACTGAATCAAGCGAAATCTCTTGTAGCCAATGAGAATAAAACAGCTTCGGCAACGGTTAAGGAGCTGGCTGGTTTGATGCACACACTTGATCAACGTAACAATCTACTGATGAATTTCCTCTTGAACGGATTGTTTCTTTGGGAGCTCCGTCAAATCATCCGCATTGAAAATTGGAAAGAAAAATCCGCCAAAGATCTCCCCCATTGGTTTGAAGCTATCAAGCAAATTGATGCACTCTGTTCGCTATCAACCTTTGCCTATAACAACCCATCCTATACTTATCCCCAAATAGTGGAAGAAAACTTTATATTACAAGCTAAACAACTGGGACACCCATTAATGAAGTTAGATAAATGCATACAGAATGATATTGAAATAAGCAAACGACCCTTCTTTATCATTATAACAGGTGCAAACATGGCAGGCAAAAGCACCTACCTACGTACTGTAGGCGTGAATTTTCTCCTAGGTTGCATAGGGGCGCCCGTATTTGCCAAGCAAATGACCCTCTGTCCTACTCAACTTGTTACTAGCTTACGAACAACCGATTCGCTCAATGATAATGAGTCTTATTTTTTTGCTGAGTTAAAACGCCTGAAACTAATCATTGAAAAATTACAAGCTGGCGAAAAACTCTTCATCATCCTCGACGAAATATTAAAAGGAACAAATTCGCTTGATAAACAAAAAGGATCCCTTGCCCTCATCAGTCAGCTATTAGCCCTTCGAACCAACGGCATCATTGCAACACACGACATTCAACTGGGTAAACTTGTAGAAGACTTTCCTAATAATATCAACAATTTTTGCTTTGAAGCCGAAATTAAAGAGAACGAACTGCACTTTCCCTACCGCATGAAACCGGGAGTCGTTCAAAATATGAATGCCTGTTTCTTGATGAAAAAAATGGGGATAGCCGTTATCGATGACTAACCCCACTTTATATTAGCTTCTGTTTCCCCGTTCTTTGAAGAAATGTTTTTTGTTAACGAATAAACTGCAAAAAGGAATTGAGCTTTTCTGCTTCTTCACTCGTGAAACGCTGTAGTTCTGTAATAGGTTTATATGCATAAGGAATAAACTGGAAGAGTTGGACGGCTGCAAACTGTCCATCCTTAGAAAGTATAATATCCATACGCAAATTACCATTTTCGTCGTTCCCAGACATCCCGTTAGTTGGAAAAATGCCGCTATTAATACATTTTTTCAGTTCATCGGCATGTCTCAAGTCAAAAAAGAGAGATAACTCCTGAGCCGCACTTCCGGTAGGCAGGTAAACTTTTATCATTGGCTTACTCATAAATCGGACAGCACCGAGAAGAATTATAAGTAGTCCGGCAATCTCTAAAACCGCCTTCAATATAAAGGCATTTTCATCTATTTTATTCGCGCTAATTAGCATAACTACACCTGCAAAAATAATAGCAAGTGCTTGAACAAGTGTAAAAGTATTGATGCGATTTGTAATATCAGTTGGTGCAGATGTAACCAAAGTTGCATCCATTATTTTTGATGACATAATTTTGTTTGATTTAATTGTTTGTAATAATTTAAGCTCACTATCAAAAAGACAGTGCAATACATAACAACTAAATGCTAAATGATAAGATGCCGCAAAGTAAATAACGTAAATTCACTGTGCGGGTGTACAAGCGCTTGTAGTAAATTACAGTCAATAGATTTTTGCTGTTTTGAGAGACTAGTTTGACGATTTGAAATTTGTCGCAACATTATGCGATGGCTATGTATTGTATCCTCAGCTCTTATACAGCGCACTTGTATAAAAGAAATAGAACTATTAAACAAAGAAATACCGCCAAACTCTGCCTCAAGCGAGACACCTTGCCATTCATCTAAAGCAGACACATTTTCGGCAATAGCATATTTGTTTTGTGGTGCTGCATTAACAGTACTACAAAACAGCATCATTAAAGTGCTCAATAATATGAATCGTACAAATGGCATTATTTTCTTTACTTTATTAATTGAGAACAAACCAGGGTAAGAAATGTTCATTCTATAATTTTTTCTCCGTGAATTTTGAGATAAAACTCAGTGAGATAATAATATACAAAAAAAGCTACCCTATTAGGATAGCTTTTCTTGATATATGCTAATAAATTATTCTGCTGCTGGTGCTTCTTCAGTAGTAGGAGCTTCAACTGCTTGCACAGGAGCTTCGGTTGCTGCTTTCTTAGAGCGACGAGTACGTCCTGCTTTCTTTGTAGCTTTTTCCTTCAACATGTTTTCGTTGTAGTCAACAAGCTCAATAAAACACATTTCTGCGTTGTCACCTAAACGATTACCAGTTTTGATAATACGAGTATATCCACCCGGGCGATCACCAATTTTTACTGATATTTCCTTGAAAAGTTCTGTTACAACATATTTATCTTGCAAGTTGCTAAATACAACACGGCGAGAATTGGTTGTATCATCTTTTGATTTAGTGATCAAAGGCTCAACAAATTTTTTCAACGCTTTAGCCTTTGCTACAGTCGTAGTGATTCTTTTGTGCTTAATCAAAGAACATGCCATATTCGACAACATAGCACTTCTATGAGAAGCAGTACGACCTAAGTGATTAAACTTTTTATTATGTCTCATCTTATTCTTTATCTAATTTATATTTACTAATATCGGTTCCAAACGACAGATTCAGACTTTCCAGCAAATCATCAAGCTCGGTAAGCGATTTCTTCCCAAAGTTTCTGAATTTTAGCAGATCAGTTTTATTGAATTGCACTAAGTCTCCCAATGTTTCAACATCAGCAGCCTTCAAGCAATTGAGGGCACGTACTGATAAATCCATATCGGTAAGTTTTGTTTTCAATAATTGACGCATATGAAGAACCTCCTCATCAAACTCTTCATTACCATCAATATCAGCAGTCTCAAGCGTAATTTTTTCGTCTGAGAACAGCATGAAATGATAAATAAGGATTTTAGCTGCTTCTTTCAGTGCTTCTTTCGGATGTATGGAACCATCAGTTGTAATCTCCAGAACAAGTTTCTCGTAGTCGGTTTTTTGTTCTACACGGAAATTTTCAACCAAGTATTTTACATTACGGATCGGTGTATAAATCGAATCAATTGGAATGACATTTACATCAGTACAGTACTCGCGGTTTTCCTCAGCAGGTACATATCCACGACCTTTGTTGATAGTAATGTCAATCTGTATAGACGCTTGTGCCTCTAAATGACAAATAACTAATTCAGGATTTAACACTTCAAATCCAGTCAAATACTTGCCAATGTCACCTGCCTTAAATTCACTCGAATTCTCTATAGTGATACTTACTCGCTCACTCTCAAATTCTTCAACTACTTGTTTGAATCTAACTTGTTTCAGGTTTAAGATAATGTTAGTCACGTCCTCTCTTACTCCTGGTATGCTTGCAAATTCATGCTCAACACCTTCTATCTTAATAGTAGTGATAGCGTACCCTTCTAATGAAGAAAGTAAAATACGGCGCAACGCATTACCTACTGTAATACCAAAGCCAGGCTCCAACGGACGAAATTCAAATTTTCCGAATTTTGAATCCGCATCCAACATTAATACTTTATCAGGTTTTTGAAATGCTAATATCGCCATGAAATTAATTATTATTTAGAGTACAATTCTACAATCAAATGTTCTTTTATGTTTTCGGGGATGTCTGCACGCTCAGGAATATGCAATAATTTGCCTACTTTTGAGGTTTCGTCCCATTCCAACCAAGCATACTTGCTATGGTTGAAACCAGCCAAAGAGTTAGCGATAACTTCTAACGACTTCGATCTCTCCCGTACACCAACAAGTTGACCTGGTTTTACCGCATAAGAAGGAACGTTTACAACCTTTCCATCTACAGTAATATGACGGTGAGAAACCAACTGACGAGCAGCCGATCGAGTAGGAGCAATTCCCAAACGGAATACGATATTATCAAGACGTCCTTCAAGCATTTGAAGAAGGATTTCACCTGTAATACCTTTTTTAGTTGCAGCCTTGTCAAACAAGTTGCGGAATTGTTTTTCTAATACACCATAAGTATATTTTGCTTTTTGTTTTTCGCGAAGTTGAATTCCGTACTCAGAAGTTTTTCTTTTCCGTGAATTTCCATGTTGCCCGGGAGGATAATTTTTCTTTGAAAGAACTTTATCCGGTCCGAAAATTGCTTCACCAAACTTTCTCGCAATCCTTGACTTAGGTCCAGTATATCTTGCCATTTCTTTTTTTATTAAATTGTTTAATCATGAACTTGCGTTTGTTGCAGCCGCGATTGCAGAGAGAAATTAATGCAATCCTAAAACAAATTCAAGTTACATCGTTTTAATTCAGATTATACTCTACGTCTTTTAGGAGGACGACAACCATTATGTGGTAGTGGAGTTACATCAACTATTTCTGTTACTTCAATACCAGCACCATGAATTGTTCTAATAGCAGACTCACGTCCATTACCAGGTCCTTTTACGTATGCTTTTACCTTTCTCAAGCCAAGATCAAATGCAATTTTAGCACAATCTTGAGCAGCCATTTGCGCTGCATAAGGAGTGTTCTTCTTAGAACCTCTAAATCCCATTTTACCTGCAGAAGACCATGAAATGATCTGTCCTTCACTATTAGCCAGAGAAACAATAATATTGTTGAAAGATGAATGAACATGTAATTGTCCGTTTGCATCTACCTTAACATTTCTCTTCTTTGCTGCGACTGTTTTTTTTGCCATATCAACAATTATTATTTAGTAGCTTTTTTCTTATTTGCAACCGTTTTCTTTCTACCCTTACGTGTACGCGCATTGTTCTTTGTGCTTTGACCTCTTACCGGCAAACCGATACGATGACGAATTCCACGATAGCAGCCAATATCCATTAATCGCTTAATGTTCAATTGCACCTCAGAGCGTAAATCACCTTCCACTTTATGATCTTCGCCAATTACTTCACGTATTTTAGCCGCCTGATCATCAGTCCAGTCCTTTACTTTAATATCTCTATCAATTCCAGCCTTGTCTAATATTTTAGCTGCACTACTGCGTCCAATCCCATAAATATAGGTTAACGCAATCTCACCTCTCTTATTTTGAGGTAAATCTACACCAACTATTCTTATAGCCATATATCAATTTTTATTTTTCTTGCAAAAATAACGAATTATCCTTGACGTTGTTTATACTTAGGATTCTTCTTGTTAATAACATACAAACGGCCATTACGTCTTACAATTTTACATTCTGGCGTACGTTTCTTTAATGATGCTCTTACTTTCATATCTTAATTTATTTATATCTAAATACAATTCTTCCTTTTGAAAGATCATAAGGCGACATTTCGACTCTTACCTTATCTCCCGGCAAAATTTTTATATAATGCATACGCATCTTACCGGATATATGCGCAGTAATCTCATGTCCATTTTCTAACTCAACCCGAAACATTGCATTAGACAATGCTTCAATGATTGTTCCATCTTGTTCAATTGCGGACTGCTTTGCCATATTAAATTGCTTTATTTCCTAAAACTTCTTCAATGAATTCAAATGATGATAAAATATCTGCTTTCCCAGCCTTTACAGCTACAGTATGTTCAAAATGCGCTGCATACTTATGGTCTTTTGTAGAAACAGTCCAACCATCTTTATCCATTACAATTTGACGACTTCCCAAAGTAATCATTGGCTCAATAGCAATACAGAGTCCACTTTTCAATTGTGTCCCATAGCCTCTTTTGCCATAATTTGGAACTTGTGGGTCTTCATGCATTTCTTTTCCTATTCCATGTCCTACAAATTCGCGCACAACTCCATAAGAATTAGATTCGCAATGTGTTTGTATGACATTTCCTATATCACCAATTCTTTTACCTTGGACAGCTTGCTGTATACCAATATATAAAGCCTCCTTAGTGACTTTAAGAAGTTCAAAAACCTCTTTTGACACCTCACCTACACAAAAGGTATATGCAGAATCTCCACAAAAACCATTCATATATGTGCCACAATCAATGGAAACAATATCTCCTTCTTTCAACACAACTTTAGTACTTGGTATACCATGAACAACTTGTTCATTAACCGAAGTGCAAATAGATGCAGGGAAAGGTTCACCATATTGGTTAGGAAAGCCCTTGAATGTTGGTATAGCACCATTATCCCTTATGAATTCCTCAGCAACCTTGTCTAATTGTGCCGTTGTAATACCTGGTTTGATCAATTTAGCTATTTCAGCCAATGCTTTTCCCACCAAAATATTACTTTGGCGAAGCAATTCTATTTCATCATCTGTTTTAAGAAATATCATTCTTCAAGTAATTTAATAGGCAGATACATTACCTGCACGTCCTTTGATACGTCCAGACTTAAGTAAACCATCATAATGTCTCATTAACAGATGGCTTTCTACTTGTTGCAATGTATCAAGCACAACCCCAACAAGAATCAACAAAGAAGTTCCGCCAAAAAATTGAGCAAATTCAGTTTGTATTCCAAACACACCTGCAAAGGCAGGAGCTATAGCAACTAATGCCAAAAAGAATGAACCAGGCAAAGTAATACGTGACATAATATCGTCAATATACTCCGCTGTCTTCTTTCCTGGTTTAATACCAGGAATAAAGCCATTGTTTCTTTTCATGTCTTCAGCCATTTGGTTTGGATTAATAGTTATTGCCGTATAAAAATATGTAAATAATATAATCATAACAGCAAACACAAAATTATACCAAAAACCAGTGAAGTCACTCATAGCACGTGCTATTGATAAAAAAACGCTTGTTGAGTTAGGATCAGAATAACCCATGAAAGCAATTGGAATGAACATAATTGCTTGAGCAAAAATGATAGGCATAACTCCAGCTGCATTTACCTTTAATGGGATATACTGTCTTGCGCCCCCATATTGTTTATTTCCTACAAGCTTTTTAGCATACTGCACAGGTATCTTTCTTGTACCTTGCACTAGCAATATTGCAGCTGCAATAACTAGTAACAAGACAATAATCTCAACTAAAAACATAATCAGACCACCGCCACCTCTTTCAATAACACGAGAAGAAAATTCTTGTACCAAAGCTTGAGGAAAGCGTGCAATAATACCAATTAAGATAATAAAAGAGATACCATTCCCAATTCCTTTATCAGTAATTCTCTCACCTAACCACAGAACAAACATACTGCCTGCAGCAAGAATAATAGTAGAGGTTACCATAAATGTAGTCCAGTCCAACACAGGATTCAGAGCTAACCCTGCCTGCATTTTTAGATTTATTAGGTAAGAAGGACCTTGAACAATCAAAATCGCAATTGTTAAATAGCGAGTATACTGATTAATCTTCCTTCTGCCACTTTCACCTTCACGCTGTAACTTCTGGAAATAAGGAACTGCTATAGCTAATAACTGAATTACAATGGATGCAGAAATGTAAGGCATAATTCCCAAAGCAAAAATAGATGCATTCGAGAATGCCCCACCCGAGAACATATTCAGTAGGGCAAGAAGACCTTCACTCGTTTGTTCGTGCAGTTGTGACAACATTGCAGGATTAATACCCGGCAGCACAATAAACGAACCAAAACGATATATTGCTACAAACAACACGGTGATGAGGATCCTTTGTCTTAGATCCTCAATCTTCCATATATTCTTTAATGTTTCAATTGCTTTCTTCATTGAGTTATAGTTTTACTGCATTTCCACCCGCAGCTTCAATAGCAGCAATTGATGTTTTTGAGAATGCATGTGCTTGTACTTCTACTTTTGCTGTTAAAGCGCCATTACCCAAGATCTTAACCAATTGCTTTGGAGAGATAAAACCTGCCTCAATAAAATCATTCAGACCTATCTTATCTAACCCATTTGCTTCAGCCATTTTTTGAATAACATCCAAATTGATAGCTCTATATTCAACCCGGTTGATATTTTTGAAACCAAATTTAGGAACGCGACGCTGCAACGGCATTTGTCCACCTTCAAAACCGATTTTTTTAGAATAACCAGATCTGGATTTAGCACCCTTATGTCCTCTGGTAGAAGTTCCTCCTAATCCAGATCCAGCACCACGTCCAATCCTTTTCTTTGTTTTAGTAGACCCATTTGCAGGTTTTAAATTACTTAAATTCATATTGTAATTCATTTAATATTCAACAAATAATTACTCTACAATGGTAACTAAGTGCTTAACTTTATTTACCATCCCAAGAATAGCAGGATTTGCGTCATGCTCAACCACGCGATTCATTTTGCGAAGTCCTAGTGCATCAAGTGTTCTTTTTTGATCAGCCGGAGCACCAATTCTACTTTTTGTTTGCTTAATCTTTATAGTCGACATAATTCCTCCTTATCCTCTAAATACTTTTTCAATACTAATTCCTCTATTTTGAGCAACCATTCTTGCATCACGCATCTCGCCTAAAGCTAGGATTGTAGCCTTAACCAAGTTGTGTGGATTTGAAGAACCTTTTGATTTTGCCAAAACATCGGTAATACCAACACTTTCCAAAACAGCACGCATAGCACCACCTGCTACCACACCAGTACCATGAGATGCTGGTTTTATAAATACTTCAGCACCACCAAATCGTGCAATTTGTTCGTGAGGAACAGTACCTTTTAATACAGGAACTTTAATTAGGTTTTTCTTTGCAGATTCTACTCCTTTAGCAATAGCCGCAGTTACTTCACCTGCTTTACCTAAGCCCCAACCAATGATACCATCTTCATTACCAACAACTACAATAGCAGAGAAACTAAAGGTTCTACCTCCTTTGGTTACTTTAGTTACACGATTAATAGCAACTAATCTATCTTTAAGTTCTAAATCGTTAGTAATCTTTACTTTATTGTTAACTGCCATAATGATTAAAATTTAAGTCCTCCATTACGAGCTGCATCAGCAACTTCTTTTACTCTCCCATGATAAAGATAGCCATTACGGTCAAAAACAACGGTAGTAACACCTGCTTCCTGTGCCTTCTTAGCAATCATCTCACCTACTTTAGAAGCTTGTTCCTTTTTAGGCATCTTGCCTTCTAAAGACAAAGATGATGCAGCAGCTAATGTTTTTCCTGTTAGGTCATCAATTATCTGTACATAAATTTGCTTATTGCTCCTAAAAACACTCATACGCGGACATTCAGTTGTTCCTGAAATTTTATTGCGTACTCTATATTTGATCTTAATTCGTCTTTCGATTTTTGTTGTCATAATAATACTTTTTACATCATTATTTACTTAGCACCGGCCGATTTACCAGACTTTCTACGAATAACTTCGCCAACAAATTTAACACCTTTACCTTTATATGGTTCAGGTTTACGGAAAGAGCGTATTTTAGAACAAACTTGACCTAGCAACTGCTTATCGCATGATTCCAAAAGGATAAGAGGGTTCTTATTTCTTTCTGATTTTGTTTCAACTTTTATTTCTGGTGGCAATTGAATAAATATAGCATGTGTGTAGCCTAAAGAAAGTTCGATAATGTTACCATTATTAGAAGCACGATAACCTACACCAACTAATTCAAGTTCTTTCTTATACCCTTCAGACACACCTACTACCATATTGTTAATAAGTGAGCGATACAATCCGTGAAATGCACGTTCTTGTTTTTCATCACTATTACGGTTCAATGTAATTTGCCCGTTTTCAATTTCAACACTAATTAGTGGATTAACATATTGCATTAATTCACCTTTTGGTCCTTTTACTTTGATAAAATTATCATTCAGGTCTACAGTAACACCTGCCGGAATACTTATAGGTAATTTCCCAATTCTTGACATTGCTTTTCCTCCTAAAATTAATAGACATAGCACAATACCTCACCACCGATTTTCAATTCAGAGGCTTCTTTGTCTGTCATTACACCTTTGGAAGTAGATATTATTGCAATACCCAAACCATTAATTACTCGCGGCATATCCTTATACCCAGTATACTGACGTAAACCTGGTGAAGAGACTCTTTGAAGCTTCTTGATAGCGTTAACCTTATTAACGGCATCATACTTCAAAGCTACTTTGATAGTTCCTTGTGGACCATCTTCTACAAACTTATAATTAAGAATGTAGCCCTTGTCAAAAAGAATCTTTGTGATTTCTTTTTTCAAATTTGAGGCCGGAATTTCTACAACTCTATGTTTTGCGTTGATAGCATTCCGTAACCGAGTCAAATAATCTGCTATTGGATCAGTCATAAAATAAAAAAAATAAATTAATCAGGACTACCCTGACAATATTTAACAAAATATCTTACCAGCTTGCTTTTTTTACGCCCGGGATAAGACCATTTGATGCCATTTCACGAAACTGAATTCTTGAAATACCGAATTGACGGATATATCCTTTCGGACGACCAGTCAAACTACAGCGATTGTGCAAACGCACAGGTGACGCATTTTTAGGCAATGCTTGCAATGCGTCATAATCACCTTCTTTTTTCAGTTTTGCTCTTTTTTCAGCATATTTGGCCACTAACTTAGCTCTTTTTACTTCCCGAGCTTTCATTGATTCTTTTGCCATATATCAATCTTTTTTTGCATTTTTAAAAGGTAAACCAAACTCTTTCAACAATGCATATCCTTCTTCATCTGTTTGCGCAGAAGTTACAAAGGTAATATTCATTCCTAAGATTTTAGTAATACTATCAATATTTATTTCAGGAAATATGATTTGCTCCTGAATACCAAGTGTATAATTACCTCTACCATCAAACTTGCTTTCGATACCTTTAAAGTCACGAATACGAGGTAATGCCACACGTACTAGCTTCTCTAAAAACTCATACATTCTCTCCCGACGTAATGTTACCATAACACCAATAGGCATTTTCTTACGTAACTTAAAGTTCGAGATATCCTTTTTAGAGATTGTAGCTACTGCTTTTTGACCAGTAATAGCTGTCATCTCATTAATAGCAATTTCAATGATTTTTTTATCAGCTGTAGCCATACCTAAACCTTGATTGATAACAATCTTTTTAAGTACAGGCACTTGCATAGATGAAGAATATTCAAATTGCGATTTCAATGCAGGAACGATACGTTCTGCATATTCTTTTTTAAGGCTTGCAGTATTACTCATTACTTAATCTCCTCTCCTGACTTTTTAGAATAGCGTACTAAAGTTCCATCAGAACTTTCTTTTCTACCAATTCGCGTTGCTTTTCCTGTTTTAGGATCAAGCGGGTTCAAGTTTGACAAGTGCACAGATGCTTCTTGCTTTACAATACCACCTTGTGGGTTTTTTGCATTAGGCTTAGTGCTTTTAGACACCATATTCACACCCTCTACAATTGCACGTTTCTCTTTAACGAGAACCTTTAATACACGACCAGTCTTACCTTTATCTTCACCAGCATTTACGCAAACTGTATCGCCTTTTTTAATATGTAATTTACTCATTACTCAAATCTTTTACAAATTAAAGCACCTCTGGGGCAAGTGATACCACTTTCATGTTTGTAGCACGAAGTTCTCTTGCTACAGGGCCGAAGATACGACTTCCTCTTATTTCGCCTGCATTGTTTAACAACACACAAGCGTTATCATCAAAACGAATATAAGAACCATCAGCACGACGGATCTCTTTCTTAGTACGTACGACCAAAGCTTTTGACACTGTACCTTTCTTTATATCACCTGCAGGGATTACGTTCTTTACAGAAACGACAATTACATCCCCTACTGAAGCATAACGACGTCTTGTACCACCTAATACGCGGATACACAAAGCTTCTTTAGCTCCACTATTATCACATACTGTGAGTCTAGATTCTACTTGTATCATAATTACTTAGCTCTTTCGATTATTTCGACTAATCTCCATCTTTTTGTTTTGCTCAACGGACGAGTTTCCATAATACGCACAGTATCACCAATATTACACTCATTCTTTTCGTCGTGAGCATGGTATTTTTTCGTTTTACTAACGAACTTACCATATATAGGGTGTTTCTCTTTAAATTTAGAGGCAACAGTAATGGTTTTTTCCATTTTATTGCTTAGAACAACCCCAGTTCTTTCTTTTCTTAAATTTCTTGCTTCCATCAAGCCAATCATTTATTATTAAGTTCTCTTTCACGCAATTCTGTTTTCATGCGTGCAATAGTTCTGCGTAATTGTTTAATTACAGCAGGATTATCTAAAGGAGAAATAGAATGATTTAAAATCATATGGTTATAATTAACCGCTTCTGTTTCAATTCTCTCTACCAAGTCACTAGTAGACATTTCTTTTATTTCTGCTATTTTCATAATACGTTACGCATTTTGATTTTGAATATCATAGTCGCGTCTTACAACAAACTTAGTTGTAACAGGAAGCTTTTGTGCTGCAAGGCGCAATGCTTCTTTTGCGATTTCGAAAGATACCCCTTCTACTTCAATAATAATTCTTCCCGGCGTAATTGGAGCAACAAATCCTTCCGGAGAACCTTTACCTTTACCCATACGTACTTCCGCTGGCTTCTTTGTAATTGGTTTGTCCGGGAAAATACGGATCCAAATTTGTCCCTGACGTTGCATATATCTTGTCACAGCAATACGTGCTGCTTCGATTTGTCTACCGGTAATCCATTTACTTTGCAAGGCTTTAATACCAAAAGAACCAAATGCAAGTTGATTGCCCCGTTGAGCATTCCCTTTCATACGTCCTTTCTGTTGCCTTCTGAATTTTGTCTTTTTCGGTTGTAACATGATTCCTAAAACTCAAATTCGTTTAGCGATTATTTTTCTTTCTTTTGAAGCTTTTGCCTCCGCTGTTTCCACCACGAGCATTGTCTTTACTTTGTGTAAAGTTTGGAGCAAGTTCTCTCTTTCCAAATATCTCACCGCGACAGATCCAAACCTTTACACCTAAAAGGCCCACTTTTGTCAATGCTTCTGCATGGCAATAGTCAATATCAGCTCTAAAAGTATGCAATGGAGTTCTTCCTTCTTTATACATTTCAGAACGAGCCATTTCAGCCCCATTTAAACGTCCTGAAATTTGCACTTTAATACCCTCAGCACCCATACGCATAGTATTTGCGATAGCCATTTTAATGGCACGGCGATAAGCGATCTTTCCTTCAACCTGACGAGCAATATTTGTTGCTACAATTACTGCATCCAATTCAGGTCTTTTTACTTCAAAGATATTGATTTGAATATCTTTATCCGTAATTTTTTTCAACTCTTCCTTCAGTTTGTCAACTTCTTGTCCACCTTTACCGATAATGATACCAGGTCGAGCTGTGCAAACAGTAATAGTTACAAGCTTCAAGGTACGTTCAATGACAATTCTGGATATGCTTGCTTTAGCTAAACGTGCATTCAGATATTTACGAATTTTACTATCTTCCAGCAATGCATCGCCATAATCGTTTCCACCATACCAGTTAGAATCCCAACCTCTAATGATTCCTAAACGGTTACTTATTGGATTTACTTTTTGTCCCATACCTAATTATTCTTCATTATTACTTTTTGCACCAACAAACAAAGTCACATGGTTTGAACGTTTGCGAATTCTATATCCTCTCCCTTGTGGTGCAGGTCTCATTCTTTTAAGCATTGCTCCACCATCAACATAAATCGTAGTCACAAACAATTCACCACTTTCAGCCTTGCGTTCGTTTTTCTGTTCCCAATTAGCAATAGCAGAGCGCAATAACTTTTCCACTCTTGCAGAAGCTTCTTTCGAAGAGAACTTCAAAACACCAAGTGCTCTATTTACTTCCATTCCGCGAATCATGTCAGCCACAAGACGCATTTTGCGGGGGGAAGTAGGAACATTTCGCAATTTCGCGAAATACATGGTCTTAAGGGCTTCTTTTCTTTTGTCAGCCGATATTTTTTTTCTTGCTCCCATTATTATTTATTACTTTTATTATTTCAGCAAAATTTCCTTATTTTTTCTTGTTACCAGCATGTCCTCTGAAGGTACGAGTTGGTGCAAATTCGCCCAACTTGTGACCTACCATATTTTCGGTAACATAAACAGGAATAAATTTATTTCCGTTATGAACTGCAACTGTATGCCCTACGAAATCAGGCGAAATCATTGAAGCTCTGGCCCAAGTCTTAACAACGTTTTTCTTACCAGCTTCATTCATGGTAAGAATCTTTTTTTCAAGCTTTACATTGATATATGGACCTTTTTTTAATGAACGACTCATAATTTACTCAATTAATCAGATTACTTTTTTCTTCTCTCAATAATGTACTTGCTAGACTGTTTCTTAGGAGCTCTTGTTTTAAGTCCCTTAGCGTACAATCCCTTACGTGATCTTGGATGTCCTCCTGAAGCACGTCCTTCACCACCACCCATTGGGTGATCAACCGGGTTCATAACAACCCCACGGTTTCTAGGACGACGACCGAACCAACGAGTACGACCAGCTTTACCTGATTTTTCCAATCCATGATCCGAGTTACCTACACTACCGATAGTAGCTTTACAAGTTCCAAGTATTTGTCTAAGTTCACCCGAAGGCAACTTAATTACACAATACTTTCCATCTCTAGAAGTCAACTGAGCAAAATTACCTGCTGACCTAACCAAGGCTGCACCTTGACCAGGACGTAATTCAATATTATGAACTACAGTACCTACAGGTATATTTTGTAGAGGCAGTGCATTACCAATCTCTGGCGCTGCTTCTGCACCCGACAACAAAGTCGTTCCTACTTGCAATCCATTGGGAGCAATAATATATCTTTTCTCTCCATCTGCATAATACAACAAAGCGATACGAGACGAACGATTCGGATCGTATTCGATTGTTTTTACTACTGCTGGAACACCGTCCTTATTTCTCTTGAAGTCAATGATACGAACCATTTTTCTGTGTCCACCGCCAATATAACGCATGGTCATTTTTCCTTGGTTATTGCGGCCACCAGATGACTTTTTACCATAAACAAGAGATTTCTCTGGTACCCGTGCAGTAATATCCTCTGAAGTACCAATAATCTTATGTCGTTGCCCCGGTGTTGTGGGCTTAAATTTACGTACTGCCATTTTTCTTAAATGTTGCTATAAAAATCAATAGAATCTCCTTCTTTCAATGTTACTATTGCCTTTTTATAGGCGTTAGTTCTCCCATCAACAATACCACCTCTTGTATAACGGCGTTTACTTTTGCCGGCATATTTAGCAGTATTTACATCAATCACTGTAACATTGTACAAGGCTTCAATTTCTTTTTTAATTTCAAGTTTGTTAGCATCAGGACGCACAATAAATCCGAAACGATTTAACTTTTCGGTTATGTTTGTCATTTTTTCTGTAACTAACGGTTTTATTATAATTCCCATTATTAAGCCTCCTTTTTACTTAAGACATTGTCAATAGCTGACAGAGCGCTTTCTGTAAGCACAAGAACTCCAGCATCTAAAACTCTATAAGTATTTAGACCTGAAACAGTTTGCACATGAGCCTTCTGTAAATTTCTAGCCGACAAATATACGTTTTTATTTGATTCTGATAAAACTACAAGAAGCTTTTTGTCATTTACTTTCAAGTTTTTTGTCATTGCAACAAAATCTTTGGTCTTTGGAGCTTCATAATTGAAGTCTTCAATCACAACAATTGCATTTCCTTTAGCCTTATAAGATAAAGCTGATTTTCTAGCTAAAGCTTTTACTTTTTTATTCAGCTTAAAAGAGTAATCTCTTGGTTTAGGACCAAACACACGAGCACCACCCACTAAAACTGGAGAGTTCACATCACCACGACGTGCACCACCACCACCTTTTTGGCGACCAAGTTTACGGGTTGAACCGCTCATTTCACTTCTTTCTTTTGATTTGTGTGTACCTTGACGCTTATTGGCCATGTATTGTTTCACATCCAAATAGATAGCGTGGTCATTCGGCTCAATTCCGAAGATAGATTCGTTTAACGCAATCTTTCTCCCAGTGTCCTCACCTTTAATGTTATATACGTTAACTTCCATTATTTCTCTATTAAAACGATTGAACCTTTGCAACCCGGTATAGAACCCTTAATCAAAAGAAGGTTGTGCTCCGAAATTACTTTTAATACTTTAAGGTTTTGTACAGTAACTCTGTCACCACCCATTTGTCCACCCATGCGCATTCCTTTGAATACCTTTGCAGGGTATGAACAAGCACCAATAGCACCCGGTTTACGAGCACGATTGTGTTGACCGTGTGTAGTTTGACCCACACCACCAAATCCATGTCTTTTAACAACCCCTTGAAAACCTTTACCTTTTGAAGTACCAACAACGTCAACAAAGTCAACATCATTAAACAATTCAACAGTAAGGGTATCACCCAAGTTAAGTTCGTTTTCAAATTCTTTGAACTCGGCCAAGTGTCTCTTTGGTGTTACTCCTGCTCTCTTAAAGTGACCAAGAAGAGGTTTTGTAGTGTGTTTTTCCTTTTTATCTTGGAAACCCAACTGTACCGCCTCATAGCCATCTTTTTCTGCTGTTTTTACTTGAGTAACAACACAAGGACCTACTTCGATAACAGTGCATGGTACGTTTTTACCATCGGCACTGAATACGGATGTCATTCCGATTTTTTTTCCTAATAATCCTGGCATTTCACTTATTTATTATAATTATCAAACTTTGATTTCAACTTCTACACCACTAGGTAGTTCAAGCTTCATCAACGCATCTACAGTCTTTGCTGTTGAGCTATAGATATCAATCAGTCTTTTGTACGAACAAAGTTCAAACTGTTCTCTTGATTTTTTATTCACGAACGTTGAACGGTTCACTGTAAAAATACGTTTGTGTGTTGGCAATGGAATAGGACCGCTAACAATAGCACCTGTAGCCTTCACTGTCTTTACAATCTTCTCAGCTGATTTGTCAACCAAGTTGTGATCATAAGATTTCAATTTAATTCTAATTTTCTGACTCATGGTCTTTTTTTAATTATATATTATACTAATAAAAGCGGCAGGTTAAGAGTCATTCGCTAACCTGCTGCTTGTTTATTTTAGATCAAATCTACTCTACCTTTCACTTCTTCAAGTACTGCTTTGGCAATAGATTGAGAAACTTGTGCATGGTGCGAGTAAGTCATTGAGGATGTTGCACGACCTGATGTAATGGTACGTAATGCTGTTACATAACCAAACATTTCGCCCAGTGGCACCAATGCTTTTACGATACGCGCACCCGATCTACTTGATTCCATACCTTCCACTTGTCCGCGGCGTTTGTTCAAGTCACCAATCACATCACCCATATTTTCTTCCGGAGTTACAACTTCCAATTTCATAATAGGCTCCATCAATACAGGACCTGCTTTTGCGCAAGCATTTTTGTAAGCTTGGATAGCACAGATTTCAAATGAAAGTTGGTCAGAGTCAACCGGATGGAAAGAACCATCAATCAGTGTCACTTTCAGTGAATCAAGAGGGAATCCAGCAAGAACACCGTTCTTCATCGCTGAAGTGAAACCTTTTTGAACCGAAGGAATAAATTCTTTTGGAATATTACCACCCTTCACTTCATCAATAAATTGCAATCCTCCTTGTTCAAAATCAGGATCAATAGGACCGATATTTACTATAATGTCAGCAAACTTACCACGACCACCTGACTGCTTCTTATAAACTTCGCGTAAATTAACAGTCTTAGTAATAGCTTCTTTGTAGTTTACTTGAGGACGTCCTTGGTTACATTCAACCTTAAATTCACGTCTCAAACGGTCGATAATAATATCCAAGTGAAGCTCACCCATTCCAGATATAATAGTTTGACCTGATTGCTCGTCTGTTTTAACAGTAAAGGTTGGGTCTTCTTCAGCAAGTTTCGCCAAACCATTAGCAAGCTTGTCCATATCTTTTTGAGTTTTTGGCTCAACAGCAATACCAATCACAGTTTCTGGGAAATCAATAGATTCCAAAATGATTGGAGCTGATTCGTCACAAAGCGTATCACCTGTACGAATATCCTTAAAACCAACACCTGCACCAATATCACCTGCACCAATTACTTCAACCGGATTTTGTTTATTTGAATGCATCTGGAAAATACGCGACACACGTTCCTTTTTACCTGAACGAGCATTGAATACGTATGAACCGGCATCAATTTTACCTGAATATACACGGAAGAAAGTTAAGCGACCAACATAAGGGTCTGTAGCAATTTTAAATGCTAAAGCAGATGTCTTGTCTTCTTCATCCGGTTGTCTTACAACCTCTTCGCCTGTATTTGGATTTGTTCCAGTTACACTACCAGTATCCAAAGGAGAAGGCAAGAATGCACAAGCATAGTCTAACAATGTTTGCACACCTTTATTCTTGAATGAAGAACCGCACAACATCGGTACAATAGCCATTTGAATAGTAGCATTACGAAGCGCACGCAGAATTTCTTCTTCAGTGATTGTTGAAGGATCATCAAAATATTTCTCCATCAATGAGTCATCATAATCAGCTACTGATTCAAGCATTTTATCTCTCCATTCTTCACATTCAGCTAATAAATCAGCTGGTATATCTTCAACAGAGTAGTCAGCACCCATTGTTTCATCATGCCAAAGAATAGCTTTCATTTTAATAAGGTCAACAACACCTTTGAAAGTTTCTTCTGCACCGATTGGAACAACTATAGGACATGGGTTAGCACCCAATACATCTTTCATTTGGCGAACCACTTCGAAGAAATCAGCTCCCGAACGGTCCATTTTGTTCACGTAACCAATACGTGGAACATTGTATTTATCAGCTTGACGCCATACTGTTTCCGATTGTGGTTCAACGCCACCTACAGCACAGTAAGTAGCAACAGCACCATCAAGAACACGCAATGAACGCTCTACTTCCACAGTAAAGTCAACGTGTCCCGGAGTGTCAATCAAATTGATCTTATAAGTATCGCCGTCATATTTCCAACGAGTGGTTGTAGCAGCCGATGTAATAGTGATACCACGTTCCTGCTCTTGAGCCATCCAGTCCATGGTAGCAGTACCATCGTGAGTTTCACCAATCTTATGAGTTAATCCGGTATAAAACAGGATACGCTCAGAAGTAGTTGTTTTTCCGGCATCAATGTGAGCCATGATACCGATATTACGAGTTAAATGTAAATCTTGTTTTGCCATTTTTTAATTCTTTCGCTTACCTTTAATAATTAATGTTTCTCAGTATTAGAATCTAAAATGTGCAAATGCTCTGTTGGCCTCAGCCATTCTGTGCATATCTTCCTTACGTTTGTATGAACCACCTTGCTCATTAAAAGCATCTATGATCTCAGCAGCAAGTTTATCAGCCATTGTTTTTCCACCTCTCTTACGAGCATACAGAATCAAATTTTTCATTGAAACTGACTCTTTGCGGTCTGGACGAATTTCGGTTGGCACTTGAAATGTAGCACCACCTACACGACGAGATTTAACCTCCACTTGTGGGGTTACATTATCAAGTGCTTTCTTCCAAATTTCAAGCGCTGATTTTTCTTCGTTAGGAAGTTTTTTTGATACTAATTCTAATGCTGCATAGAAAATTTCATAAGAAATATTCTTTTTGCCATCATACATCAAGTGGTTTACGAATTTAGAAACCTTTTGATCATTAAACACAGGATCCGGAAGGATAATGCGTTTTTTCGGTTTTGATTTTCTCATTTGTTTGAACAATTATGTTTTTGTTTCTGGCTGTAATGTGTCTTCAATCCCCCACCGGAGTATTTACTCAACCTATACCAAGTCCAACAAACTAAAACGAAAGTTATTTATTAAATTTTTCAATTCGGATAATCACATCCGTATTATTTCTTTTTCTTAGTAGCGGCTGCAGCTGCTTGTCCTGGTTTTGGACGCTTAGCACCATATTTAGAACGTCTTTGTGTACGTCCGGCAACACCTGCTGTATCTAACGTACCGCGAACGATGTGATAACGTACCCCCGGTAGGTCTTTTACACGACCACCACGTACCAACACGATTGAGTGCTCTTGCAAGTTATGTCCTTCACCCGGGATGTAAGAGTTTACTTCCTTAGAGTTTGTCAAACGTACACGAGCTACTTTACGCATAGCTGAGTTTGGTTTTTTTGGAGTTGTTGTATAAACTCTCACGCAAACGCCACGTCTTTGAGGACACGAATCCAGAGCGGGAGACTTACTTTTCTCCGTCAGTACAGCACGTCCTTTTCTTACTAATTGCTGAATTGTAGGCATTTTTAATTGTTTTTAGTTATTATATATTTGATATTATTTATTTTCGCAACAATACAATTTGGGCTGCAAAGTTACAAATAATATTTTAATAATCAATCAAATGCCTTTTTATTTTTCCATTAAGCTTCGCCTTGTAAATTTGGCATAGGAGGTATAAATTGTTTTTCGGGAAGGCGGATATTACCAAAAACCTGTTCGTATTTTGCTATATTATCCTCAAGCGCATTCAACAAACGCTTAGCGTGTTCGGGAGCTAAAATTACCCGTGATTGCACAGCAGCTTTGGGCAAACCAGGCATAACACGAATAAAATCCAGAATAAACTCCGAACTGGAATGTGTAATAATTGCCAGGTTGGCATACGTACCCTGCGCTACTTCATTATTTAATTCTATTTGTAGCTGATTGTCTTGATTTTGATGTTCCATATATTTATTTTTTTAAGAATGTTACAAAAATAGCAGAAATCCGCAAAAGTATTTAACGAAAACTCAATTCTTATTTTTCTTTTCTATTTTTGTAGTAGAAGAATAATGATTATTAACCCACAAAAGGCAATGAGAGAAATACTTCTTGTTATATGCATACTCTGCACCGTTCAAATAGATGCCCAAAACAGGCAACTACTCAATGCTATAAAAAGTAAAAACCGCGAGTATCGTCTAAACGAACTTAATGCAGCCTCCTCCTATGCAGATGTACAGACATATCAAAGCATCTATAAAATACTCCCCAAAAGTACTTCTGAAGCCAAAATTGATATTCTCAACTGGATTAGCAATGAGGCAAAGGACTCTGAAAAGAAAGAAATACTCCGAGAATTTGAGGTACGATTCGAAGTTCCAGGAAGACAAGTACTCGTCAAGTTATTGGAAGACAAAGATATAGAAGTACGAAAAGCAACTGTAAAGTCTTTAGTTCACATCAGCGATTCAAGAACAATAAGTGCACTGGTCAATTTACTACTCTCTTCTGACCAAGAAATGGTCGTTTTTACAGGTCAAGCACTTGTTTATTTCACTGGAGGAATAGAGGAATCGGTAGCCAAGGCTATACCAAAAGCCGGAGATATAGGAAAAATAGCAGGAATCGAGTTACTCGCTACACGAAAAGCCAAAGCAAACAACAATGCCATTTTTAACGAAACACGTTCTCTTTCCGAAAAAGTCAAAACTACTGCCTACAAAGCACTCAAGGATGTAGTTGGCGAAAACGACTTTGTACGTTTATGTGGCATGTTAGAAATAGCAGAGAAGGAAGTAGTATCTCCACTACAGGAAGCAATTATTACCGCCATTTCCTCACAATCAGCAGATGAGCAAACAAATACAATTATACGGAGAATGAGGCAAACCGACGAGGAAAAGAAACATCTTTACTACATCCCATTAGCAAAAACAGGAACCGAACAAGCTATCAAAATAATCAAAGAAGGGATGAACAGTCGCAACCAGGAGACAAGAAAGGAAGCAGAAATAGTTCTTTCTTCAATTCAGTGATTTTTTGCTTATGGCTGAGTGATTGCGCGCCTATGGCTGAGTGATCGTGTGCCTATGGATGACAGAGCACGAGACTATGGAAGACAGGGCACGAGACTATGGCAGACGGAGCGAAGGAAACAAGAGCTCTAGGCAGTGCAGTTTTGCGACTGCTTTTTGTTTCACTTCTCACTGTTTTTCGAACTATTTCTGACTGCTTTCCCAACTAAAAACCAGTCAAAAAATCAACGAAAATTAGGCGTGAAGACCCTGTGAAGGCAAAAAGAGGGGGTCTTCACAGGCAACTCGCTCACTGTCATTTGGTTATAGCATTTTGTGAATGTGAAGACCTATTCTTAAAAACTACATCTGGAGTGTATATGAAGTTACAGAACAGAACATCACTTCAATAACGACTTCACTATCTTTGCATCTTTAATCAGTTGCTCTATGAGTTCTTCTCTATTTGAAAACTTCATTTCCGTCCGTATGCGTTCGAGGAAAGATACACGAATAGAAAAATTATAAATATCAGCGTTAAATTCAAGTATATGCACTTCGATACTACGATCCAAACCATTATTGATCGTTGGACGATGTCCTATATTAAGCATTCCAATGTAAGATTTACCCTCCACTGTTACTCTAACTGCGTATACGCCATCAGCAGGAATAAGTTTTTCCGAATCGTTCACCGCAATGTTGGCAGTAGGAAATCCTATTGTTCGCCCTATACGATGACCACCGACAACCGTACCACACAAAGAATAATCATAGCCCAGAAACTTCGAAGCTAAATCCACATCACCAGCGTTGAGCAGCCTACGGATTGCCGAAGAGCTAACTGTTGTATTATTAATAGTACGCGCGCGCGCCTGTACTATATATATACCTATTTCAGCACCAAATTGACAATAGTCCTCAAAATCATTGGAACGATTGTGCCCAAAACGATGATCATGACCAATAACCATTCCTTGTACATTCAATTGCTCCTTTAAGATGGTACGCATAAACGTTTCGGCAGAAAGTGCAGCAATAGCTGGAGCAAAATCAAGCACGAAACAATAATCAATGCCTTTTTGCTCCAACAATGTTATTTTTTCATCGTAGTTTGTAAGGAGTTCGGGTTTGTAAATAGCATTCATTACTTTGCGTGGATGTACGGGAAAAGTAACCACTGCCGATTTCATTTTTTTCTGCGCTGCAAGTTCCTTTACTTGTTCAATTAAATATTCATGTCCTTGATGCACACCATCAAAAAATCCAATGGTAGCAACACAAGCCTCGGGTAAAGCAGATGGTATATGACGAAAAACAATCATTTCTCTAACTCAATATTATTTAATATGTGTAACCAGCTATCATTTGGTTTTACATTATAAGTAACCATTCCAAGCGAATCGGCAGCCTTGCAGTTCTCGAGCGAGTCGTCAATAAAGAGTGTTTCATGCGGAACGACCGCAGTCTTCTCAATAACCATTTTAAAGATAGCAACATCCGGCTTAGCCTGTTTCATCTCATATGAAAGAAAAATCTCATCAAAGTAATCGGTTACTTGATGCCCTTTATAAGTAAAGACATTCTTGCACGACCAATCCCAATGTATTGCGTTGGTATTACTCAACAGATAAACTGCATATTTCTGACGGAGTTCTAACAAAGCATCCAGCTTATAAGTTGGCACTTCACCTAAGAGATTATTCCACGCATCATCTATCTGCTCATCTGTCAAAACCGTTTGGCTCATTCGCCTAATCTCATTCCGAAAATCGACAGTAGAGATTTGTCCACATTCCAATTTCTTAAAGACCCCTTGCTGAGAGAAAGTACCTATCAATCGTTCGGCATCAGTAACACCCAATGCCCGAAACTTTTCTATGCAATGCTCCTTATGAAGATCTATCAACACTCCGCCAAAGTCGAATATCAGATTCTTAATCTCTCCCTTTTTCATCTTCTTTTCGCTTGAATACGCTGTATTAGCCTAAACAGTTCACCACCCCATAGCACTAGCGAGGAGGTAAGCATAATCATACCCCATGTATATGCATCAAGTGGCGTGGTACGAAAAACAACCCCGCCAAATGTAACAATCGCAAATTGTCCTATCAAAATACACAGTGCGACAAATAACATACCATATGACTTCCCAAGTCCCTTGAAGACAGAATCATTTGTTCCAAACACGCGTACATTAAATAAATTCCAGAACTGAAGCATCACAAAAAACGTAAAGAATACAGTTAGGCGATAAACAGTCATACCCTCCGACAAACTATTATAGTAGACAATCATACCTAACAAGCAAAACAAAAAGAGTAAACCAATACCCATAATATTGTATGCCATTTCCTTGTTTACAATGAAATCTGTATTGCGTCGCGGTTTTTCTTTCATCACATCTACATTGGGGGGAATAGAAGCAAGCGCCAATGCAGCAAAGGTATCCATTATTAAGTTTACCCAAAGCATTTGTGTAACCGTAAGTGGCAGTTCCGTGTTAAAGAAAGAGCCTATTAACACAATAAGCAGTGCTACAAAATTTATGGTTAATTGAAAAACAATGAATCGCTGAATATTTTTATAGAGCGACCGCCCCCACATAACAGCAGTAGCGATACTACTAAATGAGTCATCGAGCAACGTAATGTCGCTTGCTTCTTTAGCCACCGAAGTCCCTGTACCCATAGAGAGCCCTACCTGTGCCTGATTCAGCGCAGGAGCATCATTTGTACCATCGCCCGTAACAGCAACCACAGCACCACGCTTTTGAAGTAGCTGCACCAGACGTTGCTTATCGGTAGGACGAGCACGTGACATAATTTTCAGTTCTTCAACTCTACCCAACGCCTCTTCATCGGTTAATTGTTCAAAAGCAGCACCGGTAATATGACGATTTTCTGTATCAGCAGTAGTCCAAAGTCCTATCTGACGTGCTATTTCTTTAGCCGTTCCAGGAGTATCACCAGTTACTATTTTTACATCAATACCAGCAGAATGACACTTGGCAATTGCTTCAGAAACATCCGGACGGATAGGGTCAGAAATGGCGACAACACCAAGAAATAATAAGTTGTTAGCTGCAATCAAGGCTGCGATATCTCTATCATCATCTTCTTCTATGATTCTGTAAGCAAATCCCAATGTACGCATTGCCTTATTTTGATAGGCGGCAAGTTGTTTATCAACTTCAGAATAAAAATCTTCTTTTTGTGCGATTTTATCAGCCAGTACAATTTCCGCACACTTACTCAAGACTATCTCAGGAGCACCTTTCAGATAGAGTACTTTTTTATTCAGGAGTGGAGAATGAACCAAGGTAGCCATATACTTCCGCTCCGTAGAGAATGTCAGCTGTTCAAGTATCACTGCCTCTTTTCTAATAGAGAGATAATCATATCCGCAGTTATTCAGCCACAACAACAAAGCCGCTTCAGTAGGATTCCCCACCCCTTTTAGCTTCGCTCCCGGTGATATTTCTTCAAGAAATGCGGTAGTGTTTGCACTAATCCCCTCGAGTACTAATTGACTAGTCGTTTCACTAGCCTCTACTATTCCTTTTTTCAGCGCGTAGAAACATACCTCATGCACCTGCATTTGGTTTTGAGTTAGCGTACCCGTTTTATCTGTACAAATTACATTAATAGCACCCATCGTTTCACTAGCGTGCATTTTGCGAACAAGATTATTAGTGGCTAGCATTCTACGCATATTCAGCGCAAGACTTAGCGTAATACTCATAGGCAATCCCTCGGGTACAGCAACAACGATTAATGTTACTGCCATCATAAAGTATTTCAGAAGAATGCGCGCTATAGCTATGTAGTTATCCCATCCGGTAAGGGTAGTTTCACCAAAATAGTGATATAAGTCTTTAACAACAAATATGGCAAAAGTTGCCACCGCTACAGTAATACCTATTCTACCTATTAAGCCAGCAAGTTTGGTCAGCTGAAGATTTAGAGGGGTTGGTTCAAGAGATTGTTCGGTACTCAATCGGGCAACTCTCCCTATCTCAGTAGCATCACCCACTTGAAGCACCTGCATCATGCCATGACCATCTACTATGGTAGTCCCACGCATCACCCTATTCGAGGCATAAGTAGCCTCATCATCAAAATCGACAGGATTAGTAGCTTTAGAAACAACCGGTTCTCCTGTAAGATTGGATTCATTTACTTGCATAGAGATTGCTTCGAGTAGTTCTCCATCAGCAGGTATCTCTTCGCCTGTTTCCAGGAGGATTATATCACCGACTACCACCTCTTTGCGAGGGATTTCATGTATCCGCCCACCACGCATAACCTTTACTGCTGTCTCTTCGTTTACTACATTCAGCAAGTCAAATTTTTTATTAGCGTCGTATTCAAAAAAGAAGCCGATACCCGTAGCCAATAGGATAGCAATCACTATCCCAATAGTCTCCGCATATTCATTTTCGATAACAGAAATAACAAAAGAGAAAACCACTGCTACAAGCAGTACACGAATAACCGGATCTTGAAACTTCTCAAAATACAGTTTCCAAAGAGAGGGTCGTTTGGGAGGTGTAAGAAGATTAACACCGTTCTTTTCTCTACTCCGGGTTACTTCTTCTTCTGAAAGACCAAGGCGACGATTATCGCCAGATGCTAAACTCATCCTTACATTTACTTTTTAATATAACTTGCCACTTTATCTATCAGCGTATCACCCGATATCGGCTTTAAGATAAAATCAACAAAGCCACTTTGCAAAGCAGGTTCTTTTTCTTCTTCCTTTTCGCCAATGGCAATTATGGGCGAACCTGCAGACATTTGTGCAATTGCCTCCATTACCTGAAAGCCATTCACGTCGGGCAGTACTAAATTTAACAATGTAAGTTCTGGTTGCTCTACTAAAAACTTGGTTACAGCCTCTTCACCAGTCTGTGCCCAAATCACCTGATAATCTTCCGCCAAAACAGCTTCAAAACGACGACACTCATCACTGTATTCGGCAATCAATATCAATGGCTTTTTATTATTTACAATCTCACTACCGGTAGATTCTTTTTTTTCTACTTGCAACGTGCGAGCTACTGTTTGCACATCAACCATCGCATCGAGCGGTAACACAAACCAAAAAGTAGAACCTTCACCCTGGACAGAGTCAGCACCGATTGTTCCATTTAATCGCTCAATAATTGTCTTACTAATCGCTAAACCGAGTCCATTCCCTTTCATTGTCTTATGAAAACGATTGAATCGCCCAAAAAGTTTTTTACGCGCCTCTTCATCCATCCCCATGCCAGTATCTTTAACATAAAAATAGATTCCGTCTTCACGAACTTTATATCCTAGTGTTATAGATCCTTTTTCAGTAAACTTTATTGCATTCGACACAAAATTAGACAACACCTGTCCCAAGCGGTTTTTATCTGTGTTTAGTACCAATGCCGGTAGTCCCAGCTCGCTTACGTACTTCACATTGGGCTTATTGCGGGCTAGTCGTAGCCTGAAAGTGTTACTCAAGTCATCGATTAGCGAATTAACATTCACATTTCCGTAATTAAACTCAATAACACCCGCCTCTATCTTAGACATATCCAGAATGTCGTTAATGAGTTGCAACAACATATCCGAACTATTTTTAATAATACCGAGATACTCTCCTTTTTCCTCACCCGAAGTGGCCGCCGCGAGCAATTCCGAGAAACCTACAATGGCATTAAGCGGCGTACGTATCTCGTGACTCATATCAGCGAGGAAGGCCGATTTGGAGCGGTCTGCATCTTCTGCCTTCTCTTTTTCTTCTTTCAAAAAGAGTTCGTTGTTTTTCTCTTGATTTACATCAATGACCAAAACAATCAATTCGGGTTGCTTTTCTTCAGTGCTTTCCCTCTTCTGGCAGATAAATCTAACCCATGTACTTTTTTCTTCAGAAATCACAATCTGCACATCTCTGGATTCTATGCGATTCATATCCCCTTTTCGCACACTTTCAATACAAGCAAGCAAGGCCTTTTTGTCTTCGCTTTCCACATTTGGCAATTTCTGAAGCAAAACGTTTACAGATTCTTTATCGCCCACGAATAGATTTTTATAAAAGAGTGGAGTTGCAAACTCTTTTCCTGTAGACAGATTGATAGATGCAACCCCTATCGAAGAGATTGTTGTAGCTACTTGCAAAGTTTCTGCTAATACTTTGCTCTCTTTGCCGCCATTTGTTTCTGCCAGATTGATGAGTGTTATCACAATGAATCGTTCATTGTCAATATCGATATATGAACCAGTTATCAAAGCATCAAACTGCAAAGTACTATTGGGGAGATTCAGTATTATATTCTCGGTTAGCGAGAACTCTTTTTGCTCAAGTAATGCAAGCGTTACTCTGCGGCTAAGGATACAGTTGCCACAATTACATTTTTCTTTATCCTGACTATTAACAGAACAACGCAACAAATCATTCAATGTTATTCGTTGTGCATTTTGGCTATCAATGCTATTTGATTTCACTATAGCAAGATCCCTGTCTATTAAAAACAAATACGCATTTACGTTTTGAAAGACCGCGTCAAATAACTGTGAGGAAAATTGATTCCTTTTTGCGCGTTTCTTTAACAGTTCTTGCAAACGCTTCCTCTTTTGCATCTCTAAAAGTATGGCAATTACAGATACAATTAACAATAATATGGTAGTAGCAAACGCAATAATCATAGGTATATAAGTACGTATTTCACGAACAAAGATACAACAAAAGTTCTTTGTCAAGAACATTTTATTCTTGTAATTTGTTATAGAAAGAAAAATAGTAAGATTATGAAGTACATTTGCACTGTTTGTGAATTTATTTACGACCCAGCAGTGGGCGATTCCGATAGCGGAATAGAACCGGGAACAGCATTTGAAGACATACCTGAAGATTGGGTTTGTCCTGTATGCGGAGTTGGAAAAGAAGACTTTGAACCGGTAAAAGAGTAAAAAGTTCTAAGGAGTTAAACGATTTGTTTGACTCCTTTTTTATATGCACAAAAAAACGTACTCCTCCCCCACAATAAAAACGTACTCTCATGTTCTTTTTAGAAACGGTTTCTAGCACGGTAAGCAAGCGGTGACTGTCCTTCGTGATGCCTGAAATATCGTCCGAGATATGACTGATCTGGGAAATGCAGATAGTCTGCTATCTGTTGCAAAGTCATCTCCGAATAAGAAAGCAAAATCTTTATCTCTTGCACTACATGAATATCTATAGTCTGCTTTGGCATTTCACCTGCCACCTCTGCTGTAACAGCAGCTAAATATCGTTTGGATATACACAATTTATCAGCATAAAAAGCCACATCTCTATGGCTACAACAATGCACAAGGATTAATTCCATGAATTTATGGAATAACTCCTCCTTACGAAGGTTATTCCCAAGAAGTTGCTCGTGCGCGATAGAGCGTTGTATTTTATCGTAAATATTCAATAATATATTACGTAGGAAATTGGTTACAATAATCGTTCGGTAGCGATTATTTACATCTACGTATGCAGATAGAATAAGTGCGGCAAACTGCTTCGGCAGTTTAGCACTTTCCACAGAGTGTTGATACACAGGATACATCCTTAGGTGTTGAAAGAAAGAGGGATCAAACTGCCAGTGAGCCTCAAGAAATAATTTGCGGGTAAAATAGAAAAAAATCACCTCAAAATCAATACTAACTTCGGTTAGCATGATAGTTACATCGGGCATTAGTATCACTTCCATATCTGTATTAAGTGGATAAGATTCTGTATCGACAACTAACTTCGCATTCCCATTTTTACAAAAAATCACGGCTCCACCTTGCAATCGGAAAGGATGACCATGAAGTAATTTCAAGTCAGTAACCCGTATGATAAAAGGGTTCTCTTCAGATATAACTCTCTCTTTCATATTTTCCTCCACAAATATTCAATGCAAAGATAGTGAAAGCAAAACGCATCTGACTATGGTTTAACAATTTTAGTCTTTCAAGCTATTCTCGTTTTGAACATACTACATCATTTTTTGAAACAGCCTCTTCCATTTCAAATCCATACCTTTGCAGCCGAAAATTATATCAAACAAATGAAGAAGAATCTAACACTTGCAGCAGCCATAATGGCTTGCTGTTTTTTATTTTCCGCATGTAAGGAAGCACCTCACCAACAAGAAGAGGTTTCGTATGCAGTTATAACCCTTAAACCGGTGAATCGTCAGCTATCAAGTAGCTATCCTGCTACGATTCAGGGGCGACAAGACATTGCCATTTACCCACAGGTATCGGGAACTATTTCGCGTGTTTGCGTAAAAGAAGGTGAACACGTTCGCAAAGGGCAATCACTTTTCATCATTGACCAAATACCGTATAAGGCCGCTCTACAAATGGCAGAGGCCAATGTAGAAGCAGCTTCCGCAAGTGTTGCTACAGCACAATTAGTATACGATAGTAAACAAACACTCTACAACGGAAAAGTAATTTCGGAGTTTGACCTGCTTACTGCAAAAAATCAATTACTTACAGCCAAAGCGCAGCTATTACAGGCACAAGCACAAGAGGTTACAGCACGCAACAATTTTAATTACACTACCGTGCAAAGTCCGGCAGACGGTGTAGTGGGTACACTCCCTTTTCGCGAAGGAACATTGGTAGCCCCTTCTATTCCGCAGCCGCTCACCATTGTTTCGGATAATTCGGAGATGTATATTTACTTTTCTATTACGCAAAACAACTTCCTCGACTTAACCAGCACGTATGGCTCTATGACCGAAGTACTTGCTTCACTCCCACGGGTGCAGTTAGCATTGAGCAACAACACAATCTATCCCGAAGAAGGATTTATCGAAACCATTAGTGGGGTCATCGATGCTACCACCGGAAGTGTTTCCATGCGTGCCGTGTTTCCTAACAAAGGAGGCATCTTGCACAGTGGTGCATCGGGTAGTATCATCCTGCCTAACACGATGAATAATTGCTTGACTATCCCTATTGTCGCCACCTACGAACTGCAAGACAAAGTTTTTGCATACAAGGTAGTGAATGGCATAGCAACATCAACACAATTGACAGTTATTCCCACAAATGATGGAAAAGAATATATTGTCTCCTCAGGTTTGAATACAGACGATGTAGTAGTAGTCGAGGGTGTTGGAATGCTTCGCGAAGGCACATCTATCACGATAAAAAACTAAAAAGAACAATCATATGAATTTAAAGATATTTATTGACCGTCCCGTTCTCGCCGGCGTAATCTCCGTTATTATCCTCTTGGGAGGTATTATTGGGCTGACAACTTTACCCGTTGAGCAGTATCCCGATATTGCGCCACCCACCGTTATGGTAATGACTTCCTATCCGGGGGCTAGTGCCGAAACTGTACAAAAATCTGTCATTGCTCCTCTCGAGGAGTCTATTAATGGGGTAGAAAACATGGACTATATGCAATCCACCTCATCCAATAATGGTTCGGCAACGATTACTATTTACTTCCGCCAGGGAACAGACCCCGATATGGCAGCAGTAAACGTGCAAAACCGCGTATCACAAGCCACTGGTTCGCTACCTGCCGAAGTTACCCGCATCGGGGTAACGGTGATAAAACGCCAAACCTCTATGTTAAAGGTGGTTGCCATCCATAGTCCGAACGGCAGCTACGACCAGAAGTTTCTTGCTAACTACATGAAGCTGAACATAGAACCACAAATCAAACGTATTCAGGGCGTAGGAGATATGATTCTCCTTTCCGACAGTTATAATATGCGCGTATGGCTCAACCCCAACTCCATGAAGCAATATAGCCTTATCCCCGACGACATAGCAGGAGCGCTGGCAGAACAAAACATTGAATCGGCTACCGGCTCTTTTGGCGAAAGTTCGGGTGCTACCTTCGAGTACACGATGAAATATCGCGGACGCCTGATGACTCCCGAAGAATTTGGTGAAATTGTAATCAAAGCTTTGCCAAATGGCGAGGTACTTCGTCTGAAAGAAGTAGCAACAATCGAGTTGGGTACAGAATCTTACGGATATATTTCTACGCTGAATAGCCACCCTGGAGCACAGGCGCTTATTTTCCAAACAGCAGGCTCTAATGCAACTGAGGTTGTAAACGACATCGACGCTTTCATTGAGGAAGCGCGTAAAGATTTGCCCAAAGATGTAGAAATAGACTCATTGATGAGTGTAAACGACTTCCTCTACGCATCAATGAAAGAGGTGGTTATCACATTGCTTGTAGCATTCGTATTGGTTCTTTTGGTGGTGTATGTTTTCTTGCAAGACCTTCGCTCCACGTTAATACCTTCCATCTCTATTATCGTTTCGCTCATTGGTACTTTTGCCTTCATGGCAGTGGCAGGGTTTACAATAAACCTACTGACACTCTTTGCTTTAGTACTTGCCATCGGTACGGTAGTAGACAATGCCATTGTGGTAATCGAAGCCGTTCAAGCACGTTTTGAAGTTGGGTATCTCTCTTCTCACCATGCTACCAATGATGCAATGGGTGGTATCAGTACTGCTATTATCACTTCTACATTGGTATTCATGGCGGTGTTTATTCCCGTTTCAATGATGGGTGGTACATCAGGTATCTTCTATACACAATTCGGTATTACGATGGCAGTAGCCGTAGGTATTTCTGCTATTAATTCACTAACGCTTGCTCCGGCTCTATGCGCTTTATTATTAAAACCATATATGGATGTCAACGGCGAGCAAAAAGACAACTTCTCGGCACGTTTCCGTAAGGCTTTCAACACCTCATTCAATGCAATGATAAACCGTTACAAATATGGTGTATTGTTCTTTATTCGCCGCAAATGGCTGGTATGGAGCAGCATTGGGGCATGCGTTGCCATATTAATTGTTTTGATGTCGACCACAAAAACAGGACTTGTACCCGACGAAGATATGGGAACGGTAATGGTCAATGTTACGATGCCTGCGGGTAGCTCGCTCGAAAATACCGATCGTATCATGAAAGATATTAATACCCGTCTAGAAGATATGGAGCAAGTAAAACTCCGCGCCAGCGTAGCTGGTTATGGTATGATTGCCGGGGAAGGAGCTTCTTATGGGATGCTTATCCTCAGCTTGAAAAACTGGAGCGAACGTACCGACAAAGAAGATGCTGTAAACGCTATTATGGCAGAGGTACAGCGTCGCACTGCCGATATCAAAGACGCACAAATTTTCGCCTTTTCGCCCCCGATGATTTCGGGATACGGAGTGTCCAATGGGTTCGAAATGCATTTGCAGGACAAGAACGATGGAGATATCAACAATTTCTTCAGCATTGCACAAGAGTTCTTAGGAAAGCTCAATGCACGACCCGAGATAGCCATGGCATACACCTCGTTCAATCCTAACTTCCCACAATATATGGTAGATGTCGATGCGGCAAAGTGTAAACGTGCAGGAGTTTCGCCTGCCACGGTACTCTCTACGGTAGCAGGTTTCTATGGTGGGGTGTATGTGTCGAATATTAATCGTTTTGCCCATGTATATAGAGTGATGTTGCAAGCCGCACCCGAATTTCGAGTAGACCCTTCGTCGCTCGATCGCACTTACGTGCGTATGAACAACGGAGAAATGTCGCCATTGAGTGAGTATATCTCACTCAGCAAAGTATACGGACCACAAAGCTTGAATCGTTTCAACATGTACAACTCTATCGCTATGAACGGTGCAGCTACCGATGGCTATTCTTCGGGAGATGCCATCCGGGCTATTAACGAGGTTGCCGAAACACTTCCAAGAGGATATAGTTACGATTTTTCAGGTATTACGCGTGAAGAAAACAGCACGTCCAACAATGCCATTATTATATTCGGCATCTGTTTGCTATTGATATACCTTATCTTATGCGCGTTCTACGAAAGTCTATTCATTCCGTTGGCTATTATTATAGCTGTGCCATGCGGACTTATGGGTAGCTTCTTGTTCGCCAAGATCTTTGGGCTGGAGAATAACATCTACCTGCAAACGGGTATTATTATGCTTATCGGCTTGTTGGCGAAGACTGCTATCCTACTTACCGAGTACGCCACCAAACGCAGAAAGGCAGGTATGAGTCTTACACAAGCTGCTATTGGCGCTGCCAAAGTACGTCTTCGCCCTATTTTGATGACAGCGCTTACAATGATTTTCGGGATGCTCCCGCTCATGTTTTCCACAGGTGTAGGTGCCAACGGAAACTCTTCCTTGGGAACAGGTGCCGTGGGTGGTATGTTGGTAGGTACACTTGTACTGCTTTTCTTTATGCCCGCACTCTTTATCATATTTCAATGGATAGAGGAAAAGGTGCGCCCGGTAGAATACGAGAAGCCCGACTGGAGTATTGAAGCAGAGATAGAAGAAGTAAAGGAACTAAAACGTTTAAAAGAAGAAAAGAAATGAAATTGACATTATTGATAAGTATGATGTTGCTGCTTTCGAGCTGCGGCATCTACAAAACATACCATAGACCCGACTTACAAACCGACACACTTTACGGAACGGAGTATGTAACCACAGACACCACAACACTCGCTTCCATAAAGTGGCGAGAACTCTTTACCGACCCTCATCTACAAGCGCTGATTGCACAAGGGTTGGAAAACAACACCGATTTACAAGCCGCTTGGTGGCGTGTAGAAGAAGCTAAAGCAGTGCTTGCCACTGCACGCCTCTCCTACTTACCTTCGTTTAACTTCGCACCCAATGGTGGCGTAAGTAGTTTTGACAAATCCAAAGCCTCATGGACATACGCAACTCCTGTCGTAGCAAGCTGGGAACTTGATATCTTTGCCAAGATTACCAATGCCAAACGACAAGCTAAGTCTTTGTTGCTGATGAGTGAAGACTATCGCCAGGCGGTACAAACCGGACTTATAGCAGGTATTGCTACACAATACTACACACTACTCTTGCTCGACGAGCAACTTAAGCTCTCTACCGAGACAGCCGAAAAGTTCAAACAAAGTGTTGCTATAATGAAGCTAATGAAGCAAGCCGGCATGGCAAACGAAGTGGGAATCTCGCAAATAGAGGGGGCTTATTATTCCGTTGTGTCGGCACTGGAAGACATCAAACGCTCTATCAACGAAATAGAGAATTCCCTGAGTGCCACTTTGTGCGCCTCGCCACACCACATTGAACGTGGCAATTTGGAAAGTATCAGCTTCCCTACCGAACTGAAAGTTGGTGTTCCGTTACAGTTACTAGCCCACCGCCCTGACATCCGCGCGGCGGAACAATCCTTAGTACAAGCACACTACGCCACAAATATAGCCCGAGCTTCGCTCTACCCCTCTATCACATTGAGTGGTACAGCAGGGTGGACCAACTCTCTTGGGTCACTTATTGTTAACCCCGGTAAACTGTTATTGACAGCAGCCGGCACGTTATCACAACCCATATTCAACGCGGGTTCGCTCCGTGGTAAAGTAAAAATAGCTAAAGCACAGCAAGAGCAAGCCAAATTATCCTTCCAGCAAGCCTTGCTCAATGCAGGAGGCGAAGTAAACAACGCCCTTACACAATACCAAACAGCGCAGGCTAAAAGTGAATGGCGTACACTACAGGTAGAGGCGCTTCAAAACGCGGTAAGCCACACCGAGCTATTGATGCAACACTCCTCTACTACCTACTTGGACGTACTTACAGCACAACAATCGCTATTGCAGGCACAAACATCGCAAGCACAAGACAGATTTGAAATGATACAAGGAGTTATCAACCTGTATCAGGCACTGGGCGGAGGAGTAGAGTAAAGGTTGAGTACGGTACAAGAGTGTGTTCGTCTTTCATAGAAAGACACGAAAAAAATGAAGAGCACATCATTGTTTTTTCTCTTTCTCTGGATAGCATTATCCGTATGCGCACAACCGCTATGCCACATCGATCGTTATTCAATTAACGACGGACTGGCACAAGGTATAATCATGAGCTATGTGCAGGACAGTAAAGGTTGCATGTGGTTTGCTTCCTGGAATGGGTTAAACAAATTTGATGGCTATACATTCGAGACGTTCAATAATCGCACTGAAGAAGGAAGCGAATTGGAGAATAACCGAATAGAATTTATGAATCACGGAAAGTTCGATCAAATTTGGTGTCGGACGTACGATGAAAAGAGTTACCTGTTCGACCCCGACACCAAACGATTTACCAATGTTCTGAAAACCATTCCACCCGAACAAGCTATGAGCAAGCGCCTGAACATACTGAGTAAGGGTGTTGTATGGTTTATTTGCGAAGACGGATACTGCTACAGGTTTGATGAACGGACGTATAAAACAGACCCGCGCTTCGACAGCTACAGTGTACATCATGGCAACCTGAACAGTAATGTCATTTACGAGATCCTTCAAGACAGTGAAGAAGACGAGTGGATACTTACAGGTGGAGGGGTTAAGATTATCGGTCAGAAAGAGATTCACGACACAATGCCTTTCCAGTTTTTTCTGGAAGTAAACGATACTATCTGGTTAGCAACCAATGATGGAAGAGTTGGTAAATACAATAAACAAACGGGCGATGTAACACATATCCATCTGCCCATAGCCAACGTTACAATTACCGGGCTAAATGTTATTGATAACCAACTACTCTCCATTGGTACTACAGAAAATGGTCTGATCTTATATCACCTTGCGGAGCAAACATTTCAGATAGTCGATGTGCGTACACCACAACAGCCTTTCAATTCAATAGAGAGTATGTATGTAGATAGCTATAATCTATTATGGATATTTACTCCATCACCCGGAATAACACAATGGGATCAAGAGCGGCAAGTAGTGCATTATTTTCCGCCACTACCCTCCATCCATGCCGAAGATAAATATAAGAACTATTACTTTATTCAGGAAGATGCCAACGGAGAGTTGTGGATAAACCCCAGAGGAGGCTGTCTAAACTTTTACGACCGAAAAAACAATAAGATACTTTATTTTCAGAACGACCCAAACAACCCTAACTCGTTGCTAAGTTCATCGATACATTCGCGCTTCTTTGACAAACAAGGAAACTTGTGGATTAATACAGCCAACCGAAGCCTAAAAAAGATAAGTTTCTATCATGCCCCGCTTGTCACACATAGTTTAGGATCCGAAGCGCGTACCTTATATCAAGACAACAAGGGAAGGCTATGGATAGCCACACGAGATAAAAAAGTGCGCATATACAATCGGGATAAAGAATTGATTGGTTTCCTTAATCCCAAGGGAGAAATTGTTAAACAGGAATGCTTATTTCATGATAACATCTACAGCATAACCAAAATAGGCGATGAACTTTGGCTTGGCAGTCGTAGCCAAGGACTGTATATCCTTAAAGAAACGCACAACCATCCCAACCGTTTCAGTGTGCGCAATTTCCAGCACCACCCTACCGACTCACTGAGTTTAAGTGACAATGCTATTTTCTCTATTTTCCAAGATAGCAACAAGCGTGTATGGATTGGTACTTTCGGCGGTGGAATCAACTGGGTGTACTACACACCATCACACGAGTTACGGTTTGCCAACAGCAATAACTCACTGAAACATTACCCACAAAATCAATTTGCAAAGGTTCGTTGCATAGCCGAAACCCCGAATGGTATCTTATTGATAGGTACAACAGGCGGACTAGTTACCTTCTCTTCGCTCTTTACCGAGCCACAGCGCATTCGGTTCCATACCTATACACACAATCCGAACGATACGCTGAGCCTGAGCAACAACAACGTCAGCGATATTTGCATCACCACACAAAAAGAAACTTACCTCTCTACTTTTGGAGGTGGTATAAATAAGATCGTACACAAAGGGAATAAACCCGAAGAACTCTCTTTTCAGTCGTACAGCCGACAATCTGGGTTAGCTTCCGAGTGGATTGCATCCATTACAGAAGATAGAGAAAGTAACTTGTGGTTTGTTTCCGAGAATCTGATATCAAAACTATCTTTAAAAGATAACACATTCGAAGGCTTCAGGTGGAATCTGTTGCGGGCCGATATGTTTTACTCAGAAGGACGACCAACTATCTACAACAACTCGCTATTGTTAGGAACAAATAAAGGTTACATCAATCTGTCTGTGCAAGAAATGTACAAAAGTCAGTACGTACCCTCCATTGTGCTTACCAGTATCCGCGTGTTGAACGAAGAAATTCCTATACCAACCGACAAGCATCCCGAAATATCCTTAACACCCGATCAGCGAAATATCACCATTGAGTTTGCCGCCTTAGACTATGCCAACCCCAGCAATATTAACTACACCTATAAATTAACCGGAGTAGACAGCGATTGGAATCATGCTAGTCGTAAGCGTTCCGTTAGCTATATTAATATTCCGCGCGGAAAATACACACTTGCCATCAGGTCTACCAATAGCGATGGCGTTTGGGTAGACAACGAGTACACCCTCTCTATCAATGTACTTCCCAAATTTACAGAAACCGGTTGGTTTTGGTCACTTATGTTCTTGCTACTCATCACACTTATTGTTGCAACGGTGTATATCTTGTTCTATATCTATCGTTTGCGCCACCAAGTAGATACCGAGCAACAAATTACCGATATTAAACTGCGTTTCTTTACCAACATTTCGCACGAGCTACGCACACCGCTCACGCTTATTGCAGGTCCTGTATCCGAATTGCTAAAAGAAGATTTACCCATAAAGAGCAAAGAATACCTGGGATTAATGCAGAAAAATATTGACCGTATGCTGCGATTGGTAAACCAGATACTCGATTTCCGAAAGATACAGAACCATAAAATGAAACTACTGATAGAAGAGGTTGACATCATTCAGTTTGCAAGCACAATCATGGAACATTTTGAGTTGCAAACCAAGAGTCGGGAGATTAGTCTTCGGCTTGTAGCACCTACTTCCCCACTCTGGTTATGGATAGACAGCGACAAGATAGAGAAAGTTATATTCAACCTCCTATCCAATGCCTTTAAGTATACACCCGACGGGAAATCCATTACGCTAGAAATAGATGCACAAGAAGACGTGGTTAATATCTCTATCATAGACGAAGGAATTGGTATCAGTGCTGATAAAATGGACTCCATTTTCCAACGTTTCGAGACAATCATAAACGGAAATGCTTTTGGAAATTCTTCGGGCATCGGGCTCTCGCTGACAAGAGAGCTGGTAGAGATGCACGACGGCACAATCAGCGTAAGCAGTAAGCTTGGAGTGGGTAGTTGCTTTACAATCTCCATACCTATGGGCAAAGACCACTTTGTAAACAAAGAACACACCGAGTTTACCTTATCCGACAGCCAAAGTGAAGAAGTTTGGAAAAACAAAACAGGTCCCATAGACACCACTATTCATGAAGATACAAGAGAGAAAACAACCATCCTTATTGTAGAGGATAACGATTCCTTACGCAACTTCCTGTGCAGCATCCTTAGCTCAGAATATAATATAATAGAAGCAGCCAATGGAGAAGGAGGGTATAACAAAGCGAAAGAACTTATTCCCGATTTCATCATCAGCGATGTTATGATGCCTGTTATGGATGGGCTTGATATGGTGAAAGCTATCAAAGAGGACAAAGACATCTGCCACATCCCTATTGTTTTACTCTCCGCCAAGTCTTCGCTGGATGATCGTATCAACGGATTGGAATATGGCATAGACGATTACATCACCAAACCTTTCAGCACCGACTACCTGAAAGCTCGCATCGCTTCACTCATCAAAACACGCAAGTTGCTGCAAGAGGCATATAGGAATAAGCTATTATCGGGCGAAGTTGCCACTACCCGTCCGGATATTTCGCCTACGGAGCCACAAATCGTTCCACACGACCAACTCTTCATTAAGCAACTTATGGCATTTATGGAAGAGAATATTGACAACTCAGCACTCAGTGTAGAAGATTTTGCCAAAGAGTTTGCATTGGGAAGGACTTCATTCTATACCAAGGTGAAGTCACTTCTTGGAGTTTCGCCGATAGAATTTATCAATGAAATTCGCATCAAGCGGGCTATACAACTTATCAATAATGGTGAACGAAATATCGCACAAATAGCGTACGCCGTAGGTTTTGACGACCCTAAGTATTTTAGCCGCTGTTTTAAGAAACAAACCGGAATGACACCGGTACAGTATAGGGAGCAAGATAAGGGCGAATAACTATTTCGTCCGCTTCTTTTCTTTTTTCGTCATCTCCTTCTGTATCAATTCCGGTGTAGAAGTAGCCCGAAGTTCCATGTGCCCCTCTATTTTCATATTACCTTTATCAGTAGCAAAAACCGGGTTGTAGTGGTGTTGCAAAAAGGCAATAGCCCGTTTCTTTTCTCCGAAATCCGGGTTTACTACCGGATAATAAACATTAACCCTTAATAGGTAGTTTTCGTTTCTTTGAGCCTCATTTTCATTTATCCGCAAAGGCGTGCCGGGGTAAACAACATCTCCCTCCTTTACCAAAAATTCTCCCTTATTAAAGACGCTATAGGTACACACAGTTCCATCACCTTGCAAAATGGTCAATGAATATATTTTCGTTGACTCATTCTTCACACGCACCACCTCACCCTTACGCATAGCAAATATGGTATCTCCTTGCTCTAAATGAAAATTTATATCTATTCGGTCTGACACAATGCCTCCTCCTAAAACGTGCTTACCAATTACATAGTTACTTTGCCCGCGTACAGGTTCTGTACGATGTGTACTGTAGGGCAAACGATAAACAAAGTTACTATCCATCCGAGAAGACTCGTACCCTAAGGCATAGTAACAGTTGTATTTGCAGCCGAACCGTTCTTGGGGGTCAGTGCCTCGTAGAGTAAATATTATACCTGTTCCCTTTACAACACGCAATTCTTGGGGTGCTTGCATTATGTTATTGAGTTCCGTAAAGTTGAACAAAATACTATATATACCAGGTTTAAGAAGCGTAGCTTTTATATTGAGGGTTTTGCTTTCGCCGACTCCTTCCCATGCCGACGTAACTTTCAGTTCGGGCTCTCTTTCTTGTGCTTTTACAGAAATATACGGTAACGTCAAAAACCCAATCAGCAGTGTAACAATAAATGATGTTCTCATAATTTAATAATTTTATTCCAGTTCCAATTTCACCACTTGCGCCACATCCGACGATAAACGCGCATTCTTCGGCAGTGTAAGTACAAGTCCGTCTTTTGTTTGCACAAACGAGCAGTCATAGTCCTTCTTCACACTCAGCAGCGTGGCTTTCTTTACTTCTCCTTTCATGTTTTCGGGCGTAAGTTTCGTTAGCAATGTAGGTGTTAGTCTTTCGGGCCAGTCCAAGAAGATGGCGTAAATAGTTTTATCTTTTGTGGTATAATGTACCCGTTTACCACCTGCAGTTATCTCGCCTGCTGCCACATAAGGACGTGTTCCATAAATAGATTCGCCATACGACCACATCCATACACCTACATTAGCCACGATGTCTTTTTGCTCTTGCGGAAACGACCCGTCGGCCATCGGCGAAAGATTCAACAAAAACTGTCCATTGCAACTCACCACCTCTATCAGTTTGTGAATAATGTCTTTGTGCGAGCGATACTCCATTCCTTTTACATACCCCCACGAATAGTGATAACCGGTGCCGATGGTATAATCGCACAACCACGGGATACTATCTATTTGATTCGGATTGCTCATTTCATGGTCGAGCATACCGATGCTACGCGGAAATTCTTTATACTTATAGGTAAAGATAACCTCCTGCCCCGTCTTTGCCGCATGGTTAAAGTAGGTAGCCAGGAAATCGAGTTTGTATTGTTCGGGTATTTCGTCCATCCACGCATCGAAGTACACAATATCAGGACTGTATTTGGTAACTACCTCATTGCATTTATCCAACCACATTTGTAGCCACTCGCCATGAGGCATGAGACAACCATACATCTTGGCATATTTCGGATTATTGGCAGCCCATTCGGGTTTAACTTTTATATACGTATAATTATTTTCGTGATGCAGCGAAGTAAAAAACTTCATGCCACGTGCTTTAATGGCTTTACCCAACTCGCCAATCACATCGCGTTTAGGCCCCATGTTCTTGGCATTGAAAGGGGTGTACTTGCTATCCCACATCGAGAACCCGTCGTGATGCTCTGCAACAGTGCCGGCAAAGCGCGCACCACTCTCCCTGAAGAGTGTAGCCCACTCGGCAGCATCAAATTTTTCGGCTTTGAACATAGGGATAAAATCATGATAACCAAACTCCGTAAGTGGTCCATAGAGCTCGGCATGGCGAATGTGTCCATTCATCAATGTTTGCGAAGAGGTAGAATCACAGTGCATATAGCGATAATACTGTTCATTACCATAGGCGGGTACAGAGTAAACTCCCCAGTGGCAATAGATACCAAACTTGGCATCGCGCACCCATTCGGGCACCGGAGTGTGCCTGGAGAGCGAAGCCCAATCGGGTGTGTAGGGATTTGTTTGCTGTGCAAACAAAAAACAGGAAGAAGTTAGCAAGCTAACGGCAAATGCCGCCACACATTTTTGAACTGTTGTTAGTTTCATGGTATATTATTGTATTGTTTATCACTTATATAAGAATAACGAATATCTATTGTTTTTGTACTATAAAAATGGAAGGTCAATCCTTTCAAACAAGGACTAACCTTCCGAAATCTAATCTATTAAGAAAACGCTAACACCTATTTACTTGTTTATCTTAAAAACTAATCTTTAAACCCATTTATATATCACACTTTGCTTAATAATTCGGATTTTGATAGTACCATCCGCCCTCTTGTAAGGTTTCGAGGAATCCTGATGGGAATTCGCGAAGCATGTGCTTACTATCATCAAAGTATTGCCCTACTCCCGGATTGGTTTGCAACAAATAAGCTTTGGTAAGTTTCTTGGTGCGTTTAAGGTCGTAGAAGCGAACATATTCACCGCATAACTCACGGGCGCGTTCGTCAAGAACCGTTTGAATATCGGCAGTTCCAGTCAATGCTTTGGCTCCTGCACGTGCACGTACTTTGTTGATATAACCCATCGCATTAGCTCCACCATTCACATAGATATCTGCTTCGGCAGCAATCAGGTAAACTTCAGGAGTACGCATCATAAAGGTACTATTCAAATTACCTACGCGCTCTAATTTCGAACTATTGGTTCTTATAAAATTATTACTATTGAATTTAGTCATTCCCGGGTAGAAGTACGCCCAAGGATTAACCACTGTTTCGCCATCATTTTTGCGCGTATATTCCTGTTTTACATAGCCATCTGCTGCATACACATCATTATAATCCACAATTAAGATTGTAGCACCATCTTTGTTTGCCAGCATCTCTGCATAATCGGGTTCAGATGGATGTATAAATCTAATGGCAAGTTCATCAAATTCTATACGTGTATATTTATAGGTAACAACACCGGTTGTTGGGTCTGTATAGGGGTAATAGATACCTTCTGACGTTTTATCTTTATCATACGTCTTAATATAACTATCACTCCATCCACCACCTTTGTCCTTGTTAGAGTACCAACTTGTTTGGAAATAACCATAGTAACGAGGGTCTAGTGTGCCATCTGCTTGCACATACAATTTAAGTAGATGCCCGCTAGGCATAAATCCACCGTCGTATTGAGTACCCCATATCTCATGGTCGGTTTTTCCTGCCAGTCTGTTTCCCGAGTGTTCATTCTTCGACATTTGCATGGCCACACCAAATTGTTTAGCTAAACAGTTAAACAATTTATTGTTTTCGTTAAGTATCCACGCATTGTTGCTACTACCACCACTTACGAAGCGATGTTTCCATAGAGCTTCTGTATTGCCATAGTTGTTTTCCTGCGAGAAAACATCTTCCAGATTTGCATACATTTGCACACCATATTGGCTACCACCACCTTCGCAATCTGCTATCATACGTTTAGCAAGTTCAAGCGCTTTATTCATATATTCCGGGTGGTCACCATACTCTCTTGTTTGCAGATACGCTCTACAAAGGAATCCCATAGCCGATTTCTTCGATGGACGTGTGGTACATTCTTCTGTTGGAAGCCACTCCGCAGCAAACTCTAAGTCCGGGATAATACATTTTTCGTAAATCTCCATAGGCTCGTTCTTCGACGGATGCAGGTCTACTTTGGTTGCTGGTTCAAGGTGTAATGTAATACCACCAAACTGTTCCACCAAATTGTAATAATAGATAGCCCGCATAAAGTGAGCTTCGGCTACTTTCGCATTTCTTTCCGCATCGGTGGCATAAGGAGCTAACGGAGCATACTTAATAGCTACGTTACAACTACCGACACCGTCGTATGCCGGATTCAAGAAGTTCAGCATCATATTGGTATTCCATCCACCACCCATGCCGTAATTGAAATAGTTGCTGGCAAATCCGCGAGGAGGAGTCCAAAGATCCGTTCCGGCTTCGGTGAAGGTTGTCCATTCTCCATAGCCGTACATACGGCGTTGCATACCAAAGTAAATATTATTCAGAATACCCTCATAACCTGTAATGGTAGAGGCTGATACGGTTTCGAGTGTAGAGCCCGACGGGTTTGTTTCATCCAGCGTACACGATGTGTAGCTCATGCTTGCTCCAAGCAGGAGCAATGGTAATATCTTTTTTGTTATATTGAATTTCATAATTGTACAGATTAAAATGATACATTAACACCAATAACATATTCCTTATACAGTGGGAACGTATCTGAACCGTTATTCTCAGGGTCGGTTTTCTTTAGTTCACTCTTGAAAGGAAGAATGAGCGAATTATATGCTGTTCCATACACACGTAGTTTTTCTACACCTATTTTTTTTAGCCATTTCCTTGGAACAGTATATCCCAACGTGATGTTTTTAATCTTCGCATACGATCCATCTATAAATTTCAAGGACTCAATACCGGTAGAAGCAATACCAGCGTAAACTCCCGGGCGTGGGAAGTAAGTATTTTGATTCTCGGGAGTCCAATACTTAGTACCGGCAGGTTGATTGTCACTTCCTGCAGAGAACCAACCCAAAGCTTTACTCTCAATCATTTGCCCCCAACGAAGTACGGCGTAGATGCTTAAATCAAAATTCTTGTAATGGAAAGTATTATTGAAACCAACAATTCCATCGGGAGTTCTGGATCCTAAGATTTGTTTGTCGTAGTTAGAGCTATAATTATGAACACCATTGTCGCTGACTTCATTACCATCGGCATCAATTGTAACGTGAGGGATTGTTTGAATCTTTACAGCTCCCGGACGTACACCGTATTTTGCAGCTTCTTCTGCTTCTGCTTCAGACCAAACACCTAAGTATTTATAATCATAGAATACCCTTATTGGTTGTCCTTCAAACAATCTGGAATCAAGCAAATCGCCATCGGGCAGACTTACTATTTTCTCTTTATTCTTCGAGAACGAAAGAGCGGTAGTCCACTCGAAGTCTTTATTTCTGATGTTGGATGTTTTCAACTCTATTTCAAAACCACGGTTGTTTGTTTCACCGATATTCTGCCATGTATTAAGCGGAGAACCCCATGCGGTCAGTGCCGAAGTTATAGGCAGCTTACGCTGAAAGAGCAGGTCTTTAGTATCCGTGTTATAATAATCAAAAGTCAGGTTGATGCGATTTCTAAATAAGCTAATATCCACACCAAGGTCTAACGTGTATGACTTTTCCCAACCTATCGCCGGATTTGCATATGGAGAAACCATTTGTGAATTAGATACCACTTCACCATCTGCCGATACTTTTTGATAGGTAGTAACACCTGTTTGCGAAGCGTAAGCACCCATACCTCCCGAGTTACCGGTAACCCCGTAACTGGCACGTAATTTCAGGTTGCCCAACCAACTTTCTGTACTTTCCATAAAAGCTTCATCGGAAACACGCCAAGCAATAGCTCCAGCGGGGAATGCATCCCACTTATGACCTTCTGCTAAGTGCGAAGCACCATCCCAACGGGTGGTAAATGTAAATAGGTACCTGCTTTTATAGGAGTAATTAAAACGAAGTGCATACGACATGGTTTGCTTTTGAGTGTAGCCCGATTTTATTGCTTGGTTCTCGCTCGATGCCATGTTATGGAATTGATACGAATCCAAGGGGAATTTATGCGCACGCATATCATTCCAATCTCCTTGATGTTTACTCCAAGAGGTAATACCTGTTAGTATTACGTTATGATTTTTGAGGAAGGTTTTGTTGTAAGTTAACACATTTTCCCAACTATAGCCATAGCTGTAGTTGTTTTTTATGTAAGCATAAGGAGTAATATAGCCTGTTTCCACATTTTGTAGAGAACGCGCACCTACGTACTTACCGTTGCGCGAATTGCTTAAAACAGTAGCTATTTGAGAACGGAACGTTAAATCTTTGATAGGCTTAAATTCAGCATATCCACTGGCGTTAACGTAAGTACTACGTGTATTGTCCGAGTATTGGTCTTTCATAAAGTCACCCATTATAGTAGCACTACCCGGATACACATACTCATTGAGGTTGCCATATTCATCATAAACCAATCCTAATGGTTCGGCAGCAATTGCTTTTGTGAAGATGTTTTTCCCTCTGTTATTACGAATAGTATAAGTAACCGAAGAGGTAAGACCCACTTTCAGCATCTTATTTACCTTATAATCACCATTCAAACGGAACCCGTATCTGTTTTGATTCTCATTGGGCAGCAATCCATTTTGCCCTTCATAGGTAATAGAAGAATAAATCTTCGCACGATCGCTACCACCATTGATTGATAGACTAAGATAATCCTTTGACGAATTGCCCTTGGTTGCCTCATCAACCCAGTCAATCCACTGTCCATTCTCTATAGCTGCCCGCTTATCTTCATTTGAAAACAGTTGCTCCATTGTTTCAGGGTATTCGCCATTTCGTGTACGATAGAACTCTCTTTGATATTTCAAATATTCATTGCCGGTCATACCGTGAATAAAATTGGCTTCGCCCGAGAAGCTATGATATGCATTGAGGTTTACTCTAACTCTACTTTCTTTAGCGCGTTTAGTCGTAATAATAATTACCCCATTGGCACCTGCCGCACCATAGATGGCAGTAGAAGATGCATCCTTTAACACATCCATCGTTTCAATGTCATATGGGTCTATCTGATTATAGTCGGCACCTTGCACACCGTCGATAATAAACAGCGGCGAGTTACTACCATAAATAGAGCGATTACCACGCAGAAGAATATCCACACCGCTACCAATTTCGCCCGAAGGTTTCATAATATCGGCACCGGCAATACGTCCTTGCAGAGCTTCCATAATATTACTGGTAGGAGTGGCTGTAATGTCTCCGGCTCTAACAGAGGTAATTGCTCCGGTTAAATCGCCTCGCTTTGCCGATCCATATCCAATTTCCACAATCTCTACCACATCGAGCATATAGCTCGAAGCCAATGTGACACTGATTGTGCTCTTATTAGTTACCGAAACGTTTTGTGTTTCGTAACCAACGAATGATACCTTAACAGTTTTGGTTTCTGTAGGTATCGAAAGTGTAAACTTTCCGTCAATATCTGCCGCTGTACCAATGGAGGTACCCGGCACAGCTACGGTTGCTCCAACGAGCGGATCCCCAAGGTCATCGAGGATTGTTCCTGTAATTGTTCTCTTCGTGTTTTGTTGCGCATTGACATACACCGTTGAGATGCCAAGTAAGCAGAAGAAGAAAATTAGTTTCAATTGTTTTGCCATACTTTTTGATTTATAAAGTTAATTAATAATGAGGTTTCTTGGCTTTCATTAAATCAATAATGAGTAAGGCAAAAATAGGAGGATTATATATCTTAAATAGGACAAAAAAAACCGCAAATGGAGGATTAATCGCCAAATATCAGTTATTACCAGTGGGAAATTAGGAAAGACAGGAAATGTTTACTGTTGAAGATACCCACACAGAAGAACACATTAATTATTATAACAAGAAATTGTCTCATCAAATAATACTACAGTTAATACAAAACATCACTCTACTTCTTGTAACCAAGATCGCAAGATATAGTTCAACTTCTTTCCTTCAACTGTAGGTGTGAACCAGATGTTTTGTTTTATTTCATTCTCAATATTTCTATATACAGATATGGGGATTGTAGCAAAGGGGTGAATAGAAATAAATGTAAAATCAACTTCTATAACTCTTCCTGTATCAGGGCTGATATACATAGCGATGCTTAATAAATATCCTTTTACTCGTTGCTTTTCTACGACCGAGAAAGCATTGTTTACAATAGAATGGCATCTTTGCTTTGTCCAAGTATCATCTTCAAGTGGATAGGGGTCATGTCCTAATCCAGTGTAAAACTTACCTGTAGCTTTATAAACTTGGTCAACATAAGTTAAGGTGTTATTTTTATTATATAACTTAACTTGTTTAGACGCATTCAGGTCACATTGATAAGTATAACCACTCTCATAGAAAGTCTTGGTTGTACTGTAATAATTCGTCTGCGAAAATGTATGATTCGCACAGAACAAGATACTTATTAATAAAATAATTGTTTTCATGAGTATTTGTATTTGGCAGATAGTGTTACACTTTTACATCTTAGTTTTGTCCAAACGGAGCAATATATAGCTCTACATCCGAGACAATACAGTCCTTCAACTTTTCTGCCCACTCATCACTATCATCAGAGTTTATCATATTATTGTATATGTCTAACCAAGCTAAATGAGGAGTCTTAAAATAAACTGCTAATACACCATGTGGTTCTTTGTATTGAGGAGGAATAGGATATTTTACAAAGGCTCTGTAAATACGAGCTGTTTCAGTTGTCCTATAGGGATAAGTTTTCGATGGATTAAAGACCAATCCCAACTCATAATCCTCCAAAAGCTTGCTTAATGGCTGATTAATATATTGCGCTTTGCGCTCAACGAAATTGTATTGCATATAAGCGATAGTATCAGTACCAAATTCGCTCATAGAACGATAACTCTGTGCATTTATATTGTAAGTGCAGAGTAATGTGAAAAATAAAATAATTATACTTCTCATTGTTATTTACATTTTACAGATAATGCACCCCAAAGAAAAATAAACTCTTGAGGTGCATTCATCATAACAAATTAGTTAGGGCCAAAGGGACCAATTTCCAGTTCTATATCCGAAACAATGCAGTTCTTTAACTTCTCTGCCCACTCTGCATCGTCATCGGTGTCTAGCATACTATTAAATGTATCCCACCAAGGCAGGTGAGGTGTTTTGAAATAAATCATCAAGACACCATACGGTCCTTTATACTGAGGAGGAGTGGGATATTTTAGGACAGCTCCATAAATTCGGACAGTCTCAGTTGTCTTGTATGGATAAGTTTCTGATGGATAAAAAACTAATCCTAATTCATAATCTCCTAAAAGTTTACTTAATGGTTGATTTATGTACTGCGCTTTACGGTCAACAAAATTGTATCGCATATAAGCAATAGCATCAGTTCCAAATTCGTTCATAGAACGATAACTCTGTGCATTTATATTGTAAGTGCAGAGTAATGTGAAAAATAAAATAAAAATTGTTCTCATGATTATTTACATTTAGTGGATAGTGCACCCCTAAAGCCCATCTAAACTTCAGGGGAGTTTCTATTGCAACTTATCAACATAATCAATTAGGGTGGAATGGACCAATAACTAGTTCAATATCCGAGACAATACAGTTCTTCAACTTCTCTGCCCACTCATCACTGTCATCAGGGTTTATCATATTATTGTATGTGTTCCACCAAGGCAGATGAGGTGCTTTGAAATCGATTATCAAAAAAGCATATGGTTCTTTGTATTGAGGAGGAGTGGGATATTGTAATATAGCTCCATCAATTCGGACTGTCTCAGTCGTTTTATAAGGAAAAGTTTCAGATGCGGCAAAAACCAACCCCAACTCATAATCGCTTAAAAGCTTGCTTAATGGCTGATTAATATATTGCGTTTTGCGCTCAACAAAATTGTATCGCATATAAGCGATAGTATCAGTACCAAATTCGCTCATAGAACGATAACTCTGTGCATTTATATTGTAAGTGCAGAGTAATGTGAAAAATAAAATAAAAAATGTTCTCATGATTATTTACATTTAGTGGATAATGCACCCCAAAAAAAATAAACTCTTGAGGTGCATTCATCATAACAAATTAGTTAGGACCAAACGGACCAATAACTAGTTCAATATCCGAGACAATACAGTTCTTCAACTTCTCTGCCCACTCATTACTGTCATCAGGGTTTATCATATTATTGTATGTTTCTACCCGAGGTAAATGAGGTGCTTTGAAATTGATTATCAAAAAAGCATATGGTTCTTTATATTGAGGAGGAGTGGGATATTGTAAAATAGCTCCATCAATTCGGATTGTTTCAGTCGTTTTATAAGGATAAGTTCTCGTTGGGTCAAAGACCAATCCCAACTCATAATCGCTTAAAAGCTTGCTTAATGGCTGATTAATATATTGCGCTTTGCGCTCAACAAAATTGTGTCGCATATAAGCGATAGTATCAGTTCCAAATTCGTTCATAGAACGATAACTCTGTGCATTTATATTGTAAGTGCAGAGTAATGTGAAAAATAAAATAATAATTGTTTTCATGACTATTTACATTTAGTGGGTGTTTTATCCAGACAAAGTTTTATGAATAATGAAGAAACAAAAATAGGAAGATTATATATCTAAATAGGACAAAAAAAGTCACAAAAGGAGGATTAATCACCAAAAGTCATTCATCAATAAGCAATGAAAAAGGTCAACCCTATTTATAACTAAGTATAAACCGAGTCAACCAACTCTATTAATAAGACTGAAAGTAGTCAACTAAAAACGTTAATGTCTTATACGGGATTAGGTTTACACGTTTTTTCTGCATAATATTTAATTGTTTATGCAAAAATCAGTACATCGTTCCTACAGTGAGC
>NZ_QVML01000007.1:69771-225802 GCF_010501015.1 Bacteroides sp. 214 | reverse complement strand
ACTTAAAAGTTTCACTGTAGCGATGTTGTACGGTTTTATGCATAAATAAGAAAATATTATGCAGCAAAAAGGTGACAACCAAATCCCGTATAAGACAGACAAAAGCACAACATGTCAGTGTCTCTGCGGCAAAGAGAGATAGTTTGAAGAGAGAAGAAGTGCAATGAGAGATGATAAAATAGCTATTCTTTTACCCTACCCGCTTAATTATCGTATATTTTTGCGTAAGTTTGTGCCTTGAATAACAATGCCCATCATGGAATATAGATTAAATAAATACATCAGTGCTTCAGGCTTTTGCTCACGTAGAGAAGCAGACAGACTTATTGAAGAAGGACAAGTAACGGTAAACAGAAAGAAAGCCGTCATTGGTCAGCGCGTGCTGCCCGGGCAAAAAGTACGTGTACGTGGCGAGTTGATTGTGAACGAAGTTGAGCCGGTCTATATTGCATTCAACAAACCTGTGGGTGTGGTTACTACTACCGATTTGCAGGAAAAAGACAACATTATAGAGTTTATCAGCCACGAACAGCGAATTTTTCCTATTGGTCGATTAGATAAAGATTCACAAGGGTTGATTCTGCTGACTAATGATGGTGACATTGTGAATAAAATACTCCGTGTAGGCAACAATCATAAGAAGGAATATATCGTAAAGGTAGACAAACCCATTACTAAGGAGTTTCTTACCAAGATGTCACAAGGTGTACCTATTCTGGATAGAGTAACTCGCGGATGCGAAATCGTAGAGATAAACCCTTATACTTTTCAAATATCTCTGGTACAAGGGCTTAACAGACAAATACGCCGCATGTGCGAATACTTTGATTATGAAGTTCTGAAACTGGAACGCATCCAAGTAATGAATATTAAATTGGGCAACTTAGGTCAAGGAAACTGGCGTAACCTTACTGATGCCGAAATGGAAGAGTTATTTGATTTGCTAGAAGAATCAAAAAGCATTGCTAATGCAAAGAAACCTAGCAACAGTAACAAGGCGATGAACAAAGCCTTGCACGAATATGACATCAAAACGGACTATCGCAAGGCAACAAGTGTAGCAAAGCAACCCAAAAAGGCAAACCCCAACAAACCGCGATTTGTTAAACCTGTAGAAGAGGAAGAGCCTGCAAAACCTAAGAAATCCTTTAAAAGACACGCAACCGGTCCGCGTGTAGGAAAATCGAGAGTAAAGACTGGAAAGCCACAAGCCAAACAGCGGGCAGCAGTACAAGGGAAAAAGAAATAAAAACAGCTTCTTATTTGAACCGCGATCTATCTACTTCCTCGTATTGCTTCTCTTCGTAACTGCCAAAACGGTAGCTAAAGGATATTTGAAGCGAACGGTTCTGCTGAATAAAACGATTCACCGTATATTGTCCTTTGAAGTCAATGCGTGGGGTAATGGAAGAAGTATCAAACAAATCCGCCCCTTTTAAGGTAAGTCTTGCTTTATCTTTTAGGAAGCTCCACATCAACGATGCATCCAGATTGCCCGATCGTCCCAAATCATAAATACCCTGAATACTTCCATTCTGATAGAAGCCCGAAACATTTAATGTTATATTGGGTTTGGTGAATAGTTTCAATGAGTTATCCATCACAAGTATGAACGAATAATCGCTCCGGTCAAAAGGAATATCCCAAAAATCTTTGTCTTTTTCGCGAATATAATAGCCTACAACAGTAAATCTTGAATTTAATATATTCTTTACTTTTAAGGGTATAGAGGCTTGTAAACCAAGCTGTTTCTTGTAATCAAAATTAAGATTTTTATAGACTTCAACCAATCTATCGGGACGTTGGTAAGGAACCTGTGTGGAGTAATCGGGTTCATAATTATAGAATGCCGAAAACATGTACTTACTTTTCAGAATATAAGTAAGAGTTGCCTGGTATTCTGAATTGGGTTTCAACTCCGGGTTACCATGAATCTCTGTATACGCGCTTGTATAAGCTATAGCATTATTTACACTCCAAAACGGAGGATATTGTTTGTCGCCCGAGAAAGAGAATTGAAAGATATGCTCGGGAGCGGCATAGTATGATAAATTCAGTGTGGGATAAAACGCCCACTCATCCCAAACCGTGGTCTTATAACGCTCGGCAGCAAAAGAAGCATCCAAGGATAGTTTCTCACCAAAAGTGGTGCTGAATCCGGCAAATACATTAAATGTGTGTTCTTGTTTACGTGCTTGCATGGATTTGTCCGGATCAAACATCCCCGTCTGACTGTCATAGTAATACTGATAGCTATTATCGAGCGTGGTAGTGTAGTTTGCACCATAATTTATGGCCCAGTTATTTTTTAGCGCATGTTCTTGTGTAGCATAAAAGCGCCAACGGTTGATGCGTTGCTTTTCTTCGTAATACACATTTATTTCTTCATTATTCAATAAGCTATGCAAATCCTGAGTACTGGGCGATTGATAAAAAGTAAATTCGCTACCTGCTGTTAGTCCAAAAGAAGAGGTGTAATCCAATTTTAAATTATGCAATTGGTCGTCATAGACATTTCGTACGAAAGACTCTTCGGTACCTGTGGTGGTTCCCTTTCTTCTGCCGTTGTGTATCTCTGTATTGTAAACAAGAGATAGTACGTTCTTCTCGTCGAAGCTGTAGTTCATACCATAGCGAATGGTGTGGGTATTGCCCCACCCTTTGGCTATTTCCGAGTTTTGGATAGGATATGTGATACCATCTACAATATGCCTCGCCTCTTTATTAATACCCGAACGTTGCTTGCCATGATGGTAACCATAGAGTAAATCCGCCGAAAACTTCGATGCTGTGAATTGCAAATTAATTCGTTCCTGATATTGCGCATAGTAATCCTTTACCCAAGAGGTGTAGACTTCTCCTTGTAAATAAGGAGCGGTGGCGCTATAGGTGTTAAGTATAAGGTTTATCATCGGGCCACGTACCTGATAACGTGCAGGGGCAGCAGCCATTACTTCGGCTTTTTCTATGGTAGACACAGGGATGGTTTTCAGCAGATTGATGAGTTGCTCTTCGCTCATTGTAGACACTTTTCCGTCAATAACCACATTTACTTTTTTGCCGAGCAGTGTTAATCCGCTACCCATATCTACAATGCCGGGAAGCTCTTTGATAGCTTCGTACGCATTATCTACAGGTTTACCTTCCATCAGTTGAGGAAGATTGTATATAAGTTTACCTTCTTTGGCTTTTACTATGGGGCGCTCACCTTTTATGAGCACTTCGGGAAGTTCCATGTACAGACTATCCAACGAAAGAGATGTCGTATCATTGTCATTTGATTGCGAAAAAGAATAAGTAGTAGTTACCGCGAATAAAGTTATCAGAATAATAAATCGCTCCATAAATAAGGTTGTTTTTCAATATATCTGCCAAAGCTACAAATTATCTTTGAAAAAACAGGTGTATTTGTTTATTTTTCTTAAATACGTTGTTGCAAAAGGCACTTGATTTCTGTATATAGTTGCTTCTTCACTTCATTGATATCCAATACTTTTCCTAATTCGTTTTGCATAGAAGTTACCCCCTTGTCTATAAATCCACATGGGTTAATGTAACTAAAATAGTGCAGATTAGTGTTTACATTCAAGGCGAGTCCGTGCATGGTTACATAGTGACTGCTTCGCACACCAATAGCACATATTTTTCGAGCTTTATAAGTACCGACATCAAGCCACACACCGGTTGCTTTTTCCATTCTTCCGGCCGTAATGCCATATAAAGCACACACAGCAATAACAGCTTCTTCTAAAAGATGTATGTACTCTTTCAATCCTAAACCATAGGCTTCAAGATCAAGAATGGGGTAACAAACAACCTGTCCCGGCCCATGATAAGTAATATCCCCTCCCCTGTCGATATGATAAAGCGTTGCATCCATCCGTTGCAGTTGCTCCTCGCTGAGCAACATATTGTTTGCTTTTCCGCTTTTACCTAAAGTATACACATGCGGGTGCTCACATATAATAAGGTAATCAGGATGTAGCTTCCCACTTTTCTTGGCTTCAATAACGGAGGTAAACAGTTTTGTCTGCTGTTCCCAAGCTTCGGCATAAGGTATTGTGCCCCAGTCTATATAGGTTTCTTTGGTAGGCATACTTCTTAAGGTATTATAAAAACAGTTTCTAAAGGTAGAGAGTTTTAATTAATCTACATGTAAGATGCCGTTTTTTATTTCTTTATAGAAGCTATGTCATGAATAAATTCTATATTTGTGCGTATAGTTTTATGACTAAATTCTCACTTTTAAAAGAAACTGTTTTATGAAAAAACAATATGTAACTTTGTTTGCAATTCTTGTTTACACAAGCTTGATTTATTCTTCTTGTGGTAACAAATCAGCCACAGGTGCGTTGATATTTGATAAAGTAGAACTCAACGAAGAGACACACATGTTTGGAGATACAGCAAAACCGGGAGCTACACTTGCCATTAAGTTTGCTTATCCTCTAAAGTCAAATGACGAAGTGCTGAAAGACACACTTATTAAAATCTTTGCATCTGCCTGTTTTGAAGATGAACTCTATGTGGGCGAGCCCCAAAATATGATCCGCCTCTATGCTAACAACTACTTTGATACTTACCACAAAGAGTTGGAACCCATGTATCTTGAAGATATTAAAGATAAAGACAATACCGATTATGTAAGGTCATGGTACTCTTATTACAAAGATATAGAGAGCAAAATTCTATTATATAAAGGAGACCTACTGACGTATAGTGTGCATTTCAATGAGTACACAGGTGGGGCACATCCTTCGTATCGCACGATGTTTCTAAATATAGACCTTTCCGAAAAAAAGATATTAGGGTTAACTGATTTTTTCGCAGAAGGCTACGAAGAGATGCTGACCGACTTACTTTGGAACCAGTTAATGTTGGATAAAAATGTAGCTTCACGCGAAGCTTTGAAAGATATGGGTTATGGATTAATGGATGATCTGTTCCCTACCGAAAACTTCTGTTTAGAAGAAGATGGCATGCTGTTCCATTACAATATTTACGAATTTACTCCTTATGTAATGGGTGCGGTAGAAATCAAATTGCCCTACGACGCCATCAAACATTTGATGGTTAGTAATAAAATAATCAGTCAAATAAAGAAATAGACCTCACTTTACCTTTAATGAACATTATTACTAAATACTTCCCTGATTTAACGGAAGAGCAGCGCAAGCAATTTGATGCGTTGGAGAATTTATATACCGATTGGAATAGCAAAATTAATGTAATATCGCGCAAAGACATTGGAAATTTGTACGAACATCATGTGCTTCACTCGCTTGGAATAGCAAAGATTATTAACTTCCGTGCCGGGACAACCGTTATGGATTTAGGAACAGGTGGTGGATTTCCTGGTATTCCACTGGCAATACTTTTTCCCGAAGTAACGTTTCATTTGGTAGATAGCATCGGCAAGAAAGTACGTGTAGCGAATGAAGTTGCAGATGCTATTAATCTGAAGAATGTAACCTTTAGACATGCACGCGCACAAGAAGAGAAAGAAAAATTTGACTTTGTGGTAAGCCGCGCAGTAATGCCACTCACCGATTTGATAAAAATCATTCGCAAAAATATTGCTGTAAAACAAACAAATGCACTTCCAAACGGTCTGATTTGCCTGAAAGGAGGCGAATTGGAGAATGAGACGATGCCTTTTAAGAACAAAACAATTATATATGATCTTAAGGATTCGTTTGAGGAACCTTTCTTCGAAACAAAAAAAGTAGTATACGTTACGATATAATCATATGAAAATAAAGAGATTTGAGTTTAATATGTTCCCTGTAAACTGTTACGTTTTATGGGACGAAACCAAAGAGGCAGTGGTTATTGATGCTGGTTGTTTCTATGACGAAGAGAAACAAACGCTGAAAAATTTCATCATCTCCAACCAACTGACACTGAAACATGTGCTCAATACGCACATGCATTTAGACCATATCTTTGGTAATACATTTATGAAACAAGAGTTTGGACTCTCTCCCGAGGGTAACCAAGCTGATGAATTTTGGATTGAGAAAGCTCCACAACAGTCGCGGTCGTTTGGCTTTGAGCTAAGAGAAGAGTTGATTCTGTTGGGGAAATATTTATGTGACGGCGATTTAGTTACTTTTGGTAACACTACCTTGGAGTCTATTCATGTACCGGGACATTCGCCGGGGAGTTTAGTTTACTATGCTAAGGCAGACAATTGCATTTTCTCGGGCGACGTATTATTTCAAGGCAGCATTGGACGGGCAGATTTAGCTCGCGGTAACTTCGAAGAACTAAAAGACGGAATTTGCAGCCGCCTTTTCACCTTACCTGCCGAGACAATTGTTTATCCAGGACATGGTAATCCAACAACAATTGGTATAGAGAAAGCCGAGAATCCATTTTTTAGATAATCTACCCTATAAAACTAAATATCAATGAAAACAAATCACTTAGCCGAAAGACATATTGGCATCACGGAAGAAGATCAACAGATAATGCTCAAGAAAATAGGTGTTAACTCGTTGGACGAACTAATTCAACGGACAATCCCGGCAAATATTCTGCTGAAAGAACCTTTGAAACTTTCGGAAACACTTACAGAGTCAGCCTTTGCTGCCCATATTGAAGAGATTGCAGCCAAGAACCAATTGTTTACTTCCTATATTGGTTTAGGTTGGTATAATACAATTACACCTTCGGTTATTCAACGAAATGTATTTGAAAACCCCGTTTGGTATACTTCTTACACTCCTTATCAAGCCGAGGTGTCACAAGGACGATTGGAAGCATTGATGAATTTTCAAACAGCAGTAAGCGACTTTACCGGTATGCCCCTTGCTAACTGTTCGCTACTGGATGAAGGAACAGCAGCTGCCGAAGCTGTTAGTATGATGTTTGCGCTACGCACTCGCGAGCAGCAAAAATCAAACGCCAATGTGATATTCATCGACGAGAAAGTATTTACCCATACTATCGCCGTGATTAATACGCGTGCCATTCCACAAGGTATTACTGTCAAAATAGGCAATTACAAAGATCTTGAGTTTACCCCTGACATATATGCTTGCATCATACAGTACCCTAACTCAAATGGAAACATAGAAGATTATCGCACCTTTACCGAAAAGGCGCACGAAGCCAACTGCAAGGTAGCTGTAGCTGCCGATTTAATGAGTTTGGCACTACTTACTCCTCCGGGAGAATGGGGAGCAGATATTGTATTTGGCACAACACAACGTTGGGGTACGCCTTTATTCTATGGTGGTCCTTCGGCAGCCTACTTCGCTGTGCGCGAAGAGTACAAACGTAATATGCCCGGTCGTATTATTGGTTTATCCAAAGATAAATACGGAAAAGCATGTTACCGCATGGCATTGCAAACACGCGAACAGCACATTAAACGCGACAAAGCAACTTCTAATATATGTACCGCACAAGCTTTATTGGCTACCATGGCAGGTTTTTATACAGTATATCATGGTGCGGAAGGAATTAAAGCGATTGCTACGCGTATTCATGAAACAGCAGCTTGCCTGGAAAAAAATATGATTAAACTGGGCTACATACAAGTTAATGAACAGTACTTTGACACACTGCGCTTCGTATTGCCCGAACATATATCGGCCAAAGACATTCGCACTATTGCCTTGAGCAAGGAGGTTAATCTACGCTACTTCGAAAATGGTGATGTAGGTTTAAGTGTGGACGAAACCACAACGCTTGCCAACGTAAATACTTTACTATACATTTTCTGTATAGCTGCCGAGAAAGACGCGATTAAGATTGATAAAATTCCTGCAACCACCACCATTAGAAAAGAGTTTAAACGCCAGAGTAAGTACCTTACGCACGAGGTTTTCCGTAAATACCATACGGAAACCGAACTAATGAGATACATCAAACGCCTGGATAGAAAAGATATTTCATTGGCACATTCCATGATTCCATTAGGGTCGTGTACCATGAAACTAAACGCTGCTTCGGAAATGCTTCCCCTCTCTAACGCTAAGCTAATGGGCATTCATCCCTTAGTACCGGTAGAACAAGCCGAAGGTTATTTGGAGCTTATCAAAAAACTGGGTGAAGAGTTGAAGATAATTACCGGATTTGCCGGCATTAGTTTCCAACCCAACTCGGGAGCAGCAGGAGAATATGCCGGACTACGTGTGATTCGTGCTTATCTTGAAAATATTGGTCAGGGGCATCGTAATAAAATATTAATTCCTTCATCGGCGCATGGAACAAATCCTGCTTCGGCTATACAGGCAGGATACAGTATTGTGATCTGTGCGTGTGATGAGAATGGAAATGTAGATATGAACGATTTACGCGAAAAAGCGGAAGCCAATCGTGAAGACCTTGCTGCTTTGATGATTACCTATCCATCCACACATGGAATTTTCGAAACGGATATTGCTGAGATATGTAACATTATCCACAACTGCGGAGCACAAGTATATATGGATGGTGCCAATATGAATGCACAGGTAGGGCTAACCAATCCGGGATATATCGGTGCCGATGTATGCCACCTCAACCTACATAAAACCTTTGCTTCACCTCATGGTGGTGGCGGGCCGGGTGTTGGACCGATTGGTGTTGCCGAACATCTTGTACCATTCCTGCCGGGGCATACATTCTTTGGGAATCCACAAAACGAAGTTTCTTCGGCTCCCTACGGTAGTGCGGGTATCTTGCCTATTACTTATGGCTATATCCGGATGATGGGTTCGGAAGGATTGGCACAAGCTACACGCATTGCTATTCTTAGTGCCAATTATATGGCAGCTTGTTTGAACGATACATACGGAGTCGTTTACAGAGGTGCAAATGGTTTTGTTGGACATGAACTTATTCTGGAATGTAGAAAGATTCATGAGGAAACCGGTATCTCCGAAACCGACATCGCCAAACGTTTGATGGATTATGGTTACCATGCCCCCACTCTCTCATTCCCTGTGCACGGCACGCTAATGGTAGAGCCTACGGAAAGCGAAAGTTTGGCGGAACTGAACAACTTCATTGACGTAATGTTGAATATTTACCAAGAGATACAAGAAGTGAAGTCAGGAGAAGCGGATAAAGCTGATAATGTGTTGATTAACTCACCACACCCCGAATACGAAGCTATTTCCAGTGATTGGAATCACGGCTATTCGCGCGAAAAGGCTTATTACCCTATTGACTCGGTACGCGAGAATAAGTTCTGGATAAATGTAGCTCGGGTAGACAATACATTGGGCGACAGGAAACTATTGCCAACCCGTTACGGAATACTGGATTAAATACGAGAGAAGAATTTCTGCTTATGGCATTTGCATCAAATGCTATAAGTAGAAAAACTGACTTCATTTTGAGTACGTTTTGACTTCATTTTGAATCAAAACAAAGTCAAAAATGGTTCTTCTTTCACTGCATTTTTAGAAGCATATTTCACCATATACATATTGTAAGAATCAATAAACAAGGGGCGACACTTATTACAAGTGCCACCCCTTTCTGATATCTTTCAAAAATAAAAAATGAGTTCTATTTTCTATTGGCAATGAAAAGTATTACTCCCAATACAATTCCCAGCATAGACGACATCAATACTTGAAACTCTGTAGGAATCAAATACATAATAGTATGTGCCGGAATCCAGAAGAATGGAATTGTTTTCATGAACACGAATTGCCACTGCACTTTCCAATTGAAACTCTGCAGATTATTGCTGTATTGTACCTTGTTGGTAAAGAAACCGCTCAAAGTTCCACCTGTTTGCTTGATGTGCATATCATAAATTGTAAAAACAATCATAAACAACGGCGAAAAGAACACATCCATAAAGAAAGCCATGAAGAATGCGCCTAACAGTTTTAAACCACTAAACTCGGGAGCAAAAATAGCACCATTGAATGTACCTGCATCAAGACCAAATACATAATCTAGAAATACCGGCGTACCTACACCAAAGATACGAATAGCGGCTACAATAGTAAGTCCCAATGTTCCCCATACCAAAGCACGTGGAAATACACCCAACTCTTTATTTACATACACACCTGTTTGAAGGCGCAATCCCAGCATTTCGCCAATGGTTGCCAACAATGCATATTGAATAAAGCCCATAATCATAGCATGATTACCCGACATGTGCATATAGAAATTGTACGCGTCCTTGCTGAAAACAAATGGCAAGAACATAATACATAAAACTAGTATAAAAATAAAATCGCTCTTTTTCATCTTATTTTATTATTAGAAGTTTACAGCAAATACTATGTGAGTGCGCTCCTCGGCAGGGTTGGCTATAAACTTAATAGAGATAGGCAACGAAATTGTTTCGGTAATTTTCACCTTTTTGGCAGCTTCTAAGCCAATGTTTACCAGATTGAAATCATCGGCATACATACCTTCCCATGGGGTGATACCTACTTCGGCGTTGAAATCAATGCCTTTGGCAGTGAAGGGGTACGAAACTTCCAAGTAAGAAGAATAAGCGCGATCACCATTTACTTTGCAGTAATCATCACCGGCAAAGATTGTACTCCACAAAAACTTTATGGGTAATTTTCCGCTGAGTTGGTAAGAAACCGTAGCATCAAACATGTGGTTGGTGCTATGAGCTTTGTAGTCGAAGTAATTAAACTTTTCGCCGGCGGCTTCTACAAAGTAGTCGGCTACCTCAATACGAAACCCTTTGTCTTCATAGCTTAAGAAAAGGTCAACATCTTGCCCGAAATCATTCAGGTTTGTGTTGTTCCATGCCATGAAAGAGAACTTACCCATATCAATTGTCATGTAGGGTTGAAACGAAGCATCGGCACATTTCATACCGCGCCACATAAAAGTGGTTACTAGGTCGGCACCGATTGAAAACTCTTGAGCTGCTAAGCGAATAGGTTGCATTACGACTAAACCTAAAAGAATGATTGTCGTGATTTTTTTCATTTTGTTATACACTGTTAATTAAAGAGCGCAAAGATAGTGTATAATTAAGAAATAGTGAATATTTTTTCGGAAAAATAGCTTAATCGGCTCTAGCGCTTTACTATACCAATCTTCGCGTTCAGTTTAAAGAACCAAACTCCATTCTCTTTTTCCAAGTATCCATACTTATCTTTTTCTGTGCTTCCTTTCTCAAAGCGGGTGTTGAAGAATAAGAAATCATCAAACACTTGTTTTTGCGATTTATGATATAACACCACTCCACCATCTCCATTTATTAATAGTAATCCTTCTACCGCTGAATCTTCTCCATTGTAAATTTTCGCCGGACGCATGCCAAGCGTCAGCGCCGAAAGGAATTGTTTCATTTTGTGTTCGTAAAAGAGATGCTTATTAATCAATTCGTCTTTAATCTTCAAAGGGTTAAGCTGTTTGATAGCCTCAGTCAATTCGCTCACACGCGTAATGTCATCCAGATAGAGAATGCGCAACATCTCTGCCAGCATACGCGGAAAGTGCAGGTCAATCATCAGCAGGTTACTACGGAATACTTTGTCGGCAACATCGGAGTATTTCAATACTCCACCATTGGTTTCGATAGCCAATATACGTTCGGCTACACCATTAGCAGATTCTATGGCATTTATTTTATTGACTAACGGATTAGGAAACTTCACTCCTACCTGTTCAAATTTCAGGTTGGCAGTTCTGCCCCCATCCAAGATAGGATTCATTCGCCCCATGCGCGAACGAATAGTAACTCCCGTCAGCGGTGCGTCAATATGGAAAAAGGCAATGGAAAGATCTGTGCGGTCTTCTGTCTTTGCCTGCAAATCATAGATATTGAGTTTATCCAAGAAAGTTTCCACCACATCGGGCGAGGGCACCTCATCTTCTTTCGACTCTTTTATGGTGCTGAGTATCAAATCGGCTATTTTCCCAAAATACTCGCGAGGAACCACTAAACTGATATTCTCTCCTTTGATGGTTATATTGTCTTCATTAATGATGTAGTTACGTTTGCCATCGTGCTCATCGCGTACTATTTGTGCAATACTCCAAGCGGCAGCACTTTCGTTTGCTTTTCCTTGTTTTGTACCCACTTGTACACTGCCCTCACTTAATAAACGAAAAAAAGTATATAGTTCACTCCATTCTTGTTTTGTTGCTTCAAATGCCATTATCTTATTCTATTTAATTACTTGTTTATCTTATTTTTCTAAAATTCGCCCTGTTTCTACCTTTTCTAGTCTTGCCCGTAGCTTTGGCATTAATGATTGGCGAATGCGCAGCGTCATTTCACAATCCATATCAAAGAATTGCCGGATTATCTCCGGCTCCTCTTCTTTCACAATGCGCATCACATCGTTCATAAAAGGGTATTCAAACGCCACGGTAATTTCTTCGTCCACTGTTTTCTCAATAACTTCGGCAGCGGCAATTGCTTCGGCGGAGGCGGCTTTGTAGGCTACAATAAGTCCGCTTGTACCCAGTTTTATTCCACCAAAGTATCGAATTACCACTACGAGTATATCCGTCAGCTCGTTAGAGTTAATCTGTCCTAAAATAGGTTTCCCCGCTGTGCCCGACGGTTCTCCATTATCATTCGCTCTGAAGGTTTCACGCTCTGCCCCCAACATATACGCATAGCACACATGTCGGGCATCGTAATACTTCTTCTGATAGAAATCGATATGTTCTTTTATTTCTTCCACAGTACGCACCGGAATGGCGAATGCCAAAAATTTGCTACGCTTTTCGGTGAAAATGGCTTCAGAAAGGTCGGATATGGTTTTGTAGGTATCGTTGGCCATAATTAGAATCGTTTTCTACATGCAAAGGTAAGAGTTTATATCAAAAACAATGGGTTTCCGTAAATGAATAACCATTCTTTACGAAAACCCATTCTTTTAGATTGGGGTTATATTACCACGCCCAATCATCAATAGAATACGAACTTTCTACTACATTTTCTATATCATCAGGAAGATTACAGAAGAAATCAATACCTGTAAAACTTTCCAATTCATCAATACTAACTACATATTCTTGCATTTCTGCTGCAGTAGGTTTTTTAGGCAGCCCTTCTTTGTGCTCAACAAGGAAAGCGATGGCTTTATATTCGCCATTTTTATCGGCCAAAACAGCAGTAAAATAATACTGTGGACAAGCCAACCCTTTGATAGTAAATCCGTTTTCATCAGTCGTAGGATATTTACCATCAGCTCCAGCTACATTACTTGTAAAGTTTTTAAGTAGATGATTCATTGTACCGCCTTTGGTAACATATACTTTATCATAAGTATTAGGTATAGCACGTCCCCACAAACGAACCTGATTTTCGATTGCTACCCAAAAGTTCTGATTGAAGGAAGCCAATTGTGGTGACATATTGCTAAAATAAAAAGTTTGCTTATTAGCATCTACCGACCACACACGATCTTCAGAAGCGCAGATATGTCCACGGTCAAAACCATCATTCGTATGGTTAGCGTTTGAAGTCCGCATACTTTCCGGCAACAACGGGTCAACATCCCATGCATCAGTACGTTTTGTAACATCTTTACAGGTAAGTTCATCGAAAGAAAAAGCTACCCATTCAGTATGATTCATTGTCGCATTCCACTCATAAGCAAAATTCAGCACTTTACTACCACTCACAGTCAGGTCATGAGCCACAAAAGTATTCGATGTATTTATATGTGGCATTTCCCAATTCGTGGCATAATCAACGAGTAAAGTATTAGCGTTTATATTGGGACGTGTAGTGATTTCCTCTGAAACAAGATACTCAATGCCAACATTATTGCCCTCTACATAACCCACACGAAACTTAATGTAGCGATAAGCCACCAAGTCGCCATAGCGAACCCAGTATGCAATACCCGGAACGATCGAAGCTTTTTCTTGCCAATTACCATCCTTAGGAATGGTGGTCATTTCGTCCAAACGTTTTTCCGGAGCCACTATAAAGCGGTAAGCTTTTCCATAAAATTCTTTATCCTTGATATAGAAAGGAGTAGCAAAACCAGTTGGTTTCAATACGCTAAATCCTTCGGAGGGATTGTTGTAACCCTTCAATACCATAGTTGTTGTACCATCTTGTGTGATTTCGATATAACCATTAGGCAGTTTGGGGTCTTCGCCACAAGCCACAAGACTCATTATTAAGAGTCCAAGAATGAGCGTTAAACTATTAAATTTCTTCATATGTATATGATAAAAAAAGGGGACAAGCTTGGCTATACTCCAAACTTGCCACCCTTATTATTTAGATAATTATTCCTCTGTTTTCTCTTTTACCAGAATGTTCATGAATTCCCATGTAGGAGCAATAGTAGAACCTTCGGGAACCATATAAACAAATGCAATATGTGCAATCTGTCCTACATATTCCGATAAATCAATCTCACCTACACTAATGAAACTCCAGTTTGTACCTTCGGCTCGAGTTGGGAAAATAAGCGGAGTCCAAGTGGCATTCTGTACATTGTCTTTATAATCAGTAGAAATCTTTATGCCACAATACTCTTCTACATTAGCACCATTCAGGTAATTGATAGCTTCCTCAAGGGTAATAACTGGAGCAGTTCCTTTTCTGAAGTCCAATGCTGGTGATACTAACCAGCTTTCAGCTGGGTTGTTGGTATTGTTGTAGAATGAAGAAGCTTTCCAGCCATAAGCAGCAGTATTCTGCCATACATAGCTTAATCCACCAACTAGTTTTACATCTTGCGCAACAAATCCGCCAGTGCTTCCTAACAAAGATTCATCCATATAAACACTAATTTTAGCTGTTATCCCATCGTTATCTTTAGTGAAAGTAGTAACTTGTTCTACTGCAGCAGGAGTTACTATCCATGTAGCGGCATCTTTCGTAAATTCAATAAACGCAGGTTTATCAGCACTCTTGTTGTAAACAACTGTTGCACGTTCGCCAGCCAATGCGTAAGGATACTTCTGACTCAAGTAAAGAGGTAAAATCTGATCAGGTTCAGAAATGCTTGAAGTTCCTAGCGAAGCATAAACCTCAGGTTCAACTACTGTTATTTTTGCATCATTACTAGTATATTCACTCCATACAGTACCATCAAAGCGATAAAGTCTAGAGGTGTTTGCATTTACAGTTGCACGTGTCATAGCTCTGGTTCCTGCTGCCGGCACATAATCCGTAGATATATAAATAGTAATATCACTAGCGTCTCCTGCACCATATCTGAATGCTTCGTCAATAGTGAAATAAGGCAATACAGCATCTTCTGTGATTTCTATTGAAGGCGATACCAGGTAAGTTTCCGTAGCATGATTCACACTACTTACAAAAGCTGAAGCTTTCCAGCCATAAATATCTACATTTTTCCAAACAAAAGACAAGCCATCAATATTGACATCATAAACGGTAAAACCACCTTCATCATTTACTAACGAATTAGCAGCATAAGTGTAACCTTCAATTTTAGAAGCAGCATAACTACCATAAGAATAGCTACCATTATAATAATTCAGCTTCACAGACTTATTCTTTTCTACGTTTGTAATAGTGAAAACGTCTGCATTACCAGCAGTTTCCACAGTCCAATCATATCCCTCTGCTCCAACTGTTTCAGTCACATTAAAACTATCGTAGGTTCCTGACATATAGAAGTACTGCCCAAGAACATTCTTTATATTATAACCTGCAGTAGAAGCCTCTAGTGTAATTATGAAATCAGCAGCAGCATCAGCAGCAATCACTCCATTCGTTACTACAATAGGATCAGGATACATGTATCCATAAGTTTTGCCTTCAGCCAAACGACCAAAAGGATAGTACTCACCATTAACACCAATTGTTGCAATTACATAATCACCGGCTCCACTGAACTCACTGGCTTTCACCAATTTCTTGAATGAGCCATCTTCCTGTTTGTTAAAGATACATACATCCAGATAAGGCACCTTAAGAGCTTTGAAATTTCTCAGTTCCCAGGTAGCAGCAGCAGTAGCTGTACTTGTGTATTTAAAACCGATGTTTATGGTCTGACCTTTATATTCTGAAAGATCGATAGGACCTAAATTAACATAGTTCCAGTCTTTACCAGCAGAACGAACAGGCACTGAGACTACCGGAGTCCAAGTGGGTTCTGTTGTACCAGATCCTCCACCAATACTCGGTTCTACATCAGAATAAGCGTAATTCACAACCACCATATCACCCGTTTCGGCTCCATTAACATTGCTTGTCAATAGAGAAGGTATCTTACTTACTGAAGCAGGAGAAAGGAATGAAGCTTTTACTTTATCTCCCCAAACTGTTTGGTAATCTTCCGAGGTAAGTTGATAAGTAGAAATATTGGTGAAATCAGCCAAATACCCGGATGGAGCCTGATACTGCATATAAGTTACTGTAAACTTAGAAGCAAGATCTGCATTGGGATATTTATTAGCAATAAATGCCGGAATGTACTCTTCAGCAGATGCTTCAGGAGTGAAGTACTTATTTGCACCTACAGCTTTCAAAGCATCTACGCCAGTACCCTCTTCCGGGTCTTTACTCAAAGCTATTTCCAGATTGGTAGCATCGCCCGCAATAACAGCATAGTCCGATGCGCTCAATGTCATAGCAATACTCTTCACATCAGTAACTTTGTTGTCAATATCGAATTGGTCATTATAATCATCGTTACAAGCACTCAGCAGTGCCAGCAATGTCAACGAAACAATTATATTTTTCTTCATAATTCTCATAATAATTTTGATTAAAATCTAACTCCCAAACGAATACTATAGGTACGTCCGGTATTATAAAACACATATACGTTCTCGTCGGTAGCAACTTTACCTTTCGGGTTCCATGCTTTGGAAATGTACTGATAGTTAAATAAATTATTGACATTTCCAGAAAGAGTCGCATCTAGTCCACTGAATTTAAATTTATATGATGCATTAAAGTCAAACAAGCTGGAGGAAGGAATCTTCCATGGATTGTCCAATTTATTTTCCTTATTGGCACTAAGCAAGGTTCCGTCTACAGCATAGTATGAATAGTTACGAGCATAATGAGTCCATTCAAGTCCTACACGTAAATTTTTCATAGGTATCACAGTAACTCCCACGTTAGCAGTAGTTTGAGCAGAACCTCCTACACGAACGCCTTTCATATCAATGATAGCCCAAGCATGGTCTTCTGACATCAGTTGCGTAACTTGTCCATCCTTAGTAATAGGTTGTCCTTGTTCTGTGAAGTAATATCCTTTAGCTTTGCTATCCCATTGCCAGTCGCCATAAGAGAACATTCCCGAAATTTCCACCCATGGCGTTGGAGTGAATTTTAAGTCTACTTCTACACCCATGTGACGCGCGTCTACACCAGACATATTAATATTGGCTTTTACATTATTAAATGTAGTAGAAGTGGTCATGGTCTTATCTGTCCACTTAGTGTAATAGAGGTTAAGGTTGGCAGTAAAGATTTTGCTGCGATATCCATAACCCAACTCCGCTGAGTAAACTTTTTCGTTCACAGCGTCCGGATTAGTTGTGTTATTACTGGTAGCTTGCATAAACGCGCCATAAGAAAACTTAGGAGCACGACTAATAGTACCTAAATTAAAGAATACATTATGATTATCTGTCAAGTTGTAATTGGCACCAGCTTTTGCTGTGAAACCCAGATAATTTACAGTTTCAGACTTTTCGTGTTCCTTGTCATAGTAGAAACGGTCTACACGCCAATAGCTGGTATTAGAAAGTGAACCAGATACAAAAGTAGATAACTTGTCTTTGTTATACTCCAGTTGGAAAAATCCACCTCCTTGTGCCACAAAGCCATCGTAGTCGCGATAAACCACATCACCTACACCCAATTTCTCGTATTTCCAATTAGGATCGGCAGCTGCCGCATTGTTGGCTGGATTAACCAGTTTACGGTCGGGAGAGTCCATATAATATTGACCACCAAAAAGGTCGGAGATCTCATTAGTGTGTGTACCTTTATAGTAACGAACATCTATACCACCATAAAAATCGAAATTCTCATTAAACTTGGTTGTATAAGTAGAGAGCAAGCCATACCACATGTGGTGGTTCTTTGACTTAGACATTACCATCAAAGAGCCATATTCGCTAGCGGCATTCATGTCTTCAATAGCAGCATAGTCAAATGTACCATCAGAGTTGCGGAATGTGTTTTGCAATACTCCTCTGTAAGCACCATTCCAAGCAGAATAGCCGTACTCAGAGAAGTCATTATTACCTTGACCGGATTGTCCTCCACCACGACCAATAGATAGATAAGCAGATGTAGAAAGTGAAGATTTTTCGTCAATCTGCCAAATGTGGTTCAAACTGATTTGCGGCTTGTGATAGTAATTATGAGCACTATTGTAAGCCTGACCATTCTTGCGATAACCAAAAGTTGGATTGTATTTATTATCACGAATGCCAAATACATCCTGAGTCATTTTCCAGTCTGAGATAGTTAAAGCTGCTCCGCTGGCACGTTGATCGTGTTTTTGAGGAGCGCCTGTTGCCATAAACTGTAATTGGTGCTTGTCGCTGATACGCTTAGCTACATTGATAAACCAATTGTAGCCTTCGTAGTTGGTTCCTTGTACATAACCGTCTCCCCAATTCTTAGCACCCAACAAAGTTACGGCCCATCCACTTTCGGTCAAACCTGTAGATACATTAAACTGTATTTTGTTCATACCATCGTTACCCATGGCGTAAGAAACGCTTCCGCCTTCTTTGGCCTCAATACCTTTGGTAATGATATTAACCGTACCACCTACAGAAGGAGCTGCAATCTTACTGGCACCCAAACCGCGTTGAGTCTGCATGCTGCGAGTAACATCGCTCATACCCATCCAATTGCTCCAGTAAATACCGCCCCATTCCATATCATTCACAGGTACACCATTTACCATTACAGCTACGTTTTCTTGTCCAAAGCCACGCATAGTGAGCTCAGAGTCACCGTAACCACCACCTTGTTTGTTAACGTGTACACCGGGGGTAGATTTTAATATTTCAGGAAACTCCTGTGTTCCCAGCTTCTCTGTAATAAATACAGCATCTACTGTAGACAAGGCAACCGGTGTTTTTCTTGCCACCGCGATGGAAGAGGTAATCACCACGTCGTCCAATGCATAAGCATCTACCGCCAACTTGATAACACCGAGGTCTTCTTGTCCGCTACGTGTGATCTTCTTCTTAAATTCTTTATAGCCAAGGTAAGTAATATGGATGGTAGCGCCTTGCGGTGCATTCAACGTAAAGTTACCATCGATATCGGTTACGACACCTACTGTGGTGCCAACAACAACAACTGCTGCACCAATAATAGGTTCGTCTGTTTCGGCATCAATAACTTGGCCTTTTACAGTAACCTGTGCAAATGCCGCTACTGATGTAACAGACATTAATGCAGCTAGCAGAAAATGAGTCAAACGTTTTCTCATAACTTTTCTATTCGTTAATAAATTTTGTTAAATAGATAAATAGATAATCTTAATTATTCAGGCAAATATATTAATATTCTTTCTCTTGAGCCCAAGATTCCCACCCTTTTTTTTCAACAACTATAACATTCAAACAAGAAAATGCGTTCTGTGATTTGTAAACGGGAATTTAAAAAACAAAAAATGCGTTATATTTCATTTTTGTTTCTGTTTTAAGAGAAGAAAAAACATTTTGCAGCAAGGAATATTTGTCAATTTGTCAATTTCAGAGCAATATTAAGTTGTGATTTTTACAGTCTGCTGCCATTATGATAAGAATAACAGGCAGAAATCCAGTTTCAAATACAACAGATTTTTAATCCTTCTCTCTTATTTCCCGGATGACTTTACATGGGTTTCCTACAGCTAAGACATTAGCCGGTATATCCTTATTTACCACGCTCCCTGCTCCAATAACTGAATTATCTCCAATCGTAACACCGGGAAGCACACTCACATTTGCCCCAATCCACACATTGTTGCCAACAGTTATAGGATAGGCATATTCGAGCCCTTTGTTTCGTAAATCTTTGTCTAGTGGGTGCCCTGCTGTGTAAAATCCACAATTAGGAGCGATAAACACATTATCGCCGAATGATACTTTTGCACCATCAAGGATTACACAATTGGTATTAGCAAAAAAGTTTTCTCCGATTTCGATGTTGTAACCATAATCGCAGAAGAACGGAGATATTATTGTAAATTGTCCTTTTGTTTTCCCTAACAAACGGCATAGGATACTTTCTCGTTCTTTTGTTTGAGATGGGCGTAACTGATTTAGCTCATAGGTTGTATCTGCGCAAACAGCTCTTTCATGCAATAATTCCTGATCAAAATTGGCATCATACAGCTTGCCTGCTTTTGCTTTCATTTTTTCTGTTTCCATATTAGGTCGATTTATCAATAAACAGTGGCAAGTTATAAAAATAATACTGGAAAAGTATAAATATCACACAAATCTTCTTGTAGATAGGTTGTAGAACGTTAATTCGGATTTGGAAATGTCATGAAAAAAGGTTATCTTTAGTATAGCAAAGATATACAGATAGTATATACATATAGAGGCGGGAAACTACGGGGTTTTTCGCCTCTATTTTTGTGCAAAATAGACTAAAAACGGTTACCATTTTTACCCGAAGTGGTAACCACCGACACCCAATATGGTAACCACTGCCACTCTTAGTGGTTAACACAAAGTTTAAAATGCTGCATCGGAAAATAAAATCTTTCGTACTGCCATTTCTGTGATATAACCAAAGTAAACACCACTTTTTTTATAGAAACTTAAAAGTTAATAGTCTATAAATAAATCACTCCTGGAAGTGTTGTTGAATGGTTATATAATTGTACATGTAGAATATTGAAAATGAGCAAATGTTGAAAATGGTATAATATTTCCTTTGCAACCTTTTTATTATGCAAAGAGAATTTATACCTTTGCGTGCAAATTACAATCGGGTAACCACCACAATTCTAACAATGAGCAATAAAGCACCTTTTATGGTATTCTCGGGCACAAACTCGAGATATCTTGCAGAGAAGATTTGCGCAAGTTTGGACTGTCCTCTCGGTAATATGAATGTAACACATTTTGCCGATGGCGAATTTGCCGTTTCTTACGAAGAGTCCATTCGTGGATCTCATGTTTTTCTCGTTCAATCTACCTTTCCCAACTCCGACAACTTAATGGAACTGCTACTGATGGTTGATGCCGCTAAAAGGGCTTCTGCCAAATCAATTGTAGCTGTAATCCCCTATTTCGGTTGGGCACGTCAAGATAGAAAGGACAAACCGCGTGTATCTATCGGGGCAAAACTAGTAGCCGATTTATTGTCGGTTGCCGGCATAGACCGATTGATAACGATGGATTTACATGCCGACCAGATTCAAGGTTTTTTCAACATTCCTGTAGATCACCTATATGGTTCGGCTGTGTTCTTGCCCTACATTCAGTCGCTCCAGTTGGAGGACTTGGTAATTGCAACACCCGACGTAGGCGGTTCCAAGCGAGCCAGCACCTATTCTAAGTATCTGGGTGTTCCATTGGTATTGTGCAACAAATCGCGCGTAAAAGCCAATGAGGTTGCCAGTATGCAAATTATCGGTGATGTAGAAGGTAAAAATGTAGTATTGGTAGACGATATCGTAGATACCGCAGGTACAATGGCAAAAGCAGCCAATGTAATGCTCGAAGCAGGCGCTAAGTCGGTAAGAGCCATTGCCAGCCATTGCGTCATGTCCGACCCGGCATCGCAACGTGTGCAAGATTCGGCACTTGTCGAGATTGTATTCACCGATAGCATCCCCTACTGCAAATCGTGTGTTAAAGTTAAGCAACTAAGCATAGCAGATATGTTTGCCGAAACAATCAGACGGGTGATGAACAACGAGTCGATCAGTACACAATACATTATATAATCAATGTTATAGAAAGTATAAAAGCGCGACCAGATTGTATGGTTGCGCTTTTTTTTACTATTTTTGTCTAGTTTGATATACCCCGCAGCGGGGTGGTAATAAGTAATTTGCCATGAAAAGAATAGTCCGATACATTATTATACTACTGGCTGTATTCCCTGTTACTTTATATGCTCAGCAAGAAGAATTGCCGACAGACAGTATCCGTATTACTTTCGACAACCAAGTCCGCCAATTTGGTGATTTCCTATTGGATATGACTCTCTTTGAGCCCATTGCCATTTCCCAGATGAGTTTGAGAGAGATGTTACCTCAGAGTCCGGCCAGAGATTATAGCTATCTTTTCCAAGCCGACAACAAGTTAACCCTTTCCACGCTGAGTTCGTTTAGTATAGGAGGCAGGCAGTTATCCACAACCTACAACCTGCAACAAGCCACATTCAGACTCACCGACCGAATAACATTAAGCACTTATGGGCAATACAAGTATGACGGCAGCAAAGCCGCCAATACCAACCCGCTTCCGTGGAACAGAGATAATTTCATGGGCGGCTTTGAATTAAAGTTCAATAGTGGCTTTAGCTTCCGCATGGAAATGAAAACCAACAATCATTATTTAGCCCCACCCTTTTAGCGTATGAAGAAGATACTTATTATTGGTGCCAACGGATTTACCGGACGAAGAATTTTGACTGATTTAGTTTCAAACGATTCCTACGCTCTTACCGCTGCGTCGCTTCATCAAGATATTCGTCCCACAGCAGGATACCGCTTTATGCAGACCGACATTCGGCTTGAGGAGGAAGTAAGAGTGCTCTTTAATACTGTGCAGCCTGATGTTGTCATCAACACGTCTGCCCTTTCGGTGCCCGACTATTGCGAAACACATCATGCCGAAGCTTACCACACAAATGTAACCGCCACCAAGCACTTGGCAACTTACTCCAAACTACATGGCGCACGATTGATACACCTCTCTACCGACTTTGTTTTCGATGGTAATACTAATAGGCTATACACCGAGCTCGACACCCCCAATCCGGTTAATTACTACGGTGTTACCAAGCTGCAAGGAGAAGAAGTAGTAGCCTCTGTTTGCGATAGTTACGCAATAGTTCGCGTAGTAGTTGTTTACGGTAAAGCCCTTGCCGGGCAACATGGTAATGTATTACAACTGGTAGCCAATAAGCTACGCAACAACGACCCCATTCGTGTAGTATCCGATCAGTGGCGCACACCTACCTTTGTGGGCGACATATCGGTGGGTGTGGAAAAGCTTATCCATTATCCTCAAAATGGAATCTTCCACATTTGCGGTGCAGAGTGTCTCAGCATTGCCGAAATAGCCTTCCGCGTTGCCGATTTTCTGCAACTGAACCGTTCGTTAATTCAGCCCGTTACCACTATAGAGATGCAGGAACAAACTCCCCGTCCCCGTTTTAGCGGTTTAAGTATTGAGAAAGCAAAGAAAGAGCTGAATTACTTGCCACGAACACTCGAAGAAGGAATGAAGGAAATGTTTGCAAACCATTTTTACTGATTATCGTTAAATATGTAATATAAAAACCGTAATTTTACGCTCGGAAAGATAATGCAATATAATCATGGACAAGCCCTCGTTTTTCACCTCAACCGAAAAGGAAGAACTATTTGCCTTATATAAAAAGCTGATAATATCCTCCGGAGATACCATTAGCCCCAAAGAAGTCACCAAAATTAAAAAACATCTTATCAGTGCGGTAAACAGCAAATTGCTCGTACGCAATAACTTCGGAATGAATCCCGTGATAAGAGATATGCAAACCGCTGTTGTTGTAAGCGAAGAAATGGGTGTGAAGGGGTCGTTCCTGGCAGCGATATTGTTGCACGAAATAGTAAAAAGTGGCACGCTACCCATTGAAAAAGTACGCGAGGAGTTTGGCGAAGACGCCGTAAGCATCATCAAAGGTTTGGTAAAAACAAATGAACTCTACGCCAAAAGTCCTGCCATAGAATCCGAAAACTTCCGCAACTTACTCCTATCCTTTGCCGAAGATATGCGTGTTATCCTGATCATGATTGCCGACAGGCTTAACATCATGCGCCAGATAAAGAACTCGCCCAACAACGAAGATCGCGAAAAGGTAGCCAACGAAGCAGCTTATCTGTATGCTCCTCTTGCGCATAAACTCGGCTTATATAAGGTAAAATCGGAGTTGGAAGATTTGTCACTCAAATACTTAGAGAAAGAAACCTACTATTTCATCAAAGATAAACTGAATGAAACAAAAGCATCGCGCGAGAAATACATTCAGGCGTTTATCGAACCTATTTCAAAGAAATTGAAAGAGGCGGGCTTAAAGTTCGACATCAAAGGACGAACAAAGTCCATCCACTCCATATACAACAAAATAAAGAAGCAAAAAACAGCCTTCGAAGGTATTTACGATTTATTTGCCATCCGTGTTATATTGGAGTCTCCTATCGAGAAAGAAAAGCAAGAATGCTGGCAAGCCTACTCCATTGTGACGGACATGTACCAACCCAACCCTAAACGTTTGCGCGACTGGCTCTCTATCCCTAAAAGCAATGGGTACGAGTCTTTACACATCACTGTGATGGGGCCCGAAGGTCGTTGGGTAGAGGTTCAGATACGTACACAACGCATGGACGAGATAGCCGAACGCGGAATCGCGGCACACTGGCGCTACAAAGGGGTAAAAGGAGAAAGCGGACTGGACGAATGGCTTACTGCTGTGCGCGAAGCCTTAGAACAGAACGAGAATGACTCCATGAAGGTTATGGACCAGTTCAAAATGGATTTGTACGAGGACGAGGTGTTTGTGTTTACCCCCAAAGGCGAGCTTTTTAAGCTACCCAAAGGAGCTACCGTACTGGATTTTGCTTTCTATATTCACACCAAACTGGGTAGCAAATGTATTGGCGCCAAGGTAAACGGCAAAAACGTACAACTGAAACATAAACTGAATAGTGGAGACCAAGTAGAGCTTACCACTTCAAACAATCAGTCGCCCAAACAAGATTGGCTAAATATAGTAACCACATCGCGGGCAAAAACCAAAATACGTCAGGCACTCAAAGAAATTGCCGCCAAGCAACACGCCTTTGCCAAAGAAACATTAGAGCGTAAGTTTAAGAACCGCAAAATGGAGTACGATGAAGCGGTATTGATGCGCGTGATGAAAAAACTGGGGCACAAAACGTTAACCGAATTCTATCAACGTATAGCCGATGGCACACTCGATGTAAATGATATTCTGGAAAGGTACATTCAATTACAAAAGAAAGAAAACGAAGCACACGAGGATATTGTATATCGTAGTGCCGAGGGATACAATTTACAGAATCAGTTACCCGAAACAACAGCAAAAGAAGATGTACTCGTTATAGATCAAAACCTGAAAGGGTTAGAGTTTAAGCTCGCCAAGTGTTGCAATCCCATATATGGAGACGACGTGTTCGGATTCATTACAGTTTCGGGAGGTATCAAGGTACATCGCATGGACTGTCCTAACGCCATACAAATGCGCGAACGATTTGGGTATCGCATTGTGAGAGCACGATGGGCAGGAAAGTCGCAAGGAGCACAATACCCCATTACGTTACGCGTAGTAGGCCATGATGACATCGGAATTGTAACCAACATAACATCCATTATCTCTAAAGAAAATGACACATCGTTGCGTTCTATCAGTATAAACTCCAACGACGGATTGTTCTCGGGGATGCTGACAATTATGATTGGAGACACCAGTAAACTAACGGCACTGATCAAGAAACTGAAATCGGTGAAGGGGGTTAAGCAAGTGAGCAGAAATTAAAAAACAAAAAACGATATGAATAAACCTTTTCGACTCAAAGACAGGTTGCGTAGCTTCGTCTATGCGTGGCAGGGTATTATCATTCTTATACGTAACGAACACAACGCGTGGATTCATCTGTTTGCAGTAATAACTGTTACCGCATTGGGGTTTATTTTTTCTATTACTGCTACCGAATGGATAGCCGTTATTCTCTGTTTTGGATTGGTGCTTGCCGCCGAAGCTTTCAATACTGCTATTGAGAAATTTGTTGACCATGTATCTACCGAACATCATCCCATTTTGGGTAAAGTGAAAGACCTGGCAGCCGGGGCTGTTCTGATATGTGCCATTGCTGCAGCCATTGTGGGCTTAATAATCTTTCTACCGTATATAATGTCATTTTTTGCGCTTAACCAGCCAAGTGACATCTAAATAATCTCTATCTTTACCAACACATATCACAGAACAATCAAACAACTACATAAAATGGAAAATAAGAGTCTAGTTACCATTGCCGATTTGACGAGAGAAAAGATTCTGTACATGATCGAGATGGCGAAACAGTTTGAAAAACAACCCAACCGTAAATTACTGGAAGGTAAAATCATCGCAACCCTCTTTTTCGAACCCTCTACACGTACCCGCCTCAGTTTCGAAACCGCAGCCAATAGACTTGGAGCAAAAGTTATCGGGTTCTCGGATCCTAAATCATCCAGTTCTACTAAAGGAGAAACGTTGAAGGATACCATAAAAATGGTAGAAAGCTACGCAGATGTTATTGTGATGCGTCACTACCTCGAAGGAGCGGCCCGTTATGCCAGTGAAGTGTCTACCGTTCCCATCGTCAATGCGGGCGACGGTGCCAATCAGCATCCCTCACAAACCATGCTCGACCTATACTCCATTTACAAAACACAAGGCACACTGGATAATTTGAACATTTATATGGTAGGCGATTTGAAGTACGGACGTACGGTGCACTCGTTGCTTATGGCGTTGCGGCACTTTAACCCCACGTTTCACTTCATAGCACCCGAGGAATTAAAAATGCCCGAAGAGTACAAACTCTATTGCAAAGAGCACGGCATTAAATACGAGGAGCATATAGAGTTCAATGAAGAAATCATTGCCGAAGCCGACATTATTTACATGACACGTGTGCAAAAAGAGCGCTTCACCGACCTTATGGAATACGAACGTGTGAAAAACGTCTATATCCTGCGCAATAAAATGTTAGAACACACACGTCCCAACCTACGCATCCTGCATCCGCTGCCCCGTGTAAACGAGATAGCCTACGATGTGGACGAAAGCCCCAAAGCATACTACTTTCAGCAGGCACAAAACGGTATTTACGCCCGCGAAGCTATACTGTGCGACGTACTTGGGTTGACAATGGATGATATCCTTATAAAATAAAACAACAGTTATGGGAAAGATAAATAAAGAACTACAAGTTGCCGCCTTAGAGAACGGAACAGTAATAGACCACATACCTTCGGACAAACTCTTCACCGTTGTATCACTACTCGGACTAGAGAATATGGAAAGTAACATTACCATTGGATTCAACCTGACAAGCAAAATTCTGAAGAAAAAAGGAATTATAAAGATTGCCGACAAGTTCTTTGATGACGAAGAGATAAACCGCATTGCCGTAGTAGCCCCTCATGTAAAACTGAATATCATTCGCGACTACGAAGTGGTTGAAAAGAAATACGTACAGCTATCGGATGATTTGAAAGGAATAATCAAATGTGCCAATCCTAAATGTATTACCAATAACGAGCCGATGCCCACGCTTTTTCATGTTATTGACAAAGAAACCTGCGTCATCAGATGCCATTATTGCGAGAAAGAACAAAATAGAGAAGAAATTGTTATTTTATGAAGCAAGATTGGAAACCGGGAACACTCATCTATCCCCTACCCGCCGTTATGGTAACCTGCGGCAGTAACGAAGAAGAGTATAACATTATCACCATTGCTTGGACAGGTACACTCTGCACTAATCCGCCGATGTGTTACATTTCGGTACGTCCGGAAAGACACTCGTATGGTATTATCAAGAAGAATATGGAGTTTGTAATAAACCTGACGACAGAAGACCTTGCCTACGCAACCGATTGGTGTGGTGTTCGTTCGGGCAAAGATTATAACAAGTTCAAGGAGATGAAATTAACACCCGATAAGAGTACGTTTGTAAGCGCGCCGGGTATTAAGGAAGCTCCGTTAAGTATAGAGTGTCGGGTAAAAGAGATTGTTTCGCTGGGTTCGCACGATATGTTTATAGCCGACGTGGTTAATGTGCGGGCAGACGAAAATGCAATGAACCAGGAAACCGGTAAGTTTGAACTGGCGGAAACACACCCACTGGTATATCTGCATGGTAACTACTTCGGACTTGGCGATAAAAAAGGAAAGTTCGGCTGGTCGGTAGAGAAAAAGAAAACAAAATAGAAGCAATATGAGAAGAATTGTACTAACCCTTACGATTTTGAGTTTGTTTACTGTGGTTGTGGCGCAAGAGCATCACGAAAAAGACCGTGTTACAGTAGACTTCGGAGCAAAGGCAGGGTTTAATTCTTCATTATATCTGGTGAATGACTTCAAAATCAACGATGTCACCATTAAGAATATTCAAAACAACTACCGGGTGGGTTGGTTTACTACGCTCTTCATGCGCATTAACATGCAGAAACATTACCTGCAACCCGAATTGGTATACCAAGTGAGTCGAAGTGAGATTGTTTTCGACAAGCTGGGGTCACAACATCCCGAAATTGAGCCCAACTATGCATCCATCAAAGCCACCATTCACAGTTTGGAGCTCCCCATACTATATGGATACAATATAATCAAACAAAAACCGTATGGATTATCGGTCTTTGCCGGCCCTGTAATCAAACTTCTTTGGGAACAAAACAACAAGATTAGCTTTGATAACTTTGACCAGAATGGCATTCAGGAAGAGTTGTATCCGGTCAATGCAGGATTTGTGTTGGGAACAGGCGTTCGCATTTCGCACATTTTTTTCGACTTCCGCTACGAAATCGGTTTGATGAATATTTCCAAATCGGTAACGTACGAAAAGCCCGAAGGAAGGGAAAGCGGGAACATTACATTCGACAGACGCAACAACATACTGAGCTTTTCATTAGGAATAATGTTCTAGAATGGTTCGGTATACCATTCTTTTTAGCTAATTTTGCCGCCATTAAAGAATCATAACCCAATTACCATTTTATAGAATGAAAAGAGACGATTTGATTTTCGACATTATCGAAAGAGAACATCAACGCCAGTTGAAAGGAATTGAACTAATTGCTTCGGAAAATTTTGTGAGTGACCAAGTAATGAAAGCAATGGGTACCTGTCTTACCAACAAATATGCTGAAGGATATCCCGGCAAACGTTACTATGGCGGTTGCGAAGTAGTGGACGAAAGTGAACAACTTGCTATCGACCGATTGAAAGAGATTTTTGGTGCGGAATGGGCAAACGTACAACCACACTCGGGTGCACAAGCCAACGCAGCGGTTTTTCTTGCCGTACTAGACCCTGGCGATAAGTTCTTAGGGTTAAATCTTGCACATGGCGGGCACTTGTCTCACGGCTCTTTAGTAAACACATCAGGTATCATCTATACTCCCTGCGAATATAATGTAAAGAAAGAAACCGGACGCGTGGACTACGACCAGATGGAAGAAGTAGCTTTGCGCGAACGTCCTAAATTGATTATTGGTGGTGGCTCGGCCTACTCACGCGAATGGGATTACAAACGCATGCGCGAAATTGCCGATAAGATTGGCGCTTTGTTGATGGTAGACATGGCACACCCTGCCGGATTAATCGCTGCCGGATTATTGAAAAATCCTTTAGAATATGCACACATCGTAACCTCTACCACCCACAAAACACTTCGTGGACCACGTGGTGGTATCATCTTATTGGGCAAGGACTTCCCAAATCCTTGGGGAAAGACCACACCAAAAGGCGAGATAAAGATGATGTCGCAACTACTGGATTCGGCTGTGTTCCCCGGCATACAAGGCGGGCCATTGGAACATGTAATTGCCTCTAAAGCTGTTGCCTTCCATGAATGTTTGCAACCCGAATATAAAGAATATCAAAAACAAGTAATGAAAAACGCCAAGGCACTTGCCAACGCATTGATAAAACGCGGTTTTGATATTGTATCGGGCGGAACAGACAATCACTCTATGTTGGTTGACCTACGCAGCAAATATCCCGAACTAACCGGAAAGGTTGCCGAGAAAGCATTGGTTGAAGCAGACATTACAGTAAACAAGAACATGGTTCCATTCGACTCTCGCTCTGCATTCCAAACTTCGGGTATCCGTGTAGGAACACCTGCTATCACTACCCGTGGCGCAAAAGAAGAACTTATGGAAGAAATAGCCGAAATGATGGAAACAGTACTTTCGAACATCGGTAACGATAAAGTTATTGCAGATGTTAGAAAGCGTGTTAACGAAACAATGACGAAATATCCGCTATTTGCGTATTAAGATACATAGGTTAGGAAATCAGAAAAGGAGAAAGCAGTTGTGTTTTCTCCTTTTTTTGTTTCTATCCGTAGCTTGTCCCAATTATACTCAAGGCGTTGAGAATATATTCTCAACGCCTTGAGTATTTGTTCTTAAAGCGTCAAGTAGAAATCTTTGTTGATGCTTGTCTTCCCTTTACATTGCTGCTTATTTCCCCCAAAAAGAACGTTGCGCTAAGGCGCTTCTGAGAGGGGTATTTCACCCCCAAATACTTGACGCGTCAACTCTTTATACTTGAAGCGTGTACTCTTTATACTTGACGCGTCAAGTATTGGGAGCACACGCCTATACTATTTAACAATCCGTTAATTACTTTGAAAACAGAATTAAATAAAAGAACAAGTAAATGCAAAAACTGTTTCTTAGAGTCTTTCTCTCCACGCGCCACCTAAATAAATCCAATAAGAAGTCAGTCTATTAGGGTTATTGTTGTAAACAACGTCTCCTTCTTGCCATGTGCCATATAGGGGTTGTGCTGGTGCCTTACATTCCACATTTTTACCTTTGTAAAAGATAGAAGTAATGTTAGTGTTAGCGTTCAATATATTCTCCGATGGTGTTAATTCCTTCCATTTGAATCCTGATACGGAGATACCGTTTTCATATAGGTGTATCGCTCCTGCAACTGGTATATCAATATAGTGAGTATAATCAGTACTTGTACCTCTGTATAGACGAAGCATAGCTTGGTTTCCACACGGTCTTGCATTTGAAAGATGAAATAATAATCCTTCGCCATTTTTAGTCATATTAATTGAACTTCCACCAGTTGTGTACCATGTCAATATATCGCTCTGACCAGCTATTAAACGTGTTTTATCCCATAGAATTTGATATTTGTAGTGATATGTACCACTATTCAAATACCATTTAGCATAAGAACTAGATCCGTATCCATACGCATTAGGTTCAAGCATATTATCCATCGAAGCCATTTTCATTACAGTATATCCCGGCATAATTCTACAACTGGAAGACAAAAGATAACTTTGCTCATTAAAAATAGAAAATGGTTGAGTTATCTCGTTGTCATTGGTGCAGATATTAATTCCATAAATATACATTGCTCCGATAAGTCCACTAAGAACCCAATATCGATAAGTCTGAGAAAATTCAAGCGAACAATTATTATCTATCTGTACATCATATTCATTTATATTCGAAATATCATAATCAGTACTGTCATTTAACTCTTTTCCGTAGTATAAGAACAAATCACCAGACGATTTCACTACAGGAGTTTGACCATTGCTCAATGATTTTATGACAAGACTTGGACGAGTTCCTTTCCATAAAAAATTATTCATCATTGTTACATTTGAATCTCTTATTTCTACCTGCACACCACCTTCAAGATGATTTGATGCAAAGGTTATCCCTTTAGATGCCTCTATTAGTACATCATTATTGATAATATTAGATGAAATAGAACCTCCATTGCTCAAAGTAACACGCAATCCTTTTACTTTAGGGTCTACTGAATGTATTGCATTGCCTTCAAAAATCAATGCATCCCCTAAAGTATTAAAGTCAAAAGCATACAAAGCATCACCTGTATCGTTACTACATGGACCATTATATGAACACTTCACTATTTTTCTTTGATCAGAATAAACAAAAATATTAAAAACGACTTGCTTAAAATACCACCAGCTACAGCAATTCATCTCAAAACTTCCCGCAGTACATACCCCTTTTAGGTTTCCTATTTTCTTCCATGTATTTTGAAATACCAAATCCTTCATCAACGTTCCAGGTTTATTATAAGGAATCTCCCATGTATCACCCAACATATTCATCCTTACAAGGTATCCATCCGTATAGCTAGACAGACTTGATGCACCGGGAAGTAATATTGTTCCCAAGTTTTCTTGTTCTGACTCATCATCATTATACTCTCCTATTTCTCCAACCAAAGCAATACCCGCTTTAATTTCTATCGTTCCATTAACTCGATAAACACCTCGTGGCACGAACACTTCACCTCTCTTCTTCATCACGATAGCTTTGTTTATTGCCGGAGTACTATCAATAGCCGAGTCGCTTATTACAGCATAGGCCTTTGCTCCAAACCATTGTGGATACGCGCGGTCTATTACCCAAGAACCATTTACGGTAATGTTGTCCGAAAATATTTGTTCTATAGGAGCTATAATCCGGGTTCTATTCCCAGTTAGGGTTCTGGCAGCAGTTGCCGTGAGCATACCCCCAATAAAATAAAGAGTAACACCTGCAGGAAATGTCATGGTTGATACGTTGTGTGCTTTCCGTACTACGTAAGTCGTGTTTGCACTTAATGTTCCTGAATCTGGGAATTCGATAAAATCGGTTGTGAGGTTTACCCGAACAAATTCTTCGCTTGTCTGTCTGTTTCCATGATTTTAGTTTTTAATGATTAATAATAGTCGCACTATTTATGGTGGACATTATAACTATAACACAATAATAAAGAAATTGTTTACAGAATTATTATTATTAGTTCTTTTCTGTTCAAAATATGACTTAATTGCATATTAGTTAGTATTGTCCAAAAGTCCTATTTCGACCTAAAGCCATAATTTTGACAAACCATAGCTGACGGGGCACAAACCATAGGCAGACCAACCATCTGCCTATGGCAAACACTCTGTTTGCTTATGGCTGAAGGGTCGTTTGCTTATGGACGAAGGGGCATTTGCTTATGGCTGACGAGGTAAATACCATAAGCATTGAAATAAGAGCTTTAGGCTGTGTAGTTTCTGACTGATTTTTGCTTCACATCTCACTGGTTTTCGAAGCATTTCTCACTGGTTTCTTACTACAAATACAGTCAGAAAATTAGTTGTGAAAGCCCTGTGAAGGATAAAAGAGGGTGACTTCACACGTAACTTGTTTACTACCATTTGGTTACAGCGTTTTGTGAAGGTGAAGGCTTATTTAGTAAAACTGCATTTGGAGTGTACATTACCCCCCCTGGATGAATAAAACACCTACTGAATTTATTTTGTGACAAGTAAAAACACATGTTTTGTTGCTTATTATTAAAAATTAATTATCTTTGAAAAATTCATTAACTATAAAAACTTATCACAATGAACAATCTAAATTATGTAATCTTACAAAGTGACTCTTCATTCGAAAGCCAAGTAACTAACCCAAACACAATGTACGAAGTTAGGAACTTATTCACCCTCACGCAAACTCATACAATTCCCAACAACTGTATTTTACTTTTCAGAGGTGGATGTATTAACGTCCCCAGTAATATAGAACTAAAAATGAACAATTGCGGAATAGATGCTCCACTATATCAAATATTCAATGATACAGCAAATATTGATATTCACGCAAAAATAGATAAAGCATACCCACAATGGTTTGGCGCGAAAGGAGATTATGAAAATGATGATACAAAAGCAATTCAAATATGTTGTTCCAAATTCAAACACGTTCACATTCCAAAGGGGAAGTATAAAGTAACATCAACTATAAAAATACCTCCAGGTGTTTCAATATCAGGAGATTGTGGAACATATGAAGAATTTACTCTTGAAGATGGTATTGTTAGAAAAGACTACATGGGAACCAAAATCTATCCCGTTCAAACTGCTGGAGAATACTTTATTGATAATTTCGTTTTTCATATTAACCAAAAAGAAAACACAACTAATGAAGTATTCTATCCTTTTTTTCCTCATAATGGGGAAATTAAGAATTTAATTATTGCTGGGTTTGGAATGAATGTTTGTAATGGATTTAAAGTGGGATATAGTGTAAAATTTGAAAATATATTTTTTGCTGATATATCACAGGCTTTACTTAAAAATAATAGCTTGTACATTGATTCTTTTCATATCGAAAAATGTTCTTTCACACAAAAAGTAAATGCAACAGTTCCTGTAGTAGATTGTGGCTTCTTAGGTGATGGCTTTTTGATGAGAGGTTGCCACACTTTTGGGACAGTCCGTTTCTTCTGTTGCAATGGAGGAGCTATTGAGGGAAATATTCAAGGTTCTTTTGAATTTCATAATTGTCGTGGAATGAAGATGTTTGGTGGTCATTTAGAAGTTGGAAATGTCTTAATTGAATCCTCTAATATATCAATAGAAGATATGTTTATGTGGCAAAACGGCGGTGAGGAGAATCCCCCTATATTGAATATATACACAAGCGGTTCTAACAATACTTCAGTCGTCTTGAAAAACATTTCATTCTTATACTATATAAATGGCGACCAACATGGTTTGCCAGATAATAATGATAAATCTCCTATTGATATTAAAATAGATTCAATGACTACATTGTCTATTGAAAAATGTTATAAAGTATACTGTCATTCAGGGAATATTGGAGATAACCAGTTAATGGGGTTAACTATTATGAAGGAAGACAACACGCTTTTTGATAATTTCAATAACTATAGCTCTTATTTTTCAGATTCCTGTCATATAACAACTAATTATCGAATAAATTCCTCAAAACGTATTGAGACCCCAAGAGATGCAACTATTTATATTATGAATACTAAAGATTTTACTGGTAACCCATTTTATCCGTGGCATGGTAATGAGACAAAAACTTATTATTATAAAGCCTTAGTCATGTGGGATTGCAAAAGAAAAATATTAGGCGCAATCCCTAATGAATACGTAAGAACAGCAGGAAAAGTCGGTTGTATTTATTGTGTTTCTGCTTATATGGGTCGAAATCATTCAGCAAGAATTTTCAGAGGAGAATATAGTGGCAGTTACACAGAGTTCTGCGATATACATTATGCCGGAGCTTATTTTATCGTAGATGATGGCATTTCTTGTGGTGGAGGAGCTTTTAAATGGAGACCTATCTCTGAACTTGGGAGTCAAGCAACCATGGATGGTACTCGTGCAGACTATATAGAGTATAATGGAGAAAATATCGTTGTCACATCTTTCACTGCGATGAACCGCCCACCAAATTATGGAGAATGGAAAAGAGGAGATAAGATAATAGTATATTCAGCATCAACTAGTACAAAAACAGAGTACTGTTGTGTACAAAGTGGTGCACCTGGCAATTGGATGCAAATTGATTAAAATTAGAGTATAACAACAAAGCCAGCTTTTCCGTTTTGAACTAGCTGGCTTTTAGTTTCTGTCATAGTTTTATCAATTAGAAAATTAGGGATTATACCTCACCACGATGAACGAATTATATTTGGCTTCTCTAGCTTCATACATTTTCGGATAAAGACCTTCGGCATCAAATTCTTCTCTGCTTGAAAGAACCAGTAGTTTATCCGAAGAGGCATCTTTCAACTCTTCTTCACCAAGATTATTTATCATCCGATACTTTGGATTACTCATATCTATGCCGTAATAGGTATAAATCAACGAGTCGCCTTGCAGGAAAACAGTTTCGGCATCGGTGTTGCTTACATACGCAGATATGCCTTTATAGTCCTCTTTTTGATGATATTTATCGAACATAATGCGAAGCCCGGAGAATGAAATCATACAGATTACCAACATTGCCCCCAGCATAGGGAACTGCTTCTTTGAATCAACCATTGATTTTAAAATAACACAAAGCAGTATAAGCAATGCGGGTAAAAGATAGATAACGTGTCGCTCCCAAAAACGAGTTTGAAAGAGGATGTTCATCACACAGAACACACCAAAGCAAGTAAGTAAAGCCCAAAATGTAGTCGTTAGGAATTTATCTTTCCATAGCTTATACTTAACAAAATGAATAAAGAGCATGAGGTAGCCAAAGAATAGGAACAGTATGCAAGCAATATGTACCCACGACAACTGCGAAAAGAGCATAGCACGCAAGTCATTGCGAGACAACCCAAGACCGCCAAGCCCGACAAAATAATAGACTATTTGAGCGATGCTGGCTTTCCAGTTGGTGCCGAGATTTCCTACTCCGCCTATTTCGCTTGCACCACTCATTACAGTCAAATAGTGATACAATACAGCTATGTAGGGAAGTGCGAAAGCTCCCATCACTGATAGGTGTTCTTTGAATTTGAACTCCCCTATTTTATACAAACGAATGCATTGCACGAAGTACATTAGTATGATAAACATAAACATCATGTGCGTTAATGAACCTATCAGGAAAACAAAATGCAATGCAAATAATGTTTTGTATTTGTTCAAGTTGCAGAAAAACAACAAATAAGTATAAATGCTTCCGATGCACAATAGCATTGCATAAGGACGCGCTTCATTCATATAGTAAAGGAACAATGGATTCAAGAAAAACAACACGCAAAACCAAGAAGGAGCCTCTGTTTTACGTATTATACGCCACGAAACAATAAAATAAATGATAGCAAACAGAATGTTTATGCTTCGCATAGCTATTTCGCTATAGCCAAAGAGTTGTGTCCACATCCACTCAAAAATAAAGTAAAGGGGCATTCCTCCACCTGCACCGTTAGCACTCCAAATTTCTTGCAACAACTGAAGAAAGCTTTTGTCATGCACAGTCTGATAGGTTATCATCTCGTCAATCCAAATACTCGAACTGTTTACGGAAAAGAAAAGAACGATGACCGCTATTATAGCCGGAATAACATAACTACTTTTCTTCATGGTATTCTGTTTCTTGGTTTACATTCCAAATGTTTGATTTATCTTTTTTGTTTGTGAATATATTCTTCACAGCCTCAAAAGCCGTTTCCATAGAGTGATCCATATTATTGTAGCGATGCTGACCGTTGCGTCCTACACAATACAAATTCTCGAATGTATTTAAGTAATCGATAAGTGTATCTATTTCGCCATACGTATCGAAATATGCCGGATATGCTTTTTGAACAAACTCACAATGAGAGTCTAGGATTGTTTCTGTTTCGGCTATTAATCCTATAGAAGCCAACTCTTTTACTGCCATTGCAGTACGCTCTTTCTCATCCATATTCCAAAACGTATCTCCTTCAGCACAAAAGTATTCAAGACCAATCCAAACTGTTTCGTCCGGGTTCTTTACCAAGTAAGGAGACCAGTTATTAAATATCTGAACACGTCCTAACTTAACGTTATTGTCTTGTACGTAAATCCAACAATCGGGAACAATATTGCCAAGTGTAGGCATCTTTGTTTTGTTTTTAAGCGCTAACTTATTTACCAACAGCCCGATGGTAATAAAGTCCCGGTAAGGAAGTCCGGATGCTATACGATGAATATCCTTGGGAACAGCTGGCATACCTGCTATTAAATCTTTTAGCGGCATAGAAGAAATGACAATATCGGCTTCCTCTGTTGTTATTTCGCCGTTACATTCATATTTCACGTGAGTTAGTTTTCCTTTGCTTGTTTCAAAGCCCACGACTCTACGCCCTTTTTGCACTTTTCCACCCATTTTCTCGAACTCGTTGGCTGCTGTTTCCCACAGTTGTCCGGGGCCGTACTTAGGATACGAGAACTGTTCTATCAAAGAAGTTTCCACTTTCTTTTTATCTTGTTCTTTACAGAACGCTTTACTGAAAATATCTTTCAACACCGCACGGATAGACAAACCTTTTACACGTTGCGCTCCCCAGTCGGGAGATATCTTTTCGGGATGTCTTCCCCAAAGCTTTTCTGTATAAGATTCGAAAAACATAGAGTAAAGCTTTCGCCCGAATCTATTGATATAAAAGTTCTCTAAAGAATCTTCTTTCTTCTTGAACACAACGGAATAGAAATAACTGCATCCGGCACTAATAGTAGTAATCAATCCCATATTCTTAATGGTATTGAAGTTCAGTTTTACCGGATAGTCAAAAAAGGCTTTGCGGTAGAATATGCGTGAAACCCTATTGCGCACCAGCATAACTCTATCTGTTGTTTCGGGGTCGGGACCGCCTTTTTCTAATTTTACCTTACGATGCAATTTTAGATCATCATAAGACAAGCTACCTTGCATAGGCATTAGTTCGTTCCACCAATTAACCACTGCATCATTTTTAGAGAAGAAACGATGCCCGCCAATATCCATTCTGTTTCCGTTATGTTTTACGGTTCGGGATATTCCGCCAATGGCTTGTGATTGTTCTAGAATGATAACCTCTAGATTTTTGTCCTCTTTCAACAACTCATATCCGGCAACAACGCCCGCAGGTCCTGCTCCTATGATAATTACTTTCTTTGATTTCTCCATTTCTAATTCTTGTATAATAAATACTTTCGTGCAAAGAAGTTCCACAAATACACCACAAACACTACTCCTATTTTAGACACTAAATAATGTGCATTTCCATATTCAGTTAGTAGCCACATGAATAAGTCATTCAATCCCAGTCCCACAGCTCCTATCAGTCCAAATAGCAAAAACTCCAATTTCTTATTAGCAACCTTCGAGTTATTGAAAACCCATTTTGTGCTAAGAATAAAATTGGTTATTAAACCTGCAAGGAATGATAGTGTTGCTGATATAAGATAATGGAGATGGCAAATTTCTGTGAAAAACCACAATAAAGAAAAATCAATAATAAAAGCAAATCCACCAACGAATGTATAGCGAACTAATTGCAATAATGTTTTGTCTGTTTTACCGGAAAGGAATTTCGTCAATGTAACTCTCACTATATTGTGTGTTTCTTGTTATTAGTAACTATGGTTGCAAATATAACGATATAAATCTGTTCTTAGTGTGCTGGGGAAGGTGATTTAAGGATATTAATGAACCTATCAACAATATATGCGCGCGATAGCTTGGGTGAATATTCCATGCAGTTATTTATATACAACTTACTGTTCTCAACAATTTCGTGTATATCATGTTCGTCCCAATTATCTTTTGCAATACCCAGTGTGTTATTTTTTATCCACTCAGCACTATAAGGTACTGTATTCGTTATTATCGGTGTCCCTAGCGATATGGATTCTTCAATAGCAATCATATTCAAGTCTTTCGATGAGTTACAAAACATACATAAAGAAGATGCAAAGTAATCAGTTAGCTTATCGTGAATAACATTACCAAGTAATACTACCTGTCCATCCAATCCATTTGCAAAAACATATTCCTCTATTTCATTACGCATAGGACCATCTCCTGCTATATAAAGTTTATAGTCCTTCTTTGAAAAAGTCGTTATGTATTTTTTGTATACCGAAATCATTGAAATAATATTCTTACCCGGCACTAAGCGTGCTACAACAATAAACTGCTTCTTCTTTGACACACCACTCTTGGGAAGAGTTAAATTAGAGCCATGGCTAATTATATCTTCATATACTCGTAAATTGAACGATTGAATAAAGCGTTTTGCGACTGGAGAACGAGCAACAATAAGTGGCTTATTCATAAAACAGCGAGCTATCACATTGTACCAAATGCGTGCTGGTATTTCTTTCATCATTTTGTTATACTTACCCAGTTCCTGCCATATGATTGTTTTTTGAGGCATAACAATAGATGCAAACAAAGAATTAAAAGAAAACACTTCGCTTGTAATAACCAAATCATACTCCTCTTTGTGTTTACGCAGATAAGAAAATAAATTGAGATGTAAAGGTAATAGCGATGGATTGAATATCCGTTTTAGATTAGAAGGCAGGTAAATAATATTAAAAGAACAGCCTTCTTCTGAAATGGGTTTATACTCTTCAGCAGCAACAAGCGTTATTTGATGTTCTTTAGCAACAAATTCATTCGCTAAACTAACAATCATAGTATCCTTTATGGAATTAACCTCGTGTACTGTATTGTTTTCCACCGAATAAAGGATAGAGTTAATGATTAGTATCTTCATGATAGTTCTATTTTTATTGAGTATGTAGTTTTTTACTTCTTCTTCTTAGAATCCCGTATCCAAAAAAAGAAAACAGTATTGCTAATAAGCCCTCATAGGCTACAAATGCGTATGCATAACCATTGACTCCTATACGAGGTATTAAATAAGAATAAATTCCTACACCCATTATACTCACCACAAACATAAGAATTGTATAAAACTTCACCTCTTGAGTTGCAATAAACAATTTTGTAGAAGGAACACCAATTATTGTAAGTGGGATGCTAAAAATTAATATTCCAAAGACTTCTTTCAGAGATGAAAGAGCCTCGCCTTCCATACCACCGATACCATACAAAAAATCAATCAGGAATGACCTTAATATATACAGTACTACAACAAGCAGTATAGATAATAACACCGCCCCACTTGTAACGCGCAGATAAATTTTTTTCATCTGTTCATATGCTTCAGATACAGCCAGCTCATTCAACTTTATTTGTAACACAGCAAATATATGTATCAATATATTAACCGGAGTTTGCGCTAATTTTATGGCATAATTTGCAATTGTCACCACACTCGGATGCAGCCAAGACAATATATAAAATGGAAATATTGAAACAACAACAACAACAACCTGATTGCCGAAAATCGTAAAAATGTCTCTATAAGAGTCCTTTAATAAGGAAAACTTTATCAACAGGAAGTTCCAATGTAAGTTCTTCCTCAACAATACGACGACTCCTACAAAATTGATTAAGGCAGCAGCTCCAAGTCCTACAACAGCAGAAAGGATATCTAAGGATTGATTAAAAATAATTATGAAAAGAATAATAAAACAATTGTTAATCAAATTCAGAACCGTAGGAAGAGTGAAATATTTGTAAGACACAAGAACTTCGGCATATAACATATTTAATAAATAAAGAACTATAACCGGTGCAAACAAATAAACCTGAAGTACATTCTCCTTAATACTTTCAGCACTGAAGCCAGATATAGCCTTAAGTAAAAAAGGTCCAAAAAGCCACGCTATAATAATAATAACAACACCAATAGCAGCAACGCACACAATGAAGGAGTTTATATAAGCCATACTTTTTTTTTCATTCTGTTGAATTCTCATTTGTGTAAAACGAGGAATCAGAACAGAAGTCGTTATTGTTTGCCCCATATTTGAGAGCAATAAGGAAAATTGAAATAGGTAAAAATAGATATCGGTATGTACATTAGCACCTATAAAATAAGCGATAGAAAGGTTTTGAGCAAAGGCTACCAGCTTAGCAACAGCTCCCAACGTAGAGGAATAAACAGCCCCTTTAGTGTATGACTCACTTTTCAGACTCATTTGTAGAATTTGCTGTATTTTTTTGTTCTAATTCAACTATGGATATTCCCATAAGGATTAAAACAAACAGTCCTCGATTGTGTGTAAATGTAGCATCGGCAATTCCTTCAATTAAAAAAAACGAAAAAACAAGTAGTACAATCAGATGCTGTTTGTTTGTGAAAGAGGTTTTTAGTTTACTTGCACGTCTAAATGCATAGTGCCAAAAGTAGAAATACAAGACCACCCCCACCAATCCAAATTGTGCTAGCTCAGGATAAAAAGCATCGACTATAAAATCAGGCTTTTCTTTAGACAATCCCCAAAGTGTATTGATACCATATTCTTCATAAGTAGGCGAATAATACTCTGCTGAAGCAAAGGTGCCGAAACTACCAAGCCCACTACCAAAAGGTATATAATCACAGAGAATATTACAACCTGTTAACATCATAGCAGGTCGCGACCACATCTCTTTGGAATTCATAGCACCATCAATATAATAAAGTACTATCTTTTCCCACGAAAAGAATAGTGCTACTACTATAGTTATTGCCCCAATGATAATGGTTCTTAAATTTATTTTTAACTGCCCGGCATATTTGTAATAAATAGTAATCGAAGCTGCTATAGCCCAGAAGCCATAGAATTTAGAGCGTGTAGAGAAAAAACCGACTGCTAATATAAGGATAAATACAATCACATCACCCCACGAGTACGAACTACAATAAAAATAAAGAAATGCTGTAACTGTAGCTGCCGTAGCAAAACGAGAGGGATGCATAAAAAAACTATGCCAAGGATCGGTAATGCCTATAACTAATAAGAAGCAGGCACCTATCAACGACACAATGGTAAGCACATATTTATGTTCTTTGGTTAATGCTGGTTTCAACAATAATATAGCAAAGAACCCTAGAAAGGGTTTTATTTGTATAACAGCATCCAAAAAGATAGCCGCAACTACATTAGACCCTATTGCGAATGAATAGATTACATAAAACAGGAATATGCCACAAACCATAAATATAGGTTTTAATTCTTTCAAATCCCTTCGTTCATATACAACCAGCGCTACAAATATCCCTAGAAAAAGAACCATCAATTCATCTGTATAATTAAAATCCAGATACTCATAAAGCATCACGCCGAACACATATCCGAACAGCAAAAATACAAAAAAGAGGTTATTTTTAGAGAACGTCCACATAGCGGTTACTCACACTTAGTAACAGTGCCTGCCATTTTTACTGCAATGATACTCAATGAAATAGCACAAGCGATAACAAAAGCAATGATTAATACAAACAGCCCTTTAGGGAACTCGTGCTTTGCCGAGCTGTAAGCGGGGTCTATAATGCGCGCAGCCAGTTCGTCGGGGGCGTTGGCAAGTTCTTTCTCTTGCAACTTCTGCAATAGATACATGAACATGGTTTCTTTTAGCTTTTGTTGGCGCTTTAATTCAATGTATTCGCGTTCTTGCGTGGGTAGCTTATAGATAATGTTATTGTATTGCGTGTTCTTTTTATTAAGTTCGCTTAGTGCGATAACTACTCCCTGGCGAGCAGTGGTAATGGCTTCGGTAAGCATTTTGCGCTGTTCGGCAAGTTGCTCGTTTACTAACAACACTGCCGGGTTTGAAGGTTCGGCTGTTTGCAACAAACGCATACGCTCCAACACAAGCGTGTTGTATATCTCTATCGCTTTCTCGCCCGTGCCCTCTATAAGAGGCACAGCAGAGTATTGGTTATCGGGGTGCTTGACATATTCCAATACATAATCCATCATGCGCAGGTTGGTTTGAGTTTCTAAGAGGCTCTTGTCAACTTCTTCGTAGCCCATCATAATAGCTTCGCCGTAGATGGCAAGGTCGGGTATCTCATTAACCTTTTTGTATTGTTCTATTTGCTCTTCGAGAATGGTAAGTTCTGTGCTTATACCATTGAGCTTTTCGCGTACAAAGTCAGCATTTATCTCCGCCTCTTGCGTCTTCACTGCACGCGAGTAGTCATTATAGACTCTCATAACAGCGTTAATCAGGTCTTTACCCTGCTCACGGTTTTCCCACTGAATATAGACTACCATCAAGTCTGAAATGGTTTCCAGGGGTTTGATAATAAGCGTTTTCTCCAACTCTTCGTACACTTTCTGCAGGGGTACCAGCTTGGTTTGCAATTTGTAAGCACCACTTACTCCCTCTTTTTCTTGTATAGTGATGGTTCCCACCGAAGTATTTAGCACTACCGGCAGGGGTTGGTTCTTTATCTTTATAGTTTTGAAGTATTTCGATTTCAGGGTAGCAGTGGCTTTTTTATTTGCATCGACACTAAGTTTTATGTTGATGGGGTAAACCAGTGTGTCTAGAAATGATGTAGGGAAGATGTAATCTACAGGTACCTCTTTTTTATAGAGCGATTGCTTCTTCCAACCTACCCGACGTTTGGTTTGTAGTTGCATATCGGTTTCGGCTATAACCTGCGAGAGGTTGCGACGAGCAAGCATGATGCCTATTTCATCTTCGGTGGTAACACCGCCACCACCACCGCCACCAAGCATAGATGCCAGCCCGCTGCCTTTAAGCATCTTCAGTTCGGACATCATACCTTCGGTTTCGCTACGCAACTGCATTCGTGCCGTGATGCCCCATTCTTTGGGTGTAACCAAGATAAATACTATAGCAACGATAAGGCAGATAATGCCAACCGGTATGTAAACCTTCCAATACTTAATTATTTCACCAAATAGTTTGCCGATGTGTATATTTTCGTCTTTCATGCTATTTCTTATTTAATAATTAATGCCACAATAACCGATATAGCGCTTACGATGGTAGCGATAAATGAAATATTTACTTGTGCGTTTTGGCTATACTTTGAATTACTCTTCCTAGCATTATTGGGCTCTACGTAAAGCACATCGTTTTGTTGCAAATAGAAGTAAGGAGAAGCAAAGATGTTTGCCGAAGTAAGATCAAAGCGGTGCGTTTCTATCCCATTGGCGCCTTCACGTATGAGCAACACATTTTTTCGCTGACCATAGATATTGAGGTCACCCGCCATCACGATGGCGTCAAGAACAGAAACACGCTCGTGAGATATGCTTTTATAACCCGGACTGTTTACCTCGCCCAGTACGCCAATCTTAAAATTCATCAGTCGGATAGTAACGATAGGATTCTTCACATAAGTAGTTATCTGCTTTGCGATAGAAGCTGAAAGTTCGTCTTTGGTTAATCCGGCAGCTTTTATCTTGCCCAACACGGGGAAAATAATATACCCTTCTGCATCTACCAGGTAGGTTTGCATGATGGGAGTAGACTGCATACTTGTGTTTCCGGGAGATTCTACACTTGCCACCGGCATATTGAACATGGCTACAGATTCGGGGTTGGTAGCCGATACCATAATAGAAAGCATATCATCGCTGGTTATGCGTATGCTATAGGCAGCAGCAACCTTAGCCAATGCTTCGGTGTTGGTATCGATATCTTGCAAATAACTAACGTCTTTTGCTGTTTTGCATGAGAGCAGTAAAGCTAAAAAGGGAAGCAATAGTAATTGTTTCTTCATGTCGTTTTTTATTGAATTAAACTAACGGTTGGCAAAGTTATACAAATTCACCTAATCTAACTAACGGCTTCTGTTGCATTTTATTTTATGGTGTTCATAAATTGTTTATAAATTAAGTATCTGTTTTATGTTGATACCTCGACAGAAAGCTATACTTTTGTAAGCAATGACAGAATTGGCAAGACATATAGAAATACTACTACTTGAGAACGACTGTGTAATAGTTCCTGATTTTGGTGGTTTTGTAGCACACTACACACCCGCCTCTTGGAATAAAAAGGAGCAAAGGTTCTCGCCTCCTTGCCGTACATTGGGTTTTAATCCGCAACTGACGATAAACGATGGAACGTTGGTTCAATCTTACATGAAAGCATACGACACGACCTTTGCCGATGCTTCGCGTATCATAGAAAGAGAAGTAAAGCACCTTGTAGACACTTTACACAAAACAGGAAAAGTAGAACTTACAAATGTTGGCGAGCTTAGGCTTTCTATTAATAGCATTTACACATTTGTACCCTACGACAACCGCATCACTTCGCCTACCCTCTACGGGTTAGATACATTCGAAATACAAGAGGTAACAATAGAAGCGAAAGTGCCTCTTAAACGAGTTGTTATTGAAAAGAAAACAACTACCATTCCAGAGAAGAGACGCTACGAGTTACCTGTAAACGCCATAAAGAATGTAGCTGCCATAGCGGCTGCTATTGCCCTTTTCTTCGTGATGTCTACTCCAGTAGAAAACACCTATGTAGAAAGTGGGAACTATGCTGCCTTTGCTGCTTCAGAGCTATTTACGCATATGGAAAGGCAATCATTATTTATCCATCCGATAGCTAGTGTAACAACCCCCGAAGTAGTTAACGAAGAGCCTTCTATAACTAAAGAAACAGAAGAAAAGGCAGAAACGATAGTCACCCCGCCCGAAACAATACCTAATATAACAGAGCCTACCCCTGCCATAACTAAGCCACAACGCACTTATCATCTCATAGTAGGTAGTGTGTTACGTGAAAAAGATGGCAATGAGATGGTTGATAAACTAAAAGAAAAAGGGTATGATAATGCTCAAATAGTAGTGGGTGATGGCAAAGTGCGTATCAGTATACTTTCTTATACCAACCGCAAAGAGGCTGAGACACAACTCAATTTGCTGCGTGAACAAGAGTCATACAAAAACTGTTGGCTTCTCAGCGTAAAACAACCTTCATAATGAAACGAATTCTCTGCCCCAAATGCGATAACTACCTCTACTTCGATGAAACGAAATACGTCGAAGGACAATCATTGGTGTTTGTGTGTGAAAACTGCGGAAAACAATTCAGCATTCGCATGGGAAAAGCCAAGATGAAAGATATCCGCCGCGAAGAGAAGCATCTTGAAGAAAGCTCTACCGGGGAGTTTGGCTCTATTACCGTAGTAGAAAACGTATTCGGTTTTAAGCAAGTATTACCATTGCAAGAAGGCGATAACGTGATTGGTCGCCGTTGTGTAGGTACGATTATCAATACCCCCATTGAATCTGGCGATATGAGCATGGATCGCCGACATTGCATCATTAACGTAAAGCGAAACAAACAAGGCAAACTCATCTATACCCTTCGTGACGCTCCCAGCTTGACGGGAACCTTTCATAACAACGAAATTCTAGGCGATAGAGATCGCCTGCGAATAGACGAAGGAGCAATCATAACCATTGGAGCTACAACAATTATTCTGCATATAGGAGAATAACCATCAAAGCAAGCAGCTAAAACTCTAAAAAAGCAAAATTGATTAGCTAATTTCTATATATTGCTATACTTTTGTGTTTAAATTATAGAAAAGAATGAAACGTAAACACGCCTTATTCATATTTGTGATTGCTTTTATTGGTATATCAGCAAACGCACAGTCTGATGCTACACACAAAGATGCAGCTATAAGCATTGAACGCATTGCGGTAAAAGATAGTACCACCTTATTATATAAAGAGATATTTGGTAATATCGACTCTGTGTTGCTTAACACAGACTATACTCATGTTCCTTACAATATTAAATACTACAAATTATTTATGCCGGTTACTTTCTACTCTTCGGCTATAAAAGAAATAACAGAAGTTCCCCAAAGATCATTGGTACCCGATTCTTTTTATGTTAGCGATCTTGAGTGGCTTACCTATGATAAAAGTAAATTCTCAACACTAAAAGAGGGAAATAAACAGGCAGACAAAATATTACGAAACATCTATGCCACCAACATGGAGCTTGTTGTTTATACAGAAGATTATATTAATAGCCGTAAGCCTTTTCGCCGGGATGTAGAAGTAAAAATTGCCCCCAAAGCAAGGGTACTCGAATTGTTTCAAAGCGACAAAGCTATTGAAGATGTAGGTACGGCTGGAATGATTATTCAAAAGCCTAACTTTTGGACAAAAAGCGGTGATGCCTCTTTGCAGATTTCACAAAATTATATCTCGAAAAATTGGTATAAAGGAGGCGAAAGCAGCAATACACTACGAACTACCATTAAACTGGCAGCCAATTACAATGACAAAGAAAAGGTACAATGGGAGAATTTTCTGGAGATAAAAGCCGGTTTTAACACTGTGCCTTCGGATACTATTCGCGAATACAACATAAACACCGACCTGCTGCGACTGTATTCTAAGATTGGTGTACAGGCTTCGAAGAAATGGTACTATACCATCGCTTCGGAATTTAACACACAGTTCTTCAATAATTATAAAACCAACAGCCACAAAAGAATATCTTCTTTCCTTTCTCCTGCTACTTGGGTATCCAGTATCGGTATGGACTACAAACTGAAGAAGAAGAAAAACATGGAACTTTCCGTATTTATAGCTCCTGCTACTTATAATTTGAAGATTGTAGCTAATAAAAAGGTTGACGAGACTAAATTCGGACTAAAAAAAGGAGAGAAATTCCTGCACGACTTCGGTTCTAAAATGGAATCAAGACTTTCGTGGACAATAATTCCTTCTGTTACGCTAACATCACGCCTCTATTATTTTACCAGCTACGATAAAATAGAAGCCGAATGGGAAAACACGTTCAACTTCGTATTGAACAAATATTTATCAACGAAACTATTTTTCCACGGGCGCTTTGACGATAGTGTAAATAAAAACGGAAAGAGTCATTTTCAATGGCAGGAATTACTTAGTTTTGGACTTAATTACAAATGGTAATTGCTCGCAATTATAAGATAAGATTAACAGCCATATTTTTGCTTATTGATAGTATCATTGCCGATATTCATTAAAATAACCATTAATAAGTATAAAAAAGCAAGGTAACTCTTCTATATTAACAAATAATGAGTAAATTTGCCGCAATTTGTAATGTACACTTTGCAAAATGAACAACGTCATATCACATCAGGGTATTGTGGAAAGCACCGAAGGCAATCATATTCGCGTAAAGATTGTTCAGACAGCGGCTTGTGCTTCCTGTAGCATTAAGGGGCATTGCACATCGGCAGACACAAAAGAGAAAATTGTAGATATATACACCACGACACATGTTTATCAGATTGGAGATGTAGTAGAAGTCATCGGCGAAACCTCCATGGGGATGAAGGCTGTATTATACGCCTTTGTAATTCCTTTCTTAGTGCTTGTAATCTCACTTTTTACTGTTATGTCACTTACTGCTCAAAACGAATTGTTTTCGGCTGGTATATCCTTACTCTTACTCATTATATATTATGTTATACTGAGTTTGAATAAGAATAAGTTTAAGAAGAGTTTTTTGTTTAAAATTAAACCTTTATAAATCGCTAATTTATGAATTTTATTCTGATTGCAGTGCTTTCTTTGGGAGCTATAGCGTTTATTATCGCTGCTATACTATATGTAGCTTCTAAGAAATTTACTGTGTATGAAGATCCGAGAATTGCGCAAGTAGCCGAAATTCTTCCTCAAGCCAACTGTGGTGGCTGTGGTTTCCCCGGTTGTGGTGGTTTTGCAGCAGCATGCGTAAACTCAGACACACTGGAAGGTAAGAACTGCCCTGTTGGCGGAAGTGAGTTAATGGCTAACATCGCTACTCTTTTAGGTCGCGAAGCAACTGTTTCCGAACCGATGCTTGCCGTAGTAAAATGTAGTGGTTCGTGTGCAAAACGCGCACACCTTAATTTGTATGACGGAGCTAAAAGCTGCGCTATTGCCGCTGCGACATATGGTGGCGAAACAGCTTGTAGTTACGGCTGCCTGGGTTGTGGCGACTGTGTTGCAGCTTGTCAGTTCGATGCTATTCACATGAACCCAGAGACGGGACTTCCTGAAGTAGTAGAAGAAAAGTGTACAGCTTGTGGTGCTTGTGTAAAAGCGTGTCCTAAAGCTATTATCGAACTTCGTGCACAAGGAAAAAAATCACGTCGTGTATATGTCTCTTGTGTGAACAAAGACAAAGGTGCTCTGACACGCAAAGCGTGCGAAGTGGGTTGTATTGGTTGTGGCAAGTGTGTAAAAGCCTGTGCATTCGATGCTATAACATTAGAAAATAACTTAGCATACATTGACTTTAATAAATGTAAGTTGTGCCGCAAATGTGTAGAGGTTTGTCCTCAGGGAACTATTCTCGAAGAGAACTTTCCTCCTCGCAAACCCAAAGTAGAAGAAGCAGAGCCTACTCCTACTCCCATATCCGAGTCTAAAGATTAGTTACGCATAAACAGAAAATACATAAAACTTATGTTGAAAACATTTTCAATTGGCGGTGTTCATCCACACGAAAATAAACTTTCAGCGCATCAACCGATTATAACTGCTGATGTTCCCAGCAAGGCAGTTATCCTTTTGGGGCAGCACATTGGTGCTCCCGCAAAGGCTATAGTAAGTAAAGGTGATGTTGTAAAAGTGGGCACAGTCATAGCCGAAGCAAATGGTTTTGTTTCGGCCGCTATTCATTCATCCGTCAGTGGCAAAGTAGCCAAAGTAGATAGCATCATTGATGCAAGTGGCTATCCCAAACCAGCTATTTTTATTGATGTAGAAGGTGATGAATGGGAAGAGTCTATCGACCGCAGTAAGGACCTTGTTAAAGAGTGTATACTTACCCCAGAAGAAATTATAAAGAAAATAACCGCTGCCGGAATCGTAGGATTAGGAGGCGCTTGTTTTCCTACACAAGTAAAACTAATGCCTCCTCCAGGTTCTAAAGCAGAATGTGTTATCATCAATGCAGTAGAGTGTGAACCTTATCTGACTGCTGACCACCAACTGATGTTAGAGCATGCAGAAGAAATAATGGTAGGTGTTAACCTTATCATGAAAGCAGTTAAGGTGAATAAAGCATACATTGGAATCGAGAACAACAAGCCCGATGCCATTAAATTGATGACCAAAGTAGCTGCAGATTATACTGGTATCAGCATTGTTCCACTCAAAGTGCAATACCCACAAGGAGGCGAAAAGCAATTGATTGACGCAGTTATTTCGCGCCAGGTGCCTAGCGGTGCATTACCTATTGCTACCGGAGCTATTGTGCAGAATGTTGGAACAGCATATGCCATCTACGAAGCTGTACAAAAGAACAAACCACTCTTCGAACGTATCATTACCGTAACTGGTAAGTCTGTAAAAAAACCATCCAACTTCCTTGCTCGCATCGGCACACCCATGCAGCAACTTATTGATGCTTGTGGCGGACTACCCGAAGACACCGGCAAGATTATCGGCGGTGGGCCTATGATGGGTAAAGCACTCGTTAATGCCGAAGTGCCAATGGCAAAAGGAAGTTCGGGCATCCTGATAATGAATGACAAAGAGGCAAAACGTGGTGCTGCAAAAAGCTGTATTCGTTGTGCCAAGTGTGTAGGTGCTTGCCCAATGGGATTAGAACCTTATTTGCTTTCAACACTTGCCAATAAAGGCGATTTTGAGCGGATGGAGAGAGAAAATATCATGGACTGTATAGAGTGTGGCTCATGCCAATTCACTTGTCCGGCACAATTACCCCTGCTTGATTATTGCCGTTTAGGTAAAGCCAAGGTAGGTGCCATGATTCGTTCACGTCAAGTAAAAAAATAAATCACAATATGAGAAACAAATTAACAGTATCATTTTCACCGCACGTTCATAGTGGCGACAGCATACAAAAGAACATGTATGGTGTATTGATTGCTTTGATACCTGCGCTATTAGTTTCGCTTTATTTCTACGGATTAGGAGCGTTGGTAGTTACGGTTACTTCGGTTTTGGCTTGCTTGGTGTTCGAGTGGGCAATCAATAAGTTTATCATGAAGAAAGATGAATGCACTATTTGCGACGGGTCGGCTGCTATCACAGGCGTACTATTGGCATTTAATCTTCCTTCTAATCTTCCTATATGGATAATTTTAATTGGAGCATTGTTCGCCATTGGCGTAGGTAAGATGTCTTTTGGTGGTTTAGGAAACAACCCGTTCAACCCCGCGTTGGCTGGACGTGTTTTCTTGTTGCTCTCCTTCCCCGTACAAATGACCACATGGCCAGAAGTTGGACAACTTGCCAGTTATGTAGATGTTGCAACCACTGCCACCCCACTTGCTATTATGAAAGGGGTAATAAACGGTGCACCCGGTATGTCGTTAAGCGATTTACCCAGTTCATTACAGCTATTCATCGGACAAAACCCCGGTAGCTTGGGCGAAGTCAGTGCTGTTGCACTCTTAATCGGATTAATCTACATGTTGATTCGTAGAATTATTACTTGGCACATTCCTGTTTCTATCTTAGTAACAGTATCTGTTTTTACCGGTATCATGCATGGTATCAACCCAGAAGTGTATGCTTCTCCATTAACACACTTGTTGACTGGTGGACTTATGCTCGGTGCTGTTTTTATGGCAACCGACTATGTTACATCACCGATGAGTAAATCGGGTATGCTTCTTTATGGAGTTTGTATTGGTATCCTCACGGTAGTTATCCGTCTGTTTGGTGCTTATCCGGAAGGTATGTCATTCGCTATATTAATAATGAATGCATTCACACCGTTGATTAATATCTATTTCAAACCAAAACGCTTTGGGGAGGTAGCGAAAAAGAAGAAATGAAAAAGCTTGAATCATCCTTATTAAATATGTTGCTGGTACTTACAAGTGTTACAGTTGTAGCAGTAGGGTTACTGGCATATGTAAACGAATTAACCAAAGAGCCCATTGCTCAGGCTAACTTAAACACCCTCAACAATGCGTTGAAGGAAGTCGTACCGGCATTTACCAACAATCCGGTGGAAGAAGCTCAAACAATCACATTAAATGTAGATGGCAAAGAGGCTGAGTTCATCGTTTATCCAGCCAAAGATGGCGATAAAGTTGTTGGTACAGCCGTAGAAGCATCTTCAAATGGGTTTTCGGGAGCTATCAAAATATTGATTGGTTTCGATGAAAACGGAAAAATCCATGATTACTCATTGCTAGCCCACTCCGAAACTCCGGGGTTGGGTTCTAAAGCTAATACTTGGTTTAAGAAAGATGGCAAAGGAAGTATTATTGGTATGAACCCGGGCGAAGGCGCACTTATCGTATCCAAAGACGGTGGACAGATTGATGCCATAACCGCATCAACAATTACTTCGCGCGCATTCTTGAATGCGGTAAACAACGCATACGCTGCTTACAAAGGAGAAAATGATGGATTAACCTCGGCGACACCACAAGCAGATGCAAACACTGCGGCTACAGCCAAAGCAGATTCTACTAAAATAAACTAAAAGAAAGGAGTATAAGCTATGAATAACTTGAAAGTTTTAACGAACGGGATTATCAAAGAGAACCCCGTATTTGTACTTCTGTTAGGAATGTGTCCTACATTGGGAACAACTTCTTCGGCTATTAATGGTATGGGAATGGGACTTGCCACCATGTTTGTGTTGGTATGTTCTAACTTGGTTATATCATTGATTAAGAATCTTATTCCTGATATGGTTCGTATACCTTCTTATATTGTAGTAATAGCCTCTTTCGTAACATTGCTGCAAATGATTATGCAAGCATACGTACCTGGTTTATATGCTACACTCGGGTTGTTTATTCCGTTGATTGTGGTAAACTGTATTGTATTAGGACGCGCAGAAGCATTTGCCGCGAAAAATTCTCCTTTCTCTTCTATGCTCGATGGTTTAGGAATGGGATTAGGGTTTACGCTTGCTTTAACGCTTTTAGGAGCTACACGCGAATTACTTGGAACAGGTAAAGTCTTTGATATGGCTATTTTCCCGGAACAATATGGAATGTTACTGTTTGTTTTGGCTCCCGGCGCTTTTATTGCCTTGGGATATTTAATTGCTTTGATAAACAAGCTAAAGAAGGCTTCTTAATTTAACTCAAAAGAAATATTATGGAATATATCATTATATTTATATCTGCTGTTTTTGTGAACAATATTGTATTGTCACAATTCCTTGGTATTTGCCCTTTCTTGGGAGTCTCCAAGAAAGTAGAAACAGCTACGGGTATGGGAGCCGCTGTTGCTTTCGTATTGACCATTGCTACATTGGTTACTTTCCTTATTCAGAAGTATGTGCTGGATGCTTTTGATTTGGGATACTTACAAACCATTACCTTTATCTTGGTAATTGCCGGATTGGTGCAGATGGTAGAAATTATACTTAAAAAGGTTTCTCCTGCTCTCTATCAGGCCTTAGGGGTGTTTCTCCCTCTGATAACGACCAACTGCTGTATTCTTGGAGTAGCAATTCTTGTTATTCAAAAAGACTTTGATCTTTTAACCGGAATTGTTTACGCATTCTCTACTGCACTTGGATTTGCTTTAGCATTGGTTATTTTTGCCGGACTTCGCGAACAAATGAGTCTGATAAAGGTTCCTAAAGGAATGGAAGGAACACCGATTGCTCTTATAACAGCCGGCTTGTTGGCTATGGCATTTATGGGTTTTTCAGGCGTAGTTTCTATTTAACAAGTGTTATTTATAGACGTTTGCTAATACGGATTAATAATTATTCTGTATTTTTGCAATCAACAAAAAAAATCATCCTACAATAATGAAAGGTAGAATATTAGTAACAGGTGGAACCGGATATATAGGATCTCATACAGTTGTTGAGCTACAAAACTCGGGGTATGAGGTTGTTATCATTGACAATTTGTCAAACTCTACGGCTAAGGTAGTCGATAATATAGAAAAGATATCGGGTATTCGTCCGGCTTTTGAGCAATTAGATTGTTTGGATTTTCAAGGATTGGAGAATCTGTTTACTAAATACTCCGGAATTAAAGCTATTATTCACTTCGCTGCGAGCAAGGCAGTAGGAGAATCTGTTGAAAAGCCGTTGTTATATTACAAGAACAATCTGCTTTCACTGATTAATTTGCTGGAGTTAATGCCAAAGCATCATGTGGATGGTATTGTTTTTTCTTCTTCGTGTACTGTTTATGGACAGCCCGATGTGCTTCCGGTTACAGAAGAAGCACCCATGAAGAAAGCAGAGTCTCCGTATGGAAACACAAAACAAATTAACGAAGAGATTATTCAAGATACGGTGACTTCGGGTGCACCTATCACTTCTATCCTACTTCGTTACTTTAATCCGATTGGCGCACATCCCACTGCTTTATTAGGAGAATTGCCCAATGGTGTTCCATTGAATCTTATACCTTACCTTACGCAAACCGCTATTGGAATTCGCGAAAAGCTAAGTGTATATGGAGATGATTATAATACTCCCGACGGATCGTGTATCCGCGACTACATCAATGTTGTGGATTTAGCGAAAGCACATGTTATCGCTATCGATCGTATTGTGGAGAAGAAGCAAAAAGAAAAAGTAGAAATATTCAATATTGGTACCGGCCGTGGTCTTTCAGTGCTTGAGCTTATTCATGCATTCGAAGAATCGACCGGTGTTAAGCTGAACTATCAAATCGTAGGTCGCCGTGCCGGAGACATCGAACAAGTATGGGCGAACCCGGAACATGCGAACAACGAATTGGGATGGAAGGCAGAAACAAGTATTGAAGACACGCTGCGCTCTGCATGGGCATGGCAATTGAAGCTTCGTGAATTAGGTATTCAATAACACGTTGATTATACTAATTTAACCGAATAAAGAGAAACAAAGAAAGATATTGTTTGTTTTTACTATAGAATCATCCTGATAACAAGCAGTGAATATGCGAATATTTCTGATTGTCCTTTATACCTCCCCGGTATAGAAACAGGATGGTGCATAGTAGTTTTGTCGTGTTTTATTTTGTGTTTGTGTTGTGAGCGGTACTGCGATGAGAATCGAGGTACCGCTCTTTTTACTTACACCTCCAACATGCACTGAAAAGAAAACATTCCGTTATTATCCAACAAAACTTCGGGAGAGCCAATCGGGAATATTCCAAATACAGAAGAACCCGACCCACTCATGGAAGCATACAACGCACCCTTATTGTACAATTCTTGTTTAACTTCGGCAATGGCAGGAAATAATGGGAAAACACTCTTCTCAAAATCATTCGTTATATACTCCTTCCATTGTTCAATAGGCTTCTTGATAACTTCTTTCAACTGGTGGTGAGGTCGAATCGGTTTGATTGTACTAAAGGCATCACGTGTAGAAACATGTATATCCGGTTTTATTAGTACAAAGCGATAACCCTTTAACGATAAATCAACCGGAGAGAACAAATCGCCTATTCCTTCGGCATACATTGGTTTGTTTTGAATAAAGAAAGGGCAATCGGCACCCAATTGAACAGCATATCTCTCCAGCTCAAACGTAGAGAGGTTCAACCCGAACTTATCGTTGAGCAATTTGAGCATAAACGAAGCATCGGCAGAACCACCGCCAATGCCTGCCCCAAAGGGAATGTGTTTATAAAGAAAGATATCAACCGGTGGAAGCGAATATGCTTTTTTGAGCAAGTCGTATGCCTTCATGACAAGATTATCGGCAGGATTAGCATCTATCTGAATACCCGAAACAGATAAAGTTGTTTGCCCGGTAGCAGGTTCTGCTTTTACAACTTCCAGTGCGTCTTTTAGTGGAATGGGGTAAAAAACCGTTTCGAGATTATGATATCCATCGGGGCGTTTCTCAACAATATTGAGCCCCAGATTTATTTTAGCATTTGGGAAAAGTATCATAGTAGTGTAATGAGTTTTTGCAAATATACACTTTTCGCTTGGGTTATTAACAGGTTGTTTATAACTCCATCTTTTTTTCTAATTAGATAATGGTATATTTGCCTTCCCAAATAAAAATAATAATGGCAGAGAACAGAAAATACACAAATAACAGAAGTACCAAAACCAAAATTCCTATTGTTGGAGACTATGGCCGTATTCAACCGCAAGCACGAGAATTAGAGGAAGCAGTTCTGGGTGCATTAATGATTGAGAAGGATGCCTATTCGCTTGTTAGCGAGATTCTTCGCCCGGAAACATTCTACGATCATGCTCACCAGCTAATCTATTCTGCAATTACCGACCTGGCAATAAAGCAAGAGCCTATCGACATACTAACTGTAACCGAGCAGTTGCGCAAACGTGGCGACTTGGAGAATGTGGGAGGTCCGTTCTACATCACCCAACTAAGCAGTAAGGTTGCTTCTTCGGCACACATAGAATACCACGCGCGTATTATCGCACAGAAATTCTTAGCGCGCGAACTGATTACGTTTACAAGTAATATCCAAACAAAAGCATTTGACGAAACTCTCGATGTAGATGACCTGATGCAAGAAGCCGAAGGCAATCTCTTTGAAATTTCGCAGCAGAACATGAAGAAGGATTATACGCAAATTAATCCTGTTATCGAAGAAGCATACAAGCTATTGCAAAAAGCAGCAGCAAGAACCGACGGGTTGAGTGGCTTGGAAAGTGGATTCACAGCTTTAGACCGCATGACATCCGGCTGGCAAAAGTCCGACCTTATCATTATTGCAGCTCGTCCTGCCATGGGTAAAACTGCTTTCGTTCTCTCTATGGCAAAGAATATTGCTGTCAATTACAGGCATCCGGTGGCTTTGTTCTCGCTCGAAATGAGTAACGTACAGTTGGTTAACCGCTTGATTGTGAATGTTTGCGAAATAACCGGCGAAAAGATAAAGAGTGGACAGCTCGCTGCACACGAATGGCATCAACTGGATTATAAATTGAAAGAGTTGGTAGACGCGCCTCTGTATGTGGATGACACTCCTTCTCTATCGGTTTTTGAACTCCGCACGAAAGCCCGAAGATTGGTACGCGAGCACGGTGTGGAAGTTATCATCATTGACTACTTGCAGTTGATGAACGCCAGCGGTATGTCTTTTGGTAGCCGCCAAGAAGAGGTAAGTACCATTTCGCGTTCGCTGAAAGGACTTGCCAAAGAATTAAATGTTCCTATCATTGCGCTGTCACAGTTAAATCGTGGTGTTGAAAGTCGCGAAGGAGCCGAAGGAAAGCGTCCGCAACTGAGCGATCTTCGCGAATCGGGAGCTATCGAACAGGATGCCGATATGGTTTGTTTTATACACCGACCGGAGTATTACAAAATATACGAACACGAAGGAAAAGACCTAAGGGGAATGGCAGAGATTATCATTGCCAAGCATCGTAACGGTGCGGTAGGCGATGTCTTGTTGCGATTTAAAGGAGAATATGCCCGCTTCCAGAATCCGGATGATGACTTAATCATACCATTACCATCAGAGGGGGTTATGAGTAGAGCCTCACTGGTAAACGAAAGAGGGAACACACCACCGCAGAATGATGTGCCCCCTCCTATTTCTGATGAGAATTTACCCTTCTAAATCAATATATGCTTGGCAGGTTTCACCAAAAAGGAACCTGCCAATTTTGTTCTGCCAACGTACATATAAAGATTATACTACTTACCACCCACATGATAAAAAGCGTCCATTTCAATCCGCTTCCCATAGGTTGCCAATTGAATGTGCCACGAAGAATTGTAAAGACAAGGCTAACCAACGGAATACCCACAAGTATTACACCGGCAATGCTGGCTACAATAGTAGCCATCGGTCCTGCCGAAAGGAAACCCCATTCTACTGTTGGGAAAGCTTCATAGAGTACCGCACCGCCTCCTATTATCACAGCAATACCGGCAATTATCAATGCTACAAACACAACGCCCAGAACAATTAACAACGGACTGCAAACAATGGCTATGATAACCAAAAGAATCTTTATCAAGAATCCGGCAATGGAAACCAATACATCGGCTAGCTTCTGAAAAAACGTACGCGGCTTATCCGATTTGATAAATTCATTTACCCCGTTAGATGCTTTTTCAAAACTATCGGTTACTGTCTTCCCTATATTTTCCATGGTAACAGCCTCGCCACGCATATTTAGCTTTTCGGTAGCTGTGCGCGCCAAAGGGATAAATATCCAACAGACAATGTAGATAGGAATTAAAGATCCTACTGCGAACAACAGTGCAAACAACATAACCAGTCGAAGCAATGTAGCATCCCAACCCAAATAAGCAGCCAAGCCACCAAACACACCACCAAGAATCTTATCGTCGGGGTTTCTATAAAGTCCTTTACGGGTTTCCGACTGCCTTTTGGTCGAAGAATCGTATTGATACTGCTTGGTTGATTCGCTTTGCTTTTCCTCCTCATCATCGGTTAGCTCTTCGGGCTTACCCATGCGTTTTATTATTTCTTCAACTACTGCAATGGTTACTACCTGATAGCTGGTATTGGTTATTTTTTCTTGAAACAATTCGGAGATACGTGTCTCTATATCGTTTACAATCTCTTCGCCACCTTCTTCTTTCGCAAAGTGTAAGCGCAGGTTAGACAAGTATTCATCTAACAAGCCATAAGCGTCCTCATCTATATTATAAACAGTTCCGCCAAGATTTACTGTAAGTGTCTTTTTCATTTTATATAGTTATTAGTTTGTTGCTAAATGATTTACCGTATCGTTCAGTTCCTTCCATGCCAGTTCCAACTCACACAGAAAAACCTCCCCACTCTCTGTTAGCCTGTAATATTTACGAGGCGGTCCTTGCGTTGATTCTACCCATTCATAACTAAGCAAGTCCGAATTCTTCAACCTTGTCAGCAACGGATAGAGCGTTCCTTCTACAACAATAAGCTGTGCTTCTTTTAGTTTCTGGATGATATCCGAAGCATAAGCCTGCTCTTTGCGTAGCAAAAGTAAGATGCAATATTCGAGCATCCCCTTTCTCATTTGCGATTTTACATTGTCTGCATTCATATGGTTAGTATTAATTTCTGCACAAATCTATGTATTACTTTGGTACTATGCAAAACATAGTACTGTAATTTATCTTTTATTAACTACCAAATAAAGAGAATAGCAGTTATAGTTGATGGCTTTTGAATTGGAGTCATCGAAGAATATTAACGTCCGAAGTAAACAGTAACTACTCCAAACTATCATTTTGCTAAAGCCTCCGAGAATGCGATAAATGAGAGAAACCAACGCATGGACAGAAAAAATCGCAGGAAATCAGCTTAAGGAAAAACGCCTCAAATAGTGTAAAAAACACTCGTCTTATTCAAAACAAGCCATACAAGGCTTGTGGGACGTATTTTTCTGACTGAGTTTTGAATAAGAACTCAGTCAGAACATAGAAAGAACACAGTCAGTTCCATATTTAAACACAGTCAACTTTTCTTTCTCTGCTTATGGATGAACAGCTGTCTGCCATAAGCAAACGCTCTGCGAGCTTATGGCAGACGGTTCGTTTGCTTATGGCAGAGAACAGTTCGTCCATAAGCACTTTTCGCCCCAAACAATCCCTTCCACAAGGCTTGTAGGGCACATTCGTGAGAAATAAAAGTTAGAGAAATAGAATGAGCCAAAAACAAAAAGATAGCAGAAACCATCTATCAACACCTCAAAGAACCTATTTCACTATCATTTCAACACAATCGCCCTACTTCACCTAAGGTCGTAATGGTGCTTTTAGTTTACAAGAACAAAAAAATGAGAAAAAGATTCAATGGTCTTAAAGAAATTTCCTAATTTCGCTTCACAATAAAAACATCAATATGCTAACAATAAGAAAAGCTACCGTAGCCGATTGCCAACTGATAAACGAATTGGCACACAGCGTATTTCCACATACCTACCGGGAGTTACTTTCGCCCGAACAACTAGAGTACATGATGCAATGGATGTATGCACCCGAACAAATCCGCAAGCAAATAGAAGTAGACGGGCATGTGTACTTTATAGCCTACAAAGGAGACGAACCTTGTGGTTATCTCTCTATAGAGCAAGAAGATAAGGATTTGTTTCATCTGCAAAAGATATATGTTCTACCCGGCTTCCAAGGACATGGCGTTGGTGGTTTCTTGTTCAGGCAAGCCATTGCTTACATTAAAGAAGTACACCCCACCCCTTGCATGATGGAACTCAATGTAAACCGCAATAATAAAGCTGTGCAGTTTTACGAAAGGTTGGGTATGCGCAAACTACGCCAAGGAGACTTCCACATAGGCAATGGTTTCTATATGAATGATTACATCATGGGAATTAATATCTAAAACATGAAAAAACTGATACTCCTGCTGACGCTCTGCTGTGCACTGCAAGCATGCACTTCCCAACAAAAAGAGCCCAACTACACTGTTATCATTTCTTTAGATGGCTTCCGGTGGGATTATACTGATATGTACAACACACCCAATCTGGACAAGATGGCCAATATGGGTGTAAGCGCACGTATGCTCCCCTCCTATCCTGCTTCGACGTTTCCCAACCATTACACGTTGGCTACCGGTTTGGTGCCCAATCATAACGGAATAGTGAACAACACCTTCTGGGATACCGAAGAAAACACTGTGTTCCATATGAGCGACACTACTGCCCGATACAACCCGAAGTACTTCCTTGGTGAGCCTATTTGGATTACAGCACAGAAACAAGGTGTGAAAACGGCAAATTTCTACTGGGTAGGTTCCGATGTGCGCATTAAAGATATGTATCCAACCTATTACAAAACATGGACAGACACACCACGCCTTACTTTCGGAGAGCGTATAGAAGCCACTATTAATATCCTGACGTTACCCGAAGAAGAGCGTCCACACCTCGTAATGACCTATATAGACGAGCCAGATGGTGCCGGACATCATTACGGACCTTGCAATAAAGACTCCATGAATAGGGTTATATACGCATTGGATAGCTTAGTAGGAATAGCTATGCAACGAATAACCGAGCTTCCCTTTGCCAATCGTGTTAATTTGATTGTGACCTCAGACCACGGCATGACTGATGTTTCTGCCGAACGCTACATAAACAGCGCCGACTACCTACAATCCGAGTGGTGCGAGATGGTAATTGGCAACCGTCCTACATCCATCTTTACAAAGGAAGGATTCCGCGATTCGGTTTACAATGCGTTGAAGAATGTGGAGAACATTTACGTTTGGAAGAAAGAAGATATACCAGCCGAACTTTGTTATGGCACAAGCAACCGCATAGGTGATATCATTGTTGCTCCCAAGACCGGTTGGGAATTTGGCAACAGCCCATTGACAATAGCAGGCGCGCATGGTTACTTCCCGCAACACCCTGATATGCAAGTAGTGTTTCGCGCGTATGGTCCCGACTTTAAGAAAAACCATACTGCTGGCGAGTTTGTAAATGTAGATATATATGCCATGTTGGCACATCTGCTTAAGATTGTTCCCGAACCAACAGATGGAGACTTTGAGCGGATTAAGGAGATGTTTGTTACAGTTCCTTGATGTCGTTTAACTCTATTACTTGTTCATATTCAACAACAAAAATAAGAGCTTAAGCGATAGTTTTTCCATTTGGGTGGAATCGCAGGCAGCAGGATATGTTATATAATCCAGTCCTTTAAGGTCTGTCTCTTTTATAAGTGTTTGGTCGTCTTTCAGGAAAATAGTTGGTTTATTATCAAAAGCCTGCCTGATTTTCAATCCGGTAACAATGTCATAATGCTCCGTACTTAAATCAAAGATTACAACTGCCGCACTCATCAGTTTATCAATAATGAAAGTGCGATCTACGCCTTCAATGCCATCAGTAACAAAGTCATAGCTACTTGTGGGCTTCATTCCGGCTTTCAGAATAGCCGGTTTTATTAATGCTTCGTACACCTGTTTGAAGTGTCCTTTTGTATATCCCTGACCATGATAATCGGTCGGAAGAACAGTGAGGCATTCTTTGTTAGAGCTATTATTCTTCATTGCATTTCAAGGTATTAAGCAGACATAGTCCCTATTTTCCCAGTCGTGGCATCCCTGCTGCCGTACTCATTGCGAATATACCTTTCTGTTTAGAACGTATATCTTCTACAAGGTAAAACGCTTTTGTGTCAAACTGCTCAATGATTGCAGTAACTTCTTTCTGTGCCTTACGGCTTATCACAGTTTCGATAATTTCTACTTCAGAGATAACGCCTTCGCCATGAATAAGTGTTGAACCATAGCCGTGGGCATTAAGTAGTTGTGCAAGTTCTTTTCCGTTTTTCTTGGTATAGACACGATAAAGTTGATAGCCAAACGCAATTTTATGTTCTACCAAAATCCCAATATAGTTACCAGCAGCATAACCGGCAGCATACGAAAGATAGGAAATGATGCTATCGGCATGCGAAAAGACTTGTGAGATAACCACTACCCAGATAAACACTTCAAAAAAGCCCACTAAAGGTGCTTTTCGTTTTTCTCCTTTAGAAACAAAAATAATACGAAGGGTACCTAACGTTACGTCACAGATACGTCCAAAGAAAATGATAATCGGCAATAGCCATGGATAAGTATCTAAAAAGTCAAACATAAAGATTCAAAAATAGAAGTTACTGATTCAGAGTTTATTTAAATACAAAAGTAGAGGAATTTCTGATATAAAGAAAGGTATTGAACAAAAAAAGGATGCACCTTCTGGCACACCCTTTTCTTTTTAGCTCCTGTCTTTGCTGATTATTAATCAAAGAAATTCTTAAACTTCTTAAAGATTTTTTCTTTTACCGATGTGTTCGGCTTAAAGTTGTCCGAATTTTCCATCTTTTCGAGCTCGCTTTTCTCTTCTTTATTCAATGCTTCGGGCACATAGATACTTACATTTACTAGCAAGTCTCCTACCCCATAGCTATTTACGCTAGGCAATCCTTTACCACGCAAACGAAGAACTTTGCCTGGTTGTGTGCCCGAATCAATTTTTACTTTTACCTTGTTATCAATAGTAGGAATCTCTACTGTACCACCAAGAGCAGCAGTTGGGAAACTAAGCAGCAAGTTGTAAATAAGGTCATTATCATCACGAATTAAGTCGGGATGTTGTTCTTCTTCTACCTGAATAAGCAGATCGCCTGCTACTCCGTTGTGTTTTCCAGCATTTCCTTTACCACTCATGGAGAGTTGCATACCTTCGGCAACACCTGCCGGAATCTTCACAGTTACTACTTCTTCGCCATGTACAATACCATCGCCACTACAAACCTTACATTTTTCTTTAACGGTGGTTCCTTCACCATTACAGGTAGGACAAGTAGTGCGAGTTTGCATTGTGCCCAATATTGTTTGCTGGTTGCGGATAACAGAGCCACTACCTTTACAAGTAGCACAAGTCTCTACGCCGCTGCTTCCTTCAGCACCAGAACCATGACAGTGGTTACATTCCACATATTTCTTGAGTTTGAACTTCTTCTCAACCCCGGTAGATACTTCTTTCAGATTTAGCTTCACCTTTACACGAAGGTCTGACCCGCGAAAACGTCTACGCTGACTGCCACCACCAAAACCACTAAAGCCTCCGCTATGTCCACCAAATATATCGCCAAACATAGAAAATATGTCATCCATAGACATACCACCGCCACTAAAACCTCCGAAAGGTCCGCCATTTCCGGCTGCTCCACCCACACCGGCATGACCAAACTGGTCGTATCGCGCACGTTTATCGGGGTTGCTAAGTACTTCATACGCCTCGGCAGCTTCCTTAAATTTTTCTTCCGCCTCTTTATCATCCGGATTCTTATCAGGGTGATACTGAATAGCTTTTTTGCGATAAGCTTTCTTTATCTCATCGGCAGTCGCGGTTTTCTCAACCTCAAGAACCTCGTAGTAATCTCTTTTTGTCATATATTTAAAGGTATATTATTCGCCTACAACTACTTTGGCGTGACGAATAACTTTATCATTCATTGTATAACCTGTTTGTACTGTATCAAGTATTTTCCCTTTTAACTCTTCTACGGGAGCAGGAATAACAGCAACTGCTTCGTGGAAATCAGTGTCAAGCGGTTGTTCTTTAGTTTCGATAATCTTTACCCCAAGTTGTCCAAGGGATGAAAGGAACTTGCTATAAATAAGTTCGAGCCCTTCGCGAATAGCAACAATGTCGGTTGCGTTCTCAGACGTTTTGATGGCACGTTCCATATCATCTACTACACAAAGAATGCTTAATACACTTTTCTCGCTACCATTGAGGATCAGTTCAGCTTTTTCCTTCATGGTACGTTTACGGTAATTGTCAAACTCGGCCGATAGACGAAGATATTTATCTTTGCAATCCTCCAGTTGTTCGGTCAATTCCTCTATCGGGTCTTTTTCTTCATTCTCAGTCACTTCGTCTGCAACCGTATCCTGTAGTTCTTCTTCAGGCATTTCTTTCTCTTCAGATTTCATATATAATATTTTTTATTGCGTTTTACTGATTACAACTTCTACAAAAACTTTGCCAGTTGTCACAAAATGGTGCAAAGATAGTTCAATTCTGTCAGATTGGCGTATGTTTAATTAAAAATGGCTACCTTTGCAGCCGAATTAAAATAACGAGGTAAAATGATTACAGTATCTAATGTTTCGGTTCAGTTTGGTAAGCGGGTGTTGTTCAACGACGTTAATCTAAAGTTTACTAACGGTAACTGCTACGGCATCATCGGCGCAAACGGAGCCGGCAAATCTACTTTTTTACGAACTATTTATGGTGACCTTGATCCTACCACCGGATCCATAGCTCTTGGACCTGGTGAACGCCTTTCCGTACTGAGTCAGGATCACTTCAAATGGGATGCATTTACCATTATGGATACCGTAATGATGGGGCACACCGTGCTTTGGGACATTATGAAACAACGCGATGCACTGTACGCCAAAGAAGATTTCAACGATGAAGATGGTATCAAAGTAGCTGAATTGGAAGAGAAATTTGCAGAGCTGGGTGGTTACAACGCCGAAAGCGACGCTGCCATGCTATTGAGTGGTTTGGGAATAAAAGAAGCTAAACACTACCAATTAGTAGGTGAGCTCAGTGGAAAAGAAAAAGTACGCGTGATGCTTGCACAAGCTTTGTATGGTAATCCAGATAATCTATTGCTGGATGAGCCAACCAATGACTTGGACATGGAAACCGTGATGTGGTTGGAAGAATATCTTTCTAACTTTGAACACACTGTACTTGTTGTAAGCCACGACCGCCACTTCCTCGATGCTGTATGTACACACACGGTAGATATCGATTATGGCAAAATCAATATGTTTGCTGGTAATTATAGTTTCTGGTATGAGTCAAGCCAGCTTGCACTGCGCCAACAACAAAATCAAAAAGCTAAAGCCGACGAAAAGAAAAAGGAACTGGAAGAGTTTATTCGCCGATTTAGTGCCAATGTGGCTAAAAGTAAGCAAACTACCAGCCGTAAAAAAATGCTTGAGAAGCTGAATGTGGATGAAATTAAACCTTCTTCGCGCAAGTATCCGGGCATCATCTTTACACCAGAACGCGAACCGGGCAACCAAATCCTCGAAGTATCGGGTCTTAGTAAAAGAAGTGAAGACGGAACGATATTATTCAACGATGTAAACTTTAATATAGAAAAAGGCGATAAAGTTGTTTTCCTTTCCAAAGATCCGCGTGCAATGACTGCCCTCTTTGAGATTATCAACGAAAACATCAAACCAGATACAGGAACTTTCAAATGGGGTGTTACCATAACTACCGCTTACCTTCCACTGGACAATACCGCCTTCTTCGAATCTGACTTGAACTTGGTAGATTGGTTAGGACAATTTGGCGAAGGAAACGAGGTGTATATGAAGAGTTTTCTTGGACGTATGCTCTTCTCGGGTGAAGAGGTTTTGAAAAAGGTACATGTACTTTCGGGAGGCGAAAAAATGCGTTGTATGATTGCACGTATGCAACTCAAGAATGCCAACTGCCTTGTTCTTGATACGCCTACCAACCACCTTGACCTAGAGTCTATCCAAGCATTCAATAACAACTTGAAGACTTATAAAGGAAATATTCTCTTCTCCTCGCACGACCACGAATTTATTCAAACCGTTGCCAACCGCATTATTGAACTAACTCCCAATGGAATTATTGACAAGATGATGGAATACGATGAATATATTACTTCGGATCACATCAAGGAGATAAGACAAAGAATATACGGAGAGTAGAATAAAGAAAAGAGGGTGTGTCAAAAGTTTAATTGACACACCCTCAATATATATATAATATACTCTAAAGGAGTATCTGCTCTTTTATGCCATTTTCTTTTTTGTAATGGTATACTATCGCAAGAATTTCTTCGCCGTACTTTTCCACACCGACTTTACCCATATACGGAATACGTAGCAAATCTATTTTAGTTGAAGGCAGTAAGTTACTGATACCAATAATCGCTTTCTGTTGCAACACCGTATAAACAGGTAACCCAAGTTTAGCAGCCTCTGCATTACGCCATTTGATAAGCGCAGAAAAAAGTTTAGGATGAATAACATCAAGTGATACCGCGACTTTTTCCGGTTGTTTTTGTTTAGTTTTCTTTTCTCCTTTAATAGCTCGCTCCTTTTTCATAGAAAGCGAAACCAATACAAAGGCTTTCTTTTTGAGGTATGTACCTACATTGAATCCATTTTCGGCTGTGTGTTTCAATGTTTCGTGTTTTACTTTAAGTTGTTCGTTAAACACAAAGAGCAATTCGAGTTGCTTCTTTTTTACCTCTTTATTATCTATTTCGACCATGGACTCTTGCAGAACGGGAAGCAAGATATCTTCTGTCTTTTCTTGAAAATACTTCGCACCAGCCACCAAACGAGCATTCAGTTTGGCATCCATGTTGTAATCGGTAGTAGTACTCAACAAACCGGCATATTCTTGTTGAAAACGTTCGGACACTGTTACTATCTCCTTCCGAAGCCGTTCGAACCGTTCTTTGAAGCGTTCCAACTGCTTGGGATAAAGTTTGTACAAGTGTTCATCGAACAGACGAATAATTTGCGAAAAAGTTTGTTGAATAGACGTGAACGTATATTGTTCGTTAAGTAACTCATAATAATAGCTCCGTTTGAGAGAGTTGAGTTTAGCTGTGTCAGGCACGTGACGTTCGGCTTCGTTGGTAAATTCATTTACTGCTTCGTCGCATATAATAGCTTTTTGTGTTAAAGGTGTGCCAAGCACCATTCCATCCAACGATTTACAACGACTAAGCGCTACATATACTTGCCCGTGCGCAAAAGAAGCATTAGCATCGATAATGGCTCGTTCAAAGGTAAGTCCTTGACTTTTATGAATAGTTATAGCCCATGCCAAACGAATTGGATATTGTTGAAAGACCCCTTCCACAATTTCCGTTATCTCTTTTGTTTCGGGGTTCAAGGTGTATTTACTATTCGCCCATTCTTCTTTTTCCAACAAGAACTGTTGTGTATCATCTTTGCCGCGCACCCATATTCCTTCATTGCTAATGTTCATTACCACCCCTATCTTCCCGTTGTAATAACGCTTTTCGGGCGATAAATCGTTTTTAAGAAACATAATTTGCGCACCAACTTTCAATGTTAAGGCAAAGTCGGCAGGGTATGCTGTCTCCGGAAAGTTATCTTTAATGGCAGCCTTAAAAGTCATTGATTTACCGGGAAGCGCTGCCAATTGGCGGTCGTTAATGTGTTGCGCCAAATGGTTGTGGGTTGTCAGACGGATGTATCCCTCCTCATCACGCGGCTCGAAACCGGGAATACAGCGTCTATTCAATTCGTAAAGCAGTGCTTCGTCGATATCATTGGTACGTATTCGGTTCAAGAGTGAAAGGAAGTAGCGATCACTCTGACGGTATACATGTTCCAGCTGGATAGAGATATAATCAGTTTTGCGTAATGCATGACTGCCAAAGAAATAGGGCGTATCGTAGTAATTCCTAAGCATCGCCCAATCATTCTCCTTCACTACAGGTGCCAACTGCTGCAAGTCACCAATCATCAGGAGTTGTACCCCACCAAAAGGTTTGTATCTGTCGCGATAGCGTCGTAACACAGCATCAATAGCATCGAGCAAGTCGGCACGCACCATACTAACCTCATCGATAACAAGCAGGTCCATGCTTCGAATAATGCTGATTTTTTCTTTACCAAACTTAAAGGGAGCAGCTACATTAGAAGTAAAAGTAGTTTCAGGAATATAAGGTGCCAAAGGCAATTGAAAAAACGAATGAATTGTAACCCCACCCGCATTAATAGCAGCAATACCAGTGGGTGCTACAACAATCATTCGTTTGGGAGTTTCTTCCTTCAATCGCTTTAGGAAAGTAGTCTTTCCTGTACCGGCTTTTCCTGTTAGAAAAAGGTGGGATCCTGTGCTTTCAATACATTGTCGAGCCAGTTCTATTTCGGGATTAGTCATCATCTGCCATTTCTTTTTTGGCAAATGTAAACAAATTCTTGCGGTTATTTCATACTTCCCGCAACTATATCCAGCAATTCGTTGGTAATAGCTTGCTGTCTTGATTTATTATATTGTACCGTAAGTTCTTGAATAAGATCGTTAGCATTATCGGTAGCTACTTGCATTGCCATACTTCTCGCTCCATGTTCGGATGTACTGGAATCTACTGCAGTTGTGTATAGTTTTTGCTTAATAACAGCTGGAAGCAAATTAGCTATAAACTCTTCGGGCGAGGGTTCTATTATATAATCAAATTGATAGCGAGATGTTTCCTTCTCATTGTTATTCACGTCATTTATGGCTGTTTCTTTAATTTCATTCAAATCAATAGGAAGCAGCTGTTCGCACATCAAATCTTGCACCATCATATTCTTGAAGTGGTGATAGATAATTTCCACGCGGTCTATCTTTTCGTTTTGAAATTCCTCCATCAGAAGCGTTGCCAATTTGGCAACGTCTTCATAAGTTGGTTTCTCTGCCAATTCAATATAATTCCCCTTGGGCTCTATTCCGTTTTTTACGACAACTTCTTGTATCTTTTTGCCTACTGGGTACACATCAATATTTCCTTTCCCCAAATGAGCATACTCTTCTATCTTTAGCTGAAAAGACCTGATAACATTGGCATTATATGCTCCACAAAGTGAAGTATTAGAAGAAAACACGACTATTGCCACTCGCCTAACCTCACGTACTTCGGTAAAGGGTGAATGGATTTCTTGATTTTCTCCACTAAGAAAATTTACCAATATCCGGTTCATTTTATATTGATAGGGAAGCGCCTTTTCTACCACCCCTTGCATGCGATGAAGCTTTGCCGACGCAACCATTTTCATAGCTGAGGTTATTTTACGCGTTCCTTTTATTGAAGCGATACGTTCTTTTACTTCTTTAAGTGAGCCCATAATTCCTTTCTTTAGATAAATTGCTTGGCAACCATTTTGGCTGTCTTTTCAATTTCTTTTGTTACGGTGTCGTTTATTTCACCTTTCTTCAGCACATCCAGTACATTTTCCTGATGATTAATCTCCAATGACTTCAGGAAGCTTTGTTCAAAATCAGGTACTTTATCAAGTGGGACATCCTTTAATAATCCGTGCGTACCACAGTAAAGCATAGCTATTTGTTTTTCAACCGGCATAGGCGCATATTGCGCTTGAACAAGCAAGCGTTCGTTTTTTCTACCTTTATCAATCGTTAACGCAGTAACCGCATCCATATCGTTACTAAAACGACTAAATGCTTCCAATTCTCTATATTGTGCCTGATCTATTTTTAGTGTACCGGCTACCTTTTTCATCGCTTTTACTTGTGCATTTCCTCCTACACGTGATACAGAAATACCCACATTAATAGCCGGACGGCTACCTGCATTGAACAATCCGGTATCAAGAAATATCTGTCCGTCGGTAATGGAAATTACATTGGTTGGGATATACGCCGAAACGTCTCCCGCTTGTGTTTCAATAATGGGAAGTGCTGTCAGTGAGCCACCTCCTTTTACTTTTCCTTTCAAACTTTCGGGCAGGTCGTTCATTTCGGCAGCAACCTCTTGTTGATTAATAATTTTTGCGGCACGTTCCAACAAGCGAGAGTGCAGATAGAAAATATCACCCGGATAAGCTTCACGTCCGGAAGGGCGACGCAAAATCAACGAAACCTCGCGATATGCCACAGCTTGTTTGGACAAATCATCGTACACCACCAATGCATGACGACCAGTATCGCGAAAATACTCACCAATGGCTGCTCCCGCAAAAGGTGCATAGTACTGCAATGCAGCCGGGTCACCGGCTGTTGCTGCCACCACAACGGTATATTCCATAGCACCAAATTCGCGTAAACGGTTTACGATAGTTGCCACAGTAGATGCTTTTTGCCCGATAGCTACATAAATGCAATAGACAGGATTACCCGCATCGTAATTTGTTTTTTGATTAATAATAGTATCAATAGCAATGGCGGTTTTGCCCGTCTGACGGTCGCCAATAATAAGTTCACGCTGTCCTCGACCAATCGGAATCATAGCGTCAATAGCCTTCAAACCAGTCTGTAGCGGTTCGTTTACCGGTTGGCGAAAGATAACACCTGGTGCTTTTCGCTCCAGCGGCATATCATACAACTCGCCACCAATAAGTCCTTTGCCATCAAGTGGTTCGCCAAGTGGGTCAATAACACGCCCCAGCATATTTTCACCTGCCATAATAGAGGCTATACGCTTCGTTCGTTTTACTACATCTCCTTCTTTTACCTTGTCGGTAGGGCCAAGCAAAACAGCACCTACATTATCTTCTTCAAGATTCATGACGATTGCCATTACACCATTTTCAAACTCCAACAATTCGTTCGACTCGGCATTGCGCAATCCGTAAATACGCGCTACGCCATCACTAACTTGTAACACTGTGCCAATCTCATCCAATTGAACTTTGGCTTCAATTCCTTTGAGTTGCCTTAAAAGCACTTCAGAAACTTCGCTTACTTTTATATTGTTTGCCATAAAAATATGTACTTTTTATTAGACAATTCGTCTGTTCTTGTCTATAAATTGTTGTTTTACTTTTTTTAATTGCGTAGTTACACTTGCATCCAAACGATAGTCGTTGATATCAAAGATAAAACCACCTTCGATAGCTGGATCTACCACTGTTTTTAACTTCATTGGTGCATGTACTGCAGCCGAAGCTGTTTGTCGGATGCGCTCTTTCGTAGCAGCATCTACTGGTACCGCTGTTATTAGTGTTCCTACAGCAATGTGTTTCAATTTGTGATACAGCTCGATATAGGTAAGTGTTGCCAGGTAGAATAATGATTCGCGTTTATTCTTTAGTATTAATCGAATAAAATTAATCAATGTAGCACTGGGAGTGGCTTCGCCTACGGCAGCTGCAATAATCAGTTCCTCTTTCTCTTGAGCAGGAAGTATGGGATTGGTAACCACCTCATTCAGACGCGGATGATTATGGAAACTACGCGCAAGGGATTTCATTTCTTCATAAACAACATCCTCTTGTTTCTCCTCCTGCGCATAAGCAAGCAAAGCTTTACTGTATCGCACCGACAAAATACCTATATCCATAACTTACGATTTATCTGTTATTTCTGCCAACATTCTGTCAATCATCTGCATTTGACTGTTCTTGTCATTCAACTCCTTGCGAATAACCTTCTCCGAAATATCTACTGCCAACACAGCTATCTGTCGACGAATTTCGCGCACAGCTTCATCTTTCTCCAGTTGAATCAACCTTTTGGCTTCAGACAATTCTTTTTGCGTGATAACTTCCGCCTGCTTCTGAGCATCATAGATAATCTTATCCCGCTGCTCCATTGCTTCTTTAAGGATACGTCCTTGCTGTTTGTTTGCAGCAACAATAAGCGCTTCCCCTTCTGCTTTCAGCTTAGATAGTTGTTCGTTGGCCTCGCGAGCTACTTCGAGTGATTGGTCAATATACAGTTTACGTCCCTCCACCATTTTAATAATGACTGGAAAGCCATACTTAGCTAGTATAAAGAAAACAATCCCAAAGGAAAGAATCATCCAAAGCAACAAACCAGTTTCGGGTATTAACAACGACATAATGCGTAATTATAAGAACAACACCAATAAGCAAACCACTAATGCGATAATAGCTACTCCTTCTATAAAGGCTATGGCCAAAATCATACCGGTACGAATAGAGTTGGCAGCCTCGGGTTGACGACCAATAGCTTCCATAGCCGCTGAACCAATTTTACCAATACCAACACCACCACCAATAGCAGCCAATCCGGCACCAATGGCAGCACCTACTTTACTAATTCCTACAGAAGCAACAGCTGTTTGTAATAATACGGATAGTAACATAATTTTTTCTTTTTAAGATTAATATATTTCAAACTTATTCTATTTCAACTCTTTTACTTTTTTCTTCTCTTGTGCCAACCCTATGAATACGGCCGAAAGCATCGTAAACACATACGCTTGGATAAATGCAACCAATAGTTCCAATGCATTCATAAAAACACTAAACAGTATTGACGCAACAGTCATAGAACCAAAAATAGCAGGTCCTAACGAGGCACCGATAAATATTAAACTGGTTAGTACCAAGATAGCCATGTGTCCGGAAAGTATATTGGCGAACAAACGAACCATCAGCGCAAGTGGTTTGATGAACAAACTAAAAAACTCCACAAAAGGCATCAGTGGAATAGGTACCTTCAACCATAAAGGCACATCCGGCCAAAATATATCTTTCCAGTAATCCTTCGTGGCATACGCATTAATAGCAATGAACGAACAAAATGAAAGCACCAGCGTAATGGCAATATTCCCTGTTACATTTGCTCCACCAGGGAAGAATGGAATAAGCCCCATGAGGTTATTAACAAGAATAAAGAAGAAGACTGTGAGCAGGTAAGAAGCAAACTTACGATAGTTTTCTCCCACACCACTTTTAATAACATCATCGTGTATCATCATGATAATCATCTCCAATAGTCCGATAAAGCCACCCGGAGATTTAGTGCCTTGCTCTCTCCTACTATACCATCTGGCTAGACTTGTTATAAGTATGATAAGAAGTAGGCTGTTCAGCAACAACGAAAACACCACCTTGGTGATAGAGATATCAAAAGGGCGTACTTCATTACCTTCTGCGTCTTGTTCTACAAGTTTTCCTTCGTATTTGCTTCCGGCAGGGGCTATATAAAAACCTTCGTAAATACCGCCATTTCTCTCGAGTGTGGAAGAGAGAAAAGCGTGCCAGCCTGTAGTATTGCTATATACCATAATAGGAAGTGGAATCCGAATCGGTGTATCGCCTATATTAGTAATATGCCACTCGTAGGAATCGCCAATATGACCAAAGACAATGCCCTTAACATCGACTTGCTCTTTCTCCGCGGTTTCTTGTGCTGACAGGTGTGTCAGTCCAATAGCCAGTAGCGCAATTATTACTATACTATATATGCGTTTCATATGCTCTTTTTCGTTGTTCGTATTTAAGAAATACAAATGGAAGCAATTCCATTACTCATTTCCACAAAACCATCTTGTATATCAATACTCTGTTCTTTACCCTCAGAAGTGGTGTAGCGCAAAGTTCCTTGTTTCAAAGAAGATACTATCGGCGCATGACCAGCCAAGATATTAAACGAGCCCGCACTACCCGGCAGGGTTATGCTGGTAACTTCTCCGTCATAGATTTCTTTTGCCGGTGAAGATATATTGAGGTGGAATGGCTTACTCATTTTCGGGTTCGGTATTGGTTGCTTGTTTCAATAACTCTTTTCCCTTTTCAATCGCTTCTTCAATGGTACCTACATTAAGGAAAGCAGCCTCGGGAACATCATCTACCTCTCCATCCAAGATCATCTTGAAACCTTTTATGGTATCTTCAATCGAAACCATCACACCGGGAACACCTGTAAACTGCTCGGCTACGGCAAAAGGCTGCGACAAGAAACGCTGTACACTACGAGCACGACTTACTACCAGTCTGTCTTCTTCGGACAATTCTTCCATCCCTAAAATAGAGATAATGTCCTGCAATTCTTTATTGCGCTGAAGTATCTGTTTTACACGTTGAGCTACATCGTAATGTTCCTGCCCTACTACATTGGGGTCGAGGATACGCGAAGTAGATTCCAGTGGGTCTACTGCCGGATAGATACCCAGCTCGGTTATCTTACGACTCAGCACCGTTGTAGCATCCAAGTGAGTAAAAGTGGTAGCCGGAGCTGGGTCGGTCAAGTCATCGGCAGGTACATACACCGCTTGAACGGAAGTAATAGAACCCGATTTAGTAGAAGTAATGCGTTCTTGCATTGCTCCCATTTCACTGGCAAGCGTAGGTTGATATCCCACCGCCGAAGGCATACGTCCAAGTAGCGCAGACACTTCCGAACCAGCTTGTGTAAAACGGAAAATATTATCTATAAAAAACAGAATATCGCGCGAACCGGTTTCTCGTCCCATATCGCGGAAAGATTCCGCAATAGTGAGTCCCGACAATGCTACCGAGGAGCGTGCACCGGGAGGCTCATTCATCTGTCCGAATATCAAAGTAGCTTGCGACTTACTTAATTCATCTTTATCAACTTTTGATAAATCCCAATGCCCGGCAGCCATACTTTTCTTGAACTCCTCGCCATAACGAATAACGTCCGACTCAATCATTTCGCGTAATAGGTCGTTTCCCTCGCGGGTACGCTCGCCTACACCGGCAAATACAGAGAATCCGTTATGTTTTTTGGCTATGTTATTAATGAGTTCTTTGATCAACACCGTCTTTCCTACTCCGGCTCCACCAAACAACCCAATCTTTCCTCCTTTTAAGTAGGGTTCGAGCAGGTCTATTACTTTAATGCCGGTATATAGAATTTCTTCGACAGTTGTTAGTTCATCAAATTTGGGTGGGTCGCGATGAATAGGATAAAAATGTTCTCTACTCAATTCGGGCATGCCGTCAATAGAGTCACCTACTACATTCATAAGCCGCCCTTTTACTTGCGTACCAATAGGCATAGTAATGGGAGTACCAAGCGGATAGACACTTAGTCCACGTTGCAGACCATCTGTACTATCCATGGCAACGGTTCTTACTGTGTTTTCGCCAATGTGTTGTTCCACTTCCACAATCAGTCGTTTCCCTTTGTGTCCTCTAACTTCCAGTGCTTCGTGTATACTTGGCAGTATTAACTCCGCCTCTTTGTTCTCAAAGTAAACATCTACAACCGGACCAATAACCTGTGATATACGTCCTACTATCTGCGACATACTATTAATGTTATATTATTCTTATTCCACATATAACACTTTTGAGGCTATTATTGTTTACCGTATTGGTGCAAAAAAAGAGACATGATCTTACAGAACATGTCTCTTTCTAAAATATATGTGTTAGTATCAACTCAACTTATGAATAACCAATCCTGAGCGAAGCTTTGGTTCAAACCAAGTTGTTTTTGGTGGCATAATATTTCCTGTGTCGGCTATGTCCATTAATTGTTTCATAGAAACCGGATAAAGCGCTAAGGAAACTTTCATTTCGCCACTATCCACACGTTTGCTTAACTCACCTAAACCACGAATACCTCCTACGAAATCAATGCGTTTATCCGACCGAAGGTCTTTTATTCCCAGTATTTCATCAAGTATCAGGTTGGAAGAAATAGTAACATCCAATACACCAATAGGATCATTGTCGTTATATGTTCCTTCTTTAGCGGTCAAACTATACCACTTGCCTTCCAAGTAAAGAGCAAAGTTGTGCAATGCCGCCGGTTTATAAATATCAGCACCTTTTTCTTCCACAATAAAGTTTTTCTGCAATGCTGCCAAGAACTCATCGGCAGTTAAACCATTGAGGTCTTTTACTACGCGATTGTAGTCAATAATTGTGAGTTGTTCGGCAGGGAAACAAACCGCCATGAAATAATTATATTCTTCATCTCCTTTATGGTTAGGATTTTGTTTTGCCTTCTCTGCCCCAACAAGCGCAGCAGCAGCCGAACGATGATGACCATCGGCAATATACAAAGCAGGCATAGCTGCAAACTCTTTGGTTATGGTAGCAATATCGTTCGCGTCATCAATGATCCAGAAAGTATGACCAAATCCATCTCCGGGAGCTATGAAGTCATACTCTGGGATACCTGCTGCATATTTTTTCACAAGGTTATCCAATGCGGCATTATCCGGATAAGCAAAGAATACGGGTTCGATGTTGGCATTATTTACACGTACATGCTTCATGCGGTCTTCTTCTTTATCCCGACGTGTCAGCTCGTGTTTTTTAATAATGCCATTCATATAATCGGGTACATAGGCACCCACTACAAGCCCATACTGCGTCTTACCATTCATGGTTTGGGCATAGATGTAATATAATTCTTTATCATCCTGCACCAACCATCCATTATCTTGAAACTTCTGGAAATTTTCGGCGGCTTTTTCATACATTTTCTCATCGTGTTCATCGGTACCTACCGGAAAATCTATTTCTGGTTTAATAATATGATAAAGTGACTTTTCGTTATCGCCCGCTTCTTGGCGCGCTTCTTCCGAGTTTAAAACATCATATGGGCGTGAAGCTACTTGCTCCACCAGATTTTTTGGAGGACGTATTCCTCTAAATGGTTTTATTACAGCCATAGAACTAGGTTTTTTATTGATTAGTTTACTTTGAATTGGGTGTTCCCTTCTTTCAGGAATCCTACAATCTGTCGGGCAGCGGCAATACCTGCATTAATATTTGCTTCAGCAGTTTGCGCACCCATTTTCTTGGGTGAAGCAAAGTAACGATCTTCAAACAGTTCAGTGAATTTAGCATGCGCTGCAGGCATCACGTCAGTCATATACTTAAAGTCGGTACGTTCACTCATTAAACGTATTAGTTCATCTTCGTTGATAACTTCTTTACGCGCTGTGTTCACAAGTACCGCTCCTTTAGGAGTATCTTTCAGCATATCATAATTAATAGATTGTTTTGTTTCCGCAGTAGCTGGAATATGCAAAGAGATGATGTTAGATATCTTGTATAGTTCTTCGGCAGAGTCGAGCGCTTTTACACCATCTTTTTCAATCACATCTTTGGGGCAGAAAGCATCGTATGCATATACTTCCATTCCAAATCCTTTGGCAATGCGAGCTACGTTACGACCTACATTTCCATAGGCGTGAATACCAAGTTTCTTACCCATCAACTCAGTTCCCGATGTACCATTGAAGAAATTACGAACAGCATATATCATCATACCCAAAGCTAACTCAGCAACAGCGTTTGAGTTCTGGCCGGGTGTATTCATTACACATACATTGTGAGCCGTAGCGGCTGCCAAATCCACATTGTCGTAACCCGCACCAGCGCGAACCACAATTTTCAGTTGCTTAGCAGCATCAAGTACGGCAGCATCTACGATATCGCTACGAATAATGATAGCGTCTGCATCTTTTACAGCGTCAAGCAATTGAGCTTTCTCTGTGTATTTTTCTAAAAGGGCCAATTCAAAGCCAGCGCTTTCTATTTCTTTACGAATTCCATCTATGGCAACTTTAGCAAATGGTTTGTCTGTTGCAACTAATACTTTCATTGTTATATGTTTTTATAATCAAACGCAGAATAACACAAAGCAATACAGAATCTTTTAGGACTCTAATACCTTTGTGTTTCTCTGCGTTTATGTAATTATTAATGTGTTTTTTCAAATTCTTGCATACAATCTATCAAAGCTTGTACGCTTTCTTTTGCAAGGGCATTGTAGCACGAAGCACGGAAACCACCTACCGAACGATGTCCTTTTAAACCTACCATACCTTTTTCTGTAGCAAACTTCAAGAAATCTGCTTCAAATTCTTTGTATTCGGGTGTCATTACAAAGCAGATGTTCATACGCGAACGATCTTCTACAGCTGCTGTACCCATAAACATTTTATTGCGGTCTATCTCGGCATAAAGCATATCTGCTTTTTCTTTTGCACGTTTCTCCATTGCAGGCACACCACCAAGCGACTTAATCCAGCGCATCGTCAGCATAGCCGAATAGATAGGAAGTACAGGAGGCGTATTAAACATAGAACCGTCATTGATGTGTGTTTGATAATTCAACATAGTAGGAATGTAACGAGAAACTTTGCCCAATGCATCATTCTTCACAACAACAAAAGTAACACCCGAAGGAGCCAGATTTTTTTGAGCACCACCATAAATACATGCATACTTGGAAACATCAATCGGACGAGAAAAAATATCCGAAGACATGTCGGCAATCATTGGAACTGCGCATGTAGGATCTTCCAAAATCTCTGTTCCGTAGATAGTATTATTAGAGGTAAAGTGGAAATAATCTGCATCAGCAGGTATTTCATAATTCTTAGGAATGAACGTGTAATTAGCATCAGCCGAAGAAGCTACTTCAACAGTTTCTCCAAATGCTTTGGCTTCTTTCATTGCTTTCTTTGCCCACACACCCGTGTTAAGGTAAGCAGCTTTCTTTTCCATAAAATTATAAGGAATCATGCAAAATTCAAGACTTGCACCGCCACCAAGGAACAAGACAGAATAACCTTCGGGGATGTTCAACAATTCTTTAAATAAGGCTTCCGCCTCATCCATTACAGCCTGAAATTCTTTTGAACGGTGGCTAATTTCCAAGATGGAAAGACCGATGCCATTAAAGTCCAAAACGGCTTTTGCTGTTTCTTCTATCACCTCACTAGGAAGGATTGAGGGCCCTGCACTAAAGTTATGCTTTTTCATTTGAAGTTTGTTTTTAAAAATTAGGGATATTGAATCATTTGATGCGAAATTACGAATATTTTCAATACAGACAAATAGTTAGCAAAAAAAAAGCAAAAGTAAAGCAAAACACACAGATTTAACATTTAACAACGCACAAAAATAGGCAGCAGCGCGTGTTTCGATAATGTTTTACAAACAAAATGATAGTTGAAAAAAGTTTCAATTTTGGATTATTATCAGGTTTTTATTCGTTTTAATAACATTATGTTATAAAATTATTTCATCTGGCTTCTTCAATCAATACTTTTATGCCTTTTACTTTCTCACCACGCACTAAACTTAGCGTTTGCTTCAGCTTCGTACGAGGAATACTCACAAAAGCATAATTCTCTCTTATTTCAACAAGACCTAAATCCTCGCGTGATAATTTTCCTATTTTATAGAAAAAGCCAACAATATCTACCTTATTCAATTTATCTCTTTTACCTCTACTTATGTAAAGTGTCACCCAAAGTGGTGTTGAAGGATTCGGAATAGATGCCGGAAGTAAATAGGTAGAAATATCAGTTGGAATATATGGGGGTAATTGTTCTTCGGGATTTAAGATTATATAGGAAGTTCCTGTAGCTTTCCAACGCGCTGTTCTACCATTACGATGCGTAAAAGCCTCTTCATTAACAGGGATATGATAATGAACAATATGTTCTACTTCAGGAATATCCAGTCCTCGAGCAGCCAAATCAGTAGAGATTAAGGCGTAGCAACTCCCATTTCTATATTTATACAAAGCTTTTTCTCTATCTCGTTGCTCCATACCTCCATGGAACATCTCACAGCAAATATTTTTTTCCCGCAGCAACTTATAGACCCGTTCTACCGATTCGCGATGATTGCAAAACACGATACTGGAACGATTACCCAACGTACACAGTAACCGATAAAGTGTCTCTATTTTATCTTTATCAGGCGATAAGAGTTTGACGAGTTCCAGCCTTTTTTCATCATCTCTTGTTGATAAGAAGTTTAATTCCTCCGGCAAAACCAAACCGGTAAACGTGGGTACAGTTTCCATAGCCGTAGCCGAAAGTAACACCCGTTTCTTTAGTTGGCTCAGTTGCGAGATTATTTCCTCCATTTCCTCTTCGAACCCTAGTTCCAAAGATTTATCAAACTCATCTATTATCAAAGTATGGATGGTTTCTGGAGCTATATTACCTTTCCTGAGATGATCAGCTACCCTACCAGGGGTACCTATAATAAGTGTAGGGTGATTATTGAGCAAGTTTTTTTTCTCTTCGGCAATGGGATGTCCACCATAGCAGCAACAACTTTTCCATGGCGTACCCATAGATTTGAATACAGCATCTATTTGCAAAGCCAGTTCGCGCGAAGGAGCAAGTACCAAGGCTTGTGCGGAAAGTACATTCGTTTGCAAACGCAATAAAAGAGGTAAGAGAAAAGCAAGCGTCTTACCCGAACCTGTAGGAGAGAGCAGAATGATGTCTTTTTTTACTAGTTGCGAATTCAAAGCAGCAAGTTGCATCTCATTGAGTGCACTGATACCTAGTTTTTGTAATACAAGGCGAATTGTTTCGTTTATCTCTCTCATTCGGCAAAGATACTGTTTTTCTATCGTTAATTTCTAAAAAAGCCGGCTGAAAGAAATCTCTCAGCCGGCTTACTGTCTAATGTGTTATTATATTATCCGAAGTCATCAAACATGAGCATATTACGTGGAACGCCAAGGTCGTAAAGCATTTTTTCTACTGCTTTCGCCATCGGTCCAGGACCACACATGTAGTATTCTATGTCTTCCGGTGCTTCGTGATCTTTCAAATAGTTATTCAAAATTACCTCGTGAACAAATCCTGCGGTGTATTTCACACCAGCTTCATCTGCTACTGGGTCTTGACGGTCGAGTGCAAGATGGAATGAGAAATTGGGGAATTGTTTTTCCAATTCAAGGAAGTCTTCCATATAGAACACTTCGTTCAAAGCACGCGCGCCATACCAATAGCTTATTTTACGATCGGTAATTTTCAGTGTACGCAACAAATGAAGAATATGAGAACGCAATGGTGCCATACCTGCGCCACCACCCACATAAAGCATTTCACGACCTGTATCAAGCAATGGATGGAACTCTCCAAATGGTCCTGAAACCATTACTTTATCACCCGGCTTCAACGAGAAAATATACGAAGAAGAGATACCCGGAGACACTTTCTGGAAGCCACCGTTCACTCTATCGAATGGAGGGGTAGCAATACGTACATTAAGCATCACAATATCTCCTTCGGCAGGATAGTTGGCCATAGAGTATGCGCGCATAGTCTCTTCGGTATTCTTACAGGTCAAATCAAACAGTTTGAACTTTTCCCACTCTTCACGGAAACGATCTTCTATTTGATAATCGGAGTACTTGATATCATATTTTGGAATATCAATTTGAATATATCCACCCGAAATAAATTTCAAGTGCTCACCTTTGGGAAGTCTTACTACGAATTCTTTAATGTAAGTAGAAACGTTGCGGTTGGAAACCACTTCGCACTCCCACTTCTTCACACCAAGAATTGATTCGTCTATCTTAATCTCCATGTCCTGCTTTACCTTTACCTGGCAACCCAAGCGCCAATTGGCTTGTTGCTCCTTGCGCGAAAAATGCACCTTTTCGGTAGGAAGGATCTCTCCTCCCCCATTTTCCACCTGACAACGGCATTGAGCACATGAACCACCACCACCACAAGCCGATGGTAGAAATATTTTGTTTACAGCAAGCGTAGATAGCAAGTTTGAACCACTCTCCACTTCAACCTCTCTTTCGCCATTGATGGTTATCTTCACATTACCCGACGGGGTAAGATATTGTTTGGCAACTAGTAGTATAATGACGAGCAGCAAGATTACTACAAGGAATACTCCTATACTCGATAATATTAATTCTGTCATTGTTCTTTCCTAATTTATAGTATTAAATATCCAATCCAGAGAAACACATAAATGCCATAGCCATCAAGCCTACGGTAATAAAGGTAATTCCCAGTCCACGCAACGGCGCAGGAACATCGGAGTATGCCATTTTTTCACGAATAGCTGCCAGTCCTACAATTGCCAACAACCAACCAATACCCGAACCAAGTGCATAAACCACCGCACTACCTACACCGGTAATAGCTTGTACATTAGATGGGTCGAGTGTAATACGTTGTTGCATAAACAGCGAAGCCCCCATAATGGCACAGTTTACCGCGATAAGAGGTAAAAAAATACCCAAAGAGGCGTATAGTGAAGGAGAAAAACGTTCTACCGCCATTTCTACCAACTGTACAATACCTGCAATTACAGCAATAAACAGGATAAAGCTTAGAAAGCTAAGATCAATACCAAGAATTCCGTCGGGCGATAAAACTTTGGTTTGCAACAAATAATTCACAGGAAGTGTGATTACAAGTACAAATATCACAGCAAGCCCTAATCCAAGTGCAGTTTTTACATTCTTCGACACAGCCAGGTATGAACACATACCCAGAAAATAGGCGAAGATCATATTATCTACAAATATTGAGCGTACAAATAAACTTAATATATTTTCCATATTAATTCTCTACCTTAATATTACTTTTCTTGCAAATTTTTCTCTTTCGCACGTTGTGCCCAGATGATACATGCACATATAATAAGTGCCATCGGCGGCATTAACATCAATCCGTTATTCAGATACCCCATAGCATAGAATGATTCGGGAATAATTTGAAAGCCAAGCAATGCGCCCGACCCTAACAATTCGCGGAAGAACCCTACAACAATCAGGATAATAGCATAACCGATACCGTTACCCAACCCGTCAAGGAAAGATTCCCAAGGACCATTTGCCATAGCAAAAGCTTCCAAGCGACCCATCAGGATACAGTTGGTGATAATCAGACCTACGTATACGGATAACTGTACACTAACATCGTAAGCAAATGCTTTCAGAACTTCACTTACAATAGTCACCAAAGCAGCCACTACAACCAATTGTACCACGATACGAATACGACTGGGAATCGTATTGCGCAATAAAGATATAACCACATTGGCAAATGCTACAATTACTGTTACCGACAGCCCCATCACAATAGCCGGCTCCAACTTAGCTGTTACAGCCAGTGCCGAACAGATACCCAATACCTGAACGGTAACCGGATTGTTTATATTAATAGGAGCTGAAAAAACTTCCTTATTTTTCTTTGAAAATAACTGTCCCATATTTTAGTTCTCCTCCTCTACTTTAGTTAAAAACTGTACGTATTGTTGCAGATTATCTTTAAGCATATTCTCTACGGCTTTCGATGTAATTGTTCCACCCGAAATTCCGTCAACATAATCGCGGTCGGAATCTTTCTGTCCCGGTTTTACTACTGCGATAGAAACCAGGTCATTATTTTTCATGATGTGCTTGCCTACGAATGGTGCTTGGAAACCTTCGGTAGTAATCTCCGCACCTAGTCCCGGAGTTTCTCCTGCATGAGAGAAGTACGTACCATAAACCGAATTTTTATCTTCGTTCAACGCTACATATCCCCAGATAGGCCCCCAAAGCCCACTACCATTCAATGGTATGATGTATTTGGTCGAACCGTTTACTTCGGCAACGTACAAAGATAATTTATCGGCATCTTGCGTGTTGTAGAAACCACCTGTTTCAGCAACAATATCGCCATTACTATTAAGAATAACATCCTTCTTGATGTATGTGTTATACAGCTCTTCGGCATCTTGATTCTTCAAATCAACATTCAAGGAACTTAGAATCTGTTTCATTTTGTCCAGCTCCACATTCTTGGTCTGTATAGGTTTCAGTGAGTAAGAAGTAAAAGCCAGGATAAACGCTACGATAATAACCATTACCGAAGCATAAATGATCGTATAACTATTGCTATTTGTATTCATTTTCTTTTCGGTTTATGTTATTTAGAACTAACAATACGTTTTTCTCTCTTGGTAATGTTGCTTTGTACCACGTAGTAGTCAATCAGTGGCGCGAAGATGTTCATCAACAAAATAGCAAGCATCATACCTTCGGGATAACCCGGATTCAACACGCGAATGACAATAGCCATTACTCCGATAAAGAAACCGTACATATATTTACCTGTTTCGGTACGGGCAGCAGTAACCGGGTCGGTTGCCATAAACACAGCACCGAAGCAGAAACCTCCAAGTACCAAGTGTTCGTACCAAGGCATGTGAGCCATGGCTGTATCAGGACCAAACATATTAAAAATCAATCCCATAAATGCTCCGCCAAAAAATACGGAGAACATAATTTTCCAGCTTGCCACACCTGTCAGCAACAACAAAGCAGCACCCAGCAAAATAGCTATCACACTAGTTTCACCAATAGAACCCGGCACCAAGCCAATGACCATATCCCACGAGAAAGGAGGATAGGCTAAAGCATCGGGTGCAGTAGAGGCTATACCCAGCGGGGTAGCACAAGTAACGACATCAACAGATTGTCCTAAACCGAAGATACTGTCTTTGGCAACCCAAACGGCATCACCCGACATTTTGGTAGGATAGGCAAAAAAGAGGAATGCACGCGTAACTAAAGCTACGTTGAATACATTCATACCTGTACCACCAAAAACTTCTTTTGCAAATATTACAGAAAAAGCAGTTGCTACCGCAATAATCCACAGCGGACAATCCACCGGAACAATCAACGGAATAAGCATTCCCGATACAAGGAAACCTTCCTGAATTTCTTCGTTCTTCCACTGAGCCACTACGAACTCAATACCAAGACCGACAATATAAGAAACAATTATTTTAGGCAAAACGGCAAGAAAGCCGAAGAGGAACATTTCAAAAAAAATTCCATTAACGCCCGAGTAAGTAAAATGCTGATAGCCCACATTGAACATTCCGAACAATAACGCAGGTACCAAAGCTATTACAACCATCGACATGATTCGTTTGCTGTCAATCGAGTCATGGATATGTACTCCCGATTTCGACGTTGTGTTGGGTACGAACAAAAATGTTTCAAACCCATCAAACACAGAGTGAAACGCGTGGAGCTTGCCTCCCTTTTGGAAGTTCGGCTTTATCTTATCGATATATTTTCTTAACGCTTTCATTTATTTATATTATTTGATATACCAATTACACTAGCTCATCTCTGCACGAAGGTTATCCAATCCTAATCGCACAATCTTCTGCAACTCTTGTTTAGAAGAGCACACAAATTCACACAGCGCAAAGTCTTCGGGAGCCACTTCGTAAATACCAAGTTGTTCCATGCGGTCGATATCGCCGGTTATAATCGCTTTGATTAGTTGCTCGGGCATGATATCCATGGGCAACATACGCTCATATTCGTTCGACATAATCATATTACGTTTGCCACCCTTGATACGGGCATCCAACACATAATCACGAGGGAGTACTTTGTCTAGCACCCAGTTTAGATAAGAATGATTTACACTAAACTGCTCAAAACGAGGCATAATAAAACCAAAGAATTCGTGTGTATCTTCGCCATTAGGAATAACAGTTACTTGCGTGTCAAAAGCACCTAAGTAATCATTATATCCAACACGTTTACCAGTCAGCACATTACCGCTAATAAAACGATTATCACCATATTTGTCTACATTACCGGTTAGTATGCCAGCCATATTTGCACCTACTTTAACTTTAGAGTAGCCTGGCTCAAAAATTTCCGAACCGGTAAGTGCGATGAGGCGTGTAAAATCAACGAAACCATTGTTGAACAAACGCCCAATAAGTATTACATCTTGCGGATTAACCGTCCAGACTGTTTCACCTTTATTAATAGGATCAATGTGGTTAATTTGCACACCTACATTTCCTGCCGGGTGCGGACCATCAAACACGTTGATTTCAACATTCTTTGCTTGTATAATTGCTTTGTTTTGCTGCTTACTGCTAACACTCAAATAAGTCTTAGCCATTTTAGCCAACGCATCCAATCCTGTTTGGAAATTCTTTTCTTCACCTTTGATTACAAATTCAAAATCAGGTGCTAGTGGTTTGGAATCAAACGCTGATACAAAAATCGCTTTTGGAGTAACTGTTGGTGTCGCAACAATATCATACGGACGCTGCTTAATAAAAGCAAATAACCCAGCTTCCAGCAATGCTGCTTTCACCTCATCAGCCGATAAGCTCGCAACATCTTTTTTGCCAAAGTCCACATACTCTTGTTCATCCGCCGCTTCTACGGTAATATTCATGACTTTGCGTCGCTCTCCACGCTCCACTTTAGTCACAACTCCACTAACGGGCGAAACAAACTTAACTTCGGGATTATACTTGTCGACAAACAAAGGTGATCCCGCCTTTACACTCTCCTGCTCTTTCACAACTACTTTTGGAGTAATTCCTGTAAAATCGTCGGGCACAAGAGCATATACTCCCGGATCGCTCACAGAAATAAACGTATTAGCTGCTTTCCCTTTCAGGTGAATATCAAGACCTTTACGTAACTTTATTACACTTGCCATGTTATAAAAAATAATGGTTTCTTTAATTTGCTCGCAAAAGTAAGAAATAATAATTGGAATAATAGAGTAAAAAGTGTTTTATTGAAGAAATTTTTCTTTAATAAGAAATAAACGCTCCAAACCACCTCCAACACAAACTTCAGGAGATATATTCATAACTCAATGCTTTATTTTCATAACTTAATGCATTATCCCCATAACTCAATGCTTTATCTCCGCAACTCATTACCATTTTTGCTCTTCGCTACTGTTAGCAGCTAACCTCTCATTAACCTCTCTTTAACCTCCCACCTCTTGTCCGTATTTTTAAACAAAAAGAGGCTAAAATCCCCTTTTTGAACCTCAAAAATCAAAAAATACAGACACGAAGGTAGAGGTTTCGAGAGGTTAAAAGAGGTTCTTTTTCGGCATTTTTTTCCTCCTAATATAATAAGAACGCGCCCGGGCGCCCGCTTTGTTTCCTTTAAAGTTTCGTTTTTTGAGCTTTTTTGGAAGAGGTTAACCTCTCTCGAAAAGAGGCTAAAAAAAGAAATTATATATATAGTTTTTGGTGATTTTAACAGAAGAATCACGATAGACTGCTTTTAGTTTTGCCAAGCATTGGCTCATTTTTTCTTTAGTACTCTCTTCATCTGCTTTTTCTCTTTTGCGGTTTAGTAGCGATGTTGACATTAATTTGTGCATAATAAATAAATATAAAATTTTCATAAGACAACAAAAAGAGCTACTTTTGCCCAAAATTCTGCTCAAAGGGTAGAAAATGTTTCAAATTTTCAATTAAAACAGAAAAAAAACGCATTCTATCCTTTGTTGTATGATTTTTATATTTATATTTGCATTATGTAACATAATAATTACAATATATATGAATCGAATGTACAACAAATTGTGGTTAATTTTGGTGCTTCTGCTAGTATGCGGGGGCCATTCCTCTTTGAGGGCACAGGAAATAGGTGGTACGCAAATTCCGGTCGATGCGGAAGCTACGTATTATTCTAGTTTATCACTACCCCCATTGGATGTTTTATTTGAGAATGCAAAGACAGCACCTGCTTATGAATTGGCAGAGGTTCAAGTCTTAGTTGAGAAAAGTCTATTAGCGAAAGAAAAAAGACATTTTCTAAGTTGGTTTAGCATAAGAGCTAGTTGGCAATGGGGTAATTTCCAAAATGATGCTACATTTAGCGATGTTTATCAACCGATTGTGTATTCGTATACTGAAAACGAACAAACAGGTTATACTATTGGCGCTGGACTTTCTATACCTTTGAGCGATTTTTTTGATTATGGGCCTCGCATAAAACGCCAAAAGTTAACATTGAAAATGACAGAGCTTCAGCGTGAAATTCAATATCAAGCATTAAAGCAAGAAATTCTAGATTTATACCTATCAGCACAGTCTCAACTAACAATAGTAAAAATCAGGGCAGAGGCAGTAGTTCTTGCAAACATTCAATATCGTCATACCGAACGCAATTTCGCTAATGGACTCACGGGCTCTGACGCCCTAGCTTTAGAAAAAGAAAAACAATCTTTAACTATTGAAAGGTACGAAGGGAGTAAGTCTTTACTCACAAAAAGCATTATGATGTTGGAAATACTAACAAATACCCCCATTATAAACAAATAGTAATTACGATTAAACAATACAATTATGGATTATATACTTTATTTCTGTCGATTTTTATATAGAATTCGCTGGTGGTTACTACTAGGAACATGCATTATAACATTAGCGGTTATTTATGCCACTAAAAATCTAGGACGGGCATATAGGGTTGAAGCAACAGTATATACCGGAATAATTTCTGGTTATACTATTGAAGGAAACTCTGGATTAGATTGGGCGGCAACCAACAATGCCATTGACAATTTGGTTAATATCATGAAGTCAGAAAATACGCTTAAGCATGTATCATATAGACTATATGCACGTAATATGATTAATGGTAATTTAGAAAAAGATAACAGATACCTTACAGCCAATAGCTTTAGGGATATTTACAATCACACAAAGAACAGTAAAGATGGGAAAGCCCTTCTAGCATTAATAGACAAAAATAGTGAGGAAAGAACTGTTGAGAATATGTTAAGCTACGAAGAGCCTGTATGGGATAACTATATATATGGTTTGTTTTACTGGAATCATAGACACTATAGTTATCAATCGTTAAAGTCCATCAAAATAAGCAGAAAAGGGAATAGCGATTTATTGGAGGTTTCTTACACTGCTAATGACCCAGGTATAGCCTATAACACTATAGCTATTTTAATGGAAGAATTTGTCAATGAATATAATGCAATACGCTATGGAGAAACAGACAAAGTTATTGAATTCTTCAGGGCTGAGTTAGATAGAGTTGGACATGAGTTGCGCTTAGCAGAAGATTCATTGACTCGTTATAATATTGAGAAGCGTGTTATTAATTACTATGATGAGACCAAAGAGATAGCTTCAATCAATGCTACATTTGAACTAAGTGAGCAAAGTGCTTTAATGGCATATAATGGATCTAGAGCATTATTGGATGAGCTAGAACGTCAAATGAATATTAATATTGAAAGTTTGAAAACAAATTCTCAATTTGTTAATAGTTTGAACAATGTATCTGTACTTACAAGTAAGATTTCTGAAATAGAATCATTTGCTGGTGATGGAGAAACAGAACAACTTGCAGACTACAGAAAGAAATTAGAAATAGCAAAAGAAGAACTAGCGCAAGTTTCTGATAGATATGTAGAGAATCAATATACAAAAGAAGGTATTTCAAGAACAAATATTGTAGAACAATGGCTTGAACAATTACTAGTTTTTGAAAAAGCAAAGTCTGACCTCTTGATTATTCAAAAAAGTCGTCAAGATCTAAATGACAAGTATGTCTTTTATGCCCCAGTTGGTTCTACAATCAAACGAAAAGAAAGACAAATCAGTTTTACTGAGCGTAATTATTTGACAACGCTAGAAAGTTATCAAGCTGCTTTAATGAGAAAGAAGAACCTCGAGATGACATCTGCTACATTAAAAGTACTTAATCCTCCAGCGTTTCCTATTTCTGCTGAGCCAACTGGTAGATCAAGAATTGTAATCATTGCTTTTGTTGCTGCATTCTTATTTATCCTGGGCTTCTTCTTGCTTGTTGAGATATTAGACCATACTTTACGTGATCGAATTCGTGCAGAACGTATTACTGGTTTAAAAGTACTTGGAGCATTCCCAGGAAGAACAAAAGTTAAATATAAAAATTATAATAGTGAATATATTTCTATCGGAACTAAATTCCTTAGTAATATTGTTTTAGGATTTTTTACTAATAAGAAAGAGAATACTCCTTATATTGTAAACTTTCTAAGCACAGAGTCAGGCGATGGAAAATCGTACTTAAGTACAAATTTGGAAGAATATTGGAATAGCCTTGGCATGAAAGTGCGTAGAGTGTCTTGGGATGCTGATTTTGACGTAAATGATCCTAAGTATTTATTAGCAAAATCAATTCATGACATCTACCCTGCCAAAGAAGAAGATATTCTTATTGTTGAATATCCTAATCTTAAGGAATACAATATCTCTGGTAAGTTGTTAGATGAAGCCAACTTAAACTTAATGGTAGCACGTGCTGACCGTGCATGGAAGGGTGCAGACAAATTGGTTTTAGAAAAATTGGAACAGCAAACTAATACCCCAATCTATTTCTATCTGAATAAAGCTTCGATGGAGGCAACTGAAAGCTTTACAGGTATGCTTCCTCCTGAAACTTATTTCAGAAAGTTAGGATATCGTTTGTCGCAATTAGGGTTAACCGAACATTTAGACAGGGATTCTGTGATTTCAAGAGAAGAACATGAGTAAAAAAGAAGCTTTTTCTAAAAATCTCATTCCTCTAAATACATCCAAAGAGGGACAAATTATTACTATATTAGGAGTAATCTTCGGATTATTCCTAATATATAAGTTTGTTTCATCTGGTAATATAACAAATACCGTAGCACTTGCAGTTTTACCCATTTCATTTGTTGTATTCATTTTCACAATACTTTATTACAGAAGAATATTTTATGCGTTATTTATCTCGCATTTTATAATCTTATTACTAAGTACTTACACTGCAGTAATGATTGGTGCTGTTACTCTCGTATTTAATATTGTGGCGATGATGTTGCTTATTTTGATTGGCGTATATCGAAATACCTCATGGAAAAACAGTTGGAATGGAATGCTGGGACTTTTTAGTATTTGGGGGCTATATTGTGTTGCAGAGTTAGGAAACCCTAATACTGTACAGCAAGCTTGGAATGTAGCGATAACCTATTATTATGTTTACCCTGCATTATGTGCCATATTGGTTCCAATCACTATTCGCAAATATAAAAGTATTGAGTGGTTATTAATATTATGGTCTATATTTGTTCTTATAGCATCTTTTAAGGGGTATTGGCAAAAAAGTCATGGATTTAATGCTAGAGAATTAGCTTTCCTTTATGAGTATGGAGCTGCAAGAACTCATATTATATGGTCTGGGATTCGATATTTTTCATTCTTTACAGATGCCGCCAATTTTGGCGTTCATATGGCAATGGCAGCCTTTACATTTGGTGTGTCCCTCTTTTTTGTTGAAAAGAGATGGTTAAGAATTTATTTTTCTATTGTAGCCATGGCTGCTATATATGGAATGTTTATATCTGGAACACGCACAGCAATGGCTGTTCCACTAGCAGGGCTTCTCTATTTTGTATTGCAGTCTAAGAATTGGAAACTCTTCTTTATGAGTTTGTTCGTATTAGTTGCGATATTTTCTTTCTTTAAATATACTACTGTTGGAGAAAGCAACCAATATATTCGTAAAATGCGTTCTGCTTTCACTCCGCAAGGAGACCCTTCATTTCAAGTTCGTTTGGATAACCGCGAGGCAATGAAAGAATACATGGCTGATATGCCAATGGGGTATGGATTAGGGCTCGGAGGGCAATCCGGAAGGTATAATCCAGACAAGTCTATGCCTCTTCCACCAGACTCATGGCTCGTAAATGTTTGGACAGACACAGGCACTTTTGGATTAAGCTTATACATTATTATTCACGGATTACTCTTTGTTTGGTGTTCTTGGCTATTAATGTTCAAAGTTACAAATAAACGATTAAGAAGAGTCATAGCAACTTGGCTATCTGTAAACTTTGGATTCTTTGTTGCTGCATATGCAAATGACGTAATGCAATATCCTAATATGATTATTCTTTATACCGGATTTGCACTTTGCTTTGCAGCGCCTCATATAGAGAAGAATGATAAAGCATTGATTGAAGGCAATGAAGATGCAGAGGAAAAGAAGTATAGCTTAACTGTATAATGGATAGACCAGTAATATCATTTATTACAGTAAACTACAATGGTTTCAAAGATACATGTGAATTAATTCAATCTTTACAAAGTTGTATTAAATCCATTGTCTTTGAAATTATTGTTGTTGATAACGCTTCGATTGTAGATGAATCAATTAAAATAAAGGAACTTTTCCCAAATATCATAACAATACGAAGCGAAAAGAACCTTGGGTTCTCCGGAGGTAATAATATAGGAATACATGAAGCTAAAGGAAAGTATATTTTTTTCATAAACAATGACACCTATATTGAAGATGATAAAATAATCTTTCTAATAGATTGCTTAGAAAAAAGCTCTCTTATCGCGGGAGTTTCACCTAAAATAAGATTTGCATTTCCTCCACAAAACATTCAATTTGCAGGCTACACTCCCTTATCCAATATTACCTTAAGAAATAGTTTAATAGGATTTGGACAACCGGATATAGCCGACTTCAATCATCCATGCACAACTCCTTATCTACATGGCGCAGCTATGATGATAAAACGTGAAGCTATTGATAGAGTTGGAATGATGCCTGAAATATTTTTTCTTTACTACGAAGAATTAGATTGGAGTAGACAATTTACAAAAGCAGGTTATCAATTGCGGTATATACCTGATTGGACTGTCTTTCACAAAGAGAGCCAAAGTACAGGACAAGAAAGTCCTTTGCGCACATTTTATTTAACTCGGAATCGATTATTATATGCGTGGAGAAATCTTGAAGGTGTTCAGAAATGGCTAGCAGTTTTGTACCAAGTTACAATCCCACCAATAAAGAGTATCCTGATAAATTTAATTAAAGGTAAGTTTAAACTAATTAGTGCAACAATCAAAGGCATCTATGCGTTTATTGTACTACCAAATAAGAACCAATAGAATTGCTTTATGAAAATAGGAATTGAGGCTCAAAGAATATTTCGAAGAAATAAGCATGGAATGGATTTCGTTGCTTTAGAGACAATACGTGAATTACAAAATATAGATAAAACAAACGAATACTATATTTTTGTTGCACCAGGCGAAGACCGTTGTTTGAATGAGACGAAAAATTTCCATATTGTAGAATTGAAAAGTTATAGTTATCCGGTATGGGAGCAAATAAGTTTACCAAATGCCATTAAAAAACTTAATTTGGATTTGTTGCATTGCACTAGCAATACAGCACCTATTCATACACCTGTCCCTCTAATTTTGACACTACACGATATTATTTTTCTAGAGAAAAGGCAATCAAGCAGTAAATCTTTTTATCAGGAAATGGGCTGGTATTACCGTAAGTTGGTTGTACCTAAAATTCTCCCAAAATGCAAAACAATTATAACTGTTTCTAATTTTGAAAGAAATAGAATTTGTTCATCATTGAATCTCTCAAAAGAGCAAGTTGTTAGTGTTTACAATGGTTACAATACACATTTTAAACAGCAAGAGAAACAACCTGAGATTACTAAAAAATATATTCCTGATGATGACTTTTTATTCTTTCTGGGCAATACCGACCCCAAAAAGAACTCTCCTCGTGTTTTAAAAGCCTATAGCATATACTTAAAATCATCTGAAAAGAAGCGTCCGTTATTGATAGCCGACCTTAAAGAAGATTTTATAGATACAATCTTAAAGGAAGAGAATATTGAAGAGATTAAATCTTTCCTCCATTATCCAGGTTATATTGCTAATACCGATTTGGTTGCCATTTACAATGGCTCATTTGCTTTTTTGTACCCCTCTTTACGAGAAAGTTTTGGGATACCAATGATTGAAGCGATGGCATGTGGTACACCAATCATAGCGGGCAACACATCAGCCATGCCTGAAGTTGCAGGAGAAGGGGCTCTTCTTGTTGATCCATATAAACCGGAAGAAATTGCAGAAAAGCTATTAATGCTTGAAACTAACAATGAAAAATATGAGCAGTATGTTGCCTATGGATTATCTCGTGCTAAGGAGTTTTCTTGGAGAAAAAGTGCAGAATCTCTATTAAACATCTACTCTAACCTAAAAGTTTAACCATATTATATAAATAGTTAAATGCAGCAGTCAATACAACCAAAAGTAAGTGTCATTATTCCTGTATATAACACGCAAGAATATGTTAGGCAAGCTGTTGAATGTGTAATGAAGCAATCTCTCCTAGAACTTGAAATTATAATTATAAACGATGGCTCTACAGATGACAGCTTGGCTATTATTCAGATGCTAGCGAAAGATGATAATAGGATACAAATCTACAACCAACTAAATCAAGGGCAATCGGTAGCGCGAAACACAGGTATAGCGCAAGCAACCGGGAAGTATCTCTATTTTATGGACAGCGATGACTTTTTGGACTTAAACACGCTAGAAGAATGCTATAACAAATGTGAAAAAGATAATCTTGACTTTGTATTCTTTAACGCAGAGGTTATCAATGAACATCAAGGGTCTTCTTTTCAAATGGACTATCACCACCATAGTTTAAAAGATCGCGTATATGGTGGATTAGAAGTTATGAATTTTCTAATTGACACCTGGCAATTCAAGATTCCACCCTACCTCAATTTAATACGTACTTCTTATCTCCGGCAAATAAATCTTTTATTTTATCCCGGTATTATTCATGAGGACCAATTATTTACAGTTTTGTTATATACAAATGCCACACGAGTGGGTTACATAGACAAAGATTTTTTTAAACGAAGAATACGGTTAGGGTCAACTATGACATTAAATGTTTCGTGGAAAAACGTAACTGGCTACTTTACTGTATTTGATGAGTTAAGGTTGTTTGCAGTAAACAAAGAAAAATCTATTAGTAATATTATCTATAAGCACATAAAAATAACGTTAAATGCTTTTATTTATAATATTTGCCTAACTACATTTCCCGAAAAGCGTGCCTTGCTTAAACTTTGTATTAAAAAGAATTACATAAAAGATATTAGTGTAATTAATTTATTTAGACTTATTCTTCCATACCATTGGATCTCTAAAAAGATAGACAAAAGAATAAAATAGCACCCAGTTTTCAATATGAATATTGCAATATTAACCCCGGGAGTTCTACCAGTACCGACTGTTAGAGGTGGAGCAGTTGAAATGCTCACAGAGTGCTTGCTCGATTACAACGAACAGCACCTCCAACATGACATAACTATTTATGGCATTTATGATGCTAAAATAACGAAGTCACTCCTAAATAAATACAAATATTGTCACTTTGAGTTATTCAACCAAAATTCACTACGTTCAAAGATAAAACGGTTTATTTATTCTAAAACAACTTCTAAAAACTATTACAATCACTATCTCGACTATTATGCTTATCAGGCACTTAAAAAAATTAGTTGCAAAAAAAATGACATCCTCTTGATTGAGAATAGGGCCAACTTTGTTTTGATGGCATCAACTATAACAAATATTCCTATTGTATTGCACTTACACAACGATACTCTAGATGCGCAGACTATAAATGCAAATGATATTCTGTCCAAATCAACTAAAATCCTCACTGTTTCAGGATATATAAAAAAGCGTGTTGATACAATTGATACCACAAACGATAAAGTACATGTGGTTTATAATGGTATTGACATTGATCGTTTTAAAAACATAAATCCTGTTTATAGCAGGAAAGATTTTGGTTTTGACAATGATGATTTTGTTCTGGTATATACAGGCAGATTAGACCCCATAAAAGGAGTAAAGGAACTTTTGCAATCTTTCCTATTACTAAACCAAGAGAAAATAAAATTACTTATTGTAGGCGGATCCAATTATGGAAATTCATCAGAGAATGAATACACGCAAGAAATAAAATCTTTAGTGAGTAATTTAGGCAACAGAGTTGTCTTTACAGGACATCTACCCTACGAAAGTATTCCTGCTATTTTAAGTTTGTGTGACATTGGTGTTATACCTTCAATATGCGAAGACGCTTTAACACTCTCCTCTATTGAGGATATGGCTGTTGGACTTCCCTTAATAGTTACACGCTCAGGTGGGATTCCAGAAGCTGTTGATGAAGAATGCGCTATCATTATAGAAAAAGACGAGACAATGATAGAAAAGCTAGCACAAAGTATTCTGTTACTTTACTCAGATAAAGATAAACAAGAAAAAATGTCTATTCATGCAAAGCAAAGAGCTCTGTTATTCAACAAAGACAATTACGCTAAAAACATATTTAAGGAGCTAGAACTATAAAACTATTTTTTACTTCTTAACTTAGCAACTAACGGGATACGGTTGATTGCATATTTCATTCCAATAGTTGTTTTTAGAAGTATAAAAAAATAGAGCCCGGTAAATGGCATAAGAATAATTATTGCTTTTACCGCCATACTCCACAATGATTCTGCATGAATATCAATTAACATGTTTTTTATTGGTATAAAAATCACCAAGCACACAACAAATGCAATATAATGAGGAGCAACACCTTTCCAATAAGACCAAACGGGTAATCTAAAACCTGACTTAAACAAATAATATGGTTTCCAGAAAACAGCTATCAATGTCATACTGCAGGCTTTACCTAATAGTATTCCAATTATTCCATATTGACTTGCAACAATTACCGTTATTGCAATATTCAAGATTGTTTCAGCCCACGCAGCCCAAGTGTCAGCATACAACCCATGTGCATGTACAAATATCTCAACCATTCTTGATGTCAAAGAGATAAATAAATTAAAAATAAGAATACATAGAATTAAGTTACTCATGATATATTTATCTCCTAACCAAATTGAGATAAATGGTTCCATAAAAAAATAAAGCAGCGCAGCTACTGTACCGGTTATAAAATAGCGTAATGCTATCAGCTCCCAGAAAACCTTCATCGTGTTTTGTTTGTTATCTTCAGCTATCAAATTCCCAACACCAGCTCCAACACCATCAAAAGCAATATTTATCAAGGTTATTACTTTATTTACAATCATTGTATAATTACCATAATACGCAACCATTTTCAGAGAAACAAATGCAAACACCCAAATTTCATCGCTACGGTTCAGCACAAAATCTTTCATCTTGTGCATAAAAAACTGTTTTGTTTTTTTGAAGACTTCGGGGTATTTTTTCAATAATGACTTCCCGTTATTTAAATTTGTTGTTAACCATGGGTACTCTTGATTTATCTTTTTATTCAGAATAATACAAGTGACTATTGAAAATACAAATTCTATCGCAACCCACAAATATAAATTTTTGTAATAATAGGCCAATAATATCTGTATAATAGTTTTAACAAGTGCGCCTGTTTGAAAGTAAGCAGAAACAATGTAGTTTTTTTGATCAGCTGTAAGTAAAACCTGACGATAGTTAATAAAATAAGTTATTAATGAGGAGCCTAAAAAAGAAAAGAAAGCAAAATAGACGATGCCAATACCTACATTAGAATTGCCAAACATCAACGGAAAGAAAAAACTCAAAACGCCTCCACAAATTATAAGAGCAAATCCTATTTTCCTATATATATAACCAAAAAGAGAAATAATTTCATTTATTTCTTCATGATTGTTCTCTTGTAAAGGTTTATAAAGAAAGAAACAAATACAATAAGCAATACCAAGTTCCGCTAAATTTAACAAACTAAGGATGTTATTTAGTGTTCCTGTAAGTCCTATAAAATCATCTCCTAAACAGTCCAGAAATATTTTCCTGGAAAAGAAAGAGACAAACAAAGTCAGCATATAAAAAAACAAATTCACTTTTGCATTTAGCAAACTCTTTTGCAATCTGGATTTACTCATTGTGCTCTATTTTTTTGCAAAGATAACCAAGTTACTCTTTTCTGCGATTCTTTTGTTGAAAATTTCCGTCAACACATAACGAAAACCTACTAACTGTTAACTTTTAGAAGTAGGTAAACAACTTTATATCAAAAAACAATGTATATTTGTATTATTAAATGCGTATTATATGAAAATAGCATACCTATACCCTGCTCTTGATACTGTTGGTGGAGCTGATCGTGTCATTACTGAAAAAGCGAATTATCTTGCTGAGAAATGTGGCTATGATGTATATCTAATTACTGCTCATCAAAACAATAAACCTTTATACTTCCCCTTGTCTTCTAAAGTTATTCATGTAGATTTAGGCGTAGATTTCAACAAGCAATATGGGCACTCTTTATTGAAACGTTCTTTCATTTATATGAAATTGTTGCGCGAATACAAAAAAAAGCTCACAAAGCTGCTTTTTGAGTTAAAATTAGACATTGTTATTACAACAATAAGTCGCGACATTGATTTTCTATACAAACTAAAAGATGGAAGTAAAAAAGTTGCGGAAGCGCATATTGCAAAACCTTATATTAGAAATATTCATCTAATGCTTCAAACAAAGGGACTATATTATATCATAGGTAGAATTTGGACATACAAGCTCGAAAAAGCAATAAAAAGCTTTGATGCGTTAGTAGTGCTGACCAATAGAGATGCTAAAAGTTGGATTGGAGTTAAAACGCCACATGTAATAGCCAATTCACTCCCTTTTTATCCGGAAGAAAGTAGCGCATGCGAAAATAAAAAAATAATAAGCGTAGGTAGGCTTGATGAACAAAAAGGATATGACATGTTGATTGACGCTTGGGAAATAGTACATAAAAAAGAACCTGAGTGGGTACTAACTATATATGGAAGTGGAGTGCTGCATGACCAGTTTTCTCGCTCAGTAAAAGCTAAAGGTCTCGAATCTTCTTTCATATTGGCAAACCCTGTAAAGAACATTGTAGACAAGTACTTGGAAAGTTCTATCTATGTTATGAGTTCAAGGTTCGAAGGATTTGGTATGGTGCTTGCAGAAGCTATGGCTTGTGGTGTGCCATGTGTTTCATTTGATTGTCCACATGGGCCTTCGGATATTATCAAAGATAAAGTTGATGGACTGATTGTTAAAAATGGCAACATAGAACAATTAGCAGACAACATTCTCTATATGATAACACATAACGAAGAAAGAAAAGGAATGGGAATAAGAGCCAAAGAAAACATCAAGAGGTATTCTCCGGATGTAATTATGAAAAATTGGACAAATTTGTTTGAAGAACTAACCAGCAAGTAACAAGATGAAAGCACTTTTCCTTATATATCATGGATTTGAAGAACACAATGGTATCAGTAAAAAAATACATTACCAAATACAAGCATTCAAAGAATGTGGCGTTGAAATGCACTTGTGCTATTTTACCGATACAGAAGGCCATAAAGTACGCTGGATAGATAAAGAGCCAATTAGCGATTATGGTGTAGGATTCAAATCAAAAATTCTGAAACGAACAGACTTTGCTAGTATTGTTTCTTATATCGTTAAAAATAACATTTCATTGGTATATGCTCGACATGACCACAACGCTAATCCTTTTACTATTGCCTTATATAAGGATATCCAAGAAACTGGTTGCAAATTAGTTTTGGAGATTCCAACCTATCCTTACGACCAAGAATATAATGGTTTTCCTTTTTCAGAAAGAGCCAATTTATTTATTGACAAGACATTTAGGAAACAACTCGTTAGTCATACCGATTATATAATAACTTTTTCATCCAACACACATATTTGGGGTAAAGAAACGATACGTATATCTAATGGAATAGATTTTTCTCAAATTCCGATTAAACGCCAAATCAATGATACAACATCGGTTCTTAATTTAATTGGAGTTGCTGAAATACATTATTGGCATGGTTTTGATCGTGTGCTCAAAGGGCTTGGAGAATATTACAAAACAGAAAGGCCATACAAAGTATATTTCCACTTAATTGGAAATACAGGTGAGAAACATGGTATGGAGTTTAGAGAAATTATTCAAGCTTATAGTATTGAAGAATATATAATTTTCCACGGTGCTCTTCATGGCGAAGCCCTTAATGAACAATTTGAAAAAGCTGATTTAGGAATTGGAAGCCTCGGAAGGCACCGAAGTGGAATCACCGACATTAAAACACTTAAAAACAGAGAGTATGCTGCGCGTGGCATTCCATTTATCTACTCCGAAATGGATAGTGATTTTGATAACCGTTCATATGTTTTAAAAGAACCGGCTAATGAAGAGGCGATAAACATTGAAGAGCTCATCACTTTTTATGAGAGTAGTAATTGGAATCCTGCAGAAATACGCGATTCCATAATAGATTTGTCATGGAAAAATCAAATGCAAAAAGTGCTAGATAAACTATTTAAGCATGAAAAAGAAAATTAAAATAGCCTATTGCTTACCCTCACTTTACATACCTGGTGGTATGGAGCGTGTTTTAACAGTCAAGGCAAACTATTTTGCCGATGTGTTGCATTATGAAATAACACTAATCCTTACTGACGAGAAAGAGAAAGCGCCATATTACCCATTATCGCCAAAGATAAACATAGTTAATCTTGGAATCAATTATAATGAACTATGGGATCAGCCTTTCCACAAAAAAAATCTATTGTATTTCAAGAAACAACGAACTTTCAAACGGGAACTTAAAAAAACACTATTCAGTATAAAGCCTGATATTACTGTCTCAATGCTGAGAAGAGAAATCAATTTTATTAATTCTATTAAAGATGGAAGCATAAAAGTAGGAGAGGCTCATATCAATAGAGAAAATTTTAGGGCTGTATCGCAAGAAAGTGGCAGTAACAGTATTAAGAAGCTCATTTCTAAATACTGGATTAAGCAGCTAACAAGTAAGCTACAGCAACTTTCAATGTTCGTTGTACTTACTGAAGATGACATCCCTAAGTGGACAGGAATTTCTAATATATGCGCCATAAACAATCCCTTGTCTTTTTTCCCCTCTAAAAAATCGACAACTGAAAACAAACAGGTCATTGCCGTAGGACGTTTTTTGTGGGAGAAAGGATTCGACAGGCTTATTGAAGCTTGGAGATTGGTTAATGATAAACATCCTTCTTGGATATTAAAGATTTACGGTGGAGGGGATAAATCAGCCTATCAAAAACAAGTAGACCGCTTGGGTATTGCAGATAGTTGCCTACTCGAAGATGCCGTAAGTAACATTTCTGACAAATACATTGAAAGTTCTATTTTTGCACTTTCATCAAGATTTGAAGGATTTGGGTTGGTGCTAATTGAAGCAATGGCATGTGGTGTTCCTCCTGTTTCTTTTTCCTGCCCTACAGGCCCACGCTACATTATCAATAATAATAACAATGGAATACTTGTTGAGGACGGAAATATAGAAGAACTTGCGAAAAAAATTTGTTATCTGATTGAGCATGATGACATTCGTAGAAACATGGGAGCACAAGCTAGATTGGATGCTGAGAAATACAAAATAGAGAATATAGCAAAAAAATGGGAAGAATTATTTAATTCATTACTTTCAAAAAGAAATTAACTATGAATTGGTACACAAATTATCTATCTATATTTGAAAAACCATTTTCAAATATACCTGAAAGTACAATCAATCATGTACACAAAAAACTCGATGAAAAAAAATCAGAAGATCCTATTGCATCTGTCATTTTAATAGCACACAATGAAGAAAGCAGAATCACAAGTTGCCTCTGGTCTCTTGCAGAGAATATTTGTCAATACCCTATCGAGATATTAGTTGTAAACAACAACTCTACAGACAAAACAGAAGAAATATTAAACCTTCTGGGAGTTACGTACTTTAACGAATCAAAAAAAGGCCCGGGACATGCCCGCCAACGAGGATTAAATGAAGCAAGAGGAAAATACCATATCTGTATCGACTCAGATACGATGTACCCTCCATATTATATTGAAACACATATAAAAGCTTTGATGAAACCTGGTGTTGTATGCGTATTTGGCTTATGGAGTTTTATTCCAACCGAGAATTATTCTAAATTTGGGCTGTGGGTATTCGAAGCTTTGCGAGATATTCATTTACAAATTCAAGCCATAAAACGGCCAGAACTATGTGTCCGCGGAATGGTATTCAGTTTCAACACTGAATTGGGACGAAAAATTGGGTTTCGCACGGATATTATACGCGGAGAAGATGGGTCATTGGCTTTAGGGTTAAAACCGCATGGCAAACTAAAGTTACTCACCACACGTAAAGCAAGAGCTCTTACCAGCAATGGAACACTAAATGCCGACGGTTCCCTTTTTAACAGCTTCAAAGTTCGTTTTATAAAAGGAATCAAAGGTTTCACCGGGTTATTCTCTAAGAAAAGCAACTACGAAGACGAGGATTCTAACCTAATTAAGAATAAATAATGACAGCACTTATCATTCTCTTTTGGGTAAGCATATTCATTGTATTCTATACATATATCGGATATGGAATAGTTCTTTACCTGTTAGTGAAAATCAAAGAAGCTTTTCGTAAAGCTACTGTATACAAATTGCCGGATGACGATAATCTTCCTGACGTTACGCTCTTTATCACCGCATTCAACGAAGAAGATGTTGTTGATGAGAAGATGCAGAACTGTATTGAGCTTGATTATCCTGCCGATAAGCTACATATAGTTTGGACTACCGACGGAAGTAATGACGGCACAAATGATCGATTAAAAAATAACTGGCCGCAAGCAACCGTCTACTTCAGTCCTGAGCGCAGAGGAAAGACTGCTGCCATGACCCGTGGGATGAGTTTTGTTGAGACACCACTCGTTGCCTTTACAGATGCCAACACCATGCTCAACAAAGAAGCAATCCGAGAAATAGTACTTGCATTTATGAATCCAAAAGTAGGTTGTGTAGCCGGAGAGAAACGAATAGCCGTACAGAGTAAAGATGGAGCCGCCGCCGGTGGTGAGGGTATTTATTGGAAATACGAATCAACGCTGAAGAGTTTAGATTCACGTCTCTATTCGGCAGTAGGAGCAGCCGGAGAATTGTTTGCTGTTCGTAAAGAGCTGTTCGAAGAAATGGAAACCGATACACTACTCGACGACTTTATCCTTTCCATGCGAATGACCATGAATGGTTATATCATAGCTTATTGTAAGAATGCTTATGCTGTGGAAAGTGGTTCGGCTGATATGGTGGAGGAAGAAAAGCGCAAAGTACGTATTGCCGCCGGAGGTTTACAGTCTATCTGGCGTTTACGCCCGTTATTAAATATCTTCCGTTATGGTACGTTGAGTTTTCAATATGTATCACATCGCGTGCTTCGATGGTCTATTACCCCTATCCTACTCTTCCTGTTACTTCCGCTGAATATTGTTTTGTTGTGCATGGGTGCTGCTCCTTTTGTCTATGGGACATTGCTGGTTTTGCAGGTTTTGTTCTATATTATGGGACTATGGGGATATTATCTTTCTACCAAACAAATTAAGAATAAATTGCTCTTTATTCCGTACTACTTCCTGTTTATGAACATAAACGTTATTAAAGGATTTAGATATCTGTACAAGCGAAGAAATAATAAAAGCAGTGGAGCTTGGGAGAAAGCCAAGCGAGCAGCTAAATAACACATTATATTTTAACATTAACGTTTTTTTCAATGAAACTTCTTTATAGGCTCTCTATAATAGCAACAATTCTTATTGCCCTATTTGCTATTATTGGCGCGTTTGCCTCAAAAGTATCTCCCGCAGACTCCAGTTTTATGTCTTTATTGAGTTTAGGGCTTCCTGCTTTAGTGGCAGTGTGTCTATTACTTGTTGTTTACTGGGCTATCCGTTTTCGCTGTTGGGTATGGGTACCTCTTGTTGCTGTTGTTTTTAACTGGGGATTTATTGGTTCAATGGTTCAAAATCCCTACAGAGAAAGAGAGTTACCAAGTAGCGAACGCACCTTAAATATTGCGACTTTCAATACCGGCCGATTTGGAAAGAGTACATCCAATTTAAGAATGACATCCTTTTTTATGGCAGAGAATCAAGTAGACATTATCTGCTTCCAGGAGTTTGCCACTTTTAATGATTTTCCTTTTGATAGTGTCAACAAAACAATTCTTGCTTCTTGGCCTTATCGTGTAATCCCCAAATCAGAAAAGCAAAACATACTTCCATTGGCTATATACAGTAGATATCCAATTCTTGACCACAAGTTAATTACATACCCCAATACTCCCAACGCCAGTATGTGGTGCGATATTTCTGTGGAAGGCAAAACAATACGTGTGTTTAACAATCACCTGCAAACCACCAATCTCAATCAAAGCAGGCGTCAATATGAAAAATACTACAAGGGCTCGAACAGCATTGACACAGATATGGAGTTTGCTACTAATGCAGGCAATCTTGTACAAACAAATGAAATAATGCGGGCTTATCAAGCCGAAACTATAGATAGATTAATTAAAGAAAGTCCGTATCCGGTTTTGGTGTGTGGTGACTTTAACTCCATCCCCTCTACATACATTTACCGAAAAATGAGAGGAGATTTAAAGGATGGATTCCAGACGAGCGGACGTGGTTATGCAGGTACATATCGCTATTTCAAGGGACTAATGCGCATTGACTATATCTTCCACTCACCATCGTTTAACGGAATTGATTACTATTCAACAAAAATCGACTTGGGAAGTGACCATAATCCGGTGTTAATGCGGGTGGAATACTAGTTAATCATAGGATGCAGTAACATAACAAACAATATGATGAAAGAAAAAAAAAAGTGGATTGATTGTTTAAGAGTATTGGCAACATTTTGTGTCATTGTTTTACATGTTTCTGCACCTCTATTAGACCAATATGGTGATATCTCTAACTTTGATTGGTGGGTTGGAAACATATACGATGGGTCCACACGTTTTTCTGTTCCTCTCTTCTTATTAATAACTGGTGCTTTAATATTACCACAAACATATAGTAGCATGACCATGTTTTTTAAGAAGCGTTTTTCTAGAGTTGTACTCCCTTTTGCCTTTTGGAGCTTTATCTATATTATGCAATCTTTGCTTGCTTTGCTAAGAAATAGTGAAATCACAGATACTAATGGGGTTATACATTTCTTTATCATGCAAATAAAAGAGGGAGCTTCGTTCCATCTGTGGTATATTTACTTAATTCTAGGATTATATCTCTTTTTCCCTATTATAAATAAATGGATAAAAAACAGTAATAGGAACGAAATTTTATATTTTATAGTTCTCTGGAGTATAATTACCATTTCTAATTTATCCACCTTAAACCAAATGATTCCCAACATTGAATTGAGGTATTTTTCAGGATACATTGGTGTCCCAATCATTGGTTATTATTTAATAACAACTACTTTCAATAGAAAGAAAGCAATCTATACATCTTTAACACTAATAACAATTGGTACATTAATGACTCTGATTGGAACATTTTTTGTAACAAAGCAAAATAATAAATTTATCCATTCATTTTATGAATACCTAACCCCCAACGTTATACTTACAGCTGTTGGCGTTTTCATGCTATTCAAACACTACACTCCACCTCTAAACAAAAAAATTACATCTGCTATTTTTTTCTTTAGTAAGTATAGCTATGGAATATACTTGGTTCATATTTTAGTTCGATGGTATCTTTTTAAAATTGGTATATCGTATGCATTTGTTGCCCCAATTGTGGGAATACCAATTACCAGTATATTATGCTTTGTTATTTCCGCTTTTATTGTTTGGGGCATTAATAAAGTTCCATACGGCAAGTACATATCTGGATAGTATCAGCATTTATAGCAGTATTCTGCTGTAAATGCCATTAAATATAACAATTTGTGAATTATAAGGTATTAATTATAATGCCGGTATACAATGTATCCGGCTTTACCCCGAAGCTTATATAATAAAAAGATACACTGCATTAGTCAGATATATTCTATCAGACTCCATAAAGAAACACGAGTATCCAGATGCAATAAAAACATATACATATATTTTGATTCTTCAATCGGTAAAGAGCCCTTTGTTTAGTAAGGTAGTAGAAGCTGTAAAAAAAAGGAAACTAATAAAAATATACAAATAGACATTCTTAATACAATCCGATTATATTCACCTATATATCGTTATAATTACTTATAGCTCTTGCACCAAATACTTAAAGCTATTCTCAGAAGAGAAATAAGTTAAAAGCATGATTTTCTTTACAAAACACACTGAATTCAAATAATATAGCTATTTTTGCAAAATATAACACAACTGAAAACCTTTAACATTTAAACAACATGTCGTCAATGAATCTTTTAAGTCATGAATTGTCTTTACTTCCCCCTATCCACTTAGAGGAGATGCATAGTATTAGACTAATGAACCGAATTGACACAAAATTTATTACTTCTTCCAAAATGCTTCCGTTGATTCTGCAATTGGCCGAAAACGATTATTTTGTACAAGACATTGAGACAAATAGAAATCCCGAATACCATACTATATACTTAGATACTCCTGACAGAGAAATGTATATTTCTCATCAAAATGGGAAGAAGGATCGTAAAAAAGTTAGATTTCGCACTTATCTCACTTCGAACACAAGCTATTTTGAGGTAAAACATAAAAATAACCGGGGGCGTACTAATAAAAAACGAATACAAATAAGTCACCCGAAAAACATTATCAGCGAAGGAGGAGCACAATTTGTTTACAACCACTCTTCTTACCAATTGCACCACCTAGTAAATCACCTTGAGAATCGGTTTCATAGAATAACGCTCGTCAATAAAAATAGAACGGAAAGATTAACAATAGATACCCATGTTCGTTTTTTGAACCATCTGACAGGAAACAGGCATCAATTGGAAGAAATTGCAATCATCGAACTGAAACGAGATGGGAATGTACCCTCTCCTATGTTTTGTATATTGAGAGACTTGCGTATAGCACCGGTTAGTATCAGTAAATACTGTATTGGTTCCGCACTTACCGATACCAGTTTAAAGCAAAATCGATTCAAAATCAAAATAAGAGAAATAGAAAGAATTCAAAGAAATTACAAATAAATTATATAATGGAAGATATTGAAGACATCTTTTTCCTGGAAGCACCACTCATAGATAACTTGGGATTGCTCCATTTAGTTATTCGTTTTGTTTTTAACCTGATTGTTGTAGGAGCAATTATCCACTTCTTCTACTATACCAAAAGCAAACGGAGAGATTATTATTTTACATTTACACTCATCAGCATCAGTGTTTTCTTTTTAATATTCTTGTTGGGTAGTGTAAAATTGAAAATCGGATTCGCGCTTGGTCTGTTTGCTATTTTTGGCATTATCAGGTATAGAACCGAGTCCGTGCCTATTCGCGAAATGACCTATCTGTTTGTTATCATTGCTATCTCAGTAATCAATGCACTAGCTGTACAGATAAGCTATATAGAGTTACTTTGCACCAATCTTATAATCATTATCTGTATATGGGTATGCGAAAGCAATCGTTGGATGAAGCACCGCGCGTGCAAACTAATTCTATATGATAAAATAGAATTAATAAAACCAGAGAAAAGTAAAGAGTTGCACGCAGACTTAACAGCTCGCACCGGACTACCCATAATTAAAATAGAAGTGGGATATATAGATTTTCTGCGCGATAGTGCCATGCTGAAGATTTATTACGAACCACAATCAGAAGAGACAAATACCGTAGATACACTCATTAAATTCCCTCGCGAAAATGAATAAGAAAATTATTTTATTAGTAATGCTGTTGTGCACGATATGTGCTAACGCACAAGATGATTTTGGCATTTGGACCAGCATCGGAGTCGAGAAGAAAATACTCCCTGGATTGAATGCATATGCCGAAGGTGACTTCCGCCTAAGAGATGATGCACAAACGATAGACCGTTGGTCAGGTGGTATAGGGCTATCGTATAAGATTTTCTCTTTCTTAAAAATAAGTGGAGATTACAACCTCATTCGTTTTAATCATGAAAAACGTGACTGGGAAACCGGACACCGTTTTAATCTCTATGCCACAGGTTCATATAAATGGGATAACTTCACGATATCACTTCGCGAAAGGTTTCAGCAAACCTATAGAGAAGGAGTTTCCAGAACTGCGAAAAGAGCCAATCCAAAGAAAATTCTGCGTTCTCGCTTACAAGTAAGCTACAAAATAGCAGATACAAAATTCAAACCTTTTGCTTCTGTCGAATTATTTCACACACTTAATGACCCGCAAAGCAATGGATTGGATAAAACAAGATATACAGTAGGAACTGAATATAAAATTAACAAAAAGAATGCTTTTGAAGTATATTATCGCTATCAGGCAAACAACAAAGATGATAGTGAACAAAACAGACATATTTTGGGAGTAGGATATACGTTTGACTTTTAACACATATCAGTATGAGAAAAAAAATACTATTAATCGGAAGTTGTTGCTTAACTTTCTTGTTGCAATCGCAAGATATTTTTGCACAAAAGCCAGGAGACCTTTTTATTAACGAGATCTCTTTATGCAATGTAAGTAAGGATCTAACCATTTTTCCAAGAAAAGCAAAAGATGGTGTTTTCTATCCCGACACCGCCCAATTACAATATTTTGATTACGCAGGATGGATTGAACTTTACAATCCCACTGATTCTGAATTTAAAGGAGAGCAAATATATTTTTCAGACGATGCAAACACGCCCTTAAAATATCGTATATATAACAGTAGACCCATTCCACCAAAAAGTTATGTAAGTTATTGGTTTGACATAGAAATGGAAGATTCAAAAGCAGAACCTATGGATTTAGACTCTGATGGAGGATACATTTCAATAGCTAATAACCTTGGAGTGCGTTTAGATGAAGTTTTTTATCCTAAGCAGTATACCGATGTAAGTTATGGTAGAATTATTGATGGTAGTGGAGAATGGGCATACCTCAAGAAAACAACGCTTAACTCAAGCAATAATTTAGCTGGAAGTGCAAGCTTTCCTGTTGAAACACCTATCATTTCTACCAAGAGTGGATTCTATTCAGACAAAGTAGAAATAACACTCTCTTGTGCTACTTTAGGTGCTAAAATATACTATACACTTGATAGTACAAATCCTGACGAAAGTAGACATTTATATACTCAACCAATAGTAATTGAGAAAACAACAACATTAAGAGCCAAAGCTTTTCATGAAGATTATCTAGAGGGATTAACTATTTCAGCTACGTATATGATTAACGAAAGAAAACCAGATCTTCCTGTTGTATTTATGGCGATTGACACAGCATATCTTTATAATGACACTATTGGGATATATTGTATCGGGAAAAAAGGGATATCAGGTGTTGGGGGGATTATAGCCAATTATAATAGAGATTGGACGCGATACGGATATTTTGAATTAATTAATGAAGATGGGACTATAAATATTAGTCGTCCTGTTGGATATGAAATAAGTGGAAATGCCTCTAAAAATCATGAACAAAAAGCTTTTAAGGTTAAAGCAACAAGTAAATACGGTTCAAAAAGGATGGACTTTGATTTCTTTAAAGACAAAACGGGAAGAAGATTTAAGAGTATATTGCTAAGACAAGGTGGCCAGCAATATATAGGACTATGTTATTTAAAAGATGCAGTTCTCCAGAGTTTAGCAAATGTAACTCCATTGGCATATCAAGCCTATTTGCCGACAGTTGTATATATAAATGGGAAATACTGGGGGTTATACAACATTAGGGAGCGTAGTAATGATGACAATATTTATTCAAATTACGGTTGTAATAAAAATGAAATAGACTTAATTGACCACAATTGGGTTCCATATACTAAAAGCGGCAATACCGTTGAATATAACAAGCTTCAATCTTTTTATGAGACTAATGATTTATCTAATCAGGAAGCATATAATACTATTAGTCAAATGATTGATGTTGATAATTTTTTATACTACATGGCTACTGAAATACTATTAAATAATGAAGATTGGGGAAATAATAATCAAAAAATGTTCTTGTGTAAAAGAAGCGACGAGAAGTGGAGGTGGATATTAAATGATTTAGATAATTCAATAAAATCAATGACAGGAGATAAACTGAAAGAGCTACTAAACAGCTCCTCTTCACGGTTATCCACTAAGCTTATTGTAAATTTGCTAAAAAATGAAACCTTCAAAAATCGCTATATAGATGTTCTATGTATTTCCGCAGCTTCTATATATACCCCTAATAGAATCTCAACAAAAATGTATAACGCTTGGTCTGTTATTAAAGCTGAGTATCCATACTCTTATGACAGATGGTCTGGTCTCAAATCAAATCCAGAAGGTGAAATTGCTAGTATGATTAACAACGCAACTGGATTAAACGAAGTTGCATTTGATAATCTCCAAACTCATTTCAATCTAGGAGCACCAACAGAACTAACTATTACTTCCAATCACGAATATCTATCTATTTCATTCAACAACGAACGTATTCCTATCCTTCCTTATGAAGGTAAATACTTCGAAGGCAGAGAATTAACCCTTACTGCCCCACTTTATGATAGTTGGAAAAAATTCGCACGTTGGGAAATCTACAATGGAGACCAACTCTCTAAAACAGAAGCAGCCACGGAGCTAAAAATATCATTAACCGAAGCAACAAGAATAGTTGCTGTTTATGAACCGGCAGACTTAGTGAGAAGAAGCGGCCTGTTCATCAATGAAATCAGCGCATCTAATGCTATATTTGTTGATAACGCATTCAAATACGAAGATTGGGTTGAGATCTATAATGGTTCTGACGAATCCATTGATTTGGCAGGTTACTACTTCTCTAATGTTGAGTCGAACCTTAAACTATGGCAAATACCAAGTGATGATAATGGATCTACCATTGTTCCAGCTCATGGATATGCTATACTGTGGTGTAGTAAAGCACCAGAGCGTGGAGTTATGCACACTAACTTCAAATTGCCAAAAACAGGAGGTACATTGTATCTATCTAAGGATAAAGAAGATGGCGGAATTGAGATTATAGATGAAGTAACCTACCCTGTACATACAGAATACACCTCTCATGGTCGTTATCCTGATGGTTCAGAGACATTGGTGTACTTTGATTATCCTACTTTCAAGAAAGCAAACCAACATTCTTCGTATAACATCGTTGATTATGTGGAAGACTATTCGTTAGTAACTGACATTAGCGAAATTTCTACAAAAGGGAACAAACCGACTGTATATACAAGTGATAACCGCACACTACTCAATATAAACTCTACAGAAGAGAGAGTTGCTACAGTATATTCGCTCAATGGACACATTATTGAACAGGTAAAATTATCGACAGGACATAACAGTATAAATATATCAAAATATGCTACTGGGCTCTATGTGTTGTTACTGGAAGGAAATGCTAAGCGGGATATATATAAATTTATAAAATAGTAATTTCCATTTATAAGAACAAAGAGGCCGTCTCAAAATTGGTGAGATGGCCTCTTTTTTTCATGTCTTTCGCCTGTTTTTTGCCAGTGCATTGGCACTACTGTGCATCAACGGTGGCACGACAGTGCCACCGCGTTGGCACAACCTACGCGTGTCTATCTGCTGGGCATCCATGTGTTTCTGAAGAGCTTATACGTGGTTATCTGTACGCAAAAATGAGGCCATCTTATCATTGTAAGACAGCCTCTAATATTCTTTCAATAGTGTAAGGATTGTAAATTAGAATTTCTCTATCTCGCCCTTCAGTAATTCAAGTCTACCATTGTAAATAGAAATCATTCTATTTATTGCTTCTTGATAGTTGTCAATAGTTTCATCCCCATTGGTGCTATCAAGAATAGTCGTATCAATCTGCCACTTTTGCCAATTCAATCTTTCCGAATTCGAAAGATAATTAGCTTTTACTTGAATGTATTGTGGCACATCTTTTAATTTTGGCAAAAGTTCATTGAAACGATTCTTCACTTTTGTTTTAAATGTTGTATCCTTAAACAGGTCATTATACCACCATGAAGTATAGTGCAGAGTTGTCTTTCCATTATAAGCAGCTTCAACCGAAGAAAAAGATTTATCAAAATCCCAAAGAGGTCCCATAAATAACTTTCCACTTCTTTCTTTGTAACAGTAAACACTTAATGGATTAACTATTTCCGTATTTCCAGTCAATGCCTGAACAATCCAATAATCGACACAAGAATTCATATCCAAATAATTGTAGGCTGCTGCAAATTCATTTTTCGATAATTTATCCTCTATGTTATTAATGTAATTTTCAATATACTCTTTTTGTACAGGAACCAACACATCTGCATCAGGATTTTTGATATTGAAGGGTAAATTGTAGGTTGCAGACTTAAATTTATTTTCTTCATCCCAATAGCTATCAATTTCCAATAAATACCCTCCAGTTATTTTAATAGCATCTGTATGTTCACTTTTCATTTCTTTTATGTTGACCCGATTTTTATCAATACGTACTTGTTCGGTAAGTTGATAGTTTCCCATGTGTACCCCATTAAAAATCACCTCGACAAACTGGCTTCTAGGTGTCCATGCAAGGGCCGTTTGCTGTCCAATGTGGAACGCTACATCATTTCTAAGTAGCGTTCGATCTCTCCAGTTTGCCAAAAAACACCATCTTTTTTGATTTGGCATATTTAATAAAGCATCCTTGTTTGTTAATTTCATATTGAAGGCTTGCTTGGGTAATCCCCAAGTTACATTACCTCTACCACGTATGCCAACCGAATCGGTGTAATCAGGGAATACACCCATTCCATCTATTTTTATACGAGTTGGTACCCACGACACTTTATCTTGTGGGAAACGTTCATTTTCTGTACAAATAGTTACTACAGGTAATCCTGTGTAGGGTAACAACATTACTTTATAATCTACTTTATCACCATCATCTTCTAATAAGACTATAGATACAATAGAAGAAAAATCACATGTACTTTGTCCACTTTTCAGTAATACGTCGTTACAATATAGTTGACCATCTTCAACATCAAAAGTTGGAATAAGGGCTTTCATATCAACAGTAACATTAAGATGCCCAGCTATATTTTTATTGTTATAAATCGTTAGTTCAACATCAGTTGATAATTGAGGATTATACTTTTTCTCAAATTTAAAGATTTTGAGTGCACCTTCTACTTGCTCAACAGGCTCTTCAGGAATATCTGGAGTATCTTCTTTTTTTTCACAAGCAGCAAAAACGAATAAAGTAGATAAAAGAAAAAACAAGAACTTAAAGTTCATCATAATGATTTTATTCATAGTTGTTCAAATGTTATTTTTTAATATAAAGGGTTTTCGTTGCAAAGGTATAAGAATAATTAATTATCAAAGCTTATTATATCGAAATATCACTACCTTTGCTATTTATAAAATCCAATCCAATATGTTTCAAAAACTAGTCGCCATAGAACCCGTAAGTCTGATTCCATCAGCAGAAAAGGCATTGTATACTTTTGCTAAGGAAGTAGTTATGTTTCAAGACATACCGGTAGATGATAATGAAGTGGCTTTCCGAATAGGAGATGCCGATGCCGTACTGTTAAGCTATACATCTCGAATTAATCGGATGGCACTGGAAAAGTGTCCAAACGTGCGCTACATTGGTATGTGCTGTTCGTTATACTCACCCGAAAGTGCTAATGTAGATATTCATTATGCCAACGAACGGGGTATCACGGTTACAGGCATTAGAGATTATGGCGACGAAGGCGTTGTGGAGTATGTGGTTAGTGAACTGGTGCGTTGCTTGCATGGGTTTGACCAAGAGCCTTGGAATGGAGAGATGGCACGAGAAATTACCGGACTGAAAGCAGGCATTATAGGACTTGGGAAATCGGGTGGTATGATAGCTGATGCGCTGAAATTCTTCGGAGCAGATATTGCGTACTTTGCTCGTAGTGAAAAGAAAGAGGCTGAAGACAAAGGGTATCGTTTTCTTTCGCTTAACGAATTATTGGCTCAAAGTGAAGTTGTTTGCTGTTGCCTCAACAAAAACACAGTACTACTCCATGAAGCAGAATTTGAACAATTGGGGAACAAGAAAATTTTATTCAACACAGGGCTGTCGCCCGCTTGGGACGAACCAGCCTTTACCAAATGGTTGGAAAATAACAATCTCTGTTTTTGCGATACAATAGGCGCGTTGGGTGGCTCTCATCTACTCGACCACCCACACGTGCGTTGTATGCAAGTATCTACAGGACGTACACGCCAAGCTTTTGATCGTTTAAGCGAAAAGGTACTGAAGAATCTATCAGAATACAATGGGTGACGCAATATTAATCAGTGTACTGACTACCGACCACCCTGCGATTTCGGGGGTGGCACTGTAGACATCTACTACAGCATGTACCTGATCATTCTTTATCTCCACTCGTTGAGTATCTCCTCTAAATCCGGGTGTTGATTGCATGGTAACGTGCATCTCTTCGGGACCAACAGAAGCCAAAGAAGCAGCAACCGAAACATTTAACCCGGTTGGAAAAACGGCTATGGCTTCTCGTGCGGTTCCAGAAAAAACGACACGTTTCTCTGTCTCCATAATAGGGCTATAGACTGCCGACCTTCTCAGAGCATTCACTCCTTTTTCATTAAAGAATCGTGCAGATGCATTGCCCATCAGCGTTGCTGTTCTCAATACATCAAAACCACCGGTAGCTCCCGAAGCAATATATACACGAGTATTGTTTGCTTTAGCTACCTCCTTTACCTCTTGATAAAACGCGGTGTCGGCAAATGCCCCTATGGACAAGGTAACAATGGAAGTTCCGTTCTTCAAAGTCTTCAACGCAATTTCTTTCATAGCAGCGGGAGATGCTGTCTCCACCAGATAATGAGGCGTTAACGACAATAACTCTTCTAAAGAGGCACAAGCAACACATGTTTTGCCCTGTTGTTTCATTTTCGCAACCAGATAATTGGTCTTTGATGCTGTACGCGAGTAAACACCAACTAGTTCATACTCTGGTAACAATCCTGCAATGAGAGCATCTACTACAATTTCAGCCAGACGCCCACAGCCAACAATCGCTATTTTTTTCATTTTCTATTGTTCTTCTTATTTCGTTATACAACAAAAAGCGAAGACTTGTTTCTACACAAGCCTTCGTTTTTCTTCTTTCTTTATTTACTTTTCTTTATTGATGTTCCTCTCTCAACAAGTCATTCACCGTCTTCACCGGGTTAAATGTAGTCAACGGAACTTCCACAAAAACTGTATTCCAATCGCTCATAGCTCCATTCCACAAACCTGGTAGTTCGAGCGCCTTCAGTTCTCTCCCACCCTTAGATTTCAGGGAGATGAAGCCGGTCGCTTTATCTACGTACTTTGTAAGGTCATATTTTTGCCCTTTATAACCTTTCACCGCACACACCAAATCTACCGGATTGAAGTGTGTGCCCTTTTCGAACATCTCTTTCTTTGCTGGGTCGTTCATGTCTATTTGCGAACTTTCGAGTATTTGCAAAGAGATAGTACCATCAGCATTGTACGCAAGGAACGGACCACCGCCGGGTTCGCCTACATTTTTTACCATACCGCATACACGAATAGGACGATTAAGCTTTTTCTTAAGATAAAGTACAAGTTCTGCGTCTTCGAGGTTTTTGGTTTCAGGATTTTTGCAGAAGAGTTTCTTTTGTACGAACTGCAGGATTTCAAGAACTTCTTCTTGGGTATATTTACCACTATCCAACATAGCCAAATACTTAAATGCTTGTTGCTGAAGCTTTACCAAGATGCCCGCCAAGAGTTTCTTGTAATGAACCGTATCGGCCTTTAGCTTATCAGGAACTACATTATCTATGTTCTTCACAAACACAACATCGGCATCGAGGTCATTAAGATTCTCTATCAAAGCTCCATGACCACCGGGACGAAACAGTAGTTTTCCATTTTCACGGAAAGGTTGGTTGTTTACATCTGCCGCAAGGGTATCGGTATTTGGCTTTTGCTCTGAAAAAGAAACATTGTAATCTACTCCATATTGTTTTGACAAAGTTTCGAGCTTTTGCGAAAGTAATAATTGAAAGAGCACACGATGTTCTTTAGAAACAGTGAAGTGTACATTCGCCTTACCACTTTTACCCGAAGCATATAAAGCACCTTCAGCTAGATGTTCTTCTACAGGCGTACGAGAGCTGTCACCATATTTATGGAATTTAAGTAAACCTTTAGGCAATGAGCCATAGTCAAGCCCCGATTCATCGAGCAATGCCCTTACTACTGCTTTATATTCATGAAGATCAATAAGCTCGTCAATAGATTTTCCGTACAATTTATGGCAAGCCTTGTCTAAATCATCATAGAAAGCAAATTTCTTGATATCTCTGAAGAAAGCTTTTTCAAAGCTCTTGGTAGGAATGATGTAGTCGGTATCCAAGAATTCAAACAGGTCTTTGAACATACGACTTGCCGCTCCTGACGCCGGCACAAATTTCACTATTGTCTTGTATGACTTAGTATAAGCATCCCAAGCTGCCAAGTATTCTTCTTGTTCTTGTTTGGTGGGAACCATGATACCTTTTGCCACTGAAGCAGCAGCGGAGAGCTTCAAATAAGGGAAACCTGTTTCAAAAGATTTCAACTGTTCTGCTATTTGTGCTTCCGATATACCCTTTTCGGAGAGCAAAATTTTGTCTTGAGCTGTTAGCATCGGATGTGTTTTTAGTTGTTAATGTTCAAAAATACAAATTCTTGTTTATTATTCCAATGTATTAACGCAAAATCTTACACATTCGTCTTCTACGCCAAGAGAATCAGACTAAACGCCATAATTGCCATGCCTACTATCAGTCCGTAAATGGATACATGATGTTCGCCATACTCACGGGCAGCAGGCAGTAATTCGTCCATTGAAATAAATACCATAATACCTGCCACCCCTGCAAAAATACATCCCATCAGCAGAGGCGACATGAACGGCATCAAGATAGCATATGCTAGCAACGCCCCTACCGGCTCGGCTATACCCGACAGGAAAGATAATGTAAATGCCCGCTTTTTACTGCCTGTGGCATGATAAATGGGAACAGAAACCGCAATGCCTTCCGGAATATTGTGTATGGCAATAGCTGTAGCAATAGCAACCCCCAATGTAGGGTTCTCTATTGCCGAAGTAAAAGTGGCAATGCCTTCGGGGAAATTATGAATACCAATGGCAAGAGCAGTCATCACTCCCATCTTCATTAGCTTTGCGTTTTCTTTGGGAGGTCTTTTCATACTTTCTACTGAACGAGCCTCGTGTGGATTTTCCATTGAAGGCACCAAGCGGTCGATAGCACCAATCAAGAGCATTCCTGCAAAGAAAGAAAGCACTGTGATAAGCATACCGAATTTTGTACCAAACTCTATCGTTAGTAAGTCTTGCGCTTGCGGAAAAATCTCCACGAAAGAAACATATATCATCACACCTGCCGAAAGCCCAAGCGAAAAAGAGAGAAATTTCTTATTAGTTCTCTTAGCAAAAAAGGCGATGCAACTGCCAATTCCGGTAGCAAGTCCGGCAAAAAGAGTAAGTAGAAAGGCTAAAAGTATATTTGATTCCATCATTACTTAACTGTTATTCTTACAAATTTAATAACAAAAGAATAGGATATAAAGTTTTGACGGAATATATTGTGAGGAAAAGAAGCGAACTTCATTTTTTAACCTTATTATAGTACATATTTATTTTGTAATATTAACTTTGTACCCAACGAGTGTAACTTTTTTATTTATTCATTTTATTGTGTATTAATTTTATGGAACAGCAACAACCCAAAACAACAGTGGAAACAGAACAAAGTAAAACCACTACTGAGAAACAAAAAATTGATTGGCCTTACTTAATGCGTTATCCCGTTATTACCGTCTGTATCATTTTAGGGCTCTTTTTATTAAAAGTGCTTATAGGTTTTGACATCTCTCAGATTTCTCAGATAACCAAAGAAGGCATTGTATTTCGTGATAAGCAATCGGCGGCTACAGCGCAGCTTACCCAACAATTATCTGCCGAAATAAAGAGTATAAAACAAGAGCTAGCTAATCTGACGTCTAGCGCTACCGCAAGTCAAAGTGGCACAACCGGCAAAAAGACTCCAATTCAATCTAATGGATTCGGAACTGTCGTGATTGATCAACAACAAACAAATGCGTTAGGCAATAAAACGACACCTGAGCCCCCTATCATTGTCCAGCAAAATCCAGATAGAGCAGCTACTGAAATCGGCTCAGAGAGCGAAGCTCAATTGAGCTATATAAACAGCAAGAAAGAGACATTCTTGAAAAATAAAGAAGGGTCTATTTGGCTAGGATATTACACTGAAGCTAATGGATGGAAAGATGCCACATTGGATATTCCAGCAGGTAGAGTTACTATTTCTAATGGAAAGATGACGGTAACCGGAGAGAGTTTCAAAACCAACAAAAACATAACCATGCGTGAGTCCAAACCTTCGAAAGAAGGCGAAGGAAAATCAATAGGAATCATCCCTGCTGATATTCCTGTTACACTAGATAAAGTGGAAACCGTAAATGGCGAATATTGGGGTTTCATACGCGTAAAGCAGTAAAGCCTAAAAGAAAAACCACCGGAATTTTTAAGAAATTCCGGTGGTAATCATTAAAACACATTAGACAAAAACAAGAAAAACCTTCTATAAACTAACTAACCCCTTAAAAGAGAGGCTTCTCTTGTTTATTTTCGTGCATCGGCAATGTAACCGAATGCTTCTTTACATTTTGCAATAATCCAATTCCAATCTTTGGCAGCAACAACTTCAGCTGGGAATAAGTTTGAACCCATACCTACACAAGTTACGCCCGCTTTAATCCAAGCTGTTAGATTTTCTTTAGTTGGTTCTACCCCACCTGTTACCATAAGCATTGACCAAGGCATTGGAGCTTTTACATTCTTAACGAACGAAGGTCCACCTACATTTCCTGCCGGGAACACTTTGCAAAGATCGCAACCTACTTCTTGAGCAAAACCTATTTCAGAAACCGAGCCACAACCCGGTGTATAAGGTATCAAGCGACGATTGCAAATCTTAGCAATCTCTGGATTGAACAATGGACCAACAATGAAGTTAGCACCTAATTGAATATATAATGCTGCTGTAGCAGGATCTACGATAGAGCCAATACCTAAAATTAGTTCAGGACATTCTTTTGCAGCCCACTTTACTAAATCAGCAAACACTTCGTGTGCAAAGTCGCCACGATTGGTAAATTCGAATGCACGAACACCACCATCATAACAAGCTTTTACTACACCTTTTGCTACTTCTACATCTTTGTTGTAGAAAACGGGAACCATCCCAGTGCTCTCCATTGCATTGAGCACTTGTATTTTACTAAATCTTGCCATTCTATTCTGTTTTTAGCGAGATACACGACCAGAGCCATCGCCCTTCATCAAGTTCTCTACCTCAGCTACTGTTACTAAATTGAAGTCGCCGTAAACTGTGTGTTTCAAACAAGAAGCAGCTACAGCAAACTCAAGTGCTTTTTGATCGTCGGTTGGATAAGAGATTAAACCATAGATAAGACCACCCATGAATGAGTCGCCACCCCCTACGCGGTCTACGATGTGTGTAATATCATATCTCTTAGACATTTTCAATGTGCCTTCTGAGTAAAGAACACCACCCCAAGTATTGTGATTAGCGTTAATAGCACCACGAAGTGTTACAATCATTTTCTTGCAACGTGGGAATCTCTTCATCATTTGTGTACATACTGATTCAAACTCAGCAGCATCTACTTCTCCACCGGTAGCTGTTACGTCAAAACCTTCGGGTTTGATGCCGAAAACTTTTTCGCAATCTTCTTCGTTACCCAAAATCACATCACAACCTTCTACTAAGGCAGGCATTACTTCGGTTACGCTTTTACCATATTTCCACAAGTTCTTTCTGTAGTTCAAGTCGCAAGAAACGGTTACACCCATTTCGTTAGCAATCTTGATAGCTTCCAAACAAGCATCAGCAGCACCTTGCGACAAAGCAGGAGTGATACCTGTCCAATGGAACCATTGTGCATCTTTCAGCACTTCTCTCCAGTTAACCATACCCGGAGCAATAGTAGAGATAGAAGAATGAGCACGGTCGTAAACTACTTTTGAAGCACGTGCTACCGCACCCGTTTCAAGGAAGTAAATACCTACACGTTCGCCACCGAAGATAATTTCTTTAGTGCCTACATTGTGTGCGCGAAGATCCATAATACACGATTGAGCAATGTCATTTTGAGGAAGACGGGTAACAAATTCTGTTTCCAGTCCATAATTAGCCAATGACACAGCAACGTTGGCTTCACCACCACCAAAAGTTGCAGTAAATTCCTTTGATTGAGAGAATCTCAAATAACCTGGAGCAGCCAAACGAAGCATGATTTCTCCAAAAGTAACGACTTTCTTTCCCATAATGAGTTTTTTAATTCTATGAAATTATTAATATCTATTGTTTCAAATTGCCATCAAAATCGGGTTCGTGTGCGGACACAAAGATACAACAATTTCCATAATTACAAAAATTGTCATATATTTGTGCAAGAAAAAACAGTTATTATTGTACACCAACGCAATAATATCTACTTTTACGAGGTAAAATGCAGAGAAGAAACTCTTTGCAGCAATGCATCAGTACAAAAGAGAGATGAATAAGTTACCCGAAAGGATTAGAATAAAAGATATTGCTCGCCTTGCCAACGTTTCTGTCGGTACGGTAGACAGGGTTATACATGGCAGAAGCGGTGTCTCGGAAGTAAGCAAAAAACGAGTGGAAAAGATTCTTAAAGAATTGGATTATCACCCCAACATGTATGCCAGCGCACTTGCTTCCAATAAAAAATATATGTATGCTTGCCTACTCCCACAACACTTGCCTGGCGAATATTGGACGGCAGTAGAAGAAGGTATCCATAAAGCAGTAGATAATTACTCCGACTTCAACATCTCGGCAAATATATTTTACTACGACCCGTATGATTATCACTCGTTTGTAGATAAAGGCCAAGAGATACTGGCACAACATCCTGATGGAGTATTGTTTGCCCCTACGGCACCGCAGTACACCAAATCTTTCACAGATGGGTTAAACGAGCAGCATATACCTTATATATATATAGACTCCATCATTCGTGACATTCCATCACTTTCATTCCTTGGACAAAACTCAGGACAAAGCGGAGTTTTTGCAGCCAAAATGCTAATGATGCTTGCCGCAGGAGAAAAACAAGTTGTTATCTTTCGAAGAATAAATGCAGGAATTGTAGGATCGAATCAACAAGAGAATCGTGAAAAAGGTTTTAGACTATACATGAAAGAACATCACCCCGATTGTGATATTCTGGAACTAAACCTACAAGCCAAGCATGAAGAGGAAGACAATCCTATATTGGAAAAATTCTTTCGCGACTACCCCCATGTAGCAAATGGAATTACCTTCAATTCTAAGGTATATAACATAGGAGAATATCTCCAAAAAGAATATCCCAAGAAATTTAACTTAATTGGTTACGACCTATTAGAACGCAACGTGGCGTGTTTAAAACAAGGAAGTGTTGCACTGCTTATTGCGCAACAGCCCGAAGTACAAGGTTTTACAGGCATTAAATTATTGTGCGATCATCTTATCTTCAAAAAAGAAGTGGCACCTATTAATTACATGCCTATCGACTTGCTAAGCGCCGAGAATATTGACTATTATTCAAAATTAAATTACTCCATTTAGAAGAACGCGTATGACGACTACAAAGATTTTACAAATCAATCCGGCCGACAATGTGGCTGTTGCGATTATCAACCTTTCCAAAGGCGAGCAGTTTACCATAAACGGCACAACCATTACACTTACAGAAGATGTACCGGCAGGACATAAATTTGCATTGAAAGATTTTACCGAAGGCGAAGATGTTATTAAATATGGCTATCCTATCGGACACACAACAAAAGCTAAGAAAGTTGGCGATTGGATGAATGAAAACTGCATCAAGACAAATCTTGCCGGCTTGCTTGAGTATACATACAATCCGATTGATGTAACATTGGACATCCCACAAGAGAACCTGACATTCAAAGGCTATCGCCGCAAGAATGGTGAAGTGGGTATTCGTAATGAAGTATGGATTATCCCAACCGTGGGCTGTGTAAACGGCACCGTAAATGAGCTTGCCGAAGCCCTACGTAAAGAAACAGGTGGCAAAGGAGTAGATGCTATTGTAGCCTATCCTCACAACTACGGCTGTTCGCAGCTTGGCGACGACCACGAGAATACAAAGAAAATACTTCGCGACATGGTACTCCATCCAAATGCAGGTGCTGTACTGGTAGTAGGGCTAGGATGCGAAAACAATCAGCCCGAAGTATTTGAGCAATTCCTTGGCGAATATGATAAAGAACGTGTAAAGTTCATCGTTACCCAAAAAGTGCACGATGAGTTCGAAGAAGGAATGACTATTTTACGCGATTTGTATGCTATAGCCAGTCAGGACAAACGCACTGACGTGCCCCTTAGTGAGCTGAAGGTAGGTTTGAAGTGTGGTGGTTCAGATGGTTTCTCGGGTATTACAGCCAACCCACTACTCGGTGTATTCTCTGATTTTCTTATTGCACAGGGTGGAACCAGTATCCTTACTGAAGTACCCGAAATGTTTGGTGCGGAAACGATTTTAATGAACCGTTGTGCCAATACACAATTATTTGACCAAACGGTGCACCTCATCAATGATTTTAAAGAATATTTCCTCTCACATGGAGAGCCGGTAGGCGAAAACCCATCACCGGGTAATAAAGCCGGAGGTATCTCTACTCTTGAAGAAAAAGCACTTGGCTGCACACAAAAATGTGGAAAGAGTATTGTGAATGGAGTACTTAGCTATGGCGAACGTTTGCAGGTAAAAGGACTGAACCTACTTTCAGCTCCGGGCAATGACTTGGTTGCTGCAACAGCATTGGCTTCGTCAGGTTCGCATATCGTATTGTTTACTACTGGCCGTGGAACTCCGTTTGGCACTTATGTTCCTACGATGAAAATCTCGACCAACACAGCACTTGCCAACAACAAGCCTACTTGGATTGACTTCAACGCAGGAGTGATTGTAGAAGGTGAAAGCATGGAATCTACTTGCCGTCGCTTTATCGACTATATTATCAAGGTAGCAAGTGGCGAATTTGTAAACAACGAAAAGAAAGGATATCGCGAGATTGCTATTTTCAAAACAGGGGTAACACTGTAAAAAACAACACTATAAATAAGAAAGGCAGGCGAATTCGCTTGCCTTTCTCGAAAATAGTTTTACCTTTGCGCCGCTATTACGAGATAATAGCACATAATTCAAATCAATTAAAAGAATAATTAAATGGCAACTAAAATCAGATTGCAAAGACATGGACGCAAAAATTATGCGTTCTACTCTATCGTCATCGCTGACAGTAGAGCACCACGTGATGGTAAATTTACTGAAAAGATTGGAACTTACAATCCTAACACCAATCCTGCAACAGTAGATTTGAATTTTGAACGTGCATTGAAATGGGTTTTGACAGGAGCTCAACCTACTGACACTGTGCGTAACATTCTTTCTCGCGAAGGCGTTTACATGAAGAAACATCTTCTTGGTGGCGTAGCTAAAGGCGCATTTGGAGAAGCAGAAGCTGAAGCTAAATTCGAAGCTTGGAAAAACAACAAGCAAAAAGGTCTTGAAGCACTCAAAGCAAAACAAGTTGAAGCTGCTAAAGCTGACGCTAAAGCTCGCCTTGATGCTGAAAAGAAAAAGAATGAAGCTAAAGCTAAAGAATTAGCTGAAAAGAAGGCAGCCGAAGAAGCAGCAAAAGCTGAAGCTGAAGCACCTGCCGCTGAAGAAACTGCAGAAGAAGTAGAAACAGCTCCTGAAGTAGAAGCAGCAGCACCAGCTGCAGAAGAAACTGCAGCTGAATAATCAGAAATGGTTTATTCTAAGATAAAGCCTCTCAGGAATTGCTGAGAGGCTTTTCTTGTATTATTACCTCACTTTAAACGGATCAAGTAGAATTCTTTGTTGGTCTTTGTCTTCCCTTTACACTTCTGCTTATTTCCCCCAAAAAAATAACGCTGCGCTAGGACGCTTCTGAGAGGGGTATTTCACCCTCAAATACTTGACGCGTCAACTCTTTATACTTGAAGCGTGTACTCTTTATACTTGACGCGTCAAGTATTTGGAGTACACGGCTATACTATTTAACTTGAATCTATAAAATACTTATAACATTTGAAATAAGAGCTTTAAGCAGTTGTTTTTCTGACTGAGTTTCGCTTCATTTCTCACTGAGTTTTAAACCATTTCTGACTGAGTTTTTGTATGAAACTCAGTCAGTTTTTTAAGGATCTGTTTCGTAAAACTGTATTTGAAGTGTATATTAACCCACTAGGTAGATAATAAAGAGAAAAAACAGACAAAAAGAGTGCTAAATAAAAAACGAAAGCATCCTATATGAATCATTCTGTGGAAAAATTAAACAGTTTCTTAGATTTAATTGTTATTTTCGTGCTTCAACAATAAAATCCACAACAATGGAAAAGAAGCCACCCCCACTCGTATCCCTCATTCCTGCAGTTTTATTGGTTATTATGCTTTTTATATCTATCCGCATCTTTGGAAGTGATGCATTGGGTGGTGCTAGTCAGATATCATTACTTACTGCGGCGGCGGTCTGCATCTTTATTGGCATGATTTTCTACAAAGTGAAATGGGATGCTTTCGAACAAGCCATAACAAACAATATAGCAGGCATTTCTACCGCTATTCTTATCTTACTTGTTATCGGGGCACTAAGCGGCAGTTGGGTAATAAGCGGTGTGGTTCCCACCTTAATATATTATGGGATAGATATTATTCATCCCAAATTCTTCTTAGTGTCAACATGCATCATTTGTGCATTAGTTTCGGTTATAACAGGCAGTTCGTGGACAACAGTTGCTACAATCGGCATTGCTCTTATGGGAATTGGTAAAGCACAAGGATTTGAAGCGGGTTGGATTGCAGGCGCCATTATATCCGGTGCTTACTTCGGCGATAAAATTTCGCCTTTATCGGACACCACAATACTTGCATCGTCCATCATTAAGGTTCCGCTCTTTGACCATATCCGCTATTTAATGATAACAACTGTGCCTTCATTAATTATTGCACTTATTATCTTTACTATTGCCGGACTTTCCAAAGAAGTTGTTGAAACAGAACAGATTATGACTTTTAGAAGTGTGCTTGATCTAAAGTTCAATATCAGCTTATGGCTATTGATTGTACCGATAGTTACAGGAATTCTCATAGCTCGTCGTATACCTTCAGTTATTACGCTATTTCTATCAGCCTTGCTGGCAGGTATATTCGCCATTTTCTTTCAGCCACACTTACTACACGAAATTTCGGGTGGCGACGGTGAGAGCTTTATGTCTACCGCTCAAGGTTTAATAACGAGCTTTTATGGATCAACAGCAGTAGAAACCGGCAATATAGAGCTTAATGAACTTGTTTCTACACGTGGCATGTCGGGTATGTTGAATACCATTTGGCTGATTATTTGCGCCATGTGTTTTGGAGGATCCATGATGGCAAGTGGCATGCTCTTCAGCCTCACGGCAATCTTTGCACGATTTATGAAAAACGCGGTTAGCACAGTAGCATCTACTGTTTGTTCGGGACTTCTATTGAACCTCACCACTGCCGATCAATACATTTCCATTATTCTTACCGGAGATATCTTTCGCGATATCTATAAGGAGAAAGGATATGAAAGCCGTTTATTAAGTCGCACAGCCGAAGATTCGGTAACAGTTACTTCTGTACTTATTCCATGGAACACCTGTGGTATGACACAAGCAACAGTACTCAATGTATCTACCCTTACATACTTGCCATATTGTTTTTTCAACCTTATTAGCCCGTTGATGAGTATATTTATAGCGGCTATCGGTTATAAAATTGTAAAAAGGGAGAATTTAATAGATAAGGAATAAGGTAATCATGTATCTTTGCTTTTCGATAACATTACAAAAATGAATAAAAGAAACTATATTCTACTGCTTTGTTGCTTACTCTTCGTTGCTTGTGAGGATAGGCGCGAAGGTTACAAAGAGCGTACAGAACCCAACTTGTGGATAGAAAGTGTGATGCGTAAATATTATTATTGGTACGATGAAATTCGTGAAAGCTCTTCGTTGAACTACTATGCTACGCCAGACAACTTCTTCCCTACCCTGCTTTCGAGCAAAGATGGAAAAAGCAATTACAAATATTCCACAATTGAGAAGATAGACAATGCAGCTACTACCCGATCTATTAACGAGCAGTACAGCTATGGTTTTGAGTATGCGCTCTATACCTCGCCAACCAATAGTTCGGTATATTATGCGCGCATCTTGTATGTGTTACCCAACACACCTGCACAAGAAGCAGGACTTAAACGCGGTGATTGGATTTTGCGTGTAAATAACATTCCCATCAATAGTCAAAACTACACAGCACTTAATGGTGGAGCATCTGCTCAATTTGCTATCGGCGAAATACAAAAAATAACCGATGAAGAAGGTTCTACTTCCAATGTTTTTGTCGAAGCAGGTATAATAACCATTCAAGAAGCAAGAGCTGTTGTTGACAATCCGGTATTATATAGTAATATTTATACTGTAAACGGTAAGAACGTTGCTTATCTCGTCTATACACACTTTACTTCCGGAACAGATAGCGATGCCACTATTTATGACAAGCAACTCGCTGCTCTTTCCAATGAATTTAAGGCAAACAATGTATCGGAGTTTATTCTTGACTTACGCTATAACCCGGGTGGAAACATTCCGCCGGCACAGTTAATTTGCACCATGCTTATTCCTGAAGAGATTATTGCCAAAGAAATGTGCTATGTAGAATACAATGACCAAAACACCGAATTGAGTTACACCGAATACCTCACACGCGAAAGCCTACAAGGTGGAAGTAACCTGAATCTCAACAATGTTATTGTTCTAACAAGTTCGTACACAGCATCTGCTTCCGAGCTAGTCATTAACGCACTTAAGCCTTATATGCCAGTGACACTTATAGGCAGCAAAACAGAAGGAAAAAACGTTGGGTCGGTTCGCTTTACCGATTCAGAAAACAAGTACCCATGGGCTATCAGCCCCATCGTATGCAAAATATATAATGCCAATAACGAGTCTGATTACTCAGCCGGGTTTTCGCCCGACTATACATTAGACGAAACACAGGATTATGATTACTTCTTACCTTTTGGCGACACAAACGAGTACTTGTTAAATCATGCATTACAATACTTGGCGGGCACATATCCTCCTGCAGAGGAAGAGGAAGACACACGTGTTATTTCCGGAGTTACCCAAGTATATAGTTCTGTGTCAAAGAACAATTTACCGGGAGTTATCTTGAATAACTTTCAATAAATGTCTATATTTGCCGCTTATTTTTAACATAAAGTAATATGAAAGCATTTGTATTTCCGGGACAAGGCGCCCAGTTTTCAGGAATGGGTAAGGATTTGTATGAATCATCTGCCCTTGCTAAAGAATTATTTGAAAAAGCAAACGATATCCTTGGATACCGAATTACCGATATTATGTTTGAAGGAACAGATGAAGATTTGCGCCAGACTAAAGTTACTCAGCCTGCTGTATTCTTACACTCTGTGATTTCAGCCCTTTGCATGGGTGATGACTTTAAGCCAGAAATGACTGCTGGACACTCTCTTGGAGAGTTCTCAGCCTTGGTTGCCGCTGGAGCATTATCTTTTGAAGATGGTTTGAAGCTTGTCTATGCTCGCGCATTAGCTATGCAGAAAGCATGCGAAGTACAACCTTCTACTATGGCAGCCATACTTGGCTTACCCGATGAAAAGGTAGAAGAAATTTGCGCATCAATAACTGACGATATTTGTGTGCCTGCCAATTATAACAGTCCGGGACAGATTGTAATCTCCGGAACTATAAGCGGTGTAGAGAAAGCATGTGAATTAATGAAAGCCGCTGGAGCAAAACGCGCGCTTCCGCTAAAAGTAGGTGGAGCATTCCACTCACCATTGATGAATCCTGCAAAAGTAGAATTGGAAGCAGCTATAAAAGCTACAAATATCCAAACGCCTAAATGCCCTGTATATCAAAATGTGGATGCACTTCCACATACTAATCCCGAAGAAATAAAAACAAACCTTGTAGCACAACTTACTGCGTCTGTTCGTTGGACACAGATTGTTCACAACATGGTAGCAGACGGTGCAACTGACTTTACCGAATGTGGTCCGGGGGCAGTTTTACAAGGATTAGTGAAGAAGATTGAGTCGGGAATTACAGCTCACGGTATTGAAAAATAGAACATATCCTATTTACAAACACACTTAAAGGGGAGGCTTAGGCTTCCCTTTTTTTATTAATATATCCAACACATTGTCTTATTAAGAACTTATTTTAGTAAATTCGTACGCAAATACAAATAAACAGTTCATTCTATGAGCGATGAGATGATACAAAAGAAGAAACCCTACAACATTGGCTTCGCACTAAGTGGCGGATTCATTAAAGGGTTTGCACATTTGGGTGCTATGCAAGCATTAATGGAGCACGACATTCACCCTGAAATCATTTCGGGGGTAAGTGCAGGTGCATTGGCAGGTGTATTTGTTGCTGATGGAAACGAGCCACGCGAGGTTCTCAAGTTCTTTGCCGGACAAAAGTTTATGGATCTAACTAAGTTGGTTATTCCCAAGCAGGGGCTCTTCGACCTGAGTGGTTTTACCGATTTCTTAAAAAAGAACCTGAAGGCACAGCGAATTGAGGATTTACAAATACCTTTTATTATTACTGCTACTGATCTTGATCACGGGCGAAGCATTCACTTTCGCGAGGGGAACATAGCCGAACGTGTAGCAGCATCGTGTTGTATGCCGATTATGTTTGCACCGGTAATCATTGACGATGTTCATTACGTAGACGGTGGACTCTTCATGAATCTACCCGTATCTACTATTCGCAACATTTGCGAAAAAGTAGTTGCTGTAAACGTAAGCCCTCTCATGGCAAAAGAATACAAAAAGAATATAGTTAGCATTGCCATGCGTTCGTACCATTTTGTATTCTCCGCCAACTCATTTCCTCAACGGGAGCGAAGCGACCTGTTGATAGAGCCTTATAACCTCTTTGGTTATAGCAACACTGAGTTAGAGAAAGCAGAAGAGATTTTTGAACAAGGCTATGAAACAGCCAATAAAACATTAGATCAATTGCTGACAGACAAAGGAACCGTCTGGAGGTAAAAACAAATATAGCATGAATGACAGTAAAATAATCATCTATCAGGTGCTTCCGCGCTTGTTTGGTAACGACAACAGTTTTTGTATTCACAATGGAGACATCAAAGAGAATGGGTGCGGAAAGCTTGCCGACTTCAACCAAAAAGCACTAAAAGAGATAAAGAAAATAGGTGCCACGCATATATGGTACACCGGCATTATTGAACATGCTACACAAACAGATTATCGAAACTTCAACATCTGCCCCGACCACCCAGCCATCGTAAAAGGAAAAGCTGGTTCACCCTACGCCATTAAAGATTACTACGATGTAGCACCCGACCTGGCAAAAGATGTGGAATTGCGAATGAGGGAGTTTGAGAACTTGGTTACCCGCACCCACCGCAGTGGACTGAAAGTTATTATTGATTTTGTGCCAAACCACGTTGCCAGACAATATAATTCGGATGCACAACCCAAAGGGACTAAACAATTGGGCGAAGAGGACGATACTTCATTAGCCTTCAGTGCCAAGAACAATTTCTATTATATACCGGGTAGCGAATTGCGTGGACAATTCGACATGAAAGGAAACGCTGATGAATCTTACAAAGAATTTCCGGCAAAGGCTACAGGAAACAACCGTTTTGATGCTTACCCCAACATCAATGATTGGTACGAAACCATCAAGTTGAACTATGGTGTAGATTATGCCGGTGGTGGTGAAAACCACTTCATGCCTATTCCAAATACCTGGGAGAAGATGTTGGATATCCTACTCTTTTGGGCAGCAAAGAACATAGACGGTTTTCGTTGCGACATGGCAGAAATGGTTCCGGTAGAATTTTGGGAGTGGGCCATTCCACAAGTAAAACACGCTTACCCTACTATCCTATTCATTGCCGAAGTATATAATCCCAATGAATACAATAACTACCTATTCCGTGGGAAATTTGATTATCTATACGACAAGGTAGGTTTGTATGATACGTTACGTAACGTTATCTGTGGCTATGACTCTGCAAAATCTATTAGTCGCAGTTGGCAAAGTTTGGGTGGCATTGAAAAACGAATGCTCAATTTCCTTGAGAACCATGACGAGCAACGCATCGCCTCTGACTATTTCGCCTGCGATGCTCGCAAAGGAGTTCCCGGTCTGTTGGTTTCTGCGTGTATGAACACCAACCCAATGATGATTTATTTTGGGCAAGAGTTTGGCGAACGTGGTATGGATCAGGAAGGGTTCAGCGGAAAAGACGGTAGAACAACTATCTTCGATTACTGGAGTATAGACACTATACGCCGTTGGCGTAATGGTGGCAGTTTCGATGGAAAAATGCTTTCCGTAAAAGGGAAAGAACTACAATCCACTTACATGCGCATACTAACAATGTGTAACGAAGAAAAAGCTATTTCGCAAGGCCTTTTCTTCGATCTGATGTATGTAAATGAAGATAACTGGAACTTCAATATACATAAACAGTATACCTTCTTGCGAAAACACGAAAATGAGGTACTACTCTTTGTAGTTAATTTTGACGAACAACCAGTAGATATTAGTATAAATATTCCACCACATGCCTTTGACTATTTGCGAATGCAACCGATGGAAAATTGCAGCGCTGTAGATTTGCTTACCGGCAAAAAGGAAGAAATCAGACTGTTACCGTATAAGCCAACACGGGTACAGGTCAAAGAATTTGGAGGGAAAGTACTGAAAGTAATATTGTAGATAAGATAAGCGCGGAAACTGATTGCCTCCGCGCTTATCTTTTATTATAAGAGAACTACTTTGTTTTCCGCAACACCACTGCCGTACGAGCAGGAATATAGAGCTTAAGCCAACCTTTGTTCTCACTTTCGTAGATTGGATCGTGATTGGTGAGATGTTTTACACTATCATCAGCCAATCCTTGTCCACCGAAGTTCACATCATCCGTATTCAGCACTACTTCATAAGAGCCTGCCGGAGCAAGGAAACCATAGTCGGCAAAGGACTTCACCGGGTTGAAGTTGAAGACAAAGACAAGATCACCGCGCATATAAGCAAGTACCTGGTCACCATCGTTATGCCATAATTCCTGTACAGGTGTACTTTCAATAGCCGAAACGCTCTTGATTGTTTTGAGCATCTGCGCATCAAAATCCGATAAGTAATGATAGGTTAGCTTGTTGTTATCCATCAAATCCCATTGACGACGCGCATATTTGTACGACCAACCATTACCATCTCTCGGAAAATCAATCCACTCTGGATGACCAAACTCATTACCCATAAAATTTAGATAACCACCATTAATAGTCGAAGCGGTTACTAAACGAATCATTTTATGCAGAGCAATACCGCGGTTTACTACATAGTTTTCGTCACCTTTCTGCATATGCCAGTACATATCGGCATCAATAAGGCGGAAAATAATAGTTTTATCACCCACTAATGCTTGATCATGGCTTTCTGTATATGAGATAGTTTTCTCATCCGGACGACGATTGGTTACTTCCCAGAAAATGCTTGAAGGCTTCCAGTCTTCATCAATTTTCTCTTTGATAGTCTTAATCCAGTAGTCGGGTATGTTCATTGCCATACGATAATCAAATCCATAGCCACCATCTTCAAACTTGGCTGCTAATCCTGGCATGCCCGATACTTCTTCGGCAACACTTATGGCATACGGGTTCACCTCATGAATCACTTGATTGGCAAGTGTGAGATAACAAATGGCGTTATCATCTTGATGACCATTATAATAATCACCATAATTCATAAATGCTTCACCCAATCCATGACTGTAATAAAGCATGGAGGTTACTCCGTCAAAACGGAAACCATCGAAATGATACTCTTCGAGCCAGTACTTACAATTAGAAAGCAAGAAGTGCAAGACTTCGTTCTTTCCATAGTCAAACAGCAACGAATCCCACGCCGGATGTTCGTGACGATCGCCCGGGTAAAAGTATTGATTAGGATTTCCTGCAAAGTTGCCGAGCCCTTCTACTTCGTTCTTTACTGCATGTGAGTGAACAATATCCATGATAACTGCTATCCCCAATCCGTGAGCAGTATCAATTAGTTCTTTCAATTCTTCGGGTGTACCAAAGCGTGAACTTGCCGCAAAGAAACTAGACACATGGTAGCCAAAGCTTCCGTAATACGGATGCTCCTGAATGGCCATTATTTGTATGCAGTTGTAACCTGCCTTAGCAATGCGTGGCAGAATATTTTCGCGAAACTCCTTGTATGAACCCACTTTCTCTTCTTTCTGTGCCATGCCGATATGACATTCATAAATCAGCAACGGATCAGTTTTTGGTTTGAAAGTTTTTTGGCTGAACACGAACGTCTTTGCCGGCGCCCATACCTGCGCACTGAAAATTTTGGTTTGCTCATCTTGCAATACACGAGTAGCCCATGCCGGAATACGTTCGCCATAGCCACCATCCCAATGTATTTTCAGTTTATAGAGGTCACCATGCTTCAAAGCCTCTTCGGGTAAAGTAATTTCCCAATTGCCATTGCCTATGGCTTTCAGTGCATAATTATCCTCTTCTTTCCAATCATTGAAAGTACCGATAAGATATATTTTCGTTGCGTTTGGCGCCCATTCCCTGAATACCCAACCTTCTTTCGTGCAGTGTAGTCCAAAGTACAAATGCCCTGATGCGAACTGTGCCAAAGTTTCTTTACCGCCATTGGTCAGCTCAGCAATTTTATCAAGCGCATGTTGGTGTCGTCCTTCAATTGCGGAATTAAAAGGCTCCAGCCAAGGGTCGTTTTTTACTAAACGTAATGTATTTGCCATAAAAGGGTTATTCAATTATACGCGGATTTTTACAACTATTTTCTTAACTCCTTCGGGAGTAATACCCGGAGCGTGTCCATCTTGTGGGAAGAAAATGGCAAACATACCCGGTCTTACGGTGATGTAGTCTTTAGCCAACCCCTCAAAGAAAGTTATGTCTTTCTCTGCGTTATATAAAGCATCGGCAGGTTTACATTCTTCACCAGGAGTATATCCCATTACTTCAACTCCTACCAGTGGAATTTGAATATCAATAAAGTCATTGTGCGTTTCCAACTTTGCAGCTTCTTTGGTTTTAGAAGCTGTTTGTTGGATATTAACAATTACATCATTCTCTCTCAATACAACTTTCCCAACTTCAAGAGCTGATAAGTCCGTAGAGGTTAAATACTCTATAGCACAAGGAAATAGCGGGTTAAGTGCGCTGTACTTCTTCAGATTTTCTAATGTATCTACTACCATACGTGTTTGTTTTAAAGTGATTATTTATATTCTTCTTCAAATTCGTTGATTGAGTAATTCATAAAATCGCTAAAGCGTTTCAACTGTCGAAAAGTGGCTTCTACCTCATCCAAATAGGTGGGGGAGGTAAAGAAATCATCAGATATTCTGCAATAGCACGAGAAATCTTTTGGTTTCAAGTAATCAATATACTTAAAATCCTTCGGAAATCCTTTCGGTGCAGTCTTCAAGAAAGTTTCGCCAACAACAGGAAAATATTTCTTGAATGCCGGATCTTCGATAATGGAAAGATACTCCTCAATATTGTCATAGATTGCCTCTCGTAAGGACTTCAACAGCTTGGGGGACGGACAATAGCTTCCACCTGCCAACAAGCAGTTACCTGGTTCAAGGTGTATATAGTAGCCACAATATTCCGATTTCTTTCCTTTTGCATTTATATACCCGCCAAGATGTGTTTTGTAAGGAGACTTATCATGACTGAATCGCACATCACGATAGATGCGATAAGTACAGTCCTTCACCTCTATTCCTTTGATTTCTTCGTCAAAAAGAGTAATGCGATTGATAATAGTGCCCAATAGTTTTTCATACTCACGAGAGGCTATCTCATACTTTTCGTAATTAGCCTTGAACCATTCGCGGTTATTATTGGCAGCAAGCTCTTTCAAAAACTGAAAGATAACAGGTACATTCATATTGACTCCATTCTTTTGGTCATACAAACGTACAAAAATTATTTGTAACCTGCCAATGAATAAATGAAAAAGCACCGATCAACACGACCGGTGCTTTGTAATTTATTAACAGACGCTTCTGTTTTGTAAGGTCAGCTTATCACAAGCTAACGCAAACCTATCCAATTTATTAATTAATACAGTGAAAACATATATATAACAGAATAGAGAGGCAATTGTTTTAAGAAATAAAAGAAAATATGTGTGTTTTTTTAATAAAAGGAAAAAAAGAAAGGTTCTTCAGTGAAAAAAGCGAATAAAAAAGGCCTCCCCAAAGGGAGACCTTATACTATATATAGATGTATATTTTTTATTTAGCTACACGCTCCAACCATTTTACCATAGAGAACATGGCAATCATTGATATAGCACAAACAAGTACAAATACCCACCATGTAAGGCTGATTGAAATATTTTCGTACATCATTGCTCCCAAGAATAATGAGAAGTTACCAACAGCTGTTGCACCCAGCCAACATCCTTGCATTAACCCTTGAAGGTGCGCAGGAGCTACTTTAGACACAAACGACAATCCCAGTGGAGAAATAAACAATTCGGCAACAGTAAGCACAAAGTAAGTACCGAACAACAACCATGGTGTTACACGTTGAGAAACATCAAGTCCGCCCATAGCCTGAACGTCATTGAATAGTGGCAAGCCGATAGAACCAACAGCCATTATTACGAATGCTAAAGCGGCAATACCCATACCAATACCAATCTTCTTTGGAGTTGAAGGTTCTTTTCCTTTTTTCGCCAAACGACCAAAGTACCACATCACTACCGGTGTTAAGAACACTACGATAAACGGATTAGTAGATTGGAATATCTCCGCTGAAATATCAAAACCAAATACTTTAAGCAGCGTATAGTCTTTTGCAAACATGGTTAATGTTAAACCGTTTTGGTGGAAAGAAAACCAGAAGAAGATTACTACGCCAAACACAGCGAACAAAGCCATAATGCGTTGTTTAATTTCGGCAGCAGATTGTTTGATTTCTTCTTTTGTGATTTTTTCCGAACCGGCAGCTTTAGCAGGTGCATTCTTGTCTGGCAATACTTTTTTATAAGCTATAAATACAACTAAAGAAATAATCATCGCAAGGATAGCTACCGAAAAAGCATAGTGGAATCCTGTATTAAAAGCTTCCAGATAGCTATCAGCAAATGCAACCAAATCAGTAGGAACTGTTCCACCCGAAACCTCGGCTGCTAATTCTGCGTAACGTCCATTCATAACCTCAGCATTCATTGTTCCATCTTTCAACTGCCAGCAAAGTCCGGGAAGGTCGGAATTATAAGCAAAGCCTTGTGATTTCACAAACCAGTTACGTACCCAAATAGCCATAACCGGAGCAAACATACCACCGATATTAATAAACATGTAGAAAATCTGGAAGCCCGAGTCACGTAGCTTGCCGTACTTTTCATTATCGTACAACTGTCCTACCAACGCCTGAAGATTTCCTTTGAACAATCCGTTACCGAACGCGATTACCAAAAGAGCGGCTAACGCAATCCATTTGGTGGTAATAAGGCTTGGCATTGCTAAGAACAAATAACCGGCACTCATCACAAGAAGACCTGCCATAATTGTTCCTTTGTAGTTTTTAGTTTTATCGGCAATAAGACCACCAACTAATGCTAAAATATAAATTGCTCCATAAAAACCTGAATAAAACTTACCGGCTTCCTCGCCCGACAAACCGAACTTAGACATTAAAAACAACACTAAGATAGCCATCATAGTGTAAAATCCGAAACGTTCGCCCATATTGGCAAGTGCCGCCGGTATTAACCCTTTTGGTTGATTCTTAAACATAGAATTGAAATTTAAAGTGAATACTATTATTTATGGTTACAAATATACTTATTAGATGGTATTTACCATAACAAACACCGTTTTTATCGCAAAAAAAGTACATAATTATCCGCAATCAGACTACTGAAAGTATTGGTTAAGGGAATAATAGTCAGAATGCAATATGTTAATGTGTAGAACTTATTGAGTTATGAAGATAACTCAATGCATTAGCATACAGAAGTGGTTGAGTTATAGAAATAACTCAATGCATTCCGCACGAGCTATCTTTATTAAATCTAGCGGATTGAGTTTTAGTTGTAACCCACGCTGTCCGGCGCTGATGTAAATATAATCAAAGTGAGTACAAGTAGTATGTATATAGGTAGGGAAATGCTTCTTCATACCGATGGGCGAGCAGGCTCCACGAATATATCCGGTTATAGAGAGCAGATCTTTCATGGGAATCATCGCACAACTTTTATTACCCGACACCTTAGCGGCAAGTTTAAGATTTAGCTCTTCGTTTCCGGGAATAACACAAACAAAGTAACCCGTTTTATCGCCATGCAACACCAACGTTTTGAACACCTGCTCCACATTCTCTCCCAATCCTTCGGCTACGTGGGTAGCGCTCAAGTCATTCTCATCTACTACATAAGGGATGAGTTCATAAGGAATCTTAGCTTGATCCAGTAGACGAGCAGCGTTTGTTTTATTTATTTTCATGGGAATTCAGTTTACTACAATTCTTCACGCAGGAATCGTGATGTATATCCTTTCTTGCTCTTCGCAACTTCTTCGGGAGTACCACAGCTTAGTAGCTCACCTCCTCCTTTGCCACCTTCAGGCCCCATATCTATGATATAATCGGCGAGTTTTATCACATCGAGGTTGTGTTCAATAACCAACACCGTATTACCTTTATCCACTAGTTTGTTTAACACACCCATTAACACACGGATATCCTCAAAATGCAAACCAGTAGTAGGTTCATCGAGAATATAGAGAGTTTTACCTGTATCACGCTTGGATAATTCGGTAGCCAGTTTCACACGCTGACTTTCTCCACCCGAAAGTGTTGTAGAAGATTGTCCTAAACGAATGTAACCTAAACCCACATCCTGCAATACTTTTATTTTATGGAGTATCTGCGGTACGTTTTCAAAGAATTCAACTGCACGGTTTATTGTCATATCCAGCACATCGGCTATTGACTTTCCTTTGAAGCGTACTTCCAGTGTTTCGCGATTATAGCGTTTACCATGACACACCTCGCAAGGTACATACACATCGGGGAGGAAGTTCATCTCAATTGTTTTATAACCATTTCCCGAACATGCTTCACAGCGACCACCCGATACATTAAATGAAAATCGTCCCGGTTTGTAACCACGTATTTTGGCTTCGGGAAGTTCTACAAACAGACTCCGAATGTCCGAGAAGACACCCGTGTATGTAGCTGGATTGGAACGTGGCGTACGCCCGATGGGCGACTGGTCTACATTTACCACCTTATCTATATGCTCTATTCCTTCAAACGAAGTATAAGGTAATGGATCTTGCAAAGAACGATAGAACTTCTGCGAAAGGATAGGTTGCAACGTTTCATTTATCAAGGTAGACTTACCACTACCCGATACACCTGTAACACAGATTAGTTTCCCCAAAGGAAAATCCACATCAACGTTCTTCAGGTTGTTGCCACGAGCACCACGCAAACTTAGCATTTTGCCATTACCTTTGCGTCTGGTAGCAGGTATTTCTATTTTCTTCTCACCGTTGAGGTATTGCGAAGTCAGCGTATGGGTATGTAGCATCTCTTGCGGTGTACCAGCAAATACCACCTCCCCTCCCAGCCTTCCGGCTTTAGGCCCCATATCAATAACATAATCGGCGGCAAGCATCATATCTTTGTCATGCTCCACTACAACAACCGAGTTGCCAATATCGCGCAACTCTTTAAGCGAATTAATCAGTCGCAGATTGTCGCGCTGATGCAAACCAATACTGGGTTCATCGAGGATGTAAAGCACATTAACCAATTGCGAACCTATCTGTGTAGCCAACCTGATGCGTTGACTCTCACCTCCCGAGAGCGAAGCCGAAGCACGATCGAGCGATAAATAATCCAACCCTACATCAAGCAAGAACTTCAAGCGGCTACGTATTTCCTTGAGTATCTCAGCTGCAATCATCCGTTGTTTCTCTTCGAGGAAATTCTCTATTTTATCTATCCACTCATAGAGCTCGCTAATATCCATGGTTACTAATTCCGAGATATTTTTATCGTATATACGATATGAGAGTGCTTCTTTGTTCAGACGAGCTCCTTTGCATTCGGGACAGACTGTGGTATGCGCAAACTGCTCCGCCCATTTCTGTGCAGTAGCCGAAGCATCTCGTTCTTGTTGCATGCGAATGTATTTCACAATACCCTCGAAAGTCACAAAATAATCTGACGAAGTACCTACCAGTGAGCTTTTTATCTTCAAACGTTCGTCCGAACCATAAAGAATAGCATCAATGGTTTCTTCATCTAAATCCTTTATAGGGGTTTTCAGTGTGTCTTCGTTTTTCTCTAGTAACGAGGCTATCTGCCAGAATATCATGGAGTTTTTATATTTTCCCAACGGTGCTATACCTCCATCGTGGACCGACAAATCACGATTGGGAATCACTTTATCTACATCTACCTGATTAACCACACCCAGTCCTTTGCATTTAGGGCAGGCACCTTGCGGTGAGTTGAACGAAAAATTATGCGGTGCAGGTTCTCTGTACGACAATCCGCTAATAGGCGACATCAATCGTTTGCTGTAATGACGTACTTCGCCTGTATCGGCATCGAGAATCATAATCAATCCCTCGCCAAGCTTCATGGCCGTCTCTACACTTTTCTTCAGACGGGCGCTGTCTTTAGCACTTACCTTTAGTTTATCCACAACAATCTCTATATCGTGGTTTTTGTAACGGTCGAGCTTCATGCCGTGCGTAATCTCACGTACTTCGCCATCTACCCGCACATGAAGATAACCTTTCTTACGAATTTGCACAAAAAGCTCTTTGTAGTGTCCCTTTCGGGTACGTATAACCGGAGATAAGATGAATGTTTTTTTATTATCGTACTCTTCCAGTATCAAATCGAGAATTTGCTCTTCGGTGTAACGCACCATTTTCTCGCCGGTAAGATACGAATAGGCTTCGCCGGCACGAGCATAAAGCAAGCGCAGGTAGTCGTATATCTCGGTAGTAGTACCTACGGTAGAGCGTGGATTCTTATTTGTTGTTTTTTGTTCGATAGAGATAACAGGACTTAATCCGGTTATCTTATCTACATCCGGACGCTCCAGATTTCCCAGAAAATTGCGCGCATAAGCCGAGAAGGTTTCAATATAACGCCGTTGCCCTTCGGCATAGATGGTATCAAAAGCGAGCGAGGACTTACCACTTCCACTCAAACCGGTAATAACGGTAAGTGAATTTCGCGGCAGCTCGGCATCAATATTTTTTAGGTTGTGTACGCGTGCACCATACACGTTGATATATTCTGTTTCTTGCATTATTTCAATATATTTATATCCCCTTTGTGGGTATATACTACACCATCAGCACCTTGCGCTTCGATCAGGATAAAGTAAACACCTGCTTTTACTTGTTTGCCACCGGTAGTACCATCCCAGCCATCGTCAATATTGCTAAGGTTCCACCGGTAAATTTCTTTTCCGTAGCGGTCGAAGATGTAAGCATTAAACTTTACGAGTGATTTGTGTTTCACTTTGAAAATATCATTAGTGCCATCTCCATTGGGCGAAAAAGCATTGGGAACAGTCAGTTCCGACTCCGTTATTTGAAACATAAAAGGATTAGACATAAAAGTCTGTTCACTTTCCGTATCCGTTACCTGCAACAATACGTAGTAGGTACCCGAAGTAGTGAAGGTATAGCTTGTTTCTTCATCGAAGCGTGTGAAAAGAACCGCAGAAAAATCTTCATCTTCGGCAAAAGTCCATTCGTACCGCCAAGTCGACGTACCCTCTATGGGGTTAGCCGCAAAACGAAATTCCAGTGGTGCGGCACCAGTATAGCTATCACCATCGGGTAGTATTGTTTCCTCTTCGGGCAACATACCATTCTCCATGATGAGTGTAGCGGTAGGGACACAGTTGGGAGTTTGCGCATTTACCTCAACTGTAGTAGTCAGTAATAATAAGAATAAAACAGTGCTCAAGTATCGAAAATATTTCATGCCTGCAAATTTACAATCTTTCTGCCAAACAGTCGTTCTCCAACAACTCATTTTTACATATCAAAGTTTTTTAGTTGCCACACACACTCCAAATGAAGTTTTGCAAAATAAGCCTTCACATTCACATATCGCTGTAACCAAATGATAACAAACAAGTTACGTGTGAAGACCCCCTCTTTTATCCTTCACAAGGTCTTCACACAAAAAACTGACTGAGTTTCATACAAAAACTCAGTCAGAAATGGTCTAAAACTCAGTCAGAAGCGGTTCAAAACTCAGTCAGAAAAATAATGCTTATAGTTCTCATTTCAAATGCTTATAGTATTTGCTTCGGATGCTTATAGCATTCACTTCGGATGCTTATAGTATTCACTTCAAATGCTTATAGTATTCGCTTCGGATGCTTATGGGTCTTGAACGTCAACACCGATATAGATTTCTTAACGCATAATTATAAGGTTTAGTTGAGCATAATTCATATCTTTGTGCCATTAGAAGCCAAACATTACAAGCAAAAAGACGATGATAGTTCGTAAAAAAATCCTTTTTATAATATTAGCAAGCTGTTTTTGGGTGCTTACACCATTAGGCGCGCAAGAAAGCAATACTTATTTTCTTCACACCATTGAACGAGGGCAAAATCTCTATTCTATTTCAAACATGTATGGAGTAAGCCAAGCCGACATCGTTAAACTTAATCCGGGTGCCGAAAACGCAGTATATGCAGGACAAACTCTCAAAATACCGCAAGTAATCACTACTAATAAGGAAGAAATTTTCCATACCATCAAGCAAGGCGAAACTTTATGGAGACTAACGCAAACGTATGGCATCAGTGTAAAGGAACTTTGCGAAGCTAACCCCGGACTCAGTGCCGAAAACTTTAAGATAGGTCAGGTTATCCGTATACCCGCCCCCAAACAAGAAGTAGTAGAGCAGGTTACAGAGATACAAGCCGAGGTAAAACCACGTTGCAAAGAAATGCACAAGGTAAAAAGGAAAGAAACGATATATAGTATCAGTCGCAAGTACCGGATTACGGAAGAAGCACTCAAAGCTGCCAATCCGGAACTCAAGGAAGGGCTCAAAAAAGGACAGCTACTCTGCATCCCCTACCCTGTATCTAAAACTTCCACACCCAAAAAAACCGAAGATTTGTTTGCTACAGCACCATCCAACTTCGAACTATTTCGTAAGAATAAGGAGTATGGCGAGAAGTTAAGTGTAATCAAAGCCGCTATCATTCTTCCCATCACCAAAGAAGCGCGTATGCTCGAATACTACGAAGGTTTCCTGCTTGCCGTAGACAGTTTGAAGCGTATGGGCGTATCCATGGATATTCATGTTTACAACTCGGGCGACCGCACAACGTCCATCAATCCGATTCTTGCAAAAGAGGAACTAAAACAGATGCACATCATCTTCGGGCCTTTGTATCAGGAACACATCAAACCACTGGCTACTTTTGCCAAGGAACACGATATTCGTTTAGTTATCCCTACAATTTCCAAGGATAGCGAAGTGTTCGATAATCCAAATATTTATCTTATTAACACGCCACAATCCTACCTCTATTCGAGGGTGTACGATCACTTCTTCCGTCAATTCAGAGATGCCAATGTAATCATTCTTGATATGAAGGAATCCGACAAAGACAAGGAAGAGTTCATCAAAGGGTTAAAGCAAGAGTTAGCATTGAAATCCATCTCTACGCAGACCATAGATGCAAGCAACATGGAGCTTCCCGCATTGAAAGAATTGCTTGATAAGGAAAAAGAAAATATATTTATTCCTACATCGGGCAGTGACTTGGCGCTTATCAAGATACTACCATTGCTAAAGCTATTGAAACTGGAAGAACCGGAACTAAACACCACTTTGTTTGGTTATCCCGAATGGCAAAAATACACGACAGATTACCTAGAAACATTCTTTGAGCAGAATACCTATTTCTACTCGTCGTTCTATGCTAACAATTTGCTCCCGGCATCTACAAACTTCATCAACACATACAACAAAATGTATGGCAAAGAGATGATAAATAGTCCTATCAAATATGGCATGCTGGGCTTTGACACGGGTTATTATTTCCTCTACGGACTGTCCAAATATGGAACAGACTTGGAAAACAATCTCAAATCCGTGCGTGTAAAACCAATACAAACCGGTTTTGGGTTTGAACGTGTGAATAACTGGGGAGGATTTATTAACAAGAAAGTTTTCTTTGTACACTTCACTAATCAATACGACCTCATAAAATTGGAGTTCGATTAGAGTTTATCAAAACAGGAACAATGAATCAGATAAAAAAACACATACTTCTGTTGGTTCTCGCACTACTTGCCACACCACTCTTTGCGCAAGTTGGTGAACTGCGCAACAACATTGCCATAGGAATTAACGCCGGAATAAATTCTAACACAGTAGGGTTTGACACCCCCTATGGAGTTCCTTCTATCAAACAAGACGGATTACTGGGTTACGCAGGTGGAATCACCTTCAGATACATCTCAGAGAAATATTTTGCCATGATATGTGGTGCACAACTCGAATTAAATCTTGTGCAACGCGGTTGGAAAGAAACATTGGAAGATTCGGGAAACACCTATAGCCGCACGATGAACTATCTCGAAATTCCATTCTTGGCGCATCTTGCCTTTGGCAAAGAACGTGGTGCACAGTTCTTCCTGAATCTTGGTCCTCAGATATCTTTCCTCTTAAGCGAAAAGGAGAAAAAAAGCAACCCCTTCAACAAAGAAGGACTATACCCCAACGAACAATACGGCAAAAAAGCAGAGAAGAAGTTTGACTACGGTATTGTAGGAGGAGCTGGAATTGAGTTACGTACCGGCGCAGGGAATTTCCTATTGGAAGGACGCTACTATTTTGCACTGGCAGATATTTTTAATAGCACCAAAAAGGATTATTTCTCAAGATCGGCGCATAGCACTATTATGGGACGAATCACGTATTTGTTCGATTTAACAAGGTAGGAAGATAAAACTCCTCTACCAGTTTTGCAAATTCCTCGCTATATACATGTCGCGACTTTTCTATCAGTAATTCATCTTCCTTTAACGGTTGTGATTCGGCTGTAAAACTTACCAACACACGCTTGGATAGCTTACCCGGAGCAGTAATTATATTCAATTGTCTATTGACAAAAAGATGGTACTTCTCTGCAACATCCTTTACAACTGACAACACATCGGTAGGTAATATTAAGGCAATACTACCCAAAGGATGTAACAGGGCGGCTGCATGTTGTAACAGTGTGTCGTAAGTTAATGTATTGTTGTGCCGCGCATTGGTGCGCTGTGCATCAGGAGAGTGCAAAGAGTCCACAAAGTAAGGTGGATTAGATACTATCAAATCAAACTTTTCGGCTGGCTCGTAACAAAGGAAATCACCATGAAGTACCTCAATACGCGCTTGCCACGGTGACTGAGCTACATTTTCTCTGGCTTGTTCGGCAGCTTCCCCATCTATTTCAATGGCAGTAATACGAGCTTCAGAGCGTTGCGCAAGCATCAAAGCAACTAATCCGGTGCCGGTGCCAATATCAAGCACACGACAAGCAGATGTTACCGGAGCCCACGCACCCAGCAACACCCCATCAGTGCCTACTTTCATAGCACATTTGTCTTGCCATATAGTAAACTGCTGAAAGCGAAAGTAAGAATTTGCCATAGATTGTCTTCCTATTTTAAGCGCAAAGATATAAAAAGCTGAACACAGAGCCAAGCTTGTTTGAGCTATGCTAGGCGCACCCTATCTTATCTGAAGATAAGCAAAAGTATAATTTCATTTTTTTATTGAACCTTACTTTATTATTAAGTAAGAAAGGATTAACTTTGCGGCGTTTTATGTCCTCCTGTTAGGACACAAACTAAACCAATAAGCACAATGAAAGGAATTTCTTATTTCGAATCTGATATAGAGGAACAAGACGATAACAGTTTCTCATTAATAGCCAACATTGAAGAAGGAAACACACAGGAAGATGTAGTCATCAACGAAGACGAAGAGATCTCCGTTCTTCCGCTACGTAATATGGTACTGTTTCCCAACGTATTCATGCCTGTTTCGGTTGGACGCAAATCATCATTAAAATTAATACGGGATGCGGAAAAGCGCCATAGCTACATTGCTATTGTTTGCCAGAAATCGGCTAAAACCGACGAGCCCAAACTTGCTGACTTACACAGCATTGGTATTGTAGGCAAAGTAATTCGCATACTTGAGATGCCCGACCAAACTACCACCGTGATACTCCAAGGATTGAAGCGTGTGGGCTTACAAAGCATTACTTCGACAACGCCTTACCTGAAAGGAAAAGTGCGCATGTTGCCCGAAGAAGTTCCGAGCAAAAAAGATAAAGAGTTTATCGCATTGGTAGATACTTGCAAGGATCTGACAATACGTTATGTGAAGTCGACCGACGCACATCAAGACTCTGCGTTCGCTATCAAGAACATAGACAATCACTTGTTTCTGATAGACTTTATTTGCACCAACCTACCCATAAAGAAGGATGAAAAAATAGAGTTACTTCGCATAAACTCACTTCGTGAACGAGCTTATCGGTTGTTGGAGATACTTACCCGTGAGGTGCAGCTCTCCGAGCTAAAAGCATCTATACAAATGCGTGCCCGCGAAGACATTGACCAGCAACAACGCGAATACTTCCTACAACAACAAATCAAAACCATTCAAGACGAATTGGGCGGAAGCGGTCAGGAACAGGAAATCGAAGAGATTCGCAAAAAAGGTCAACACATGAAGTGGGGTAACGAAGTAGCAACTGTCTTCGAAAAAGAACTGGCAAAGTTAGAAAGAACACACCCACAATCGCCCGATTTCAGTGTACAACTCAATTATCTGCAAACACTATTAGGTCTTCCATGGGGTATCTATACTAACGATAATCTGAACTTGGTACAAGCCGAGAAGACGTTAAATAAAGATCACTACGGATTAGAAAAAGTAAAAGAGCGCATATTGGAACATTTAGCTGTATTAAAGCTAAAGAACGATATGAAGTCGCCCATCATCTGCTTATATGGACCTCCGGGGGTAGGAAAAACATCACTAGGAAAGTCTATTGCCTCCGCTCTGAAACGTAAGTATGTGCGCATGTCGCTCGGTGGAGTACACGATGAGGCCGAAATACGTGGACACCGTAAGACCTATATTGGTGCTATGCCCGGAAGAATCATAAAGAGTTTAATAAAGGTAGGAGCTTCTAATCCTGTATTTATACTGGATGAAGTGGATAAAATCAGTTCCGACCGACAAGGAGACCCTTCGTCTGCTTTACTCGAGGTGCTCGACCCCGAACAGAACAACACATTCCATGATAATTACTTAGATGTGGACTACGACCTTTCTAACGTAATGTTCATTGCCACAGCAAACAACATCAACGCTATTCCCGGTCCGTTGTTGGACAGAATGGAGCTGATTGAAATAAGCGGATACATCACCGAAGAAAAAATAGAGATAGCTCGTAAGCACTTAGTACCTAAGGCTTTGGAGGCAAACGGGCTTACCTTCGGAATTATCCGTCACCAGATCAAGTTCTCTAAACAAGTATTAGAAACCATCATCGAGAACTATACACGTGAGAGCGGTGTGCGCGAATTAGAGAAGAAAATCAATAAGATACTCCGCAAAATGGCACTGCAATATGCCAAAGATGGTTACTTGCTATGTGCCAACCTTAAACCGGCAGACTTATATGACTTCCTTGGTGCACCTGAGTACACACGCGACAGATATCAAGGTAATGAATATGCCGGTGTAGTAACAGGATTGGCTTGGACAGCGGTAGGTGGAGAAATACTCTTTGTAGAAACTAGTTTAAGTTCCGGAAAAGGAGGCAAACTAACCCTTACCGGTAATTTGGGCGATGTGATGAAAGAGTCGGCAATGCTGGCATTGGAGTATATCAAAGCACACGCTTCGCTCCTTAATATAGATAAAGAGGTATTCGACAACTGGAACATCCACATTCACGTACCCGAAGGGGCTATTCCCAAAGATGGTCCGTCGGCAGGGATAACCATGGCTACTTCGCTGGCTTCGGCGCTTACCCAACGTAAAGTAAAAGCGGATTTAGCAATGACAGGTGAAATAACCTTGCGTGGAAAAGTACTTCCTGTGGGCGGTATCAAAGAGAAAATACTGGCAGCTAAGCGTGCCGGTATCAAAGAAATTATTCTATGCGAGGAAAACCGTAAAAATATCGATGAGATAGAAAGCATGTACTTGAAAGGGCTTACTTTTCACTTCGTAAAGGATATACAGGATGTATTCGCCATTGCACTAACCAATGAGTTGGTAAAGAATCCTATTGACCTATCCGTAAAAACAGAAAAGAAAGAAGAAAAGTGAAGTTTGAACTACAACATACAGACAGTCGGAGCAATGCACGGGCGGGGTTAATCACTACTGACCACGGACAGATTGAGACTCCTATTTTTATGCCCGTAGGAACACTAGGGTCTGTTAAAGCTGTGCATCAAACAGAACTGAAAGAGGATATTAAAGCACAAATAATATTGGGAAACACCTACCACTTGTATCTGCGACCGGGTATCGAAGTTCTGGAAAAGGCAGGTGGATTGCATAAATTCAACGGTTTTGACCGGCCAATGCTAACCGATAGTGGTGGTTTTCAAGTATTTTCGCTCGCTGGTATCCGAAAATTACGTGAAGAAGGTGCCGAATTTCGTTCGCATATAGACGGTAGCAAACACATATTTACTCCCGAAAGCGTAATGGATATAGAACGTTCCATTGGAGCGGACATCATGATGGCATTTGACGAATGCCCTCCGGGAGACTCTGATTACGCTTACGCAAAGAAATCATTGGGGCTCACGCATCGTTGGCTCGACCGTTGCATCAAACGTTTCAACGAAACAGAACCGAAATACGGATATCATCAATCTCTATTTCCTATTGTACAAGGATGTGTTTATCCGGATCTTCGTATACAATCTGCTGAGTTTGTTGCTTCTAAAGAAGCAGACGGCAACGCTATTGGCGGACTTGCCGTAGGCGAACCGGTAGAAAAAATGTACGAAATGATTGAAGTGGTAAATGGAATTCTACCTAAAGACAAACCTCGCTATCTGATGGGGGTAGGAACACCTGCCAATATACTGGAAGGTATCGAACGTGGTGTGGACATGTTTGATTGCGTAATGCCTACTCGAAACGGAAGAAACGGAATGCTCTTCACCAAAGAAGGCATTATGAATATGCGCAACAAAAAGTGGGAAATGGACTTCTCGCCCATTGAACCAGATGGAGCATCGTATGTAGATACACTCTACACCAAAGCCTACCTGCGGCACTTGTTTCACTCCAAAGAATTACTGGCTATGCAGATAGCTTCCATTCATAACTTGGCTTTCTACCTTTGGCTGGCAGGCGAAGCACGTAAACATATCATCGCAGGTGATTTCTCTACATGGAAACCTATGATGATAAAGAAAGTAACCACCAGACTCTAACGGAATATGAAGAAAGTACTGAAAAGACTCGACACCTATATCATTGCTAAGTTCCTGGGAACGTACATCTTTGCCATTATTCTTATTATATCTATTGCGGTAGTATTTGACTTTAATGAGAAAATGGACAAGTTCCTTACCAAGAACGCTCCGTGGGACGAAGTTGTTTTTGATTACTATCTAAATTTCATCCCCTACTTTGCCAACCTTTTCAGTCCGTTGTTTGTATTCATTGCCGTTATATTCTTTACTTCCAAACTAGCAGAGAACTCGGAAATTATAGCCATGTTCTCTACTGGAATGAGTTTTCATCGGTTAATACGTCCATATATGATATCGGCGGCAGTTATATCGTTGGCAACTTTCATATTAGGTTCATATGTTATTCCGCCGGGAAGTGTTACACGGTTAGAATTTGAGGATAAATATATTAAGAAAAAGACCGTCATTTCGGTAAGAAATGTGCAATTGGAAGTAGACACCGGGGTGATAGCCTATATGGGTAGTTACTATGACGGAAATAAAACGGGAAGAAACTTCTCATTAGATAAGTTTGAAGACAAGAAATTGGTTTCACATCTTACTGCCCGCAGTATCACGTACGACACCACCTCTACCTACAAATGGACTATTAAGGATTACATGATTCGCGAGCTTAGCGGCCTAAAAGAAAACATTATAAAGGGCGAACAAATCGACTCTATTATTCGCATGGAGCCGTCCGACTTTCTTATTTCACGCAATCAACAGGAAATGCTTACCAGCCCGCAGCTAAGCGAGTACATAGACAAGCAAAAGCGAAGAGGGTTTGGCAACATCAAAGAGTTCGAAATTGAATACCACCGACGTATTGCTTCGTCATTTGCCTCGTTTATTCTTACTACCATTGGGTTATGTGTATCTTCGAGGAAGGCAAAAGGAGGCATGGGACTTAATCTAGGTATCGGACTAGCTTTGAGTTTCTCGTTCATTATGTTCCAAACCGTTTCCGCCACCTTTGCTGTCAATGGTAATGTACCACCTATTATTGCTGTGTGGATTCCTAACCTGCTTTATGCGCTGATTGCGGTATTCCTCTATGTTAAAACGCCTAAGTAGTTACTCTATTACTACTACCAGCGTTTCATTTATCAACCCCCAATCATAAATAAACTTTGCGTGCGAAGAAGCATTCCTTACGCACATATGCGAACGGGGTGTAGTACCTAGTGATGCGCTATACTCAATAATATTCGTACCCGGTTTATTTACCGGCACACCATGTATATATGCTCCGTTGCAAAAACGGCTGGCATAAGGAGAGAACCCACCAATTTCCGTCGTTCCGTCTTTATAGTAATACATTTTCTCCTTCTTTTCTGCCATCACAAAGATGCCGAGTGGAGTTTCTTGTTGATACGGCGGACGCTGTTGTCCTGTTGTGGCAGGGTTCATGCTACGCACTAACCATACCTCTCCTACCTTTTCGAGGGCAGCTATATTCTGGTTAGCCCTATCTACAAACACCACTTTAGCATATTGCAGGATATCAATCAGTTTCACATACTTGTGAGGAACGAACCACTCTCCACCACGATAAACAGATTCCAATTGAATAAGCCGGTTACTATCGGTTTCGTGAGTATTAATGATGCGAACTAACTCACCGTCTCGCGCGTATCGTTCGGGAGCTAAAGAATCTTTGCTTGCAAAAAGTGGAATACCCTGATAGCGTTCCACACCATAAGCATCGATTATGTTTTTATATTTATTTCGCTTGATATCACGTATCAACGGGGCTTCACCGTTTTTGTTTTTACGGTTTTGAACAATACCCCAAAACTGCGGTTGCGGTTGGTGATTCTCTAATTTCGCAAGAGTTTCGCGAATTTTGTCCCACTGAAACAGACGAACGGTATCTTTGTAAGGATACTCATCCGACAAAGTGTATTGGTCATACAACAATTGCTTATCGATAATTATATCATCGGCTGTGAGTTGCTTGCGAGTTTCAGGAGTAGTAGGAATAATATCTAACGTGAGTGTATCGATAGGCATAGTAAGTTCTTCACTTGCACTCTTGTCATCAGACGAGCAATCCACAAGGGAAAACAAGGTCAACAACAGTAAGATATAGTAATAATATCGTTTGGATAGGTTCATGTTTTATTTGCTTTTACTATAGAACAACAGCAAAGTGAATTAGTTCATTTTCTGTATGCAGACCATTCAGCAAAAGCAAGGTTCACTTATCCAAAAAATGAGGTTCATTTTTCGGAAAAATGAACCTCATTTCGTATGAAAGTAAAGCCTCAAATTAGTTGAAATCTTCCGCTTCCAATATCCTAAATGCTGTTTCACCTTCTTTGCGAACAGACAGCATTATAGCATTCCATTGCGTAGGCCACCCGCCAAAAGTTGCTCCTAGACGAAGTAGTTTAATTGAGTGATACCCTTTTGCCAGAGCTATAGATTTGTCATTGCGCGAAAATCGGCGAGCAGTGCCAAGGTCTTTTTGCTCATTGGAAATAAAGAGCTGTCCATTAAGCCAAAATTCATAGTCGGTATTGAAGTAATAAACACCATCTTCGGGAATATTGACGTATCCTGTAAGCACAGTCGACACAAAATCTTTATCATACACCTCGCCATAGCTGAATACCCGGTATTTTGATTGTTGCGGAGAAGCTACATATTCCATTTCGTCGGGCTGTTTACCTTCAAGGGCAGCTACACTCAACACATTTCCACGAAAATATTCCGCTTTCAGTCCGGCAGCAGCAGTAGCTGGTTTTTCTACAGACGGAGCATAGGTTTGCTTCTCAAGAGTAATGGTACGTACACGACTCATTTTACCCGATAGTAACACAGAGCGAATCTTCAGCGTAGTGTTTTCAGCAAAAGTAAGCGGTTCGGCATAAACAGAAGAAGAAGCAGTAGGTTCGCTACCATCGGTAGTGTACACCATCGTTACCGGTTCAGTGGTTTTGAATGACAACGTAGTTTTTTCGGTAAAAGCAATAAAGTTACAAGAAGGCGCTCCCTCTTGTTCGGGCAGAGGAATGTAGTAGTTCACATTGTGCATATCCAGCCGTACCCGTTGATTCTCTATGCGCCGCTCGAAATCGTTATAGTCCTTTTTTTCTTTCGGTGTCCAATTTAGCTCTCCCACAGCAATGAGACGCGGATAAAGGTCGTACTCCATATCATCTGTAGTGTAGTTATATTCATTCCACATATTGCACTGTGCACCCAGTATGTGATGCCTCTTATCCTTTTCTATAGCATCGGGAATTGGTTCATAGCTGTACACTTTCTCGAGTGGTAAGTAGCCACCGATAGTCACTAAGGATAATTTAAGATCTCCCTGATATTTATCCAAGTACATCGTTCCTCCGGGTGTCATAATAACATCGTGCCCCATATTGGCGGCAGCAATACCACCTCTTTCACCTCGCCAACTCATAACAGTAGCCGTTGGTGCCAAGCCTCCTTCCAAAATCTCGTCCCAGCCTATCATTTTCTTATTCTTCGTTAGCAGAAACTTCTCAATGCGTTGTACAAAGTAGCTTTGCAATTTCTCTTCCGCCGAGTGTTCTTTGTCTTTTTTCAGTCCGAGTGAACGTATGCGTGCCTGGCATTTAGGACACTCCTTCCAGCGTCTTTTAGGAGATTCATCGCCTCCAATATGGAAATAATCACTCTCAAAAAGTGGAATAACCTCAGTCAACACATCTTCGAGGAAAGAGAATGTCGCTTCATTCCCGGCACAGTACACGTCGTTGGATATACCCCAATAGTTGCGCACTTCAATATCTTTGCCTGTACAAGAGAGTTCGGGATAGCCGGCAATCGCAGCCACAGCATGTCCGGGCAATTCTATTTCGGGTATAACTTCAATAAAACGTTCTTTGGCATATGCAACTACTTCTTTAACCTGTTCTTGTGTATAGAAAAATGGTCCGTAAGTATTTCCTTCGCCCTCTACACGCTTGGCTCCTACCTCGGTCAACTTGGGATATTTCTTTATTTCAATACGCCATGCTTGATCTTCGGTGAGATGCCAATGGAATTTATTTACTTTAAACATTGCCAACAAATCGAGCTTTTTCTTGAGGAAGTCTATATCGGCAAAGTGGCGACATACATCGAGGTGCATGCCACGATATCCAAAACGCGGTTCATCTTTGATACTTACCGCCGGAATTGTCCACGCCATATTCTTTACTATTACCGTACTTTCTATCTCTGCCGGTAACAACTGCATCACTGTTTGCATAGCATAAAAAAGTCCTTGTGGAGTTCGGGCTTTTAAGTCAATCGTTTGTGAAGTTACATCAAGCAAGTAGCCTTCATTGTTTACATCAACATCGTCGGTTAATTGCAGGTCAATGTAATTGGATGCAGGCTTTTCGGTAACAATACCGATTTTCAAGCCTGTAGATTTCTTCATTTTATCGGCAAAGTAAGCTGCTACCTTTCCTGCATCGGCATCAGCAGTAACAAAAACCGTCTTTGCCGACAAAGCAAAACGACCTTCGAGAAGTGTCAACTCCATAGGCATAGGAGTTACGTTTATTCCTTCGTTATAGACTTTAGGAGTTACATTAGTCGGGCTGCAAGATATCAATGCCCCGAGCATCAATGCGATTAAGAAAATGATGGGTGCTGTTTTCATGGATTTTAATTTAAATGGTTATGTATTGCAAAACAAAGATATAAATATAGCAGAGAAAAACACTAAAAATCATTGAAAAGGACAAACAAATTTCTCAAAGCAAATCTACGTGATGAGAATAAATACTCACCATGTTGAGAATAGTTTCTCGCCAAGTCGAGTATTTGTTCTCAACATGGTGAGAAATTTATAACAATACGTGAAAAATATCGGTGAAGTGTATGTTAACGTTTTTAGTTGACTACTTTCAGTCTTATTAATAGAGTTGGTTGACTCGGTTTATACTTAGTTATAAATAGGGTTGACCTTTTTCATTGCTTATTGATGAATTCGGTTTCCCCTGATAATTAGTTTGTATGTTTTTAGAAATACAGGTACTATTCCTTCTATTTTTCATGGGAAGTGCTATCTTTGTATAAAACGCCAAAAGGAATGACAATTTGATATTATTCTTTATCACAAAAAGCCATTCAATGACAGCTTTATATTGAAAAAACAAAAATTGAACAATTATGGAAATTAAATCAGTAAACAACAGTCGGCAGCCCAACTACCCCACTATTGAGCTGTTCGTAAAGCACCCAGAATTGTTGTCGCGAAACATTCCTAACAGTTGGCTTAAGAACCGATTCGTAACGACATCACTTGCGGCATTTTTACTTTCGGGTAATGATGTAGCTACAGCAAAGGAAAGTGAAAACACCATAAAAACCACCGTAGTTGCACAAGAGACAACAAACAAACCACAAGAAAAAGAAAGAGATAACAACATTGTTACTAATGTTGCCCCAGTATTTGCACATGGGGAGGGTCGTGGAGCAACAGGCTGTATTGTTATGTCTCGCCAGTTTTTATATCGGAAGATGAAGCTATTAAAATCATTTTGGACAAGCTAAAAGCCGAAGGATATAACTTCAGTAGAGAAAACACTCCCTCATTTTCATTTAATGTTTTACCTATTGCCAATGAGTGCGATAAGCAAAAAGGAAAAACAAACATTGAATTGAAAATGGACGCTTACAGTTTAAAGTCAAAGTGGGCAATCCAATTCATTTCAACCAGCGATCACGATAAATTTAAGAATGATGATTGTTGGTCCAGCGTTTCGGCCTACAACCTCAAACAAGCTGCTGAAATCATCAATCAAGAGCTAAAAAAGCAGAAAAGAACAAATGCTGTAGTTTTTTACGACCCAGTTGTAACAATTAACTATGAAAAAGAAAACAATTGGGAAGAGGCCAAAAAAGAAGCAAAGAACTTATTGCTAGCACAAGTTGATGATTTTATCAAGTGGCTCAAAACAAATAATATAGCAATAAAATAATGCACGTTACTCTACACATCACAACAGGTTGCAACTTGAATTGTCAATACTGCTACTCGCCACCAACAGGTCGAAATGACATGTCGCAACAAACGGCTTTTGAGTGTATTGATTTTATCTCCGAAAACTATCCGATTAATACGGGTATTATATTTTTCGGAGGTGAACCGCTTCTGAAAAAGGATTTAATACGTGAAACTATTGAATATAGCCGCACGAAATCTGGCTATTTCCATTATAAAGTAACCACAAATGGAATTTTGCTTGACAGCGATTTTCTAGAATATGCAAACAAAGTAAATTTGCAAGTCTCCATTAGTATTGACGGCAATGAACAGGCACACAACACCTTTCGTAAATTCCCTAATGGAGACGCTACATTCGGAGTTCTGAGCGATAAAATTGATTTACTGTTACATTATCAACCTTACGCCAAAGTTTTAATGACAGTTTCACCCGAAACACTTATACATTATGCAGACTCTGTTGAATATCTACTAAAAAAAGGCTTCAAATACATCATTGTTTCGCTTGATTTTTCCTCAAAGAATTGGAACGATTTGTCACTCAAAGAATTAAAACGACAATACAAACGTATCTCTAAAATCTACGAAACATATATTTTAAACGAAAAGAAGTTCTATTTCTCGCCCTTTGAAATGAAGTTGGCCAGCCATATTCGCAAAAACAACTTTGAATGTTATCAGTGCCATTTAGCAAAGACACAAATTTCTGTCGCTTTCGACGGACTAGTTTATCCTTGTGTGCAATTTGTAAAAGATGGAGTTTCAAATAAAAAATATGCCATTGGGTCGGTTACCAAAGGAATTGACCGCGAAATGCAAAATCAACTTTATCAGGAATCAAAAACTAAAATGGAGAGCTGCCTGAAATGCGATTACAACCCACGTTGTAACAACAAATGCAGTTGTTTAAGTTGGCAGTTAACCGGAAAAATAAATCAGGTTTCACCTGTGATTTGTGAGACAGAGAGAATTTTAATACCAATAGTAGATAAATTAGGCGAAAGGTTGTTTAAGAAAGCGTCGCCAATGTTCATACAAAAACACTACAACGCAGTTTACCCCATTTTGTCAATGATTGAAGATCTGAATAATTAAAAACAAAAAAAGGAGATAAAGCGTATGAAAAACTATTTAATCGGATTGATCTTATTATCAAGTATTCAGTTTGCAACAGCTCAAAACGAGTTATCTGTTGATTATGGCGAAATTAAAAAAACAGTAGAGAATAAAGAATCAGAGTATTTTTACCCTAAGTTATTGCAAAGGTTTAATAACTTCGATGAATCATTGACTTTGGAAGAATATGCTTTAATATATTATGGATTTAGTTTTCAAGACGATTATATAAAAAATCAACCTGATGAAAGGATACTATCGGAGATTATGAAAGATGAAGATTATAATAAGCTGATTGTGGAATGCGAGAACATATTGAAAAGAAATCCTGTCAGTTTGAAAGCCAATGATTGTATGGGATATGCTCTCTTTAAATTAAACAAACCTGAATCTGAATGGAAAAAATATCAAAATAGGTTTAGAGGTTTAAGAAAAGCGATAGTTTATAGTGGAAATGGATTAAGCTGTGAAACCAGCTTTAAAGTAATATATGTTTCAGATGAGTATAGTGTTCTATATGATTATTTCGAGATATCAGAGATTTACAGTCAAGCTTTGACAGAAGATTTCTGTGACAAATTTGAAATCAAACCAAGTAATTATTATCAAGTGAAAGAAGTCTATTTTGATATTTCGAGAAAGCTAATAAGACAACAAGAGTTAATGGATAGCCTCCCTCCCTTATAGAAACATGATAACAGACAACCTCATTCTAATTAACGGCTGTACGTATACTGCTGTAAAAAAAGCAGTAATGGAATATCTTGAGAGATATTTTGAATACGAACAGAACATTGGCGTGACTTTTGAGCTATACAAGATAAAGCAAGAAGAACACGCTATTATATGCAAAAAATTAACAAGTCGATTGTTTTTTCATCTTGTCAGCCATTTGAACAATACATCGCATATCAATATTTCAAAGACCACCATCACAGGTTACACTACTGGTGACGAAAATAATATCTTAAAGAATAAAACAATGCTTGTTTTTGTTTCTCCTGATGATTTTGAATATAGCGTATCAGTAGTAACCAATAACAATGCACAATACAGGGTGGAGCTTGATGGAAAAATAGTGAAGGTGGAAAACAAAAAAGATTATGTCTACCCTACCGGACTTAATCTTCAAAAATCTGAAATCATCAAAGTTTCCGATATCTTTCATAAAAAGGAGGATATTAGTAATATAAAAGCAATAAAAAGATTCACGATTGGGGTAGGCATCATTGTGATTGTGGCTTTAGCTCTTTTGGCTCTCTTACACCCAACGCTGTCATATATGAAAGAGTCATTGATAGAGCCAATCGCTTGGACAGGATATTTACTCGGACTCTGGCTTGCACTTGATTACAAGATATTAAGGATAAATTTATTGTATTCCTTATCGCTACTCATTAGTGTTGGCTATCTTATGATTGGCTTTTGTTTAGACAGCAGCAATGAGTTTAAATCTCTTCATTTTCTTTTTTTCTACCCTCTGTTAATGTTGCTACTTCAATTCCCTTTGAGAAAAATCTATTTGAAAATATATAAAAGAGAGCCTACAACAGAACACGACGGTCCAATAGCTGATCGCATTTATGGCGGAATTATAATGGTCATTCCAATCCCACTATCCTTTGGAGTGGAAGAATTGATAAAACTTCTGTGATAAACCATAAAAAAGAGAGTGTGTCAATCTCTTCGTTTTGACACACCCTCTTTCTTTTTTTATAATTATATCTGCAAGCAGAAGGCTGAAAGCCTGACATATTTTGCCTGGGGTAAAACCCCAGGACAGTGACTACAACAAGCAAAAAGTTCT
>NZ_QVML01000007.1:0-69744 GCF_010501015.1 Bacteroides sp. 214 | reverse complement strand
TTCACGTTGTCGATTCCAAAACCCAGGGCTGCACTCGCTTCGCTCCCTGACCCTAGGCTAAGTATGTCGCGCTGTCAGCGCTTCGACGTTTGATACACCTCCTATAACGAAGTCTGATATTGAGAAAGTTCAGACTTTGTGCAAAAAAAGAGAGTGTATCGTTCTTGACACACCCTCTTTCCTTATCTAATGTAACTTACGCCTGTTCCAATACAGCCTGTGCAGCCGCCAAACGTGCAATAGGCACGCGGAATGGTGAACAGCTTACGTAGTTCAAGCCTACTTTATTACAGAACTTCACTGAAGAAGGTTCTCCACCGTGCTCACCACAAATACCACATTTCAAATCAGGACGAACAGCACGGCCCTTTTCGGTAGCCATGCGTACTAACTGTCCTACACCGTTTTGGTCTAATACTTGGAATGGGTCAACCTTAAGGATTTTCTTTTCCAGATATATTGGCAAGAATGAAGCAATATCATCACGCGAGTAACCAAAGGTCATCTGTGTCAAGTCATTTGTTCCAAATGAGAAGAATTCTGCAGCAGAAGCAATACGATCGGCAGTCAAAGCGGCACGAGGTATTTCAATCATCGTTCCTACTTTGTAGTCAATACTATCGCCTGCTTCTTCAAACAATTTGGTAGCTGTAGCACGAATTACCTTTTCTTGTTCCAAGAACTCATATAGGATACCGGTAAGCGGAACCATAATTTCAGGAATAGCAACGATACCTTTTTTCTTCAATTCCAATGCAGCACCAAGGATAGCACGGGTTTGCATTTCGGTAATTTCAGGATAAGTATTACCTAGACGAGCACCGCGGTGTCCAAGCATCGGGTTTTGTTCGTGCAATGCATCTACGCGTTGTTTGATGATTTTCACATCTACACCCATAGCATCCGCCATTTCTTGCTGTCCTTTTTCTTCGTGAGGAACAAATTCGTGCAAAGGAGGATCGAGCAAACGAACAGTTACAGGCAATCCTTGCATTGCTTCGAAGATACCTTCAAAGTCTGCTTTTTGGTAAGGAAGGATCTTAGCCAATGCTACGCGACGACCTTCAGCATTCTCTGCCAAAATCATTTCACGCATTGCTTTAATCTTCTCGCCTTCGAAGAACATGTGCTCTGTGCGACAAAGACCAATACCTTGTGCACCAAATTTACGTGCTACAAGTGCATCGTGTGGAGTGTCCGCGTTAGTACGAACAACCATACGGGTATATTTGTCGGCAAGTCTCATGATTTCTGCAAAGTCGTTATCCAACTCAGCTTCTTGCGTAGCTACTTCACCCAAGAAAATATCACCTGTAGAACCGTTCAAAGAGATGTAATCACCTTCTTTTAACACTAATCCGTCTACTTCCATTGTTTTGGCAGCGTAGTCTATTTTCAAAGAACCTGCACCCGAAACACAACATTTACCCATACCACGAGCTACAACAGCAGCGTGTGAAGTCATACCACCGCGAGCGGTCAATATACCTTCGGCTGCAGCCATACCTGCTAAGTCTTCGGGTGATGTTTCTACACGAACCATGATTACTTTCTCGCCTCTTGCACCCCATTCGGCAGCATCATCGGCATTGAATACAATCTTACCTGTAGCAGCACCTGGAGAAGCAGCCAATCCTTTTGCAATTACTTTTGCATTCTTCAAGGCAGCCTTATCAAATACTGGGTGAAGTAATTCGTCTAGCTTATTTGGATCTATACGAAGGATAGCTGTTTTTTCGTCAATCATACCTTGACGGAACATATCCATAGCGATTTTCACCATAGCAGCACCGGTACGTTTTCCACTACGGGTTTGTAGGAACCACAATTTGCCTTCTTGCACAGTGAATTCCATATCTTGCATATCGCAATAGTGATTCTCCAATTTGGTTTGAAGCATATCGAGTTCTTTGTAAATCTCTGGCATTGCTTCTTCCATCGAAGGATATTTTGTTTTACGGTCTTCTTCTGAGATACCAGCCAACTCTGCCCAACGTTGTGAACCTATTTTTGTGATTTGTTGTGGAGTACGAATACCGGCTACCACGTCTTCACCTTGTGCGTTGATGAGGTATTCACCAATAAATTGGTCTTCGCCTGTTGCAGCATCGCGAGAGAAGCAAACACCTGTTGCAGATGTTTCGCCCATGTTACCAAACACCATCGCTTGTACGTTTACAGCTGTTCCCCACTCTGCTGGGATACCTTCCATTTTACGATAGAGGATAGCGCGGTCGTTCATCCACGAGTCAAACACCGAGCAAATGGCTCCCCAAAGTTGTTCGTAAGCTGATTCGGGGAAATCCTTGCCTGTTTGTTTCTTCACAGCAGCTTTGAACTTAGCAACGAGCTCTTTCAAGTCTTCCACAGTAAGGTCTGTATCCAACTCTACGCCTTTAGCTTCTTTTACTTCTTCAATAATTTCTTCGAATGGGTCGATATCATTTTTGTTTACCGGCTTCATGCCCAGTACAACATCGCCATACATTTGTACAAAACGACGGTACGAGTCCCATGCAAAACGAGCGTTGCCTGTTTTGCGAATCAAACCTTCAACAACTTTATCGTTCAAACCTAAGTTCAGAATGGTGTCCATCATACCCGGCATAGAAGCGCGTGCTCCCGAACGTACTGATACAAGTAGTGGGTTTTCGATATCGCCGAACTTAGAGTTCATTAATTTTTCTACTAAAGCGATTGCGTTTTCAACTTCGCTTTTCAACTTTTCTACTACGTTATCTTTACCAATTTCGTAGTACTCACCGCAAACATCTGTTGTAATGGTGAAACCCGGAGGTACGGGAACCCCAATAAGATTCATTTCCGCCAAATTGGCACCCTTTCCTCCAAGGAGGTTTTTCATATCGGCCTTTCCTTCTGCCTGACCGTTACCAAAGGTGTAAACTCTTTTTTTGTCCATAAATGTTTTAATGCAAATTATTTTAAATACTAAATATTTGATAGTTAGTGGCACAAAAATAGACATTATCTCCTTATTACGGAAATAATAAATATACATATTTGCTAAATGGAGGTTGCAAAATGGTTTTTATCACAGAATTTCTATCCTCTACAACCAGCTTATCTACAAAACACTCTAAAATTACAAAGAAGCTGTAGTATTTTTCTCCTCAAGCGCTATCGCTCTAAATTCTACCGGGGTTAGTTTGTAGCGTTCACGGAAATTTCTATAAAGTGTACTTTTAGATCCAAAGCCAGATTCAAGGGCTATATCATCAATTGTATAATTATTACTTGCCAACAACCTTCTGGCATGGTTAAGTCGCAACAAATTGATATATTCCATAAATGAAACTTTTGCATTTTCCTTCACAGCATCATGCAAATACCGTTCATTAGTACCCAGTTTGTCTGCAATCGATTTACGATCTATATTGGTATCTGTATAAAGCTGTTCCGACTCCATCAATTCATTAAGTGCAACAAACAGTTTATACTCCCTACTTTCAGCATCAGGCTTCGATTCAACAATAAGCTGATTCTTCTCTTTAACAGCTTGTTCCAACTCTTCTTGCGCCTGTATTTGATTATATAGTTCACGGTTTTTTATTTTCAAATTACGCGAATAACGATAATAAAGTACCCCTATTGTAGCAAACAGCAGACACATCACAAACATTGCAATAAACACAATACGCAATGTAGTAATAGATGATTTCTGACGTTCTATATCAAGTTGTTGTATTGCTATTTTTTTCTGGCGCTCCTGTTCAAAGTCGTATCGTTGATTAATCCTATTTATTTCCTCTCTTTTAGTTTTTGCCTGCACAGAATCATTAACAACACTCCATTTCGTTAAGGCATTGAACGCTTCACGGTAGTTACCCTCCATAGCGTATATTTTACTTAACACCTTTAAGGCAATATCATAAGAGTGATTCGAGCCTATATATTTATCTATTAACCTTATTGTTTGCTGTGCCAGTTGCTTGGACTTACTCAGATTTCCTTGTTCAAGATAGTACTCCGCCAAATGACTATAAAGAAAAATAGCCTGATATATATTACCAGAGGTTTCAACCGCAGCAATTCCTTTTTCAAAGAAAGCTATAGCTGCACTTTGATCTCCGATCGCTTTATACCAATCACCAATATTCACATAAATATGTGATAGTAATCTTAATGATTCTGGATTTTCAGGCAATTCTTTCAATATAGTAATAGCTTTTTGCATAGATTCCAGCTTTTCAGGAGAAGTGGCATCGTAAATAGTAGATTTGTTATTTAACAAGCGTGCCATTTCCTCTTTCCGACCTAAGTGACTATATAAATCAAATGCTCTATTATAATATGATTCTGCTTTAGAGATGTCATGCAATTTCTTATATGCAACAGCTGCTTCCATTGAGAACTTAGCTTCACAAATTGTGTCGTTCATTGATATGGCATATTCAATAGCTTCGAGTGCATATTGTTCTAGTGACAAATTATCTCCAAGAAAAGTATAGGCGGTACAAATAGACAGATACACTTTAAGCACTTCTTTTGAAGCTTTTTGTTCTTTATAATACAATAGTGCTAGTAAATAATTCTTTAACGCTTGCGAATATAAGCCTGTTTTAGTTTCGCAAAATCCAGTAATATATGTATTTTCTATTATTTCATTAATATCATTAATTTGCTTACTAAGCTCCAAAGCTGTACGATAATAATCTCCTGCTTTTTTATAGTCCTGTTTATACCAATAAATCAAGCCTAAATCTTTATTCATATTGATCTCGCCACTAACATAAGCAGTACGTTTTGCTAAATTCAAAGAGAATTCTGATAACACCAGTAAACTATCCAAAGGTATCTTTACTATTGTTTTTTTTGAATTCAGGTAATTATTAACAAATTTATGATATTGGTTTACACGAGCTGTATCAGTAGTTAAAGAAGATGCGAGTTGGTGGATGCTATCTATCGGGCTAACTATAAAGTTTGCCACAGACGTGTTTACTACAAAAAAACAAATAAGAAGAGATGCTAAAATTCGAAGATTTTTCATTAAGAGATATAAATAAATTGTTTCAATGCAAAAGTAGGAACAAGCACCTTGAAAAGAACGCTGAATAATAAAAAAAACAACTACAATTTGTGTTTTTGAGTTGTAGACAGATTAAAATTCGACCGCGCCTATGGACGACGGGTCGTGAGACTATGGCTGACGGGGCGTTTCTTATGGCAAACAAGATAAATACTATAAGCCTTGGAATAAGAGCTTTAAGCTGTGTAATTTCTGACTGATTTTTACTTCACTTCTCACTGATTTTTACTTCACTTCTCACTGATTTCCGAACCATTTCTCACTGGTTTCTTACTACAAATACAGTCAGAAAATTAGTTGTGAAGACCCTGTGAAGGATAAAAGAGGGGGTCTTCACAAGCAACTCATTTACTATCATTTAGTTACAGCGCTTTGTGAAGGTGAAGACCTATTTCGCAAAACTCCGTTTGGAGGGTAGACTCAGTTCTAACAACAGGTTTTCTGAATGCTTTTTATCGATAATCAGTAGCGTTTTCATATATTTGCACAAAACAATTAAGTATCATTGGAAGCATCAACACTTTTTGTAGTCTCTGCTATTTGGCTGGTGGTTATTATTTCGCTAGTCTGTGTATTCTATATGGTATTATTAATTCGAGAACAATATAATCCGGAAGAACGCGCACTCCAGAAAGGGGCACTCCTTTACTTTATTTGTTTTACCGGCATATGCCTTGCGCGATTTTCGTACAAATGGTATCCCGAATTATTTGTAATGTTTGCCCCATTGCTTTACGCATGTCATACCTGCTCGGGCACTATGTTTTACTATATTGTATTTGCACTTACCTCCAAGGAAAAAAGACCATTCCCACGTATCCACAGCATACTACCATTCGTTATACCAACGATACTCTTTGTATGGATGCCATTCATTCCATTCGATGTGCCGCTTGGTATTGTTAAAGGAATGGGTGCGTTAAATGCGGACTGGCCAATATTCTCCCATGTTTTCACTACACTCACACTAGCAGAGATACTATATACAGGAGGATATCTCATTGCTTCATTTGTCAGGCTACACCGCTATCACCGCTCTCTATCAAGAGCAAAAAGAGAAAATGCCCATTATCAAATGCGATGGGTTTCGGCAATGGGCATCTTTATCCTTATCACATTAATACAACCTTTTGTCGCTTTCATTGCCACACCGGAAATTATCTACTCTACTTACTGGTTTGTTTTACTTATGATTACCGCGATTGCAGCGATGGAAATAATGTTGTTATACAATTTACAATTAAACAATTATCCACCTTTGGGCATCAAGAAAGAAAGAAAGAAAAAGGAGAAACCCACCCCACTCTCCGAAAAAGCAATACTCAAACAATTGTCACGGAGAGACTTTGACTATTACTTCAAGCATGAAAAGCCATATCTTGACCCAACACTAAAACTCACTTCATTGGCAGCAGCTTTAGGAGTATCTCGTGAAGAGTTGTCTCGGTTTATAAACCAAACATACAAGATGCACTTCAATGCCTTTCTAGGATATTGGCGTTTGAAAGAATTAGAGCATCTTCGCAAACTTAAAACAAACGAAGGCGTTCCACTCAAATCTTTGCTGGAGCAAGCAGGCTTTGCTTACTACAATAGTTACATGCGTGCGCGACAAGAACATGAGGAAAGAAAAACAAAATAGCATATGCAAACAATTACAGTAGAACAATTAATCACGATGCTTACCCCCGTTTTCTCGGGGCTTGTTTGCTTGATATTAGTCACATTACATTCTCCTATCTGGAGAAAAGTAAAGGGAACCGGTCTGCGTCAGTCACTCATCTTTTATTATATACTGGCGATGTGCAACTGGTTAATGCTAATCATCCTTACCCTATACCCACGCGAGTTTGCATACGTTCGTTCGTTCTACTTTTTCACAACAATCATAGCTGCAGTAGTGCCTTATCAATTCATTTTCATACTAACCCGCATCGACAACAAAGAAAAATTTCCTAAACTTCATTACATCCTACCAACAGCCATTTTTCTGGTTCACCTGATATGGTCGTTGAGTATCCCTAAAGAGGTAGCCATAGAGACTTCGTTTTATAGCGGAAAAGCCTTCAACGGATATCATAGATTTTACATTTTCGCATCATTGATTGCACCTATACGTTTTATGTTTGGCATTGGCTATTCCGCGTTAAGCATTATCCGTTACCGTCGTTATCAACATGCTATTGTTGAATACGCTGCCGACCCTTGCTTTAACTCATTGCATTGGCTTCGCACCTTTCTTTTTCTGTGGATAAGCCTCCTTATTGTACCAATATTTGGCGTATTGTTTACGCCAAAAGCTCTAATCGGACAATTATTGGCTATTCCTGCTATCCTTCTGTTTGCACAACACCTCACACTCTGTTTTAATGCTATTCGAGGTAACTATTTGTATATAGGTGATTCTGTTTTTCTAGCAAAAGAGACTCCGAAAGAAGATAAGAACCAACTATCTCATGAAACTGTCATGAGTTACATCGAAGATCGTAAGCCTTACCTTAATCCGCAGTTTTCTATTGCAGAAATGGCAAATGATTTAAGCACGAATCGTAGTTATTTATCTGTTTTCATTAATAAGACATATGGTACAAATTTCTCTCAATTCATGAATAGGTTTCGTCTGGAAGAGTTAGAGCGCATAGAAAACAATCCAATTCATACAAAAAAGAGCAATTTAGATAAAATCACATTGGCTGGGTTTGGTAGCGACCAAGCTTATAGATATACACTTAAGAAAAAAGAGGAAAATGAATCTTTTTCCTAATTTGCTAAAACAAATTCCTAATTTGCAACCTCTCTTCGCACACTTCCCTTTACTTTTACTCCCACATTTAAACAATAAAAGTAAGAACTATGTGTATCGAAAAACAAGCAACAGATTATAATTGGGTATATGTTTTAGAAATCAACAACACACAATATATCCGTATCGCAACCATTCAAGACATCTTTAGTTTTGGGAGTTTGTTTACAAACAACAATATGGCAAAAGTTACCTTTTACCGCTTCTTTGAGGATTCAAAAAGTGCCATAAAATACTACTCTCAGCTAAGGAAGTCTGTTTGCTACCTATTGAACGAAACAATACTCGATTCTAATCCGACGAGAATTGATTTATCCGAAGAGTTAAGTAATGAAATAAACAACTACGCAAGCTAACTAAAAATTCAGGCGAAAGCATGAATAAAGAAAAACAAATAACAGACTACAATTGGGTGTATATCTATGAAGATACCGAATGTCAGTATAGTGTGAAGATAACCACACTAAATGACATCTTTCTGTTCACAGATATTGCCACAGACAAGAAACTTAAAAAAATTATTTTTTACCGGCACTTTTCTGATACCATTAGTGCTCTTGGTTATCTGTCTGTTATAAAAAAACTATCTAAAGAAACCATTCAAAATATTATAGAGCAAAAAAACCCACAGCTAAAAGATATCAAAGAACTATTTTTTAAGGAGATAGAGCTATTCCGGAGATATTAATTCCAATTAATTAGACTACCTTTGCGCCTTAATAATTAATAAAGTACAGTGTAAAGTGGCACGTAATAAGAAAGTTTTACCTCTACTCGAAGAGGTTACCATCATTGATATAGCAGCCGAAGGAAAGGCAATAGCAAAAGTAAATGATTTAGTTATCTTTGTTCCATATGTAGTTCCCGGCGACGTGGTAGACCTACAAATAAAGCGAAAGAAAAACAAATATGCAGAAGCAGAAGCTGTAAAGTTTCACAAATATGCCGAACAACGTGCTGTTCCATTCTGCCAACACTACGGTGTGTGTGGCGGTTGTAAGTGGCAAGTGCTCCCATATAGCGAACAAATCAGATACAAACAGAAACAAGTAACAGACAATCTTACACGTATTGGAAAGGTTGAGTTGCCCGAAATATCGCCTATCCTTGGCTCCGAGAAAACACAGTTTTATCGCAACAAACTGGAGTTTACTTTCTCTAACAAACGGTGGCTTACCAATGAAGAGGTTAAGCAACAAGTGGTTTACGACCAAATGAATGCTGTAGGATTCCACATACCCGGTGCCTTTGATAAAGTACTGGCTATTGAAAAGTGTTGGTTGCAGGATGACATTTCCAATCGTATCCGCAATGCTGTGCGCGACTATGCCTATGCGCATAACTACGAGTTCTTTAATCTGCGCTCACAAGAAGGAATGCTCCGCAACATGATTATCCGTACTTCCACTACTGGCGAGTTGATGGTTATTCTTATTGCCAAGATTACGGAAGAGGAGCAGCTAGTGCAGTTCAAGCAACTGCTGAGCTATGTAGAAGATACATTTCCTGAAATCACTTCATTAATGTACGTAGTGAACAACAAGTGCAACGATACCATTACCGACCAAGAGGTTTTATTATATAAAGGTAATGATCACATTTTCGAAGAGATGGAAGGGTTAAAGTTTAAAATAGGCCCCAAGTCGTTCTATCAAACCAATTCCGAGCAAGCCTACAATCTATACAAGATAACCCGTGAATTTGCACAGCTCACCGGTAAAGAATTGGTGTACGACCTATATACCGGAACAGGAACCATCGCCAACTTCGTTGCCAAGCAAGCCCGTCAGGTTATTGGTATTGAATATGTACCCGAAGCCATTGAAGATGCTAAGGTAAACTCCGAATTGAACAATATAAAGAATACACTGTTCTTTGCCGGAGACATGAAAGATATGCTCACACAAGACTTTATCAATGAGTATGGTCGCCCAGATGTAATTATCACCGACCCACCACGTGCCGGTATGCATCAAGATGTAATTGACGTATTGTTATTTGCCGAACCCAAACGCATTGTGTATGTTAGTTGCAATCCTGCTACACAAGCGCGCGACCTCGCGTTACTCGACAATAAATATCGTGTTACTGCCGTACAACCTGTAGACATGTTCCCACATACACATCATGTAGAGAATGTGGTACTGTTGGAGAAACGTTCATAACACCAACGCATCATGGAAGAAAAGAAGAAAAAAGAAAAACCCGCTTATCTCATAGCGCGTGCAAAATCTAAGTTTATGACATACACCGTAAAGGAAGCCGACGAATTGTTGCCTTTTCTTATGAAGTATGTAGAAGGTGCCAATCGCACTACAGCAAAGTCACTACTATCCAACCGTCAGGTACTTGTAGAAAATATCATCACTACACAATTCAATACTCCGCTGAAACCGGGTATGAAGGTACAAATCAGCAAAGAAAAAGGGAAGAAAGAGTTTAAAAGCAACTATTTCAAAATATTGTTTGAGGATGCCTACTTATTAGTAGTGGATAAACGCGAGGGAATTGCCACTATTTCGCAACGTCCACGCGAGCGTAGTGTTTATAACATTATCTGCGAATATATAGCACAAAAAAGTAAACATCGCCGTGCATATATAATTAATAAGGTAGATAAAGAGGCTTCGGGATTGGTCATCTTTGCAAAAGACGAAAAAACAAAGATTAATTTTCAGGATCGCTGGAACGAACTTATAAAAGTAAATCGCTATGTGGCACTCCTCGAAGGAGAATTGGAAAAAGACAATGGCGTAGTTACTTCATGGTTACAGGATGATAAGATACAAATCAGCCATACTCCTGTAACTGCCACAGAAGGTAGATCTTACACGCAATACAAAACAATTAAACGTGCTAACGGGTATTCATTAGTTGAGTTGGAAATTGGCAGGAAAAATCAAATACGTATGCACGCACAAGAGTTGGGACATCCCGTGGTTGGCGACGATAGATATTTTAAGACAGAAAGTGCTCCACTAAACCGTTTGGCACTTCATGCCTTTAGACTGCAGTTTCATCATCCGGTAACAGGAGAAATGATGCGATTTGAAACACCTTACCCAACAGTGTTTAGGAAAGTAGTGTTAAGGGGGCAAGAATAATTATTGCCTCCTGAACGTCACCTCTTCTCCGTCATAATTACCCGACAAGTAGTAGTCGCGTACCCACACATTATCGAAGAATACTAAATCGCCTGCGCCAAAGTCCAGTTCAATACATTCCATATTGCTGGTCCAATACCAACTAAAGCGAGAGGATATTGTTGTTACTTGCGAACCATTATCGTATTTATACACTTCTCGTCCACTACCCGAGCGGTCGAACACCAATGTATGTGTACACCAATCGCCACCCACAGTAGCATACTCTTCCAGCCATGTATAGCCACATAGCTTTCCGTCACTGTTTTTAATGTCGTAATATTCTTCACAAGAGGTTAATCCGAAAACGATGATTAACACAAACAAAGATTTCAAATAAGCTAAAGATTTCATTGTAGTTTTATTTTATTGACCGCAAAGGTATATAAAGTTCTCGTTGTGAACGCTCCTTTTTGCTTATTTAGACAATAAATATATGTAAAGGTGACTTCTTTTATCTATTTTTGCTTGTTGAAAAAGCTCTAAATATGGAAACAACCCTACTCATAGTAAACGGTATACTTCTGCTAATTATCTTAGTTATACTGATACAACGAAACAACCAGCGCTCCAATGGAGAGTTAGAAGCTTCACTACGTAAACAGATGCAAGAAAACCGTGAAGAGTTGAGTCGCAGCCTTCGTGAGCTTCGTATGGAATTGCAAGATGCCATGCACAAGAATATGCTAACTTCGGGTGAGATGCAGAAGCAACAGTTTGCCGGAGTTACTAAACAACAAGAACAGCTAATCCACTCTACCGAAAAACGACTTGACGAGATGCGTGCAATGGTAGAAGAGAAATTACAAAAGACGCTCAATGAACGCATTGGACAATCTTTTGAGCTTGTGCGAGTGCAGTTGGAAAGTGTACAGAAAGGACTGGGCGAAATGAAAAACTTAGCACAAGATGTAGGTGGACTCAAAAAAGCGCTTTCTAATGTAAAGGTGCGAGGAACATTCGGAGAAGTTCAGCTCAGCGCGTTATTGGAGCAAATGCTCAGTCCCGAACAATACGCAGCCAACATCAAAACCAAGAAAAACGGAAGCGAATTTGTGGAATTTGCCATTAAGCTACCCGGCAAAGACGATTCGGCAAATGTGGTATACCTACCTATCGATGCCAAATTTCCCAAAGATGTATACGAACAATACCAGGAAGCCTACGACATTGGCGAACCTGCACAGATAGAATTATGCAGCAAGCAATTGGAAACAACTATTAAACGCATGGCAAAGGATATTCACGAAAAGTATGTAGATCCACCCTACACGACTGATTTCGCCATACTCTTTCTTCCATTTGAAGGTATTTACGCAGAGGTAATACGCCGCACTTCTTTGGTAGAATGGCTACAAAAAGAATATAAAATTGTAGTTACAGGTCCTACGACTCTTGGTGCTATACTCAACAGTTTACAAATGGGCTTTCGTACTCTTGCCCTGCAAAAACGAACCAGCGAAGTATGGAATGTACTTGGTGCAGTTAAAACAGAGTTCGGCAAATTTGGAGGGATGTTGGAAAAAGTTCAGAAAAACTTGCAAACAGCAGGCGACCAATTGGAGGAAGTCATGGGAAAACGAACACGGGCCATTGAACGGAGACTGCGGAACGTAGAGCAACTTCCAAGCGAAGAAAGCGAAAAATTACTGGGATTTGAAGAAGAATAACATAAAAAACACATAACCATGAAACACACACTCCTACTTTTAGTTGCTCTCCTTATATCTTTAGGAGCTTGTACCGATAAATCGTATAGAAACACCTCTTTGCCGGCAGAACAACGTGCCGAAGACTTGCTCCGTCAATTAACCCTCGATGAAAAAATAGCTTTGATGATGGATGCTTCTGCACCAGTAGAGCGATTGGGCATTAAACAATACAACTGGTGGAACGAAGCACTGCATGGAGTAGCGCGTGCCGGACTAGCCACGGTTTTCCCCCAACCCATCGGTATGGCTGCATCTTTTGATCCGCAAGCTACGTATCATGTTTTCGATGCAATATCCGATGAAGCGAGAGCCAAGAACACCTACACATCATCTATCAACAGCTACAAACGTTACCAGGGGCTGACGATGTGGACACCGAATATTAACATTTTTCGCGATCCACGTTGGGGGCGTGGCATGGAAACCTACGGTGAGGATCCATACTTAACCACCGTTATGGGCATACAAGTGGTAAACGGCTTACAAGGACCTGCAGGAAGTAAATATGATAAATTACACGCTTGTGCCAAACATTTTGCCGTACACTCGGGTCCTGAATGGAATCGCCACTCCTACAACGCAGAGAACATTTCCCCACGTGACCTTCACGAAACGTATCTTCCCGCATTCGAAGCGCTCGTTAAAGAAGCCGGTGTAAAGGAAGTTATGTGTGCCTACAATCGCCTTGAAGGAGATCCGTGTTGTGGAAGCGACCGATTATTAGTGCAAATACTGCGTAACGAATGGAACTTTGAAGGTATTGTATTGTCCGATTGTGGTGCTATTGATAATTTCTTCAAGCCAAAACGCCATGAAACACATCCAGATGGTGCTACGGCTGTTGCAGCAGCCGTAGTAGCAGGAACAGACTTAGAGTGTGGGAATAGTTACAAATATCTTAAAGAGGCTATAGAAAAAGGATTGATTACTGAAGCAGATTTAGACATTTCTGTAAAACGTTTACTAAAAGCCCGTTTTGAACTGGGCGAAATGGACGATCCTAAAGAGGTGGTTTGGACACAAATTCCTTACTCTGCCGTTGGATCTGCCAAGCATGACTCCTTAGCATTGGATATAGCCCACAAATCTATCGTTTTATTAGAGAACCATGACAACACTCTCCCTCTAAAACGTGGTGGACTAACTATTGCTGTAATGGGGCCCAATGCTAACGACTCAGTAATGCAATGGGGCAATTATAACGGAAACCCACCACAGACAGTTACAATTCTCGAAGGTGTTCGTCGTGCGTTGGGAGCTAACGACAAACTTATTTACGAACCCGGTTGCTCATGGATTGAGACAACAATAAAGAAAAGTATCTACAACCAAAGCGCTACCGAAGCTGGTATAGGATTCAGAGCCACTTATTGGAATAACATGAAACGCGAAGGCGCCCCCATTGCTACTACACAAATGAAAAACCCCTTCTGGCTACATACTGCCGGAGCTACTGTTTTTGAAGCAGGTGTTAATCTAACCGACTTTTCGGCAACATATAGCAGTACTTTTATCCCTCAACAAACTGGCGACGTTATTTTTGATTTCAACAGTTGTGGCACCGGGCGCTTATATATAAACGGTGAAGAGATAAAAAAATATAGTCATAAATATGACCCACGCGAAACTTCCTATACATTGGCAGCTAAAGCAGGGAAAGCATATGACGTACGTATTGAATTCGAATACCTTAATAGCGATGCGCAGTTGCACTTTGACATTGTGGTAAAAGAGCCAAGCAACGTCAATAAATCTTTAGGACGCATTAAGGCGGCAGATATTGTGGTTTTTGCGGGTGGTATTTCTCCTTCTTTGGAAGGTGAAGAAATGAACGTAGACTACCCGGGATTTCGCAAAGGAGATCGCACGGACATTAAGTTGCCTGCTATTCAGAACACGTTTCTTCAGGCATTGCTGAAGGCTAATAAAAAAGTGGTTTATATAAACTGCTCGGGGTCGGCCATTGAGATTCCGCAAGCAATACGCAATCAAGGAGCTGTATTACAGGCATGGTATCCCGGTCAGGCAGGTGGTACGGCAGTTGCCGATATCCTGTTTGGTGAGTATAATCCAGCAGGCAGACTACCCATAACCTTCTATAAGGACGTAGATAAAATTCCCGATTTCGAAGATTACAACATGACAAACCGCACTTATCGTTATGCCAAAAGTGATAACATTCTGTATCCTTTTGGATATGGATTAAGTTATACAACGTTTAGTTACGGTGAGCTCGCACTAAGCAAAAACTGCATCAAAGCAGGCGAAACAGTAACATTAACCATCCCGGTTAGTAATATCGGTGCTTATAGTGGTGACGAAATTGTGCAAGTCTATATTCGTAAACAAGAAGACATCATGGGTCCTACCAAAGCATTACGTGCTTTTGAACGGATCAAGATAGAAAAAGGAATGCAAACAACCGTTGCGTTTGAACTAACAAACAAGCAGCTTGAATGGTGGGATGATAACACGAACACAATGCGTGTAGTACCGGGAATATATGAGATTAAGGTAGGACGAAGTTCGGAAGATATTGTAAAAATGGCAGAGCTGGTTATAGAGTAGTTTTTTAGGGCTTATGGCTCTTGCCATAAGCCCTGAAAACAATTTCTATTACTTTGAAAAGAACTTGTAGAAATACAAAATCTGATAATCTACTGCATTGTTCCAATACTTCCTGTCGTGATTACCCGGACGACTTATGAAATCGTGTGCAATCTTCTTCTCTAACAAACATTGATGAAATTCCAGATTTACCGGATAGAAAAAGTCATCGACACCACAATCTATAATTATAGCGAGTTCGCCATCCTTCAATCCTTCAATCAGGTGAATAGCTGTGTGTTCTTCCCACACTTGTTTATTAGTGCCATATTCGCCTAGTTGCTTCGCCATAAGCCAATTTTTAGGAAAAGGGCGAATGTCCAATCCACCACTCATACTACCACCAGCACCAAACACATCTTTATGGCGTATAGATAGCCACATGCCACCATGCCCCCCCATGCTTAAACCGGTAATAGCGCGTGCCTCGCGGTGTGGAATGGTAGGATAATTGGTATCAATAAAATCTATAAGTTCCTGACTCACAAAAGTTTCGTAACGAGAATCTGGGTCTAACGGACTATCCCAATACCAACTATTCTGACCGTCGGGACAAACAATCATAATTCCTTTTTCATCGGCTATTTCCGGAAGATTCGGTTTGAGATTAATCCATGATAAAGCATTACCGCTATACCCATGCAACAGGTATATAACCGGACAATGCACTGGTTTCTCCAGAACCACATGGGGCACAACAACCAATACTTGCACTTCTTTATTCATAGAAGGGCTCTTTACCATCAGCGTATCAACTCGTGCTGCATTAAGTGCAAGCGGTAGTAGCAATAAGCATATCAAACTAAGTGTTTTACTCTTCATACAATAAGATTTTAATGTTCAACTCCACAAAAATAAAGAAAAACATAGACCAATAGTATACAAAAGATGATTTTATTGTTATACCCTTTACTACATACACATAATCATACAATAGGAAAGGAATTTCCAGAAATTTTGTACCTTTGAAAAATCATCTTTAACACATCCATTCATGAAAACACTTAAATGGTTTTTCCTATCGATAGTTATCCTGTCAGTTGGTTGTTCCAGAACCACAGAACAAAACAGTAAGATTATTGTTGCTTATGTTACTTCGTGGAAAACAGCCACCCTACCCGACCCCACACACATTACCAATATCAACTATGCTTTTGGACATGTAAACGAAACATGCGATGGCATACGCATAGACAATGAAGCGCGTCTACGGCAAATCGTAGAGCTTCGAAAAAAGAAACCTTCTCTTAAAGTATTGTTATCGATTGGTGGTTGGGGAAGCGGACGTTTCGCCGAGATGGCGGATTCTGCAACTTTCCGTCGTTCCTTTGCCGCCGACTGCAAACGCGTCATTGATGAGTTTAAGCTCGATGGCATTGACATTGATTGGGAATACCCTACCAGCAGTTTGGCAAAGATATCGTCTACACCCCGAGATACAGAGAACTTTACACTAATGTTAGGTGATATCCGTACTGCTATCGGCAAGAAAAAACTACTTACCATAGCTTCGGAAGCAGGTGCCAAGTATATCAACTTTAAGCATATTTGTCCGTATGTAAACTTTGTCAATATCATGGCGTATGATATTTCGAACACGCCATTGCATCATGCTCCACTTTACCGTTCGGAATTAACCGAAGAGCTAACCTGCGAAATGGCGGTTAATGCACATATCCGGGCAGGTATGCCTGCCAACCGATTGGTATTGGGTATACCATTCTATGGACGTGGGTTATCTTCTATGCCGAAACCTCTCGGATACAGAAATATTAAAAACCTGAGTCAGGAAGATTATAGCCGCCAATGGGACAGTCTTGCTAAAGTCCCCTATTTAATAGACTCGACAGGAAATATTGTTTGCAATTATGAAGACGAGGAATCTATTCGGGAAAAATGCGCATTTATCAATGATTTTGGCTTAAAAGGAGCCATGTATTGGGAGTACGATGGCGATGATACAGAAGGTACACTACGCAAGGCAGTGTTTGAGGGATTGAAACAATAGTGTTTCTTTATTCCACTTCTTGATCTTTATTTTCTACCATCCCCCTATATTTTAGCGGCAATACGCTCTCTACTGCAGCGTAGGCTTCTGTCATTGTTGCTTTTATATTCTCCGCTCCTTTTCCTTTTGGAAATATTGGTTCGTGAATGGTTAATGTCATACGGTGCGGATCAATCCATTTTCCTGTGCGCGAAAGTACGTTAAAAGAGCCGTCAATAGTAAGTGGAACAACAGGAAGCTGCAAGTCATCCGCCAACTGGAATGCTCCTTTTTTGAAATATCCCATATGCCCGGTAAAGGTTCGCGCACCTTCGGGAAACACCACTAGCGAAACGCCATCAGTTAAAGAAGCTCTGGCTTGCCGAATGGTTTCGAGTACTTTCTTCGGACCCGAACGATCCACGAAAATATGGCCGGCACTTTCGCAAGCTTTGCCTACAAAAGGTATTTTACGCAAGCTTTTCTTCATCATCCATTTAAAGTTTCGTCCTAAAAAGCCATAAATAAGAAAGATATCAAAAGCCCCCTGATGATTAGCTACAAAAACATAAGAAGTCTTCTTTTGCAGTTTATCACGCCCTTTTACCTTGACAGGAATCAAAAGGAATAAACAGATGAGTTGCGACCATATTTTCCCGGGATAATATCCCCAAAAATGCGCACCACCAACAAGTGATCCTATAATAGTAGTAAGCGCTGTAAGGATAGTCAGAACCAAGAGTATAGGTAGCGCAATACAAATTTGATAGATGTAATAGAGTATTCTCATTTCACTAATTTTGGATTACAAAAATAACAATAAATAGTTATCTTTGCCAAAAAGATTACATGATAAAAATGATACTTTTAGTTGGATTAGGTGGCGGATTAGGAAGTATATTACGCTTTCTTACCTCCGTAATAGTCAACAAGTACACACAAACAACATATCCACTAAGCACATTTACCGTAAATATAATTGGTTGTTTCATCATTGGAATGCTGCTCGGTTTATTTGAGCGTAACCAAATAATCAATACAGATTTACGGTTATTATTCATGACCGGTTTTTGCGGTGGATATACCACTTTTTCCGCTTTCGCGCTAGAGAACATTAATTTATTCCAATCGGGTCATACACTGACGGCACTATTGTATATAGTTGCAAGTGTAATACTGGGGTTGTTAGCTGTCTGGGGCGGAGTACTATTAATTAAATAAATGATATACTAATATGAAAAAACTATTTACTAGTGTCACCTTCCTTATGGTTGGATTGCTATTGTTTGCAACCAACAATACCGACAACACACAACAAAAAGCACGAAAAGAGAAAAGTGGTGAAGTAATTACCATGAATAAGCAGATGTTTCTTGAACGTATTTTTGATTATGAAAATGATTCGGAGTGGAAGTTCAAGGGAGATAAACCCGTTATTATTGATTTTTATGCAGATTGGTGCCCTCCTTGCCGTAAGATAGCACCCATTATGAAAGAACTTGCCAAGGAGTATGACGGGCAGATTATTATTTATAAAGTAAATGTAGATAAAGAAAAAGAACTTGCCTCAATATTTGAAGCAACCAGCATACCGTTGCTTATTTTTATCCGAATAGACGATATGCCACAGCCTCTTCGTGGAGCAGCCGATAAGGAAACATACAAGAGAGCAATTGATGAATATTTGTTGGCTACGGAAAAATAAAAAAAAGTGCAATCATTCACATGCTTGCACTTTCCAACATTTAAACAATTTGTGTATCAATTAAGGAAGGATATATATGAATCCTTTGGTTGTCAGTTATTGACTATCCTATTCCTCTCTGCAAATATAATAACTGTTTTGAGAAACGCAAAACATATTCAATTAATTTTGGATTTGCCCTGACGTTTTGACAACCTACTACCTGTTTTTAACTCATTTCACACCTTTTTTGAATTTATAGACTGCAAACGTTTGAGCTTTCAATATCGTATTGAAAAGATGCTGTTCTATAACTACCTTGGTTTCTTGCGGTAATATATTTTGCGGACTTGCCAGTGTGTTATCATTATCCGGATTGGTAGACTGAAGCGTGATACAAACGCCGTCAATCAACACATCTTTCTTACCTAAACCTGCAAAATTCAACGTAATAGGTTGATCAACATCCGAAGTGTTTGCCACCTTTATTATATAAGTATTTTTGTTTCTGTCCCAAACAGCACTGGCAAATAGGCCATTCTGTCCTTCAGCACCAGTTACATTTTTACCCGCCATATTTAGTTTCAACACATTTGTACCTGCATTATGAGCATAAAGTTGTTGCACGTAGTAACTTGCAGTTTTCACACAATTAAGGTTATCAAACCAAATCATATCCGGTCGCCACTGCCAGCCTTCTACATGTGCAAAAAGAGGTGCATAAGTTGCCATATGCACAATATCGGCGTTACGTTCCATACCTGTCATAAAAGCAGCTTCAAGTAAAGCGGCATGAAAATGATTATATTTCTTTCCTTTACCATGACAAGCATACTCTCCGGCAAATACTTTCGGCCCTTTCCGGTCATAGTTGTCATAACGGGCACCTTGTGTCAGGAACCAGTCCTCGGGACGATAGAAGTGCTCATCCACCAAATCCACTTTTAAACGTTTCATTTCCGGCCATAGGTAATCAAACTTATCTCCTTCTGACCCAGGTCCTGAACTGCCTATAATTTTCATTGCGGGGTATGCTTTACGAATAGCAACAACAAAAGGCGCTAAGCGTTCAGGATATTCAGCTCCCCACTGCTCATTACCTATAGCTATATATTTAAGATTAAATGGTGTGGGGTGCCCCATTTCCGCACGCAGTTTCCCCCAAGTAGTGGTTACGTCACCATTTGCAAATTCTATTAGGTCAAGCGCATCTTGAATATAACAATCTAATTCCTCAAGAGGTACATGTGCCGACATCTCTTTGTTTTGGAATTGACATGCTAAACCGCAGCTCAACACAGGAAGTGGTTCCGCTCCAATTTCTTCGGAAAGCAAAAAGTACTCATAGAATCCCAATCCATAACTCTGATAGTAGTCAGGATAAAAACGATGTGGGAACGTATAGTGCCATCTATTCTCATTAAGCGGTCTGTTTTCTATTGCACCAACCGATTTCTTCCAATCATAACGCGTATCAAGATCTGTTCCTTCTACAATACACCCGCCCGGAAAGCGAAAAATTCCTGGATGTATATCTGCTAATGCCTGTGCCAAATCCTTGCGAAGTCCATTTTCATGTCCTTTCCATGTATCTACAGGAAAGAGCGAAATATGTTCCAAATCTACCGTCACTTCCGAAGCCAGAAAAATACGTAATACTGATTTAGGCTCTGTCATATTCGGTTTGAGTATTATCTGATATTTTTTCCACTCGCCCGATGATACGACAAGTTCTTGCGCAGCAAAAGCATGATGCTCACCCATAGAATTTGGTTTTACCAGCTCCACTCGTATCTTCGACTCACGACCTCCTTGTGGTAAACGCGCCCATACAGAAAAACGATACTCCTCGTTTGCCTTTACACCTACGCCAAAGAAGCCTTCATTTTCAAGACCCGTACGTTTATGCTCATGGTTGGGAGTGGACAAACGCACATAATGCGGATTACATTCAAAAGGTCCGTCATTCTGCAATGATATTGTCCCATAGGTTTTCCAGCCCATCAAATTTTGCGGGAACTCAAAGGAGCGATTCTTTATCAGTTCGGCATAAAGTCCTCCATCAGCTCCATAATTAATATCTTCAAAGAACAGGCCATACATGGTTGGTTGAATCTCTGCACCTACCTTTTTGGTTTGAATAACCAACTCATTGGTTTGCGCAATTGCCATGGTCCCTGTAGAAAGCAGGAATGCAGCAAGTAGTTGTTTGTAGTTTCTCATATTATTTCTTATTTTATTGTTATGTGTTACACTTACAAATATGGCAAATTATTGGTGGTGTCACAAAAAAAATCTCCAAATCCGCTTAATTATTTTGCATGTTTCAAAAAAAGCGCTACATTTGCATCCGCAATCGAGAGAGATTGTTACTTGAAAGAGTAATTTGGTGTGGTAGTTCAGTTGGTTAGAATACCTGCCTGTCACGCAGGGGGTCGCGGGTTCGAGTCCCGTCCATACCGCCAATAAGCCTGTTAATCATCTGATTGACAGGCTTCTATTTTTCATCGTATTGCACTTGTGTTGCAAATTTGCTCTTGTTTCATTCCTTTCCCGTTATTATGCAATACTGGAAATTATCCGAAATTATAAACAAAATAATTATTTTTGCAGAACGGACAGCTATTCTGTCTGTTGATTATATATGGGAATTTGGCTTATCGTTTTCATCCTTGCGGAAATTGTGTTATTTCTGCTATATATCTATTTTCTGAAAAAGCATCCGGTATTATATATGCCGTTTGATTACCAATATAGGGTACTAAAACGTGCGTATCGGGCATATAAATCTGTTAGAGAAGGAAAGAAACTATACAGCGTCTTCGCTGATGATTTTTTATTCGCCTACAAACGTTCCCTTGAGAGAAAGGCTAGTTCGGAAGAATTGACCGTTGCCAATCGTGTCTGTAATATCATCGAGAACCACAAGGAAAAGGTTGAAAGGTATTTTTCCGGAAAGTTCAGTTATTCAGACTACTTGAACCTTAAAAGCGAATATGACTTGTTTCAGGCACAAGTTATAGAGGCACAAAACGAAGAAATTACTTCTGATAATCATGCTAAATCCAAGTTCTCTGTAACACTTCGTCAAAAGATTCTGTTATTTGAGAGTCTATTTCGTGTCTGTAAGGTGGATGCAAGCAATTCTGACAAAGCCCGTTTTATCCGCAATTTATTAGAAGTCGAACCTAATACTAAGGAGATTGCCAATACAAATACCTATAAAATTTTAAAGACTAACAACAAGGAATTGCTCGTCAAAGGAGAAATCAAGGCACGAATCAAGGACTATACATATATTGTTGAGCAGTTAGAATATCTCGGATTAGAAAAGGAGAAGACGCTAATCCTCAATGAAATCAATGAATTAAGAAATTCTATAGAAGAATAATTTCAAAAACATCTTGATAATCTGATTTTTGGGGTATTCTTTGGGGTACCCCATCGCTTTTTGCACTCGCTACATTCGCACCGTGAATTTGCCACAAGGCAAACATTAGTAATTAATCTCAAAAATGCGAATTATGCGAAAAGCGTTTAAAAAATTCTGGCTAAAATCAGAAAATGAGGAAGCTGTTGAGAACAGTATTCCCGAAGAACAAGCATCGCCTGTTGATAAGGCGATGAGTAATCTAATCAAGATGAAAGAGGCTACCCGGCTCTTAAAAGCCTCTGCGCCCACCGTCCGCAAATATGCCAGGCTCGGTCATTACAAAGAGTACCGTTTCGGAGAAAAGCTCGTCTTCTATGATAAGGAGGAGATTCTAAACTTCATCCTAAATAGATGTAGAACGACAGAAGAATCTTGATCCCGATGAAAGAGAAAACAGATTCTTCCGTCCGCCAATCCAAAAATGAGCGGATTGAGGCATACTTGCAGGAAAAATACGATTTCCGCTTCAATGTGATAAAATCCAAACCGGAGTATCGCACAAAGAATGACAATAATCCGTTTCAGCCTGTTACCAAGTTTGCCCTCAATTCTTTCAAACGGCGGATTGATACGGAACTGGGCATTTCTACATCGGCAGAGAATATCCGAACCATTCTCGAAAGCGACTTTTCGCCAAAGGTGCATCCGGTTAAAGACTATTTCCGGCAATTGCCTCGTCTTCAACCTGAAGTGAATCAATACATCCTCCAATTAGCGCAGACCGTAACCACCGGCAATCCTGAAAAATGGGACGAATATCTTACCAAATGGTTAATAGGCGTTGGTGCCAATGCGCTGGAAGATGTAGGTTGTCAGAATCATACTTGTTTGGTATTAACCGGAGAACAAGGACGGTTCAAGACAACATGGCTAGATCACCTTTGTCCGCAGTCGCTAAAAAGTTATCTGTTTACCGGAAAGATAGACCCGCAGAATAAAGATGTACTGACGATGATTGCCGAATACCTGTTTATCAATATCGATGACCAGTTAAAAGCCCTGAATAAGCGGGACGAAAACGAATTAAAGAATCTGATAACGACTCCGGCTGTTAAATATCGTCGTCCTTATGATGTGTATATTGAAGAATATCCGCATTTAGCCAGCTTCATGGCATCGGTTAACGGCAACGACTTTCTGACTGACCCGACTGGCAGTCGTAGGTTCTTGCCGTTCGAGGTTATCAGTATCGACATCAAAACAGCGGAGCAAATCAATATGGATAATGTATTCTCCGAAGTGATGTGGCTTTTGGATAATGGCTATCGCTATTGGTTTGTCGAGGAAGAAATTACGGAACTGCACAGGCTTAGCCAACAATTCCACGTACAGACGGTAGAATATGAAATGCTACTAAAAGGATTTGAGAAGCCGGAAGCTGACGAAGAATGTTATATGACTACTTCGGAGGTATTAAGCTACTTACAGGCATACACTTTGGTAAAACTGTCCGAAAAGCGAATGGGCGAAGCTCTGCGTAAAGCTGAATTTGAACGGCTCTCCAAGCGATTGACAAAAGGAGCTAATCCGGTTCAATGCTACCGGATAAAGAAAATCAAGCCGAATCCATTCTTCGACCGTGATTTATAGAAATATAGATATGGATTATTCTTCTTACTACCTTACTACAATCATATATAATCCAGTGAAAGAAAAAGGATTAAGTCGTAGTAAGAAGCAAAATCCGCATCTTACTCTCATCCTACTACCTTACTACAGAGTAGTAGTTACTACAAAATATAATCATACTACATAACGATAATTGATTATCAGTTCAATACATAGATTCATTTGTGTAGTAAGTAAAACAGCTAAAAAATAAGAAAATGAAAAATTCAAATTATATAAGTATAAAGCAATATCTTGAAAATAAAGGAATCAGTCCGGTAAAAGACCGGGGATATTACGGAATGTATCTCTCCCCTTTGAGGAATGACAGCAATCCTAGTTTCAAAGTTGATTATGATAAAGATTTATGGTACGACTTCGGTACTAATGAGGGCGGTTCGATTGTTGACCTCGTGATGAAGTTGGAAAATTGTTCGCTGGCAGAAGCACTCCGACAATTGGAAAATTCTTTTTCCTTTCATCGGAATGACACTTTGCCTATTTCTCCTAAACTAGAAAGCCGAGAATCGGCACTAACCATTACGGATATAAAACCGCTTGCTCACCCTGCTTTGCTTGATTACCTGAAAGAACGGAGTATAAATGCCGACATAGCGAAACAGCATTGTTCGGAAATCCATTATTCCATTGCGGACAAACCTTATTTTGCAGTCGGCTTTCGGAACGATGCCGGAGGATGGGAGCTTCGGAACAGGTATTTCAAAGGAAGTACTACTCCAAAGAATATAACAACCATAAACAACGGTAACAATGCAGTTATGCTATTCGAGGGCTTCATAGACTTTCTTTCTTATCTTTCATTAAAACAGAATGCTTCACCTGTAATTGATTCGGCAATATTAAACTCAATCGCCAATCTTCCGAAAGCGATTCCGTTTCTTCAACCCCATCAAACAATACACGCCTTTTTAGATAACGATGAAGCTGGAAAGCGGGCTGTTCAGAGTTTAAGCCCGATATGTAAAGAAGTAATCGACCAGTCTGTTTTCTATCGAGACCATAAAGACCTGAACGATTACTGGAGGGATAAATCCAACCTACAAAAACAGCCTGAAAAGAATAGAGCCGCCGTCCTGATTAAGCGGCAAGTACCAACGAGAAAGAAAGGGCGCAGCTTATAAGCTAACCTAATGCGCGAAGTGCATTGCAAGACGTCAGTTTGTTACCACAAACTGCGCTTGCCGCCTGAACCGCTTTCGCTGGCGGGGAAACTGCAATCGCTTCGCTCTCGACAGTTTTTGAACCAAATAATAAAGAGAAGAAATGAAAAATACCTATATAAAATTCCGTTGTACAGGATCAGAGAAAGAGAGAATCGAGGGTATGGCTGAAAGGTCGGGAGTAACCCTCTCCGAGTATTGCCGGCAACAATGTCTAACTGGCCGGATACTTGCCAGCCCGAAGCTAAGCCCGGAAGAGATTTCATACTTCCGGGAACTGAAAGAACATAATAATGCCATTGCCCGGCTCGCCAATCTTATACGGAACAAAGATCCGCAATTAGTAATCGCTATTGCAGAATATCTGGAACAATCCCGACAGTTGTATAACCGATTCTTTTAAGCGTATGATTGGGAAAGGAAAAGCAATAGCACACGGAGGCAATGCGATTGATTACGCCTTGCGTGATGGTAAACTGGATAAGATAGTTGGCAGGAATATGATTGAGAGTGATGCGCCTGCCGATATTCTCCGAGAGTTTGAAATGGTTAACCAACATAACTACCGATGCAAAAACAAGTATATACGATATGAGATAGGTATATCTCCCAAGGATATAGGCAAGCTAAAGCCGGGAGATATGATTAAGATTGCCCGGACATTTGCAAATAAAATGGGATTACAGAATCATCAATGGATAGCCTGTACCCATAAAGATACCGGGAAACCGCATATCCACCTGATTGCAAACCGTATCGGAATAGATAGCAAAGTATTCGATACAACCTTTGTGAGCAACCGTTCGGCAAAGATTGCAGAAGAAATAAGCCGTGAAATGGGATTGACGATTGCCAAAGATGTTCAGAAACAAAAGGAGCATCAAGAAGCTCATACAGACCCCGCACGACAACAGACGAAAGAGAAGCTCCAACAAATTGCCTATTATGAGTTGTTTAAGAATACCAGCTTAGAGGGCTTTTTATATGGATTGGAAAAAGAAGGAGTCGGTATTGAGCCTGCTAATAATAAACAAGGTAAAACCTATGGAATCCGATTCACTTACGAGGGGCAAACATTCAAAGCTTCGGAGATCGGACGGGAGTTCGGATTCCGATCGCTTGCGGGGAACTTTTCTTCTTCACTGGAAGAGAATCGTCCGCAACGACTTCAACAGAACTATAACCAAGATGAGAGCAATCAACAATCCTATTCAGGAGTAAGTTCCAGTATAGCTTCGCTATTAGCAGATCTGTTTACTCCAAATGGACACAATCCCGAAGAAGAGAATACATTGAAACATAAAAAGAAGAAACCAAAAAAACGATATTATGGACGACAACAATAGGAACTCCAAACGTAGAAATAAGTTTGCAGGGAAAGAAGACATTTCCCGAGAATCGGTAGATAGCATTCTATCTGCTCAAATCGATCGGCTTCGGGAAATATCCAACACTAACGATGAAACAGCAAGCAAAATACAAAAGAGCGTGAATACCCTTTATGAAAAACGAATTGCCATTGATACAACTAAGTTTGAGCAACTGAACAGGAGTTTTATCTATGAAATGGAAAGTAAGCTCCGAAAGGTAAAGCAGCCATCTAAGGGCTTGAAGTGGTATATTGCGATGTGGGTAATAACACTGGCTTCTACATTTCTTGCCGGATATTTCATCCATGAATATAGGGAATGGAAAGAGAAGGCTGTGTATTGGTATCGGATGTATAAAGAGGTAAAAGGGATCGACAAATAGTAGAAAAAGAAGATTTCCAAATAGAAATATGGCTGGTTCGCAAGTATTTAGTATTTTTGTTGCCAATAAGAATTTGTTGAAGCTGATAGTTTGTTGTATGTCGTGTGTCTATAGTGCTTTGTTATTACAATATCTTATTCTGATAATATGATTTGAAAAACGAGTTTTTAATAAAACTAAATATGTTTGCTAATTATATAAAGTTACTTTTTGTTTTAACAGCATATTCTCCGATTTTGCTTATCATAGCAGCAGTTGAATTATACAATTGCTTGAGTAGAGGCGAGTCTGTTGAATTAATCGATAATTGGTTTGAGCTTTTTAATCGGTTAAATCTAGTATTTGCTTTCTTTCTCCTTCTGCTAATATGTTATATCTTGATGAAAATTGCAAAAAAGAAATTAACAGTTAATCCAGTTGAAATAAAAGCCATCAAAAGTGCAGATTTAAACATGAATACTTTATTGTTGAGCTATTTTTTGCCTTGTGTTGAGCTTGTTAAAAAAGATACTGTATTTGTAATAGGATGGGTTATTGTACTTGTTGTTTTGATAATTATAAATAAAGGAACTTATTTTTATAATCCTATTTTAAAGCTATTTGGCTTTAGGTATTATGAGGTTACAACAGGAAAAGGTGTAACATACACTGCAATTTCAGAAAAAAAACTAATTAACGCAAATGAGATAAAGTCTTATTCTCAATTAACAGACTACGTAATTTTAAATCAAACATAATATGCCTGAACATCACCCACCAATATGTAGTTTCTTTGCTCTATTGAGGAATGATACTGTAAAAAAGATAGATCTTCTTCAATCAATAACGAATGATATAAAAACTGTCTTTATTGAAAACTCTACAAATTTAATAAATAGTGAAACAGAAGAAATCCTGTTTGATGGAAATTTTAATATTGATGGGAATGAGATTCTATATGTTGAAATGGCTCTCCCTGAAGCTGTTATTGAAGCGAGCACTAATAGTATTGGTATAGAAACCTTGAATATCTCCACAGATGATATTAAAGCCTTGTTTTGGATTGAAAACGGTATGTATTATTTTCAAAATTTCGACAAAAGAAAGCTACTTCAGAATAAAAACGTGTTATTTTGGAGTGATTCGACATATCACAAATTTTCAAGCAATGCATTAATTGTGGAAAATGCTGTAAACGCTATCTATAAAGATGGAAAGTTTTATTTCAACTCTTACGCTAATGCAAATAAAATAATGTCATTAGCCAGCTTTTTTGAAGAAGCTTCAAATGAGACAATTGATGAATTTGCAGCACAAGAATTATTAAATGTTGATTCTGCTTGGCTAAAAGAAAATGGTAATTCAATGATTAGAAAGCAAATAACTTTAATTCAAAAAAGTAATATTCTAGCAACGGCCACAGTTGGTAAAATTAGATCCTCAGCAAGGAGGTTCAATCTAACAATTTCATTTAACAATGGGAAATTAGACATCCCTAATGATAAAAAAATGTGTAAAGACATATTGTGCTTTTTAAATGAGCAATTTTATATTGGCTTGATATCAGGTAAGAAATTTAGAACTAACTCAAAAAGAGAGGCATAAATAAATTTCATACTCTAAATTGTTTGATGCGATAATAAGATAAAATCGAAATAAAGTAAGAATATGGCAAATAAATATGTGAATTTTATTAAAGACGAGCACCTGCTGACTTGTATTGAGAACCTACACAGTTCTTATCTGAAAGCTAAAAATAATATTTCAAAAAAGACTTTCTACAAAAATAAAGTTGATACAATTAAGCTCACTTTCGATTCTAAGTTTAATGAAATATCAGAGGAAGCATTGATTCAATCTGAGATTCTGCGACAAATAGACAAGTCTATCAATAACTCCATTGGTACGTTTCATGAACAGATTTTAGGAGGTATAAGCGGATTCGAGGTGGGAAACTTGAGCGGTTTTGACATTAAGGCTGTTGACAATACGCTTTTTGCAGATATAAAGAACAAACACAATACTATGAATAGTAGTTCTGCGGAAGCCTTGTTCCAAAAATTGGCAAGATATGCAGATGACTATAAAAAAGCAAAATGCTATTGGGTTCAAATATTAGCAAAAGGGAGCTTTAATGAACTTTGGCGAGGAGAAATTAACGGGAAAGAATATAGCCATAGTCGTGTTTATAAAATATCTGGGGATCAATTTTATTCTTTGCTATCAGGACGAAAAGATGCTTTTTTTCAATTATATAAAGCCTTGCCCATAGCCATTGCAGATTACATGAAATCTACAAAGGCAAAGCTAGTTGAAAAAGAAAATTCAGCATTGGAGGAAATTGCTACTGAAACAAAAGAATCAAAACGGACTATTCTTGACCAAATTACGTTTGAAAATTATTGCTACTACTGGGGTTTTGAAAGATTGTAGTAATCATTTAAGAACTTTACGATAGAATACCCAATTTCTCTTCCTAAATTAACCGGAACAGCATTTCCGATTTGTTTATATTGTTGAGCCTGTGAGCCAGCAAAATCCCAGTCATCAGGAAAAGTTTGTATTCTGGCATATTCTCGAACCGTAAATGGACGAGTTTCGTCAGGATGACATCTTTCCGTCTGCTTTTGCGCTGGACTACAAGTCAATGTAAGGCAAGGTTCATCCCAACCTATTCGACGCGCCATACCCGTTTTTCCTCCCCCCAGATAATAACTTCCCCCTAAAAACTCTTTCTGAATATCAACTGGTAGATCACGCCAATATCCTTTAGGTGGAACTAAGTCTAAGACTTCTTTTTTGCGTTTTGGGTATTTTGCACCATCAGATTTTGGAACATCACAGTCATATAAATCTCCTTTTTTTAGGGCGTCACTTAAATTGTATATTCTTTTATGTGGTTTCGGATATTCATACTTAACCGCTGTTATATCTTTTCGAACACCAACTAAAATTAATCGCTCTCGTTTTTGAGGTACTTTGTAATCAACAGCTCTAAGAACTTGTACAGGGGCAACTCTATAACCAATTTCATCAAGAATAGAAATCATGCCTTGCAGAGTCTTACCATTATCGTGACTTAGTAATCCCCTTACATTTTCCCCTATGCAAATAGGTGGATTTACTTCCTTTACAACTCGTGCAAATTCATAGAAAAGCGTTCCTCTCGCATCTGAAAGTCCAAGTTTTTTCCCTGCATAGCTAAATGCCTGGCAAGGAAATCCTCCTGTGACTATATCAACTTCATTTTTATATTTCGTGAAATCAAAATCTTTAATATCTCCCTCTAAAACATTCCAATTTGGTCTATTCCTTCGAAGCGTTTGACATGCAAATTTATCTATTTCATTCAAAGCTAAACACTTTAAGCCCGCTTTCTCTAATCCGACTGCTAATCCTCCTGCTCCAGCAAATAATTCTAAAACTTTATATTCGTTTTGGGGTTCAACAAAATTATTGGTATCTTCTTCTATAAAATCCATTCGAAAAAAATCAGCAAATAAATCTTCTACGTCAGATTTACGATAAACACGATAGTTGCTCATAGGTTCACGGACTGCGGTTAGTTTGCCCTCTCGATCCCATCGACGAAGTGTTTCTTTATTTTTCCCTAGTAATTCTGCTGTTTCTGATAGTGATAAATATTCACTCATAACCAAATTATATAACATTATACATTGGTTACAAATATAGGGCTATTTTTCTTATTGGCAAAGAGAAAATAAAGGAAAGAATAAAAGAAGTGAATAACCTGTTGGAACATAGGGGCTTTTAATCTTTTGCTAGATATTGCGGAAAGTGATCGCCGAATTGAGATTAACAGACTCATTAACAGATTCTCTACTCATTTACTGGTTTTGTAGACTGTTTCTCAATGCTTTCAATCTGTTTGCCGCTTGCATGTTGTCTACCTTGATATATCGCATAAACGCCGCTGGACTTTTATGCCCGGATATTCGCATAAGTTCCTCGGCAGGAAAACCGGAAAGATACATGTTGGTACAGAATGACCTCCGGCAAGTATGTGAAGACATCATTTCCCATTTCTCATGAACTTCTTTGACACGGAGATTCCCTTTCTTGCGAACAATCTCTACTTTTTGTTTTAGCTTTGCTTTCTTGCCAAGTTCTTTCAGGCGTTCGTTAAACTTATAGCTGGGTATTTTGGGTAGGTCATAATCGTATTTTTCCAAAATCTCCGGCACATAGTCAATCATCGGAATAATAACCGCTTTATGAACTTTGCGTTGTTTTAGGTTAATAGTTTCGTTGACAACATCAATATGTTCCGGACTAAGTGTGGACAGGTCGCTATATCGCAATCCAGTAAAACATCCTACGATAAATACATCCCGAATCTCTTCCAGTTCTTTGTCGTCCGAAAGGCTGAGTTTATAAATCTTAGCGAGCTCATCCTCGCTTAAATAAATAGCATCTGTTTCTTCTTCAACGACTTTGAAATGGGTAAGGTCAACTGCCGGAATAGTTCCTTTGGCTATTTGGTAATTAACGAACCCCTTCAATAGTCGGATAATCTTTCCAGCGGAGTTCGTCAGTAAGCCGATTGTTCCGTCCGGCTTCTCCGCCTTGTAGAAAAGGTAATCCATAAATTCATTATAGAATTTCAAATTAAGATTACGGAATGTAACAGGTTGTGATGAATGCTCCTTAAAATTGGTCAGATGCTTTTTTAGGGATTTGTAGTCTTTTATCTGGTCGGCAGAAACCTTGCCTTTTTTCTCTTCAATGTAAAGCTCCAATGTATCGAACATGTTTACCCGATTAGAGCGTTGTTCGTACTCCCGGTTCTTTTCCAGTTCAAGCAACACAAAATCCACAATAGGGTCTATGCCGTTGTCTTTAGCGTAGGTTAATATCTCACCCAGCTTCGATGTGATTTTTGTCAAAGCAGAATCAATCTCTTCAAATTCGGGACAAGCACGTTTTATCCAACGCTTTTTATCATCCCAATGGTCGGGCTTGATATTATATCCGGTAGATATAAGTGTACGCTTTGTGCGATTGTAATTATAGCGCACATACAAAGGCGTCTTTCCGTCGCCAGAGACATAATTTGGCTTGATGTAGGGATAATATAAATTTGCCATACCGCTAAATTTATTATGTTGCATTTGTGTTGCAAATCTATAAAAACTATTCGAAATAAGCAAAAAATATTAGAAATAAAAATATATATAATACTGATATTCAGCAACTATTAGAAAGTATTGAAAATTATTAGAAATCAATAAAAGTCCCGTCCATACCGCCAGATAGATTTAAAAAATCAAAGAAAAGTCCTGATATTCAATAGAATACAGGACTTTTCTTTTTTGTTATCCTAGCTAAAAATCCTATTAAAACAGGATCAAGTTAAATAGTATTTGGGGCTGAAATACCCTTCTCAGAAGCGTCTTAGCGCAACATTGTTTTTGGGGGAAATAAGCAGAAATGTAAAGGGAAGACAAGCACCAAGAAAGATTTCGACTTGAGCCAAATTACTTAACCTTGAATAGCCATCTTAGTCCTGCAAGTATCGTGTGTAGTTCCTTATTGTCTAAATTATTGAATGCTCCTTTAAATCGGGTATTGCTGTATTCGTATGCAAAGTGAAAACGCAAATCCTGCACATATTTATTGGTAAACGGATAAAACTCTACAACAGCTTGTGCTCCTATTGTCTCGTAAGCCGATTTATCCATTTTTTTATCGAATCTTTTATCCCATGTACCTTTAACAAACGGACGCCATTTTCCGAAATTATACTTCAGATTAACGGCTGCCGACTGATCTTGTACATAACGTGTGCCTAAATCGTCGATTCCTACTACGGAGCTATAATCCATATCTCTTGATCCCCAATAATAGTCGAGCTCTGTTGTAAACTTGCCTATATTTACCTGTGTACCAACAGTAAGCCAGTTGTAAAATTTGCCTTTTTCATGCTGAAATGCCCCATAGGCCCAACGTGTTTTTATCACATCGTTAAAAAGGTTACCTTCCCATAAAACATTAATTGCAAGCGCTTTGTCTTTGTATTTTTCGCTTGCAAACTGTGGTGCATCTGAATTAACTACCTGTAAATTTACAGTTTGTTCTGCAAAACGGTAAGCAACATTTACCCCTGTTTTATAAGCGTCGAGGTCGTTAAAAGCCATAGTCGGCAAATAGATATCGGCAGGATTGTAATCGTACTCGAATGTACCAAACTGCACAGATTGTTTCCCGGCGGTTATCGTCCATTCTTTGTCGCGCCCGAAATCGAATGCCAACCATGCCTGGTCTGTTGCTCCTGAATAGCCTTCACGTAACGGCGTTTGTGGTTTATTCAACCGGTGGCGTACCCTGTAACGGAGCCCGGGAATAATTTCGCCCACAACCCATATCTTAAATGTTTGCCCTTTAAAAGACAAACCTTGTATTCCGTCTCTGTCAATATCCGATTGAAAATCGACACGGGTATCTAACATTATATTCAGCATTTTATCGTCCCACAAAAGCCTTTCAAGTATATTTTCACTTTCCTTGTGTTGCGCATATACACCTATGGCTAAAAACAGGGAGAATAATATGATATATATTTTTTTCATGATCTATAGAAGTTTAGTACTCAGCAAACATCCGTTGAATTTCTTTATAATCGTTTGTTTTAGTCAATGCAAGCATTAATAAAACACGTGCTCTGTAAGGATTGATGTACCACGAAGCTACGAAATTCAGTTTGTCGTCGTCAATTTCGTCCCATTGAGCTGTAGGCCCTGTCATAATCCGCGACGAACGTACTACGGCAATATCTTGCTCTTTCCTCAGTTTCTCCAAAGCATTCATCAATACAGTTGTCATATTTCCGTTACCTACTCCTGCAACTACAATACCTTTTGCTCCTGCTATAGCTGCACTTTCTGCAAATTGAGCAGTAGCGTTTGAATAACTTAATATAATGTCTACTCGGGGTAGAGAGGTAAGATTTGTAACATCAAATTCAGATTTTGTTGTATGACGTTTTACTGATTCCCTTGTATAAATGGGTTTGCCGTCGTACATAATACCTAAGTGCCCATAATTCGGATTTTGAAAGGTACCTACCGACAATGTATTAGTCTTTGTTAAATCGTCGGCACTCAATATATTGTCGTCCATCACAACCATTACGCCTTTGCCTTTCGATTCCGGAGCAATAGCACATGCTACTGCATTGTAAATATTGCGCGGACCATCGGCGCTAATTGCGTTCGAGGGACGCATTGATCCTACCAAAACAACGGGTTTGTCGCTTTTCACCACCAGGTTAAGAAAATATGCAGTCTCTTCCTGTGTGTCGGTTCCGTGTGTTATTACGATACCGGTAACATCGTTTTGCTTAAGCAATTCGTTTACTCGTTTTCCCAATGTTAACCAAACCTCATCGTTCATATCCTGACTGCCAATATTGGCAACCTGTTCGCCTTTTATTTCTGCAATATCCAAAATTTCGGGAACAGCAGACAATAGCTGATTGACTGTTATTGCTCCTGCTTTATAGTCCGAGTCTACTTGTGACGAGCTTGTTCCGGCTATGGTTCCACCTGTAGCAAGGATATACACTTTAGGCTTCGTTTGTGCATCTAATGAGAATGATACCAATACAGCCAGTATAAAAAGACCTATTACTTTCTTGATATTTGTTTTCATTGCTTTATCTCTTTTTAGTAGTGAGTATTAATTATTTATTTTTCCATGCATTAACATATTCCTGCATAGTTTCCGAAAGTTCTTTACCTATAATCGAATAATCTTCGTCGTTAAGATTGGCAAGCGAAACTCTTACCGACCATTCGGGTCCGGCAAAGCCACCACCGTTTAGCAACACTATAGAAGATTTTTCAGCCAGTCTGAATACAATATCAACGGGCTCGAAATTCTTTTCAAGAAAAGCAACAAACTCTTTTCCGTATTTTTTCATCGCCCATTCCTGAATATCGAATTCGCAATAATAACCGGCCCTGTTCGGATCGGGAATTATGGGTAAATTCAAACCTTCCCATAATAGGTTATAGCGACTTTGAATTAAATCATTGCATGCTTTCTTATACTTATTCTCCGTATCGAGAAGGGCAAAGGCAGCAAACAGCATCATTTGTATTTGCTGCGGTGTTGAAAGTCCTGCAGTGTGATTTAACGCAACAGCGCGACTATCTGCTACAAGCCTATCTATAAATTTCAATTTCTCGGGATGCAGGGTAAGGCTTTCGTATAGTTTTGCCAATCGTTCTTTATCCTTTTCAGGAATGGCAGTAAGCATATCGTCGTAAATATTGTCTTCGTATAAAGCGATAACACCTAAACGCCAACCGGTTGCTCCGAAATATTTCGAGAATGAATAAACACACAGAGTATTTCTCGGCAATTCATTCATCAATGAATTAAAACCTTCTACAAAAGTTCCGTAAACGTCATCTGTTAAGATCATCAAATTCGGATTCAGGTTCTTAACTACTTTTACCAGATATTTACGACTCGGATCTGCAATTTCGACCGATGTCGGATTGCTCGGGTTTACAATAAAAAATGCCTTGATCGATTTATCTCCTAACTTATCTAATTCCGATTCGGGGTACTGAAAGTTAGAATTTCCTTCGCCATCTTTAGCCGAACCGTATATATAAGTTACTTTAAACTGGTATTTAGCCAGTTCGGGAATTTCGAGGTAGGGTGTAAATACAGGAACCCCCAAGGCAATTTTATCTCCTTTTTTCAACAGGCAGTTTTCAACCAATGAGTCGAATATATAACACATGGCAGCCGTACCACCTTCAACAGCAAACAAATCGTATTTACCGCTTCTTTGGGGTTTGTTGCCACACATTTCCTGGATTAAATAATCGTGTACGATAACTTCCGGATGTTTCAACATACGTACAGGGCTTGGATACTGATCGCCTATAATGCCTTCTGCCAGCTCATGTGCCCAATCATCTTCATTGAAATTATGTTTTTCAATACCATATTGAAACAGGCCTTTAAGAAGTTTCGCGCCGGGAGTATTTTTGTTTCTATTTAAGAACTCCTGAAAGCGTTTGCCAATACCTTCCTTTTGTGGTATGCCAGCCAAACCAACTTCCTGATTAATGGCCCGTTTACACTCTTCAATACCGAACTGCCCCAGTACAAAAAATGCTTCGCGAGGTATAGTCGCAGTCCAGTTGGGGTTTCCACGACCTGCGTTAAGCATGGTTTTTACCGGTTTTTTTTGTTGATCGGATGCAAGAGCTATTAAGTTATCTTTTAATTCAAATGGACTTAGTTGCTCTAATTGTAGTTCACGTTTACGTGATGTTTTTAACTTGGAAATCTCCATAATATTTATGTTTAAAAGTTTAATTCTTATTTATCCTATTTATTCTAACTCATTAACAAAACAATAACTACTCCCCATATAATCAACAAGGTGTTGCCGATAGCATATGTTGTGGTGTACGACAAGGCAGGAACTTTACTCTGCAATGCATCTTCGAGCGCGCCAAGCGCAGCTGTGGTTGTACGCGATCCTGCGCATGCCCCTAATGTTATAGCGGGATGAAATTTGAATATGTACTTACCGCAAAGAATACCTATAAACATAGGCAATATGCTCACAAAAATACCCGCAATAAACAGGCTTACTCCTGCTGCTTTTAATCCGGCTATAAAGTCCGGACCGGCAGTAATACCCACTACGGCAATAAAGATATTTAACCCAAGGTTATTCATAAGCCAGATTGCAGGTTCGGGTATCGCACCGAATGTGGGTCGATGAGAACGCAGCCACCCGAATAGAATACCTACAATCAACACGCCGCCACTGGCACTTAAACTTAACGGCACATTACCCGTATGTATAGTAAGTGAACCTAATAGACCTCCTAAAAATATTCCTAATCCTACATACAATAAATCGGTAATATTAGTGGGTCTTTCGGCGTATCCAAGATATTTTGAAAAGCGGTCTACATCCATTTTGCTTCCTTCCATTTCAACTACGTCGCCCCGTTGCAGGGTTACGTTTTTCAGTAACGGAATTTCTGCTTTCCCTCTGTTTATTTTGCGTATAACCACTCCATGGCGCTCTTTACAGGTTTTAATCTCCTGCAAGGTTTTTCCTATTATATCTTTATTAGCAACGATTACTCTTAAAGCTTCTGCTCTGAAATTCAACAATTCCATATCAGCTACTTCGTTACCGATAAAATCTTCATCTGCCAAAAGGGTATCCAACGGACCGTCCAATACAAGGCGATCGCCTTTGTTTATTTTAGTATCTATTGCAGGTTCTTCCATTATGTCTCCCTTAACAGTACGTATCCGTTCGATGTATACAGGCCAACCTTTATTTACCAACATGTTTTCTACTTCTTCTACCGTTCTTTCCCGGTTAAAGTAATCGCTTGTGGTTTCAATGACTCTAAAGGTTGTACCGTCATAGGCATATTCCATGCTTGAATCTTCTTCTCTTATAGAACCACCTAAAGACTCCTCGTATTCTTTAGTCTTTTGTACAATGTCTTTACCCAATAAACGTGGCCCTACCGATGCAAGAAACCATGCTGTACCGGCTGTGCCGAAAATGTAAGTTACTGCGTAAGCAACAGGTATTTGATTTATGTATTGTTGTTTTAGGACAGAATCGATATTCAACTGGTTTATGGTGTCTGTGGCGACCCCTATTACTGCCGAAATTGTGTTGGCGCCGGCCAATAATCCGGCAGCATTACCCAAATCGAAACCGGCTATCAGAGCGGCACCCCATGCCACTAGTAAACAAGATATACATACTATAGCAGCAAAAGCTATTTGCGGTAAACCTTCTTTTCTTAGACTTTGCACAAATTGCGGTCCTACGCTATAGCCAACAGCAAACAGAAATATCAGAAAAAAGGTCGATTTTACAGTGGGAGAAACCGCAATGTCTAGTTGTCCTATTAATACTCCCATTAAAAGAACACCTGTAACCGGACCTAAACTGAAATTTTTTATCTTAACTTTTCCAATAGCAAAGCCTAATGCTAAAGTTAAAAAAATAGCCAATTCAGGCGCGTTTTGCATGGTTTTAACAATCCATTCCATAAATAATCCAGTTTTTATTTATAATTTATTTCAAACATTACAGAAGAAACAACCTATAAGAGAAAAAGGTTTGAAAACCATAAGAAATAAACATTTAATCTCTCATCTTCCAAACTATTCCCATATAGGATTGTTTATATTTATAACCTCTCAAATGGAATGATATGGAATACAATAAAACGATAATGCCTGTTTTGTTTATCGGGCATGGTACGCCTATGAACGCGATTGAAGACAACTCATTTTCAAGGAAATGGAACAGAATGGGAGAAGTATTGCCCCAACCCGAAGCTATACTTTGCATCTCTGCTCACTGGGAAACCGAAGCATCTATGGTTACGGCGATGGATAAGCCTAAGACTATCCACGATTTTGGAGGTTTCCCGGAAGAATTATATCGGCAGCAATATCCTGCTCCGGGTTCACCACGGTTGGCGGATATACTTGGAGATAAGGTAAAAATGTATGAGATAGAAAAAGATTACCGGTGGGGATTGGATCATGGCACATGGTCGTTCCTGAAACACATGTATCCGAATGCTGATATTCCGGTCGTACAACTAAGTATTGATTATACCCAAGATATGCAATATCACTATAATTTGGGGAAAGAGTTGTCGTTTCTCCGCCGGAAGGGCGTGCTGATTGCTGGAAGCGGTAATATGGTGCACAACCTACGCCTTGCTCGCCCCAATGAAGAGGGATACAATTATGAGTTTGCCTACGAATGGGCTGAGAAACTAAATGAGGCAATGAAGAAGAAAATCTTGACCGGCGACCACGCATCAATGATTAACTATCATACCCTGACTCAGGAAGCCCAGCTTGGCATACCCAGCGAGGAACACTATATTCCACTAATATATACTCTTGGGTTGCAAGAACCGGAGGATAAGGTAGAACTGTTTAACGACACAATAGTAGCCGGCTCCATATCTATGACTTCACTGGTAATCAGCAATAAAACGATACATAAATCATAAATATAAAAAAAGAAACAGTGATGAGAATAGCTGCTGCTCGCACAAGGGTAGCAGCCTTCTCATTTCAGACTCTCCTTAAAACGAACTCTTTATAATTATATTGTCCTACTTGCTTTGACCAAGGACATATGTGTTACCAATTATTATGAATTTGTCTACGGATATATTTATCATACACATCCCGAACTATAGTCATTTCTTCATTTGAAAAAGGAGGAAGGATAGATGCTTCCGCATTCTCAATAATTTGTTTGGGAGAACTTGCTCCGGGAATGACTGTGCTAACTTCGGGGTACATTAGAATATAACGCAAGGCTTTTGCCGATAAATTTTCGACATGTAAGGATGCTTTTAGTTCTTGCGCGGCCTTAATCCCTGTCAGATAATCTATGCCGGAAAATGTTTCTCCCTTATCAAAGAAGTCCCCGTTCCTATTAAAAGAACGATGATCATCTTTCCCGAAAGAGGTGTTTTCGGTATATTTTCCCGTCAATAGTCCGCTAGCTAAAGGTACGCGCACTATTACTCCTGTGTTTTTCTCTTTTGCTTTGGCAAATAATTCTTCAGCAGGTTTCAACCGGAACATGTTGAAAATTATTTCAATAGCAGAAATATCATAACTCAAAGCTGCTAATGCTTCATCTACACGCTCCACACTTACGCCGTAATGTTTAATTGCCCCCTGTTGTTTCAACTTATCCAAAGCTTCGAAGAGCGCAGGGTTATGATAGACTTCTGTAGGAGGGCAATGCAACAGTATAAGATCGAGGCTTTCCACTTCCATATTATGTATGGAATCGAATACAAATCTTGTGATATTCTCTTCATTATAGCCTTCGGTCACATGGGGATTTAATTTCCGGCCACATTTTGTCACTACATATATTTTATCTTTTCTAGTCTTTAGGAACTTACCAATGCTTTTTTCACTCATCCCGTTTTGATAGATATCAGCCGTATCAAAGAAGTTAACACCTTGCTCGTAAGCTGCCTCCAGGGTATTTTGCGCCATCTTCTCATCAAAGGCTTCTCCCCACTTTGAACCAAGTTGCCAAGTTCCAAGCGAAACTTCGCTCACCTTAAATCCTGTTTTTCCTAAAATTCTGTATTTCATCATGCTAAATAATTAATTGTATTAAGATACTTTATTCTCATTCTATCTCTTCGCAAAGATAGAATACATAATACGACTTGGCAATACATGTGAAAATAATCCTATACTGACTAATTTACTCCTATACTGATTATCAATACATAATAGATGACTATCTTTGCCAGATAGAAAACATTAGTCTATGTATAAACGAAAAGTACCTTTAGATTTATCGTGTGGTATCCGTATAGTAATGAGCATCATTGGTTCAAAATGGAAACCGTGCTTGATAGATGCTCTGAGAGATTCTTCCAAACGCCCCAGTGAGCTTCATCGCGAAATACCTGATGCTGTTTCACGGGTTCTAAATCAAAACCTGAGAGAATTGGAGGAACATGGTATTATCAAGAAAAAAATATTTGCAGAGCTTCCTCCTCATAGTGAATACTATTTGACTGATTTAGGGAAAAGCATATTACCGATTATAGATAGTATGGATGATTGGGGAGAAAAGCATCGGCCAATACTTGAGAAATTGGTACTTTAACAATAAAAACTATAAGAAACTGAATAACACGAACAAGGTATGACTAACTAGATGTGTATTTTTGTAATAGGTCTTCACAACTAATTTTCTGACTGTATTTGTAGTAAGAAACCAGTGAGAAATGGTTCGAAAAGCAGTGAGAAGTGAAGCTAAAATCAGTCAGAAATTACAGAGATTAAAGCTCTTATTTCAATGCTTATGGTATTTGACCTTATCAGCCATAGGCAAACGATCACTCAGCCATAAGCAAACGACCACTCAGCCATAAGCAGACGATCGCTCGGCCATAGTGTCATAGTGTGCTTTTTTGTATTCCCGTGTTTAACACCCTTACCCTTCGTGTTTAACACGGAGACAAGAAACCTAAAAGTTAATTGTCCATAAATAAATAAGAACCGAGCAGACCGTTGAGTGGTTGTATTATTATACATGCAGGCTTGCCTTCATCACATTAGCCGGAGGTCTATTGTTTTCGAGTTCATTCTTCATAAAATCCATATACGGAGCCACATGTTCAAAGAATTTGTAATACCCTTTGCATAGATAGTTCAATCCGGATTCACCACTGGAGGTAGTAGCAAAGCGGTTCTTTGGACACTCTCCATTGCAAGCAAACAAGAATTTACACTCCTTGCATTGCTGTGGCAAGCTATTGTTTTTATTTGTTCCAAAAGAAAGTTGTTTGTGGCTGTACATCATCTCCGTGAGCGTTTCGTTATAGATATTCCCCAACTTATACTCAGGAAAAACATAATGATCGCACGCATAGACATCGCCATTGTATTCCATAACTCCAGCGTGTCCACATGTTTCTGCCATCGTACAAACACCCGGTTGTACACCCATCCAGTTTGCTAAAGTAGCATCAAACAGTTGAACAAATACGCTACCTACATCTTCTTTTACCCATTCATCAAAAATAGCACATAGAAAGTTGCCCCATTGCTCGGGTGTTATGGAAAAATCGGCTAATTGCACTACCTCTTTCTCTAGTGGCGAAGCCAAATGCCGGCCATCAGCATGAGGCATAATGCGTTCTACAATAGGAGAAAACTGTATATAACGACAATTTATTTCTTTAAAGAACTGATAAAACTCCAGTGGATAGTCTGCATTGAAATCGTTTACGACAGCCATAGCATTCCATTCAACTCCATGTTTATTCAGCAATTTTATACCTTGCATTACTTTGTTGAAAGATGGCAATCCTTGCTTATTTCTCCTGTATTCATCATGAAATTCCTGAGGTCCATCGATTGACACTCCAACCAACCAATTATTTTCCTTAAAAAAACGGCACCATTCATCATTCAGTAGTGTTCCATTTGTCTGTATGCAATTTTCTATCTGACGTCCTCTCCCGTATCTTTTTTGCAAAGCTATTGCCTGTTTGTAAAAAGATACGGGACGCATCAGCGCCTCTCCCCCATGCCATGTAAAAAGAATCTGATCTTGCGTCTGTGAATTTATGTATTGCTCTACGAAACGTTCCAGTAGCTTGTCGCTCATCACAAATCTACTTTCTTTCTCTTCATTCTTATATAAATTATGTTTCTCTAAGTAATAACAATATTCACAGGCTAAGTTACAAATAGAACTTACCGGTTTCAGCATTACATACAATGGTTTGGCAAATGGTGCGTAGGTGGTCATATCACATTCTACTGAAATTGAACAATTCTGATTCTGTGCGAGTGTTCTTCATCATGTCTTCAATCTTCTTCACTATTTCCGGATGTTGATTGGCAACATTGTGGTCTTCATGTATATCATCAGAAAGGTTGTATAACTCGAAAATAGTTTGATCGGGAATACCGACATTCAGCTTTACTGCTTTCCAGTTTTGATAGCGAACTGCTTGCTTACCACCTTTTTCATGAAACTCCCAGTATAAATAGTCATGTTCCTTCTGTCCTTTCTTTCCAAGTAACGTAGGCAGAAATGATATACCATCTGTTTGAATAGGCTCTTTGCAATCAATCAGATCGGCAAAAGTAGGCATCATATCCCAAAATGCCATAATATGGTCATTGGTAGTACCTGCTTCAATATGATTTGGACAACGAATAATCATAGGCATTCGTATTCCTCCTTCATAGAGGTCGCGTTTAACTCCACGAAAATCGCCATAGCTTTTGAAGTAATCGGGATTGGCACCTCCTTCTCTGTGAGGGCCATTATCGGAAGTAAAAATTACAATTGTGTTTTTGTCAATACCCAGTTGAGCCAGCAAATCCATGATGTCGCCCACATAACTATCCAAACGCGTTACCATTGACGCGAATGCAGCCAGTGGTCGCTCGGTAGCACCATAAGCTCCGCGCCTATTGGGGTTTTCTTCCGCCCAGGATTTATCATCTTCGGCAGGTATAACGTTACAATAATACTGATAAACAGAATCTTTCGGTAAAACGAGCTCAGCATGAGGCAAAGTATAGGGCAAATAAGCGAAGAATGGTTTGTCCGCATTATTACGTATAAATTGAAGCGCTCGTTCGTGAATTAAATCGGCCGCGTAGGTTACCTCATTTCCATTGCTATTTTCGGGGAATTCTACACGTGTAGTGCCATCCCATAAATGAGTTGGATAGTAGTCGTGAGCTAACGTCTGACAATTATATCCTAAGAACTCATCAAACCCAACCTTCATGGGGTCGGATTCGGAACCCGGATAGCCAAGTCCCCATTTCCCAAAGCCACCTGTGGCATAACCTGCTTCATGAAAGAGTTGGGCCACAGTAAAAGTCCCCGCAGGCATTGCAACCTGTCCTTCGGGATCCATGCGCATATTTCCTCGTATGTATGTGTGCCCTGTATGCTGTCCAGTCATAAGCGATGCGCGCGAAGGAGCCGATACAGATGTACCCGAATACCCTTGGGTAAAACGCATCCCTTCGTCTGCCATACGTTGGATGTTGGGCGTCTTTATCAGTTCTTGACCATAAGGAGAGATGTCTCCTATTCCTAAATCGTCTGCCAAAATAAAAATTACATTAGGACTTGTTTCCCATGTAGCTTTGGGCTGTTGTGTACAACCAACAGCGGCTAAGGCTCCTGCTATTCCGCAAGAAATACTCATCAATTTTTGTTTTTCCATCTGATATCTATTCGGTTTATATGTTATTAATCAATTGTTATTGCTGTTTTAGCTTTTGGAGTTGATACAACATTCTTAAGGGTAAAACTGCTTCTCTTTATTCTGATGTTTTTATTACGACTTCCGGATACACGGATTGTTTCTTCTCCATTACCACTATTTGTTACATGGTTAATCTCTATATTTTTTGAGTTATTGAATGAGAAGGTTTCACCCTGAGCAATATCCAAGTGTATGTTTTCAATTCGCAACTCCGAAGCTTCGTCAATCTGCGCTCCGGTTGCAGCAGAGATAATACAATTTGTAAGAAACACATTCTTTACGTTCATTTCAGGAAGCCCATTGATGTATAATGCTCTTCCGGCATCTCGACACACAATGTTCGAGATATGTATATCTTTGAAACTTGGCGTATCCTGGTTGATTGCCACATAAGGAACATCAGATATCTCACCTCCTTCGGGTGCTTTATCGGGGAATGGTGTTTTCTCTTGATAGTACGAATCAAATGAAATGGCTGCATTTGCAATGTCACTCATTACAATACTATCAATAAAAACATTCGATACGTTCCCTCCACGTCCTCGTTTACTTTTGAATCTAACGCCTGTATCAGTATCGATAAAGCGACAGTTCTTAACAGAAATATTATTCATTCCGCCTCCGGTATCACTTCCGATAACAAAACCACCATGCCCATGAAATACAGTACAATTGTCAATAACAATATTAGAGCAAGGACCTCTTTGACGTCCGGCATCGCCAATTCCACTTTTCAGGCAAATAGCATCATCTCCCGCATCTACCGAGCAATTTACGATAAGTGCATTGCTGCATGAGCTCAAATCAATCCCATCACCGTTTTGAGCGTTCCAAGGACAGCGAACCATTATGCCATCAATAATAATATCATGGCATAAAACCATATTTACATGAAAGCTTGGCGAGTTCTGAAACACCACTCCTTGCAGTAGTATATTCTCACAAGCAACAAAACGCAACATGCGAGGACGTTTCTTTGCTAATTTTTCGAGCGATGCAAAATCATCTTTATGAGTTGTTTTATCCTTTACAACCCATGGATACCAAATCCCATTATCCTCTCGGGCCACACCTTCCTTTTTCAGAAGACTATTCCACTCTACATCACTCACTTTAATTCGCTTGACTGGTCGCCAGTGCTCTCCATTACCATCAAATATCCCTTCGCCTGTAATTGAGAAATTACTTTCATAATGAGCACTAATCGGAGACTGATAACGGGTTCCTGATGTTCCGGCATCTGGAGGCGTTAGCGGATATTGCGTTTTATCTGGTGTGAATAAAACAATCGCATTTTTCACAACATGCAAATCTATATTGCTTTTTAGAACAATAGGCCCTGTGAGCCACACCCCTTCAGGAACAATTAAGTGTCCTCCACCACTATTTGACAAATCTGTTATTGCAGAAGAGAAAGCCTGTGTATTTAAAGTTACCCCATCGCCTACACCTCCATATTCAACAATCGATACGTTTAAGTTCGGGATAATAGGAACAGGTACCTCAAGAGCATTAAAAGATAAATCTCTATAATACTGATTATACTTCCCGGCTTTACAATGAAGCGCAAATGCAAAAATCACAAGAACAACCACGATGGGTTTAAAGAGTTTTTTCATATACATATTTTGTTCGTTTACCTATTGCAAAAGTAGTTGCCAAGCGATAATGGGGTTTGTACTTTTTGCCATTTATCATGTATTTTTCACCAACCAGCGACTTGTGACTACTCCTTATCTTTTAAGTTATGTAATCGGATATATTCTTTTGGAGATACTTTATAGCGTTCCTTAAAGCAACGACTAAAGTATGCCGGGTCTGAAAATCCCAATTGATAACCAATTTCAGAAACAGAAAATTGTCCGGTTCTCAAAAGCGACTCTGCCTTGATTACTCTGTACTCCTTGATTAATTCTACCGGAGATTTCCCTGTTAGTGCTTTAATTTTATTATAGGCCACTGTGCGACCAAGCCCAAGATAAGAACTTAAATCACTTATCTTTAATTCTGTATTGCTAATATTCTCATCAACCCACTTCATGAGTGTTTTCATAAACTCTTGATCTCGGTTAGTTACCACTATATCCTTCGGTACAAAGTCCTCCAATCGCTGAGTTGCTGCCTCGGTCGAAAAGCGTTCAAAAAGCAGTCGTCGTTGTGCCAATAAATTATCAATTCGTGCTTGCAGCAAATTCATGCTAAAAGGCTTTGTTATATAAGCATCGGCTCCATATTTCATAGCTAATAAACGATCTTCGGAAGTATCTTTAGCAGTCAACATAATTATTGGGATATGACTGAACCTAAAGTCACCGCGAACCTTATTAACAAGTTCTATCCCATCCATACGGGGCATCATAAGGTCTGTCACAATCATATTAATAGGATTAACAACCATTTTTTCTAAAGCATCTACGCCATCAACCGCTTCTACAATATTATAATTCTCTATCAAACTGCCATGAATAAAACGTCGCATCTCTGCATTGTCTTCTACCAGTAGTATATTTTGCATGCCTTCTGGAGGTGGCAACTGAACAGGTGTATCGGATTTTTCGGTTGCCAGGGTTACTTCATTTTCACGTTGTTCAAAGTCTATTTGATCCATGCCAAAATGCAAATTACCGGTTAAAAGCTTTATCGTAAACTTTGTACCTTCATTTTTTTTGCTTTCTACCTCTATTGTGCCTTGATGAAGTTCGACAATCTCTTTACAAAGCGCCAATCCAATGCCACTACCGCTTACATTCCCTCTTAACGAACGATTGTGTTGCGAGAAGCGTGTAAATATACTATTCAGATTTTTTTCATGAATTCCTATGCCAGTATCGCTAACTGCTACCCATACACACTCTTGCTCCTCCTGCCAAACTATCGACAAACGTATTACTCCCATGTCTGGCGTGAATTTTATAGCATTTGACAGCAAATTGTAAAAAACGCCCTCCATACGCTCCGGGTCAATCCATAAAAAGATGCTTTGATGTGATACTGAGAACTGAACTGAAAGACTATGTTCATTGACCATATCACGAAAATCGTCAAGTACGCTTTGAGCCATTAATGCAACGTCTACGTACTTTACTTTCAACTCCATTTTGTCTTTTACAATCTTTCTGAAGTCGAGCAGTTGATTGATTAAGGTTAGCATCCTTTTTGAGTTCTTATAAGACATATTAAGGCTATCAACTCCCTTTTCGGAGAGCGCTTCTCGTCTCTGTATGTCTTCTATCCCACCCAGTATTAGCGTTAATGGAGTGCGTAGCTCATGTGATATGTTTGTGAAAAACCGAAGTTTTATTTCTGAAACCTGTTGTTCGATACGAGCTTCGGAGCGCAGACGGGTTATTGTTTTTAGTGTTCGGAACGCAATCCAGATAACAGACAACAACAGTAAACTATATACGCAATATGCGTACCAAGAGAGCCAAGGTGGTGTAGCAATTTGTATTTTCAGTGTAATTTCAGGACTTGCTACTTGCTCATTGCCGACAAATGCTTTTACTCTAAAGGTGTATTCTCCGGGAGATACCTTCGAGTAGTAAGCACTATTCACGTCGCGAGATATGGTCCAATCGTTGTCATAACCATCAAGGTAATACATGTAACTTACCTTTTTTTGAATCTCATAATTCAACGATGCAAACTCTATACGAAAGAGTAAATAATCATACGGTAAATGTACGGTTCCATTCTCAGAGACTGCAACCTCAAGAGGGGCATTCACGCCAATTTCCGCCTCTTTATTCTGCATCTCGAAACTTGTAAAGGTCAGCTTGTAATCGTAACTGAAGTTATCTGTTTTATAGGGATCAATTATATGGAGTTTATTCATCCCTCCAAATAAGATTTCATTATGAGCACCTTTTACTGCTGAGGTCTCGCTGTATGACGTATGGCTAAAACTATTCCACTCTGTATAATTAGTAAAAACTTTGCGTTCCGGGTTTAATTTCACAATACCTTTCTCTGTTGAAAGCCAGATGTTTTTCTCGTTATCTTCTACAGCAGCCAATACGATATTGCTAAGCAAGCCCTCATTTGTGGTATAATTAATAAATACAGGAGAGTCATCATCAGAATATCCGGCAATAAGACTTAATCCACCCCCATGAGTAGATAGCCACACACGCCCCATAGCATCTTTCAGAATATGAATAACATCATTACCCCCAATGGAGTTTTTTTCATTTGGATGTCTTTGATACAAAGAAAACTGCACTTCGCTTGAAGGAAGCAAAGGGTTAAACACAATCAGCCCCTCGGTTGTAGCAACCAGCATCCGTTCGGGGATGTCACTGAGGATATATCGCACCCGGGCACCTTCTTCTTTTGGATAATTGGGGTAACCATTGTGCATATTTACAAAATGTCCGCTTTCGGCATCCAGCAACCTGTTAACTCCGCCTCCATAAGTTGCAATCCATATATTACCAGCACCATCCTCGGTTATAGCGTAAATGTTATCATCAGAAATCGACTTGCTATTTCCTTTTGAATGTCGGTATTGTTTAGCAATATACCCGTCTCCATCAGGAGTCAATCTCCAAAGTCCATTCCCTTTCGTTCCCACCCAAATGGTTCGTGAAGAATCTTCAAAGATTGCATAAATCCGCCCAATAGGAACTCCATTGATAAATTCCGAACAGGAGTGTAAAAGCTCATATTGCTCATTATAACATGACAACCATCCGTTTTTTGTTCCTACCCATAAACGTTTGGAACTATCGAGCATCAAAGCGCGAACATCATCCGAACTTCCCCCGGCCCAATGATTATTAAGTGAAATCATACTAGGCTGAGCATTTTCGATAACAACCTTTATGAGACCTTTTTCGTAATATGGTGAAATCCACATCACGTTATTACTATCTATTTCAAATGCTGTAACGCCATTCGTCATGCGGTAATCTGGTTTTGATGAATCATTATAGAAAGACTCCATTTGATCCATCTCACGATTATAGTAGCCAAATCCGCTTTTCTTCATTTTCACCCAAACCACATCATTGCGCTCTAAAACAACAGTAAGCGAATCTGGGAAATAATCAACCGTATTAGGGGATTGCATGAAATGCTTGTAGTTATTCTTCCTCGTATCAAATCGTGATATTCCTGCCTCGGGGGTTGTTATCCATACAGTATTATGTGAATCTACTTTCATGTTCTGGATACATTTTGGCACACTTCCAGAAGGAATGTTATCTTCAAAAACACCTGTATGTATATCTATTATTTTAATTCCGCTATTCTGTGTCCCCACAAATAGTTTATTGCCATTGGTAGAGGCAGCTAAGCAAGTTATAATATCCGAATCGAGTTCTAAGTGAGTGGTTTTTCCGTCTAAGAAATACCTGACTGCATGCGAAGTAGTGTAAGCCATGCCATCACCTATAGATGTGCTTGCTATAACAGGTAGGTCGCTATCCCATTTTTCCTCTATTTTTCTGTCTGGGCTTATGGTTAAAACTTGCCCTCCATCACAGACAAGCCACATTTTACGATCGCTACTTTCGTCTATGAAATTAATTCCACTCCCAACCCTTTCATCGTCAATATAGTTTTCTACGATAAGTGGCAGGGCATCAGGAGTTCCGATGAAACGCGCCACACCAAAGCCTTGAAACTCCACCCAAGCACTGGCACTATTGGGTTCAATATATGTATTCCCAACCTTATAAGGTTTTCCTTTCAGTTGAGGAATTAACACGTCTATATTCTCAAAAACTTCCGTGAACCTATTAAAACGATAAATATGTCCGTCGTATGTACGAAACCATAGATGCCCATTCATATCTTCATCAACCGATATAAAACGATTATTTTGTATCGGCAAGTTGTCAGGATCATTGCAATAATTCTTAAATCGATACCCATCGAAGCGACTGATTCCATTCCAAGTGCATAGCCATAAAAAGCCTCTGGAGTCTGTATGGATATCAAGTATATGATTATGAACAAGTCCATCAAGAGGGGTGTAATAAGAAAACTCACCTTGAAGAGGTTGTGCCACCACTGTCGATAGACCTATCAACAACATCTTTATTAATACCATTACTCGCATAGGAAGAGACTATATGTGCAAATATAAGTAAAGAATTTATTCTATCACTACACTTCTGCTTGCGTTCTCTGAAACAGTAACCCTGCTGGGAGTAATATTTGAGTGAGTTATCACGTTGTTTTTACTACGAGTTCCTGTAACTTTAAGCATTTCATCTTCTCCGTCGGGGCATATCAAATTCTTAGCTCTTAACTCCTTCACATTATTAAGGAGTAATGCAGGACCCTTTTGTGGAGCAATTAACACATTATGCAACCGGATATCAGTAGCTTCGTTTATTTCAATCCCTCTCTCTGCATAAATAGCACTATCTTCTATTCGCACATTTTCGATATTCATTTCGGGCAGTCCATTGAAGTACATTGCACGATTGGCTCTATGACAGGTAATACGAGAGATATAAATATCTCTGAATTGGGGCGTGCCATCATCTACCGGTAGCCGTAACATATCTGCAATATCATTCTCTTTACCTCTCTCATACATTTCCTCTAAAGAGGCGTTTTGATAAAAAAGATCGAATAGAACCGCCTCCGTCGCAATATCATTCATCATAATATCTCTGATAAAGATATTTTTCACGACTCCTCCCCTACCGCGTTTGCTCTTAAAACGTAGTCCTACGTCTGTACCCGAGAAACGGCAATTGGAAACAGCAATATTTATGGCTCCTCCACTCATTTCACTGCCAACAACAAAACCTCCATGTCCATGATAGCAAATACAGTTATCTACAATAATGTTTGAAGCCGGTATTCCGCGTTTGCGCCCTTCTTCATCTTTGCCGCTTTTGATGCAGATAGCGTCATCTCCAACATCAAACCAGCTATTGGTTAAGATAACATTGGTGCAGGATTCAATATCGATACCATCGCCATTTTTGGCATACCAAGGACAACGTACAGCAATATCATTGACAATAACATGGCTGCACAAGGATAAATGAACATTCCAGCAAGGAGAGTTTTGAAAGGTAACACCTTCTAACAAAACACCATCGCACGACCTAAAATTAACCATGACCGGACGTAGAAAATCGCGAACACTTTCAAAATCCTCCATTGTTTTTGCCCAAGGAACTCTATTCTGAATAGCATCTTTTGCTCCTCGGTAGTAACTCTCAGTGGGATACCATAGCTCTCCATCTTCACTTAATATACCGCCACGCTTCAAACAATCTTCCCAAACCATTGGAGGCATTTCGCTCTTACGCCCAAGACGCCAAACATCTCCTGAACCATCTATAATACCTTTGCCCGTGACAGCTATATTGCTTTTTCCTACGGCTAGTAGTTGAGGTTGACACCGATAAGTTTCCGACCCTTCGAAAAGTGTATGCACAATAGGATAAAGCGATTTCTCTTGACTGAAAACGATAATAGCATTTTCGGAAATATGCAATTCGATATTATTATCTAATTCTATTGGTCCTGTATGCCACACACCTTGAGGAACAATCAACTTTCCCCCACCTAAATTACTTAGGTGGGAGATTGCTTGTTCAAAAGCCTCTGTATTAAGAGTTATACCATCGCCAACTCCTCCAAAGTCTGTTAATTCAATACTCCTCGAAGGGATGAACGGACGTTCTACGAAAGGCATTTCAAATGGTAAATTCTGATATAGTTTATCCATATCTTGCGCGAATAGCTGAAGTGAAGATAACACTACTGATACAGCAAGAAGTAATAAGAACTTAAATTGTAAATTCATTGTTTTGTAATATAGTTAAACAAATGCTTCTTTACCAGCCCTCATTTTGATGTCCAACTAATGCCGGATTTAACTCAATTGCTGCTAAAGGAATCGGTCGAAGATAGAACTTAGATGTAATACGTCCTGAAGGGATATCGGGGTTATGCGTTTCAACATATTCTGCCAGTTTCCCTGTGCGTGTTAAATCTGTCCAGCGGTGATATTCGCCGGCAAGTTCGCGGGCACGTTCATTCAAAATATAGTCAATGTTTACCTCAGATGCAATTGCAGGCGTTGCCTTGGCACGATTGCGTACAACATTGATATAAGAAACTGCATCCTCTGGTTTATTCAACTTAACACACGCCTCTGCTGCTATTAAATTTGTTTCCGCCAGGCGGGCCAAATAAATATCACGCATAGAAGAAGTTATTTTAAAGTACTTTTTGCCATTTTCCACATCATCAAATTTACGGAATGGAGCAACTCCACAAATATCAGCAGACATTTTAGCTTGATAGGACGTTTGTTCATTACTAATATTATTTCCTTCCGGAAGCATCTCCACTACAGTTGCATTTTTGCGACTATCAAGTGCTGAACGCCAATTCGCTATATTGGAAATCTCCCAAGAAGGGCAATAATAATAAATCACTTCACTTGAGTTTTTCTTATTTTCATCATAATAGTCCCAATAGCTTTGACGTAGTTCAAGCATAAAAGTAGCTTCATATCGTTCGTCCTGAGCCGGATTATCCGTATTTGTATTAAATACTTCATGCATCCATAACGTGGGAGTCAATGTAGAGGAAGTGTACTTATGACCAGCTTCCGCACCTCTTAAATAAGGTCCGTAATCGGCTTGTTGCCTGTTTCCGTCACTCTGTACATTAGCTACAGTTGCTATATTATAATCTATAAAGAACAACACCTCTTCGTTTCCTTCTCCCTGATTACTAAATAAAGTTGCAAATGGAGTATTCAATGGATTGCCTGCTCCTACACTTCTAGCCGATGCAATGGCTGCATTAAAGTCTTTCTCATCATTTGTAAGATAACCTTTACATAAATAAGCTTTTGCCAAATAGTGTTTAGCTGCAGTTTTAGTGAAACGACCATCTGCTGATTTTTCGGCAAGTGAGGATGAAGCAGAAGTTAAATCTGTTAGCTCATTAATAATAAATTGAAAAACAGTTTCCGAACTTTCTCTCTGTAAACTTGTAATAGGAGAAGTAGCACGATCAATACTCAAAGGAACACCACCGAACTGTTGTACCAAATTCAAATAATAAAAGGCACGTAGGCCACGTGCTTCAGCAACGCGCTCTGCCCGATTATCATCACCATCTCCCCAGTAGATTACTTCATTTGCCAATGAAATAGCTTTATAGTGTTCTTTATAAAATGTCGTAACATTTTCTTCAGCACTTGAATAGTTCTGACCGTATAGGTTACAAACTTGTACTGAGGTACGCCCACTGGCAAAAAGGTCAGTGCCCCCTTCAAACAACCAAGGGTCCTTACTATATATAGTTCTTAATGAGCTGTAAGCTGCATTACATAAGCTTTCAAAACCTGCTGGTGTATTGTAATAATCCGCTCCCGGCACGTTGGATTTATTATCTTGTTCCAAGAAATCAGAACATCCGGCTAATAATGTAAATGATAGTATTGCTACAAACGTATATAACTTTTTCATAATAGTACTTTTATCGTTAAAATTTCACATTCAATCCCAATTGATAAGTAATAGAGCTAGGGCCTCCTGTTCCATCAGAAATTTTAGCATCTGCCCACTCCGGATCAAAGCCCTTATAATCTGTAAAAGTGAAAGGGTTCAATACATTAGCATAAATACGCAAATGCTCAAGACCTATTTTCTTTATCTGTTTTTTAGGGAAAGTATATCCTACTGTTATATTCTTAATTTTCCAATAAGAGGCATCTACGTAATTATTGGATTCAAATTCTTGGTTTTTACTGGTATACCAACCATTTCCTCCACCATAATTGTATGCTGCTCCATCAAATGGATATGGATAAGAGCCTTTTGTTGTCTGTTCGGATACTACCTTAGGATTCGAAGTTAGTGTAGTTGGGTCTTTTCCATCCCATGTATAGTTAAAAATAGGGGCTCCTTGAGGAATATAGAAATCCATATTTAATTTAGTTCGTCCACGATCACTATAATTTGTGAATTCTTCCATAAACGGACTATAGAGCAAATGTCCTTGCTTGGTGTTAATGCTCATTGAAAAATCCCAGTTCTTATAAGATAAAGTAGTAGATAAATTCCCGATCCATTTAGGTAAAGCATGTCCCAATATCTGCCGATCATCATCATTCAGTTTTCCATCTTTATTGGCATCTTCATAAGTCATGCATCCTTCAAAATAACCATACCATTCTGAATTACTTTTTGTCACTCCATTAATAGTTATCAATTCATTTGCTTTCTCTTGAGTACATATCCCCATTTGCTTCAAGTCGTAAGCTACATCAACTGGTTTCCCTATAAACCAACGCTCGGCACGCATATCTTCTTTTTTACCTTGTAATTCCAGAATTTTGTTTTTATTCTTAGCAAATGAGGTGGTTATATCCCAATAAAAATCTTTGGATTGAAATAAAATACCTTTCAACATCAATTCTACTCCACTGTTGCGTACTTTACCTACATTTGCAGTCATACTCCCATCATAGGTGCCTTGCTCTAACAATAACTTCATATCCATAAGCAAATCTTTGGAGGTCTTTGTGTACAAATCAAGAGTACCCGATATGCGACCTCCCAACAATGCAAAATCCAAACCTGTATTCAATTCTGTAGTAGTTTCCCAACTCAACAGTTCGTTCATGATACCGGGTCCAAATCCTTTGCCAAAACCTGAGTAATAAAGTTGATTGGCAAGAAATGAAGTTTCGTAATCTCCTACAGAAGCATTATTTCCCGTTGCTCCATAGCTGGCACGTAGTTTTAAATTGCTAATCCAGGATATGTTGTCCTTAACAAAATTTTCTTCACTAAGACGCCATGCTAATGCTGCCGAAGGAAACATACCCCAACGATGACCTTCTTTAAACTTTGAAGAACCATCCCAACGGGTAGACAAGGTAGCCAGGTATTTTCCTTTATATCCATAATTCAGACGTAAAGCATACGAAAGCATAGTTGACTTTCCATACGAGCTCTTCACGTTACTATATCCCGCAGCAGCAGACCCCAAGTTATACCATAAGGTTTCAGGAGTAATATTATTCCCCGTTAACCCATATTTTTCAGCTTCCGTACTATAAACACTCATCAAAGCCATAACATTTACACTGTGGTTCTCGGCCAATGTCTTTATATAGTTCACCTGTGTATCCCATGTATAAGAAAAGTATTCATCTTTGGTTATTGTAGCTTTTGCATCACCTGTTGGGTTATCTTTAGCATTGTAGGTTCCTGCTTGTTCTTCAGAAAGCCCTCCATAGTATTCTCCTCTTCGTTTTGTAGACATTGTTGGGGAGAATGTTGTTTTAATCAGTACTTCTTCTATTGGCTGATATTGCAAATACATGGTTGTTAGTATGCGATACCCCTTGGTTTTATCTTCCGAATTCATTGCATCGACTAAAGGCGAAACTGTTGAGGTAAACCCTGCCGGATACGCCTCACTTTTTTCTTGTCCGGCTACTAAGTCTTTACCCGGCATGTAATTCAATTCACCGGTTGCTGTATTGTAAGGTAACCAAAAGCCATTGGAGCGAAAAGAAGTCTGCACAGCTCTTCTTGAACCATAATCATACTCAAAAGCAACCAAGTTTACTGTTGCGCCCAAGGATAATTGCTTATTTATCTTACCATCAATTGCCAGTTTCAGATTATAGCGTTTCATACCATCGCCCATAACTCCATCTTCCTGTTGATATCCAGCACCTATGCGATAGGAAATATTTTTTCCAGCGCCTGATGCTTGAATAAAATGATTTTGTTGTATACCATCTTTAAGCATTAAATCAGTCCAATCGGTAAAATCATTATAAAGAAATTGTTCTTGCATTTTAGGAGCGTTTTTATTCCAACAGGCTTTCATGTTAGTTGATGTTATTTCAAGAGGTAAACGTCCATCAACTATTCCCATCTTCTCAATAGGCGTAGCATATCTCATGTAGCGGTAATTAATCCACTCAATGGGATCCATAAAGTCTGGCATTCGTGCTACTGTTTTATACCCCACATAACCATCGTATGTTACATTTACCTTCATACCATCGTCCATTTTAGCTTGTTTGGTAGTAACAATTACCACTCCATTTGTAGCACGCGAACCGTAGATGGCGGTAGAAGAGGCATCTTTTAATATATCTATTTTCTCAATATCCGAGGGGTTCAGAAAGCTGATATCATCACAAATTACTCCATCTACTACAAACAAAGGGCTTGTATTACTTCCAAGTGTACTTTTTCCACGTATTGAAATACTAAAACTCTCGCCTGCACGACTCGATGACTGACTGATGTCTACTCCAGCAACTTGTCCTTGTAAGGATTCCATAACAGTTGTAGCTCCTTTGCTCATTAGTTTGGCATTATCCACACTCCCGATAGATCCAGTGAGATCCGATTTTTTCTGTACACCATAACCCACTACAACAACTTCGTCAAGCGATTGTGCGTCTTCTATTAAAGTAATCTTAATATTACTCTGTTCTTGTTTCAAAACTATAACTTGCGTTATATAGCCAATAAATGAAACCTGAATCTTTGCATCCGAAGGTACATTTTGCAAGCTGAAAGACCCTTCAATATCGGTTATTGCCCCATTGGTTGTTCCAACGACCATAACATTGGCTCCAATTATTGGTTCGCCAATTCCATCTATAACACTACCCGTGATTTGTTTCCCTTGTGCAAAAGCAACCAAGCACAAGGCACTCATACATAAAATAACAGTTGCTCTTTGAAGCCATTTTCTTAAATTCATACCATGTTGTATTTTTCAAGTTATTAATATATTAAGGTATACCACAGAAGGATAACCTCCCTGTTACGCATTGGACAAAAATATGAGTTTGAGATGCGGAGAACATGAACTTTTTACCGATTTACTTGAACTTATTGCCAAAACATGTATTCTTTTTTAACCACCATTGGCATACGACTGCTCGTCCATAGGCACATTTTGGATGCTTATAGTTTAATTAATTCGCCAACAAGTTATAACTGGGGATTGTCTTTTTTTGGGGGCAAGTCGAATTTTTTGTTGGGTGCTTGCCTTCCCTTTATATTTCTACCTATTTCTAAAAAACAACGTTGCGCTAAGACGCTTCTGAGAGGGGTATTTCAGCCCCAAATACTTGACGCGTCAAGTATTGGGAGCACACGCCTATACTATTTGCTTTGTTTTTTGGAGATTGCTTTAAAAGCAAAAAATGAAAGCGATATCGATTGTTTAAAATAAAAAAAGGGTCTTTTTAAGACCCCTATTCAGCGGAAGCGGCGAGATTCGAACTCGCGGTACAGTTACCCGTACGTCAGTTTAGCAAACTGGTGGTTTCAGCCACTCACCCACACTTCCTTTCTATAACATTTGCTCTCAAATGCGGTGCAAATATAGAGCGAACTTTTGGACTACGCAAATGTTTTTAGATGTTTTTATCTATTTCTATTAACTCACAATTGCACCTTAGCATCTTAAGCACTGACATTCAGCATATACAGGTTATCACACTTATTAATAAAAAAATAGTTCCATACATATAAGTGTACAGAACTATTTCCCATTATTAGTAAAAAGCTATCGCTTATTTTTTCACAACTCTAAACTTGGTTAGTAAAACCAGCGAACGTAGCAGAAATCTTGACGATGTGCCAGATCTGCATGCTTAGGAAACATACGATACATTACTTTGAAACTACCTGCATTCGATAAAGAGTGTTTCACTTGGAAGGTATAAAGATTACCTTCGCGCTTAATCAATTTGAATGGTGCAACAGAGTAAACATGCTGTTTTCCTTCAGCATTGATATAAGTAACAACCAGCTCGAGAGCGATAGAGTCGTCCAATCCTTTTTCGTCAACAACATACGTCACAGAATATTCTTTGCCGCTTTCAATAGAACCACTCAAGATTTCTTCATTCTTATCAGAAGAAATTATTTCAATAGAGTCCCACTTTTCGGCAACATTTTGCTTCCACGCTGCAATTTCTTTTGCTTTAGCGTTATCATTTGCCGAAAGTAGTTTGAATCGTTCTGATAGTTTACTGTAGAACTTGCTATAATAATCATCCAACTGACGTTTCATTGTGTAATGTGGAGCAATCTTAGCAATGGAGTTCTTTATAACTTTAACCCAGCCTTCCGAAAAATCTTTCTTTCCACGATTATAGTACAACGGAAGAATCTCTGCCTCCAAGATGCTGTAAATAGTTGCCGCATCGAGTTGGTCTTGGTGCTCTTGATTTGCGTAAGTGCGTTTTTCGGTCAATGCCCAACCTGCACCTTCGCGATAACCTTCGAGCCACCAGCCATCGAGCACAGAGAAATTTACTACTCCATTCATCAATGCTTTTTCTCCCGAAGTCCCCGAAGCTTCCAATGGACGAGTTGGTGTATTCAACCAAATATCCACACCACTCACCATGCGACGAGCTAATTGCATATCGTAATTTTCGAGGAAGATAATCTTGCCCAAGAACTGTGGCAAACGCGAAATTTCAATAATCCGCTTAATCAGCCCCTGTCCTGCTCCATCATGTGGATGTGCTTTCCCTGTAAACAGGAACTGCACCGGACGTTCCGGATTATTCACAATCTTAGCCAAACGATCTAAGTCTGTAAACAACAAATGTGCGCGTTTATAAGTAGCGAAACGACGTCCAAAACCTATTATCAATGCATTAGCATCCATCTTATCTATAATAGACACAATACGCGAAGGATCTCCTTGATTCTTCAACCACGATTCACGGAACTGACGACGGATATAATCTATCAACTTGCTTTTCATTTGTTGGCGAGTTGCCCAAATTTCAGCATCGGGCACGTTTTGGATAGCTTCCCAAATCTTTGCGTTCGATTGATCGTATATAAAGTTTTCGCTAAAATATTTGTCGTATAGTTGTTTCCATTCAGTAGCACACCACGTTGGGAAGTGAACACCGTTGGTTACATAGCCCACATGGCTTTCTTCGGGGAAGTAGCCTTTCCAGATAGGTGCAAACATTTCTTGCGATACTTTGCCATGCAACCAGCTTACACCATTTACTTCTTGCGAAGTATTGCAAGCAAAGATTGACATACAGAAACGCTCACTCTTATCACCCGGATTATTGCGTCCCAGGTCCATAAGGTCATCCCAAGAAATACCCATTCTAGCAGGATAGCCACTCATATATTTGCCAAATAAGGCTTCGTCAAAATAGTCATGACCGGCAGGAACCGGTGTGTGTACAGTATAAAGAGAAGAAGCACGTACCAACTCTACTGCTTGTTCGTAAGAAAGACCTTCGGCAACATAGTCACAAATACGTTGTACGTTGATAAGTGCCGCATGACCTTCGTTACAGTGATACACTTCTTTTTTAATACCCAATTCTTTCAGTGTCAAAATACCACCAATACCAAGAAGTATTTCTTGCTTCAAGCGATTTTCCCAATCTCCCCCATACAGTTGATGTGTAATAGGGCGGTCAAATTCACTGTTAGCATCATTGTCTGTATCCAATAAATAGAGGGAGATGCGTCCTACATTTACTCTCCACACATTGGCACTTACAAAGTAATCCAAATAAGGCACTTTAACAACCAGCTGTTGTCCATTTGCATCGAGCACTCTGTCTAGTGGAAGTTGTCCGAAGTTTTGAGCTTCGTAGTTTGCAACCTGTTGCCCATCCATAGAGAGTGATTGCGTAAAATATCCGTATTTATACAGAAAACCTACCGCGCAAAGGTCTACGTTACTATCCGAAGCCTCCTTCAAATAGTCGCCAGCCAATACACCTAAACCTCCCGAATATATTTTCAATATGCTATTCAATCCATATTCCATACTGAAGTAAGCTACCGATGGACGTGTTTTGTCGGGTTCCACGCTCATGTAATCTTTGAACTTAGTATACACTTCGTTCATTCTTTTGATGATTACTTTATCTTTGGCAAGTGCTTCTAAACTTTCGTAGCTTATTCTTTCTAAAAGAAGAACCGGATTGTGTCCTGTTTCTTTCCACAATTGGGGGTCAAGGTCTCTAAACAATTCTGTGGCTTCATAGTTCCAAGACCACCAGATATTACGTGATATCTCTGACAACTTTTCTAACTCCTTGGGGATAAATGCCTTTACATCAACATCTTTCCAGTTAGGAGTGTTTGCATTACTAACTTTTACCTTCATTCTAATACTCTTTTACTAAAAAATAAATATTCAGCGTAACATACGCTTCTCTGCTTTTCTTAAAGCAATGTCGTATGCTTTGTAATAATATTGGATAAAATGCTTCCACAATGCTTTTTCAGCAATAGTGGCTGCATTTCTTCGAATCTCTTTCACTTCCTGTTCACTGCACGCAGCAAATTGCAACAGGGTATCTTTTATGCCATCGGCTACATCAACGTAGTTATTATCTGATCGATGCAACACTTCTACCCCGTCATAGAGGGTACTTTTCTTTTTTAAGCTCTTTACCCATAACCCAAATCCAGCTAAGTCGGTTGTAACCGTTGGAACACGAAATGCAATACTCTCCAACGGAGTATAACCCCACGGCTCATAATATGATGGATAAACACTTATATCCTGTCCAAGCAACAAATCGTAGTATTCTTTATTGAACACACCGTCTTTTCCATCCAGATAACAAGGTACAAAAATCACTTTTACCTTATCGCCTAAATTATTATTCAAACCAACATTAGCCATCATGCGAAGCACATTGTCATTTTCAATATCATGTAACCAATGTGTGAGATAGGGCATCACAAGAGGAGTAGCAAATTTCTCCTTTGAATGGAGTCTTGTTTGCAAATCTTCGCGTGGGGCACGTGTCCAAGCAGGCACATTTATAAAAGCTACTATGTTCTTTTTCAGTTTTTTATCTTTATTGAGTTTACTCAGCCCTTCAAGGAACACATCTATGCCTTTGTTCTTAAATTCATAGCGTCCACTGGTACCTACCAGCAAGGTGTCGTCACCCCAATCAGTACCCAGTAACTTATTGGCTACCTGTAGCATAGCACTGCGTGCTCTTTTGCGCTTACCGGTAAAAACAGCACCTTTCGAAACAAAATCGTCTTCAAAACCATTCATCAGTACCACATCGGCTTCTTTATCTAACAATTCTCGGCACTCATTGTTCGTTATCTCACTCACTGTTGTAAAACAATCCACATAGTGCGCAGTTTGTTTCTCGATGGAATGTTTGGACTGCATATTCAGTTCAGCAGCCATTTGGTCTCCATTATAAGCAAAGAGATAGTCATACAGAGGTTTGTTATTACCTGCGATGGAGCGTCCTATAGAGGTAGCATGTGTAGTAAATATGGTTGCTATTTCGGGCACACGGGCTTGCAAATAAAGCGCTGCAAGACCAAGCATCCATTCGTTAGCATGAAAGATAACATTATCTGTTATTGAGAGGTTATAAAGATAAAAGCTCTTTACAAGCCGGCCGGCAGCATGAGCAAACATAGAAGCTTCGTCATAGTCACCGTATGCATGTAAGGAATCTACCTGAAAATACTCCCATGCTAATGTATAGATTTCATTTTTATGCTCAAAAAAGGGACGAAAATCTATCAAAAAAACAATTGGATTACCGGGTATATTCCAGCGTCCTATTCGAATTTTTAATCCTGATTTTTGAAGTGCATGTTCTTTCCAATCTGCATAAAGTGTATCGGACTCAATAAAAAGAGGATTCTCTTTGCCTTCCCACACATCGGGACCTATAAAAAATAATCTATCCTTAAACTTTTCTTGCAGTGTATTTGCTCTTGTAGATAATACTGTATATATTCCGCCCACTTTATTACATACTTCCCAGCTTGCTTCGAAAATATAGTCGGGGGTCTTCATGTCATTCATCATACTCTAATTAGAACTCTCATTTTTTTCCAGTCTGCAAAAATAACGATTATTTATAAGCCTGCCGAATTTTTCGGCAAAATAAGATGACAAAACTTTCATACAGAGTTTTCTCACTGCTTTGTGCATCATAAATCACTGAGAAAAGAATCATAAATCACTGAAAAACGAATCGTAAATCACTGAAAAATAAAGTTTAAATCACTGAAAAAAGAGTCTGCTTCTTTGTATGTAAAAAGGGGAGAAAAGCAATGGCTCTCCTCCCCTAATCAATACTATTATGAGGTGTTTTGTTTCTCTTAGATAGACCAAGAGATAAGAATCAACACCAGTAGTCCTAAGATGGCATAAAGCTCAGGGAATACGGCAAGTACCATAGTAGTACCAAACACATTGTGACCAGAGCCGATAGCTGCAATACCATTTGCACAAACTTGTGCCTGACGAATAGCAGAGAACAATGCTACAATACCCAATCCGAGACCTGCGCCAAACACCGCTGCTGCTGCAAACCAAGTAATGTCGGCCACAAGGAAACCACTTAACATGAAGTATCCTACAAAGCCATACAGTCCTTGCGAAGAAGGAAGTGCCGACAAGCCGATGTACGAACCCGTTGCTCCCGGGTTTTTCTTTAATGCTCCTACTGCTGCGTTACCACAGATTGTTACTCCGTAAGCGCTACCGGTACCCGAAAGTCCGATCATAAGTGCGATGCCTAAATAAGCTAATACAATTGGTTCCATAATTTTCTTTGTTTTGTTTTTATTAATTGTTTTATTATTATTTCTTGAAAGGTTTATATGCTGTTCCACCGCCTTCAAAACCACTGTTTTTGTAGAACTCCACAAACGTAAGACGAATGGGGTGAACCAGAGAAGATATCAGACAAAGGGCAAAGTTTATGCCATGTCCAAGAATAAGAATGAGGAATGCTGCAAAGAAGCGTGCCACAGCAGGCAAAGTAGCCGTCAGTTCAAAAGCCAATGAATTGAATACACCACCCAAGATTGCACCAGTCAAACCTAATGCAAAGAGACGAATGTATGACAATGTATCGCCCAACAAACCAGTTGCCATGTTATAGGTATCCCACAGTCCCGAGGCGAAGTTTGAAAGCACATTCTTATCGGGAGAATTGTAGAACAGAATAAGTAGTACACTTACTCCAATGAGTCCGTAGAATGCATAAAGCACAAACATAGGCAATTCAACACCAAAGGCCGGCAAACCGAAAGCTATACCTACTGATACTAAGAACACCACCCAGCCAATTTTGAAGAGTGCGTACTTAACACCAAATTGCTTGATTATCTTCGCAGCATTGATGCACATACCAAAAAGAATCTGCACAAGACCGATAACTATAGCAAATATCATGAGCGGACTGTAACCTCCAAGCTTCTCGGCATAGTTATTGTCAGTTATGAAGTAACCTTTTACCCCTTTGAGCCACGCCCATTCTACACTATCTAGTGCGATACCAAAAAAACTGCCTGTAAGGATACCCACAATAACCGTAGAAAGTCCAAAATAAACTCCCAACTGACAAAAACCTTTTGCCGATTCGGATACTTTGGTTTTTGCCCACAAGCAGATTGCCATAATAATAAGTCCGTATCCACCGTCGCCCATACAAAGTCCGAAGAAGAGCATGAAGAACGGAGCAAAGAATGCCGTAGGGTCAAGCTCGCTATAGTTTGGCAAGTTAAACATACGGGTTATAGGTTCGTAAAGTTTTGCAAAGGCATTATTCTTCAGGAGAATGGGCACATTATCTGTCAACGCCACTTTTTCTTCTTCGTAGAAGTGTTGGTCAGTATCAAGGAAGTTTTTCAGCACGGTTTCTTTCTCTTCGGGAATCCACCCTTGCAACATCACAAGTTTATCATCGGCATACCTGTCGCCACCTAATACCACATTAGAAAACTCTATTTCGTTTTGCACTTCGCGCTTGGCTAGTTCCAGAGATTCCATCTCAGTATTGGCAAGCTCCACAATCTGTTTTTTTGTTTCCTCTAAATGAAGCGTTGTTTCTTCAGCCTGTTTTTCCAATTCCAAGAGTGAGTATTGTCCCAACTTGGCTTGTTCCACCTCGATAGTAGGGTGTTCACCCATTTTACTAAGAATTACAAAGTAACAGTGAGAACCAGTATTACGAATAACAACCGCATTGAGTTCGCTAACCCACTCTTGCTTAAAGTCGCGAGAGGAAGCAATGTAAAAATTAAGCTTGTAGCCGGCATCTTTCAACTTTTGTAACGAAGAGATTTCAAAATCTCCCCACGGCGACATGATGTCAGCTTCTTTTTGAATGCTTTGAAGTTTTAGTGTCAACGCTTCGGATGTTTTGCGTAGCTCTTCTACTTCTTTTATCAACTCCATGCCTCTTACAAGAGTAGCTGTTTTTTGGGCTCCTCCGTGTTTTTTGTCTATATATGTCTGCAAAAAACGCTCAACAGAGAGAATGGTAGTATGTTGTTTCACCGCATTCTGCAAACCTTTATCCATAGCTTGCCCCTCTTGCTTGGTTTCCACATGCACCACGCCCAGATCTCTTACCTTTAGCAGAAAGTCCTCATATTCCTTATGAAAGATAAGAAATGTGTATTTTTTCATTTTTGTAATCATACCGCTTCCTCCTTTCTTTTCTCTTGTATTGACTTGAGTATCTTCTGGGATGACTTAGAGAGGTTCTCTTCATCCTCCATGAAACGCTTAATCTTGCGGATAGCATCTTCATATCCCGGAATTTGTACCTTTTCAAAAAGATTTACCTTTTGAGTCGTCTTTTTACGCGCATGTTCCAACAGTCCCAACTTAGCCAGCGTAAACTCGCGTTCGATAGCTGTGTGAGCCAGTTCCTTTAGAATATGAATCCCGTCTGCATACCATTTGGGGGCATTAAACAGACTGTATGGACGTATATCGAAGTCGACGGTTTCGAGTAACGGAACACGTACTCCGGCAATTTTCTTTATACCGAGTTTTACGTCCTTTACTGCTATGAGTGAAGCATCGAATTCATTCCAAAGGGCAAACATGGTTTCATATCGCTGGATTTTTTTCTCCAGTTTCACTTCGAGCTCCACAGATTCTTCCTTGCATTTTTTAACCTCCATACGCAGGGCACTTTCCTTATTCTTGATGATGGGAAGTGTGCGCGTACGAACCTTAAGCTGCTTTTCGAGCTGCTGGAGCGAAGTTTTGTTATATTGAAACTTTATAGCCACTTGATTCTAATTAGGGTTGAAACTATTCTTTTTCTTTCCAGTATTTCTCTACCAACTCTTTCTTGAGGTTTACCTCTTCGGGACGGAAATAGGTTCCGAACAATCCCCAAACAGTATCAAGCATTTCAGTGGTATTTACGTTTACGTCAATGGCTAACAACTTGTCGGCATAAGACTTAGCAAAGGCAAGTGTACGCTCGTCGTAGTTAGTTAGGTCGAAACCATTTTCCATTTTTGTCTTCGCATTGGCAGCATCGGCATATAGGCGAACAGCTGCATTCATTACTTGCGGATGGTCTTCACGGGTTTTCTTGCCAATAACCAACTGTTTCAAACGAGAGAGCGATCGGAACGGATCTACAATAACCTTACCAATATCACTATCTCGACGCAAGAAGAGCTGTCCTTCGGTGATATAACCCGTATTATCAGGTACAGCGTGTGTTATGTCGCCACCCGAAAGCGTTGTTACCGCGATAATAGTTATAGAACCTCCATCAGGAAATTGTACCGCTTTTTCATAAATTTTCGCCAAGTCCGAATACAAAGAACCCGGCATTGAGTCTTTGGAAGGAATCTGGTCCATACGATTAGATACAATAGCCAAAGCATCGGAGTACGAAGTCATGTCGGTAAGCAACACCAAGACTTTTTGGTTTTGTTCTACAGCAAAGTACTCGGCAGCAGTCAATGCCATATCAGGCACAAGCAAGCGTTCAACGGGTGGGTCTTCGGTAGTGTTTACAAAGCTCACAATACGGTCGAGTGCACCGGCATTGGAAAATACATTCTTGAAGTAAAGGTAATCATCATTTGTCATACCCATAGCGCCTAAGATAATTTTATCGGTCTCGGCGCGCAAGGCCACGTTAGCCATTACTTGGTTAAATGGTTGGTCGGGGTCGGCAAAGAATGGAATCTTCTGTCCGGACACCAATGTGTTGTTTAGGTCAATACCTGCAATACCTGTTGCAATTAACTCAGAGGGTTGTTTACGACGTACCGGGTTCACGGAAGGTCCACCAATTTCTACTTCAACACCTTCAATTTCGGGTCCACCATCAATAGGGTCTCCAAAGGCGTTAAAGAAACGTCCTGCCAGCTGATCACTTACTTTAATAGTCGGCGCTTTACCAAGGAATACCACTTCGGCATTGGTAGGAATACCACCCGTTCCCTGAAAAATCTGCAAGGTAACTTCATCACCGGCAATTTTCACTACCTGTGCCAGTTTACCATCAACAATTGCCAATTCATCATAACCAACTCCTGTAGCCTTTAAAGAACAGGTCGCTTTGGTTATCTGGCTAATCTGTGTATATATTTTTTGGAATGCTTTTGTTGTCATAACTTAATGCTTTTATCCTACTTTCTTTTCAGCAATTAATGAATCCAGCTCACTCTTGTACTTGATGTAGTCATCCGACTTAAACACTGCGTAGTTCATTTGCTTGCAAATGTTAATCATTTTCTTGAAGTAATCCATTACTCCTTCAAAATTATCGAAGGTAAACTCGGTACGGCATATTTCCATTACAATGTTCAGGATTTCCTCTTGTCGCTCCAGTGGAGTTACCGCATCTACATCATCAAAAGCATCTTGTTGAAGAATAACAAAGTCAATCAATTCTGATTTCCAGAAAGTAACATGATATTCCACAGGCACACCATCATCGCCAAGGATATTGATCTGTTCGGCAATTTCTTTTCCACGTTGCAAACGCGTCTTGATATCATTTACCTTACCAATCCACTGGTCATTAATCTTTTCAGTGATATATGCTTCAAACTCTGGATACTCAATATATTTGGAATACGAATCTATTGGGTTTACCGCTGGATAACGTTTTTTATCAGCACGTTCTTGTTCAAGCGCGTAAAAACAACGAGCTACTTTTTTTGTATTCTCAGTTACAGGTTCCTTCAAGTTACCTCCTGCCGGAGAAACTGTTCCAATAAAGGTAATAGAGCCTGTGCTACCATTGTCAAGGATTACATATCCCGCTCTTCCGTAGAAATTGGAGATAATAGAAGAAAGATCCATCGGGAAAGCGTCAGGACCAGGAAGTTCTTCAAGACGATTGGACATTTCGCGCAAGGCTTGTGCCCAACGGGAGGTTGAGTCTGCCATTAGTAACACTTTCAATCCCATCGCTCTATAATACTCTGCCATAGTCATAGCTGTATAAACCGATGCTTCGCGAGCTGCAACTGGCATATTCGATGTATTTGCTACGATGATAGTACGCTCAATCAGATTACGTCCGGTATGCGGGTCAATCAGGTGAGGGAATTCGGCAAAAATTTCCACCACCTCGTTTGCACGCTCACCACAGGCTGCCATGATTACAATGTCAGCTTCGGCTTGTTTGGAGATTGCATGCTGAAGTACGGTTTTTCCTGTTCCGAAAGGTCCGGGAATAAAACCTGTTCCACCTTCTACAATTGGGTTTACGGTATCAATAACGCGAACTCCGGTTTCTAGTATCTTAAAAGGTCTTGGTTTTTCTTTGTAATTAGTCATCGCCAGCTTCACAGGCCACCTCTGAATCATATTAACAGCAAGTTCCTTACCTTTCTCATCTACAAGTACAGCTATGACATCCTCAATTGTGTACTCTCCTTCAGCAGCGATTGACTTAATAGTCCATGTTCCTTCCAGGGTGAAGGGCGTCATAATTTTCAACGGCTGAAAGTTCTCATCTACTTGTCCCAACCATGCCGATGCTTTCACTTTATCGCCTACTTTTGCTAAGGGAACGAAGTTCCATTTCTTTTCTTTATCCAGCGGGAATGTATATTCGCCACGTTTAAGAAATACACCCGTCATCTTATCCAAATCATTCTGCAAGCCATCATAGTTTTTTGATAACATGCCCGGTCCGAGGGTTACTTCCAACATGTGTCCGGTAAACTCAGCTTCGGCTCCCACTTTCAACCCGCGGGTGCTTTCAAACACCTGAACGTACACATTAACACCTACCACCTTAATAACCTCTGCCATCAACCTGTCACCGCCAGTAGCGATGTAACATATCTCATTTTGAGACACAGGTCCATCAACGGTAAGTGTTACCAAGTTAGATATTACACCATTAACTGTTCCTTTTGTTGCCATATAGTATTATTGTTTATTATCTAAATTCTGCGGGTATCTGAACATCCTCTTTCAAAGACCCAATCAGCTTTCTGAAAAGTTGGTTGCCAGTCTCTTTATCCAATGATATCCATCGTTCAACCATCTCTAACTTCAACAAGAAAACAAAAAGCTTCTCTATTGTAAAGTAATTAAAGAACGATTCGTCCTCCAGCCAATTCCATTTCAAAGCATCTATTTTTTTCTCTTTTTCGACCATTTCTACTGTCTCACCAATACGCACTAAATCATCAAAATAGATTAATTCACCCGACAAGCCAAAATCACGCGTGGTAGAAGTACGAATGGCATCACAAATCTCCGTTTGGCCAACCACATTTGGAGCTACATCCAATTTATACTTACGCGCCATCAATGCGGCAAGCACATTATTTGTGTTGAGATTAAACTCAAACCAAGCAGCAACGAAATCATTATTCGATTGCATGGCGTAATCATAGTAATATTGCGCCAATAAGTTCTCGGGAAGAGCCAAATCACTACCATCCTGAAAATATTCGGATAGAAAAAGGGCTAAATAAGCAGGAAGGTTTGAGATCGCGTCTCCTTCCTTTACTGCATGTATTAATGTGGTTAACTCCTCGGCTGTATAGTTTCCCCGCATGTTGATTACGGCTTCTTTATCTTTCAGCAGTTTCAACAAATTTTCGTTATCATACTTCAGATAAAGCAGGTCAATCAGCTTCCGATCCGTTTCGGAAAGAGACGGATAAACTTCCTCTTTGAAAGTTTCTACGGTATAGCTAAGTTTGCCGTCGTCTAAGTGAACATCGGGCAAGCTGGCTACTAAGTAATAGTAATTTGCCATATGTTTCTTTAAAACAGCATTTCAACTAATTGTGGGCGAAGGAATGCCTTGAAGTAGTTTTCAAATTCCTCTTCTCCAAAATTCACCTTGTACGAACCGTCAGCAGGCGAAATAGTAAAGAGTGTGGTCAAACCGTTTACTTGTTCTATTTTTACACCTTTATCCAGTACCTCTTTAGCCTTTGCAGCAAAGTATTTTTTCAGAGACTCCGCGTCTCCAGTAGAAATCACTATTTCTTCATTTGCCGACCATTTAGTAGCCAAAGAAACAATAAACTCATTCAGATATTCTTTGTTTCCAGTAAAATTCTTTACCGAAGTAGAAACAACTTCATTCGTCAACAAGTTTGCAACTTCTGTCTTTAACGCATTTACCGATTGCTTCGCAAACAGTCCCAATTCCGATTGAGTATTTTCTTTGAACTCTTTCGACTTTTTTTCTGCATTTTCCAAGATAGACGTAGCCTCTTTTTTAGCAGCATCAACGATTTTCTTAGCGTCTTCTTGCGCTTTTTCTATTAATCGCTGTGCTTCTTCATTTCCTTTTTCTACACCTTCACGAAATACTTTATCTGTCAGCTCTTGAATCTTATTTTCCATACACTGGAGGATTTAGAAGTTTATATTATTTTATTATTGATGTTTCCTTACAAGAAGTTTGTTCAAATGTACAAAATCAATGTTTATTTAAGGAAACCAATCAAGAAAAAGACACTTTCTTTAGGAAAGTTTTATAAAAATGGAATAAAATGGGGCTGAAAATAGAAAAACGAAAGTAAGATACAGAAAATTAGAACAAATATTAAGACAGAATCCAAAGTCTGGATACACACCTATATATAAACAAGTTTCCCGCCCTGTTTCTTCTATCAATCGAAGAACCGGACGGGAAACTTAAAAAACGGCGACTACCTACTCTCCCACTATTACGCAGT
>NZ_QVML01000075.1 GCF_010501015.1 Bacteroides sp. 214 | reverse complement strand
GATCCCATTTCAATATAATTTCGTATTGTCCGTCTCCATCTACATCACCGATGCTCGCGTCGTTGGGAACGTACGTATAAGGGCGTTTCCTGCAAAAGCAGAGTCTTGAACTGTCTGTTTGGGCGGGTTTCTTTAACTCGTTTTCCTTCGATTTTTTTATCGCAAAGCCTCCACCTCCTCTGGTGTTAGCGGTATTTTCTTACCCAACCGACGGGCGCCATCGCTCGTAATCAGGTAGATGTAGATAAAGTGATTCCCAATCGTGATTTGTCGGTCCACGATGGAGGTATAGCACCGTT
>NZ_QVML01000074.1 GCF_010501015.1 Bacteroides sp. 214 | reverse complement strand
CTTTTCTTTGTTTAACGAAACTCCTCCGCTTTGTACCAGCTTGCGCATTTCTCCTTTGGATGGGAATATGGCAGAATTGTCAACAACTAGGCGGGCGCAATACTTACCCGGTGCAAGGAAATAGAAATCGGCTTGGTTATCAACAACCGGAATCAATACAACTTTGTTCCATTGGGTCTCTTCTATCCATTTTGCTTCGTCCCAGTTGCTACCTGCTTCTTTTACTTGGGGATACTCTTTGTTCACAGAAAAATCCGGGTATTTATCTTTAGCACCTTCTTTGGCATCGTAGTATTTCT
>NZ_QVML01000073.1 GCF_010501015.1 Bacteroides sp. 214 | reverse complement strand
GAATTTTCTTTGGATTGGCTCTTTTCGCAGTTCTGGAAACTCCTTCTCTATAGGTTTGCTGAAACCTTTCGCGAAGTGATATCGTGAAGTTATCCCATTGGCGACGTACGTCGGGGATGTCGTAGAGTGGGTTCTTTTTAGCACTTTTCCATAAGGGCGCTAATAAAGAGCTATTTTTTCTCTTTTAAGAGATCGCGAATTTCGGTCAGCAATACCTTAAATAGAGAATAAACCATGAAAAAAGTAACAACCACCGATGTTATTGATTGGGCGAAGCTGTTTCTAAAGCAAGCCGATGA
>NZ_QVML01000072.1 GCF_010501015.1 Bacteroides sp. 214 | reverse complement strand
AATGTACTGGAAATCAACTAAGTATTTTATTGATACAACTCTGCTTTGGCTTAACCATTCTACATGTTTTTCAATAGGGCAATAAAATGTGCAGAAGCTTCGGGGTTGGTGAAGTCATAACAAGCGCTATACCCATTCCACCATTTTAGTAAAGCGGCTATCCACCAAACCATTCCACAGTACCAACTCTTGGTCTATATTCTTTATATCGGTTGTACGAGAAGACTGGCAAGATGCCAATATGCACAGTAGTAATGCGTAAATTGGTTTTGTATTCATATGTTAGTATTTGTTTTGTT
>NZ_QVML01000071.1 GCF_010501015.1 Bacteroides sp. 214 | reverse complement strand
TTGCGCGCGCGTTCCTTTTGCATTTGCATTTCCTTGTCAAACTCATCAAGTTTAACAGTCATGTTATTCTCGCGGAGAATGAGTTCGGTAAGGTCGATGTTGGCTTTTACTAAAGCAATGTCGGCATGCAAGCTGGCAAGGTCGGTCTTTACCTGCTGATAAGCCTCTTGTTGATATTCCACACCGTTTACTTTATAACGTGTAGTAGAGATGGCATTGCTACCGGAGAGCGACACACCTTCTCCTTCCCCATGGAGATAGAAACCGACGACGACGCGCCCTTCGATATTGAAGTAAGC
>NZ_QVML01000070.1 GCF_010501015.1 Bacteroides sp. 214 | reverse complement strand
GAACGATAAGTTCGTGGCATTGGCAGGTATTCGTGCCGACCACAGTTCGCTGTACGATTTCTTTGTTACACCACGTATCCACCTGATAACCTCCTACTGTAGTATGTGAGCCACCACTAATCTGCGAGATGCCCAGCTTCAACACTGCTTCGCGCCCGGTCTTATCCCAGAAGACAGAATATTGCGATTCTGTATCGAGTACCACGCCGTCCATATCGAAGCGATAAAATCACTGGTGATGAACGAAGTAAACGTGAAGGAGGTTGATTTTGTTACTGAATCCGAGAGCGTTTTGGTTAAG
>NZ_QVML01000006.1 GCF_010501015.1 Bacteroides sp. 214 | reverse complement strand
TTATTTTTATGCATAAATATTTGTCAGCCTGTATATAAAGAATTCCCTTTCCCTTACTCCTCTGAACTGTGCTCTAAATGCCTTTATTTTTGCATTGAAAGATTCTGACGCTGCATTGGTTGCTCTTCTTTCAAAGTAGTTTATTATTTTTAGATAGTGTGCTTCAATGGTTCTTGCTACCGTTGCAAATGATAGGAACCCTGATTTATCTACTTGATCATACCACCTTGCCAATCTTGTTAGTGCTATATCCTTAAACTTGCATTGGTGATAGATCAGCCCCAGATTCATAGCCAGGTAGTATGCTTTCCTGATGTGTGGGTATTCCCTAAAGAGTATTCGTGCTCTTTGGCATTGTGAGTTTGTCCATGCTGTTTCTTTTTTGAAGAGCAAATACCTACTTCTTGCTAATAGTTGTTTTCTTGTATCTCCATTTTCAAAGAGGGTAGCTTGATAACTCTTACCACAAGCTTTAGCATGTGTCATTTCTATCGTTTCCTGATCGATTGCTTTCCATCTCTCTTTGATTCTCATCTCTTGTACTGCATCGTAAGCCAGTTTCTGAACATGAAATCTATCTATAACCTGTTTGGCGGCAGGAAAACAGACTTTGGCTATTTTAGCCATATTAGGTGCCATGTCAAGGGTAATCTCCCTGACCTGAAAACGACGGCGACGGGATAGTTTAAGCAATACCTTTGATACGGTTTCTGCATCTGTGCCTTCTATGATAGCAATGATACTACCTTTTTTACCATGAGCTTCTTTGTTAATTAATATCGTATATAACTCTCCGCGGGATAAAGCAACTTCATCCATACCCACATAAGCTCCTATATTTTTCTCGAAAAGTACCCATCGGGCAGCATGGATCCGTTGGTCCCACTGTTTGTAATCACTTAGGTGATCTCTATATTGACGCTCAAGCAACTCACCATCCACACCAAAAAGTTCACCAATCAACTTACAGCTAACAGGAAGCTTATCGATATAGCTCTTTTAAAAAAGACGCAAATTCTTGCGTCATACGAGTACCGGAAGCAACCAAAGACCAATTACGATGAACATACTCACCACTCTCTACCAAATACCAACGACGGCGACGAACGTTTAAGTATACTTTGCGACCGCGCAAGGGGAAGTCCTGTAAAACAATAGGTTCATAAAAACCTTTACTATGAATTTTTACGGAGTGGTATTCTTCAGGAACCAAGTTCTTCTCTTCTAAATATATGGTTAACTCACAAAGAGATTCTTTTACATCAACAACATCAAAGTAATCACTGGCACCAAAAGGTAACAACAAACTATAACCATCTTTTTGCATAATATCTTTTTTAGGCAAAGATAAAAAACATAAAGTGACTCCTCAACTTTTTACGTTGACCCTATAAATCCAACCTCATATTATAATTATAATAACAATCCTGCTTAAACCGTACTTCCCCTTCATCCAGTTTCTCGAATCCTAGCCGGGAATAAAAAGTAACATTCTCTGGCAATTGGGTTGTCAGTCCCACAATATTACAATCTCTTTCTATCGACCTCAATTCATCCAAACAGTGTGAAATCATAAATGAGCCAATACCCGTCCCCCGATACTCTTCTTTTATGGCAACCATCGACAAATAGTAATACTCATTTATTCCAATAGCATTCGTAAGGAGTTCTTTATTATAAGAATCCATTCCTAACATTTTATGCAAAGTCCGGAAACCAAACTTAGAAATAAACCCTGGTAAACCAATCTTGAAGTAATCACCTAGTTTAGGTTTAACCCCACCGGGAGGAAGTAGACTGAATACACCTATAATTTTGCCGGTTCCTTTCTCTCTCACAACTTTCGTAACAGGCATCCGCCGATTTATCAAAAACAAATTCGTTTTGAATAGCCACAATAATCCTTCCCGCAATTTGTCTTTCCGCGCAAAGATTAAAGCATAAGCGGGATTCGACTCGAAAGCATCCGTCAACATAGCCGCAACTTTCTCATATTCGTCTTTCTTTAGTTCTTCTATCTGAACGTTAAAGGGAAGCATATTTTCTGTTTTATGGATATAAACCCTGATTGATAATGCGAATTTAGGCAAAACTAATGAAAATGAAATAGCAATAATCAGTATCTTTATCTCAAAAATCAACATACTCTTTACTACAACAACACCGAGATGAATATAGAAGAACTTCGAGACTATTGCCTTTCGCTGAAAGAGGCAGTCGAATACATGCCGTTTGAAGATGAATATCTTATTTTCAAGATATTCGATAAATGGTTTGCCATAATCCCATTAAACGACCCAGTATTGAAGATAACCGTAAAATGTGACCCTTCTGAAGCCATCGATTTACGGGAACGCTATCATAGTGTAGAACCCGCCTGGCATTTTAACAAGAAATTCTGGAATAGTATCACGCTTAATGGCGACATGAACGACGAAACCGTAAAACATTGGATTCGCCATTCAATAAAAGAAGTACTAAAAAAGCTCCCCAAAAGAATACAATCGGAATATCTGGAAAACAATCCATTGTCTTTGGAATAATGCAGCTAAGAGCCAAAAAGAAAAACAACATGAACCGAAAAGAACATTAATCGCGAATAAAATCATCTATCTTTGCCTACATAAATCAATTCTCTGCAAAGTATGAAGAAATATGTAAAAGTTCCCACTGCGTTAATCAATGATGCCGCCTGCCAAAGTACGCTATTATTAGACGGCTGCTCCGTTATCGAATCCTGTGTTCATACGTTAAACGGAACGGGAACCATGTTTCTCGAAGAACATCTCTTATTCCTTGTGCTTGAGGGACAGTTTATTATGCACCACGGCAAACAGACGTATACGGTGAATAAGAATGAAATGATTTTATTAAAGAAGGCCACCTCGGTGAAGTATGAAAAAACCGGCGACCCGGACAATGACAATATATCCGAATGCATTATGTTCTGCCTGAAAGACGACCTAATAAAAGAGTTTCTCACCATGGCAAACGTAAAGATTCCCCGCACAGAAGAAGAAATAAAAACATCTGTCTACCCAATGGATGACTGTTTGATTGCCTTTGGTCGCTCTCTCGACCCTTACTTTAAATGCCCCACATCGGTAGATCCCGGACTGCTCCGTCTCAAAATAATGGAACTGTTGTATGACATATCTCTATCCAATAAAAATATGTTCATCCAGTTGCTTCAATTCAGGCAACCGGCACGTATGGATATCCGGAAAGTAGTAGAACAATACTACGCTACACCCGTTACCCTGCCCGAACTGGCCTATCTTTCCGGACGAAGTCTTTCCAGTTTCAAACGCGACTTTCAGTTACTATACAATATGCCGCCTGCCCGGTGGATAAAAGAGAAACGATTGGAGAAGGCTAGGGAAATGATTCAGAACACCGCAATACCTGTCAATGAAATAGGCTATTCCATAGGCTTTGAAAACATATCCCATTTCTCGCGCATATTCAAAGAATATTACGGTCAATCACCAACCGATTGTCGCCAACCAATCAAATTGGACTGAATAGAACAAAACTTTGAACCATACAGCAAATTTCATTGAAAAGATATGCCTTAATTTTGCACCAAAAGAAAAAAGAATGACTGAGAAAAAAACAATTCAATCCGTATGTGTATATTGTTCGTCAAGCACAAAGATTAGTCCCGTATATGTTGAAGCAGCGGAAAAGTTAGGTAGGTTATTGGGAGAACGAGGAATCCGTGTCGTAAACGGAGGCGGAACTATCGGCCTGATGCGTAATATATCTGATGCAGCATTGAAAGCCGGGGGTAGTGTTACGGGAGTGATACCACGTTTTATGATGGAAAACAGATGGGGGCATTCGGGTTTAAGCGAACTGATAGAGGTAGACACTATGCACGAACGGAAGCAGACCATGGCAAATATGGCAGATGCAGTTATTGCCTTACCCGGAGGATGCGGAACATTGGAAGAACTACTTGAAATTATTACGTGGCGGCAATTAGGCCTCTATGAAGGTCCGGTTATAATACTAAATACGAACAGCTATTTTGATCCGTTAATTGAAATGTTGAAGCGAGCTATAGAGGAGCAATTCATGCACCCCGGACATGCATTGATATGGACGGTTGTAGATACGCCGGAAGAAGCCGTACGTTTTAATGTAAACGAATATCAGCATATTGATAAGAATGTGCGAATGATCTGAAGAGACACACCTGAATTTTGCATCAAACAAACTATCAAAGATAAATCTTATGAATAAGAAAAGAATTTTAGTCATTACAGGAAGCCCAAGAAAAAACGGCAATAGTGATTTATTGGCAGAAGCCTTTATCGAAGGAGCCTTACAGGCAGGGCACATAGTCGATCGCTTCGATAGCGGCCGGAAGAAAGTAAAAGGTTGTATAGCCTGCGACAAATGCTTTACCCGTGGAACAGCGTGTGCAGTAAAAGATGATTTTGAAGAAGTAGCTCCTCTGATAGCACAAGCTGATACGCTGGTATTTAGTTCGCCACTATACTATTTTTCTTTTCCGGCACAGATAAAGAGCGTTATTGACCGACTTTACTCCTTCATCTCAAGCCCTGAGCCTCTAAAAATAAAAGAAACTGTTTTGCTGGCCTGTGGAGGAACATCAGATCTCACCGACTTTGAAGGCATGACCAAAACATACGAAAAGATAGTTTCCTACTTAACTTCGGAAGACCGTGGGCAATTACTCGTTCCCGAAGTTTATGACAAAGGCGAAATAAACGCCAAAGGACAAGACTATCTTAAATCGGCCAAAGAACTTGGGCTTGCAATATAAGTCTATTATTGAAATTAAGGAGAAGGGATGCACTTCTCCTTTCTCCTTAAAATCACTATATTTGCCAGAAATAAAACTACAGCCATGGCAGAACCCTTCAAAAACATGTACAACGAGCAGTTTCTCGACCTACTCACGAAAGACTTAAAGCTCGTTATTCCCAACTTAGATGCCCACGCATTTGTGTCTCAGGTAATGGATAAGGAATGGGAAAACAGAGAACTCAAACAGCGTACCGCACACATTGCAACAGTCCTCAAAAGGTTCTTGCCGGCAGATTACAAAGATGCAATTGCCAAAATACTTGAACTGTTGGATTGTATAGAACCCCGGTATCCGCATTGTTCCAAGATAGACGACACGAAATTTGGTTTACTATTGGAGTATGGAGGAATTCTCGATAGTTACATAGAACAATATGGGCTGGACGATTACGAAACCTCTGTTAAAGCCATAGAGAGAATTACCCAGTTCACAAGCTGCGAATTTGTAACCCATCCATTTATTGTTAAATACCCTGATGCAATGATGGCACAAATGCTGGCTTGGTCAAAGCACGAACATTGGGGAGTAAGACGGCTTGCATCCGAAGGTTGCCGCCCGCGTCTGCCTTGGGCAATGGCCATACCAAGTCTAAAGGCAAACCCCGCTCCCATCATTCCCATACTGGAAAACCTCAAAAATGACCCTGCACGATTTGTGCGACTTAGTGTTGCCAACAACCTGAATGACATAGCCAAAGACAACCCCGAAGTGGTGATTGATTTGGTAAAAAGATGGCAAGGAGAGTCGGAAGAAGTGGATTGGATTATTAAACACGGCTGTCGGACACTCCTCAAACAAGGCAATCCGGAAGTGATGGAGCTATTCGGTTTAGGTTCTACGAAACACATAACTATTGAGGACTTTCAAATTGCAACACCCGAAGTGAAAGTCGGCAACTCATTGGAGTTTAGTTTCAACCTATTAAATAATAGCAATAAGAAAGCCAAAATAAGACTTGAATACGGTTTGTACTACCAAAAAGCTAATGGTACGTTATCGAAGAAAGTCTGCAAAATCAGTGAGAAAGACTACGCCGCAAATTCAACTACACGTATCACCCGGAAACACTCTTTCAAGGTAGTGACTACCCGAAAACTTCACCCCGGACTTCATCAGGTAACTGTTATAATCAACGGAAATGAGTTTGAAAAACATGATTTCGAACTGGTAGAATGATGAACACCACCAACAACCAATTGCAATCGTCAGCGGAAATAAAATACTTTGAAGACAGAAAAGATTGGCGGGAGTGGCTGACTGACAATTTTGAGGCAGCCAACGAAGTTTGGTTTGTGTTTCCTCAGAAATCATCGGGCAAGAAAAGCATCACCTACAACGATGCTGTTGAAGAAGCCCTTTGCTTCGAGTGGATTGACAGCACAATAAAACCACTTGACGCAGAACATCGGATTCAACGTTTTACTCCCAGAAATCCTAAAAGCACCTACTCGCAAGCCAATAAAGAAAGACTCCACTGGTTGCTGGAAAACAAAATGATACACCCACAGTTTGAAGATAAAATACGGAATGTCTTATCTGCCCCTTTTGTTTTTCCAAATGATATCATCGACAGACTGAAAGAAGATAAAACAGCATGGAAAAACTATCAACTCTTTTCCAATGCCTATAAACGTATCCGGATTGCATATATTGAAGCCGCCAGAAAACGTCCCGAAGAGTTCGAAAAGCGATTAAACAACTTTATAGGTAAAACGAAAGAGAATAAAATGATAACCGGATTCGGTGGGATTGAGAAATACTATTGATAGCAAAAAATGCTATAAACATCCGAGGGGTGAATACCATAAGCATTTGAAATCAGAGCTTTAAACTGTTGTAATTTCTGACTGATTTTTACTTCAATTCTGACTGCATTTCTCTTCATTTTGACTGCATTTTACGACAAAAATAAGTCAAAAAATTAGCTACGAAGAGCTATTAGATATTTTGTCCTTCAAAATTTAGTTCTTTTCTTTGTGTAAGTATCGTAAAGCATATATCATAGCAGAGAAATCATTAAACAAAAACACAATGAAAAAGCAGCAAGAGACGGAAAAATCGTTACCGCTCCCGGAACGTCGCCCATAGAGTTCTGTCGTGAGGTTTTGTATGCTTTGGAAGCCGATACACCGGAGGCAATAGAAGAAAGTTATCAGTTTCTGACAGGCGATTTTTAATCTGAATAACATCCTAATTATTAAATAACGAATAAAAAGATATGAAAATAGAACACATAGCCGTTTGGGTGGACGATATTGAACGAATGAAAGAGTTTTACCTCAAATACTTTGATGTTAGTTGCAACGATAAATATGTCAATCCAACAAAGAAATACACCTCTTACTTCCTGACTTTTAATGAAGGCGGAGCACGTATTGAGCTGATGAACCGTCCGGATGTTGCCGAAAATGACAAACTGCGTTATATGCTTAAAGGATTGGCGCATATTGCCCTCACGGCTGGAGGAAAAGAAACTGTCAATAACTTAACCGAGCATTTCCGGAGAGATGGCTACACCATTGCGAGTGAACCACGCATTACCGGCGATGGTTATTATGAGAGTGCGGTGTTAGATCCCGAAGGCAATTATATAGAGTTGTTAGCAGAATCATAATGACTATAGTGAGCATCCTGAGCATAAATTCATCGTTGATATCTACATTCCGGTGAAGCCGTTGTAAAGGAGAAGGGAGAAAGATGCCTATTTTGGACAACCATATCCAAAATAGGCATTATATCTTTGCTGTATAAAACTCAATTAAATAAATATCTGTGAGTTCAACCACGGCTTTTCATCCTGATGCCAATATGGATAGCTTTTAGGTGTTTTACTGACTTCATCAAGACGCTTGATTTGTTCTTCTGTCAGATTCCAGCCAACAGCACCTAAATTTTGTTTCAGTTGTTCTTCATTGCTCGCTCCGATTACCAGACTGGATATGGTAGGACGTTGCAGCAACCAGTTCAACGCTACCTGAGCTACAGTCTTTCCTACCTCGCTTGCGATTTCGTCAAGCACATCCATCATATCGTACAATCTGTCGTACGAAACCACTTTCTCAGGAACCGGAGCCCCACCACGAGCTACCCTTCCATCTTTAGGTATCGGATTATTTCTACGATAACGCCCGCCCAATCTTCCGGCCGCCAAAGGACTCCAAACAAATGTACCGACTTGTTGGTCAAGCCCCAGTGACATTAACTCCCATTCAAATTCACGATTGAGTAAAGAGTAATACACTTGATGGGCAACATATCGGTTCCATCCATACTTCTCAGATATCGAAAGTGATTTCATCAGATGCCAGCCCGAGAAATTAGAGCATCCTATATAACGAATTTTACCGCTACTTACTAAATCATCCAAAGCGCGCAACGTTTCTTCGACCGGAGTGTTCCCATCAAATCCGTGCATATAATACAGGTCTATATGGTCGGTATTCAACCGTCTTAAGCTAGCTTCACAGGCATTGACTATATGCCAGCGTGAACTTCCCATATCATTCCGATTCTTACTCATAGGGAAAGTTGCTTTTGTTGAGATAAGCAATTGATTTCGTTTCCCGCTGATTGCTTTTCCTAGTATTTCTTCGGAATAACCGATTGAATAAATATCCGCCGTGTCGAACATATTCAGTCCGGCATCCAGACAAATATCGACCATTCTGGTTGCTTCTGCTACATCTGTATTTCCCCAACCTTCAAAACCATTTGTTCCACCAAATGTACCAGTACCTAACGTTAATGTAGGGACAAATAACCCTGACCCATTTAATTTTCTGTATTCCATCTTTTTCTGATTTTGAGTTTATATTATTAATAAAAGCAAAGGAGCTCAACATAAAACTAGCGTCCAGAATTATATCCAATTAGTGTTTGACAAAGTTAGAGAAACTATTTCTAATTCAATTCTATTTTATTTGCAGTATACTTTTCTATATTTGCAGTGAATAAATATAAAAGTATGGCCATTTTAGAACGAAAAATCATCCACAACATGACTACCTTGTGTAGCCATGTTCCATACCCGCAGTTTGTATTGCCGCGCCATAAACACCCAGAGTTTGAGATAATGGTTTTTAACCAAGGTAGTGGAAAACAGTTTGTAGGAGAAGGTATTGCCGATTACAAAAAAGGCGATTTAGCCCTGATAGGTAGCAATGTGCCTCATCTTCATTTGTGCAACACCAAGTTAAAAGATTCGCCGGAGACTGAAATAAGCGGAGGAGATACTTTACAATTTCTACCTGAAATTCTTCCTTTAAATATGGAGAGTCTTCCCGATTACCGAGAAATCTATGAGTTGCTATATAAGAGCCAGTATGGAATACGGTTTTATGACAAAGATCTTTATGTTGAGATAAAGCAAATGATTCAGGAAATAAATGGGCTGGAATTCACCGCACGGCTAATCCATTTACTTCGTATCTTAGAGAAACTTTCGCAATGTAAAAGAACGAAGTTGCTTTCTGATACAGCATATAATAGTTCTAATATCGTAAATGAGGTAAACGAACCTATCAATAAGGTGTATGCCTATCTGTTTAATCATTTTAAAGATAAGATTACATTAAAAGAAGTTGCCGACTATGTAAATCAAAACCCATCGGCACTTTGTCGTTCTTTTAAACAAAAAACAGACAAAAGTATCTTTCAGTGTCTTGCAGAAATCAGAATTGAACATGCTTGTAAACTACTCTCCTACTCCAATCTTACAGTATCTCAGGTGGCTTATGAATCGGGCTATAATAATATCCCTTATTTCATCAAGCAGTTTTACGCAATAACCCATAGAAATCCCAAAGAATACAGAGAACAGATTAACGCTTAGTTCGAAGGTTTTTTGAAACAGTCTTGTTCGTTACAGATAATAGGTCTGATCGCATGCTTCAGCCAGCGCAGGATGGTGGGTAACAAAGATAATGGTTTTGCCCTGCCCGTATGTTTTTAGATTTTCTGCCAGTTGTTTTTCCGTTTCAGGATCAAGTGCTGAAGTTGCTTCATCGAATAGATAAATGCTTCCCGGACGTAATAAAGCACGGGCAATGGATATGCGCTGTGCCTGTCCCTCAGATAGTCCTCCGCCTTGTTCATTAAGAATTGTATCCATACCTTCGGGCAAATGGAAAACATAGTCGGCAACAGCCACGCGTAAAGCTTCTTTCATCTCTTCCTCCGTAGCTTCGGGCTTTCCCATCAACAAATTATCACGAATGGTGCCGCTGAACAGTGTGTTTCCTTGAGGTACATAGATAAAGTTACAGCGGGTGAGGGGCGAAACGTCTGCTTCCTGCTCCCCATTTTTCAGTCGGATAGTACCTGATTGCGGAATGGCAAGTGCAAGCAAAAGCCTGACAAGCGTTGTTTTTCCTTTACCGGTTTCGCCCATAATAGCCGTTTGACTACCTGCCGGGAAATTCAACGAGAAATGTTCAAATATAGGTTTATCCTCTTGCTTATAGCGGAAAGCAATATCCTGAAGTGTAAGACCAGGTGTTTCATCGAAACATATTTTATCGCCACTCTCTTCGGCAGGAAGCGCCTCTAGTTCCATTAACCGTTCTATAGCAGTGAGTGCATTGATAAAAGCCGGAATCATTCTGACTACATCAAGCGCAGGGCGTTGGAGCTTGCTTACCAATTGTAGAAAGGCAGTCATTGTTCCAAAAGTCATACTGCCATGACTTAAACGTACAGCTCCCCATAGAAAAGCGATGAGGTAACCACCCGAAAATGCCAGCGCCACCATACTACGAGAAAACAAAGAAAACTTTGTCCGGTCGAACACCTGTGTACGTAGCGTCTGCTGCAAATCATCCAGCTTCTCCAAGTGACGGTCGCCCTGCTCAAGAGTTTTGATTACCGTTCGGTTTTGCAAACTTTCCTGAATGACGGACTGTATGCGGCTATCACTGTGACGTATCTCACGCGTGTATTTGCGCATCCGGCGGATGTAGAAGCGACTAGCGAACATAAATATCGGAAGGATACCAATCAACAGCCAAGGCAATGCCTTATCTAACATGCAAAAGAACACGAAAGATGCCAATAGCTGAATACTAGTAGTAATAAATGCCGGGATGGTTCCCGTAAGCAAAGCAATTATAGCATTCGTATCTTGTTCTACCCGGTTAATAACATCACCCGTATGAAACCGTTCCAGCTCATTCCATCGGCTTTGGAGCAGGCGGGCAAATAATCGGTGGCGCAGGGCATTACCTCCTTCCACCTGCATGCGACTATTGAGCCAGGATTCCAGAACATTACACGAGAGTTGCAGAATGAGCAGTATAACAGTCACCGCCGCCATTTCCCATAAATTCCCTTCTACGATGCCTGTGGCTATATCTATTACCTGTTTCGATGTCCAAATGAAGCCTAACGAAAACGCGACTCCTGCAATACCGGTAAAACAAGTAATGGCTATCCGCTTACGTTGTCCTGCAGAGACCTGCCAAAGCCATTTAGACTGGCGTCGTAACGAACCGATATGTAAAAATGAAGGGATGCGCGGCATAAGGCTATGGTATTATCGTTTTAATTTCTTATTTAAAAGTTCCCATTGACCTGCGGAAGAGTCCCTAATCAGAATGAACGGATACCAAAACGCTTCGGTTGGCGCATACTGTGCGAATTCTCTACACCTTTTGGCTGCCCGCGCAAAGGTATGCCACTTCCCACCCCAATAGCTTTTTGGACGAGGTATTACACGAGTATCATATTGTCCAAAGTTACCGACTATCAGGATGTCGGCAAGAAGTTTCTCACCATCTTCTTTATTGCTTTTAATAGGGAAAGGAACATCGTGTGAATCCAGTCCTAAATAAGTAGTGGCAATGTAGGCAAAGGCCCCAGCGGCTTTCAGTAGTTTCATAGAAGATAACAGCATCGTTACTTCCGCACGGTCAATCTCATTGAATCCGGTTTTTATCAGTCGTGCCCAATCACAGAGTTGACGCAAGCCTATCCCACTGTTTAAGAAATGATTGAAAGCATGTATAAATAGATAAACAGCATTGAACGTAGGAGCAGGAGCAGGAATGCTGTTGCCCTCTATCATGACCAGATATGGCTGTCCGGATAACCATTTTTCAATAAAGCGATTCAGTTTGCGGTTAGCGGCAGGGTTGAATAACATAGCTGCTATGCGATGCACCTCTATTTCAACATTTTTATATTCGAAGCCTGCGTGTTTAACGTACTCTTCATCTTCGGGTACCGCACCCAGCGCTTCCATAATCTGTTTGGCCTGCTCATATTGTTTTTTCCCGACATATATATCAATATCTCCGCACTGCCGATGCTTGGGGTTAGGATAATAAGTGGCTACACCTTGTCCTTTCAACAGTACAGGGCTAAGTCCGGCTTTCTTGTACTCGGCAAAGAGCTCTCCGGTCAGTTCATTTAGATGTTCATTGGCTGTTTCTATCTGAGCTACGCGGGCACACCACTGCATATATAGCGGGCGTGGCGGGCGAAGTTCCGAAGGGAGTGTTTCTATTCCATCGAATACCACACCGAGTAGCGCCTGACGTTTTGCTAGTTCGTATATCGTCTGCCAGTTCGTTTCTTTTTCTTCGAATAAAGAAATATCCGCCGGCTTTTCCCACAAACCAGAGCGCAGCAGTTCAAAGAATTGATTTAGTGACATCGGTTCCCTTAATTTCATTAGCCTTGCTTCGGTGTGTTGTCACCAACAATCCCGGCATCAAGCCAATCTTTAGCCAAGGTTTCCGAATCTTTCCGGGCTGTTTCTTCGTCTATTTCATACCAATCCAGCAGTAACTTGGCAAGATCTCTTTCTGTAAATTCCTTACCATCTACCTCTTTCCACAGGCGTGCTGCCGATTCATTGAGGCTGATAACATGTGTAAAATCAACGTTTTCAGCTCCAGATGCTACTATAATATATTCATCGCCAATCTGACGAAGGTTAAATCCTGATTTTATTTTCATAAGTAGTTAAATATGATGAAGTTATTATATTTTATGATTTTCTCTTGTTCTTAAAGTGCTATTCTTCTCCACACTCCCAGTACAATTCTTCTCAAAGGTAGTGTATTTACCCAGATCACGGAGTATCTACGCCACACCTTTCCGTTGCAACTGTATTTCTTCCCTTTACGAATAACTGTTGTCACGACTCCTAATACCCGGTCGGTAGAGGTTTCTTCCGTACCGACTACATTCCCATCACCCATAAGCGTAAGGTTGTTCCCTTTCCGGCAAATAATGCGATGCAATACCAATCTGTCCATATCATCGCGTGCCAGCACCACTACACCCGGTAGTAGTTCTTCTTCGGTAAAAGGCGAAAGGACTACCTTGTCGCGTCGGTCCACCATAAAAGGGTTCATGCTGTTTCCTCTTACAAGATGGGTCACTGTATGTCCCTCTGCAATCAACATGGCTGTTTCTTTCAGCAATACTTCGTTTGCTATAGCTTTCGTCCGGGTCTTTTCCATTAAAAAAACAGGAACTAACCCTGGGTTACAGTAGTGAAACATAAATTAGCAGCCTCTTCGTCCGGTCGGCATTCCAAATCATATACCGGTATGGTCGATGCTACAGCTGTAATCGTATTGCAGATATGATTATACTGTTCCTCGTTCTGTCGCAAACAAGAACAAGACGGCAGTAAAGAAGCAAAGGCGCGTGCAGGTCTCTCTCTGGTTATTTTATTTTCCGGTGCCTGATGCAGGCGAACAAACGCTCCTACCGGTACGCTTTCATTTCGGTAACAAGGTGTCTTTCCACTCCATGGCGATCCGTACACCGTAACACGTCCATCCGGGAAATAGCGTACTATCGGATTATCGTCATTCAGCAACTCGGCACCTTCAATATGTTCCAGCCACAAACGACTATGTGTGCTCTTGCCCGTACCGCTTTTACCAAGAAACAGATATCCCTGTCCACAGTGGCGGATAACCGAAGCATGAAACATCAATGTGCCATGCAAGGCAGTTACAAAAGCATACAGCATCATCAGGAAGTTGTTCAAGGCAAAACTATCTGTTGCGTTATGCAGAAGCTCTACTTTGGCATAATCCATCTCCTTATTGATATGCATCTTTCGTTGCAATGCCGAATCACCATGGGGATAAATGATAATTTCGTATTGGTTGTTTACTGTGGTGTTAATGACACATTCGGCTCCTTCCCACTCAAAGCGAGTTAGTTCTGTGGCACCATCCAAGGTAAGTAGCGGTAGCTCAGACAGCGATAGTGTAAAAAGAGAATCGGAGGAATCTTGTTGTTCAAACGGCTGCAAGGAAGGCAGCAGCGTAACTATGTCTACACAATCGAGAGCTGAAATACAAAATGTATGATCGCCTACCTTGTAATATGTTTGTTTGCGCATATTCAAAATCTTTATTGAACACAAATATAAGATGTTTTACTGGTTTCTACAAGTTTGGTAGTTAAAGCACAAAAAATCCCCCAAACCATGTGGTTCAGAGGATTCTTCTTTGAGGAGGTATCCGAGGAAATTTAGTTTTGTTTTTCCTCAAGCACTATATTGTCCATACAGAAGTAAGCAGGGGTGTTCATGCCATGGTCGCCATTGTCGGAAGAAGAGAGCAAGAATGTTACCTTAACGGGGTCGTTCAATGAGGTCATATCAAACCATATCCATTTATCGACAGGCTTGCTGCTATCTTTGGTATAGTTTGCCAGGTAGATTTCGGCGGTGCCGGTTTCTGTCCCGGTACTGGTGTATCCTGTAGCTGTTAGCTTAAACCAGTCGCCTTTGGTAAATGGAGTTGTTCCAGAGATTTTATCCGTGGTCATGGCATTGTATGCCCACGTATTGTTGGTAACGTACGCACCCTTCAGTGTGTAGGCGTTGGGGTTGTTGATGGTAAAACTTGCCATTGTCCACTCGCTGGTAAAGGCGCATAGATAGGTACTACCTTTTTTACCTCTTTGCGGAACCGCTGTTGTACTGGTGTCTTCCGTGTTGTCGGTGCGGTTCATATAGGTAAATGCCGAGAAGTAGTAAACACCACCATACCAGTTGAACACATGATTGAAGGTAAAGAGTCCATCGTTGTCCTGGAATGTTTCCGATCCACTGGTTACATCGAGGGATGAGTAATACTCGGTATTCTTTTCGGCGAGTTTACCCTCAAAGTTAGAAATGAATTGCGCTTCATCATCGTCGCTACAGCCAACGAAGACAAAAGATAACACGAAGAAAATAAAAGATAACTTTTTCATGATTGTTTTTTAATTGTTAGTATTATTATTAAAATGTAAGTTTTCTATGGTTGATACTTCGGTAGAGTTTTCGCCCATCCATCCACAAACCTGATTCACGGCGGTGTAGATTTTCACAAAGTCTACTCCATCGAGCATCACTGCATTGCCTGCACTATCTACCGCCCAATCAATCTTAAACTGCGCGTACTCACTATTGTTGGGATGATTGTCGGCATAGCCCCAAGGGAACTGGTATTGCAGCCAGCTATCGCTTCCATCTGCCGCTTGCACTCCATTGTTGGGTAGGCGACTGCCAACGAACGTTAGTTGGTCTTGAGTAACCCAAGCGGGATAATAATCGTTGGTGGTATGATAAGTGTTTCGTGGAATAACTCCTTCACCTCCCTGATTGTCTGTCCAGCGCACATCTGTCAGCACACCGGAAGGACGATAGTAAGTAATTTCGTAGTTTTGAATGACCTTGTCCGAATGATATTCGCTACCCGCCAGCTCGTACCACTCATCATCGGGTAATCCATTGCCGTTGCTGTCTTTAGAAACGAGTACAATACCGGGCTCCGAGCTTCCTGCTTTTGCACCGGTTATACTACTGTTGTAATTGGCATTTGCATAGATTTTGAAGTCGTAGGCACCTACAACATTAGGAATGGTTTGATCAAAACCAAGTATTATATAACCACCATACGCACCCAGCGAAATCAGCGAACGGTTCTTTACTTGTTCTGTGGCATAGGCTAATACCTCTTTTTCCGTATATCCTGCACGATAAGCACTTGCGGTTGTATTCATAAACTGTCCCGGTGCAGGAACATATGCCAACACTTTGCTGGCAAATGCCGAAGGAGCATCCGGGTCTTTCTCATCGTCGTCAATCACGCTTTTGGAGGCTATATCGCTAAAAACTATGGCATTAGGATTAATCCCCACATTGTTCAAACGGAACTGCAACACTCCTTGCTGATCGAAACAAAGCACATCTCCCCTTACCTTATAATCGTATGCATCGGTCATGTAAACATTACCACTATAAGGGTTTACTGTTATGGCATAGGGGGTAGTTATTTGGGTACCATCCTGAATAAAGTTGTGTTGGATAATGGTTTCCTTTAGCAGATCGTACACCTTAAAAGCAGATGATTTCGTATGATGATTGTAGCTGTACAGATACATTCGTTCATTGTCTATGGCAAAGTCCAATACCGGTTCGTGGATGGTGCGGAGTACTTCGTCTGTCTTACTATCAATTTGTACCAAAGAAGAGCTTTCCGAAGTGAGGTCACCACGTACACTGACAAAAACATTGCCATAATCATCTGCTGCTATCTTCCCCGGATTGTTCCCTACGGTTATCTTCTTCAGCTCTTTGAAAGTGGCTATATCTATTACCGAAACGGTGTTGTCGTAATGGGGTTGGTCTAACCCACCCGAATTGGAAACATAGAGCTTAGCGTTTTGCACACATAGGTCGTCGGGGTTGCGTCCTACGGTAACATATTCCTCTATGGCAAGCGAAGCTGTATCTATCCTTGCTACCGTACCGTCGAACGAGCAGAGGTATGCTTTCTCTTTATGAAAGGCGATATTACGTGGTTGTCGCGAACTACCGTTAGCGGTTAAAACAGGGATGCGTTTCAGAGTCTTTCCAGTGGGGAAATCAATCACTTCCAACTGGCTGGACACATTGACGACAACGTAAAGTTTGGAGCCATACAGTGCCATATCGTTTGCTGTGTCGCCCAGTCCGCGTTGATTGATACGAAGGAAATAGCTGGGCACGAGTTGGTTGTTCTTGAAGGTGTAGCGTGCCAGCGCGCTATTGTTGAGATTGAACAATCCTTCGGAGAGGATGTACATCTCTGCCGTGCCTATCTCGGTTATATCCGTTTCATTCTCATCGGGAGCCGGATTATAGTCTTCCATATCATCGCAACTGCCAAGCAGCGCAAGGAAAAGGAACAACGGTATGTACAACAGCTTCTTCATATATGTATGTGTATCAATAGATTACTTTGAAAGTGGCACGAACGGAACGTCCCGGCATAGGAAAGTTACGCACGATTTCATAATTCTCATCCAGCAGATTGAGTACTTCCACACGCAGGTTGGTCTTTAGTTTCTTTATACGAAAATCGCGATTGGCAGCTATACTGTGGTCTGTATAGCTGTTCAATCTGTTTTCCGGCAGGTTTTGTCCCAACACATAACGTTTGCCCGCATGTACAAAAGAGTACGAAAGATTAATCCACGGCATTTCGAGCGACATCTGTCCTGAGCCCGACACGCGTGGTGTGTACGCTATCTGTTGGTTATAGGTCTTCCCGTCGGGGTCGGTTACATCCAATGCTCGTTGGTACGTATAGTTTCCCGACAGGCTCAGTCTGATGTCCTTCCACGGTTGCAGTGTAATGGTAGCCGTAGCATCGAGTCCTTTTATCTCCACTTCACCCAGATTTACCATGCTCCACACAAAGATATTCTTCGTGGGTATTGCCATGATTTTATCTTCCACCTTATTGCAATAGGCATCTACCGTGAGCGACACATAGGGGACGAAACCATTTATCTCTCTTGCATACGCCAAGCCAAGATTATATTGCGTTATCTTCTCGGGGGAGAGGGTGTTGTTGCCTACTTCGTTGTAGTACAAATCGTTGAAGGTGGGCAGTCGGAAGATATTTTTGTAGAAAGCCCGTATGCGCAACTCTTCTGTGGCAAAGGGTTTAACCGAAACACTGGCATAGGGAGTCAGCCTACGATAGTTCGCAGCATTGGCATCATCTTTTGTCCGTTCGTTTACCACTGTGGCAAGCAGCGAAGCCGAAGCAGTGATCCATTCGTTTACATATTTACCCGCTACGGCAGTAAGCCACGAATACCTGTCGGGTTCGGCAAAACTTGGTTGGTTGGCATTCAATGTTTGAATACTCCCATCGCTCGATAGTGCAAACGATAGGTTATTGAGTGCGCGATACAAAAGAGCGGCCGAAAGGTAGTATTCCTGTTGATAATACCTGTTCTCTGTTTTTCCGGTTGAGCTTTTGTAGTCCGGATCCAGGTAACGTTGATAGTTCCAACTCCACTTGGCAGACGATTGAAATACCCACTTTCGGCTGAACTCTTTTTTGTATTGGCTTTGCGCAAATATATTCTTATCCCACAGGTGTTGCGAGGCATAGTCGTAATAGAGTGTTGTGGCACCCGGCAATCCGCGCGAGGCTTGGTAGTAATAAACCTTGAGCCGCCATTGCTGCGTATCCGAGAAGTTGCCAAACAGCCCCGCCTCCGCGCGTAGCGTACGCACTTCGGTGTTTTTACGTTTCTCGCGCGAGGTGCTATCCTTTTCGCCTCCGTAGTGCATGGTGTAGGGATATTGTCCATCGGCTTGCATCCATTCGGCATTGAGGGCAAGTGCCCACTTCTCCCCTATTTGTTGTTCCAAGAGCAACGACGGATTAAGCAACCCCCACGAACCGCTTTTGAGGGAAGTGCTCAGGTTGGTGCGTTTCTCTTTTTCAAATTGGGGTGTAAGGGTTTGTATATTCAGCACTCCGGCAGAAGCAAACATACGTGCCGATTGAAATATCTGATCGCTCTGTCCGTTAGAGAGGGTAAGTTTGTCTACATTATCGAGCGAGAAGCGACCGATATCCACCTGTCCCGTTTGTGTATCATTGAGGGTAACACCATCATAACTCACCGCCGTGTGCTCTGCTCCGAGGCTACGCAAAGAAACGGTTTTTAGTCCACCGATGCCACCATAATCCTTTACGGTAACTCCTGCGAAATGTTTCACCGCATCCGACACTTGCAACACCCCCAAGCTACTGAGTTTCTCCTTGCCGAAAGTCTGCACGGGTGCAGTTGCCATCACTTCGCGGGTTTGATAACGCTCAGAGATTACAATCTCGGGCAGTTGATGCGTGCGTGTGGTGTCTGCTCTTTGCTGTGCACACAATACTAAGGGCATGAACAACAACATCGCCCACACGTATAGATACATTACATTTAGATACGTTTTCTTTTTCATTAAACGGTATAGTAAAAGACTTTAAACCTCGAAAGCTTTACTCAAACTGTTTGGCAGGTTTTCTGACTTGTTCCATTTATGCAGCCTTCCCGGAACTTATCCAGTGGCGTTGAGGATTTGCATAAACCGTTTCGGAACTTACAGCAGCGAGACTGTTCAGGACTTACACCTGATTCCCTTTTCAGTATTTCACTTCGGATGAAGCAAGATACCACCAAAACTCTGCGCAAATGTAGGAACTATATTTGAATAAAACAAGGGCATTCTTTCGCACTTAAATCCCGATGTCCGCATACACGGCTTCCGGGATAATCCAGCAACAACGTTTTCAGCAATACCCTCAAAGAATGTTTTTGCCACTCCGTGCGTGTATCTTTAGCTTTGCCGTCGCTACTTAGTCCGCCTTCGTAGCAGATGCCGATGCTGTGCGCGTTGTATCCTTTGGCATGAGCTCCTACCTCTTCTATGGGGCGTGTAGAAATTATCTTTCCGTTTTTGCGGATGTAAAAATGATAGCCCGTAGTTTTGAAGCCACGCTGAAGGTGGCATTGCTCAAGGTCTTGTTCGGTAAAGTCCTTGTCCTCCCGCGTAGCGGAGCAATGGAGAACGATTAAATTTATTTTTCGCATGATATTAACCATAAAATCTACTTGCGCTGCGCACAGGTACTTTCCGTGCAGCGTTCTTTCATTGCTTCACTCAACTCCTTTCGCAAGCCGAATATTTCGGTGTGCATCTCCTTGACCCGGTCGCTCAGTTCAAAATAGTCCTTCAGCACCCGTTCCAATTGGGTTACCAAAAACTCGTACTGCCCGCTCACCAACTCGCTAAACTCCTTTACCTGTTTAGCATCTTTCTTCCTGAGAAAGGGTAGCACTAAGGCTACCACTTCCAAAAATTTATCCAAGAACAGCTTCATGAGTCATTACGTTGTTGGGTCTGTAAATCCACCATTATCATCGCCACCACCATTGTCGGGATCGGTAGAGCCTCCTTCGCCATCGGCAGATGCTTTGCCAAGGATAGCTGCTTCGGCATCGTAGAAATCAATCTTATCGCCTACGCGGGTAGCTCCCAGATTGGGTTTTACGGTGGCAGAGGCTAAGAAATTAATGCGTACACTCTTGATGTTTTCCACACCACAATCCTTCTTCTCTTCGGCACCTGTGGTACGTGCCGACAGCTTGAATATTCCAAAATCCTTAATGTTCACCGCATGACCGTTGTAGAGCGCCGTGCGCATGGCACTCACAAAGTTGGTCAGCACACTCTGAATATCTCCCAACGTCAGCGAACTGGCTTTCTCCATGCTGTGGGCAATGCTGTCTAAGTCTACGCGTTGTCCCAACGTCATCAATCGGGGGTAATACTTAGGCGGTAGTGCGCGGTTCTGCGGGTTCTCTCTTGCTACTTTTTTGTAAGGTACAGACATACTTAATTTGTTGTTTTTGATTAATAAATAATAGTTGTTGGAATTCCTGTTACAAAGATACAACAAGGGCAAGGGGCGATTGGTGAGTTAAGGTGAGTTAAGGTGAGTTAGGGTGAGTTAGGGTGAGATAGGGTTATTTATTAAAGAAAGGAATAAGAAAAAACGATCAAATACACTAACTTTGCAGACGCACATTCCTCACAAAAGGTGTTTTTAGGAAGATGCAAAATAAACTTATAAGTTGATTTAATGAAAATTATTCCTATATTTGCAGAGAAATTATACTCGTTCCATTACGAGGTCGAGCGTTTGGATGAATACGAACGACTATTCGAAATGTGGAATGACCCAGAATATGTATTTGATTTTGCGCAGAAAAACGAACTCTTATTAGAACAAATGGGTTACTCAATCGATAAATTTGTGGAACAAGTTTTTTCGGATGCAGAAGTATTGGAAGAAATATTGCTATCATACAGAGATAATGATTCTGTTATTGACAATTGCTTTCAACCTTTATATAATCAAGAATACCAACCCAAGATACTATCTCTTCAAAAAAAGAGATGTAAGCTATTAAGGCTTTATGCCATTCGTATAGATACAAACTGCTACGTCATTACCGGCGGAGCTATTAAAACAACCCGTACGATGCAAGAGCACCCCGATACAAACAAAGAGTTACAGAAATTAGAGCAATGCAAAAACTATCTGCAGTCGGAAGGTGTTTTTGATAATGATTCGTTTTTTGAAATTATTGGAGGTTAAAACATCATGAAACAAAAAGAAAAATTCCTAACACTCGTTTCTCCTGCCAACAGCGAAACGCAAGAAGGTATTCGTTTTCGAGAAGAAAACAAACCGTGGTTGCGCGAGTCTAAGAAAATCGCAATCAAAGTGCTAAAGGCTTTGAAAGAGCAAGGTCTTTCGCAGAAAGATTTGGCCGAGAAAATGAACGTCAGCCCTCAATACGTGAACAAATTGGTAAAGGGAAAAGAAAACTTCACGTTAGAAACACAGGTGAAGTTGCAAGACACATTGCATATCCCATTATTGGCAAGCTACTACGAGACACAACAAGTTAAAAATGAAGACGAACATTCCGTACAGCTTTTTAGTCTTAAGGAACCTTATGTTAAAGCAAGATATTTAGATTATAACTCTTCACAAAAAAAAGTTCAAGGTTATGAGTAGAACAACTGCCAACATATCATTTGCACTCATCGGAATTCAAACATTAGAGTTTATGATGAATAAAGAATTATATACCAACGAGGCCAATGTTGATTTAGAAATTAATGGCGAATTTGCTATTAAGTCGTTAGAAGAATGCGAAATTGCGTGTATACCCGAAGTTGCGTTCATTCAAGCAGGCAACCCTTTTCTTCAATTAAAAGTCGCGTGTTATTTTTCGGTACAACCCACACAGTGGAAAGAATATATTCAAAAAGAGAGCCAGTCGATTGTGTTCCCTAAAGGTTTTACAGACCATCTGCTCATGCTTGCCACAGGAACACTGAGAGGTATTCTTCATGCAAAAACAGAAAACACAATCTTTAATCAGTTCATTTTACCAACCATCAATGTTACCGCTCTTACTCAAGGAGACACAGTGATAAATATATAACCAAACACCAGCCATCAATTGCCGGATGGCTGAGATAGTTTAATCTTGGCTTTAGCCAAACTCTTGGGGTGGCTAAAAACTCACTAATATCCTCCCCCTGTCCAAAAACTAAGAACCATTTCTCTTGCTCATCTCCCCTTTTTTGTGTATCTTTAATGCATGAAACATGCTAAAAATCAACAACTTGAAGCAGTCTTAACCGAAGGTCTGTTCACTATTCGCACCTACGCCAAAGAAGAGCTTGCGCGGCTCTATAGCCCACACGATTGCATAAGGAATGCCCTGCGTACCCTCTATCGTTGGATGCGAAGAAATGCGCAACTTATGCAAGAACTTGATAGGGTAGGCTATAACAAGTACGCGCGAAAATTTACACCCCGGGAAGTAGAACTAATCGTGAAATATCTGGGAGAACCATAGCTAACATGCAAATAATCAGTGAGTTTGCCCACTAAAACCAGTCACTTTATATAAAAATGCAGTGAGTTTTAATGCCAGATGCAGTGATATTTTTGTGTCGGCAGAAAGTGTTTTTTATATATTCTAAACCTATATGCGAGTTGTGTGTGTAATATAGGGTGGTGCCCCACCCACCACATAAACACACACAAGGGGGTAAGTAGTCTCGAAAAACACACTTTTGCCCCCAATTAATACAAATCTCTCTTTTTATTAACACAGCTTAACAAGTTGTTAAGCACAAAAAAACATTAAATATATGACTAAAAAAGGACTCAAATTAGAGATTTCAGTAAAAGAAACAGATGTAAAAATTGAAGCAAAAATCAGCTCTAAGAAGCTGCAATTAATGGCACGCCAAATGCAACAAATCATCAGCCGTTGCCGCCCCACAGAGGAGCCCAGGACGTTTATAGCAAAATTTATAAAGGGCTGGATAGAGAAAGAATTCTATTACGGAGAGAACAACAATATAAGCGATTTGATAGAACATATCCGCGCAGCGTACTTCTTGCCGCAAAAAAGGAATAAGAACAAAGAAATGTCGCGCAGAGACCTGCAAGAGATGCTTATGGAGGCAATTGACGACTACAAAGAAAGCGCAAATAAAAGGTCATAAAAATTGGTTTTTTCGGAGCGACCAACACGATGTACCTTTGTAGCCGATAACAGAAATACGAACTAAATAATTAATAACTTTTTATGGACATATCACTATTTCAAGGCTTTACAAAGCATAAACAAAATCAGAAAACACTAGATGTACTGAAGGAGATTGAAGACGAACTATACAGCAAGACTATAAATCGCCTACGTTTAGCACTTCGCAAGGGTGAAACAGAAACCGCCGGTCGCACCAAAAAACAGCTACCGCCCGTCACCTTCTCCGCCACATATGCAGAGAAGCGACTGGCGCAACACATCACGGGTTATAACGACATCATTGTACTCGACTTTGATAAGCTCACACCCGAAGCTTTACTGCACTGCCGCACTGCAATAGAGCAAGAAGCACAAACGCTCTTCTGCTTTCGAAGCCCATCGGGCGACGGACTGAAGGTAGGCGTATATCTCGCCACACCCGCTGCTACCAAGCTACGCGAACAAACCTTGCACAACAAAAAAGAAATTGGCTTCAGCGCACTCGAAAGCTATCACAAAACACAGTTTACCCACGCCCTGAAGTATTACGAAGAACTTACGAATACAGAGATAGACACTAGCGGAAGCGACATAGGGAGGCTCTGTTTTTTATCTTCCGACCCCGAAATTTACATCAACAAAGCAGCACTGCAAGCCCTGCCCCAAGTCACTACACGCATAGTGCCCGCACCTGCCATACCCAAAAGAAGCTCGCAAAGCAAACTCATCCAAACCCTTCTGCCCGGAGATCCTACACGCTCGTGCGAACATCTGCCGGCTCATACCCGCGCTACATTTGCAAGCTGCATAACCTCCACACGTCGCAGCCATACCTTCGAACCGGGCGACAGAGACTCCTTTCTCTTTAGCCTGAGCAACAAATGCTATCGCAAAAAACTTCCGCTGGAAGAAGTGGAACAATTGGTGTTGCAGCAGTTTCATGCCGACGACATGGATGTGCTCATACCCGTAAGAAAAGCCTACATACATACCTCTAAAAGCGACGCACAGGAGGAAGAAAAAAAGAAACCAATAGCGCAGCGTGTCATGGAGTTTGCCGACCAGCACTACCAAGTGCGCTACAACATCGTGAGGTGTTGCGTGGAGTACAGAGAGAATAACCCCACTGCAGAGTGGAGACTGATGGATGCACGCGAGTACAACTCCATTTTCGTAGAGCTCAACAGGGCAGGCATCAATTGTGCCGCTCATGTGGTGCGCAGCATCATTAACTCCAGCTACGCCAAAGAGTACAACCCTTTCGAAGATTATTTTCAGAACCTCCCGCAATGGGACGAAACCACCGACCACATTGCCACCCTTGCCGCAACAGTTACCACCTCCTCTCAGGAGTTTTGGGAAAATTGCCTGCGCCGTTGGCTTGTGGCAATGGTAGCCTGCGCACTCGAAGAGCGTGTGGTCAATCAGCTTGCCCTTGTCCTGCAAGGCGAACAAGGCAAAGGCAAAAGCACATGGATACGCAACCTGCTCCCACCGCAACTGGCTACGTACTACCGAAACGGTATGCTCAACCCCGACAACAAAGACCACGCACTATACCTCACCGACTGCCTGATTATTAACCTCGACGATTTCGAAGGTCTACGAAAAGGAAAGATAGAAGAGCTCAAGCGCATGATTACCCAAGAATCGGTAAACGAGCGCCGCGCCTTTGCCGCGGATAGCCGCCTGTACATTCGTCGCGCCTCTATTATTGCCAGCACCAACGAATCGAATTTCTTGCAAGACAGAACAGGCACCCGACGATTTCCTACCGTAACCGCACTAAAGATAGATTACACCACACCCATAAACCATGCAGGAATTTACGCGCAAGCCTTCGCCCTGTGGAAAAAGGGGTTTCATTACTGGTACAACCAGGAAGAAACAATACAACTCAACGCACAAAACGAAATCTATACCATTACCCCGCCAGAAGAAGAACTCTTCTACGTGCATTACACCAAGCCCCAAGTGTGCAATGATTACGACTCGCATTGGCTGCCAGCCTCTGCCATACTCACACGACTGACGATGCTGGGCAAGCTATTTGTAACACCACAAAGCCAACAGATAGTTTCCGCACTACTGGAACGCAACGGGTTCGAGAAACAGAAAAGCCCGCAAGGAATTACGGAATATTTCGTGAAGATCAGAAGGGAAAAGGTGACGTGTTAAGGGAAGAAAAAAAGGGAACATTCTCACGAACGCTCCCTTTTACCCAATTTAATCTTTTCTTAAGTATTACTAATTTTTATTGTACTTGTGTTGTTTTTTTGCTTTTGAATGTATGTATGAATATGCTTTTATTGATTTAATGTTTCCAGAAAATCCACCTCTACAATACGCAGCCTGTTAGCGCTTCTGCCTCTATCCAATTCGTTGGCATGTTTTGCTTCCACTTCTGTTATCTGTCCGAAGGAGTCTTCTTCTTCAGCACTTTTATTCAGACGGATGGTGATGCTGTGCGCATGTATGGGTTTTACTTTGAGGTGTACATAGCCAAGACTACGCTCTGTTTCGCCACTCCATATTAATGTTTCACCGGCATAAATATCTATCGGGTAGCTATTGGAACGCCAACCTGTAAGTTTAAGCGATATTTCGTCTACCACAGCATAGCGTTCGAGGTTGTACGTAATCCACGCGTTTTCTATCTTACCGGTACTACTCCATTCGCTGAGCTCGTTGTCGTCGAAGCTGTTGGCTACGGTTTCGCTGTTGCTTCCTGCCGTTGCCGAAGTTACGGAAACAGTTATTTTATGATCTTCGTAAGAAGGTGTGGCAGGTGTTTCACCTCTATCCAACACACCGGGTAAGGTGCTACCGGGGAGATAACTGCTCAGTCCGCCCGTAACTTCTACCGGAAGCGACTCTAAAGTGATTGACGCTGCGGGAAGCCCTTCGGCTTTGGCTGTCAATGTGATGTTACCAGCAGTGGTAGTACTGCGAATGAGTGCGCGATTGATGCCACACTCCACCGGCAGCGTAGTGGCAAGGATGTAGTTGTCGGGACCTTGTGCGATACCACCTCTCCATTCGGCTTCGCCATCGAGTGTGAAGGAAACCTTACGGTTATCCAGCGGACAACGACGGCCATCTTTATCTACCACTTCAAACTGCACCAGTGCCAAGTCGGCGCCATCGGCATGGAAGCCTTGCGGACTTTGCATAAGGGTAAGTTTCAGTTCGGTTGGTTCGCCGACACTTTGCAGTTTGTCGCGACTGATTTCGTTTCCGTTTTTGTCGTAGCTAATGGCTTCGAGTGTGCCAAGGTTAAACACTACATCATTAAAGGTGAAGAGGAAATCGTACTCGCGCTCGCCCATACCCAAGGATTCGCCATTGAGAATTAGCTCTACTGCCTCTCCGTTAGAAACAACATACACAGGTTTCACGGTACGGGCAGGGTAATTCCAGTGCCCAACAATATGCATTTGATATTTTTCGGTATCTACCCAGCCATTCCACATCACCTGATGGGCATAGTAAGCATCTTTCTCTATACGCATAGCATCGGTTACACCGCTTCGACGGTAGTTTTCCTCGCCACGATAATGGGTATTGGAGTCGGAGAAGATAATTTTCGTACCACCCGAGCTTACACGTTTGCCCATACCCGGACGCACCTGCCAGTAGTCGTACCAGCGACGCACCATTTCAATGGCAAATTGGTCTTGGTTATGATTGTAAGCACTTGCGTCGGCATTACGGTAGAGTGGTCCGGCTCCTTCTTTATGGAAGGGGAAACTGTATTCGTCCCAATATTTGCGCAAGCCTTCGTTGCGACAATACTCGGTAGCCCACATAGGGTGATGCATACTTTTGTTTATATATAGCATCTCTCCTCCATATTCTGCTTCGCGAATGTCGAGCATCTCGCGCGAACCGATGGCACGTCCACCATAAGGGTCGTACAGGTCGCGCACAGCCTTCATCTCTACCATGTGTTCGCGGCTGATAGATTCATTGCCACACTCATAGAATATGATGCTGGGGTTATTGCGGTTGTAGATGATAGCATCGCGCATCAGTTCCACACGTTGCTCCCACTGTCTGCCTTTCGCATCTTTTTCGGCATCGCCTGCAGGCATTGCTTGTATCAGTCCTACGCGGTCGCACGATTCCACATCTTGTTTCCAAGGAGTAACGTGCATCCAACGCACAAGGTTGGCGTTGCTTTTCACCATAAGGTCGTTGGAATAGTCGCTTAGCCAAGCCGGAACCGACAATCCTACGGCAGGCCACTCATTGCTGGTGCGTTGCGCATAACCTTTCATTTGCAACACCCGGTCATTGAGCCATACCTTTCCTTCTGCAAAGCGTGTTTTGCGGAATCCGGTGCGGGTGTTTACCTCGTCGAATACGTTGCCTTTGTCATCTACAAGTTTGGTCTTTACATCGTACAGGTAGCCGTATCCCCAGCTCCAGAAATTAAGATCGCTTACCTGAGCGGCGGCATGTACCTTTTGGGTTGCTCCGGGCTGTATAGTAACGGGTTCGCTTGCAAAGTTGCTCACCGTTGCACCGTCTTTATCGCTTATAGAAACCTCGTAGTGGAACTTGCGCGCTTTGCGGCTATCGTTCTTTACTTCGGACTCGGCATTGATAACAGCCGTGCGACTTTGCACTTTGATATCGGCTGCATAGACATAGACTCCTGTTGTTTTGAGGTTGCTGTATAATGGCAGTGTTTGATATACATCGCTTGTTATGTGCAAGAACACATTCTTTGGAATACCTCCGTAGTTGGCATTAAAGTTATTATTGTTCCACTGATAGGTACTATTGGTTGCCGCTTCGCGGTACTTCCAGTTGTTATCTATACGGATGGCAAGTACATTCTCTCCTTTCTTTATATACGGAGTAAGGTCGAAACCTACTGCCATAACCCCATTTTCGTGCTTACCAAGGTAATGTCCGTTGAGGTAGAAATCGCCCGCCTGACGTATTCCTTCGAACTCTACAAAGACTTTATTATTCGTTTTCAATGCAGGTAGTTTGAATGTTTTGCGATACCACATCACAGTGTCCGAGTGCGAGTGGATGTCGAGTTTGTAGGCCTCGTCTTCGTTGAAAGCATAAGGCAGGGTTACTTGTTTCCAAGCGGTGTCATTGTAGCGTGGGTCTTGAGCATTAGGCACGTCGCCTACCTGCAGACGCCATTCAGGGTTAAAATTATACCTGCCGCGTTCGAACGATTGTCCGTTTGCTGTGATGCTGAATGTCAATAGCAGGCATACCAGATAATAAGTGTACTTCATTTTTTATTTTTATTAGTTGGTTATTTATTGTGTTGTTTGTAATTCGCGCATAGCATTAGCATAACGTTCGCCCAGAAGCAGTTGGCTCGCTGTATCGAAATGCACTCCATCAAAAGCAGCAGTAGAGTCTGCCGATACCACGCGGGTATGGGGTATGAGCTTAGGGACTTCGTGTATCAGTTTGTTGAACTGTTGTTCGTTGGTGGTCTTGGGGTATATCTCGCCTATGACAACGGGTATCGAATCATTGCCCAAGTCCTGACGCAAAGAATTAATCATAGCCTGAAGATAAGCTAAATAAGAGTCTCTCGAAGCAGCGTCCGTCTCTCCCTGATGCCAGAGAATTCCTTTCAGTTTTCCCCATTTCATCGCTTCTTTTGCCCTTCTAACAGCTTCATCATAGTAGGTTCGTGCAGGTCCCCACGATTTGACAGAAGTTCCTCCGCGCGCATTAACCACTAAGCCGATGGTGCTGTTGGGTTCTGCCATGTTTTTAGCGAAGGAATAGCCCAGTCCGAGTTTCTGCACTTGGATATTTTTTCCGATGGTTGAGTATCGGTTTAATGGATTCGTCGCTTTCTCCCAAACAATATTCGTTGAATCGTTCCTAAAAAGAAAGACACCTTCCAGCGTATCGCACACAACATCTGTAATGGGTGCACGCCCTGCCATATTAGACTGCCCGATAAGTAGATAGATATCGAGATTGGTTGGTTCTCCCTTACCCGAGTTAGTGCAACTGTGGCAGGTAAATAAGAACAAAGCGCTAATAATTATTATTAATTGTTTCATAACGGGTTGTTTTGTAGTACAATGATACGAAAAGAAGAAAAAAGGAATATGCAATAAAACACAGAAAGGATGTAATAATTGACCGTTTGCAATTTTTCCAGCAAAAGAAGGCAAATAATTAACGTCCCAGAACTTTCTTGGATGTTTTATTGTTCCTTAAACAGTCAATAATTACAGAAAGAGTATGAAAAAGATCTGGTATATAGCAACGATACTGTTGTCTGGTTTCCTGTTCGTTGTGTGCGATGAAAGCGAAGATATCTACGAAGAAGCGGAATACTTATAGCTCCCCGGTGGAGAGCTATAAGCATTTTTGTTATACCAGCAAAACCAACCTTAAAAGGTGAATTATTTTTCGTCATTCTGCCGTATCTCCACACGGCGTATCTTACCACTGATGGTTTTCGGCAACTCTTCCACAAACTCTATAACTCTGGGATATTTGTAGGGAGCGGTTACTTTCTTTACATGCTTCTGGAGTTCCTCCACCAGTTGAGGTCCTGCCTGCTCTTTGTATTCTTTGGCAAGGATGATGGTAGCCTTTACTATCTGCCCGCGAATTTCATCGGGTACTCCGGTAATGGCACACTCTACCACGGCAGGATGCGTCATAAGGGCGCTTTCTACTTCAAAAGGCCCGATGCGATAACCCGAGCTTTTAATAACATCGTCGGTACGTCCTACAAACCAGTAGTAACCGTCTTCGTCTCTCCACGCTACGTCGCCGGTATGATAAATACCATCGTGCCAGGTTTCTTCCGTGCGTTTCTCATCGCGATAATACTCCTTGAACAGACCAATAGGTTTGCCCTTATCTGTACGGATAACGATTTCTCCCTGTTCGCCCGCCTCTACCGAACGGCCTTCATAGTCAATCAAATCCATGTCGTATTGCGGATTGGGCATGCCCATGCTACCGGGTTTCGGTTCCATCCACGGGAAGGTGGCAATGGTTAGCGTAGTTTCTGTTTGCCCAAAGCCTTCCATCAACTTAATACCTGTAAGTTTAAGGAAGTTATCGAACACAGCTGGATTTAGCGCTTCGCCTGCAATGGTGCAGTACTGTAGCGAACTGAGGTCGTACTTCGTCAGATCTTCGCGAATAAGAAAGCGGAATATCGTGGGAGGTGCACAAAGCGAGGTGATGTGGTAATCGTGTATCTTTTGCAGGATGTCTCCCGGATTGAATTTCTCGTGGTCGTATACAAACACTGTGGCACCGGCAATCCATTGTCCGTAAAGTTTGCCCCATACCGCCTTGCCCCAACCTGTGTCGGCAATGGTAAGATGGACGCTATCCTGATGCAAATTGTGCCAGAAACTTCCTGTTGTGATATGCCCCAACGGATAGGTAAAGTCGTGTGCCACCATCTTGGGCTCGCCTGTGGTGCCCGAAGTAAAGTACATCAGCGATATATCGTCGTTATCATTCGCCTTTTGCGGACGAACAAAGGGTGCAGCCTCTTCAATGCCTTTTGCAAAATCCTCAAACCCTTCGGGAATGGCAGGACCAATGCTCACCAATCGTTTCACGCTGGGCGAATCGGGCATGGCATCTACAATGTGCTTGGTAATGTTCTCTTCTCCGGCGGCAACAATCATCTTTATATCGGCAGCGTTGCAGCGATAAACAATGTCTTTCTTGGTCAGCAAATGTGTAGCCGGAATAACCACAGCACCCAGTTTATGTAGCGCGATGATGCTAAACCAAAACTCATAACGACGCTTGAGGACAAGCATTACCATGTCTCCGTGTCCTATACCCAGGCTCTGAAAGTAGGAAGCAGTCATATCGGTATACTTCTTCATTTCTGCAAAGCTGAATGTTTTGCACTGATCCTGGTCGTTAGTCCACAACAGCGCTTGTTTGTTGGGTGCTTCTGCCGCCCAAGCATCAACCACATCGTAGCCGAAGTTGAAATTGGCAGGTACCTTTATCCGGAGATTATTCTTGAAATCTTCTTGCGAAGTAAATGTTGTTTGTTCTAAAAAACGTTCTACCATTGGGTTTCGTGTTATCGAGTTTGTGTGATGTTACATGATGATTGCTAAGAAACGCACCTTCTGCCCGTCGAGTGCCTTCATGCCGTGCGGGTACTTGGAGTCGAAAAAGATGCTGTCTCCTTCGTTGAGGATAAGTTCTTTACCATTGATACTGAGTAGTAGTTTACCCTCAAGCACGTAGTTAAACTCCTGTCCGGTGTGGTGGTTGTAATTCATCGGGATGCTTTCGTCTTTGGGTTCTACAGTTACGATGAAAGGATCGGCGTTGCGGTTTCTAAAGCCCGAAGCAAGCGACTGGTATTTGTATGCTTTCGTACGTTCTATGGATACTCCCTTGCCTGAGCGGGTCACAAAGTAAGTGCTCATTTTGGGTTCTTCACCAAACATCAATGCATCCAACGCGATGTTGTACTTACGGGCAATGGTTTGAAGCATGCTCACCGATATATCATGTTCTCCCGTTTCGGCTTTAACGTATTCATCGTGGGCAATGCCACACTCGGTGGTTATCTCTTCTACAGAGAGCTCCAGCACTTCGCGCAGTCCGCGCAAGCGTTCGGCTATTTGTTTGATTTGGTCTTCCATGTATATTGTTTTTATGTTGTAGGATTCGAGACTTTCATCGCTTTGATGATAGCCGAGGTAAATCCCGCGTGTTCCAGTTCATTTATCCCTTTGATGGTATAGCCACCCGGAGTCGTTACTTTGTCTATCTCTACCGAAGGATGGGTATCATTATTGAGTATCAGCTCGGCAGCTCCTTTTACGGATTGTGCTACCATTTTCATCGCACTTTGAGGCGGAATACCCATTTCGACACCGGCTTGCATAGCAGCTTGCATATATTTCAACGCATAAGCAATGCCACAGGAAGCTAATGCCGTAGCTGCCCCCATTTGGTTTTCGGGAATAAGCATAGCAAGTCCCATCTCGTTAAAGATGTCCAACATAAGTTGATTTTGTTCTTGAGTAGCAAGTCGTGAGGCAATAAGCGTCATACTTGCCTTATCGGAGATGCCGGTGTTGGGCAATAAGCGAAAGATTGTAGCGTCATCTCCTATCAGGTCGGCAATATTGTAAAACGTAACGCCTGCAGCTATCGAAATAATTACCTGCTTCTCTATATTGAGTTGAAGGCCTTTGATAACCTCTTCTACCAACCAAGGTTTTACAGCTATCATTACCCAATCCGCACCATTTACCGCTTCCTGATTATTGGTGGTTACATTGATACGGTCGTCAAATGCTTTGAGCTTGTTCAGGCTCTCTTTACTTGGGTCGGCAACGAAAACATCTTCACTGGCAACCAGTGTACCTTTGGCAAGTCCACGAGCAATGGCTCCACCCATATTTCCGGCTCCTATAATGGCTATCTTCATATTAATACTTTCTTCAAGCGGGTTAAAAATTCCTCTGCCTCTGCCATACTCAAACAAAGCGGAGGTAACAAACGAATTACATGGGTGCCGGTAACTCCGGTAAATACTTTTTCTTCGAAAAGCAGGCGGCTACGAATTTCTTTGATGGGTTGTTCGAATTCTAAACCAATCATTAAGCCTTTGCCACGCACACTCTTTATTTGTGGGAACTTACTAAGCTCTTCCAACAAGAACGCACCAACAGTAGTAGCATTCTCCACCAGATTTTCCTTTTCAATAACATCGAGCACAGCAAGTGCGGCTGCACAAGCCAGATGATTGCCACCAAAGGTAGTTCCCAACAGACCATAGCTTGGGGTAAACAAAGGACTAATGAGTACGCCACCCAGCGGGAAACCATTACCAATGCCTTTTGCTACAGTAATAATATCTGCTTTGATACCCGCGTATTGATGTGCAAAGAACTTTCCGCTTCGTCCGTATCCGCTTTGTATTTCATCGAGTATCAGGATAGTGCCGTGCGCGGTACATGCCTCGCGAAGCTCCTGCATAAACTCGTTGGTTGGTATTTGAATTCCACCCACACCTTGTATTCCTTCGATGATAACGGCACAAACATCTCCTTTGGCAAGCTCTGTACGCATAGCGGCTATGTCATTCCAAGGCAGGTAAGTAACATGTTCGTTAGCATTGATAGGAGCAATTATCTTAGGGTTGTCGGTTGCTTCTACCGCCAAAGAGGTACGTCCGTGAAAAGATTTCCGGAAAGAAACCACACGTGTACGTCCGTTATGAAAGGAAGCAAGTTTCAGAGCGTTCTCATTTGCCTCGGCTCCCGAGTTTATCAGGAAGAGTGAGTAATCGTCATAGCCACACATTTTACCTAAACGGGTAGCTACCTCCTCCTGCAATTTGTTAACCACCGAATTGGAGTAAAAGCCCAACCGGGCAACCTGTTCGCTGATCATCTTTACATACGTAGGGTGCGAGTGTCCGATAGAAATCACCGCATGACCTCCGTAGAGGTCGAGGTATTGCGTGCCTTTCTCATCCCACACATGGCAGCCTGCTCCTTTTACGATATTTATATCGAATAGTGGGTATACGTCGAATAAATTCATGTTAGAATGCGCTTGGTTTTAATTTCAGCCCAACAGTCTCTTCGAGGTTGAACATCAAGTTCATATTATGCACAGCTTGTCCGGATGCACCTTTCAACAGATTGTCGATGCAGGAAATAATAAAGAGTTTATCGCCATGTTTCTCCAGATGAAGCAAACACTTATTGGTGTTTACCACCTGTTTGAGGTCAATGTTTTTATCGATAATATGTACAAACGAGTCTTTCTCGTAGTACTCGGCAAACATACGGTTGATTTCGCTCAGTTCTACCTTACATTTCAACACAATGGTTGCGAATATTCCACGTGGGAAGTTACCACGATACGGAATGAAGTTGATATCTACATCGAAACTATTTTGCAACTGTTTAAGCGACTGCACTATTTCAGGAATATGCTGATGCTCAAATGCTTTGTACACACTCAGGTTGTTGTCTCTCCAACTGAAGTGAGAGGTTGCACCCGGCTTCACTCCTGCCCCGGTACTTCCGGTGATGGCATTCACATAAATATCGTTGTTCAACAACAGGTTCTTAGCCAATGGCAGCAACGCCAACTGAATAGCGGTAGCAAAGCAACCGGGGTTAGCCACGTATCTGGCTTTGCAGGTAGCACGACGATTCAACTCGGGTAGACCATACACAAATTCATGCTCATCGGACGCTATGCGATAGTCCATAGAGAGGTCAATAATCTTCAGCTCCTGAGGCAGCTCATGGCTTTCGATAAACTTGCGAGTATCGCCATGCGCAGTACAGAAATAGAGCAAGTCGATATCTTGCAAAGGAAGCTCGTCGGTAAAGGTAAGATCGCACTCGCCATAAAGCCCTTCGTGCACATCGGTTATTTTGTTACCGGCATTACTGCTACTATTAATAAAGGTGATTTCCACATCGGGATGATTAACCAACAAACGAATCAATTCGCCTGCCGTGTAACCCGCTCCACCTATGATTCCGACCCGTATCATAATTTCCCGTTTTTGCGTTGGTTAGCGTAGAATATCCGCAATGCTGTTGAAGTAATCTTCGTGAAGCCTTTCGCATCTTCCGAAGTCCATCCTTTTTGTATTTCTCCGTACTCGCCGAAGTCGTTTTTCACCAAGTCAAAATCAGATTCCACACCGACCAGTGTATAACTGTATGGGCGAAGAATAATGCTTACCGTACCGTTTACATTTCGCTGCGAACTGCTGAGCATTGCTTCGATGTCGCGCATTACGGGTTCAAGGTATTGCGCTTCATGCAGGAACATGCCATACCAGGTAGCCACTTGGTCTTTCCAGTAAAGCTGCCATTTGCTCAGGGTATGCTTCTCTAGCATTTTGTGTGCATTGATTATAAGTAATGGTCCTGCCGCTTCGAAGCCCACACGACCTTTGAGCCCAATGATTGTATCGCCCACATGCATATCGCGACCAATACCATATTTATTTCCAATCTCCTCTACTTTATTAATTGCTTTCACCTTGTCGGCAAAAGCTTCTCCGTTCACGGCACACAGCTCGCCTTCTTTGAATTCCAGCTTCAGGACTTCGGTACCTGTTTGGGTTACCTGGCTTGGATATGCCTCTTCGGGAAGGGTTTGTTCGCTGTTCAAGGTTTCTTTACCACCGATAGAGGTTCCCCATAATCCTTTATTAATAGAGTATTCCATTTTGGTGAAGTCGGCTTCATAGCCATGTTCGCGCAGATAATTTATTTCATATTCGCGGGTAAGAATCATATCACGGGTAGGCGTAATTATTTCAATACCCGGTGCCAACACCTCGAAGGTAAGGTCAAAGCGCACCTGATCGTTGCCTGCTCCGGTACTACCGTGCGCAATAGCATCGGCTCCTATTTCTTTTGCATAATCGGCAATGGCAATAGCTTGAAAAATACGCTCCGAGCTTACCGAGATGGGATATGTTCCATTGCGCAGCACATTGCCAAATACCATGTATTTAATACTCTTTTCGTAGTAATCTTGCGTAACGTCCAACGTAGCATGTTTTACCGCACCCAGCCTGTAAGCTTTCTCTTCAATGGATTTTAGCTCTTCGGGAGTAAATCCACCGGTGTTGGCAATAGCTGTATATACTTCAAACCCTTTGTCTTTTGACAAGTACATGGCACAGAAAGAGGTATCCAAACCTCCACTAAATGCTAAAACTACTTTCTTTTTCATTGTTATATTGTGTTTTAAGTGTCAAAATTAACGTTTTTAGTGCGATTAACCGACACCAACTATGATTATTTGCTTATTCTGTTTCTTTTTCCTTATCTGTTTCTTTCTTCGCCTGCTTCTTTTCATGCTTTTTGGGATCGTATAGCATGGCGGTACAGATACAATACTTGCGTCCTGTGCGTTCCAGTACATCATGGTTGCAACAGCCCTCGCATCCTTTCCAGAAGGATTCATCGTCCGTCAACTCCACAAAAGGAACCGGCACATAGCCCAGTTCTGTATTAATTTTCATCACAGGTCCGCCACTTGTCAAACCAAAAAGCTTTGCATTGGGCCACCGCAGACGCGATAGCGTAAAGGCGGCTTGTTTAATGCGTTTGGCAAGTCCGTGCCCACGGTACTTCTCTACCACGATAAGCCCGGAATTGGCTACGTACTGTTTGTTACCCCAGCTTTCGATGTAACAAAAGCCGGCAAACTCCTCACCGTCGAGCGCAATGATTGCTTTGCCCTCTTTCATTTTCTGAGCTACGTACTCGTGCGTGCGTTTGGCAATTCCTGTTCCTCTTATCTTGGCGGCAGCGGTGATTGTTTCTAAAATAATGTCGACATACATTTCATGCGATGCGTCGGCAACCATAACATCTATTTGATTGTCCATTGCTTGTTCTCTTCCTAATATGTTTAAAGGATTAATATAGCCTCGGCGGAATAATGAACGATAATAAATCGCTGGCTCTTTCGTGGCTCAGGTTCTCTGCTAATACTAATATAATTGTGTCGTCTCCGGCTACAGTTCCTAATATTTCTGCATAATTGCGGTTATCAATATCAAAGGCTATCATACTGGCATATCCGGGTTTGGTCTTGACTACGGCAATATTCCTTGAGAAGCGCAGCGAAATAAATCCGTTATTAACGGGTAGTTCGCCGGTGCTCTCTTCAAAAAATCGTCGATACATAATGTTGTTGGGCAACACATAAATGTATTCGCCGGTAGCCGTAATAGCTTTGGCTACCTTTAATTGTTTCAAGTCGCGTGATAGTGTGGCTTGCGTAAGCTTAAATCCTTCTGCGGCTAATTCTTTTAACAATTCATCCTGATTACTCATTTCTTTGCTGGATATAAGCATTTTGATTGCTTCCAGTCTATTGGCTTTTTGCTTCATCGTTGCATAATTATTCCTTAGAAGCTGCAAAATTATACCTTATTTTTGAATATTATGCAGAAACAAGCAAAAATATTCACTTTCGGTCGTGTTTTTATGCACTTTTAGTCATGCAACTAAATCCAGCTTGCGTATTGAAATATTGCATCGAGCTGTTCTGCTATCTGTTGTCTGTCCCTGTCGCTGCGATTGGCAAAGAAGAGGTATAACAGATTTTTCTCGGGGAATCTGCCTGCGTAGATTTGAAAACCGCCATTGTCGCCCGTATGATATACCTTCTTGGGCATGCCGGGTTTCTCTTCGATGAACCAACCATAACCATACGAGGTGTACGGACGGTTTTGATAGGTACTATATGGACTATCTGTAACAATGATTTGCGGTGCATGGGCAGTTTCTGTAGTCTCGGCAGAGATGAGAATATTATTCCGCAGGGCTTTCTCCCACAGTACAAATTCGTTTACAGAGGTATAAATCCCTCCATCGGCTTTGGAAGCAAAGAATGACTCCTCGCCATAATCGTATTCTTCCCAACGAAGCGTGTCTTTATCAAACTCATAGCCATGTGCCATTCGAGGTATCTCTTTACCGGCTTCAAAGTAGGTCGATTCGTTCATTCCTGCAGCCTTAAAAATGCGCTCTTGCATAAAGTCATCAAACTGCATACCCGACGCCCTTTCTATAATGGTGTACATCAGCTGATAAGTAGGATTCATGTATTCGTAGTAAGCGCCCGGTTCAAAATTCAGTTGCTCTAACGTACCGATATAAGCATAAGATTCTACATCAGTAGAATACAACACAAAATCACGGTCGCTACGATCTCGCGTATCAGGAATACCCGAAGTATGAGTGAGTAGATGCTTTAACGTAATCTTTTCCAAAAGTGGAGAAGTAAATTCGGGAAACCATTTGCTGACTGCATCATCGAGCGAGAGGCGTTCTTCTTCGGCAAGCATAAGGATGGCAACCGCAGAAAACTGTTTTGAAACGGAGGCTATATTAAAAAACGTCTGCTCGTTTATCGGTGTTTGCTCGTCCATATCGGCTATACCATAACCTTTGCTGAAGAGAACATTGTTATCTTTTAAGATTAAAACTGCCGCACCTGGCTCATTGACAGGGTAGAGCGATGTAAAAAGAGAATCGATTTTTTCGAGAGCAACCTCATGTTTGCTCTTATTGCATGATGTAAGCATAAGAGTGACGAATAGAGTTATTAATAAGGGTTTCATACTTTGTGCTTTTGGATTCTTGAACAAAGGTAATAAAAGAAAAGAAAACCCAGTGAGCTTTTCTAAAAAGTCAAAGAACTTTTAGAAAGACTCACTGGGTTTTGGAGTAAAACTCACTGGATTTTCAGGACATTTTGTAACTCTTAAACGTGCGATAGCCATACCACGCCACTACCACAAAACAAATAAGCGGCAATACGAACGATATATTCACAGCATGGAAACCACCAATCATACCTTGGTCAATAATACTTGCTTGCAGCGGTGGGAGCACCGACCCACCAAGGATAGCCATGATAAGACCTGCCGCACCAAACTTAGCGTCGTCTCCCATACCTTCGAGGGCTATACCGTAAATTGTGGGGAACATAAGCGACATACACGCCGACACACCCACCAAGCAATAAAGACCGTAGATGTTTTCAAAACCTATAACACCTGCCGTTAAACAAGTAGCCATTATTGCAAGCACCATAAGTAGCTTACCTGCATTGAGGTAGCGCAACAAAAATGTGCATACAAAGCGGCTACAACAGAAAATAATCATCGCCACGATGTTGTACTGCTGAGACAGTACTTCGGCAGCTTTCTCGCCCATACCTTCGGAAACGAAATAGCGTGTACCATATTGAATAATGAATGTCCAGCACATAATCTGCGCACCTACATAGAAGAATTGCGCGATAACACCCTCGCGATAGCGTGGCAAGGAGAAGATGCGTTTGAGCGTAGGAACAAAGTCTATATTCTGCGATTGGTCTTTACCTTTAGGCATTTTAGTGAAACGAATAATCAGGAAGATGGCGGCAATAACCAAACCAATCATTAAATAAGGAGTAACCAATGTGGTAAGTTCCGCATTCTTTACCGTCTCGAAAGCTTCGGGTGTTAATGCTTCTCGCTCTGCCGACTCCATAGGGTTGAGTCTCGCCTGAATAAAGTTCATCGCCACATACATTCCCAGTAGCGAACCCATAGGGTTAAACGATTGTGCCAGGTTTAAACGACGGGTAGCTGTCTCGGGCGAGCCCATGGAAAGGATGTAAGGATTGGCACTTGTTTCGAGAAAAGACAATCCGCAGGTAAGGATAAAGTATGCCAACAAGAATGGATAGTACTCTCCGGTGAGTTTCGCCGGAAAAAAGAGGAACGCCCCAATGGCATACAGTCCCAAGCCAAGCAAGATGCCTGCTTTATAAGAGTATTTACGAATAAATATAGCTGCCGGAAAAGCCATAGCAAAATATCCGCCGTAGAAAGCAACTTGCACCAGTGCCCCGTCGGTTACGCTCATACGGAATATCTTGGAGAAAGCTTTCACCATGGGGTTAGTAATATCGTTGGCAAATCCCCAAAGGGCAAAGCAGAGAGTAATTAAAATAAAGGGAAGCACGTAGCTCACGCCTTTATAATGCAGCAATGTGTGTTTGTTGTCTTTCATGGTGTGTATTTATGGGTTATAAAGATGAGGGCGCCATCGAAGCGCCCTCTTTTTGTTCAATTGTTGCGCAAGTTACAAAATTATTTGTAAATAGCACCATATGTTTGGCATGCGCGATAATCGGCTCCTTCTTTATCCATTCCAAACGCGTTCCATGCGGTAGGACGGAAGATTTCGGAATCCTCAACATTGTGCATACACACCGGTATTCTCAACATGGAAGCGAGCGTTATTAAATCCTTGCCTATGTGCCCGTAGCTAATAGCACCATGATTGGCACCCCAGTTGTTCATAACCGAATAAACATCCTTGAAGGCATCTTTCTTTGGATCCAGACGAGGGGCAAACCAAGTGGTAGGCCATGTTTTATCGGTGCGGTGGTGCAGGATGTGATGTATTTCGGGGTCGATGTCACAAGTCCATCCTTCGGCAATCTGAAGCACAGGTCCTAAACCTTTCACCAAGTTCAAACGCGACATGGTTACGGGCATACCGCCTTTAGATAGGAAGTTGGACGAGAAGCCACCTCCACGGAAGTAGTCACGGTCGGCAGGGAACCATGTTGTAGCTTCCAAGCATGCTTCCATTTCCTTTTCGCTGATTTCCCAGAAAGGTTTCATGGCCGGTTCACCGGCAGCATTGGTTTGTTGTCCGGTACCATCGAGCGTAGTTGCTCCCGAATTGATAAGGTGGATAATACCATTGGCTGCTTGTCCGGTAAGTTTCTTGCCTGTTACACGCTCCACAGCTTCGGGGCTCCAATAAGTACGCACGTCCGAGAAGATTTGCGCGGTGTTGGTCAGCAGATGTCCGAACAACATAGCAACTCCATTGCAAGCGTCATTTTCGGTTGCCAAAACATAGGCTTGACGAATACCGTTCCAGTCGAATGAGGTACAGAGCAATGCTTCGCTGAAGTCTCCATTGGGCATGAAATCCGTCCACTGGCGTTGTCCTTGGAAGCCTGCAGCAATAGCGTTGTGTCCAAGGGCTTCTTCTTTAAAACCTTTCTCTAACAGTTTGGGATTTCCTTGCATCAGGTCGCGAATAATGAGTGTCATTTTCACCACAAACTCCCAGTCTTTATCTTTTTCTTCGCGTGCTTTCTGTTTCTCGGCACGGTTGTAATCTGTTCCTTCGTTGGGTTTGCAATATTTCTTTGTCCATTCCATCGCTTTTTCAAACTCTGCCTCGTCATAGATTTTTTGCTCCATACGGCGAATTATTTCGATAGAGTCAATAGACTCATTGCGCATACCAAGATATTCCTGGAAGAAATTTGGGTCTACGATAGAACCGGCAATACCCATAGACACACTACCCACAGAGAGGTATGATTTACCACGCATAACAGCTACCGCTTGTGCTGAACGGGCAAAACGAAGTATCTTTTCTGCTGCATCGGCAGGGATGGTATTATCGGAGAGGTCTTGAACATCGTGTCCGTAGATACCGAATGCCGGCAAACCTTTTTGTGCGTGTGCCGCCAATACTGCAGCCAGATATACAGCTCCGGGACGTTCTGTACCATTGAATCCCCAAACAGCTTTAGGATAGTGGGGGTTCATATCCATAGTTTCGGCACCATAGCACCAGCAAGAGGTTACGGTAATGGAGCTACCCACACCTTCGCGTTCGAACTTAGCGGCACATGCAGCACTCTCGGCTACGCGACCAATGGTTCCGTCGGCTATCACACACTCCACCGGTGTGCCATCACCATTTTTCAGATTGGAGGTAATGAGGTCGGCAACTGCCTTTGCCAGTGCCATTGTTTTTTCTTCCAGACTCTCGCGTACGCCGCCCTGTCTGCCATCGATTGTCGGACGAATGCCGATTTTTGGCCATTGGCCTTGAAATCTTTTGGTGCTCATGATACGTTTTGTATAATTGGTTAATAATGAATGAGTCAAAGATAGAATTTAGGTTTCGCAAACCATTGCATTATTCCGACGTAAGAGTTGCACTTTTTCGACACTTTATAAAGTATTTCTTTTGTTTCAGCCTAAAAACTAACTATGTTTGCAAAACGAAAGAGTAACAGAATAACGATATGGCATTACTCCCAACGCTACTCAATGTGGGGCATCTTAACCTCTTTGCCAACTGGAACTGGAAAGATGTGTACAGTCCTTTCGCCCGTATTTACTATGTAGAGAGCGGTAGTGCCAAGGTGCACATATATAATAAGGTGTACACACTACGACCCGGCAACCTATATCTCATTCCGCCATTTACCCGACACGATGATACGTGCGATGATCATTTCTCGCTTTACTACGTCCACTTCTACGAAAGCAACACCAATAAAAGCTCCATCTTCGACCGTTTTAATTTTCCGTTCGAAGTAGCTGCGACAGATGTACTCACCACCAGTCTGTTTTCTCGTATACTTACCATCAACCCTAATCGTCATTTACCACAAATAGACCCAGTGCTTTACGACAATATGCCCAAACTTTCGCAATTTGCCGCCGAAAACAAACGTATGCCACTGCACTCCATTATCGAAACGCAAGGCATCTTGTTACAACTCCTCGCCTGTTTCCTGCAGATGGCAACACTGAAAGCTGCTTACACCGACGATCGCATCAACAAATGCCTTGCCTACATACAAGCGCATACCGACAAGAGCATCACCCTTGCCGAATTGGCAAATACCTCTTGTCTGAGCGAAGATCATTTGATACGTCTGTTCAAAAAAGATGTGGGGTGCACACCACTCAAATACATCAACGGCAAGAAAATGGAGCGGGCACAACTGCTACTACTTACTACCGACCTCTCCGTAAGAGAGATTGCCATGGAGTTCTCCATCGACAACATATCTTACTTCAACCGCATGTTCAAACAGCACACGGGCAATACGCCAAGCGAATATCGTAATACGCGCCACTCCTGATTAAAAAGGGAAACATACAGACAACTCGTTGATAATGTTTTTTGTATGTTTGCAATATATTAATCTAAAACGAGCTATTATGAATACGTCATTAGAAGTCGTTAAAACCATAACACCCTATTTAGCACTATCGGGGTTCCTATTATCCATCGTTTCGTTTATTGTCAGCCTTTCTTCGAACAGAAGAAACTTCAAAAAGCAATTATTCAAAGAGATATTAGATGAGTTTGACCAAGAGAAATTAGGCAAATGCACGTACGACCTATGGAATTTCTATGGCATTGACCCCGAAACCTATATAGAAAGATATGTAGAAGCGGTTAAAAATGGCGATAACGAATTACACTTCAAAAGAAGACACATCTCGTCATTTTATCAAAAGCTGGCTTTTTATTATAAAAAGGGGTATATATCCAAGAAAGACATCAAGGTGTTTTGGGGAAAATCCTTTGCCGACACTATCACTCTTTTACTACTCCCAATCGAGTACAAAGCCATGCCCCAGATATTGCATACCGAAATGGCACTCAGTGAGAAGATCAAGAATATGAGTAAGATAGCAGCAATCTATTCGCCAAGAGAGAAGCGGTGGAAGCGCGTTTTTTCCCTACTCCTTAAAAACAGAAAAACCCCATAAGTCATTGACTTATAGAGCTCATCTTCATCTTCCGTACTCGGAGCGGGACTTGAACCCGCACAGCCGCTATGGCCAAAGGATTTTAAGTCCTTCGTGTCTACCATTCCACCATCCGAGCATCCTTATTTCAAAAAAAACGAGCGAAAGACGGGATTCGAACCCGCGACCCTAACCTTGGCAAGGTTATGCTCTACCAACTGAGCTACTTTCGCGATTGCGGATGCAAATATAAGTGGTTTTCGGTTATTGACAAAACTTTTTTTATTGAAAGTTCTATTAATTGGTAACTTTCAGTGTTGTGCCACTAACAGAAACGGTATATCTTTTCAGGTATTCGGTGCCTCCACCCTCTTCGGGATGCCCTCCACCACTCAGATTATAACGGGTACCACACTTAGGACAAGTGGCTCTGCCAATGCCATCTTCAATGACTGTTACCGAAACTTTACGGTCTGCCTCTACAGGGCAAGCGGCATCATACGCTATATAATCGCCATAAATAGAGCGACCAATGATGAGTCCACCATAGCCCAACGGCAGGTAGTGGCTATCCTTCGTCACCGGAATAAACATGCCTTGTGTTTGTATCTTATAATAAGGAGATTGCAGCAGGCTACACGAAAAATTTATCCGCACATTGGGAATACTGGAGTCGTAGCTGTCGCTACACGAAGCCACAAACGCACACAAAGATATTATAAGGAGAAGTTTACGCATACTATAATATACGATGAAACCGAGAATATATTGCCCTTACATCTGCACCGTAGCCAGAATTTCTTCTATTCCCGCCAATTCCTCGGACGAGAATTCGAGTTTGTTCAAGGCAGCCAAATTATCACTCAACTGCTGCACGGAGCTTGCACCTACAATAACCGAAGTAACATATTCATTGTGCAATACCCACGCCAACGCCATCTCAGCAAGTGTTTGTCCACGCTGCCCTGCTAGTTCGTTCAATTTTATCGCCGCGCTGATTTTATCATCAGTTACCTGCTCTTTCTTCAGGAAGCCGGTAGCACGTGCGGCACGAGAGCCTTCAGGAATACCATTTATGTATTTATTGGTCAGCAATCCCTGCGCCAACGGCGAGAAAGCTACAAACCCACAACCATATTCACCTGCAAGCTGCAACACCCCCTGTTCCACGGCACGGGTAAACATACTGTATCTATCTTGACACACCAGGCAAGGCACACCGGCAGCTTTCAGCATTTCGTAGGCTACGCGTGCCTGCTGGCGTGGATATTTAGAGATACCCACATAGAGCGCCTTGCCTTGGCGAACGATATCGATAAGCGCCTGCATGGTTTCCTCCACAGGCGTAATACCATCGTAGCGGTGGCTATAGAAGATATCGAAATATTCCAGCCCGGTACGTTTGAGGCTTTGGTCGATGCTTGCCATGAGGTTCTTGCGCGAACTGCGGTCGCCATAGGGTCCGGGCCACATTTCGTGTCCGGCTTTGGAAGCAATAATCATCTCGTCGCGATATGCGGCAAAGTTATTCTTCAATATTTTTCCGAAGTTAGTTTCAGCAGAACCAGGAGGAGGACCATAATTGTTTGCCAGGTCGAAGTGTGTAATACCATTGTCGAACGCATAGCGAATCATATCTGTTGCCACAGAGAAATCATCCACATCGCCAAAGTTATGCCACAGCCCCAAAGAAACACGGGGAAGCAACAAGCCACTATTACCGCAGTACTTATAGGACATTTTATTGTCGTAGCGGGTTTCGGAGGGTTTGTAATTCATGATTTAAAGTATTTAGTAAACAACAGGAAAGTTCAAGGCTATTCGCCCAGCAAGCGCTTCTCGGCAGCTTGTGCACGTTCAAAGTCGAAGCCGTCCATTACGTTTTGCATCAGCAGTTGCACGTGTTCGTTGCAAAGGTTACCAATGCTTCCTTCGTGCATATGATCCACGGTTTTATCGTGCGCAAAGTTTCCGGCTTCAATATCCATTCCCACTTTTTTGTACGCGTCGCGAAACGGCATACCTTCACGCGCCAAGCGGTTCACTTCTTCTACGCTGAAGATGCTCAAATACTTGTCATCGTCCAAGATGTGTTCGTTTACGTTAATTTCCTGCATGATGTAGGTAGTCATCTGCAAACAGTCTTTCAGCTCTTGAAAAGCGGGTATAAAGACCTCCTTGATAATCTGTAAATCGCGGAAATAGCCCGACGGCAGGTTATTGATAATCATCATTATCTGCTGTGGCAGGGCTTGTATCTTGTTGCACTTGGCACGGGTAAGTTCAAATACGTCGGGATTCTTCTTATGTGGCATGATGCTCGAACCGGTAGTACATTCGTCGGGTAGTTTCACAAAACCGAAGTTCTGGCTATTAAACAGGCAGGCATCATAAGCAAGCTTAGAGATGGTTCCTGCTATGCTTGCCAAAGCAAAGGCTACGTTACGTTCCAGTTTCCCACGACCCATCTGCGCATAAACCACGTTGTAGTTCATAGAGTCAAAACCCAACAGTTCGGTAGTCATGGTGCGGTTCAATGGAAACGAAGAGCCGTAACCGGCAGCAGAACCCAGCGGATTTCGATTACACATTTTATAGGCAGCTTGCAAGAAGAGCATATCGTCGGTAAGGCTCTCGGCGTAAGCACCAAACCACAACCCGAAGGAAGAAGGCATAGCTATCTGCAAATGGGTATAGCCGGGCAGTAATACGTTTTTGTATTTCTCGCTTTGGTTGATGAGCACCTGGAAGAGCTCTTCCACACACTCGGCTATGTTGCGTATCTGCGCACGGGTAAATAGTTTCAAATCGACCAACACTTGATCATTGCGTGAACGACCGCTGTGTATCTTCTTTCCTACATCGCCCAGTCTGCGGGTAAGCAGTAGTTCGACCTGCGAGTGTACATCTTCCACCCCCTCTTCGATGAGGAAGTCGCCGCTTTCTATTTCGGCATGGATATTTTTCAGTTCGGCAAGCAATTGCGCCAGTTCGCTCTTTGTGAGCAGGTCGATGCTTTCGAGCATGGTGATGTGCGCCATAGACCCCAATACATCATATTTAGCAAGGAAGAGATCCATTTCGCGATCTCTACCCACAGTAAATCGTTCTATTTCTTTGTTTACCTGTGTACTTTTTTCCCAGAGTTTCTGTGCCATCGCAAAGCTGTATTTTTAGGTGAAACGCCTTAATTAATAAGGTATGGTAGCCAAGGCTGAGGCCATCTTCTCCAAACCGTCTTGCAGTGGTTTTTGTATCATACCCGCCATCATGGGATTGATGTCTAAACCTATGGTGAGTTTTATCTTACACTCTTCTTCGGTGGAAGGTACAAGTTGTATCCATAATTTAAAGGGGATGGGCGAAACGGATGTTTCAAACTTGATGCATTTACATGGTTCGCGTTCCACGACTTCGAGTGTAAGGCTACCTACGGGTGCTACGCTGAAGCTAATGGAGTTATCATCGAACGAAAAATCTTGCACCTTGTCGGCAGGTATCTTATCTTGAATACTTTTCAGGTTATTCATATCCGATAGTTTGGCATACACACGCTCCTGACTAAAGGGAATAAGCTGAACGCTACTTTCTATTTTCTTCATTATGTGGTTTCTTTATTATTAAAGTGTAGAGAGGGAAAGCTGCTTTAACCAAATTCTTTCCTGCTTTTGGCTAAAGCCATGTTTATGCTTGCAACCTGCCCGTCGGTTAAAACCGACGGCAACTAATGGCTGACAACTATCAAAATCACAGTAGACATTCAAGACCATAGATATCTTAGCCCTAAACATCTTGAAAACGAACTACTTTCCGGGTTCCCAGTTCGCAGGGTCTTCCCTCCAGCGCTCCAATGTTTTGATATCGCCTTCGGCTATATAATCGGTGCGCAGCGCTGTGTCGAGCACTGCAGCATAGTTGGTCAGTGTTACCAAAGGTACTTTAGCTTCCTTAAATGCCTTCACCGACACGTCGAAGCTATAGGTAAAGGCGGCAATCATACCGATTACCTCGCAGCCGTCGCGACGAATGGCTTGTACTGCCTTCAAGCTGCTTCCACCGGTTGATATCAGGTCTTCAACTACCACTACTTTCATTCCTGGACGCAATTCGCCTTCGATTAGATTTTCCAACCCATGATCTTTCGGTGTGGCACGTACGTACACAAACGGCAGATTGAGCGCGTCGGCAACCAATGCTCCTTGTGGAATGGCTCCGGTAGCTACACCAGCGATGGCGTCTACCTGTCCGAAACGTTCTAAAATAAGACGGGTGATTTCTATCTTCACAAAGTTGCGTAAGGAAGGATAAGAAAGTGTTTTGCGATTATCGCAGTAGATGGGAGATTTCCAACCCGACGCCCACGTAAACGGATTGTTGGGCTGAATTTTGATGGCCTTAATCTTCAGTAGTTTCTCTGCAAATAATCTTTCTAACGTTTTCATAACTTAATTTGGTTCTGAACATAATATTATGAGACAAAAATAGAGATTCGTAATGAGATTGGAAAGCAAAAACGCTAACTTTTTCGCAAAAAGTTAAAAGCGCACACCAAATTGAACAGCTATTACTCTTCGTACGCTTGGTCCGATGCATGAACGAAACGCAGAATGTCTTTCATCACAAAACCTCTGCCAAGGGCAAAACGAATCAGTTTCGCGTTTATTTCGTACTCGTTCTTACCTTTAGTGATGCGCCGTTTGGCTTTGAGAAGTTGTTGCAAGATGGCAAGATATTCTTCTTCATCTATGGTACTGTGCAGACAACGGTCAACAACCGTGCCCGACACTCCTTTTTGTTGCAAAGCTTGCTTAATTTTACGTTCGCCCCACTTGGCAAAACGGTATTTATCCTTAACAAAAGCCTGACAGTAACGTTCTTCGTCGAGGTATTGTTCATTTTGCAGCCACTGCACCATTTCGTCTATCTGCTGGGTGGGGAGTTCCCACTTCTTCAGCTTGAGGCGCACATCCGAGAGGCAACGTTCGGCTAAGGCGCAATAGGCAGTTATGCGGGTAAGGGCATCTTTATCGGTTATCATACGCAGGGTGTTTGGCTGTTACGATTCGGTCGTTTTTGAATAAGTCTTTCAGTAGCTCCACCTCGCAGTAACCAAGCGAGTTGAGCAAGGAAACCACCTCGGCTCCATGCCATTGGTTTATCTCGAAGTAAAGTTTCCCACCGGGTTTCAGGGCGTTCAGCGCTAACTCGGCAATGCTGCGATAAAAGAGCAGGGGGTCAGTATCGGGCACAAAAAGTGCCAGTTCGGGCTCCCAACGAAGCACATTGTCGGCCATCTCTTCTTTCTCCTTTTCTTTGATGTAGGGTGGGTTGCTCACAATGAGGTCGAAGGAAGGAACAACCTCGCGTGGCGACAACACATCCACCTCTTCGAAACGGACGCTTGCCTGCAGTTCGTCGTTGTTCTTACGGGCTATGTGCAGTGCTAGTGGAGAAACATCCCATGCTTCGACATACGCTTCGGGGCGTGCTTTAGAGAGACTTATGGCAATACACCCGGTTCCGGTTCCTATGTCGAGTATGGAAGGGTTGCCTTTGTTATCGCGCAATATCAGGTCTACCAATTCTTCAGTTTCGGGACGAGGAATGAGCACACCGGGAGCAACGCTGAAAGTGTGACGAAAGAATTCCGCCTTACCCAGCACATATTGAATAGGTTCGCTATCGGTCAGCCTCTTCAGGAGTTCTGCAAGGAGTTGCTGTTTTTCTGCGGATAAATCAATATCTTTGCCGAGGTACACATCGGTAGCTGGTATGCCAAGCACCTCCTCTGCAATTATCAGTGTGAGTTGCTTAAGCTCGCCGGGCGAGTAAAGCGAATGCAGCGAATCAGTAATGAGTGCCTTTATGCGGTTCATCGAGAATGTATTTGGTGATGCAAAGATAGTTTTTTAATTCAAAAAGAAGCGTAAGATGAGCAAAGACGAAATATTTATGCGTAGATGCATACAGTTGGCACGAAGCGGACAGAACCACGTTGCGCCCAACCCTATGGTAGGAGCGGTAATTGTACATGACGACGTTATTATAGGCGAGGGCTACCATGTGCGATGCGGAGAGGCACACGCGGAGGTAAACGCTGTTCGCTCGGTGAAGAACAAGGAATTGCTCGCACAGTCTACCATCTACGTGAGCCTTGAACCTTGCTCGCACTACGGCAAAACACCTCCTTGTGTAGACCTCATACTGGAACGACAGATACCGCGTGTGGTCATTGGCTGCCAAGACCCTTTCGAAAAAGTAGCGGGACGAAGCATACAGAAACTACGCGAAGCAGGACGTCAGATTACAGTGGGTGTGCTGGAGCAAGAATGTCACCAATTGATATCTCATTTCATTACATTCAACAGAGATAAAAGACCCTATATTATTTTGAAATGGGCCGAATCCATCGATGGTTTCATAGACAGAAAACGTACCGAAGGAGCCGCTGCTATGCTATCAACAGAACTTACATCCATGCTCGTTCATAAACGACGGGCAGAAGCCGACGCCATCATGGTGGGCACACGGACAGCACTGCTCGACAACCCCTCACTCACCGTGCGACACTGGCATGGGAAAAGCCCTATTAGGGTAGTAACAGACCGCCACTCCACCCTACCCCGTTCGCTACAACTATTCGACGGCAAGGTAGAGACGCTGGTGTACTCCTCACCACTCACCGATATCTTGAGCGACCTCTACCAAAGAGGCATCCAAACCCTGCTGATAGAGGGTGGCAGCCAGCTTCTGCAAGCCTTTATCGAGGCTCAGCTTTGGGACGAAGCATTTATAGAAAAGAGCAAAACATCGCTAAAGAATGGCGTCAAAGCTCCGCAGATACTGGAATATGGCTACACGGAAACAGAGAGACATTTCGGGGTAGAAATCGTACATTTCGAACGCACAGCAAGCGACTCGGTGCTTATGGCAAAGTGACCGTTTACCTATGACTGAGTGATTGTTTGTCTATGGCTCATAGAGGAGTGGCGCAAGTGTGGCAAGTTCACTTATATTTACCTACATCCGTCGATAAAACCTCCTATATTATCTATAATTTTATATAAAACTTGCTTTGGCTGAACAGAATAGCAAAAAATGTTTCTACTTTTGCAGCCATAGTTAATAACGCAGTTAAATGAAATCAAAACTTTTATCGGTACTTGCCGGTTTTTTAACATTATCATTTGTCGTTACTTCGTGTCTTGACTCCAACAACAAAGGCTATGAATTAGGTTCGGACGACACCATTTGGGCATTCTCTTTGGATGCGATTTACAACGTTGATTATAAATTTACAATTGATCAGATAAACAGAAGAATCTATAATGTAGACTCCGTGCCCTTCAGCGCTGATACCATTATCAACAAAATCCTGATTAAAACACTCACCACCTCCTCTGGAACCACTTATTTCGAACACCTCAATAAAGACACCGTATTTAATTATACAGCCGACTCGCTCGATTTCTCGAACACCATGACAGGATTGGGAGGCGAACCTTTTAAGATAAGAGTACATGCTCCTAACGGCGAAACGTACAGAGATTACCTCATCGAAGTAAGAAGACATCAAATGGACCCCGACACCATGGTTTGGACCAAACTCAGCAATGCGCTAACAACAGATGAGTTGAACCAAAACCAAAAAACAGCCATCATAAACGAAACCCTGTTTGTGTACTCCACAAACACCACAGCCTATAGCAGCAACATGCTGGACGGAACTTCCTTTAGCAAAACAGCCGTTACAGGATTACCCGCCGACATCAAGCTGCACACCATCACCAACTACGAAGGTAGCCTCTACGCTGTGAGCGAAGCAGGTGACGTATTCGTTTCTACTGACGGCACAACATGGAACGCATCTTCATTGAGCGGAAACGCTGTAACTTTGCTTGCTTGCTTCCCAGATGCATTGGCAGGAATCGTAACAGTAGACGGTGTAAAGAAGTTTGCCATCACTAACAAAGAGGCAACCGCATGGGCAGAGATTGGAGATGCCACACCCGAAAATTTCCCCACAGAGAACATCTCAAACACCCTGTTCAAGACAAATACAGGGCTGTGGAAAAGTATACTCGTAGGAAAAAACCCAACCGAAGAGCCAACAAGTACCATTCCGTGGTTCTCGTTCGACGGAAAAACATGGGCAGACCTCGCTACCACCTCTGTTTACAGTCTGCCTTACATGGAAAGACCTACCGTAATGTACTACGACAATAAACTGTACGCCTTTGGCGGGGACTTTGAAGGCATGTATCACTCCGAAGTGGGCATTGCATGGCGATTGGTGCAGAAGAAAGTATTCTTCCCTGTAGAATTCTACGAAAGAGGAAGCTACTCTACTGTGATAGACTCCAACAACTTCGTGTGGACTATCTGGAACAAAGGGACATGGACCAAAGTAACCGTCGAAACCATCGAGTCCGAAGATGAGGACGGAGAAGACGAAGAGGTTACAAAAGAAGAAACTATAGAGCATGATGCGGAAGTTTGGAAAGGTAGAATAAACCGCACCAGCTTCATCATACAGTAAGCAAAAAGAACAATTAAAATCCGATTGCGCCGTTCTTTAAGTTAATTGAAATTACACCAAAGACAACAGCATGAATTTGATCTGTAGATTATTATTTTTGACTATCGGATTAGGACTTTTTCTCACGCCACTCTCCGCACAGGAAGATGTGTACAGAATGGAGCTTGGAGTAGCCGTAGGAGGTAGTTTTTATATGGGAGATGCGAATTACAGCACACCCTTTAAGAACATGGGAGTAGCAGGAGGTGTAATGGCAAGATACCTGCTCAACCTACGAATGGCACTGAAAGGAAATTTAATTGCTGGGAAGATATCCGGCAATACAACGTATATAGACGACAAATTCCCCGGTGGACTGGAAGCGAATTTCAAACGCAACGTCTACGATCTGGGAGTTCAGTTCGAATACAACTTCTGGGGTTATAACTCGGCGCAGAACTACATAAGAAACCAACGGATTACACCTTATATATTAGGTGGGCTGGGGTTTACGTTCGCACCCGAACCAGCAGAAAATGTATTCACGGCAAACATCCCCATAGGAGTTGGCGTAAAATACAAACTGGCACACCGCATCAATATAGGATGCGAGTGGACGATGAGATTCAGCTTGTCCGACAAGCTGGATGTAACAAAGAAAGATGGATTGCAGTTGAACGATCCCTTCCTTATAAAAGGAAAAGGGTTTAAGAACAAAGATAGCTATTCGTTCACTGTATTTTTTATAACATACGATTTATTCCCACGATGTAAGGGATGTAACAGAGAATAGGCATAGATGTTGAATGAGATAAACATAGATCCGGCGCTGATACCTCAGCACATAGCTATTATCATGGATGGCAACGGCCGATGGGCCAAGCAACATGGTAAGGAACGCTCTTATGGGCACCAGGTCGGTGCCCAAACAGCAAGGAAAATCATCGAAGAATCGGCTAGAATCGGCATAAAACACCTTACCCTATACACCTTCTCTACCGAGAACTGGAACAGACCAGCCGAAGAAATATCGGCACTGATGAACCTGTTGCTCGACTCCATAGAAGAAGATGTCTTCTTGAGGAACAACGTTAGTTTTCGCGTTATCGGAGACATGAGCAAGATGCCTGCCGATGTGCAGGAACGCTTGCAAAGTTGCATAAACAACGTGGCACATTGCACAGGTATGTGCTTGGTATTGGCACTTAGCTACTCCTCGCGTTGGGAAATAGCCGAAGCAGCCAAACAAATAGCGTTAGATGTACAAGTCGGTAAGATCACCGCAAATGAGGTAGACAGCGTTGCGTTCAGCTCCTACCTATCTACCAACTTCATGCCCGACCCCGACCTGCTTATCCGCACCGGAGGCGAAGTACGATTGAGCAACTACCTATTATGGCAATGCGCTTATTCGGAGTTATACTTTTGCGACACCTACTGGCCCGAATTCGACGAAAAAGAACTTCACAGAGCCATATACGGCTATCAGAGACGAGAACGGAGGTTTGGAAAAACCAGCGAACAAATTTAAATAGAAACATATAATAAAATAAATAAATGCACTATCGTATTACTTTCATCGCTGTACTAATCATAAGCTTTTTAGGTATTATGCCTACACAAGCCCAACAAGCAGAAAGAGTTGTAGGAGACACTATTTACAACCCGAACATAACTTATTCGGGAAAAGGGAAAAAGTATGAAATTGCAGACATCCAGGTAGAGGGCGTACCCAATTACGAAGACTATGTTCTCATTGGTCTTTCAGGACTCTCGGTAGGGCAAACCATAGAAATACCCGGCGACGAAATTACAGGCGCATTGAAACGTTACTGGAGACACGGGTTATTCTCCAACGTGAGTATTACAATCGATAAATTCGTACTGAACAAAGCCTATCTTAGGATTACACTGGCACAGCGTCCGCGCATCTCCAAAATAACCTACTCGGGAGTTAAGAAATCCGAACGCGAAGACCTCGAAAGCCGCTTAGGGCTGGTAGTGGGTAGCCAAATCACCCCCAACCATGTAGACCGTTCCAAACTGCTCATTAAGCGCTACTTCGACGATAAAGGCTTTAAGAATGCCGTAATTACAATTGTGCAACGCGACGACGTATCCAACGAAAACCAAGTACTGGTAGATATAAACATCGACAAAAAAGACAAAGTAAAGGTACACAAAATAACCATCGAAGGAAACGAGGCACTGAGCGACAACAAGGTGAATAAAATGATGAAGAAGACCAACGAGAAAGGAAAACTCAAGAACTTCTTCCGTACCAAGAAATTCGTTCCCGAGAACTACGAAGCTGACAAAGAACGAATCATCGAAAAATACAACGAACTGGGATATCGCGATGCACGCATCGTAGCCGATAGCGTTACCGCCTACGACGAGAGAACCGTAGACGTATACTTGCACCTCGAAGAAGGGGAGAAATACTACGTACGTAATATATCATGGGTAGGAAACACCCTCTACCCATCCGAATATCTGGATCAAATCCTACGCATGAAGAAGGGTGACGTATATAATCAAACCTTGCTAGGCGAAAGAACCGTAGGCGACGACGACGCCATTGGTAACCTATACTACAATAACGGATACCTATTCTTCAGCATAGACCCCGTGGAGGTCAACATCGTGGGCGACTCCATCGACCTTGAGATGAGAATCTTCGAAGGGCAACAGGCAACCATCAATAAAGTAACCATCAGCGGTAATGACCGGTTGTACGAAAACGTAGTACGCCGCGAGTTGCGTACCCGTCCGGGAGAACTCTTCAGCAAAGAGAACTTGATGCGTTCCTTGCGCGAAATACAACAGATGGGACACTTTGACCCCGAAAACCTCGCACCCGACGTACAACCCGACCCAGCCAATGGAACGGTAGACATAGGTTTCCCACTGGTATCCAAAGCTAACGACCAGATAGAATTCTCGGCAGGATGGGGACAAACCGGTGTTATTGGTAAGCTAAGCTTGAAGTTTACCAACTTCTCTATAGCCAACCTCCTGCACCCTGGCGAAAACTATCGTGGATTCCTACCACAGGGAGACGGAGAAACCCTCACACTGAGCGGACAAACTAATGGTGACTACTACCAATCGTATAGCATCTCATTCTTCAACCCGTGGTTTGGCGGCAAGCGTCCTACTTCGTTCTCTGTATCGGCATACTATTCTTTGCAAACTGACATCAGTGACCGCTACTACAACAGCTCGTACTACAATAATATGTACAACAGCTATTACAGCGGTATGTACGGCATGGGTAGCTACAACTACGGTTCGGGCTCTTATGGCTACGAAAACTACTACGACACCGACAAATACATGAAGGTATTTGGAGTTTCGGTGATGTGGGGAAAACGCTTGAGATGGCCCGACGACTACTTCCAGTTCTCGGCAGAGGTATCTTATCAGAAGTACCTGCTTAGTGACTGGGTTTACTTCCCCGTAACGGATGGTAACTGTAACAACATCAGTCTCAACCTTTCGTTGTCAAGAAGTTCTATTGACAACCCCATATTCCCGCGTCAAGGTTCAGAATTCTCGCTGACCGCACAGCTCACTCCTCCCTACTCACTGTGGGACGGTGTAAACTACGGGTCGTACAGCCAAAGCAACCAAGACGACATGAACAAAATGCACAAATGGGTAGAGTACCATAAATGGAAGTTCAGATCTAAAACCTACACCGCCCTGAGCGAAGCTGTGAAATGCCCCGTATTGATGACACGCGTGGAGTTCGGTTTATTGGGACACTACAACAAACATAAGAAATCTCCGTTCGAAACCTTCGAAATGGGTGGCGACGGGATGACAGGATACTCCAGCTATGCCATCGAAACCATCGCGTTGCGCGGTTACGAAAATAGTTCTATCAATTACGAAGAAGGTAGAGGATACGCCTACACACGTCTTGGTTTGGAACTGAGATATCCGCTCATGCTCGAGCCCTCTACCAGCATCTACGCTCTGGGATTTGTAGAAGCAGGTAACTCGTGGAACGACGTAAAACGCTTCAACCCCTTCCAATTGAAGCGCTCGGCAGGTCTGGGTGTACGTATCTTCTTGCCAATGATTGGTATGATGGGTATAGACTGGGCATACGGATTTGATAAAATCAACGGATCTATGCAATACAGTGGTTCGCAACTCCACTTTATCTTAGGTCAGGAATTCTAATAATCATCACTAACAACTTAACCGTTATGAAGAAACAAATTCTACTGATTATCGCTATGCTGGCATTCGCAGTAACAGCCAGCGCACAGAAATTTGCCTTGATAGACATGGAGTATATTCTCAAGAATATCCCTGCTTACGAGCGTGCTACCGAGCAGCTGAACCAATCTTCCAAGAAATGGCAAAGCGAAGTAGAAACCATCATGCAAGAAGCACAAACGCTCTACAAGAACTATCAATCGGAATCGGTATTCCTCTCCGAAGAACAAAAAACCGAACGCGAGAACGCCATTGTAGCCAAAGAAAAGGAAGCAAACGAACTCAGAAGAACCTACTTCGGAGCAGAAGGCGAACTGTATAAGAAAAGAGAAAGCCTCATGAAACCCATACAAGATGAGATATATAACGCCGTGAAAGCCGTAGCTGAACAACAAAGCTACTCCGTGGTGATAGACAGGGCTTCAGCAAGCACCATCATCTATGCCACCCCGCGTATAGACATCAGCAATGAAGTTTTGGCTAAATTAGGTTATTCAAATTAAATTCATATATTTGCACCGTACTAAGTAAATTATCACTAACAGTTAAAGTATAAAACTATGTTTAAAAAAATCATTATCGCATTAATGCTCATCCTTCCAGTGGGTGCTTTTGCTCAAAAATTTGGTCACGTATCTTCTCAAGAAATCGCAGTGCTTTTGCCCGATTGGTCTAAAGCAGAAACAGAAATGAAAGATTTACAAAAAGCATATGCGGACGACTTGCAAAGAACAGAGCAAGAAATCCAAAAGAAATATGCCGAATTTCAGGCAGATTTGCAAAAAGGGAATGTGCCCGAAAACATACAGGAAAGAAGACAAAAAGAGATTCAGGACATGGTAACAAAGGCACAACAGTTCCAAGAAGAAGCTGGCCAAGCTATGGATCGCAAGCAACAAGAGTTGATACAGCCTATCTTCCAAAAGGTAGACAACGCTATCAAGGAAGTTGGTCAGGCAGGCGGATTTACTTACATCTTCGACCTATCCAGAACTTACATTCCTTTTATCAACGAAGCACAAAGCACTGACGTTACAGCGCAAGTAAAAGCTAAATTGGGCATCTAACAGATACCCAGTAAGAATTTCAAAATATACGCTAACGCGGATGGAGTGTTTATTCGCTCTGTCCGCGTTTTTGCTTCTTACACCACACACCGATATGAAAGCAACACTACCTCAAGCACCGGGAGCCATCGGTGTATTCGACTCGGGATACGGAGGGCTCACCATCCTTTCGGAGATACGCCAACTACTCCCACAGTACGACTACATCTACTTGGGCGACAATGCGCGCGCTCCCTACGGACCACGTTCGTTTGAAATTGTTTACGAATTTACCTTGCAGGCTGTGAACAAGCTCTTCGAAATGGGCTGCCACCTGGTAATACTGGCATGCAACACCGCTTCGGCAAAAGCCCTGAGAACCATACAGATGAATGACCTCCCGCAGATAGACCCTAATAGGCGTGTGCTCGGAGTTATACGCCCAACGGCAGAGTGTATCGGAGAACTCACCCAGTCTCGCCACGTAGGTGTGATGGCAACGGCAGGAACTATCAAGTCGGAGTCCTACCCTATGGAGATACACAAACTCTTCCCAGACATACAGGTAACAGGACAAGCATGCCCCATGTGGGTATCGCTGGTAGAGAATCAGGAGTTCGATAGCGATGGAGCCGACTTCTTCATCCGCAAGGATATTGATATACTCATGAACAAAGACCCGCAGATAGACACCATCATACTGGGCTGCACACACTACCCCCTACTCATACCCAAAATAAAGAAATACACACCAGAAGGTGTAAAAGTTATTCCACAAGGAAAGTACATCGCCCACAGCTTAAAAGACTACCTCCACCGGCATCCCGAGATGGACGCTAAATGCACCCGGCAAGGAACCTGTCTTTTCTTCACCAGCGAAGCCGAAGAAAAGTTCAGCGAGTCGGCATCCATCTTCCTCGACGAAAACATCAAAGTAAAAAGCATTTCCATAGAGTTACACTAAAACTTACAAAAAGAGCAACTACAGTGAACAGCTTATAAAACTATAAGTATTCTTTTCGGGAAACTTTAGCAGCACAATAAATTATTAATCATTTGATTTACTGTGTATTATAAAATATTTTGGGAAACTTAATCAATTTGTTGATAAATAATTCTTCCCAAAACAGACAACTTATTATCCTTTTTCTATCTTTGCAACAGTTTGACATTCGATAATAATAAGACAACAATACATCAATAAATCATCACTATGGAACTTTTCATAATAAAAAGAGACGGAAAGAGAGAAGCATTCTCGCTTGAGAAAATCAGGAATGCAATAGCCAAGGCATTCTTATCAGTAGGCAGCTTTGCCAGTCAGGAAGTAATCACAAACATACTAAGCCGCGTAAGTGTAACCAGCAACACCACTGTTGAAGAAATTCAAAATCAGGTAGAGATAGCACTCATGGCAGAACGCTACTACATGGTAGCCAAATCTTACATGCTATACCGCCAGAAGCACCTCGAAGATCGCGAAGTACGCGACAAGCTGCAATTCCTCATGGAGTACTGCGACGCGCAAAACGCAGCCAGCGGAAGCAAGTACGATGCCAACGCCAATGTAGAAAACAAAAACATGGCAACACTCATCGGCGAACTACCCAAATCTAACTTCATACGCCTTAACCGACGTATGCTCACCGACCGCCTCAAAGAGATGTATGGCAAGGAACTGTCCGACAAATATGTGGAGCTGCTCAACAACCACTTTATCTACAAAAACGACGAAACCAGCCTTTCCAACTACTGCGCCAGCATCACCATGTATCCGTGGCTCATTGGAGGCACCTATTCCATAGGAGGCAACTCCAGCGCACCAACCAACCTCAAATCCTTCTGCGGGGGATTTGTGAACATGGTATTCATGGTATCGAGCATGTTAAGCGGAGCCTGCGCCACCCCGGAGTTCCTGATGTACATGAACTACTTCATCGGGCTGGAATATGGCGAAGATTACCACAAGCAAGCCGACAAAGTAGTAGATCTCTCGAAAAAACAACGCAACATCGACAAAATCATCACCGATCACTTCGAGCAAATCGTCTACTCCATCAACCAACCCACCGGAGCGCGCAACTTTCAAGCTGTATTCTGGAATATATCCTACTACGACAAATACTACTTCGAAAGCATTTTCGGCGACTTCCTATTCCCCGACGGCAGTAAACCACACTGGGAATCACTCAGTTGGTTGCAAAAGCGCTTCATGAAGTGGTTCAATCAAGAACGCACACGAACCATACTTACCTTCCCCGTAGAAACCATGGCGCTGCTCACCGAAAACGGAGATGCCAAAGATGAAGAATACGGCGAATTCACCGCGCAAATGTATAGCGAAGGGCACTCGTTCTTTACCTACATAAGCGACAATGCCGACTCACTGAGTAGCTGCTGCCGCCTGCGCAACGAGATACAAAACAACGGATTTTCCTACACACTGGGTGCCGGAGGCGTATCTACAGGATCTAAGAGCGTGCTCACAATCAACCTCAACCGTTGCATTCAAAACGCGGCGCGCAAGGGAACACACTATATGTTCTTCCTCGAAGAGGTGGTAGACCTCGTACACAAAGTACAGGTGGCATACAACGAAAACCTCAAGTACATGCACCAAAAAGGAATGCTCCCACTCTTCGACGCGGGATACATCAACATGGGACGACAATACCTCACCATCGGTGTAAACGGGCTCGTAGAGGCAGCAGAGTTCCTCGGTATAGAGATTACTGACAATCCTAAGTATGAAGAGTTCGTGCAGCAAATCCTTGGACTGATAGAGGATTACAACAAACGGTTCCGAACCAAAGACATCATGTTTAACTGTGAAATGATACCCGCCGAAAACGTAGGTGTGAAACATGCCAAGTGGGACAAGCGCGATGGATATGTGGTAAAGCGCGACTGTTACAATAGTTATTTTTACATCGTAGAAGACGATTCCATCAACATCGTAGACCGCTTCCGTATGCATGGCAAACGCTACATCGAACACCTAACTGGCGGTTCGGCACTACACCTTAACCTCGACGAGCACCTCGGCAAAGAGCAATATCGCCACCTCATACGATTGGCAGCAAAAGAGGGGTGCAACTACTTCACGTTCAACATACCCAACACGGTATGCAACAAGTGTGGACACATTGACAAGAACAACCTCAAAACCTGTCCGTCGTGTCAAAGCTCCGACCTCGACTACCTCACCCGTATCATTGGCTACATGAAGCGTGTGAGTAATTTCTCGCAAGCAAGGCAAAAAGAAGCCAATCAACGCCACTATGCTACGTTACGCGAACTATAATATCGTATTTCAGGAAATACCTGGCGAAGTAACACTGGCAATAAACCTGTCCAACTGTCCAAACCGCTGTAAGGGCTGCCATAGCCCTTACTTGCAGGTGGACGAGGGCACGGTGTTAGACCAGAGCGAGCTCCTCGAAATACTCCACAAGTACGGCTCCGCTGTTACCTGCGTATGCTTCATGGGAGGAGATGCCGCGCCCCACGAAGTGGAGCAGTTATCACTCTTCCTGAAGTCGCAACATGAATATTCCCTCAAGACGGGCTGGTACTCCGGGAAGAACGAACTACCCCCCTACCTCTCAGTACAGAACTTCGACTTCATCAAAATAGGCGCTTACGAAGAACGCTGTGGCGGGCTAGACAGCCCCACCACCAACCAACGCTTCTATCGTATAGAACAAGATGAGATGATAGATGAGACAGAGCGTTTCAGGAATAAATGAGAAATAATCTTTTTGGATAAAAACAGAGCACAATCACCATTACAGTGACTGTGCTCTTCCCTTAATTTGTGTATCAATCAACAGCAGATATATGCTGCATCTTTATTTAGTTTATCGGATGCAGATACCAATCGGCATCCTCACTTCCACATTTTTTCTCTCTCCAATTTTTATACCTAGGATAAGTATAATCAATAGGTTTAGATTCGGTAGGTATTGTAAAATAAGACGTCCCGAATATATGCAATGCGAATGGATAGTAGCTATTCTCTTTCGATGCATAATAAGTACCTGTCGCAGGATCGGACACATCGAATCGAGTACCAAACAAACTCATATCAGCCATGGTGGTAGGGTGATAGAAGGGTAAATGCACTTCTATACCATCAGAGTCGATATTGGTGTTAGCAGGTCTGATGTATGGATTATAAGGAGCTTGCAGCGCTACGAATTCTTTACCTTTTACTGCCTTTTCGTTAAAGTCCATTCTCACTGTAAATACAGCAGGAGTTGTAACGGGCACCATCGGAGAGATCAGTTTCTTAACATCATCGCAAATGTTCACAATAAATCCGGCGCCATCGGCTATCGCGTTATAATCAACAGTCTTGCCTTTATTATCTGTAATCCGTATTGATTTTATCTTACTTGGATCAATATCTACCTTATAAGAGAATCCATTGGCGAATGTAGCTCCTGTATGAACGAACGAAAATACATCTTCTACTTTCTTCACAGTAACCTCACCTTTACCTACTAATTCACCACCACTGTTTTCGGTCGTTTCACCATCTTGAACATAGGTGATAGTAGAGTTGTACTTAACCACCACGTCGTTCAAATCATAGTCGCCCTTATTAGGCCAGTTGTCTTCGAATGCCAAAACACCGCAATGGGTCGAGGTCTTTTCTATTGTACCCGGCTCCGGAATAAATGGAGGAGGATTCACTGCGTCGAATGGGTCGATATGCACATGGAATATAACGTCGTTACAGTCATTATCACCGCCTTCTGGAGTATCTTCAAATCCAAAGCAACTATACTTGTCGCCACCCTTAGTTTCGTAACCAAAGAAAATAGTTCTCTTAGCATTATTAGGATTCCAACTTGCTATAGAATAAATATTTGTAGCATCTTCGTTTACTTTAAAGTTCTTTTCATCAAAACCGTTGCTATGAAGTATCCAGCCTATTTTAGAACCAATAGGGAATTCATTTACATACTGTCCCTCTTCGTTTTTATATTTAAGCTGCACATAGTGTCCGGGAGTTAATCCCATTTCCTTAGATTTGAAAGAATTATTGTATACATCGGCAAACTGGAATACGTTTATCACCTCAAGTTCGTTGCGTTCTTCCAAAGTAAGGTCTTCTAAATTCTTCTCTCCGCTATATACAAAATAACTTAAAGCGTTGTTATGTCCGCATCCAGCATGAAGAACAGACACATGTATTCTTGCTCCGCCCACATCGTTTGGGTCGCTCTTCACCTCGACCATAGCGTCTTCGTAATATTTCGCGGCTACTGCTGTTTTCTCAGGGAAAGATTGTGCAATCGCGTTCAAAAGTTCGGATGGAATTTCTTTCTCCATATCCGGTACTTTAAGGTCGTATTTAGATTCAAGTAGTTTGTATCTCCAACTACCCCAATCAAATTCTTTTTTGTTATCGTCATAGAAGTCGCTCTTAGCCTTCAAATACTTATCTACTTTCTTATTTCCAATAGTACGCGTTTGGGCAACTTCTTCGTTAGCTACATTTATAGTAGCAGGCATAAACATAGCAACACCAGCGGCATTGTCTATTGTAGCATGCAGCAAACGTGGGATAAACAAATCTTCAGAATACACATAAAGCTCTTTTGCATAAGCAGGAATCACACGTTTAATTTCGGAAACTCCCGCAATATTAATACCACCCGCAATGGGTTGCAAGTCTTGTTTCAAGACTCCATCACCATCCAAAGGATATTCTGTATATACATCAAATGTAGAAACATAACCCGGCGAAACTTGATAGTTCAAATTCAAAGTCAAGGTTTTTGATGTTGAATAGTCCAATGTAGATGGTCCCTCACCTTCAATAGGAGGCTCCGGATTGTACAAATCCTTGTCCTCACATCCTGTAAAAAGCACTAATAAAGCCATTAAGCATAGTGCACCAAAACTGAAAAATAATTTCTTACTCATGATACTCAAATTATATAAAACAATAAGTTAGTTGTAGCATAGGTTTCTCTATTTCGCATAGGTTCATCTATTCACGATGCAAATATAACAACAAAAACAACTCGATGGTCAGAATTTGCATCTTTTTATTAAAAACAAGCATTGTTTAGACAAAATACAAATAAGAAGAAGAAAGAGAATATTACGCATAACCCTTATAGAAAGTATTTTAAGCAAAAGAATACAACTAATTAGCGGAAATTCAGAAAACAAGCATCGAAAGAGAGCAATTTATACAACTTTGCAATTAACAAATACATTTACTCCTTATTATATATAACAAAAAACTCCGGCACCACACTCGCCACCGCACATCAGCATAATGCATGCCATTCAATGCTGTCCACCAACTCCAAGAAGTTATTAAATAAAATCTTACACCTTAAAAGAGCCCTGCAAACTACTTAATCGAAATGCTGCATTTCGCTTGATTGAAATGCAGCATTTCGATTAAGTAGTTTGCAGCATTTTAAAGTCATCAAATGCAGCATTTACAAAAACCCACTCACAGCACCCTGTGGGGAGGATTTTTTGTAAACAATTCGCACCTTTCGCAATCTCAATCTATCACCTATATTAAGATAATACTTTACATTCATTGGAGAAAATCGGACTATTTGAGTCGCTAGAAGGAAAGATTTTGTCTAAATCAACCAATAATTGACGCTAAAAAAACAGTTGAATCAAGCTAGTAATATAATGTGAGAGCAACCAATGAAAGTAGCTAAAAACAGCAAAGGTCGAGCTCCGAGTGGAAGTTCGACCTTTGCTGTTTTTAGCTACTCATCAATATCAATAAGTTAGTTTTCTTGAAAGTTCTTTTGCTTCTTCCACCCACTTTTGAACTTCTTTCAAAGAAGGAGTACGGCGAGTGAGTTTCTTTTCATTATTCACTTCCTCCATCTTTGTAGTTAGATTCTCTGCATTACGCATAGCCAGTTCCGGAACAGTATCTACTCCGGCAGCTTCCAGAAGCTCTGAAAACTCTTGTCCCACTCCAGTAATACGGAAAAGGTCGGCCATGTTTGCAAACTTCAGAATTTGCTTTTCCGAAACACCAGTTTCTTCGGCTAACCTCTTTCGATCTGCATTTGTTAATGTCGCCTCCAACAAAGCGTCGGTAGAAGCAACTCCCGCGTTACGGAATTTCTCTCCTAACACCGGACCGATACCTTCGATCTCTTCAATTTTGTAATTTGCCATAAATCTTCATTTTAAAGTTATTACTATTGTTCTAATCTCTTAAAACAACGCTGACGATAATATGTTCATTATCGCGACTTTTCGCTGGATGCGAATAGATATTAACAAAAAAGATATATATTTGTATTCATTAACAACAAACTAATTTATTACACGTATGAACAAAATTAAAATTCTCTTAGCTTTACTGATCACATTGTTTTCTATGTGCGATATGCACGGTCAAGACAACAAGGATTACAACTTGAAAGCGTATGAAGTGCCCGACATTGCTAGAAACACATTAGACTTCTCACTTATGGCAACGGGAGCTTATCACAAAAGTAAACATGAAATTGATGACCTAACGTCCAAAGCGTACAGCTTCAGTGGCGGGTTCAAAAGTATGTTCAATCGATATACAGATACACGCAAGTTTTTTGGTAGCCATAAGGCTCTGTTGGGAATACACAACTATAAGGCACGAACACCAGCTACAACAGATATGGATTATGAGAGTAAACAAAAAACATTCTATGCCAATGTTTACTACTCAAACATTAGCCGTTTCTACTTTAAAGATAACTTCTTTTTTGCCACAGGAGGTAGCCTACAATACGAGTTCAACAGAATGAAAATTAGGTCATATACAGAAAAGGAAACAACTCTTCAAGCTGAAATTCCGGTAGGGATTGGCATGGGGCGCATGAAAAATGTAACAGAAGTACATCAAGCCATTTATATACTACAAGAGCTAACCAAGAAAAATATTCTCAAAAGAGAACTCTCGAGTGATGAAACGCTTGCCCTAGCACAAATTATGGCTACGGCTAAAAACAAACGTTTTCTCAACGCCGGCAAACGAATGAGAACAGAAGTAAACCAAGTAGATTCCTTCTTTATAGCCAATAACATGTTTGCAGATAACACTACTGCCTATTCGACCATATTACGTGATTTTTGGAAAACAAGCGATCTTTTCGAAAGAAAAGCCGGAATCGTATATTCAGCCGGAATAAACACATCTTACAACTATCAGAAGAAAAAGATGGAGGAACCTGGTTTAAGTCGCAATGGTAGTATGGATAACGATTGGTTCTCCTTCAACCCTTTCTTGCTGTTGCAATACGAAAATCCAGTTAGTGTTCATTGGCAGCACACAGCAACTTTGTCGCCCAATTTTGATTACACAGAAATCAAGTCGGGTGATAACGAAAACACTAACAAGGGCTTCCAAATAGATGCTCTGTATCGATTGGGATTCTACCCAACACCACGAACAAACATTAGCTTGACGGCCACTGAAAAGATGAGGTGGGGCAAACATGCATTTAAATATTCAATTCAACCTACAACAAACTCAACATCATTTTCTGCCTCTACACAATTGGCGCTTGATCTTTGTTATTATGTAACACACAATATACGTGTAACCGGCAGCGCAACTTTACAACACTCGTACTCGAAGAGTAAAATCCCTCTTCTTGATACTAACCCTTATGTAATAAAAGGAATAACGGCCAGCTATATGATTGGCTTAGCCTATGTGTTATACTAAGGATTAAGAAAATACTGTAGCCTAATCATCAAAACTCCATTATTTATGAACCTAAGAAAAAGAACAATCGATAAAGCCCGTTGGAGTCGCAGGGAGCATTTCGAACATTTCAGCACTTTCGACGACCCCTTCTTCGGAGTTACCATCAACGTAGATTGCACAAACTCATATCGTCAAGCCAAAGAGAAAGGAGTTCCCTTTTCGCTATTGGTGTTGCATCGCGTCATTACGGCAGCCTGCAAAATAGAGGAGTTTCGTTACCGCATAGAGGGAGATATGATGCCGATGAAGCCATCTTTATACAGAAGGCGCGGGAGGAAATGGAGCGTCTGCAACAGACCACCGGGTTGAACAAAAGCGGGGTGTTTCATCCCAACGCCATACACTACTCGGCTGTGCCGTGGCTCAGTTTCACCGACATGAAGCACCCTACGAATATGCGTTCGGGCGATAGTGTTCCGAAAATATCGACAGGGAAGTTCTTCAACGAAGGAGAAAGGCTGCTAATGCCTGTTTCGGTAACCTGCCACCATGGATTGATGGATGGGTATCATGTGGCACGGTTTGTGGAGGTGTTGGAATTATAGGCTAATAAAAATTGTAGTATTCAGAAAAAAATAGATAGATTTGTAACAAACCATTTTTTATTAATAACAAACTAATACTCTATATTTATGAAAAACGTTAAACTCATTTCAACCTTATCGGTTATTTTGCTTTCCGTATGCACCATGTTTGGTCAGACTTACCAAGAGTACAAAACCCCTACCATTGTTAGAAGTAGCTTTGACCTGTTGCTTCAGGCAACCGGTTCCTACGAAAAACAAAGAACCGATTACTATAAAACCAACAGCCATGCCTTTGCTGCCGGACCCGAATTTGCTTTCGTTACCTACAAAGAGACTAGTAGCTCATTTACTAACCATACATTCTTATTAGGTGCGGAATTTGGGAAGTATCGCAGCAAAGAAAAAAGTCGTGGATCAACTGATAGATTAAAAGCAAATACAACAGAAGTAGCTGCTGCCTACTCGCTCACCAAACGTTTTTACTTCGAGAAGAACGCGTTCTTTGGCACTGGAGGAGGCCTCACGCTTCAATACGAAAATTACAATCTGCGAGGAAGCGACTATTCAAACAAAAACACACTCTTTCAGGCTATGCTTCCTCTAGAAGTGGGTAGTGGTCGCCTCAAGCATGTTACAGAGGTGTATCAGGCAGCCTACCTGCTGAAAGAACTCGCAAAGAAGAACGCACTAAAAAGAGAACTTACCACCGACGAAGAGTTGGCATTGGCACAGGTAATGGCTACCGCCAAAAACAAACGTTTCCTTAACTCGGGCAAACTACTGACAGAGGAAGTAGCAGTTGTGGACTCTTTTCTACAAGCCAAAAACTTACTTACCGATGATGGATCCGCCTACACCACCACGCTAAACAATGTTTGGAAAACAAGTGCTTTGTTTGAAAGGAGAGCCGGAACAGTATTCTCGGCAGGGATGAACACCTATTACCATTATATGGAAGCAGAAGAGTGGAAAGAAGAGACAGACGGTGATGCCTTTTCGTTCAACCCCTTCCTCTTGTTTCAATACGAAAAACCAATGAATCTTCGTTGGCAACATAGCATAGCCGTATCTCCCAACGCTATGTTTACAAAGATGGATAATATAAAGAACAGATACTTTGCCCTGGAAGCTATGTATCAACTGGGCTTTTATCCCACGCAACGAACAAACATCAACCTCGCCGTTGCCGGAAAGCTGCTATCGGGGAAACAAATCCCAAGCAACCCGGATCGTTGGAACCCCAGCAAAAAAATTACTGAAACAAGCATAGGTATATCGCTTACCGGCTCCCATTATATCACTCCGCACCTACGCGTAACAGCTCAAATCAACGGTTCGTTCGATCATCAGAAGCAAAGGCCCAACGGCACCTATACCGATTACAAAACAAACCTCACCAAAGCAAATTATGTGATTGCGTTTGCGTATGTATTGTATTAATAAAAAAGCCACTCCCGTAAACAGAAATCTTCCGAATATTGTTATATTTGTATAAACCAAAAACAGACAGATATGAAAGAGAAAGAAGACAAAGCTCTGGTCGAAGCTTTTGTAGGCAGCCCATGGGAAGCCGAATTGGTAAAAGGATTGCTGGCGAGTAACGACATACAAGTTGTGCTCAGAGACGGCATATTGGGAACCCTCGCACCCTACTTTAGCAACGGGGTGACGATTATGGTAACGCAAGACGATTATGAAGCAGCTATGCAGATTATCAGGGATAGAGAAAAGGAAGAGAACGAATAGGAAAGCGATTTTAGTATAAAATATAACAATTCGACAAAAAACTCCTATCTTTGCGTTTCAAATTGTTAGCAAAATGAAGCAAAACTATGCACGCATAGCCGTAAAGATAGGAAGCAATGTGCTGACCCGCGCGGATGAGACGCTGGACGTAACCCGTATGTCAGCCCTGACAGATCAGGTTGCCCGGCTGCACAAACAGGGAGTGGAGGTAATTCTTATCTCTTCGGGAGCTGTAGCGTCGGGACGTAGTGAAATAAAGCCTACCCGCAAGTTGGATAGTGTAGACCAACGCCAACTTTTCTCGGCAGTGGGACAAGCCAAACTCATCAACCGATACTACGAACTGTTTCGCGAGCACGGCATCGCTGTTGGGCAGGTACTCACCACCAAAGAGAACTTCGGAACACGAAGACACTACCTCAACCAACGAAAATGTATGACGGTGATGCTCGAAAACGGCGTCATACCCATTGTAAACGAAAACGATACCATATCGGTTACCGAACTGATGTTTACCGATAACGATGAACTCTCCGGACTCATTGCCGCAATGATGGATGTACAAATGCTGGTTATCCTCAGCAATATAGATGGTATATACAACGGTAACCCTGCTGACCCCGACACCAGCGTGATACGCCACATAGAGCAAGGACGGGATATATCGAGCTACGTGCAACCCACGCACTCCAACTTTGGACGTGGTGGCATGATTACCAAAACCAACATAGCACGCAAGGTTGCCGATGAAGGAATAGCCGTCGTCATTGCCAACGGAAAGAAAGATAACATTCTTATAGACCTGATAGAACGCCCCGAAGAGACGATTTGCACCCGTTTCGTGCCGGCTGCAGAAGGTACTTCGAGCGTAAAGAAGTGGATCGCGCATAGCGAAGGGTTTGCCAAAGGAGAAATCCACATGAACAACTGCGCTACCGAAGTAATGACTTCGGAGAAAGCCGTCAGCATACTACCGGTAGGAATAACACGCATAGAAGGTGAGTTCGAGAAAGACGACATCGTGCGGATTATCGACAACAACGGGAAACAGATAGGCGTGGGACGCACAAGCTACAGTTCGGAGCAAGCACGCGCTGCGATGGGCAAACATGGCAAAAAACCTGTTATACACTACGATTACTTACATTTATATTAACCGCATGGAGTCTTTAACGAATACATTTACGGCGGTTCGAAAAGCAAGCCGCAGCTTGTTGTCGCTTACCGACAAACAAATCAACGAAGTGCTTTGCGCGGTAGCAGATGCCGCAGTAGCCAACACAGACTTCATCCTTGCCGAGAACGCAAAAGACCTCGCACGGATGGACAAAGCCGATCCTAAGTACGACCGGTTATTACTTAACCGCAAACGAATAGAAGATATCGCTGCCGATATGCGCAGCGTGGCTTCCCTACCCTCTCCGCTTGGCAAGGTATTGAAAGAAACTACCCGTCCCAATGGGATGAGACTCAGCAAAGTATCTGTGCCGTTCGGTGTAATTGGCATCATCTATGAGGCACGCCCCAACGTTAGCTTCGATGTTTTTTCACTCTGCTTCAAGAGTGGCAACGCCTGTATCCTGAAAGGAAGCACCGATGCGCACGACTCCAACCGGGCTATTGTATCCGTTATTCATGAGGTGCTGAATAAGTATCACATAGACACCTATGCCGCTACGCTCCTACCTGCCGACCGCGAAGCAACCAACCAACTGCTACACGCTGAGGGCTACGTAGACTTGATTATTCCGCGCGGCAGCAGCAACCTCATTCACTTTGTGAGACAGAATGCCACCATTCCTGTTATTGAAACAGGCGCGGGCATCTGCCACACCTATTTTGACGAATATGGTGATGTAGCGAAAGGCGCACGTATCATCAATAACGCCAAGACACGCCGTGTAAGTGTATGCAACTCGCTGGATTGCGTGGTGCTTCACGCAAAACGGCTGAACGATCTGCCGGCATTGTGCCAGGAGTTAAGTAAGAGTAATGTAGTCATCTATGCCAACAGTGCCGCCTACAAAGCCCTTGCGGGTAACTATCCTGCCGAACTACTGAAACCTGCTACAACAGAGAGCTACGGCACGGAGTTTCTCTCCTACACCATGTCAGTTAAAACAGTAGCAAACATAGAGGAAGCCATAGAACACATTACCGACTACTCCTCCAAGCACAGCGAATGCATTGTTACGGAAGAAGAAATACACGCCCGCCGCTTTGTGCAGATGATAGACGCCGCCTGTGTATATGTCAATGTTTCCACCGCATTTACCGATGGAGCACAGTTTGGCTTGGGTGCGGAGATTGGCATCAGCACACAGAAGCTGCATGCACGTGGCCCTATGGGATTGGAAGAAATAACGTCTTACAAATGGATTATCCAAGGAGACGGACAGATAAGAACACAATAAGAAAGAAAAAAATATGAGAAATTTTACCTGCGTTCAGGACATTGGCAATCTGCAGGATGCCCTGAAAGAAGCTTTTGAGATAAAGAACGACCGTTTCAAATATGTAGAGCTGGGTCGCAACAAAACGTTGATGATGATTTTCTTCAACTCCAGCCTACGCACCCGCCTGAGTACACAAAAAGCCGCGATGAATCTTGGCATGAACGTGATGGTGCTGGACATTAACCAAGGTGCATGGAAATTGGAAACCGAGAGAGAAGTAATTATGGATGGCGATAAGCCCGAACACATCCTCGAAGCCATCCCTGTAATGGGTAGCTACTGCGACATTATAGGTGTGCGTGCCTTTGCCCAGTTCGAGAACCGTGACGAAGATTATCAGGAAATGATTATCAACCAGTTCATAGAACACTCCGGCCGACCGGTATTTTCGATGGAAGCCGCTACGCGCCATCCACTGCAGAGTTTTGCCGACCTCATTACTATTGAGGAATACAAGAAGACCCCTCGTCCTAAGGTAGTGCTTACGTGGGCTCCGCATCCTCGCGCGTTGCCTCAGGCTGTGCCCAACTCCTTCGCCGAATGGATGAACGAAACAGATTACGATTTCGTCATTACCCATCCCCAAGGTTATGAACTTGACCCCGCCTTTGTAGGGAAAGCAAAAGTAGAGTACGACCAGATGAAAGCCTTTGAAGGTGCCGACTTTATTTATGCCAAGAACTGGGCAGCATATAGCGGTGATAACTATGGAAAGATATTGAGTACAGACCGTTCGTGGACTGTAAGCGACCGTCAGATGGCGGTAACAAACAATGCTTACTTCATGCATTGCCTGCCTGTACGTCGCAATATGATTGTAACGGACGACGTTATTGAAAGTGCACAATCCATTGTAATCCCCGAAGCTGCGAACAGAGAAATATCGGCAACAGTGGTATTGAAAAGATTGTTGGAGGGGTTGCGATAGCAGCCCGCTACCCCTTCAATGCCGCCAAATAGTTCTTCAACGGGTTGGCATACATCAGCAGCAGTTTATGACGTAAGAATGGTATGTCTTTGTTGGGTAAATCAATCTTATCTAACTGTCCATTGATGTATTCTTCGAACCGTGCCTTTTCCTTCAAAGAATAGTGCGAAGCAAAGATATTGCTGTCATTGAGCAAATCGAGTGCTACATAATTGCCGGGATACATGCGATAGTTGCGATGAATCTGTGTGTCGATGAGTGAAACAACCTGTGGCACAAGCTCCGCTTTAGGCAGCGTGCGATCTAATTTCTGCAATTCGCCGGTTATGCAGGTTCCTGTTTGCAGATGTACCCTTCCCTTATAACCTATCAGCCCTGTCTTCATGTTTTCCAAATCATCTTGCTGCGATTTCTTAAACGTAGCATCATCTCTCTTTTGTTGAAACTCTTTAGCTTTGAGGAAGTCGCACGGATCGTATTCATAAGAAAGGGCAAGGGGTGTGATGTTCATCTCCGTCAAGCTGTCTATCATGTTTCCTTCTTTGCCCATCGCTATCATCTTGACGATACTTTCTTGTGTACGATCGTTAGAATCTTTGGCACGCCCTTCGCGTTGTGCTATCCAGATAGAGTGTTTCTTTTCGGTGATAGTATAGTGCATGTAGCGCGACATTCGAGCCGATGACTCCAATATCTGGCGCATGGTTAGCCCACGTTGCACGATAAACGATTTTACCACCCGCACCAGTTTTTTTATCCACGGGTACACCAACAGGTTGTCGCCAATAGCTATTTCCACCGTCTCCATGCCATTGTCCAATAAGAGGATGGAAAGGAACCCCGAGTCGAGAATGATGTCGCGATGGTTGGTAATAAAGGTATAAGCCGCTTCTTTGCTGGGTAGCGACGTAAAATCGCCTGTAAGACCGTCCGAGAAATTGTTTGCGAACATCCACATCAGCCTATACACAAGCTGGCGTTGAAGCTCGCTCTTTGTTTTGCATTGGCGCATCTTTGCCGCGAACTGGTCGAAAGGGATGTCTGGAAAAGCAACCGCCACCATGTTGCGGAAAGCGGGGTCGGCAATCAGTTCCTCGTATATTTGAGGCAGCTCTTCATCGTGATACGGACGAATTTCGTCAAACTCGGTTGTATTCATACCCATAGAGACTTAAAATTTATCTTCAATAATCTCGGTCAAGACGTTTTTCAGTTCGAGTCCAGCAGCGCGTACTTGCTGTGGCACGAGGCTGGCTTGCGTCATTCCGGGAGTGGTGTTTATTTCCAGTAGGTTTATTTTATTGTCGGAGGTTACGATGTAATCAATGCGGATAATGCCCGAGCAACCCAGAATATCGTAAACAGCCGAAGTAAGCAATTGAATACGCTCTGCCAACTCTTCGGGGATAGGCGCCGGTGTTATCTCTTCGGAGGCACCGTTGTACTTGGCTTCGTAGTCGAAGTATTCGTTTTTGGAAACAATCTCGGTGAGTGGCAGCACCACTTCGTTCTTCTTTGTTTTGTAGCACCCGCAGGTTATTTCCCTCCCGGGAACAAAAGCTTCGATGATAACCTCGCTGGATTCGCCGAAGGCAGCTTCGATAGCAGGCTGTATCTGTTCTACTGTTTTTACTTTGGTGATGCCAAAGCTTGACCCGCCTTGGTTGGGTTTGATGAAGCACGGCAGTCCTACTTTGCTCACTACTTCTTCGTCGAGTATTTCGAAGCCTTCGCGCAGCATAAGCGATTCGGCTACACGGATACCAAATCCTTTGAGGTACTGGTTGCAAGCAAACTTGTTGAATGTAAGTGCTGCAGGAAGTACACCACAGCAAGAGTGCGGTATTTGCAACATTTCTAAATAGCCTTGCAGGATTCCGTTTTCGCCCGGTGTGCCGTGAATGGTGATGTAGGCAAAGTCGAAGGTAACGCGCTGCTCATTATGAACGAAGCTAAAATCGTTGCGTTCTATAGGTGCCACGCTGCCATCGGGCAAGCGAACTTCCCAGCGCAATCCTTGCATCTCTACTGTGTATACCTGATATTTTTCTTTGTCTATGGCGGCATAAATGGTTTCGGCGCTACGTAGCGACACGGGTAGCTCCGAAGAGTCTCCACCGGCAATGACAGCAATTGTACGTTTCATTATTCTATTTCTCTGTTACTAATGTAGTTTCTCCATTTCTCCAGCAGCTGCGTCATGTCTTGGGGTAGCTGCGTGGTAAAGTCCAGGTCTTCGCCCGTAAGCGGATGCTCAAAGCCGAGCGTCAGGGCATGGAGCGCCTGTCGCGGACAAATGTCGAAACAGTTGTTTACGAATTGTTTATACTTACTAAAGTGGGTTCCCCTCAGTATTTCGTCGCCTCCATAGCGCGCGTCGTTAAAGAGGGTATGACCGATGTGCCTCATGTGTGCACGTATCTGGTGTGTGCGTCCTGTTTCGAGGCGACACTCCACAAAGGTGACATAGCCAAAACGCTCGAGCACACGGTAATGCGTTACGGCGTATTTCCCCACAAAAGGGTCGTCAAAGACTTTCATCTGCATGCGATTGTTGGGGTCGCGTGCGAGGTTGCCTATGATAGTCCCTTCGTCGACCTCGACATTGCCCCACACAAGGGCACGGTAGAGCCTGCGGGTGGTTTTATTAAAGAACTGAAGACCCAGATTTGTTTTGGCTCCGGGCATTTTTGCCACGACCAACAGGCCAGATGTATCTTTGTCTATGCGATGCACCAGTCCCACATGCGGGTCGTTGGCATCGTAATAAGGATTACTTTTCAGGTGCCACGCGATGGCATTGACCAGCGTGCCGGTATAGTTGCCATGTCCGGGGTGTACCACCATCCCAGCGGGTTTATTGATAACCATCAAACAATCGTCTTCATACACGATGTCGAGGGGAATGTCTTCAGGTATTATGTCGTTGTTGTAGGGCGGACGATTCATCATAATCGTCACCACCTGGTCTGGTTTTATGCGGTAGTTGCTCTTCACAGGTACTCCGTCTACATGTACGAAACCTGAGTCGGCAGCATTCTGTATGCGGTTGCGCGACACATTGGGTATACGGTCGTGCAGGAACTTGTCCACCCGTATAAGCGTTTGTCCCTTGTCTGCCACCACACGGAAATGTTCGTATAAATCGGGTGCGCTATCTCCCGAGTCTATATATTCAATGTCGTTATCTTCTATTTCGTCCTGATACTCTTCTATCATCAATATAGCGTGTTAAAACCAAGATTCGTCTATCTCCGCGCTGTCTACCGCCAAGGAGTCTGTCACCACCACTTCCTCACCACTACCCACCACGAGCGTAAGTGTGGCGCCAACGGGTACTTTATCTGTTGGTGTAAGTTCGTTGCCGTTGTACTTCACGGCATATATCCAGTCGCGTTCGCCGGGAATCAGTTCTACTTCATCGAGTTTGAAGCCTGCTGCCAATATGCGTGCCTCTCCCTGACGGAAGGAACTGTTATCCGCCACATCGGGTACTGCTATCAGGGGTGTATTATTTGTATTTACGGTGAGATAAATTAATCTTCCCTTCTTCACCCGCGATCCGCTCTCCGGGTTGTGTTCCAGCACCACTCCGGGTAGTTGATCCTTTGCATAGGTAGAGTCAGCTATCACACAAACAAGGTCATTGTCGTTAAGAACTTTGCGTGCCTCCTGAAAGCTTTTTCCTTTTAGAGTGGGCACTACCACCGCCTCGCCATGATGCGTATAGCGGTCTATCCCTCTTAACGAAAAAAAGATGAGCACACCTGCTACAACCACCATTGCCAAAAGGCTTCCCCAAAACAAAAAGTTCTTCTTGAAAGAAAAGAATTCTTTAATCGTCATAATCTTTAAACCATTTATGTACAAAAAGAGGTTTCAAAGATAGTGCAAAAAAAAAGAATAAAAGATTTTTTTCGTACCTTTGCTTACCTTTCAATATAAGGGTTATATCTAATCAATAAAAATAATCTATGTTATGAAACGAATTACGTATCTATTTTTGATTCTATTTATCTCTTGTACAGCTGCGCTGGGACAAGGAAAAGCTAAGTATGTTTTCTACTTTATTGGCGATGGAATGGGAGTAAACCAGGTGAATACCACCGAGGTATACCTCTCCGAGCTTCAAGGAAATACCGTTGGAGTTGTGCCACTTCAATTTACTCAATTCCCGGTAGCGGGCATGGCCACTACGTTCTCGGCTACTCACTCTGTTACCGACTCGGCCGCCGGAGGTACAGCATTGGCTACCGGACAAAAGACTTATAATGGTGCTATCGGTGTAGGAACAGAGTACGAACGAATCACTACCATAGCCGAAAGAGCAAAACAATCGGGCAAAAAGGTGGGTATAGCCACCAGCGTAAGTATAGACCACGCCACACCAGCATCCTTCTACGCGCATCAAACCTCGCGTTCCAAATATTACGAAATAGCGATGGATATACCTGCATCTAATTTCGATTTCTTCGCAGGGGGTGGCTTTATACGACCTACTACCAGCTACGAAAAGAAAGAAATGCCAAGCATCTATCCCATTCTGGAAGAAGCGGGCTACACCATCGCAAGAGGATATGATGACTATAAAGCGAAAGCAGCCTCGGCAAAGAAAATGATTTTGATGCAGCAAGAAGGCAAAGATCCGGGATGCATTCCCTATGTGCTCGACCGCAAAGAAGACGACCTCACCCTGCCGCAGATTACACAGAGTGCCATCGATTTCCTGATGAAGGACAACAAAAAAGGTTTCTTCCTCATGGTAGAGGGTGGAAAGATTGATTGGGCATGCCATAGCAACGATGCCCACACGGTTGTAACGGAGGTTATAGACATGGACGAAGCCGTAAAAATAGCTTTCGAGTTCTACAAAAAGCACCCCAGAGAAACATTGATTGTAATCAGTGCCGACCACGAAACGGGTGGTGTAGCCGTAGGATCCAGTAGTTACATGACCAACTTCAAGGCGATGCAGTATCAGAAACAATCGTTGCCTGCACTCTCCGACAAGGTTAAAGAGATCAGAAAAGAGAAAGGACACAATACCACGTGGGAAGAGATGAAAGCGTTGCTTACCCAGACGATGGGATTCTGGAAAGAGCTACCCATAAGCTGGACACACGAAAAGATGCTCCGCGACTCTTTCGAAGAGTCTTTCTCTGCTGCCGCCAACGTTATTATGGTAGAGAGTATGTATGCCAAGAGCGAGCCACTCGCAGCGAAGGCTAAAGATGTGATGAACGACATTGCACGCTCCTACTGGACAACTACCGGACATACAGCGGGTTACGTTCCTGTGTATGCCATTGGTGTAGGTTCGGATATGTTCAAAGGAAAGATAGACAACACCGACATTCCCAACCGCATTGCCAAGATAGCGGGCTATAAGTAAACGGTCCGAATGCTATAAGTATCCGATGTTATGTCATAACTAAAGGGGCTGTCTCAAATTGGTGAGATGGCCTTTTTCCTAGATATTCATGTCTTTTTGCCAGTGCATTGGCAAAGTTGTGCCAACGCATTTGCACTATTGTGCATCAACACTGGCACGACAGTGCCAACACGTTGGCACAACCTCTTTCATGTATGAAAATAAAGTACAGGGAATAAGCAGAAATGAAAGGGAAGACAAACACCAACAAAGATTTCGACTTGAGCCAATAAAAAAATCCTGATCTCAATTGAAATCAGGATTCTTTTATTTATACTTCTATACAAATTGTTAGAACATAATTTTTTGAGTATAATTACCAGCTTTGATGATATATATACCTTTAGTAAGAGATACGTTCAAATCAACTGTATTGCCGCTTACACATGATGTCAGAACTTTTGCACCTAACGCGCTGTATATTTCAACAACTGTACCATCAGCTACATTGTCAACACACAATGTGTTACCTGCAAAATAGAATGTAGGAGAATCTACCTTTGAGTTTTCTACATTTGTTCCTGTTTTTTCAGCAAATGAGAATTTGTCCCAATATACAACAGCGCCTTTATAAGTACGGAATTGGAAATCAAGTCCATCAGCATTTAAAGGAACGGTTACATCTACTGTATATGTTTCCCATGCACCTTTTTTATCTGGGAAATAAGAACTTCCTGATGAGCTTTCATTACCCGGCCCACGCAATATAGGATATAAGCCTGTTGCAAGTAATTCTGCATCTGTAAAGAAAGTATCACCTGACTTAAAGTTACACCATATACGTGCGTCTGTACCGTCTCCGGATTCAATATAATAAGACATAGACAATGTATACGTCTTTCCCGGAGTAAGTGAAGCGATTGACTGACTCCAACTGATAGTACCACTGGCAGTAGTAGGAACATCCAATTTAGCTGAACTTGTACCATCAAGAACGATACTTGTCTCTGCTGTAATAGTATATTTTGAAGGAGAACCTATAACACTCCAGCCCGTAGGAGTGCCACTAGCCCAATCTTCAAAGCTTCCGTTAGTTAATAGATTTGTCTGTGCATTGGCAAACGCAAAACACAATACTAAAGATAAAAGAAAAGTAATTTTTTTCATAACTCTAAGTTTTAAAAAGGATTTATAAATTACCTGTATAATGAAAGAGGAAATTCCTCCTCTATATACAAGCATAAACTATTCGTATTAAAAACAAACTACGACATCAGTTATTTGATACCATTTTAAAGAAAAAACATTAAAAAGGCTTAACAAACAAATGCGCAAACAGTGTTTTTCAAAATAATTTCAAAAATAGACTAAAATACTTTACGACAAACAGGGAATCGATCTGTTTTGTGTTTTTTTCACAATATCCGACACAGTCTATCGTAACATACTATTTCAAAAATATAAATAAGGCTGATATAGCGAGATTAGTTAGAGAACCGTCGGAACTCATCGGGTGTCAGTCCACATTCTTTACGGAAAAGATTATGAAAGGTGTTGCGCGCTCCAAATCCGGATTCAGCGGCAACCACCTCAATTGTTAGCTTTCTATTGGTCAGCAATTCCCGGGCGTAGCGCAGGCGAAGGTTGTTCAGATATTCGTTTACGGTAAGGCCAGTATTGCTTTGTATGCTTCGGCGCACGTATGTTTCGTTGCTTCCAACGAGTGCCGCCAGCGATGTACGGTTGAGCGATGGGTCGACGAAAGCGCGTTCTTTTTCTACCAATTCGGTAATGCGTTCGAAGAGCTCATCAACTTTGGTCTCCGGTTCAAGGGCTTTGCGCTCCAGCGCGCAGGTTTGTAGCTGTTCGCGTAGGCGATCTTGCTCGTTGATGCGCTTAATGAGCAACTGATTTTTTATTTTTAGGTTACGCGAATAGAATATCCACAAGGTAAGCGCAATGAGTGCAAGTGCTAACCCGATGACAGCGAAGATGGCATAGTTTTTATTTCGGGCTTTCTCAAGTATGTGGCGGTCTACTTCGTACTTAGTTCGCATTTCGCCAAGCTTTGACTCGAGATTAAGACCCGTTATGGAGTCTTTCTTATCAATGTACATTTCGAAGAATTTCTCCGTTTGCTTGGCATTTCCCTGCATCGCATATATACGAGCTTTTTGGCGCAGCATCATGGCAACTGTATGCGGCTGGTTATCTTCTACGGCCGATTGATAGATCGAATCCAGGAGTACTAATACTTCGTCATACCTCCCCATTGTATATAGTATATTTGCTTCAAGATTCCATAGTTGACGATTAGTTCCGCTACCCAATAAGCTGCCGTAGGGGCGAGCCAGCTCGAGGTATTCGAGTGCTTTTTGGGGTTCATCGTTCCATGCATATACTTTCGCATACCCTTGGTATATTTCGTTATATTGGTCATGGTGCTCATGAGGAGAATCACCTTCGGCAATCATTTGATTTACTTCGGCTTCCCATTGTTTTATCAGCGCTAGTAGTTTCTCTGTCTTCCCTTCTGTAGCGTACTGCCTGCTGAGGTACCAGTATGCCGAGAAGCGGAAGTCTGATCGCGGATTTCCATCGAGCATTTTCAAGGCCTCCTCAAAGGTTGGTGTAGCTTCGGCATCGCGCACCAAGACGTTGTATCCTTTCCCAAGGTTTAGCAGAGCTGCCGCAATTGCTTCTTTATTTTTCAGTCGGATGGCCATGTCGTACATCTTTTGTGCCTCCTCGATACCCAGAGCTGCATCTTCTTGAAATATGATGCGACCCACCTTGAGGTTGTATGTATAGAAGTACATTTGCCACTGCTCATTCTTATGCATAAACTCAAGATAGCTTGGCATTACTTTGTCCATTTCGGTGTACATATTTTTGTTGAAGTACATTTCTATTTCCCAAAATTTGGCACGGGCTTCTTGAGCTATGTTATCTTGCCGTTGTGCTTCTTTGCCGTAGGCATGAATGTTAGCTATTACCTCTTCGGGGGTATGTGTAAATTTGATGATCTGGTGCAAACGCTGGTAAGCATCCAGTTTTTCTTCGCCTTCGAGGGTAGGAAGAAGAGCGACAATAGAGTCGGCATCGGGTTGTTTTGTGTCAATAATTTGAGCTATACCGAAGGTTGCGAATGCTGTTAGCAAGCATAGCGAGAGTATTATTTTTTTTAGCATGTTTAATTTCAGAATTTTATCAGGGCTGCGTTTCGCCTTCCACAAATTCCTCTAAGTAGAGGTGTTCTCCATCAAACACCGCATACGAGAAGTAGCTAATCCAGTCTCCCAGTATTATCATGCGGGCAGAGGCAGTAAGCATCAGGTCGAGCAGAATATGACGATGTCCATAAATGAAGAAATTGATATTGGGATGGTTTTTAAGATACTCTTTGGTGTAAAGCACGAGGTGTTCTTTGTCCTCGCCCATATAGTCAGGTTCTTTACCGTTTTCGCGTTTGAGGCGGCTGTTCCTTGCCCAGTTCAGCCCCAGTTCTACCGTCCAGCGAGGATGTATAGCCGAGAATATTCGCTGCAGGAATGGGCTGTGAAACGCTGCGCGTAGTATCTTAAATTTCTTGTCGGGGTCGCCCAATCCATCGCCATGTGCCAGATAAAACTCCTTGCCATGTATCTCGGTAGTAAGTGGTTGTTTGTGCAGAATGACGCCACACTCGGTGGTGAGGTAGTCGAAGCACCAGATATCATGATTGCCTATGAAGAAGTGCACTTCCACCCCCAAGTCGGTAAGCTCGGAAATCTTTCCGAGGAAACGAGTGTATCCTTTTGGCACCACATTTTTGAACTCGTACCAATAGTCGAACATATCGCCCAGCAGATAAACCGCCGATGCCTTATGTTTGATGCTATCAAGGAAATTCACCAAGCGGCGTTCGTGCGTACGTGTACTGCTTATGGCACGAGAGCCTAAGTGTGCATCGGAGAGGAAATAAACGTTTTTCATCATAAAAATCCCAGTTCGAGTTTGGCTTCTTCGCTCAGCATATCTTTGCTCCACTCGGGTTCAAAGACCAAGTTGATGATAGCAGCTTTTACGCCTTCTACCGATTCCACCTTCATGCGCACATCCTCCATGATGAAGTCTGCCGCGGGACAGTTGGGAGCCGTCAGTGTCATATCAATGGCTACCTCTCCTTCTTCAGAGACATCTATTTTATAGATCAGCCCCAAGTCGTACACATTCACCGGAATCTCCGGGTCGAATACTGTTTTCAGCACAGCTACGATTTTTTCTTCTATTTCAAATGTTGTCATAATTGTAGATTACAGCCTGTTGTTTAAGAAGGCTTTCCTGCAAAACTACACTTTTCCGACCGAACAGGCAAAAGATAAGATGTTATTTACACTTTTGCGAGCGTATGCCTCTGTTTTTATAGTCTTCCGCGTTCAGCTTCCGATGCCGACTCGCCTTTGTACTTGCTTCGGGTAGCATTAAACTTGTATCTGACGGAAAGAATAACCGCTTGCGTATCGTTTTTCTTATCGGCCAAAGAAGTTACGGGATACACGTTCATTCCATACTTCGATTTGGATGTTCCCAAAACATCCTGCCCTTGCAGATTGAGGATTAACTTATCGTTGAAGAACTTCTTGGTCAGCCTCATGTTCAGGCTGAAGTTATCGTACATATACATTAGCGCGCTGTGGCCTTTGGTTCTCCCCTGTATGTCGGCCATCAACACAAAGCCAGCAGGAAGTTCGAACGTATTCTGAAAGCTATAGAACAGATAGGGATCGTCGAACTTTTCTTTTCTAACGGCAGTGTAAGCCAGGAAATCCTTAGACACGCCCATCCCTACCGTAGGCTTCCATATACCGAAACGGGGCGAGTAGTAGGCCGACACAGAAAGGTTTTGCGAGTTCTTTAGATTCTCGGGGCGGTATAACACAATATTCATATCCTTATACTGTTGCGGTACAAACAGGGTTCGGTTGCTGTATATTTTGTAGGAAGCCATGAATTTTACATCGCGCCAAAGGAGCGAATACGATATGTCGCTTACCTTAGTTGGTTTCAGGTATGGGTTTCCGGTTTCGTAAGTGTAGGGATCGTCGAACTGAATGCCGTTGCGCAACTGATAGTAGCTGGGCCTGCTGATGGTAGCGCGGTAGCCCAACATCATTTGTATTTTTTCGCCCTGATAACTTATGGAAGCAGTGGGAAAGAAATCGTTGTAGGTGCGACTTTGCTCATCAACACGATTAGCGTTCTCAAAATAGTCGAAGTTCACATTCTCGAAGCGCGCTCCCAAGCTGAATGCCCATTTGTTGATAGACCTGGAGTAATTGGCAAAGGCGGCAAACAGCTTTTGCTTAGACAGGTTGGTGTTCGACTCCAGGTCTTCGGCTCCTTCGTTATCGTCTACAATATAGTTTTGCTCGTTGGTGGTGCGGCTGTATTCAATCCCATATTTGAGTTCACTTCCCCATACAGGTGTCGTCAAGGTGAGCTTGGCAGCATACAAGTCGTAGTCCTGTAGCGAGCGGGTGGCTACTGTTTCTTCGTCAGTACGGGTGGTGAGCGAGGTTTGGCGATTCTTGCTGTCGCCGCTGGCATAATCGAAATCCAGTTGTACTTTCAGCCATGTAGCCAAACTGCCGGTGTAATACGCGTTTAATAGATGCGAACGGCTGTCCATTTCGAACAGGGATGTTGAACAAAGTTCATCGGCAAGAGTATTGTTGATGTAAACACGAGTGGGTAAATCCAGATTAATGTTGGTTTTGGGAGAAGTTTCATATATGTATTTGCCCCCAATAGAGTGGTTTTCGTTGAACATATAGTTGAGGCCTCCTTCTGCGTAATGGTTCTCGTAGTGGTGCATTTCAACGCCGTCGCCTATTACATTCGTGGCTTGCTGATCGGTTTCGAGCAGACGTTCCAGGTAGTTTTCTACTTTCCGGCGATTGTCGTTGTACCAGTAGTAACCAAATATATCGAGGTTGTTTATACGGTAATTCAGGTCGACCGACGTGGTAGAGGATAGTTTGTTGCGGAAGTCGAGTTTTCCAAACACTTCTCCTCCCAACCCTTCGCCCGGCGGACGGGTGGCTTCTATGCGGATAACGGCACTGACGGTCGCATCGTATTCAGGCCCCGGATTGGTTATTACGGTTACTTTCTTGATGTTGGTTGAGCTTAACCGTTCCAGTTCGTTGGCGTTTCTTACCAATCGGTTGTTGATGTAAATCAGCGGGGTTCCTTTACCCAATACACTAAGTGCATCACCATCCTTTACCACAAAGGGGAGTTTTTCCAGTACGTCGTTGGCTGTGCCCAAGCTGCTAAGCGGACTGTTTGCCACATCGGTAGATATACCTCCATTCTCCATTTTGAATATCTTGCGGGTAGCTTTTATCACCACCTCGTCGAGCAGATTCGCATCTTGAGCAAGCATGATAGTATTGAACGTGCTTCGAGATGCAATTGTATCTTTGGTGATGTAGCCCAAGTAGCTTATTTTGATGTTCTTGGTCTCCGCTTCGGACGCTAGTGCAAAGTTGCCGTCTGCATCAGTTACTGTTCCGGTTGCTGCTGTGTTGTTGTCCAATACTACGATGTTGGCAAACGGCAGGGGTTCGGATGTGGTTTTATCAATGACCCTTCCCTTGATTTGTTGTGCGTGAAGAGTGACACTTAAAAGAGAGAAAAAAAGAATGAATGCGGTAAGTAGCTTTCTCATATTAGTGCGCATTAAATATACAAAAGAATGCGCAAATGTATGAAATTTTTCTTTCGAAATAACTGTTTTTGTATCATTTTGTTCTTTCAAAAGAAAAACATCAAAGCTCCCCCTCATCGGCAAAGCTATAATACGTTCCATCGCAAACCACGAGGTGGTCGGCTAGACGGATGTTCATAGTCTTGGCACCCTGAGCAACGGATGAGGTCAGTTTCCTGTCGGCAGCACTGGGTGTGGCATTACCCGACGGGTGATTGTGCACAAGGATAATTCCGGTGGCACGATGCAAGAGGGCTTCGCGTAATATGGTGCGCACATCGGCGTATGTGCCATCTATACCACCTGTGCTAATGCGCAGCTTATCTATTATTTTGTTGGATTGGTTGAGCAATACCAACCAGAACTCTTCTTGCGGAAGATCACACATCACCGGGTGGAAGAGGTTGTATACATCCTTCGAAGATAGAATACGCGCACGCTCTTTCGGATCCTGCATCTTTCTGCGTTTTCCTATCTCTAGGGCCGCCATTAAGGTGGTTGCCTTGGCAGGACCTATTCCTTTGAAGCGGGCATATTCGGCAAAACTCCATTTACCCAGTTCGTTGAGGTTGTTATCGCAAGCAGCCAGGATACGGCGCATGAGTTCCACCGCACTCTCTTCTGTATTTCCCGAGCCAATGAGGATGCCCAGCAGTTCGGCATCGCTTAGTGTATCGATACCTTTGGATAACATCTTCTCGCGCGGACGGTCTTCTTCCGCCCACTGGTTAATTGTCAGCTTTGTTTTCAGCATGAATGTGTATCAAACAAGTCTTTTTATTATTTATAGCGGTTTTTATGGAAGATATCCGCCTCATCTTGTTTCAGCACGCAAAGCAGCCACCATGCGCGTAGAAATCCAGTCCCATAGCCCAGCAATTGAATAAAAGCCGCAACCACCGAATAGCATCCAATGGTAAAGCTCCGGTTTTTAATAGTCGCGTCCGCCAATACCAGCAGTATATAAAGAAGGATAAGCAAAAGCAGGGATGGGAAGAAGGCCCCGCCAATAAGCAATATGCCCATGCCCAGCGTAAAAAACGCCGGAAGCGTATGTACCAACTTTAACGACTCAGGATATTTTTGGTAAAGCAATATGCGTGCAATGCCAAAGTTATGTACCTGCTTAAAGAATCTTCGGAAGTTGGTGCGACGTTTGTGATATACCCACGCATCAGGAAACAACCGGCAGGAGTAGCCACTCTTAAAGATGCGGATGCTCAAGTCAATATCTTCGCCAAGGTGCATTTTAGGAAACCCGCCCAGCGCATCGAATACTTTTTTCGAGATACCCATGTTAAAGCTTCGGGGGTAGAACTTATCCATTTTCTTTTTGCCACCCCGAATACCTCCGGTGGTGAAGAAAGAAGTCATAGAGTAGTTGATTGCCTTCTGAATATCGGTGAAGGATTGGTGAGCCTTGTCGGGTCCTCCGAAAGCATCAGCATGCGCCCTATGCAGTTCTTCCTGCACAGCATTAAAATAACCTTCGGGTAGAATACAGTCCGAATCGAATATAACCAGATATTCGCCACGGGCTCTTTCGGCGCCATAGTTTCGTGTTTGCGCCGGTCCGGTATTGGGTTTAAAGAAATAGCGTATGGTTAGTCTGTCGGCATATTTATCGGCAACCTCTTTGCAAGGAATCGTCGACCCGTCTTCTACCAGCACAACCTCAAACTCCTTGTATTGCTGGAGTGTGAGGCTGTGTAATAGTTCGTCCACTTCGTCGGGACGATTAAAGACGGGGATAATGACGGAGAAGAACATTTATTGTACCTTCACGCGTCCTTGATATGAGCCGTCTCTTGTATCTATTTCGATGGTTTCGCCTTCGTTAATGAAAAGCGGAACACGTACTGTGGCACCTGTTTCTACTGTTGCGGGTTTGGTTGCGTTAGTAGCAGTGTCACCTTTTACGCCTGGTTCTGTATAGGTAATTTTCAGTTGTACTTTAACCGGTACTTCGGCAAAGAGTACTGTTTCCGACTCTGCGTGCGAAACTACATCCACCATGTCGCCCTCTTTAAGGAAATCAACCCCTGTAATCATATCTTTTTGAATAGGCACTTGCTCGAAAGTCTCCTGACTCATGAAGTTGTATCCCATATCATCTTGATAAAGGAATTGATATTGACGACGTTCAATGCGCACTTCGTCTATTTTAACGCCGGCGTTGAACGTTTTCTCGAGCGTACGTCCTGTTGTTACGCTCTTCATTTTGGTACGAACGAAAGCAGCACCTTTCCCAGGTTTTACATGCAAGAATTCTGTGATGAAATAATAGTGCCCATCCAAATCGATGCACATTCCGTTCTTAATGTCTGATGTAGTAGCCATATAACTTTTTTATGTGATTAGTATGATATTTTCTCTTAGGCAGAGTGTTTTAACGATGCAAAAATAGTCTAAATCGCCAAATTCGCAATAATAAATGACTAAAAAAGAGGCAATTCTTGGTTTATTAAAAAAAAGTCTCTATTTTTGCAACCCGATTTCGCAGAATAATAACGTAAAGAATATATAGTAATGAAAAGAACATTTCAACCCTCTAACAGAAAGAGAAAGAACAAGCACGGTTTCCGTGAAAGAATGTCGAGCGCTAACGGTCGTAGAGTATTAGCTTCTCGCCGTGGTAAAGGCAGAAAGAAATTAACCGTATCTGACGAATACAACGGATGTAAGTAATCTCGTCAAGATACCAGATACAAAGAATACAAAGGGAGTGTGGATGACAAATCTTCACTCCTTTTTGTTTTATTTTCTTTGTAGCAATGACATTTCTTATAAATATTCCTACTTTTGTATGAAACATCTTACTGTTGTACCATGAAATTAATTACTCTTTTAGCTGTAACGCTGCTTTCGTCAACACTCCTATTGGGGTGTCGTACGCAGAAAACACAGCAAACCGAAACCGAAACAAAAACCGAGATTATCGTGGAATCATCTCAACCCACAAGATTAGAAGCACAGCGCACAGGCGGAGGCAATAGAACCGCTAGCAGAGCTATGCCCGCTGTTATTGTTTACAAAACAACCAAAGATTACAATAACCTGGTGCCGGTTATCATGAATGATGCCCGCACTGCCATTGTGTCTTATCCGCATCCGACGGATGCAAAAAGAGGATCGGGCTATGCTACACCAACACGCTTAAAAAACGGCTACCTACTGGACAACAGAGGTATCAACCGCAATGTGGCTTTCCTCAATTACACCTACGAGGCATATAGCAAGTTAACCGCCGCACCTTCCATAGAAGAACTTCTTAACTGCATTGTAGACAAATACCCATTGGTGGAGATGTACGAATGTAGCAGAAAAACAGACTACAGCAACGTAGAGTCGGAGCTGAATGCTGTCATTGAAAAAGGTTTTCCTAATTGCAAACGCGTTGTAGGAGAATAAAAATAATTATCTTTGCTGCTCCATATAAACAAACCGAATGAAAGACTTTATAATATCCCAAGCTGAAGTAGAAACCACCGTACTCGTAGCGCTCATCACCCAAACACAAGATGAACGTAAAACCCTTGAGTACCTCGACGAATTGGAGTTCCTCGCAGAAACAGCCGGTGCAGAAGTGGTTAAGAAATTCACCCAACGATTGGACTCGGCACACCCCGTTACCTATGTTGGAAAAGGGAAACTACAAGAAATAAAAGAGTATGTGGAAGAGCACGAGATAGGGATGGTTATCTTTGACGACGAACTATCTGCCAAGCAATTGCGCAACATTGAAGGCGAACTAAAGATAAAGATACTGGACCGCACCTCGCTCATCCTCGACATATTTGCCATGCGCGCACAGACTGCACACGCCAAAACACAAGTGGAGCTGGCGCAATATCAATACATGTTGCCACGTTTGAAACGCCTTTGGACACACCTCGAAAGACAAGGGGGTGGTTCGGGTAGCGCACGTGGAGGTTCTGTGGGGCTTCGTGGCCCGGGTGAAACGCAGTTGGAAATGGACCGCCGCATCATCCTCGGACGCATGGCACTACTAAAAGAACAGCTAAAGGATATAGACCGCCAAAAATCGACCCAACGCAAAAACCGCGGTAAGATGATTCGCGTGGCACTGGTGGGATACACCAATGTGGGCAAGTCCACCTTAATGAACCTACTATCAAAAAGCGAGGTTTTTGCTGAGAATAAACTATTTGCCACACTCGACACAACCGTTCGCAAGGTAATTATTGAGAATCTTCCGTTCCTTTTGTCAGATACTGTGGGTTTTATCCGCAAGCTCCCTACCGACTTGGTAGAGTCTTTCAAGTCCACGCTCGACGAAGTGCGCGAAGCCGATTTGCTACTACATATCGTAGACATCTCGCACCCCGGATTTGAAGAACAAATAGAGGTGGTAAACAAAACCCTTGCCGATATTGAAGGCGCGGGTAAGCCCACCATGATTATATTCAATAAGATAGACGCATATACCTATATAGAAAAAGCATCAGACGACCTCACCCCCCGTACAAAAGAAAACTTAACACTCGACGAACTGATGAAAACATGGATGGCAAAGATGGAGGACAACTGTCTGTTTATCTCTGCCCGCGAGAAAATCAATATCGAAGAACTCAAACGTGTGGTTTACGACAAGGTAAGAGAACTACATGTGCAACGGTTCCCGTATAACGATTTCTTGTATCAGACGTACGAAGAAGAGGAAGAATAAGAATTAGATAACAATATTAGTATCATGGGGGAATATAGAAAACTGAGCGGGGGCGAGATCTCCCGACTTAGTAGTCAGTCGTGTGTGGCCGACAATTGGGATAACGTATGGGTTGACGAATACTTCAGTACGGAGTATGTGCACCATACACGTTTTTCGGGAGTTATTAAACTGGGCGTATTCCAGTCCGACTTCACACTCCCGGGAGGAATAAAGAAACATGCAGGACTTAAACATGTAACGCTCCACAACGTAACGCTGGGAGATAACTGCTGCATAGAAAACATCCAAAACTACATCGCCAACTACGAAATAGGACACAATACATTCATCGAGAATGTAGACATTATGCTGGTAGACGGTGTGTCCAAATTTGGCAATAGCGTAGAGGTATCCGTACTCAACGAAACCGGTGGGCGCGAAGTATTGATTAACGACAAGCTCTCAGCACACCAAGCCTATATTTGCGCGCTCTATCGCCATAGGCCCGAGCTTATTTGCCGCATGAAGGAGATTGCCAACTACTATTCCGACAAACATTCGTCGAGCATAGGGCATGTGGGCAGCCATGTGAAAATTATCAATACCGGCTCCATCAAAAATATGCGAATAGGCGATTATTGTCATATTGAAGGGACTTTGCGTTTGGAAAACGGAAGTATTAACAGCAACGAGCAAGCACCCGTCTACATTGGGCATAGCGTTATCTGCGAAGACTTTATCATCTCTTCGGGTTCGCATGTTGATGGCGGAACCATGCTTACCCGCTGTTTCGTGGGGCAAGCCTGTCGGTTGGGACACAACTACTCGGCTTCCGATTCGCTCTTCTTCAGCAACTGCCAAGGCGAGAACGGCGAGGCATGTGCTATCTTCGCGGGGCCTTTTACCGTGACGCACCATAAATCTACCCTACTCATTGCCGGTATGTTCTCTTTTATGAATGCCGGTTCGGGTTCTAACCAAAGCAACCACATGTACAAGCTCGGTCCTATACACCAGGGAACAATGGAAAGAGGTTCAAAAACCACTTCCGACTCCTACATCCTTTGGCCGGCGCGTATTGGTGCTTTCTCGTTGGTAATGGGTCGTCACGTCAATCATTCGGACACCTCCAACCTGCCCTTCTCATATCTGATAGAGAAGAACGACACCACCTACCTGGTGCCGGGAGTAAACCTGCGTAGTGTAGGTACCATCCGCGATGCACAAAAGTGGCCCAAACGCGACAGACGGAAAGACCCCAACCGTTTGGACTTCATCAATTACAATCTCCTGAGCCCTTATACCATACAGAAAATGTTCAAGGGTATAGCCTTACTTAAAGATCTCAGCCGCATCTCGGGCGAGACTTCTGAACTCTACTCCTACCAAAGTGCTAAGATTAAGAGTTCCTCGCTACGCAAAGGCATCGAGCTTTACAACACCGCCATTCATAAGTTTTTGGGGAACTCCATCATCAAACGACTGGAAGAAATAGTCTTCAAGAGCGACGAAGAGATACGTGCGCGCCTCAAACCCGATACCGAAATAGGAACAGGAGAATGGGTGGATATCTCTGGGCTCATAGCTCCCAAAAGCGAGATAGACAAGCTACTGGACGGTATTGAAAACGGCAATATCAACCGCTTACACTGCATCAACGAAGCCTTTGAGCAAATGCACCGCAACTACTACACGTATGAGTGGACATGGGCATACAATAGAATAGAAGAACACTACGGCATCAACCCCGAAACCATTACTGCTAAAGATATAATCGCTATTGTAGAAGCATGGAAAGAAGCCGTTGTTGGGTTAGACCGCATGGTGTACGAAGACGCACGCAAAGAATTCTCGCTCTCATCGATGACAGGATTCGGTGCCGACGGATCGCGCAGCGAGATGCAGCAAGATTTCGAGCAGGTACGTGGCGACTTCGAGAGCAATACTTTTGTTACTGCAGTGTTGAAACATATCGAAGAAAAAACCGCGCTTGGCAACGAACTCATCGTGCGGATGCAACATATAAAGTAAGTATTCTACATCGGCAGGAAAATCTAAAAGCTAACGTTTAGTGTATAAATAGCTCCAGAGTGGAACACGTGTAGTGTTTGGCTCTGGAGCTATTTGCATAATGGATTGAGAGACTATGCCTCATCGATAATCCGCCTATGGCTGAAGAGGCATTAGCCTATGGACGACGGAGCATGAGCCTATGGCTGAGGAGGCATGAGCCTATGGACGACGGAGAAAGCTTTATTAATATTATCTATCAAGAGAAACTGTTTTAAGTTTTGCTCATTCCAAATGTAGTTTTAGCAAATAGGCCTTCACATTCACATATCGCTGTAAGCGAGTGATATTAAGCAAGTTGCGTGTGAAGACCCCCTATTCAATCCTTCACAGGGTCTTCACGGGTAATTTTCTCACTGTTTTTGTGGTAAAAACACAGTCAAAAGTGAAGCAAAACACAGTCAGAAACGAGGTGAAAACCAGTGAGAAATGAAACAAAAACCAGTCACAAAAAGAGATGACTTAAAGCTCTTAGTTAAATGCACCTGTGAGACATAGTCTCATGCTCCGTGCGCCTATGGCGGATGGTTCGTCAGATTATGGCTCGTGATCGGTCATCCTATAGAGGAATTAATTCCGCCAACGGGTTATATTAATCATTCTGTGGAAAACTTAAACAGTTTCTTTGATAACGAAAAATATATTACCTTTGCCTATATATCTAACTACGTAATAAATATTGTAAATATGGCAACACCCCCGTTTAAGTATCAGGAACCATTCCCAATGGGCAAGGATACTACCGAGTACTATCTGCTCACCAAAGATCATGTGTCGGTAAGCGAGTTCGATGGTAAAGAAATTCTAAAAGTAGAAGAAGAAGGACTTACCGCAATGGCTAACGCTGCTTTTCGTGATGTGGCTTTTATGCTGCGCCCCGAGCACCAACAGCAAGTTGCAAAGATTCTCTCGGATCCCGAAGCAAGCGAAAATGATAAATACGTGGCATTAACCTTCCTGCGCAATGCCGAAGTATCGGCAAAGGGTAAGCTACCTTTCTGCCAAGATACCGGTACGGCTATCATCATGGGTAAGAAAGGTCAGCAGGTATGGACCAACGGGAATGACGAAGAAGCACTCTCGCACGGTGTGTACAAGACCTACACCGAAGAGAACCTGCGCTACTCGCAAAATGTGCCACTAAATATGTACGACGAGAAGAACACCGGTTGCAACCTTCCGGCACAAATCGATCTGTATGCCGTTCAAGGTGCCGAGTACAAATTCCTCTGCATTGCCAAGGGTGGCGGCTCTGCCAATAAAACCTATTTATATCAGGAAACCAAAGCAACGCTAAACCCCGACACACTCGTTCCTTTCCTGGTTGAGAAGATGAAGACACTGGGCACGGCAGCATGTCCGCCCTATCACATAGCATTCGTAATTGGTGGTACCTCTGCCGAGGTAAACCTGAAAACCGTGAAGCTGGCTTCTGCCAAGTATTATGATAGCTTGCCTACCGTAGGAAACGAAGGGGGACAAGCCTTCCGCGACATCGAACTTGAGAACCAAGTATTACTCGAATCGCAAAAGATAGGTCTTGGCGCACAGTTTGGCGGTAAGTACTTCGCTCACGACATACGCATTATCCGCCTACCACGTCATGGTGCTTCTTGCCCTATCGGCATGGGCGTATCTTGCTCTGCCGACCGCAACATTAAGTGCAAAATCAACAAAGATGGTATCTGGATCGAAAAGTTGGAAGATAATCCCGGAAAGTATATCCCCGAAGAACTACGCAACGCGGGCGAGGGAGACGCCGTTAAGATTGACCTTAACCAACCCATGGCGGAGATTCTGAAAGAGTTGAGCAAATATCCGGTATCTACCCGTCTGTCGCTCAAAGGAACCATTATTGTAGGTCGCGACATAGCCCATGCCAAGTTGAAAGAACGTTTAGATCGCGGCGAAGGGTTGCCACAATACATCAAAGATCATCCTATCTACTATGCCGGCCCGGCTAAAACGCCCAAAGGAATGCCTTCGGGATCTTTCGGACCTACTACTGCAGGACGCATGGACTCATACGTTGATCTCTTCCAAGAAAATGGCGGCAGCCTATTGATGATTGCCAAAGGTAACCGTAGCCAACAGGTAACCGACGCTTGCAAAAAGCATGGCGGTTTCTACTTGGGTAGCATCGGTGGACCGGCAGCTATCCTTGCACAAAACAACATCAAAAAGGTAGAATGTCTGGAGTATCCCGAACTCGGCATGGAAGCCATCTGGAAGATTGAAGTAGAAGACTTCCCTGCCTTTATCCTGGTAGACGACAAAGGGAATGACTTCTTCAAACAATTGAAACCACAGAATATTACCTGTAAATAATATCACAAAGAAGCGGTCGTCTCGGGGAAGAGGCGACCGCTTCGCTTTTATTAGGGAGGGATCTTTATTATGCTGATAAGAGCATTAGGTGTTTTTGAGGCAAACTGTTAGGTGTTTTTGAGATTTTGCTATTCCTACAAAAGCACTATCTTTGTCCTCCATGAAAACAATCCTCATCACATACGCCGTCAGAGAAGAGTTTCACCCGATAGCGATAGAAGGTTTCCGGATTCACTATGTACTGACCGGTGTTGGCAAAGCAAAATCCGCCTTGCGCCTAACCAAAGCAATTATCGAACACCAGCCCGATGCAGTTATCAATGTGGGAACAGCCGGAACGTTATCTCACCGGGTAGGCGATATCTTTGTGTGCACGCGCTTTGTAGACCGTGACTTTCAGCACACACAGTTACCGGGCATTGAATTTGAACTGGAAACAGAGAAACACGAACTGTTTGCCGAGTTCTTCAGCGGTTGCCAACCGGGTGTTTGCAGCACAGGCGACACGTTTGTTACGGAAGCCTCTTCCTTTCGCGAAGATGTGGTAGATATGGAAGCATACGCGCAAGCCCTTGTTTGCAAAGAGTTTGAACGCCCGTTTATCGCGGTGAAGTATGTAACGGATATCATCGGACAGAACTCCGTAAAGCACTGGGAGGATAAACTGACAGATGCGCGCAAAGCATTGACAGAGTTGTTGGCAAGGAGGTAAGTGTTCTAGCAAGACGCATCAACGCACTTATTGCTTACATCAGAGGCGCTTATCGATATACTCTTTGACCTCTTCAATCTCTCCTCTATAGATTATTACATTATTTCTTATAATAAGGACAGTTGGATATGAATTTACACCAATAGTCTTTAGGGTACCATCATGTATATTCATAGAAACACAAGGAAAGTTACAATCTTGATTCTCAATTGTTCCCTTTCCTTTTAAGATAGTTTCATCATTGTTGCGACAAAATACAGATATCAGACACACATCATTATTGTCTTTATAATACTCATGCAAACTTTGAACAACAGGAAACAAAGCAACACACCTTCTACAGCTTGAACTCCAGAAATCAAGTATTAAGTATTTATCTTTAACACTATCAACATAAAACTTACTATCCTCAACTTCAGTATCAAAAATTAAATCAGTCTTCAATACTTCCTCAATATTTGGTCGATATGTGCCATAGTTCCATTTATGAAGCCACATATCAAGCCCAAAATATGACAACCAAAGACTCCCGAACAATAACATAGAAGCTATTGATATTTTTGCTATTTTATTTTTAAGGCTAAAGCAAAGGTAGGCAAGAAGAATAGAGGCAATCCGAACTAAGAATTCAGGGAAGGAAATGTAGGTTCCCCAAAAAGCAAATATCCTTAAAGGTATATCAAGAATAGATGTTCCGAATAGTATTGAAAGAACAACACACCACGATGTATATGTTCCTTTAAACATTTTCAGCAACGCATACGTAAAAATGAAATAAACGATAGAGTAAATCAATACCGTAAGTGGGAAACTATACAAGCCTAATATTGTAATACCCCCTCTTCGGATAGGAGCAATTAATAGATATATTAGGAAAGATAAAATTACAATTCTTAACTTCATAGCTTTACTTTAAAAAGCACATTCACCATCACATATTCCAGCCCCAGCAATACCGCAACCAGGCCAAGTATTGGTACATTTAGTTTTGAAGCATTCAGAATACACACAGTCGTTAATAAACACAGGGTTATAGTAGCAGTTACAATTTCTTTCTGTTAAACTTGTATTTTGACCTCTAGTAAGAGGATTTTCAATATCTCCTTTTGTATTGATTAGTTTATTGGGATTAACCAATATAGCATTGATCAATTCTAAATCCCAACTTAAGACCTCTTGTGCGTATAAGAACCATTTATACATACAAATATCAAACAAATCTTTTTCTTCACCGTCCAAAGGATGAGTGTATAATGTTGGGAATGAATCAATTATTCTGATAAACTCTTGCAAGTGTTCACTTTCCGCTTTACTCCATTCAAGTAATAGTGCATCTTTCAATTTACTGATCCAAATCTCTTTTCTTTGTTCAGGAGTAAAAATTCTAAAAGCAGCCTTTTGGTAATTTGGCTCAATACTCAAAAATTCAGCACGAGTCATTTGCTTTATTTCTGCTAAATTTTCATGAGCCCATTTATCAACAACACGATCACAACTATAAGTTAGTTCATTATTATTGCATGACAAAAACACCATTGTAATTAAAAACAGAGTTAAATAAGAAGTTTTACTTTTCATAATAATAAGTTTTATATTTAGTTATTAATAATACCCTCTATTCGAATTACGACAACATCATTTTCCGCATTTGATTTTATAAATACAGATTTATTAAGTCTCCCTTCTTGGTTTTTCGTGTCAATCGTAACTTTTATCACTCCCTTTTCACCTTTCATAATTGGGTGCTTAGGATATTCAACAGATAAACAACCACAAAATACATCTACTTTAAAAATTACAATTGGGAATGAACTTTCATTTGTAAAATAGTACTCTCCAACTATTTTTGATGTTTCTTTCTTTGACACTTCGCCAAAATTGTAAGTCTTTTCGTCTATAATTAGTTTTGGTTTATCACTAGCTATAGAATAATAATTATTTGCTATAAGAATAGTGAGAGATAACAGAATTCTATTTATAGTTTTCATTTTTATAAATTATAAAAAATTTCTACAAAGATAGTGAAAATAACATTAAAAACAATGTAAAATAATACAAACAAATAAACTTTTGTACATATAAACTCATTGACGCAATTAAAACAGTATAGACAGGTTAGTACAGAGTCATAAGCATCCAGATCAAATGGTATAAGCTAATGAAAAGAGGGTGTACAAACTGCTCGTTTTGTACACCCTCTTTCTTATCAATTACCCCCTACGCGTTTTTTCCATTTTTGATACTCCCTCAGTACTTTATTTCCATGATCGTTGTACCAGCTATAACCATTTCTGCGTTCGTGTCCTATTTCGTCCAGTGAGTACACAGGTTTGCCGTCGCGATCGCAAAAGAAGGGACGATTGGTGCCCAGTTCGTAAAAGCGTGCCCATAATGCAGGGCCGTCGCCCGGTACCATGCGATAGTCGCGCTTGCCATCTTCATGGCGGAAGAATTCTCTTTTTAGTCCTTCTATTTTAGACTCTTCGAACCAAGCTACGGCAGCCTCGATGCTTTCCTTTACCTCGGGCGAAGGATTGGGCAATGACATAAGCAACAATACGATGTTGTCCGACTCCTGTCCGCTAAGCGACGGCAGTTCATAAGCACGGGCTTTGGTGGGAAGAAGTGTTTTATGATCGTGTTGCGCACACCACGCGGTGAGTTTGCCGTTTTGTCTTACCTGCGTTTTCAGGATACAGTCTATTCCTTTATCAAATGCAGCACGGGCTTTGGCAACATACTCTTCGGGCATATTGGTGTAGGGTGACTCTTTTTCAAACACTGAGCGAAGCACTTCCATCACATTAATCATCGCATCATCATTATAGGTGATGGCGATATAATAACCTGTTGGACGCGGATAGAACTGTGGCCATCCACCGTTATCATATTGCGCTTCGAAAAGGTAATCGAACCCCGCAAGCACAGCTTTGAAGTAGCGTTCGTCTTTCGTAGCGTTGTACATTCGCATGAGGTAGTTCATCTCGGTAGTAGTAGCTGTGTTATCAATCGTACTTTCGTTAACGTTGTTGATAACCTTCAATGCTGCTTCGCGCTCTTCTTCGGTAAGTTCGGCAGGGAGATAGATATTCTTTGGCCATCCTCCTGTTTTTTGTTGATAGAAAAGCACATTCTCGGCAATACGCGCTGCTTCTTCGGTATAGAAAAAGTCATCGGTAAATTGAGGAGCCAAGCGTACCCAACTTTTATAGGGAGCTTTTTCTTTATACGTGCGCTGCTCTTGCGCCCAGATGGTTCCCAACACAAATAGGGAAGCTACCATCATTAGTGTAAATCGTTTCATCGGTATTTTATTTTAAGTATTGTGTAATTGTTCCACTTATTTGCAACAGTGATATTTCGCATAGTTTGGTGTCGTACTCGGCAGAGAGAATACGCTCTTCGGCATCGAGCAAACTCTTCTGTGCTTCGCGCATTTCAATACCCGAAAGGTCGCCAAGCATATATCTATCCATAGCAATTTCGTGATTCTCTTTGGCAGAGATAAGGTTTTCTTGTTCCAGTTTTAACACTTCAATGTTATTTTTATAGGCCTGCCACAGGTTATTGAAGTCGGCTTGCAAACTTTGCATCAATTGCTGACGCTGCAGGCGTGCGTTCTCTATCCCGATATTCGCATTACGCCGTTCACGCTTGCGGTTGCCATTAAAGAGATTGATACCTACGGTAACCGTTCCATTAAGTCCCCAATTGGTTCGTTTACTATTGGCAGCCACATCGTATTTGTTGTGCGTATAGCCATAACCGGTACTAAATTTGAGGTAAGGATAATTGCGCGAATTAACCGTCTTCAAGTCCAGTTGTGCCAGTGTTTGGTTTTGTTCGGCTTTCAAGAGATCGGCGTTTGTCTCCATAGTAGCTTTCCACAACTCCTCGAATAGAAAGAGCTTATTTACATCAATAACAGAATCTGCCAGATTAATGTCGCGATTTACATCCTCGTGTGCCAACAATTCATTGAAGCGGATACGCGAGCTATGCAGTAATTCCTGTTGTTTCATGTACTTGGAGCTATCGGCATTAAAATCCACACGGGCTTGCTGCAGGTCTAAGCGCGAGAAACTACCGATGTTGTATCTCGCTTCAACAATACGCAATCGTTCTTTGGAGAGCGACACGGCATAGCGCAGATTTTTCAGACGTTTTTTCTCTTCGATGAAGGTATAGTACTCGGCGGTCATATTGGCTATGAAGTCTTCGATGGCAATGCGGGTATTTGTTTCGCCCTGCTTCTCCAACTCTTTTAGCCGTTGATAGTTGGTCTGTATATTGAACCCATCGAAGATAGTCCAGTTCAGACTCAGCCCTACATTGACGGTTTGGTCATAAACGCCGGTTGTTTTACTGGCAATACCTGTTTCGCGAGCAGTTGTTTCCGTATCGTTCAGGCTTCCCGCGTAACTTGCGTTCAAGTCTAAGGTAGGCAGATAACCAGCATTACCCAAGGTAACATTATTGTGCGTTACCTGTTCACTGTTCTTGCTTATTCGCACGGAGAAATTCTCTTGTAGTCCTATTTCGAGGCAGGTTTTCAAATCGAGCACTTCCTGCGCATAGATTGTCACAGGCAAACAAAACAAGACGATATATACATAAAGCTTTTTCATTCTTTTTTCTTTTTGGCACGGTTGGTAGATAAGTAGCTATACATAGCCGGAACAATATACATGGTCATAAAAGTAGACACCAGCAGTCCACCGATAACAGATACACCCATGGCAATACGTCCGTTAGCCCCCTCGCCACTGGCAAGGGCAAGTGGCAACAGACCAAGGATGGTCGAGGCACTGGTCATCAGGATAGGACGCAGTCGTTGCAAGGAGGCTTCGCGAATAGCGGTTTGCTTGTCAACTCCCACCTCTTGTTTCTGGTTGGCAAACTCTACGATAAGAATACCATTCTTCGCCACCAGTCCAATGAGCATAATGATACCAATCTGACTGTATATATTCATGGTGATTCCTCCGAAGTACATAAACACCAGTGCTCCCGCAATAGCCAACGGAACGGTAAACATTACCACAAACGGGTCTTTGAAACTCTCGAACTGTGCTGCCAAAACCAGAAAGATAAGGAAGATGGCCAATCCGAAAGCAAATATCAAACTGGAAGAGCTGTCGCGATACTCCTTAGAGTCGCCCGTAAGTGCGGTACGGAAAGTATCGTCCAGTACTTCTTTGGCTATTTTATCCATTTCATCGAGTCCTTGCCCAATGGTTTTGCCTTTGGCAAGCCCCGCCGAAACGGTAGCAGAGACAAAACGATTGAAACGATACAATTGGGGAGGTGCGATGTCTTCGCTAATGTCCACCAGATTATCGAGTGAAATCATTGCACCTTTATCACTGCTTACATAAAGTGAGCGAAGATCGGCAGGCTGATTGCGTTGCTGGCGGTTAATCTCTCCAAGTATCTCGTACTGCTTACCATTCATATAGAAATAGCCCATGCGCTGTCCGCTAAGTCCATACTGCAAGGTTTGCGCTATGCTTCGGGTGCTTACCCCCATCATACTTGCTTTGTCGCGGTCTATCTTGATGCGCGCCTCGGGCTTGCTGAATTTCAGGTTTACGTCCGACATCTGAAACGTAGGATTTTCATAGACCTTATTCATAAAGATAGGCAAAACCTCCTGCAGTTTCCCTATACTTGTGGCTTGCAATACATACTGCACAGGCATACCTCCACGCCTGCCACCCATACTGGATTGTTGTTGTACAAAGGAGCGCGCCATGGTTTTCTTTTGTACCGCGCGCGATAGTTCTTCGGCTACATCCATCTGGCTGTAATCCCTGTCTTTCATATCTTTAAGAGAGATACGCACATTTCCACTACCACTGGATACACGGGCGGTAATAGCTTCGGCATCGGGAATCAACGAATCTACCAACAAGTTGATATCTTCTGTGTAATCGCGCATGTATTCGTAGGTAACACCTTCGGGACCACGCGTATTAATGGTGATACTGGAACGGTCTTCTAACGGAGCCATTTCGGAAGGTATGAGATTCCAGAAGTAAACAATGATAACCGCCATTAACAATACAATGGGTATTGCCCAATATCTCTTTTTCAGGAAAGCTGCCAATGATTTGCTGTACAGGTTGTTCATCCCCTCAAAGAAAGGCTCGGTTTGCCGGTAGAACCAGTTCTTTTTTTCTTGGCGTACCAGCAACTTCGTAGCAAGCATAGGCGTAAAGGTAAGTGCGGCAAACGATGAGATGATTACCGACCCCGATATTACAAGACTAAACTCTCGAAAGAGGCGACCTGTCATTCCTTGCATAAACACAATGGGGAAAAACACGGCAACCAGAGTTATCGTTGTGGAAACAACCGCAAAGAATATTTCTTTAGAGCCTTCGATACCTGCCTGACGGGGCGACATGCCCTGCTCTATGCGCACATAGATATTCTCGGTCATCACAATAGCATCATCTACTACGAGTCCCACCGCAAGCACTACCGCCAACATAGAGAGCACATTGATAGAGAAACCTGCTATATACATGATAAAGAACGCACCTACCAGCGATACAGGAATAACCACGCAGGGCACCAGTGTAACGCGCCAGTCGCGCAAGAAAAGGAAGATGATAATAATAACCAATACAAAGGCAACGTACACGGTTTCTTCTACCTCCTTGATAGAGGCACGGATAAATTTTGTGGTATCAAAGCCGTAGTTGGTGATAATATCTTCGGGAAGATCTTTCTTCATTTGTTCCATGCGCTGATAAACAGCATCGGCAATCTGAATATGGTTGGCACCGGGTTGCGGTGTAACCACCACTGCCACCATAGGTATGCCATTCATCTTCATATAGCTTTGAATATCTCTTGGCTCTACTTCCGCCGCACCAATATCGCTAAAGCGAACAATTCTGTCGTTGTCTTCTTTTATGATAAGGTTATTAAACTCTGCTGCTGTGGTCATCAGCCCCAACGTGCGAATAGTAAGTTCGGTAGCAGTTCCTTCTATCTTTCCCGAAGGAAGCTCCACGTTTTCGCGGTCTACAGCCGACTTCACATCCATGGGGGTAATGCCGTAAGCTGCCATTTTCACCGGGTCGAGCCAAAGGCGCATAGAATAACGCTTCTCGCCCCAGATGCCTACGCTACTCACGTCGGAGATTGTTTGCAGTTGTTCCTTCACCGTAAGGTCGGCTATCTCGCTAATTTCGAGCAAGGAGCGTTTATCACTCTGAATGGCTACCATTAAGATGGGCATGGCGTCTGCATCCGATTTAGATACCGTAGGTGGGTCGCAGTCGCGGGGTAGGTTGCGTTGTGCGCGCGAAACTTTATCGCGTACATCGTTCGCTGCTGTTTCAAGGTCTACCGAGAGTTCAAACTCCACCGTAATACGACTGGAGCCCTGACTACTTACACTGGATAGCGAACGGATACCCGGAATACCGTTGATTTGTTGTTCCAACGGTTCGGTTATTTGATTCTCTATCACATCGGCATTGGCACCCGAGTAGGATGTTTGCACAGTAATGATGGGGTTGTCAATAGAAGGATACTCGCGCACCCCCAGATACGTATAGCCGATAATACCGAACAGTACGATAACAAGTGTAAGTACGGTTGCCAATACCGGTCGACGTATGCTTAATTCGGAAATATTCATACTTTCGTGGTATTAGTTTATGTTATCGAGTGTAACTGTCAAGCCGGTACGTAGCTGTAACGTACCCGAAGTAATAAGTGTATCTCCGAGGCTCAGTCCGCTAAGTACTTGCACGCGATCGGCTGTGCGAAGTCCTTTGGTTATTGCAACCGGTTGCGCTTTGCCGCCTTTGTACAAAAACACTTTGTCCACACCCATTTCGGGAACAATAGCTTGCGAAGGAATAGTTATAGCATCGGGTATATCCATCATGCGAACGGTTACATCCACGGTACGCCCCGAAAGCAACTCTCCCTTTTGGTTGGGATAGATGGCACGAGCGGTTAATGTGTTGGTTGTGGCATAAATGGACGATTCCAGCGCATAAATATTGGCTGTGTATATATTATGAGGATTATTGGTTAGCGAAAAAAGAATCTTGGTGCCCGGTCCTATCTCTCCCGAATACCTTTCGGAGAAGGAGAACTCTATCTTCATAGGCGATGTTTTGGTGAGCTTGGCAATAACAACACTTGGCGAGGCATAGGCTCCTTCACTTACTTGTCGCAACCCGATAACTCCATCGAAAGGAGCGCGAAGCTCGGTAAGGTCGATGTTGGCTTTTACTAAAGCAATGTCGGCATGCAAGCTGGCAAGGTCGGTCTTTACCTGCTGATAAGCCTCTTGGCTCACCGCATCTTTTTGTAACAAGGTGTTTTGACGAAACACGCGGTCTTCGGCAAGTTTGAGCTGTGCCTCGAGTTTCATTAGTTGTGCCTGCAACGGTGCATCATTTACTTTTACCAGCAGTTGGCCTTTCTTCACGAAAGAGCCTTCTTGGAAGTAGATAGTGGTTATTAGCCCCGAGGTTTGGAAAGACAGGTCTACTTCTTCATCGGGGATTAAGCGCCCCTTCGTTTTGAGATCGTCGACCAAATTTTGCATCTTTACTACTTCAGCATTAACATTTAAGGCTTTTCGCCCTGCATTTTTCTCGGCTGCCACAGGTGCACCATTCTTAGAGATATCATTTCCAGAGGTAAACTTATACATAGCAAACCCTATTAAGCAAGCACCCGCCAAGGCAATGATGATCCATCTCGTTCTTTTGTTCATTGATGTTTCTCGTTTTAGTCGTTTTTATAGAAAGACGTGCATTTAGCATTTAAGCCAAAGACACATACTAACTGAAAGTTAGACCTAAGTAGCTCTGTATGGTTTAACAGAACTATGCGTTAAATTAGTTTAAAGTAAGATTGTGTACATTAATAAGCCGAGCGATACTTTCCATCTTCTTTATCTTCCAGCATATTAAGATAAGAAGCGTAGCGCGACTCACTGATTGTGTGCTTTTCTACCGCTTCGCGTACTGCACATCCCGGCTCTGCCCGATGTGTACAGTTGTTGTATTTGCAGTTGGCAGACTCGCTGAATATATCCGGGAAATAATGACTGATTTCTCCTTCTTCCATATCGAAGGTTCCAAAACCTTTGATACCCGGTGTGTCTATTATGTAGCCATCGTCCGGAACCGGAAACATCTCCGAGAAAGTGGTGGTATGTGTGCCTTTGTTGTGTGCGAAAGATATCTCTTGTGTTTTAATAGCGGCACCGGGTAAGATACTATTAATCAGGGTAGATTTACCCACGCCCGAGTGTCCGGAGAAGAGTGTAACTTTTCCTTTGAGCTCTTCCTTTACCGCATTGAGTCCATCGCCATGCTTGGCAGATATTTTGAAACAGGGGTAGCCTATGTGTGTGTAGAGATTCATGATTGCGTCAAGATAGCGCAATTCGTCCTCATTGTACTTATCTATCTTGTTGAAGAGTAGCTTTACCGGTACCCGGTATGCTTCGGCGGAGGCAAGAAAGCGATCTATAAAGATAGTGGATGTTTCGGGGTAGTTAATAGTAACGACCAACATGCACTGGTCTAAGTTGGCTGCAAGAATGTGCGATAGTTTAGAAAGATTGGAAGAACGACGAATGATGTAGTTCTTCCTTTCTTCAATCTCGGCGATAAGCGCCGTTCCTTCGGCGTTCTCAACGATATATACATAATCTCCCACAGCAACCGGATTGGTACTTTTTATATCTTTCAGTCGGAAGTTGCCTTTGACTTTGCACTCTATCAAACGCCCATCTTCCGTCTTTACCTGATACCAGCTGCCGGTATTCTTTATGACTAAACCTTTTTTCAATGGGCTAAACAGTCATAATTTCTTTTTCTTTTTCGATAAGCATATCATCCACTTTCTTCACGTATTTATCGTGTATCTTCTGGATGCGTGCTTCCGCGTCTTTACCGTTATCTTCGGAAAGTCCTTCTTTCACTGCTTTCTTTATCATTTCAATGCCATCGCGACGCGCGTTGCGAATACTTACTTTCGCTGTTTCACCTTCGCCTTTGCACTGTTTAGAAAGCTGTTTGCGGCGTTCTTCGGTAGGTACAGGTATACCTATACGAATGATTTCACCGTTGTTTTCGGGCATAATGCCAAGGTCTGAGTCGATAATTGCTTTCTCAATGGCGCGAAACTGTCCTTTATCCCAAGGTTTAATTACAATACTGCGCGCATCGGGAGTAGTAATTGCCGATACATTGCTCAGCGGAACCATGCTTCCGTAGGAGTCCACCCGTATACCATCGAGGATACGAGGGTTTGCTTTACCCGCGCGGATGTGCGCTAAAGATTCTTCAAGATACATGATGGCCATATCCATCTTCTCTTGTGTTTCGTTGATGCAAGTGCTTACTTCTATCATATTGTTGGGGTTTTTAAGTTTGTATTGTACAAAGAAACAAAAAATCTCGCAAAGATAAGCCGAATTTGGAAAAATACAGCAAGTGTTTGATGGTTAGTCTATCCAGCGTTGCTTCGCCATACTTCTCTGATAAGAAAAAACATGAAGCCTACCTTATCTATGCTCTACTCCTTTTCTAATGAATATGGAAGGCTGTTTCTCTTTTCCCGCCTTTTCCTTTTCTTTAGCAATATGGTCAAGCCACATAGCATAGACACCCATAGGGAGTTCTTCATATCCGAGATCATCGATTTCTTTATATTGTGCCAACATTAGTTCATAATGTCTGTATGCTTCAGGAGATAGTTCCTGCATTATTTCCGGCGTAGGGGCTTGCAGTAAGTGAGCCAATGTCAACGTTAATCTGGTTTGGTAGGCTGATTTCAATATTTTGGCATTCAGGTCATTTTTCAGATATTGCTGAGCAGTATCAATACACTTCAGATAAAAATCATCATAACCGTATTTTTGATAATAACCTCTTGCCAACTCCAATAACATTTCGGCTATAACGTTTGTTTTATCCATCGGTTCGAGGTAGGTTTTGTTTTGCAAAGCTTCGGCTTTGATGTAACCGCTATTCATATAATGGGTATCACTTAGAATAGCTTTGCATGTCAGTTCCAGATTATGCCAGTTGCCCCTTTCATCCTGTATCTTTACAAACGAGTGGCGGGGAGAGAAAGACCAGTAAGCTTCGGCTCCTATTTCTTCTGCCAGTACAAGGTAGTATAAGGGCATAGAATGACATTGCCCTACACCTGTCTGCATTAGCGTAGTAACAAAATGGCTGTCATAGCTTATTTTCGATTCATAATCGTCGTAGTTATACTTAATGGGGTAATGAGTTTGAGGTTTTCCCGTAGTTCTGTTTTTTATTTTCAATGTATCGGACACAAGGCGGAACAGCATCATGTTTTTAACAAGATTATCGTCCTTATCCAGTTTTTCCTCTTCAATTTTCCGGTTGCAGAAATCAACTCCTGCTTTTATGCCTTTCAGATACTCACTGTAATCGTACTTATTATTATGCCAGGCATTTTCGATAAGAAACACGGCACGTCCAAGGTTTAATTCTTTCTGCCCATCCAGCATGTTGCTTATCTCATCGAAAGCAGAATAGAATGCAGGTGTTCCTTCATATTCAGCTTGCGAGGGGAAGCCATGCTTAGTCAGCATGATTATATCTGTTTGGCGTTGTATCTCATTCTGGATATGTTGAATTTCATTGTTAGAGGCAGCTTGCAGTTGACGTTGGTGTGCCTGGACTTCCCGCATGATCGCTTCCTGTTGGGCTTGTTGGTTGAAGCTGCCATTCGGGATATGTGGACTGTATGGGTTGACAGAATTTCCTGTAGAAACAGTTGGTACTTTAGGTCCTTGGGGCAATTTTATTTGTGGAACAGGAACTACCGGGGCTTGTGCATAGCAATGACCGCCTAATGAAATTAGCAATAATACTACTAATATGGAGTAAGATTTTTTCATTCTGTAAAGTTACTTTGTTCGGGGATTGAGTATGGCTTTTATTTGTTGGTTGCCTTCCTCGGAATTCAATGAGTTGAGCCAGTTGGCATACATCTGTTGGGGCATCTTGCGATAACCTAATTTATGAATATTGCCATAAAGTTCTGTCATTTGTCTGAACAGTTCTTCGTCTTTAGATTCTCTATATAGCTCTGTGAGTATTTCTGCTTTTAGAAGCATGGCATTGATATACTTGGGAAAGTGCTCTAATGCCGTATCACAGCATTTAATGATGAAGCTACCATCTTCTATTCCGAACTTTGCCTGATAACCTTGTGCTAAATCTACCAAAGTCATAGCTACAGCTTCTTTATCAGTAAGTGCACGCATATAGATACCGTTACGGATGGCATCGGTGTGGATATAACCTGAAGCGGCATACCATGCATCGGTAGGAAAGTCAGCACATGTCAATTCTATATTGTACCAGCCAACTTTTTTATTATTGACTTTAATGTAGATATGGTTGGGGGCGAGGGCTAAATGAGATTCGTAGCCTAATTCGTCCATAATGATTTTGTAAAGGTAAGGTAAAGAATGACAATTACCCTTCTTTGTTTGCATCACTGTAGATACAAACATATTAGACCAGTCTTTTTGCCCTGCGAAATCAGCATGATTATAGGAAAAGGGTGGATGTTTTGCTATTCCTTCATCAGTTATCATGCTCAAAGAATCTGTCATAAATATAAAAACACCGCATTGAGCCATCGCAATGTTTTTATCCCTTTCTGTATAATCAATATCTCCTGAGTTTATAACTTTATTACAAAGAGTTGCATAAAATTTTACGACATCATTAAACCCATGTTCTTTTAATTGTTCCTGATAATATGCACTTTCTACTAAAAATACAGCCTTTTTAAAATCAATTGTGTCTTTTTTTGATAACATCAATTTGATTTTAGAATAACTATCTTCAAAATATAATTTAGATTTGTGATTCTCTGCATTAAGATTTAATACAGACAGATTTAAGTATAAAATAATATAGATAAATTTGTTTTTCATTGGCTACATGGATGAAATTCTATTTAGTAGATATATTTACAGTCAATGAATGACTGTGTTCATTTATAAAAATATCCAAATCTAAAATATCTTTCTCTTTCAGTTTTAATAATTTATTGACTTGTTCTTTATTAGATATAATTTTATTATTCAGAGAATAATGTACTGTTAACTCATCAATATTACATCTTAATTCTTGTATTTTATTTGTAATACTTTTGTTTATAAAAAGATACCCTTCTTTCGTTTTTTTAGTGCGAACGTGAAGGATACCATCTGTGCTCAATACATCACTTTTTTCGATAAAGAGTTGCTTAATTGCTTTAGGATTCAATATAGAAAAAGAATCAACATCCGGAAATCTATTCCGATTACATTCCAATAAAAAATTGCAATAAAAATTTTCTAATAAAATTGATGGAATTCTATTAAAATCAATACAGCATCTTTTTCCTACAGAAATATTGTCAATATAAACAGTAAGACTATCACTGTTAGGATTGTGAGCATTAACATTCAAAAAAGCCCAAACAAAAATAATGGATATTATGATTCTGTGTTTCATCGAGGTTTACCTTATATATTTATTTGTGATGATACAAATCATATGGTCTTTTAGGTAGCCCTAATACATTTCTTACAGAATTTTCATAATCAATTACCTTTCCTCTTTTTGTATCACTTTGTGGTGTATTAAATTCTCCAATTTCATGAAACAGTGTTGATGTTACATTTTGTTGTACTGTTTCAGTGAAACTTCCTGTTGCTTGTACGCCCTCCAAAGTAAGGTTAACTGAAACACTACCAACCGTAGGGGAAATAACTATAACTTGGTCTACAGCAGAATACACACCCCCACCCCAATCTTTTACTATATCTGTTGAATTCAATCCTCCAGTTTTGTTTGATGAGTATTGGTTGCCATACACAACAGAAGCTGTTTCTTTGTTATTCATTGCTTTCTTTAACCCATCATACGCTTTTTTTTGGTCTTTCGTCATACCATTTGTAAAATCTTTTTCTTTCCCATTTAAGACAAGGTTTCCATTTGAATTGAATGCTAATGAAGAAGCTCTACTTCCGAATGTATTTTCTAGATCCGACCGAAACTGCGTTCTATGTTCTTCTGCTACACTTATACTGTCCCCTCGTAAATCAATAAACCGAATCGGGTTATTGGCACAATAAGCATACGGCGAAATCCAATAATACTTTTCACATAATGGGTCTATCGACATGGCAGCTGTAGCCGAAGAAATATCAACAGTAGTCTCTCCTTGACCTAAAACCTTTACGATTTCATTATTTTTTGTATTATACAAGACAGAACCTATTTCAACAATGTCTGTCTGGTCATGAAATTCCGTGAACTCTCCTTTGGAAGAAGTTGCTGTTAGCACATCATAGCCTAATTTTTTGAACGGGTTCTCGTTTTGTGCAAGAAGAACAAGATTAAAAGATAGCACTAATAGAGTCAACGATGTCTTTTTCATGATGTTGAGAATTTATTGTTTTTGATTGCGGAAGATATTACTTTTTTCGCACATAGCCAAAAAATCTCATAATTATTGAAAATAATCAAAAATCTAGTTGTAAAAGTGGCATATTGAATCTACATAACGACAAGACGTTGCTTCAACCCTTTGCTAATTGAAGGATAAGTTTTATCTTTATTTTCGGATAACAGAGTTATTTGAAAGCATGAAAAACTAAGTGTATCTAAGCACTTTATACTTACTTATCTACTGCCCGTTTCATGCGAGAGTCTTCAAAAATCGCTGATAGTCAATTTAATATCCTCAGACTACCACAAATATAGGGAAAAGTTAGATACTAAAGAATTTACAGTGTTAAAATCTTAATTGTGTACCAGCGTTCCTATCTCTTCTCCTTGAATTACTTTCTTCAGGTTACCCACGGTATCCATATCGAAAACAATGATAGGCAGGTTGTTTTCCTTGCACATGGTGGTAGCCGTCAGGTCCATTACCTTCAAACCGCGATTGTATATTTCGTCGTAAGTTATTTCCTTAAACTTGGTAGCAGTTTTGTCTTTCTCAGGGTCGGCGGTGTAAATACCATCTACGCGAGTACCCTTCAGCATCACGTCTGCTTCTATTTCGATGCCGCGCAAAGAGGAACCGGTGTCGGTAGTAAAGAAAGGATTGCCTGTTCCTGCCGACATAATCACAACTTCGCCCGCTTCCATACAGTCTATAGCTTTCCATTTGCTGTAGAATTCGCCGATAGGTTCCATTCGAATAGCAGTCAGCACACGAGACTTCACCCCTTCCGAGCCCAGTGCCGAACTAAGTGCCAAGCTATTGATAACTGTTGCAAGCATGCCCATCTGGTCGCCCTTTACACGGTCAAAACCTTTGCTGGCGCCACTCAGTCCACGAAAGATGTTTCCCCCACCAATAACAATGCCTACTTGTACGCCCAGTTGATGTATCTCTTTGATTTGCAACGCGTATTCGGTAAGGCGTTTTTCATCCAAGCCATACTGCTTTTCGCCCATCAGGCTTTCTCCGCTAAGTTTTAGGAGAACTCTTTTGTATTTTGCCATAATTGCTGTTATAATTCGTTTCTTTTGCAAATTTATATAAAATATATCGTTTTTACACCTTCGGAAGTATTATTCTAAGAAGTTGTTTTGAATTTGCTCGTTTTTTTATTTGGTGCTATTTTTAGGCTGTTTATTTTCTTTTTAAGGCGATAATAGCGGGCTATTTGAGCTGCAAAAAGAGAAAAAACAGACAAAAAGAGTGCTAAAGAAAAAACGAAAGCATCTTATAGCAATTATTCTGTGGAAATTCAAAACAGCTTCTAAAACTGCGTTATTCTTTAGAAGCAGTTTAGAGTTTTTAAGCTTATTGTAAAGAACATTAGCTTAGTTTGTTTTGTTGAATACTGCAAGAATGCATTAACTTTGTTCTAACCATTTTTAATTACATACCACATATGCGAACAACTACGCTCCTATTGTGCTTCGCTATCTTTTCTGCACTGCCCACACATCTGCATGCAAATGGCGACGAGGTGCTCTCTAAGGTTTCTGTAGCCTTGGAAAACAAACTATGGGACGAAGCAGTGACACTGTTTCGGCAAGCAACATACATTGATGCGGAAAAGTCGGAACTATTTTACTCCAATAAAGTAGAGAAGAGTTGCCAAGCCGCACCCCAAATGGCACATACGCTCGCTACCTATCACAAAGAGAAGAAGAATTACAATAAATCGCTTTCCTTCTGCAAAGAACTGACACAGCTTAACCCCAACGAAGTGTCTTACCGCCTTTTGTTAGCCGAGATAGAACTGCTACTTGGCAACAACGATAATGCCCTGCAGCTTTACACAAGTGTATTGCAACAAGAACCGGGTAACCTATCGGCAAATATCTTTATAGGGAACTACTATTATTTAATAGCCGAAGACAAGCGAATGGAAGTAGAAAGTAAGTTTAACAGAGTACACTCTCCCAACAAAGCACAATACGCCCGCTATAAAGACGACCTTTGCAAGGTGCTGGAGGAACATTATTCGAAAGCCACCTTCCACCTCGAAAAGGTACTGGAAAGTTTCACCTCGGTTGAGGTAAAAAGAACGTTAGGCCAAATAAAGTTGCTGGAGAAGGAGATAAGGAAGTAGGCAGTTAGCTCTACTTTTTACCGGTTTTCAACATAAACGGTTTCAACACATAAAAAGCAAATAAACTGGCGCATAATGCCCCGGTAGTGTTTGCTCCGAAATCACCCCATTCTCCGCCACGATAGCTGGTGCAATATTCCTGCAGTATCTCAATGCACCCACTAAGTGCTACAGGGAAAAGAAAAGCAACTATCCATGCCTGCCCCACCGGAAAAGCTTTTTGATGATTGCGAATAAACTCCAGCCACAACATGCCCGAGAGCCCAGCATACATCAAAAAATGTACAATCTTGTCCATGTGTGGGAAGGTTGGCAAGCTACCCGAAGGTGGCTTAAAGAAAGAGAGGTAAACAATGACCAACGTAACAATGATGGAGAGCGGATATTTCTTGATATAGTGCGGCATTACTAATTATTTGATGAATGAGAAACAAAAGTATGAAACATTTTCTGTATTCTGCTTCGCATACGGAAGAAAAAAACTAATGCATTGAGTTATGCAGATAATGCAATGCTTTAATGGTGGTAATGCATTGAGTTATGAAAATAATGCAATGCTTTACGGATTAAATGAATTCAGGTTAAACGCTGAGTTACGCGAGTTACGCAGAGGGTTTAAGTTTTAAAGTTTTTAGTTTTTACGATGCCGCATGCTAGCAATCCTCTGTTCTTTAGCATCAATTGCCGGCTGCTTTAGCTGCCGGATCTGGTGGATATCTTTTGAATTGGCTTTAGCCAAACCTTTTCTTTTGGCTAAAGCCATTACTTGTGATGATTGCCTCTATCCGTCGGTTAAAACCGACGGCAATTGATGGCTGCGCGGAGGGTTTAAGTTTTTAGTTTTTCGATACCGCATGCTAGTAATCCTCTGTTCTTTAGCATCAATTGCCGGCTGCTTTAGCTGCCGGACCTGTGAGGTGTTTTTCTGAATTGGCTTTAGCCAAATCTCTTCTTTTGGCTAAAGCCATTGCTTCTGATGATTGCCTACATCCGTCGGTTAAAACCGACGGCAATTGATATTAATTAAACCCGCTGCCTCGTCCTCCTCCGCCCTTCGGGCACCTCCTCCAAAGGAGGACAAGCTGCGCACCCATGCGGCATCGTAACTAAAACTTAGTGTAACCCTGTGTACTCCGTGGTAACCTGAATTTCACCTACTCCTCCGCGTAACTCGCGTAACTCAGCGTTTAAAACAGCATTTCCTTTAAACTATATATATATTATTTCTTTTTTTAGCCTCTTTTCGGAGGGTGGTTACCTACCTCTATAGAGGTTCAAAAAACGAAACTTTAAAGGGGGTAAAGCGGGCGCCCGGGCGCGTTCTTATATAGTGCTCTGTTTTTTTAGTGCCAAAACACCTCTTTTTAACCTCTTGAACCTCCATTTTCGTGTCCGAATTATTTATTTTTTCGAGGTTATTTTAACGTATTTTGGCTGTTTTTCGTAAAAAAAGAGGACAAGGATGGGGAGGTTCCGAGAGGTTAAAGGGGAGGTTAAGGAAGGAGGTTGTTTTTACTCTGCCTTTCTCCTTTTTCGGTTCATTTCAACTCATTTTCATGCCAGTTGCAAATTGTAACTAATATTACCATCTACGAGGTAATTGCTTACAATTCGCAACCATCTCAAGAAGCAATTAGACTTTTTAATCACCTGCACATCTAAATGCTATGCAAATCGTAAAAAAGAAGCAACGAAGCCAGAAAAAGTATGAAACATTCACTATATTTGTGTTTCGCATACAGAAGAAAAGATGAGTACAGAAAAAAGAAGCAACTTTGGGAGTAAGATAGGCGCTATATTGGCGGTGGCAGGATCTGCTGTGGGGCTTGGCAACATTTGGCGATTTCCTTATGAAACCGGCAACAATGGCGGAGCCGCATTTATCTTAATCTATTTGTTTTGTGTGTTCATTCTGGGTATTCCTATTCTAATTGCGGAATTTACAATTGGACGAAGTTCACGTACCAACACAGCAGGAGCATATCGGGTATTAGCCCCCGGCACACAATGGAAATGGCTGGGACGCATGGGAGTACTTGCCGGTTTCCTTATTCTTAGCTATTACTCGGTTGTGGCAGGCTGGACACTCCAATATGCAGTAAATGCAGCGACAAATAGCTTTGCCAACAATACCCCCGAAGGGTTTAAGCAAATGTTTGCCACATTCTCTTCCAACCCGTGGCAACCGGTCATCTGGCTGATTATTTTCTTGCTTGCTACCCATTTTGTAATTGTCAGAGGTGTAGAAAACGGCATTGAGAAAGCTTCTAAAGTAATGATGCCCGCACTTTTTATTATCATCTTGTTATTGGTAGGCTGCTCAGTATCACTACCCGGTGCTATAGGAGGGATTGAGTTTTTGTTGAAACCGGATTTCAGCAAGGTAACAGGCAGTGTGTTGCTGAGTGCTATGGGGCAAGCTTTCTTTTCGTTGAGCATTGGGATGGGGTGTATGTGTACCTACGCATCCTATTTCTCCAAAGAGACCAACCTTACACGAACTGCTTTCAATGTAGCCATTATTGATGTAATAGTTGCAGTCCTGGCAGGCTTTATCATATTCCCCGCTGCCTTTTCGGTTGGTATTCAACCCGATGCGGGACCCAGCCTCATCTTTATAACACTACCCAATGTATTTCAACAAGCCTTTAGTGGAATCCCTGTATTGGGATATCTCTTCTCGGTCATGTTTTATGTATTGCTGGCTGTGGCAGCGTTAACTTCGACTATTTCTTTGCACGAAGTAGTAACTGCTTACCTGCACGAAGAGTTTAAGCTCACCCGCAAACGGGCGGCAACACTCGTTACCGGTAGCTGTATTGTATTAGGAACGTTCTGCTCGTTGTCGCTGGGAGTCACCAAAGGATTTGCGGTTTTTGGACTTGGACTATTCGACCTGTTCGATTATGTAACCGCAAAAATCATGTTGCCTCTGGGCGGGTTGTTCATTGCTATCTTTGCCGGTTGGTATCTCGACAAGAAGCGTGTAAAAGATGAAATCACCAATCAGGGAACATTACAGTCCACGCTATTCAACGTGATTATCTTTATATTGAAATATATCGCACCTATATGTATTGCCTTCATTTTTATTAATGAACTGGGAATACTGAAATAATTATGTGGAAAGACTTCTTTTACTTTTCTAAGCGAGAAAAGCAAGGCATCATTGTATTAGCAGGTCTGATTGTAGCAGTAATGCTACTGAATCTGTTTTACGAAACACTTCACAAAGAAGAAACAGCAGACGATGTCAGCACCACTTTTGATGCAGAATATGCCGATTTCATCGGCTCTTTGAAGAATATCGAAAGAAAAGAAAGCCGAAAAGAATACGCATCAAGCCGCTCTGCCAAATGGGCTAAAGAGGTCCCTACCCTATTTACTTTCGACCCAAACACCAGCGATTCCATAGCTTTCAGGACATTGGGACTACGCCCACACCTTATACGAAGCATTTTGAGCTATCGGCAACAAGGAGGTAAGTTTAGAACTGCCGAAGATTTTAAGAAGATGTACCTCCTGAGCGAAGAGCAATACGCCGAACTTTACCCTTACATCAACATTGACGAACGCTTTAGTAAACGAGATACAATCCGGTTATTGACCACCGCAACAGATACTACCCGGGTAACCTTCAAATACGCTGAAGGAACTACAATCGATCTCAATTTATCCGATTCCATCGAGCTTATGAAGATTCCGGGCATCGGAAATGGTATAGCCAAACGGATTATCGGTTACAGGGAACGGTTGGGTGGATATACCCACGTTGCTCAATTGGCAGAAATAGACTTGGACACCACCATTTTATCGACATGGTTCATAATTGAAGAAGCAACCACTCCTACGCAAATAAACCTGAACAAAGCAAGTATTGAACGTATGCGGAGACATCCGTATTTCAACTTCTATCAGGCAAAAGCAATTGTAGAATACCGCAAGAAGAATGGACCATTAAAAAGCTTGAAGCAACTTGCCTTTTACGAAGAATTTACCGAAGAAGACTTTCGACGAATAGCGCCATACGTTTGTTTCTAGTAAGCTTGTGTGTCCTTACGAAAGAAATGAATGATTGTTTTGAATATAATGCGAAAATCGAGCAAAAGTGTCCAGTTCTCGATATACCAGATATCTTGCATAACACGTCCTTCCATTTGCTCTACTTCTTTAGTTTCACCACGAAAACCGGTTACTTGTGCCCACCCTGTAATACCTGGCCTTACCGTATGCCTTAGCATATATTTATTAATCAATTTCGAATATTCTTCGGTGTGTTTAAGCATGTGCGGGCGAGGACCTACAAGCGACATATCTCCTTTTAAGACGTTCAAGAATTGTGGGAACTCGTCAATGTTACTTCTTCGCAGGAAATCGCCAAAAGGAGTTTTGCGCGCATCATCTTCGGTGGCTTGCAAAGTGTCCGCTTCCTGATTTACCTTCATAGAACGAAATTTATAACAGCAAAACACTTTACCATCAAGCCCGCTGCGTTGCTGCTTAAAGATAATTGGGCCGGGCGAAGTGAGTTTGGTAATAATCCCCACAATGATATACGTAATAGGATATATGGTAACCAAGAATACCGAGGCAAACAGCATATCAAGCAGTCGCTTGAGAATTTGGTTTTCAATTTTTGTTAGTGGCTCCTTTCGTATATAGTAAACCGGTACTTCGCCAAAAAGAGACATATTCATCCGCCGCTTCAGATAGTGCCGCATGTTGGAGATGCTGTAAAAACGTATCAAATTGTTTTCACAATAATTCATTAACATACGAATTTCAGCAGAACGCTTGCTCGGCAAAGAGCAAAACAACAGCTCCACCTTATTTGATTGAGCATAAGGAATAACGTCTTCTACCTTTCCTAAGTAGCGCAATGTTTTAGTAACCGCGGGAATGGGACGATCGTTGAAATAACCTATTACCCGGAAACCAGAGGTTATATCTTTGGTAAGCTCAGTATATAGTTCCAGCATGTTTTCATTCTCGCCTACGAAAACCACACTACGCGAATTCCCTCCCCTCGCTCTATATATCTTAATAAAAGAACGAACCAACAGGCGGTAAATAACAAGCAGCGTCGTAAACGACACATACCAAACAAGCAACTCGCTGATAGGAGGAATTACCTGATAAAGAATTCCAAAGAAGAAAATAACCAGTAGCGTATGCACGCTGGTAAGCAAAACGATTTTAACAATACTCTTTTCGGGTGTGGCAAATCGACTTAATGTAATTGTTTTAATAAAAAAGGCGCAGACGAAATAGCTCAGATTAACGACACACAGCAATTCGACAAGAGGATTCATAACCTCCTGCACTTCCCCAAAGCAGCAGTAGAAAAACAGAATAAGAGCATTCAGCAGGATTAAGTCTCCAACATGAATAATCTTTTTAATTATAGGATTAAATCGTAGTAGTTGCCCCATAAGCAAATAAAAGAGCTGATTAATATATCGTGTCGTTCTAAAGCTATAACGCAAGAACTAAAAAAATAGTGTATGGGAGCAAACTATTTTTTAATCCATCATCAAACTCATATAAGGCTCTTCGGGCAAAAATATTTTCTCGGTAAGTTCCGAAATGGTAAAAGTTACTGACTGGGTTGTAGCTGATGGGGTCATTTTGCATAGCCCACCGGATATTTGATAAGACCCGTTATTCTCCGGAATTTGCTCATCAATCAGTTTAATAGAGAGGTGGATATTTGGATTTGCCTTAGCATAAAGTTGCAAAATAGCAGGAGCATCTATAATTCGCCCCATGCCCAATGCATGCATATTATCGGCAAAAGCAGGGGCAAGCACAACAGCCTCTTTCAAATTGAAGACGCGTCCTGCCTCTACAAGTAGAGCGTTGGCTATTGCTTCATTATCAGCCAGCAACTCTTTAACAATGAATCTTTGTTGCGCTGGCTCTACAAAAGCTACGCCAGCAATATTTTCCTTGTGACAGGCTACAAGTAGTAAGCCACCATTCAATGCCATATCAGCCAATACAGCCTGCATATCCTTCTGCGTATGGAGCAAACTACAAGAGCGCTCCTGCAATTTTCTCGAAACATAACTCGCTATTTTTTCATCCCAAGCGGTACAACTATCGAACGTTAATGCTACTGTCGAAGAATTGCTTAATTCAGGCAGGTGCACTACACGCCTTGAGTTATAAAAAACAGTAGCATACCCCATACGCTTATAGTAGTCAAACAGCCAAGGCTCGGCAGGAATAAGCGTACTAAAAGAGACAGCACTACTCCTCATTTTATAGAATGAGTCCGTAAGTACGTTGCGCATTACACCCGTGCCACGAAAGCTGGGATGTGTACATGCACCGGATATATAAGAGGTGTTAATTGTTTGCCGGCAAAAGGTCATAGGATAAGGTATCATCTGCAAAGCCGCAATTACAGTTTCGTCTGAGTATGCCACAACATTAATATCGTCGGCATAGCGAAGACTGAAATACAATTCGACGAACTCATCCGAGTCATCAAAACAAAGCTTCCACAACTGCTTAACCTGTTCCTTTATCATCACTTTTTGTAACAAACAACTGCTTTCTCAAGCAAAATAGTAGGGTAATAAGAGAGTTTTGCTTTGCGAAGCCCTTCCATACCCAAATCTTCTTCTCTATTCAAATAGGTATATTGTGTTGGAACATGATTGGCAAATTCGTAATTTATCATCGCGTATGCTCCATCAATATCTGTATCAGCTTTTTCTACATGCACACCAAAGGTATCATTATTGATTGGCGCGCCAAAGGTAAAGGCTACAATATCATTATCTACCCGAAGCAGTCCGCCCAGCAATTTAAGCTCTTCAAAATGGGTAAGTGCTTGAATTATTGCTCTACGCTCGGCATTCATACCTGCTTCCTCACTGCAATTGTTCGTTCTACACCATTCTGCTTCCAAACGCAAACATTCTCCGATATGGTCTTTGGTTATTGGCAGATATTCATAATTATAGCTCTTCCTGAACTTGTTGATATGATTTCGTTTTGCTTGATATTTTTTACCCGAAAGAGTAGCCAAATCTTCGCGTAAATAAACATAGTCGGCATAAGCACGATCTGTCTGAAAAGTAAAAAGACCGGGCATCACCTCATCCAATTCGGTTTTCATGGTTTCGCAAACTCCCAGCATGCAAAACTTGCTTTGTTCTTGTTGGCTATCGGCAATCATCTTTTCCAACACAGTCATCAGATTACCCTTACCTATCGGCATCATGTACGAAAGCTCTCCGTCAGCCCAAAATTTGAGAATAAGAAATCCGTCAGATTCTGCATACTGTGTACCATACAAGAACCGCCAACTGTACAGGTTGGAGAAGGACAAGTCGCAATTGCGGTGAGGACTATCCATTGTGTACTTTATAATGGTTTCCCTATCTGCTAATGTAATGTCTTTGAATGTCAACATAATGTTATGATTATACATAAGTAACAAAAAATAATTGTTTTTGTTGAACGATATTGAGAGCGAGCAAAAATATGAAAAATAACAATATTCCTGCTTCCTTTTATCTTAATGTTAAATAATACAATAATTATTCATTTTACACTGAAAAACAGTGCGGTTTGCAATGTTGATATTGCAATTATATGTACTTTTGTGGCGAAATTAGCAAGTCAGCCTACATTAATACAATAAAATATATTCATTCATGGATTTAATCAGCGAAATTATTGCACGCGCAAAAGCAAACCCCCAGTGCATTGTTCTTCCAGAAGGGACTGAAGAACGTACCTTAAAAGCAGCCGACCAAATTTTGAAAGAAGGCGTTGCTAAGTTAATTATCTTGGGAAACCCTGCGGAGATTAAGAATTTAGCCAATCAATGGGAGCTAACAAACATTGACAAAGCTACCATCGTTGACCCCGAAAACCACGCAAAGAAAGAAGAATATGCAAATCTTCTTTTTGAACTTCGTAAATCAAAAGGCTTAACTATTGAAGCAGCCAATGACTTGGTAAAGAATCCGCTTTACTTGGGATGCCTCATGGTTAAAAACGGAGATGCAGACGGACAATTGGCAGGTGCACGCAACACAACCGGCGACGTACTAAGACCCGCATTGCAAATCATTAAAACATTACCAGGCATCACAACCGTATCGGGAGGTATGCTACTGGTTACAAAAAAGCATAATTTAGGAAAAGACGGTGTATTGGTAATCAGCGACGTAGCTGTAACTCCAGTTCCTACTACTGAACAACTGGCACAAATCGCTGTTTGTACCGCACAGACAGCCAAGGCTGTTGCTGGTATCGAAAGTCCCAAAGTAGCTATGTTAAGCTTCTCGACTAAAGGATCTGCTAAGCATGAAGTAGTGGATAAAGTAGTTGAAGCAACACGCTTGGCTAAAGAAATGGCACCCGACCTGGATGTTGACGGCGAATTACAGGTAGACGCGGCACTTGTGCCTTCGGTTGGCGAAAAGAAAGCACCGGGTTCTAAAATTGCCGGACATGCAGATGTATTGGTTGTTCCTTCGTTGGAAGTAGGCAACATCAGCTACAAACTGGCCGAACGTCTTGGCGACCTCGATGCTGTAGGACCAATCTTGCAAGGAATGGCGAAACCGGTAAATGATTTATCGCGCGGTTGCTCCATCGATGATATTTATAAAATGATTGCCATTACTTCAATGCAAGCTATGGCGGCTAAGAATGTTTAATCTAATAAAAAAAACACCCAACAATGAAAATTTTAGTATTGAACTGCGGAAGTTCATCTATCAAATACAAGCTGTTCGACATGAACAGCAAAGAAGTTATGGCACAGGGTGGAGTAGAGCGTATCGGTTTGCCGGGCTCATTCCTAAAACTGACCATGCCTAGCGGCGAGAAAGCCGTACTCATGCACGATATCCCGGAACATACCGTAGGTATCGAATTTATCCTGTCTACACTAACAGGCGATAAATACGGCTGCATTGCTTCTCTTGAAGAAATCACTGCGGTAGGACATCGTGTAGTACATGGAGCTGAGAAATTCAACAGTTCTGTACTTATCACCGACGAGGTAATTAACCAAATGGTGGAGTGCTCAGATCTAGCTCCTTTACACAATCCTGCCAACCTGAAAGGTATCAATACCATTTCTAAACTATTGCCTAAGGTTCCTCAAGTGGGTGTGTTCGACACAGCATTCCATCAAACAATGCCTAAGCATGCCTATATGTACGCTATACCTTACGAATACTACAAGCGCTACGGCATTCGTCGCTATGGTTTCCACGGTACAAGCCACCGCTATGTATCACAACGCGTTTGCGAATTCTTGGGCGTAAACCCAATCGGACAACGCATCATCACTTGCCACATTGGTAATGGTGGATCGGTTACCGCTGTAAAAGATGGAAAATCGGTTGATACCTCTATGGGACTTACTCCGGTAGAAGGGTTAATGATGGGAACTCGCTGCGGCGACGTAGATGCGGGTGCGCTTATCTATCTAATGGAGAAAGAAAACCTAAATGCAAGCGGTCTTTCGGATGTACTGAACAAGAAAAGTGGTGTATTGGGTATCTTCGGCGAATCATCGGATATGCGCGAGCTTGAAGATGCTGTAGCCAAAGGCGAAGACAAACGTGCTATTCTTGCAGATGCCATGTACAATTATCGCATCAAGAAATATGTAGGTGCTTATGCTGCTGCGTTAGGTGGTGTAGACATCATTGTATTTACCGGTGGCGTAGGCGAAAACCAAGACACTTGTAGAGCAGCCGTATGTAAAGACCTCGAGTTCATGGGTGTAAAATTGAACGAAGAATTGAACGCTAAAACTCGTGGCACAGAAACGATTATCAGCACACCCGATTCAAAAGTAAAAGTCGTTGTGATACCTACCGACGAAGAGTTTACCATTGCATCGGATACGATAATGATTCTTGGCCAATAAGCTAAGGAATCACTCTATACCCTTGGTTAAGAGGCGGAGTTCACTAGTTGAATTCCGCCTCTTACTTTTAAATAGGTCTTCACATTCACACATTAATGTAAGTGTTTTTTAGTGTAGCGTCAGCCATAGGCACACAACCGTTCATCCATAGGCGCATGGTTCGTCAACCATAGTGTGAATTAATTCCGCCAATGCGTGATTTAATATAACTTAACTCTTAAACGACTGTTTAAGTTAAACGATTGTTTAAGTTTGTAGAAGAAATAGTTATATCATCTAAAAACTAAGGTATGGTAAAGAGATATTCAACATCCGATGTGAGTGAGAGAATACTGGACGCTGCGCGTGAGTTATTTATAACAAAAGGGTACGACGGCACAAGTATTCGGGATATAGCATCAGCCTCTGGAGCTAATGTAGCCCATATAAAGTATTATTTTCAGTCTAAATCCAACCTTTTTGAGATAATTTTTGACGAAGCATTCGAGATTCTTATCAAGAAAGTTTTCTCCACATTGGACTCTGATATGCCCTTCTTCGAACTGGTAGAATCCTGGATAAACATCTATTATGAGCTATTGCCGGAGTATCCACAGATACCCATGTTTGTGCTCAATGCAATAAACCATAGCCCGGATGCTTTGATGGAAAAGATATCAAAACATAATCCGGAACGAATATTCAATCGTTTGAACGAGCGCTTTGAGGCGGAAGCAGCTAAGGGGACAATAAAAAATATGCCTTTTGTTGACTTTGGATTGAACGTTTTGTCGTTGTGTGTGTTTCCTTTTATATTCAAAGGGTTGGCGCTGCAAATAGCAAACAAATCGAACGCCGACTATGTCGAAATACTGGAAGGGCACAAGAAATATGTTATTGATTTTGTATTCAGCGGATTGAAAATTTAGTGTACACTCACATGGAAACAGGTAACAAAATTAGTAGAATTGGAGTCGATGTAGGCTCTACTACACTGAAAATTGTTGTCTTGAATGATTTTAACGAGATAATATATAAGGTTTACAGGCGTCATAAGGCCGACTTCAATACACTATTTATTGAAGAACTTAAAAAGATACAAGCTCAACTCCCCGACTCGGAATTCTCAATAGCCATCACCGGCTCGGCAGGTATGGGGATAGCCGATCGTACCGATATACCTTTTATTCAGGAGGTTGTTGCCTCTATTGAAGTGATAAAAAGAGAGTATCCAAACACGCACACCATGATAGATTTGGGTGGTGAAGATGCAAAGATGGTATTCTTTGAGGATGGCAAACAACCCGACATCCGAATGAACGGAAGTTGCGCGGGTGGAACGGGTGCGTTTATAGACCAAATGGCGGATTTGATGAACCTATCTGTCGAAGATCTTGGTAAACAGGCTTTGCAATTTGAGAAGTTATATCCGGTGGCTTCGAGATGTGGTGTGTTTGCAAAAACAGATGTACAGAATTTGATATCACGCAACACCCCCGTACCCGATATATCTATGTCTATACTGCACACAGTAGCCGTACAAAGTATAACGACACTGGCAAGAGGGTGCGACATCAAGCCAAAAGTACTGTGTATAGGTGGTCCGCTAACCTTTATTCCGGCTTTGCGAAACTCATTCGCGAAACTGTTGGATATAGATAACTCCGACATGATACTTCCTTCGAACAGCGAATACTTTCCGGCTTGGGGCGCTGCGCTCCACAAAGGCGAAGGTGGGATACTCTCCAACCTAAACCTGCTTATTGATAAACTTGCCATAAAAGGAAATGAGCGAAAAGAGGTACTGCCGCCACTATTTAAGAATGAAAAGGAGTATCGGGAGTGGAAAAGCAGCCGAACAATCAAGCAACTCAACAAAGTAGAGTTGGGTACAAAGAAAAACATAGAATGTTTTCTGGGTATAGACTCCGGCTCTACCACCACCAAGATACTGATAACAGATGCGGACGAAAACATTGTTTACACATTCTATGCCAGCAATCAGGGCAACCCATTAAAAACAGTACATGAAGGGCTTACCCGGTTTTACAAAGAAGCGGCAGAGAAAGGGGTGACGTTCCGCTTTATTGCCTCCGCGGCGACAGGCTATGGCGAAAACCTGATAAAGTCCGCTTTTAATCTCGACTACGGCATTGTAGAGACAATGGCACATTTATCGGGTGCACAATATGTTGACCCTGATGTATCTTTTGTTTTAGACATCGGTGGTCAGGACATGAAATCAATATTTACACGAAATGGTGTTATCTCGAACATAGAACTAAATGAAGCCTGCTCATCCGGATGCGGCTCATTCCTGCAGAACTTTGCTGCGACAATGAATATGGAACTAAGCGAGTTTGCACAAGCAGCACGTCAGGCACAGTATCCAAGCGACCTGGGATCGCGTTGTACGGTTTTTATGAATTCGAAGGTAAAGCAATCCCTGCGCGAAAACGCATCACTTGGAGATATATCAGCCGGATTGGCATACTCTGTTGTGAAGAATTGTCTATTCAAGGTACTGAAGATATCAAATCTCAATCTGCTTGGCGAACACATTGTTGTACAAGGAGGCACATTTCGCAACGACGCGGTTTATCGTGCTCTTGAATTATTGTCGGGAAAATCGGTTAGCTCTACCGACCACCCTGAGCTGATGGGTGCATTGGGCGCAATCTTATATGCCAAAAAAATGTGGCTGATAAACCATCAACCGACCACATTCCCGGGAACGGAAGCACTACCCAATGTAAATAACGTAGAAACCAAGGAACTTCAATGCAAAGGTTGTACGAATAAATGCGCCATTCTTCGCTTTAACTTTGAAAATGGTAATACTTGCTATGCCGGAAACAAGTGTGAGAAGGTATTCTATAACAAAAGTACGGCACCCGCAAAAGGATACAATGCTTTTGACACAAAAAACAGAATTCTTTTTGATCGTGATAAAACAGCTAAAGCACCTGCTATACGAAAAACAATAGGAATTCCGCGGGTGCTCAATATGTTTGAGAATTATCCATTCTGGCATACACTCTTTTCCGAATGTGGAATAGATGTTGTTCTTTCTCCGGAATCAACAACAACTCTTTACCAGAAAGGGGTAGGCAGCGTGATGTCTGATAATATTTGTTTCCCCGCGAAGCTCGTGCATGGACATATATTGGCATTGGCAGCCTGTGGAGTAGATCGCATCTTCTACCCGATGATTATAAAAGAGGATAAAGAGTTCAAAGACTCAAATAACTCTTTCAACTGCCCGGTGGTAAGCGGCTATCCCGACGTTATAAGAAGCTCGATGGAACCGGAAGAAAAGCTTGGTGTTCCGTTTGACAAACCTGTGGTTACGTTCAGTGACGATAAGGCACTAAAGAGAAATTGCTTTGAATACATTTCTTCATTAGGCGTGCCCAAGTCTGTATTTAATAAAGCGTTCGAAAAAGCATTGCAAGAGCGCGATAAAACAAGGAAGAAACTGCGCGACGAACAGAAAGCTTTGTTTGAAAAGGCTGTCGCGGAGAACAAACTGGTATTTGTGGTTGCCGGCAGGCCGTATCATGCCGACCTGCTAATTCATCAAAAAGTAGGACAGATACTCTCGGATATGGGTGTAGAAGTGTTCACTGATGATATTTTCAGACATGACGAAAGTCAGGGATTCCAGAAGTTGAATATCGTATCGCAATGGTCATATCCCAACCGGGTTGTGCAGGCGGCACTGGAAATAGCCAAGCTTCCTCAGAACGTACAACTGGTGCAATTAAACTCATTTGGTTGTGGTCCGGACTCTTTCTTTATGAATGAAATAGGAGAAATCCTGAAACAAGCAGGAAAAAACCATACCATACTACGTATCGATGAGATAGCTAGTCCGGGGTCTGTGAGGCTACGCATGCGTTCGCTCATAGAATCGCTAAAGGTAATAATACAGGAACCCCTCAAAGAAGTCACAGAGTTTGAAGGCTATAAAACGACTTATAAGAAAGACGACCGGCAAAAAACAATACTTGCTCCGTGGTTTGCCGATTTCATATCTCCTTTTATTCCGGCCATCGGCGAATTGGCAGGCTATAAAATTGTTAACCTGCCTAAAACAGACAGAGCTTCGGCAGAGGTAGGATTGGTTTATGGGCACAATGAAGTATGCTATCCTTCTACGCTTGTCTTAGGCGACATAATAACAGCCTTGCAATCGGGGAATTATGATTTGAACAACGTAGTTGTGGCAATCACCCAAACAGGGGGACAATGCCGGGCAACCAACTACCTGGCTCAGATAAAAGCAGGCATGGAGAGCGCCGGATTCTCGGATATACCGGTATTGGTACTCTCGGCAGGCAGCACCTATCAAAATGAACAGAAAGCATTTAAGATTCCTGTCATGAAGCTGCTTAATATCATTGCTTACGGACTCCTCTATGCCGATGCCTTGCAACAGATGCATGCTTCGACTATTATCCGTGAAAAGAAGAAGGGAGATACTCAGGAAATATTTGATTTCTATGTGGAAAGAGGCATTGAGGCAATACGCAAGAATAGCCACAAAATGTTACTCTCTCTGCTGGAGCAAGCTATCGCCGACTTTAACAATGTTCCTATTTATGATTATGAATTTACTAAAGTAGGGCTGATTGGCGAGATATATGTAAAATACAATAATTACGGGCAGGCGCATATCACCGAGTGGTTGCGTTCCAAAAATATGGAAGTGGTAACGCCTCCCATTATTGACTTTGTGATGCAGTATTTTGTAAATGCCGAAGTTAATGTTAAGAATGGTACGGAACGGGAACGTTTATTGAAACGCTTCCTGAATCCTGTTTTCTGGAAATACATGAACAGCCGAATAAGCAAAGTAGAAGAGCGGATGAAGGAATATCGCTTCCACACACCATCCCAGTCAATATATGTAAAGGCTAAATACGCATCCGACATACTGGATTTATCCAATCAGTTTGGCGAAGGCTGGCTGATAGCCGGAGAGGTGTCATGCTACAGCCGACAGGGAATAAATAAAGTAGTATGTATCCAACCGTTTGGATGCATTGCCAATCATATTGTGGCAAAGGGTATAGAAAAGCGCCTGAAAAAGTTCTTGCCGGATATGAACCTGCTCTATCTAGATGTGGACGGTGGCATGGCAGAAGTGAATTTGCAGAACAGGTTACATTTTTTGATAAATTGAGGGGGGGGTAGCTGTGTAATTACACTTACGAAAGTATAATTACAAAAGGTTTGCTATGCCCCATTAGGAGAGGTTACTATCAAAAAAATGGAATACAGACAATGGAAATTCTATTTAATCACGATCCATTTGCCTGATCGATCTGAACCTTCTCGTTTGATTACTCCTTTTTTTGTTAGCTGCTCTAAATGGTATTTTATACTATTCGGAGTTCGGTTTAATCGGTTTTCTAATTCTTTACGAGTGATACTGGGATTCTCTTTTACGAGGTCAATTATTTTATCTTTTATTGTTTTCTGGTTGTTTTCTGGTTGTTTTCTGGTTGTTTTCTGGTTGTTTTCTGGTTGTTTCTTGGGCGTTTCTTGCCCATTTTCTTGGGTGTCAGCCCCAAAACCTTCCTCAAAGTACCGTTGTGAAACGTTTTCGGTTGCTCGGAATGCAGTTATCAGGTCAAAGTCAAATATCGCTTCACCGTTTCCATTCTCAATCAGTTCTTTTTGCACCCGATAGATGCCACGACTGAAACGATTGACATATCCCAATATCTTCATGGCTTTTGCAATGAAAGGGTTACGATAGTCGCTTACATTCGGAAAATTCTCCTCGCTAACTTTGCCATACAGTCCGCCCGGATTTTGTACCTCAATGCGGTCGTCGTATTCGTAGAACAACACCGGAGCATTCGTCTGATAATCGCGATGCATGATGGCATTCATCAAAAGTTCTCGTGTTGCCCAGTAGGGATATTTAGAAACCGTTTCCTCTCGTAACACACTCACCGGAATCGGCCTTTTCTGCGCAATACTTGTTTCAATGAAAGTATCTATTCTCGCTAACTCCTTACAAAGATTTCCATTAAAGGCTTGCTCATTGATAATATCTCCCGCTCGGTCTTTACCTTTGAAACGCACATATTGCACATACGAACCGTGCAAATAACGTTCCGGGGTCTTACCGAAAAGAACAACTGCTCCGTTGGTTGGGCAATTATACCGCAAATCATAATATCCCAATGAGGCAAGTTGTTCCTCAACAGGACGTTTATCTTCTGTCAATATATCTTCCGCTACTGCCTGAGGCAAGAACTCCCTTTTTATCACATCAATATCAAGGTCATTCATCGTTGTCCCCATGCAAGGCATCTCGTCAAATGTATGGATATTGGATAGACGCCTCTCCATTAGAATTTTCTCCTCTGCTTCTGTCGCAAAACTTTTTCGCGGACCAACCCGCACCCAAACGCGCCCACGGTATCGAACCGGAGGAAATTCAGACGGTTGCACCTCTGCAACAAGCAAATCACCCTTTTCAAAACTGAATTTCTCAACAGTCATTACAGGTTGGGGAAGGACGTTCCCATCTGTACGAATATTGGAAATAGTCAACAGAAGTTCATCGTCTACTTTCAAACCACTCAACTCACCGTTGTCATGCGCACCGATCATCAGGTAGCCATTCTTCCCATTACCTGAAATATCATTGGCAAACGCACATATTGCCTGACAGAATTTATCCGTATTTGTCTTGGATGTAGTTCGCTCTACTCGATAGCTTTCTGTATTGCGGAGGAGTTGGAGGATTTCTTCTTGGGTAATCATAGTTTTCTAACATCTACATTTAACAACTTCACAGTCCGAAAAAGCGTTTCAAGGCTCCCTGTCAATCCTTTTTCCTGCAGAACATCCTTAATACGACTCATTTTCATCGAATTACTTATTTGTTTCGTTTCCAAAGATAGAAAATTTCAAGAGATACTTTGATAAAACCTTCGTATTTTAAGTAATCCTCCATCTTATTGTTTTAGATATATACAGTTCTTAGAACACTATAAAAGCATTTTATATGATATTCCCTAAATCTATCCCCATACTCACAGAAAACTAATATCTTTGTTTCATAATTTTAATTGTTTAACCGCGCTTAAACAAAAACAATATCGTGGTTGAACAAATGTTATACTACGGTTAAACAAAAATTATAATACGGTTAAACAAGGGAAATTGTTAATACAAAAATTAGTTTGTTTACGTTTGACCTTAGACCTGTGTGGTACTAACCATAGTTTTATTAATAATAACACAAAGTGTATGGCTATTCGGTATGATTTTTATGAGGTAAATGAAGTAGGAGAGAATGAACAAGAGAGTAAAATGCGGGCACGTACCGTATCTCGTGGTACAATAACAGCAGACAAATTATTTAAGTGGGTGGCACAAACCAATGGGTTCAGCAGAGCGGAAACTAAAGGGGTGATGGCGGCTATTGCAGATGGAGTCTTATATTATTTAAGCGAAGGATATAGTGTGGAATTGGGCGATTTGGGGTTTTTGTCTGTTTCGCTGACCAGCCGAAAGGTAAAGAACAGTCGAGAAATACGTGCTGAATCAATCAAATTCAATAAGATAAATTTTCGTGCCAGTGCCAGGATGCGCAAGCAATTTCTTCATATAGAGACGGAGAAGGTAACTGTAAAACGCCCCAAATCATCAAATTTGTCGAGAGCGGAACGCGCGCAGCGATTAAAGACCTTTTTAGAAACACGGCCGTTTGCAACCTGTGCCGACTATTGTAAAATTACGGCAACATTGAAGGGCAAAGCCATTATTGATATCAATGCGTTCATTGAAGAAGGATGGTTGAAGAAGTATGGCAGTGGGAATAGGGTGGTTTATTTATTGTATCAAAAGTGAAAGAGTAATTTCGCTTTACCTACAAAATGTAAATTATCAATTGCCGGCTGCTTTAGCTGCCGGCAATTGATACTCGGACTTACAATCTTTACTTACAAAACAACTAATTAAACTTCTGACACAACAGTTGTTTTACCAATACCACTGCACCCCAATGGAGTATGGGTATAATTCGGGCCCTTTCTTACTTTCAAAAAGGCTGGCGGTAGAGTAGCGGCAATAGAATCCCCAATCGTTATAACCCCCTTGGAGGAGCAGGTTGATGCCGAGCGGTCTTACATTCAGATCTTTGCTCATGGTTTCTCTCTTTCCATTGACTACAGCTTTGGATTTTGTCCAGAAGCGTGCTTCTACCTCAGCACCAACTGAGAAAAAGAGTGGACCTTTCCGCCCAAAATGTTGTTGCCACTCCACACTTATTGGCAAGCGGAGGTGATAGTAACGTAGTCTGCTCTTTCTGTATCTTGTATCCTCGGGCGCATCTGTAATCAGAGTAATGCCATTGCTATTTTCCACAAAGGCTCTATTCCCATCGAGTCTGTACGAAGTATAGCCAAAACCCAATCCGCTAGTGATGCCAAACTGTTTAGACAACTTCAATGCACCATCGAAAAGATTAATGCCCCATTCCCACGATTTGGAGGCAACAAGGTCTACTTCATTTGCCGAGCCAAAACCAAGGAAGTCATCTCCCATGCGGTTATATCCCAAATAGAAGCCCGACACATGCGGACTGAAATAGTTGTGGCAGTTTGTACCTTTATTCTTTAGAAAAGGAAGACTTACGGAAATGTAGCGCTCGTTTCCATCATCCTCTTTTACTTCAGAGTTGTAGTTAGCCGTGTGAATAGTTGTGTCTTGCGGGTTTGTTTCTTGTGCCATGCCTGCAACTGGGAGCAGCAATAGCAGTAGTGTAATGATTTGCTTCATATTTCTTTCTATATTAAGTATTTGTTATTAACTATAAGACGGGTAAGGAAAGAGAAAAGTTGCAGAGTAAAGAAAAAAACAGAGGCACAAAAGCACTTTTTGTTCTTGACTAATTCAAAAACGTTGTGCCTTTGTGCCTCTGCACTCTAAGAAATATCTCTTACAGCCCACTGAAGTCTACCCCATCGAATACCAGTGTAGGTATACGAGCGGTAGAAGAAAGACGTGGGTCATTGCCAACCTCTACTAATGAGCTCCACAATGTAATCATATTACCGGTGATATTCATTTCGGAGATGGGTTGTGTCATTTTTCCATTTTCAATCAGGAATCCTTCTACTCCGTATGAAAAGTTACCTGTAGAACTGTTGCAGTTACCTCCATTGAAGCCGGTTACCAAGATGCCTTTATTCACTCCACTGATGATTTCATCCATGTTTTTGTTGCCGGGCTCTAAAATAAGTAGCGAAGAGCCGCTGATGGTTGGCTCAACATTCATCTTCTTGGCATGATAAGTACCAATGAAGTAAGTATTCAATACTCCTTTGTCAAAAACGGTACGTTTCTCTGTAGCTACACCTTCGCCATCGAAATAACGCGCGCCAAAGGCACGTGGGATGTGTGGATTGTCGATAAGCGTGAACTTATCCGAACCTATTTTCTTGCCCAGCATATCTAACAGGAAGGAGTTTTTTTGTTGTAACGCCGAACCACTAATAGCTCCTGTGAGTGGATAAAGTAAGCGTGCTGCCACCAGTGGGTCTATAACCATGGTGTACTTGCCCGACTTAACTTTTTTCTGCCCCAGTTTACGCAACACACGTTCTAAAGCGGTCTTTCCGTATCCTTCTTTAGGTAGTTCGCTAAAATATAGCGAGGCCTCGCCCCATCCGTCCGAAGGACGTGCTTCGCCCTCTCCTCTCACACTGATACTTGCGGAAAGGCGAACGAATGATGATTTATTTTCTCCTTCAAAACCGTTGCTGGTAATGTGATAACCAAAACTCTTAGCATCGGAATAGGCAGACTCTACCGAGATGATACGTTCATTCTTGCCAAGTGCCTCCTCGGCAGCGTTTTTGGCAAGCGCCACCTTCTGGTCGGGGGTAAGCGTATCTATTTCACTGTCGTATGTTTCGAGGTCGGGCTTGCCACCTTTGTAATAACGTGAAGCATCGGGCAATACACGCGCTTCGTCTACAGCTAAGTATTTGGTAGCATCAATGCCATTTTTAATAAATCCCTCCAGTTCCTTTTTGTCAAGACGATTGGTGGAATAGTTGCCGTAGCGTCCATCTACATACAGGGTAACCGAAAAAGCATTCTCGGTAGCTTGCTGTAGTTTGTCCATCTTGGCGTTTCGCAGGTTAAAGGATGTACTCGAACCATTGTATATGCTGACTCTGGCTGCCTGACATCCGTTCTTCAGGGCATAATCCATTGCCCATTGAGCCAGTTTCTTGTTTTTATCTGAAATCATAATTCTGCTTCTTTGATGTAAATAATCAACTTTCTCCTCCCACCGTTAGCTTGCTAACCAATGCCGAAGGCATACCACATGTAACAGGCACAGATTGTCCGTCTTTACCACACGTCCAGGTACCATTGTCTATCTTATCATTATCGGCTACCATTGTGATATCTGCCAATGCTTTCGGCCCGTTGCCAATAATATTGATGTCTTTAATGGGTTGCGTTAGTTTACCATTCTCGATCATGTAGCCCGATTTAACGAAGAACGTAAAATCGCCTGCACCAATTTGCACTTGTCCGTTGAGGAATATATCAGCATAGATACCTTTCTTTACAGAAGCGATAATATCTTCTTCTTTCATATTGCCGGCCTCCATGTAGGTGGCACGCATACGAGGGATAGGAATTTTGCGGAACGACTCTCTTCTTCCGTTTCCGGTAGAAGAAATGCCATAATGCTTGGCACTGATACGATCGTGTAAGAAGCTGTTCAATACACCATCTTTTACAATATATGTTTTCTGTCCTTCTGTTCCCTCGTCGTCTATATTGACAGAGCCACGGTTGAACGGAATTGTTGCGTCATCAATTACGTTGATGTTTTCATTGCAAATCTTTTTATTCAGTTGATCCGAGAAGATAGAGATATTCTTGCGGTTGAAGTCTGCTTCGAACGCATGTCCGATGGCTTCGTGCAAAAGAATACCTGCTCCACCCGCTCCCATTACAACCGGCATTTCGCCACCTTTGGGCTTAATGGCTTGAAAGAGTATGGCTGTTTTATCTACTGCTTCACGTGCTACGATGTCAATCAGGTCGTCGGTCAGAAACTCAAAACCTTTGCGGTAAGCACGTGCCGCACCCGAGTTCTCGATCTTTCCGTTTTCTGCCATTACACAAGTGGCGCGCATGGCTACCATCGGACGGTAATCGTAGTATGTTACCCCTTCGCTATTGCAAAACAAGATATGTGAAGTGGTATCACTCAGCGATGCGGAAACTTTCTGCACACGTTTATCAAGTGCGAAAATTTTATCGTTCAGCTTCTGAAGATAGGGCATCTTATCTTTCAATAAAATATTGTCCCAAGGAGTAGCAGCTGTGTAATAATTATCAGTAATAGGCTTTTCGGTAAGACTTACCGGGCTAACGGTTTTTGTATTCGAGGCAATTTGTGCGGCAACGCGGGCTGCTTTCAGCATTTCCTCCAATGTTACATCTTCCACATAGGCATAGCCACTTTGGTCGCCCGCAAGAACACGTATTCCCACCCCGAAATCAATGTCGGAACTACAGCTATTTACAGCGCCATCTTGCAGACCCACATAATTATTGAATGTATGTTCAAAGAACAGATCGGCATAATCGCCCCCTTTTTCCAAGGCGGCTGCCATTACTTTCCTTAAGTCTCCTTCGCTCACCCCAAAATGCTTCAGCGCACGCGAGATAGTAGCTTGGTCGTTAGCTCCTTTTCCCGGTGCACAACCACCCACAAGAGAGGGGGCTGCCAATGAGCCAAGTAAAGCTAATCCACCTGTCTTCAAAAAATTCCGTCTATCCATGTTATTATATTTAGGAGTTAATGTTTTGTTTTGTTAGCATGCTTTCCAACTCTTCGGCAGTGAGCCGTAGATGAAATTGTCCGCGATGGGCTACAGAAATAGAACCTGTTTCTTCGGAAACAATTATGGCAAGTGCATCCGATTCTTGCGAAATACCCATAGCGGCACGATGTCTTAGTCCCAACTCTTTAGGAATTGTAAGGTCGTGAGATACAGGCAGGATGCATCCGGCAGCTCGTATGCGGTTGCGGCGAATAATCATTGCACCGTCGTGTAGCGGACTATTCTTGAAAAATATATTCTCAATCAATCGTTGGTTTATGGCAGCATCGATGACATCACCTGTTTTCACTGCCTCATCCAATGGATAGTTATGCTCTATCACAATAAGCGCACCGGTTTTCTGTTTCCCCATGCTGATGCATGCCATCACAATAGGCATAATATCATCATTATTGCTTTTATCTTTGCTTTGTTTGTTCTTAAAGAAATTGACAATGGCACTGAACTGTCTGTGTGCGCCTATGCTGAGCAAGAAACGCCGGATGTCGTCCTGAAACAGTACAATGAGCGCAATCACACCTACATTGACCAACTGGTCGAGTATAGAACCTAACAGGCGCATTTCGAGTACTTGTGATACGATAAGCCAGGTAACAATGAAGATAAGAATCCCTGTGAAAATTTTGATAGAGCCCGACTCCTTCATTAGTTTGTACGTGTAGTACAAAAAGAGTGCAACCAGCAGGATATCGATAAAGTCTTTTATTCCAAATTCGAACATATTAATAAGCTTTGGAGTTCATAAGTTTGGTGGTAATCCGAACAGCTTCTACGGCTTCTTTTACATCATGAACACGCAGAATGTTGGCACCTTTCATGAGTGAAATAGTATTGAGGATAGTCGTCCCGTTCAATGCTTCCTGAGGAGTGATATCCAGCAAGCGTGTAATCATGGATTTGCGTGAGATACCTACCAACAGAGGCAACTCAAATAGGCGAAACTCCTCCATGTGCATCATTAATTGGTAGTTGTGCTCTACTGTTTTGCCGAAGCCAAAACCGGGATCGAGTATCAGGTCATTCAGTCCCAACGAACGTAGTTTGTCTATTTTCTCGGCAAAATACAGAAATACTTCTTTGAGCAGATTGTCGTAGTGGGGTTCCCGCTGCATATCTTGTGGTGTGCCCTGCATGTGCATCATGATATAAGGAACGTTGAGGCGAGCAACAGTTTCGAACATCTCAGCATCCATTTCACCTGCGGCTATATCATTGATGATGGCTGCGCCGTATGTTGTGACACACTCTTCGGCAACAGAAGCACGGAAGGTGTCTATGGAGACAATAGCGTCGGGGTGGTTCTTGTTGATAACTGTTAGTGCCGTGCGCAAGCGGTTCATCTCTTCTTCGGGAGAAATATGTTCCGCATTGGGTCGCGAGGAGTAAGCGCCGAGGTCGATAATGGTAGCTCCTTCGTCAAGAATTTGCTTGGCACGCTCGGCAATAGCTGCCTCTGTTTGCATGCGACTTTGCGAATAAAAAGAATCGGGAGTTACATTGAGAATACCCATGACAACAGGCGTTGACAAATCGAGCAATCGTCCGTTTACATTTATATACGTAGGAGAAGCTGAGTTCATGAATAATCATTTATTATACACAAAAGTAGGAATAAAAAGAGTAAAAGCAAGTAAACTGTTTCGTATCTTTGCGTAAAATTTTTACGAAAGTACACGAAGTATGGAAATATCATCTCTTTATCAATTGTTTCTTAACTCGGCAGGAGTAACTACCGATAGTCGCAACTGCCAACCCAATACACTCTTTTTTGCATTGAAAGGCGAATCGTTTAATGGCAATACTTTTGCCGAAAAGGCCTTGGCAAGTGGTTGCTCGTATGCCGTTATTGACGAAGAAGCGTACCTGCCTGTAGACGATAACCGATACGTTTTAGTGAGTGATGTATTGAAGACCTTGCAGCAGTTGGCTAATTATCACCGCAAACAGTTGGGAACAAAGATTATAGGGATTACCGGTACAAACGGAAAAACCACCACAAAGGAGTTGATTGCTGCCGTGCTTTCGCGCAAATTCAAGGTGCTCTATACGCAAGGCAATCTGAACAACCATATCGGCGTACCGCTCACGCTCTTGCAATTGAAGCAAGAACATGATATAGCTGTTGTTGAAATGGGGGCAAGTCATCCTGGCGACATAAAAGAGTTGGTAGATATTGCAGAGCCCGATTATGGTATTATTACCAATGTAGGTAAAGCGCACTTGGAAGGGTTTGGCTCTTTCGAAGGGGTAATGGCAACCAAAGGAGAATTGTACGATTACTTGCGCAACAAACAAAACAGCTTGCTTTTTGTAAATTCGGACAACCCCTATTTAATGGAAATGAGCAAAGGGTTTAACGTTATTTACTACGGAAAAGAAGGTACACCTTATGTAAAAGGATGTGTTACCGGCAATTCACCGTTCCTTGCACTGGAGTGGGAAGCTACTGACAACCAGAAACATCGGGTAGAAACCCAGCTTATCGGTGATTATAACTTCACGAATGCTTTGGCTGCCGCCACCATCGGCACTTTTTTTGGCGTAGAGGCTACCGAAATAGACAAAGCCTTAGCAGCATATACCCCACAAAACAATCGTTCGCAACTGAAGAAAACTGCCTACAACACACTGATTATCGATGCCTACAACGCTAACCCTACCAGTATGATGGCTTCATTAGAGAACTTCCTGAAGATGCAGGCAGAACATAAAATGGTTATTCTTGGCGATATGCGCGAGTTGGGAGCAGACAGTGTAGAGGAACATACAAAAATAATAAACTACCTGAATGGAGCAAACTTTGAAACGGTTCTGCTCGTAGGCGATGTATTTTCATCATTACCGCACACGTACCAATCGTTTAAGCACGTGGATGAATTACTGCTAAGGTTGCAAAGTGACCCACTGAAAGGAAAAACCATTCTAATAAAAGGTTCCAACAGCATTAGGCTGAATAAAACATTGGATTTATTGTAGGCGTATTCAAGCCATAGGCTGACGGGTTGTGAGACTATGGCTGACGGGGCGTGAGACTATGGACGACGGGCCGTACGCCTATGGACGACAGAGAATGAAACTATGGCTGAAGAAGTGCATCTAAATGGAGCTTTAAGCAATGCCTTTTTTCCGACTGTTTTTTGCTTCACTTCTGACTGTTTTTTACTTCGTTTCTGACTGTTTTCTTAACACAAAACAGTCAGAAAATTAGGTGTGAAAACCCCGTGAAGGCAAAAAGGATAGGTCTTCACACACAACCCGCTTACTTTTAGCTTGTTACAGCGTTTTGTGAAGGTGAAGACCCATTTCGTAAAACTCTATTTGGAGAGTGTTTTTAGCTTGTCAACGTGTTACAAGTATTTCTTTATCGCCTTTCCCCAAATTTCATATCCTTCGCTCTTCAAATGTAATCCATCATTTGTAAGTTCTTTGCGCATAATATTGGTTCTGGGCTGAACAAAAAGTGGAAATAGGTCGATGAAATCGATGTTTTTTTCTTCCGCCAACTGTTTCAGACAAGCGTTGATGGCAGGAATCTGATCAGTCTTTCCTGTCATCTTTTTGTAGCGACCAAACGATTCATTAATAGGCAAAAGGCTTTGTAAATACAGTTTCGTTTTGGGCGATTCTTGTTGTATTCTATCAATCAGGAGTGCCATGCGCGAAACTATTTCATCGGTAGAAAGATCGTGCGAAACATCATTGGTGCCACTCATAAGGAATATTTTCTTTGGTTTCCCCGGAAGTATCTGGTCTAAGCGGTCGTAGATTCCCATAATTTCATCGCCAATGATACCGCGGTTCACAATTTTTTTCTTGCCGGTAAGCTCACTCCAATTAGCATTCTCGGTAAGGCTGTTGCCTAAGAAGACAATGTCTTTGTCGGTTATTGAGGGTTGCGCAGCAAACTCGGCTACCTTTGTATAGTAGCGTGGAAAATAGAGACGGGCAGGCGGACAGTCGATAGCCGCAGCTACGGCATTTGCCACAATAGAGCGAAGCCGAACCACACCACCCGCATCCTCGGGATGTACACGATTAGTTAACAGAATAACAGCCGTGCCATTATCGGGGTCGATAATAAGCGAAGTACCTGTGTAGCCTGTATGTCCGTAAGTGTTAGGTCCAAACAAGTCGCCATTATTAGAGGCATAGGGAGAACAGACATCCCAACCCGGTGTTCTGCCAAACTGTGCCACATTATTCGGAACTGTGCGCATCATCCTTACCCCCATTGGACTAAGTATGCGTTTGCCATTATATTCACCGTTGTTTAGCAAGGCTGCTGCCAGCAGTGCAACATCGGTCGCATTAGAAAATATTCCCGCATTGCCCGATATGCCACCATTCATAATCCGCGCCAACGGATCGTGCACCACACCTTTCAACACACTACCATCTTTTTGTTTTTCGGTAGGAGCTGTAAGTGCCAAGGTTTCGCCCTTTGGCTGATAGTCTGTATGGTTCATACCCAATACATCAAAGATATTTTCTTTAGCAAAATCGCGTAAGTTCTGCCCCGAAAGTGTTTCAATAACACGTTGCAATGTGATGTAATTAAGGCAGCTATATTGGAAACCGGTACGTGGTTTGAAGTCTCTTTTACAAGTAGCGATGTGTTCAATCAGTCCATCAGGATTGGGTGCGCCATATTTGGCTTGCAGGCTATCAACATTGGCGTAAGGAGGAAGTCCCGAAGTGTGCGTCATGATATCCACCATGCGGATATCTGTGGTACGTCCATCTTCGTCTGTCCACCCCTCAAACCCCGGAATATAATCTTTCACACGATCCTGCAGGCGGAATTTCCCCCGTTCAAGCAAGATAACCGCAGCAACGGCAGTAGACATAGATTTACTTACAGAAGCCATATCAAATACCGTATTCACCTCCATTGGTTCTATGCTTGGATATACCTGTTTGTTGCCATACGCTTTGAGGTAAGCCAGTTTGTTTTGATGAACCACGGCAAGCACCGCTCCCGGTATTTCTTTTTTTGCAATAGCATCCAATATCACTTCATCAGCATATGCCAAGCGACGAGAGTCCATACCCACCTCTTCGGGGGCTACTTGCGGCAAGGGTTGGGCAACAGTTTGCAAAGCAAACAACATGCACAGTAAGAATAATATTTTTGTTTTCATTTTTATAAGAGATTTAAGCGGAGGTTATCTATTTTGCTCTGTAACTATCTACAGCTTTTTTCACCGAGCCATGCAATAGCAATAAGGCTTTCGCCTCATCATAAGGCAGGTTCAATTCATCAACAATCATGCGTGTGCCACGATCCACCAACTTGATGTTCGTGAGTTGCATATTTACCATTTTATTTCCTTTCACCCTGCCCAGTTGAATCATTGTAGAGGTGGTAATCATATTGAGAATCATCTTTTGTCCTGTACCCGATTTCATACGCGAACTTCCCGTTACATACTCCGGTCCTACAATCATCTCGATGGGCACATCTGCTTCTTCAGCCATAGGCGAATCGGGATTACTGGTTATGCATCCGGTTAAAATGCCATGCTTGCGCGCTTCGCGCATTGCACCAATAACATAGGGTGTGGTGCCCGATGCAGCAATACCAATCACGGTATCTTTATCGCAGATATTGTATTGCTGCAAGTCTTCCCATCCTTTCTCGGTATTATCCTCCGCCTTCTCCACCGGATTGCGCAAAGCAGTATCGCCACCGGCTATCAGTCCAATAACCAATGTAGGAGGCATACCAAATGTTGGTGGTATTTCCGAAGCATCCAATACGCCTAAACGACCACTGGTTCCAGCACCCATGTAGAAGATACGTCCGCCCTGCTTCATACGTTCAACAATTTGTGTAACCAATTTCTCTATTTGCGGGATGGCGGCTTTTACTGCCAGCGCCACTTTTTGGTCTTCCGTATTAATGTCATCCAATATTTCCCGAACGGATTTCTTTTCTAAGTCATTGTAGAGCGAGGATTGCTCTGATATCTTCACAAATGCCATATTTTTTATTTTTTTGAATGATACACAACTAAGCCCTCCATAGGACTTTGCTCTATTTTTCCAATGGTTAACCCTGTTGCCTTGGCAGCCTCCAGCAATACTTCTTTATAATAGTAAGCTACCGAACCAATCAGGTTTACAGTATATGTTTTGTAGTCATACTGCATCACGTTACGCTTAAAGAAAGAGATAAAGCTATTCAATACAAGCGTACGCAATTCGGGCTCATGGATATTCTGCGCAAGAAACGGAGATACACTTGCCAAAAACCTATTAGGGAAAGGCTGTCGGTATACTTTTTCGATAACATCACCGGGTGTAAGATTGAATTGTTTCAAGAACTTTTCTTTGATTTCGGGAGAGGTTTGATTCTTCAGGATGTCGCCCACCAACAGTTTGCCAAGCACGGCACCACTACCTTCGTCGCCCAAGATAAAACCAAGTGGAGAAACATTGGCAGCCATATTCTCTCCGTCATAATAACAGGAGTTTGAGCCTGTACCCAAGATACAAACAATACCGGGTTCGTCGCCACACAATCCATGTGCGGCTCCCAACATATCGGTATCTACCTTCACCGTGCCACTTACTTCAAATTGTTTGCGTAGAATGGCTTCCATCATTGGTATTTTCTCGGGCGTGCAACCCGCCCCGTAGAAATAAATAGACTCAAAAACCTTTGTAGGCAATTCCGGTTGTATCTTGTTGATGAGCTCATCAACGATATCCTCCTCCGACTGGAAGTAAGGGTTCATCCCTTTTGATAAAACCTGACGGACAACTTGTCCGTGTTCCACAACACACCAATTGGTTTTTGTGGAGCCGCTGTCTGCTATTAGTATCATATCTTTATATATATTTTCTTTTTATACAATATGTGTCCAACTACCCAACAAAACGCTACAAATAACAAAGCAAATGCCAATGAAGCGGGATAATCGCCGAGCATAGGCTGCAAAATTACTTGATACATATATCCTTTTAACGAAATAACACCTTCGCCATGAGGTACACGGATGTTTCCAATCAAGATAGAAACGACACCTGCCATCACGTAAATAAACAGTGGATTTACTCCAAACGATTCAAAGAAACGGCTCCATGTTTTATATCCTTTCACATCAATAATCCAGATGAGCAAGGCAAGAAAGCTTGAACAGAGTCCGCAGGTAGCCAACACGAAAGTGGGCGACCATATCTTTTTATTGATTGGGCAGCCATAACTGAATAAAAATCCGGCAAAGGTAAGGATTGTACCAATGAGGAACAAGCGTTGCAACTTTTCGTTGATATCTGTAACCTCCATCAGCAATCTGCCACAGCAGAAGCCAACCAACACATGCGCAATAGCAGGGATGGTACTCAGCAAGCCTTCGGGGTCAATACCGTTATCTTTGTACATATGATTTACACCAAGAACAGCACGGTCTACAACGGAAAGTATATTTGTTTCGTTGTATTCAAAGCCATTTCCGCACAAAAGCAAACAGAAGTAGCCTATTAATAGCACAGCTATTAAATAAGGAATATGCTTATGCTTCATGACCAAAGCAATGATAGCTGTTGCGCCATAACAAAGCGCCAGACGCTGCATCACTCCCAGAATACGAATATTCTCGAATGTCCAAACAGACTGCCACAAGCGGGAACCAAAAGAAATTTCCTCACCCGATAGGGAGTTCCATGTGCGGCAGAAGAGAGAAAACCACGCTATACCCAGCCCTATAGCAAAGATAACAATCGTTCGCTTGATGATTTTCCATGCAGCATCTTTGCTGAATTCAAAACGATATTTGCGTAAGGAGATATAGGTGGATATCCCCATAATAAACATGAAAAAAGGAAAAACCAAGTCGGTAGGAGTCAAACCATTCCATGCCGCATGTCCCAACGGCGCGTACACTTTCCCCCATGATCCCGGGTTGTTCACCATAATCATGCCTGCAATTGTGATGCCTCTCAGAACATCTAAGGCTAATAAACGTTGAGCAGTGGTTTTCTTCATAGAGTTATTTATTAAGAGATTTAGTACATTTATCTACTAAGTAAACAATGGAAACGTATGGAATACCCGCATTGGTAGACAATCCTATTTCGCACGTACGACTGTTTGAGTAACCTATTTTAATAGAAGATTTATCTATCTGTGGCTTTAACTTCCGCAATGCGTATGCGTTTACTTCGGGATGCGTGAACCCTTTATCACCGGCAAACCCACAGCAACCTACTTCTTCGGGGATAAGGACATGGGTAGAGCAGCGTTTTGCTAAAGAAACAAGCTGATCGCTCAACCCCATTTTTTGCATGGAACAGGTAATATGCACGGTTATTGGTTCACTAATTTGTGTAAACACAAGCTTATCCAGCAAGAAAGTGTTGATAAACTCTACCGGTTCATAGAGTTGGAGTGATTTCATTTCATGCTTCATGCGGTACAGACACGGACTCTGATCGCACAAAACAGGATATTTGCCCTGCTCGCTCGCAACAATCAAAGCAGCCTCCAGCTCTTTTGTCTTTTGGTCGGCAATATCCATCATCCCTTTACTTTCCCAAATGGTGCCACAACACAGTTTATCCATTTCGTGAGGGAATATAACTTCATAACCAGCCTTGTGCAATAAAGCTATCATCTTATTTACTAAAGGTAGTTCCTCGGGCGATTTCTTTGCCAAACCCATTGTTTGGTTAATACAACTGGGGAAATAAACCACTTTTAGCGGAGAGGGTGTATTATGCGCTATTGCTTTCTTCACACGATAAGCTTTCGGCATAGCGGGTACCCATTGTGGAATATCGAGCAAATTGTGCATTCCCTTCGTTATACTATACATCAGCGGAGTACCCAGCAGGGTATGTGCCGTATTTGCCAATGACAGTACCGGACGAAGCATATTCTTCGTTCCCGCAAAATGATGAGCCACATACGCTCCAAGTTTATAACCTGTGCTACCAACAGGCATTTCTGACTGGCGAATGTCATGCGTCAAATCGCCGGTATCGATTCCCATCGGACAGGAAGTTGCACACAAGCCATCTCCGGCACAGGTTTGCTCTCCCTGATAGGTATATTGTTTGCGAAGCTGTTCTAAGCGTTTGGCATCTTCGTTTGTATTTTCCAATCGTGTAATTTCTCGCTGTAGCACGATACGTTGCCGCGAAGAGAGTGTGAAACCGCACGTAAGGCAGTTCACTTCGCAAAAGCCGCACTCTATACATTTATCCACATGCGGATTGGTAAGCGGCAATGGCTTAAAGTTTTTGATATGGCAATGTGGGTCATCATTGAAGATAACACCCGGATTGAGCAAGTTCTTGGGGTCGAAGAGTTGTTTCACAGCTTTCATAATATTAAAAGCTGCTTCGCCCCATTCATATTTTACGAAAGGAGCCATATTTCTTCCTGTTCCATGTTCCGCCTTCAGTGAGCCATCATACTTATCGACCACCAAAGCAATTACATCATTCATCAACCCTTCGTAACGCGCTACTTCTGTATCAGAGCTAAACGATTGGTTAATAATGAAGTGATAATTCCCTTCCAATGCATGACCATAGATACAAGCATCATCATAACCGTGACGGGCAAGTAATTCTTGCAGTTCGGCTGTTGCCTCGGGTAGGTCTTCTATATGAAACGCCACGTCTTCAATCAAACTGGTAGTACCCAATTGGCGAGTTCCACCAACAGAAGGGAATATGCCCGAGCGTATGGCCCAATATTTGGCATACTCGCTCTCTACATCTGTGAAATGAACAGGAATGTATGTGGCGAAATCACGTAAGGCATTCGTTATTTCGGCAATGTTATCATCAAGTTCTGCTTTTGTCTCGGCAAAGGTCTCAGTCAGAACTGCAGTTAGTCCAACACCCGTAGCGTCGTTTACAGAAGCTAATGACTTCTTGTCCAACAGTTCGGCACCTTTTACAATCTGTTCACCACGCTCATTGGTTAACTTCTTCATCATAACCACCGCACGACAAGCCTCCTTTATATCGCTAAAATATAACATGGCACTCGCTTTATGCGGATAATCGCGCTCGGTACGCATTGTCACTTCAGAGAGGAATGCCAGTGTTCCTTCAGACCCAACCAACAAGTGTGCTATTATGTCAAAGGGGTCATCATAGAGGACAAAGGGAGAGATATTCAGCCCCACTACATTCTTAATAGAGTATTTATAACGAATACGTTTTACCAACTCTTCATCAGCACGTACAGAATCGCGCAAAGTTTCTATTTGTTGCAGGAAGGCAGCATGTGTTCTCTGAAAATCGGCACGACTTTGAGCATCGCCGGTATCGAGTATTGTACCATCACAAAACACCATCCGCACGGAGAGTAATACTCTGTCGCTGTTTGCATGAGTACCACAATTCATACCCGAAGCATTGTTCATCACAATACCACCAACCATAGCACTCTTGATAGAAGCCGGATCGGGAGCAAACTTCCGCCCAAATGGTTTGAGTATCTCATTTACCCGCTGGCCGACAATACCCGGCTGCATGGTAATGATTGTTGCCTCTTCCTTGAGTGTATATGATTCCCAATGTTTTCCGGCTACAATTAGAATAGAATTACTTATTGCTTGTCCCGACAAACTTGTTCCGGCAGCCCGAAATGTTACCGGCAAGCGATAGTTTGCAGCTACAGTCAGTATCTTGGAGAGCTCCTCTTCATTAGCCGAGCGAATAATGATTTGAGGTATAAGCCGATAGAAGCCTGCGTCCGTTCCCCACGCCAACCGCCGTAATTCATCTATATAAATTCGGTCTGTGGGTATAAACTCAGATACTTGCTGATAAAACTGTCGATATGTATCTTGCTTAATTTGCATTTACTTATACAGATAGTATTTTTTGGAAAGGTTACGAAAGCTGTCTACATCTTTGTACCAGTAATCCTTTATATCTTCCCAACTGTTGTTCTTACTAAAATCTTCACGTATCCGGTTGCTGCCCGAAACCAAGTCAAACATACGGAACCTGCCTTTATCGGCATGGTCAAAAACGGCATGATCGGGATAAAGCTTCGCCACTTCTTGCATTAGCAAGAATTGCACCTCACTCAACCGCGCTTTCTCATAATCTACAATATGCACCTGAACTCCCTGCAGCTGTTCACCTTTACCTACCGAATAAAATGGTTTCAAATGAATCGGACGGAAAATAAATCCCGGTAGTTGAAGCGCATTCATATTCTTTGCTAGTTGCTCCGCGTTAATCCAAGAGGTAGCAAACATCTGGAAAGGTATGGTATAGCCCACCCCAATAGACATATAACCCAATTCACCCAAAATCCCGCTTACCGGATAGAAAAACGCAGAATGTGGATGTGGAATATGAGGCGAAGAAGGTACCCATTGCAAGCCTGTAGCTACGTAATCCATTTTACGCTTCCATCCCTTCATCTTTACCACTTGCAAGTTACACTTCTTACCAAGCATATTTTCTTCATTCAGCATGATAGCTAACTCACCACAAGTAAGCCCATATAGATAAGGAATTTTGAACTGACTCACAAAAGAGATATAACCATCTTCTGCCAGGTTTCCTTCTATCTTCAACCCACCCAATGGATTGGGGCGGTCGAGAACGATAAATTCAATATTCGCTTCGGCAGCTGCCTCCATAGCAACGCCCATAGTGCTGATATAGGTGAAGGAACGACAACCAATATCTTGAATATCGTAAACCAGTACATCAACTCCTTCCAACATCTCGGGTGTAGGTTTGCGGGTTTTTCCATATAAGGAGTGTACAGGTACACCTGTACCCGGGTCGACATTGCTTTCTATTTTATCGCCTGCGTGCGCATCACCCCTCACACCATGTTCGGGTCCGTAAAGAGCAACCAACTGTACATTAGGAGATTCAAAAAGGACATCAATGGTTGATTTCAACTGATTATCTACACCTGTAGGATTTGTTATCAGTCCCACACGTTTTCCCTCAAGGCACTTGAAGTTTTGTTCTTTCAATACTTCGATGCCTGTTTTGATTTTTATCTTTTGTGCCTGAACATTGGCAAGTATCGCTGCCGAGAATATGGCTAATAAAATCGTTCTTTTCATTGTTTCAGGTATATTTATTGTTCTACTTCCTGCTCTTCTTTTGTTTTCCCATAATTGGGGTCTATCTTTAGCAATGCAACAGCAATTATTGGTATGATACTACAAATCATTACCCAAATAAAGAAATGGTTGTATCCAAGCAGCTCTTGCAGCCATCCGGCAAACATACCAGGTATCATCATACCCAATGCCATGAATCCTGTACAGATAGCATAATGTGCTGTTTTCTGCTCTCCGTCAGAGTAATACATCAGGTAAAGCATATAAGCAGTGAACCCAAATCCATATCCGAACTGCTCAATAAATACGCAGATGTTGACGATTATCAGGCTTTCGGGTTGTACTATACCCAGATATACAAAGGTTGCAATAGTTAGAAGCATACTGAAGGTCATTGGCCATAGCCATTTTCTTAATCCGCCTTTTGCAGCTACAAATCCTCCAATGATCCCTCCCAGAGTAAGTCCGATAATACCAATAGTACCATATACCAAACCAACTTCGCCGGTAGTAAGTCCTAAACCACCAATATCTCTCGAATCTAACAGGAAAGGATTGATTAGTTTTAATAACTGTGCTTCCGAGAATCTGAAAGTGAGCATGAAGAATATAGCAGCCAATGCCTGAGGCTTTTTAAAGAAAGACTTAAATGTAGAAGCAAATTCCGAAATGATGGAAGTTGCTGTCATGGTTGGATGCGGTTTATCCGAATCGGGCTTTGGAAGTGCTACCTTGTGGTAAAAACTAAAGAAAACAAATAGCCCTGCCAATACAAAGAATGTAATAGACCAGGCAAATGGAATATTACCAGAAAGTCCTTTATATTCTGCAGTAGCAGTTTCGGTAAGTTTTGGATCGGTCTGGAATACCAAATACGCTGGTTTGTTCCAGTTCTCTTCGTTGAAAGCTAAGCGTTCGCCATGAATAAGAGCAATACTTTTATCACCGCTATTCATGGTGGTATTTAGAACAATCTCTTTACCCGCATCTGGTTTCTTAGAGAGGGTAACAGCTGTAACAGCAATGTTGCCTGCCTGGTCTGAGATGGTAGCAACTTCTCTTTTTTCGCCGAAGTTGTCTCTTATCCAATTGCCTAAAGGTTTAGCTACATGGGTAGTCCACCAGCTGTCAGCGCTATCGACAGTAGATCCGCCAACGGCACCTTCTTTAATAATAAAACCATTTTCTTCATTCAACGATTTTATTGTTTTAAGGAATATCTTCAAGCTATCTTTAGAAATACCGTGTGTGCCTAATTGTACTACCTCCTTGTCTTGTATAAAGAACATCTCGCCTTGCGCGTTATCCGGGGTAGATACCTGAGGCAAATATAGAGTAGACTGGGTGTATTGGGGAGATACCTCGACATGCATCTTTACAGGCTCCATACCCGATACACTTTCAAGGAATCCAGCAAGGATAATCAGTACACCTTGCCCCATAATGGTAGCAACACGATAAAAAGTACTACGAATGCCTACATACTTGGCTTGTTGGTTCGTATCAAGACCAAGCATATAAAACCCATCGGCAGCAATATCATGGGTAGCCGAGCTAAAAGCCAGCAACCAAAAGAATGCCAAGGTTGCCTGAAAGAAAAAAGGCAAGGGTATGGTAAAGGCAATTCCTGCAAAACCGGCACCAATCAGCAGTTGCATGGTAACAATCCACCAACGCTTTGTCTTCAGTATATCGACAAACGGACTCCAAAATGGTTTGATAACCCATGGAAGATATAACCAGCTTGTGTACAGCGCTATGTCTGTATTGGAGATACCCATACGTTTGTACATAATGACCGAAATAGTCATAACCGCTACATACGGCAATCCTTCTGCCAGATATAGAGATGGGATCCACGCCCATGGTGATACTTTCTTATTCTTCATCCTCTATTTCTTTTTATCTTAATACAATTTTTCAATATCAGCGCCTATATAATAATGAAGCAATATTTCATCATATTTATAACCTTCCTCACCCATTACTGCCGCACCTATTTGGCATAAACCTACACCATGTCCCCAGCCGGCGCCAGTAAGAATAAACTTAATTTCTTCTTCGTTAGTGATCTTATCAACCACAAAGGCAGAGCTGTATAGATGTGATGTAGAAAGCGTCCGCCGGATTTCCAATTCTTTGCCGATAACCATTGTACGCTTACTTCCTACTATTTTGAGTTTAACCAAACGCCCGGATGTTCCGCGTTGTACAGGAATAAGATCAATAATATCGCCAAAATCAATGTCCGAACGTGATAGTGCCAGCTCAGAAAGTTCCTTTTGTCCATATTCTACTTTCCAACGGTAGAAATGAGTTGTTTCCTGATCATAGTTATTCAATACTTGCGAAAGCGTTTTCTTATCAGTGGTATTGCAAAATGCTTCGGGCGAAGTTCTTATCCATTTATCAGCAGTAGCCTCGTCGGTTAAGTCGGGAATATCAGTGATAGATTTACTATCGCGTTGTTTTGCCAAATAAGGATATCTGATCTCTTCCCAGCAATTCTGAAACTCTTCAAACACACCCCCGCAACATTTAGAGAAGCGAGCATCACAGATTTTCCCGCTGTGGCTAAGCACCTGACCAGAAGTTGCTTTCACTGCTTGTTGTACAATCTCCGTAGAAGCGCGTGTAATACCTTGATAACGTTGGCAATGGTCATCTGCACATACATCAAAGTTAGTGTGGGCATCACGCTCATACCAGCGAATAAACTCAGCCTCACCCCGACCCTCTCCAAAGGAGAGGGAGTTGGAGATAGTTTGAGTATCATTATCAATGTTCAAATTGGCATCTTTGAACTCTTTTTGGGAGAGAGAGGTGGAGATGGATTGAATAACACTATCAGTGTTGGCAATTACTTCATCATTAGTAAAACGCAGGACTTTGAACCCTAACTGATTGAGTTTATGGGTTCTTTCATTATCTTTCTCAACCTGTAAAGAGTCATCATGATATTTGCCATCTATTTCTACTATAATCTTTAAGGAAAGGCAAACAAAGTCAACAATATAATCATCAATGATATGCTGTCTTCTAAATTTATAACCTAGTTGATTATTCCTAATAAGATTCCACACAATGGTCTCCGCCTCAGTTGGCTCCCTTCTTAGCTCCTTTTGATTTTCTTTTAAAACCCCATAACTTGCACAGTTAGCAGTATGATAATGCTGATTGTCAGTCGAGCTATCTTCATCCCCCTCTCCTTTGGAGAGGGCTGGGGTGAGGCTCTTTGGGGTAAGTCCCGCCAACAACCAACTCCTCGAAATAACCGCATGTGCTTTCAGCAGTTCAAGCGAAGCAGTTGCACTCATCTCGGAAGATATTACACTTGTCAGGTAGTCTTCTACTCCAATAATGTTGATACCTGTTAACTTCTTATCTTCAACAATTATTTTCAGAGATCCCTTAAAGCGTTGGTCTTCTTTGCGTTCCCAGTGGAAATTGATACCAATTGTTACATCCAATATTTCAAATCCACCGGCTGTATCATCTACCGGTTCAAAATAGAGCTCTTTATACGTTTCTCCACGCCACAATACGTTCCCGTTACTATAGCTAACTTTGTGTTCTCCGGTAACTTCCTCACCATTCATTAAGAAAGGTGCATGCAACACGAAAATAATTTCCGGTTCAAACAAAATACCAACATCTACTTTAGGTTCTTTCATAACTGTTCTTTTATTTTTCGTCTGAGTTCTTTAAATGCAATTGCTCCAAGGCAAACCTCGTCCAATATCAGAGCGACATCGGTAGCTGTTATTTTTAGAAAATCTTTCTCAACCGGCATGATAAACACGCCACCCAAATCTACCGAAGCCGGACTGCTCAACAAGTTCTTTTCACCTTCTGCAAAGAAACAGTCAGGTCTATGCTTTTCACGGGGAAACACACAAACCATCCATTTACCCGTTTCATACCATGCCAATACATTCATCATCGGTTCATAGGAATCGGAGGGTATTGTCATGGCGTTGTAAACCACTTGAAACAAGGAAACAGCGTCTTGCTTATCAGCAGATTCAATAAATAACATGGAGCGTGGGTCATTAGTCAGGTAGTATAAGGATGCCTTACCATGCGATATTATTTCTTCTTTTTTAGCATGTTTCAATTCTTCTTCCACTGGTAAAAAGCCTTTATTGCCTGCCTGAAAGTGCATATGATCGGGAGCAGAAGCGCCACATTTTGGTCCATTGTAGAATAGTATATATTCGTTTAATTCCTCCGCCAAGTCCAACATATCTTCCATGCGGTTTGCGCCTATACACTGTTGGGTATGGTTTACATCAGGAATGGTTAGATGCCTTGGGAAAATCGGGAATGGATTAACCAATAACTGATAATGCTCTTTGAATGGAATAGCTTTCTGTTGTTCCGGCAAATTTGCTCCACACAAGAAACATTTGCGCTCCTGAATACTCTTCGTATCAATCTTAGCTGCCGAAGAGGTAATACGTGCCGGATTAAACTGCACCCTAAACAAGTAGCCGCCTATCTGAAGCGATTTCTCTTTCACTTGAGAGAGGGCAGCATAGTTAACCCTTGCCTGCTCCCATGATGTGAGTTGCTCCTCAAACAACCGATTTATTTGACTGTTCAGATTCAATGTGTTCTCTCCTATTTTTTATTTAGAGCAATACGTGCCTGCAACTCCCATGTACGGATTCTATCTTTATATGTATTGTGGTTGTTCATTTTTACCACATCGAGCGAAGCATCCGAGTTATCGTCCCAACGGCGACACATATACACCACATCGTACACACGACCAATCTGATATTGACGCGAGAAGTTCAATCCTAACGCATAATCTTCTCCATAGCTTGTATTGGGTACTTTTACCTCACGAAGTACAGGAGTATAGAAAGCACGGGGCGCTCCCAAACCATTGATGCGCAGCGCATTGTTTCTACCATTCTCCGGAGTCCATTCTTTATGATCAATAATACCGGGAGGTATCATCTCCAAGTCAAAGTTTGTCATCATGTAGGTACCTACCACCATAGCGCAGTTTTGCTCGTAGAATGCGTTCACCATTGTTTGCAACGTATTTTCGTCTTTATAGATATCATCGCTATCCAACTGCACAGCAAATTTACCACACTTTGCATGATGAACACCCATATTCCAACAGCCGCCAATGCCAAGATCGCCACGTTCGGGGATAATATGAATAAGACGCTCGTCGTGCGCATATTTCTGAATAGCTTCGGTTGTGCCATCAGTAGAATGATTATCAATCACAATCAAATTAAATTTGAATTGAGTTTTCTGTGTCAATACCGAGCGAATAGCATCTTCAATCGTACAAATACGGTTACGTACCGGAATTATTACCGAAGCCTCAAACTCGAAATTTCCTGCGCTAAATTCTATTTTTTTGAACTTAGGCTCAAGATAGCCTCCTATTTCTTTCAAATGCTCGGTACAAGCTTTCTCCATCTCTATTTGTACACCTCTGTTCTTGGGGTCTACATAATCGAATATCTTTTCGCCACTCTTGCGAGTATCCAATTCCACTTCCGAGTAGAGATACTCATTGATGTGTACTAATGACTCTTTCTGCGAAAGTTTAAGACGCAAGTCATATAAGCCTGCAAATTGATAATCGGCTTTCATTTTACTTACAGCCTCCTTGAAAGCAGCCGCTTTATACAACAATACAGAGCCGAAGTTAAAATCATCGCGCAAACTACCAAATTGGTAATCAATAACAGGGGCGTTTTTCTTTTCGTCGCCAACGATTTGATAATGGTCGGCATATACCATTCCCGAAGCGCCATCTTCCAACAGTTGAACCATGCGTTCCAAAGCGAAATAGCCTAATTCCAATGTAGAATATTTCGTATACAACAAAATATATTCATCCGTTGCCTTTTCGGCTATGGCTTTCATTGTAGTACTTGCGTTCAGACTTTGTATGTTTATAACCTCATATCCGTCAACGCTTTTCTCTTTACTTTCGGTTGCCAATAAATAGACTTTATTAACCAACCCTGCACTCTTCAATCCAATCAATGTTTGTTCAGCTTGTGCCATTTCTGTGAATGGAATGAAGCAACTTATTTTCTTTTCCATATTCTATTTTTTATTTATTTCAAATTATCTGTTATTCGCAACAATCCAACTTCGCCCCCTGTTGCCGTATAGAGAACCTCAGTACTACTTAACGGCACAACGGTGCTAATGAGCGAGTTGCCTACTTTATACTTCCACAACACTTTCCCGCTAAGTGCATCCAGTCCAAACATTAATCCATTTTTGGTGCTACCAAACACTACCCCATCTTTTTCTTGCGGCATGGAGGGTGCGTGCTCATAACCAAAACCAACATTTGAATTCCACACTTGCTTGGGTTCGTTGGTTCGCGCATCAAAACAAACAACACTGTCGTTCATTGTTTTGCTATAAATACGTTCTTTATCTTCGGAAAGGCCAATCGTTTCGCGCACAACAGATTGGAACGTGCGGTATATTGTTTCACCGGTATTAATATCAATGGCAGTCAATGCCCGTTGCGGATCGGCAATAAACACCTTACCGTGTGCAACTACCGGCCATACCTGTGCCGGTGAGTAGTGCATCCGTGTTAAACCACCTGTCCACTTCCAACAAGGAATACCGGTTGTTTTATTCAAACAATATAGCGTATTGCCCCACGAACCAAAGATTACTTTATCACCTTCAATCAATGGTTTGGTCACGATGTATCCTTTTACATCACTGTATTCCCAAACAATGGCTCCTGTATGAATATTTATAGCGCGGAATGTCTGGTCGCTTGCACCCACATAGGCTATTCCATCACTAATTGAGACAGCACCCAATACCGGTTCATTGGCTGCAACCTGCCATAACAATTTACCATTTATGGCATCCAAGCCATAGATATATTTGTCGGCAGATCCAAAAACAACAACGCCATCCGCAACAGCGGGAGTCCCTACAATTCGGTGGTTTGCTTTGTATTGCCACTGCTTTTTTCCATTCTTACTATTGTAGCAAGTTAAGTAGCCCATATCGTCACCTACATAGACACTCTCATTGTAATAAACCGGTGAAGAATAAATGCCTACACCTGTTTGCAACGTCCATGCTTCTTTTACTTGGGGATACTCTTTGTTCACAGAAAAATCCGGGTATTTATCTTTAGCACCTTCTTTGGCATCGTAGTATTTCTTTGTGAGCGACAAAGAAGCCCATTGTTCACGTTCGCCTCCTATTTTTTGTTCGCATACCAAGATAGAATCCGGGGTAACAGTATATACACAGTATCCACCTACCGCGTCTTTTGCCCGAAGCGTGGAACGATTCAGGAAACCGGGTATGCCGTCGTATTCATAAGAGCGATTGGAGTGATAATGCCCACCCACAAACATGCGGATGTTATACGGACGAACAGCATCGGTCACATCGTACCAGTTATCCACATCGCCATCTTTGAGTGGGTAGTGCGTTACAAGGATTACCGGTTTCTTTTTGCCATATTCTTTTAGTTCTTTCTTCAACCAGGCAATGTCTTGCGGCACCACATGCCCATCTGCCATGCGAATAAACGGGCCGGTGTTGAATCCTAAAAACAAGAAGCCGTTGTACTCAAATTGAACACGTTCACTACCAAAAACATCACCAAAGGCAGTCATACCCGACTCGCTCCAGGTTGTTTCATGATTACCCAATACGGCATAGTACTTCACGTTCAATTTATCCAAAACATTCTTGGCTTTCTGCAAAGATCCCCTATCGCCTTCTTCGGTAATATCGCCGGTAACCAAAACAAAATCAATGTCTTTACTCGCGTTTATTTGTTCTACCGCACGTAGTAAATCTTCTTCTGCCGTTCCTGCATGGGTTACATGCAAATCGGTCAGTAATGCAAACTTAAACTCCTGAGCATACAGCCAGGAAGCAAAGCAAAGTAAAACAACAATTACAGACAGTCTCTTCATGTTCTAAATTAGATCAGGTTACAAATCTAAGCTATTCTTTTGTTATCTTGTTTCAAAGAAAGTTAGTATGGCTTTCATTAGGTTTTCTTTCTCTTTTTTTGTTTTTACCGTTTCAAAAGGAAAACCTAATATACATGTTTTATAACTACCTTTATGAGCAACTCCCGCACTTAGATTATTCTCGCTGTAGCGAAACACAGTGAAGCTATTCTCACCCACAGGTTCTATTGCATCGGGCGATTCAACTACATAAGAGTCTGCATTCAGCTCATCATAATAAGAATAATTACCGGTCAAAGCTGTAAAAGGTGAAGGTACACTTTTCACCGCTCCATTACGAGCTGCCTGATTAACACGCCATTTGTACTTCAACACATTCATGGCAAAGTCTTTATCTTCCTGCTTAGGTTCATCGGCATCCCACAAATCTGTCCCTACAAAAGCACCCGACACGAATATGTTGCCACCAGCTTCGCAATAGGCGGCAATGGCTGTTTGCATGGCATCTGTGAAAGTTTTATATTGTAACGGCATCACTCCGCCTCTACCCATCTTGGTCTGACGTTCTTTACCAAGTATCAGGTCAACTATTTTATATTGTTTCAGGTCGACCAAGCTCTGTTCTACCGCCTCATCGCTACATGATGTAAAGGAATATCCTGCCTTTAGAATCGCTTCGCCATGCACAGCAGGATAATCGAACGAATTACCCGCAATCACCATCGTTTCATAGTCGCCATAACTGTCGCCAAAACCCGATGCGTCATCGTCCATCCATGGAACGGAACGGCGAAACTCTTTCATGCTTCCAATGAAACTAATATCTTCTTTATAAGGAACACCATGATCGAGCATATCTAAGAACCCTGCTACGCCATCGCTAACAAAATCGGCAGGGGCACTAATACGGTCAAATCCATTTACAACCAACACGGTACCTTTTTCATTGAGAGCGCTACCAGCCGATAAAATCTCGGATGGGAAACTCTCGCCACCTTCGTTCAAGGCAGTTACCTTATAGCTATATACAAGTCCAGGCGATTGTACGACACGGTATTTGTTTTCTTTCACCACTACCCCATGATTAAAATCAGCATCGCCAATACGGGTATAAACAATGTATCGTTCTGCTTGTGCAGTAGGTTCAAGCGGGTCTTCCACTGGTTGCCAGGTTAGTTCTACCTCGTTGGCTTTAGTAAAACGCAACGCCATGTGGTCTACCGGTAAGGGTTGTACTACATATTTTTGATTGTGCTGCGCACAAATAAACTGTAGCATCCCTTTATAAATAGCACGGCTTACCGTAAAGCGGAAACGTGGATCAAGTCCGTATCGCATATCGGCAAAGTTCTGATGCGAAAGGAGTTCGAGTAGTAACGCCGGTACTTGAGGCACACGTGCCTCAAAATATGATTGATTCCACATACCTCGTCTACTCCAATTGGGCTCATATAGAGCACGAATATCATTTACAATATGCGAATCGACCATGTCGGTAAGATCGCGTGCCAAATAACGAGAAGCCCCGTTGGCATACTGTCCCTCTTTTCCATTGGTAAAATAGATACCCAGCGTACCTATAATGGAGTCGTTCTGTGTGGTGCCTGCATCAGTATGAAATGCCAGCGACAAGTCAATCGGTATATGCAAACCTTCGGCACCTGGATTTACTTCCGAACCACCGGCAAGGTAATTCACCCAAAGACCTCTCGATTTATAATCGTCGGTATAGTCATTTACTCCCTTACTCTCCGAGTAGACACTATCGGGTATTCCTGCCCACTGCATCCAGTAACGGGCTCCTTCGGTAAAACGAGGATAACCACTCACTTCATAAGGGTAGTCTATTGGGGGAAGCTCACGAACTACAGTAGCTTGTTGCTCAGAGCTTTTCATGTTTTCGGTTACAACGCCACCGCGGATAATGCCACGTGCTATATTTCCATAGCCACCACCTATTTTTACCGCATCGGCAGTAACGATACGTCCCGCCTTTGCCGATTTGTTACTCAAAACCACCTTAGCTGTTTCGCGTTTGCCGGCATCAAAATTGAAATGCCCCAGATAAATCCACGTGCCACTGCCCATTTGCTGGTTGACCAGAAATTGCGACATACCACCTTTATGATACACGGTGTATAGTGCATCGGTAGTGCTATTTTGTACTGTTTTGTAAGATACATACACAGCATACTTTCCGCTTTGTGGAATATCGGGCACCCATTGGGCAAAACTCTCGTTACCTTTCTTTATAGTCTCGGTCAGACGGTAGGTTCCTTCGCGAAAAGGATTCTCAAAATCAACATATTGGTCGCGTAAATGAGCAAATCCTTCATCTGTTCCTGTACTCCATGCTTTTTCCGCAGTTATTTCGGTATAGTAAGATTCATTACGACAACCGTCGTTATCAATCACCACTTCATGGATTTGGGTATCCCTTTCGCGTGGCATTAATACGTTAGCACCTGCATTTTCGAGCATGGGCACCAAGAAGGGCAATACATAACTCTGGGTATATAAATCTTCTACCGTTTGAAAGATTCGTGCCCGTTGCCATTCCCAACGCGTTAGTTTGGGTTCGTAATAATAACCGTGACTTTGCCACATGGCAATATGCTTGTTGCTTAACCCATATTTGAGCGAATAAGGGGTAGAGAGGTTAGTTACCAACGGAGCTTCTGCCTTAGGGGTAAAGGTTTTGAATTTCTTATCACGCTTAGTGCGCATACCGAAAGGTATCAATTCTTCAATCGGGTGATTGTCGGTTAATAAAGCAACCTTGTATTGCTTAAACTCATAGGGAAGAAGTTCCTGAATGTTTGCATAAATCGCAGCTACATTCTCTTCTCTGAAAGGAATATATGCGCAATTCCGATTGGCAAATAGTTGTAGTTCATTCCCCACCACCGCAACGGAATCAATGCGTATCCGCCCAACGGCAATCTCTTGCCGTGCAAGCTCGGTAAGCATTGTACCGAGTTTCTCTCTGTCCTCGGGAGAGAGGTCTTGTGCCATTGCAGCCTGTGGGGGCAGGCTGAACAATGTCACAATCAAGCATAGACGAAAGAATTTAATCATGATGTGTTAAGTTATGATTTCTTTTTTACTATCAACATAGAAAGCCCCACAAAGGTAAAGAAGGCATTCAGCAACAATAATTCATAGCCCAGCTGGTAACCATTGAACCATGCTTCCGAATTCTTTTGCAGAATGAAACAAAGTATGGGCGACATCAATGCCACATAGGGCACATACTTATCGCGCACTTGCTGTTTCATCGTAATACCAAATACAAACATTCCCAATATAGGTCCGTAGGAGTAGCTGGCTATGATATACACCGCGTCAATTACACTGGTGTTGTTCAACGCCTTAAACACGAAGATGAGCAGACCCATACAAACAGCCATACCAATATGTACACGTTTGCGAATTTTCACCACTTCTTCTTCTTTTTTCTTCTTGGCATCCAATATGTCCAACGTGAACGAGGTGGTAAGCGCTGTCATAGCCGAACCGGCTGCCGAGTAGGACGACGAAACGAGCCCAATGACAAACAGTATACCTACTATAACAGGGAAATAACCACCCGTTGCAATGTCCGAGAATACCTTGTCACTTTGCTGAGTTCCATTAATTACATCTTGTGGAGTAAATAGCCCATTCTGCGCGGCAAATGTATAAAGCAATACACCCAGCATAAGGAACATCATGATAATTACAATCTGCATCACCCCACTGGTAATCATATTTTTTTGCGCATCCTTAGGGTTCTTACAGCTCAGGTTGCGTTGCATAAAATCTTGATCAAGTCCGGTCATGGCAATTACGGTAAACACACCCGCCAGAAATTGCTTGAAGAAGAAACGCTTATCATTGGCATCATCAAAGTAGAAAGCCCGGGATAAGTCGCTATCAGTAATGGTAGCAACCATCCCGGAGAAATTTAGATTGAGGTTTGAAGCAATATAATATATACATAATACAACGGAAGATATCAGACAGAAAGTCTTGAACGAGTCTGTCCAAATCAACGTTTTAACTCCCCCCTGAAAGGTATAGAGCCATACCAACAGCATGGTGATAATCGCATTCAGGATAAAGGGAACACCCAGTGGGTCGAAAACAAGCCACTGAAGGATGATAGCTACCAGAAATACACGCACCGACGCGCCAAGTATTTTTGAGATAAAGAAGAACCAAGCACCCGTGCGGTAGGAGGATAGCCCGAAACGGTTTTCCAAATACTCATAGATAGATACCACATTCATCCGGTAGAAGAGTGGAATCAACACAAAGGCAATGAGAACTTGTCCTACGGCAAAACCAATCACCATCTGTATATACGAAAAACCACTTACTGCCACCATACCGGGAACAGAAACGAACGTTACCCCCGATATACTGGAACCTATCATGGCAAAAGCAACCACATACCAAGCAGATTTGCGGTTTCCAACAAAAAACCCTTGGTTGTCTGCTTTACGACCGGCAAGGTATGAGATAAAAAACAAGACAGCAAAATAGATGGCTATCGTTATAATTACGGCTACTGGACTCATTGTATTATTTTATTAAATGATTGTTATATCTATTCTTATTCTTCGTACAGCAAATAGGGTCTGCGCTGCACCTTGAACTTTTCCACGTCTTCTTTCCACATTTCTTTGATTTCATCGGCACTTTTACCCTCCTTGATCATCTTGCGCACGTAGTCGGTACCCATTAAAAGCTCAAAGAACGAACGGAAGAAGTGATCGCCCATATTGAGATTGCGGTAGGCATCTATCACATATTCCAGATTGATTCCCTTTCGCCAGATTTCTTCATCGCTCAGGTGACTAAGGTCTACACCGTAGCATTTTTTATTAAGTTGTGGAGGATTCTTCGCGCCGGGAATGCTGCGAGGAGTAAAGTCGAAGCTATAACCCGTCATATTAGGATGCCCGTATACCTGGAAAGGCAAGGAAGTACCACGCCCCAAGCTCACCGGAGTTGCCTCAAAGTAGCAGGTAGAGGGATAAAGATAGACGGATGTCATGTTGGGTAAGTTGGGCGAAGGAGGAATGGGCAAGCGATAAAGTGTCTGGTGGGTATAGTTCTTACACTTAATAACGGTAAGATCGCACACGCGGGAGGCAGGTAGCCACCGTTCGCCATTTACCATTAATGCCAGTTCGCCCAGCGTCATGCCATGTACCACAGGAATAGGCAACCAACCCACACCCGATTTATATTTCATATCCAAAATAGGACCATCTACATAATGTCCGTTAGGATTGGGGCGATCCAGAATTAAAACCTTACGATTAAATTCGGCACAGGCATCCATCAGCCGCACCATCGACGCGTAATAGGTATAAAAACGCAAACCCACGTCTTGTATGTCAACAACAAGAATGTCGAATTTACGCATATTGGCTTCGCTGGGTCTGCCCAAATTACCGTCATACAGAGAAAGGATGGGCACACCGGTTTTCTCATCTACCGAGCTCGACACGTGTTCGCCTGCATCGGCACTACCACGGAATCCATGCTCCGGCGAGAAAATCGCGACTACATTCAGTTTGTTCTCCACCAGCACATCCAATAAATGCTTATCGCCTACCATACCTGTATGGTTAGAGAAAATAGCAATACGTTTGTTCTTTAAGATAGAGAAATACTCATTTGTTTGCTCGGCACCAACCACAACATGGTTTTGCCCGTAGGATAAGGTTGTCAGAAATGCGATTACCAACAGAAAGATCGTTTTTTTCATTATTTCTTAGCTATTTATTTCACAAAACACTCAAACAAGGGTTCCGCAGGGGGCTACCCAACAGGGGTACGGATTATGTACTACAAATATAGTATTTGTTTTTATATCAAAAACATATTTTTTGTTTTGTTTTGTTTTATATTTAATTTTTCACTTGAAGCTATTTTAGCAAGCACTAAGCAAAGAACAACCCCGCAAAGCATATAATCTTTTAAGAACCAGCGAATAAGTAGCAATAAGATGTATAAAAAGAGAATGAAAATGTAAAAAAGACTTCTTTTTTCTTCTAAAAATGTGTTACTCTTACAAAATAATTATATATTTGTAGAACAAACAATCGACTAATAGAATGAAACTTATAGCAGAAAGCGGTTCAACAAGAACAGAATGGGCTTTAGTAGAAGATAGCCACCTCATACAGCGTGTATTTACCGAAGGGTTAAATCCATTCTTCCAAACACGAAGAGAGATTAGTAGGAATGTGCGCCTAGGGCTACCCGAGACCTTCTTCAGGCGTAAGTTGGAGCAAGTTTATTTCTATGGAGCCGGTTGCTCATCCAACGAAAAGAAAAACATTGTAGGTGCTTCCCTGGTTGCTCAATTCAAAACCCCCATTCAGGTAGAAAGCGATTTGCTGGCAGCAGCTCGCGGATTGTTTAAAACCGAAGAGGGAATTGCGTGCATTCTTGGCACAGGTTCCAACTCTTGTTTCTATAATGGCAAAATCATTGTACGCAATGTTCGCCCCGGCGGATATATATTGGGCGACGAAGGTAGTGGTGCCGCACTGGGTAAGTTCTTCCTTTCGGATATACTGAAGGGGTTGGCTCCGAAGAGCCTTACAGAGGCTTTCCTCGAAAAATTCCGCATTACACCCAATGAGATCATGGAGTCGGTTTATAACCATCCATTTCCCAATCGTTTCCTCGCCACAACGTCGTACTTCCTTGCCGATTACATGAACAATGATTACGCCATGAATCTGGTAACGAATAACTTCCGCAACTTCTTCAAGCGCAATGTATGCCAATACGATTATCAGAACCACCCCATCCGGTTTGTAGGTTCGGTAGCACACCATTTTTCGCCCACATTATGCGAAATAGGAAAAGAGTTTGGCATAACCATTGATTCCATCGAAGAAACACCTATGTCGGGGCTGATTGAGTTCCATGCACTCCCCATAATAGAAGAGAACTAACTACAAGGGATATTCATAACATACCCTTCACCCTTCATTTTTTAAGTTACCCGGCTCATTCTCAAGTGAGTTGGGGTGATTGCTAGTAGGGTTCACCGCCCTATAGCCCAACTACACACGTTCATTTACCCCAAATCATGAAACAGTGCAATCTTACCTTTATTTCACTGCAATGTTTGTTGTTTTGTTGTGTCATTATTATCTCTTCACATATGTGATGATATATCTTCACAATTGTGACGAGATATCTTCACAGCTGTGAAGAGATATCATCACAGTTGTGAAGAGGTATAAGAGAAACTGCAAAACACATTACTTTGCACTGCAAAAATGGTAAGAACACACTGTCTTTTCATTACCCTCAAATAATCTCATTTTCGTTGCCATAATAGTTGCAAAGGGGTATTTCGGCATGGTACATTTGCTCAAAACAACATCAAAATTATACGTATGTACAACAAAAACATTTTATCAAAAATCATCGAATGGGTAGTGCGAAGAGTGACGAAACCCCAAGTTAGCAATCGACTAAAACAGTACTCAGCAGTAACAAACAGAACTGGTAACCAGACAGTTAGTATGCAGAAATATTTAGCAAAAACGTACGAATTCCGATTTAACAAGCTGACGGACGAAAATGAGTTCAGGCGTCGTACAGATGAAGATTTCCAAAACACGAAACAACAAGAGAACCTGCGCCCGTTTATTCCGCTTAACACGCGGGAGACGAACAGTATTTGCATGGAGCTCCACGAGAAAGGGATAAACTGCTGGGACAGGGATTTATCGCGCTACCTCAACTCCACCTTTATAGAAAGCTATCATCCTTTTCTGCAATACTTAGAAAACTTACCCGTATGGGACGGAGAAGACCGGGTGACAAGCCTTGCCCAACGGGTATCCACCAACGCACTATGGGTAAGATGTTTTCATACGTGGATGCTGGGGATGGTAAACCAGTGGCGGGGCACAGCAAACCAGCATGCCAACAGTCTCGCACCGATTCTTATCAGCGCAGAACAGGGCAAGCAAAAATCCACCTTCTGCAAATCGCTCATTCCGCCTGCGCTGCAACACTACTACATAGATCATGTAGAATTAACCTCGCAAGGACAAATGGACCGCAAACTCTCGGAGCTGGGATTAATAAATCTCGATGAATTCGATAAATTCTCACCCAAGAAGATGGCATTGTTGAAGAACGTAATGCAAATGACCGCCTTACATATACGCATGCCACACCAAAAGGTATTTCAAACAGTGCCTCGCTTATCCTCTTTCATAGGCACCTCCAACCGAAGGGATTTGCTTACCGACCCCACAGGCAGTCGCCGCTTTATCTGCATTGAGGTACGGGACACGATAGCGTGTACAAACATAGACCATGCACAAATTTACGCCCAACTCATGGCCGAACTGAATGCAGGAAAACCCCATTGGCTCAATAGCTTAGAGGAACGGGAGTTGCAAAAACACAACAAAGCATACTATCGCGAATCGCCCATGCGCGATGTGTTGTACGCTTGCTTTCGTCCGGCAAAACAAGATGAAGAGTGCCTACAACTAACCGCAGCAGAGATTTTCAGAACGCTAAAAATAAAGAATAGCGCAGCGATGGTAGGCAGTAATCCGGTGGCATTTGGGCAGTTATTGGTAGCCTCGGGACTGGAAAGGAAACACACAAAGAGAGGGAATGTGTATAGGGTGGTGAAAGTAGAGTGAAGGAGGGTAAGATTCACCTGATATGCACTAAGGGTGAGAAGGTTAGGGCAAGAGATGAAGGGTGAAGGAGGGATAAAAAATTTGCCTGAGAGTGAGGACTCTCAGGCAAATTGGGTTATTTATATGTTTTTATTCAAAACATTATGCTATGGTTGAGTAGAATCCCACCAAACATTGATAGTCCAAACATCTTTTTCTGTGTTCCACATTTTGGACGTTGTATCTGCACCAGGAACTTCCGCACCTATAGCGCGCAAGTTTGCAGCGTTATAGTTATATTCGTGCGAGCATTGTTGCCAGCGACGGTAATATTTGCCATTAGGAATACCTTGTTGAGCACCTTCATTAACAGCATGGTATGCAGGAATACCCCATCCCAAGAAGAGCTCAGGATTAAAGTCGTAGCGACGCATATCATTCCATATTTCTACAGAGAAGTGCAACGCAATACGTTTTTGGGTAAGAATTTTGCCTAATGTCAAATCAGCTGCTGTACCGATACCATCCTTCAAGAAGCTATCAATATCCTCTTTTGTCATTGGAGTAAAAGACGGACAATCTTTCAATGAAGCATCTTCGTTACACCATGTATTCAGCTTGTCATTCATACTGTTAATACTTGCCTCAATACCATTTTTATAGGCTGTAAACGCACCGGTCTTATCACCTTGATTAAAGAGAACTTCTGCTTTGATGAAACAAGCTTCAGCATAAGTACCTACATACGTTGGTGAAGATACACGTGTATAGAATGTGCCCGATTCCTTAGACTCATCCGTTCCATTTCTTCTGTAAAGCAAGTCAACTTTCGCTGCATACCCCTTACTTTCACTTGTACACTCTACGTAGATTGTATCACCTTTACGAGCTTCAGCTTCAGAGTCAATCCACCAGCCACCTTTGGCAGGATCGAATCCGGCTCTCAATGGACCACTTGTAAGGTTAGGCGCATTGTTAGATACCATATCTACACCCATAGAACGACGCCATGGACCATCAAACTTCACGCCTTCTGGTGTGTTAGCAGATTTCTTTGACCAAGCCCAAGGGATAATCTTGTCAGCACGTGGATCTTCTACTCCATTACCAGCAAAGTTTGTTAAGTTGTCGTACAACATTTTAGTAACCATATAACCAGCATTCATTCCACATACCGAATACAACGGAGAATAGTCAACCGGTTCATTCCAACCAAGCACGTCGTGAGTAGTACCATTATCATCCGTATGATTAATAACTGTATTATCAGCATTACTTTGTTGAGCTTTTGATAAACAGTCGAGGATTGTAGCAGCATCAAATTTACCGTCTTTATAACTACCGGCTTCTTTCTTAGAAAGTTTGTTACAATAACGAGCTTTCAACAAGTAAGCCAATTTCATCCATTTATTAGCATCGCCATTGTTCCAGAAGTCTCCTTCTGCCAATGAAGGAAGTATAGGATCCTGACCTCGGCTTAGCAATTCAATACCTTCATCCAATTCGGCTAAACAACCCAGATAGATTGTTTTACCATTATCATAAGCAGGTGTTGCATCTGGCCCTACAGCTTCTGTATAAGGCATTTCACCATAAAGGTCGGTCATCAGCATAAAGCCATAGGCATTTATTATCCTTGCTACACCTGCATAGTGGTACGCACCAGCAGACATGGCTTTCTTATACATATCTTCTATATTACTGGCTGCACCAACAAAAAACCACTGATAAGAAGTAGTAACAGCACCGGTTTGTGGATTCCAGTAAGACATATGCCAATAGGTACCCCCATTGTAATATCTTGTCCAATCACCCATGGACATCGATGTACGCCAAGCCGCAAACTGGTTAGCGCTATTTGTGTAAAACTCGATATGCGCCAGACGTGTCTGGTAAGTTGCACTCTCTGAAGAGGGATTTTCCGGATCAATATTCACATCCAGCCAATCACTACAAGAGCCCAAAGAGAGTGTCAGTAAAGTCGCTCCACACAGTATTAATGTTCTTATAGATTTCATATATTCTTTGTTTTATTGTTCAACAAATTAAAAAGTCAAATTCAAACCAAATGACATGCTAGACGTAGCAGGAACACCACAATAGTCAAAACCTACTGAAGACGAACCACCTACACCGGCACCAGCAGCAGCCACTTCCGGGTCACCATCATAATTGGTAAAGAGCATCAAGTTACTAGCAGTAACTGAAACTGAAGCACGCTTGATAAATCCTGTCTTGCGAAGCAAATCACTAGGTAATTGATAAGCAAGAGAAACAGTACGAAGTCTCAAAGAATTTACTTTTGTAATATAATTTTTTGTTTCTTTTGGGTAGTAATTTTGATAATAATCTTTGATTATATTATAACCACTCTTTTCTACTCCATTAAACACATACGTCTTATTAGCTTCCCAAGTATTAGTTACAGCATTACCGTTAGCATCTACACCTGTTACAGTTAAAGGTTCGTTACGGAAATCACCCGAGAATTTACTAACACCCGAAGCATCCATACTATATTTGGTTCCATTAATTACATCACCACCTACTCTGAATTCCCACAACATATTAAATGTAAATCCTTTCCAACTGAGGGTATTGTTCAAACCACCTGTAAACTTCGATTCACGATTACCAACAGAAGAGAGTGCAGAAACATAAGTTGGCATACCATTACCGTCTAAGATAACTTGGCCATCATCGTTTCTCTTCCATTGTGTACCGGCAATAGCCATAAAGTTACCACCGTTAAAAGAGGCAGCTTGTGCACCTGCATACTGAACATCTGTTACATACATCACTTCCATTCCATCGGGTAGTCCGTCCAAAGTACCACGGTTACCTGCCATATTGAAGCCAACATCCCAAGTGAAGTCCTTTGTTTGGATAGGAGTACCCGAAATAGTTAACTCCATACCTTTGTTGTATACATTACCTGCATTGATAGAGCAGAAAATATAACCGGTAGATTGAGGTCCACGTGGAGAAAGAATCTGGTTATACGAGTCATTGGTATAGTATGCATAGTCAACATGCAAACGGTTATTGAGGAAACTCAATTCAAAACCAATTTCTGTTGATTTTGTCATCTCAGGCTTCAAATACGGATTACCACGTGTCCAAGAGTTACCTACACCAATAACACCACCCAGATATTCTCCTACCGGCCAAAGAGCAGTAGCAGTTTCATAAACACCTGTATCTTTACCTACTTTTGCCCAAGATGCACGGATCTTACCAAAGTTCAATATACTGTCAGACATCCAACCCATCTTTTGGAACAATTCAGTAAACACAAACGCGCCACTTACAGATGGATAGAAATAAGAGCGATGTTCGATTGGTAAAGTAGAGGTCCAGTCATTACGTCCCGTAACGGTCAAATACAACATATTCTTCCAAGATGCGCGGAACTCACCAAACAAACCTACCAGTCTCTTTTTAGTAGCAGCATGAGAGAATTGCTTATGGGCTTGAGGCGCATTGGCATACGAGAAGAAATCGGGTACTGAGAAGTTATAGGCCATCATATAGTTACGATCTGTCTTTGTTTCGTCAAACGTTGAACCTAACAATAAGTTAAGATCAAAATCGCCAAATCTCTTCGACATATTCGACATAAAGTCGTGTGACATATAACGGAAACGCATAGTATTGTCACTCATCATACCTTTTTGCCAAACTTGCTTAAGCACACCACCAGCGGCTAGTCTATTGGAAGCCGTCTGTGTATATTGGTCTAAACCCACTTTGTAAGAAACAAACCACCATTTAGCAATATCAGCCTTGATACCAATCGTACCTGTAAAACGGTCTGTATCATCGTACATACGGTTTTTGTTTACCACCCAATATGGGTTATCGCGTTCATCCCATGGATCAAGACGATCACCAAACATGCGATAACGACTGCCATCTTCGTTCAGATAATGTTTCATATCGTCAAATGGCGACCAATTATAAACGCCAAACAAAGCACCATTACCAGATGAGCCATAAAGACCGGCACCAGTCAACGTTTTGTCAGTGTGAGCATCAGAGAATGCCGCACTAGCGTTGAATGTAAAGATACCCACCTTTTGTTCGCCGTTAAAGCGGAATGCGTATTTGTTGTAACCAGTTTCGGGTACTACACCAGCTTGGTCATAGTACGAACCCGACAGATAGAAACTACCGGTCTTTGTACCACCGGATACACTCACACTCTCGTCGAAAATATTTCCGTGCTCAAAGAAGTTACCAATGTTATCATAGGTCTTAGCATTTGATTTCTCGCCCCAAGAAGTATAAGCATAGTCATTAAACTCTGTACCAATATAATTTTTGTTCGCATCGTATTGATCATCCATAAATCCTCTGGTATACTGTTTCTGGGTTTTTGGCAAATTCTTTACCCACGAACTTGTAAATCTGGAGTTGATATTTATTTCAACAACACCCTCTTTACCTTTCTTGGTAGTAATCAAGATTACACCATTCGCAGCACGTGAGCCATAAAGTGAAGCTGCAGCAGGACCCTTCAAGATAGACATACTTTCAATATCTTCGGGGTTAATGTCCATTACACGGTTAGAAGTAGTAGTAGCCGAACGAGTAGAACCGTCGAAAGCCGAGTTACCTACTACTGAAGAGGAGTTGTCATAAATTACTCCGTCCACTACGAATAACGGTTGGTTATCCTTACCTTCCGAACCAGATGTACCACCACGAAGAATAATCTGTGCACCAGAACCGGCAGCACCAGAAGATTGAGTAACGTTTACACCGGCAATTTTACCAGAAAGTGAAGAAATAGGATTGGCAGTCTTTATTTTCATCAATTCTTCAGACTTCACATCCTCCATGGCATAACCTAACGCCTTCTTTTCTTTTTTAATACCCATCGCCGTTATAACAACTTCTTCCAGAATTTGTGTATCCTCTACTAAAATTATGTTATAACTATTTGCAGCTCCAATAGCAACTTCTTTAGGGGTGTATCCCACAAAAGAAACAATCAAAGTACTACCGCTTTGAACTGCATTGAGATTAAAAACTCCATCTAGATTAGTAATTGCACCATTACTAGTGCCTTTTACCAACACACTAGCCCCGATTATCGGTTCGCCTTGCGCATCTACCACCTTACCGGTGATACTTTTCGATTGCTGTAAAGTGTTTGCTACACCATCAGCTGCATTTACAGGAGTCGACATAGGTATGCCAACCATCGTAAACGCCATCAGTAATAAACAACATCTTTTTTTCATAAGCATTTAGAGTGAATAAAATTTGTACTCATATTTAAGACTATTTATAATCAACTAAGGTTAAAACTGTTTTCAACAAACGACAATACCATTAATAAGCACCTAAATCAAGAATACTGACGTCTCCGAAACTCAACAAAGCTACATATTTATTTTATATCATCAACAATAATTGATTGTTTTTTATATTTATTCTCTCATTTTCACATTTATTTAATACTTGTTATTCTAAAAGATTGCTGCTATATCTTAATTCACGTCAAAAAATGAGAGAATGCATTCTAAATAAATTATAATATTTGTCCTTAATCAAAAATAACAGAATGGAGTTTCATTGCAGGAAACGCTTAAGATAGTTATTCCGAACATACACTAAACAGTTATGAAATCAGTATAGTCGCAGCACAAAAAGAAAATACCCGAAGCGTCAAGTATTTATTCTCAAAGCGTTGAGTATTCATTCTCAACGGGGCGAGAGCAATTAAGGAAAACAAAAAAAAATCCCCCTTAGCGACTATTCACTAAGGAGGATTTATACTATTCTTTCTAACGCAGTGGTTATTTCACTTCACCAGCCTTAATCAGCCATTCGGCTATCTGTACAGCATTGAGAGCGGCACCTTTCTTTATCTGGTCGCTTACTGTCCAGAAGGTTAGTCCGTTGTCATTTGCCAAATCTTTCCGGATACGTCCTACATAAACGGGGTCTTTACCAGAAAGGAACAATGGCATCGGGTATACCTTGTTGGCTGGGTCGTCCATCACAACAACTCCATCCGCTTTTTCGAATGCTTCGCGAGCCTCTTCCACAGAGATGGAGCGTTCTGTTTCTACCCAAATGCTTTCCGAGTGCGCACGAAGGGCGGGAACACGAACACAAGTAGCACTAACCTTCGCATCGGTGTGCATTATCTTTTTCGTTTCGTGATACATCTTCATTTCCTCTTTGGTATAGCCGTTCTCCATGAACACATCTACCTGAGGTATTAAATTGTAAGCCAACTGATAGGCAAATTTTTCTACCACAACATCTTCGCCTACTACGATTTGACGGTACTGCTCATGCAATTCGTCCATCGCCGCAGCACCCGCACCACTAGCTGCCTGATATGTAGACACATGCACACTCTTGATATGCGATAGATTTTCGATAGCCTTCAAGGCTACTACCATCTGAATCGTTGTACAGTTAGGGTTGGCAATTACACCACGTGGACGCTGTTTTGCATCTTCTGCATTTACTTCGGGTACTACCAATGGTACGTCATTGTCCATGCGGAAAGCACTCGAGTTATCTATCATTATCGCTCCATGTTTGGTAATGGTTTGCTCAAATTCTTTTGAAGTACCTGCCCCAGCTGAGGTGAAAGCAATATCTATTCCTTTGAAATCATCATTGTGTTGAAGTAATTTTACCTCGAGCTGTTTACCGCGAAATGTATATTTAGTTCCGGCACTACGTTTAGAACCGAATAAAACCAATTCATCCATCGGGAAATTTCTCTCATCGAGCACACGTAGGAACTCCTGTCCTACTGCTCCGCTTACGCCAACAATAGCTACTTTCATCTTTTTCTTTCTTTTAGTAAATAATTGGCTGCAAAAATACAACAAAATGTCAAATCAACACCTAATGAACAGGACATTTATTTATCGCACATAAAGATAGAATTCTCTTTTTTTCGTATTTTTGCCAAGAACTTTAACCTCAAGCGTATGAATTGGTTAGGTATTGACTTCAATTTACCCATTACAGATGCTACCTGGATATTCTTCTTGGTACTCATCATCATACTCTTTGCTCCGATTTTGTTGGGAAGACTGCGCATTCCTCATATTATAGGGATGATACTTGCAGGTATCCTTATTGGTGAGCATGGATTCAATATATTAGAACGCGATAGTAGTTTTGAACTCTTCGGCAAGGTAGGACTTTACTATATTATGTTCCTTGCGGGTTTGGAAATGGACTTGGAAGACTTTAAGAAGAACCAAATCAAGGCACTTTTCTTCGGACTCTTTACATTCCTTATCCCAATGGTATTCGGGGTGTGGAGCTCTATGACACTACTTGAATATAACGTTACCACCTCTATACTTCTTGCCAGTATGTATGCTTCGCACACACTGATTGCTTATCCAATAATAGGAAGATATGGACTGGCGCGTACACGAAGCGTTAGTATTACTATTGGCGGAACAGCTATTACCGTAGCACTCGCATTGTTGATACTGGCAGTTATTTCGGGTATGTATAAAGGTACGATTGACGAATGGTTCTGGATATTACTCACAGGCAAGGTGGTGCTCGTCTCTTTCCTTATTATATACTTCTTCCCACGTATCGGTCGATGGTTCTTCCGCAAGTACGAAGATAGCATCATGCAGTTTACCTTTGTATTGGCAATGGTGTTCCTTGGAGCAGGCTTGCAAGAGTTGGCAGGGATGGAAGGAATTCTTGGAGCATTCTTGGTGGGGTTGGTACTCAACAGACTCATTCCGCACCTTTCGCCATTGATGAATCGTATTGAGTTTATTGGCAACGCTTTGTTTATCCCCTACTTCTTAATTGGGGTGGGAATGATTATCGACATTCGTTCCCTATTCGCAAGTGGCGAAGCATTAAAAGTAGCGGTTGTTATGACGGTTGTTGCCACTTTCAGCAAGTGGGCGGCGGCATGGTTAACCCAAAAGACCTTCCGCATGAAAAAGACCGAGCGCAAGATGATGTTTGGTTTGAGTAACGCACAAGCAGCAGCTACGCTAGCAGCTGTTTTGGTAGGTAATGGTATAGAAGTAGCACCCGGAGTTCCGCTGCTGAATGATGATGTCTTAAATGGAACGGTAGTGATGATACTCTTCACTTGCATCATCAGTTCTGTGGTTACCGAGCAAGCCGCGCGCAAAATGACGGTAGAAGAAATAGCAAATGAAGATACGGACAAACCTAAGGAAGAAGAAAATATCATCATCCCTGTAGCAAATCCCGAAACGGTAGAGAATCTTGTGAACATGGCGTTATTGATGAAAGATCCGAAGCGAAAGAATGGTCTTGTAGCGCTCAATGTTATCAATGACAATAATGCCTCGGAAGCCAAGATAGCACAAGGAAAACGCTACCTGGAACGCGCCGCCATGATTGCTGCGGCTGCAGATGTACGCATGGAAACAGTAAGCCGCTTCGACCTGAATATTGCTTCGGGAATTATTCATACGCTTAGAGAGCATAATGCTTCGGAGGTAGTTATCGGATTACACTACAAAGTAACCTTGGTTGACTCTTTTTTAGGAAGGCTTACCGAGAATCTACTCAACGGAACCTATCGGCAGGTAATGATTATCAAATCACTAATGCCCGCAAACACGCTTCGCAGGGTTGTAGTAGCAGTACCGCCAAAAGCAGAATATGAAATAGGTTTCGCCAAATGGCTGGAGCGGTTGTGCCGCATGGGTACACAATTGGGTTGCCGTATGCAGTTCTTCTCGCACCCTGATACTCGTAAACATATCGAAGGGTATATCATTCAAAAACATAAAGGTCTTCGGCGCGAACACTCTGTATTGGAGAGTTGGGACGACTTATTGTTGGTTACAGGACATGTAAGTTTTGATCACCTCTTGGTTATTGTTAGCGCCCGACGCGGATTTATTTCGTACGACCCTGCATTTGAAAAACTCCCCACACAGATATCTAAATACCTTAACAATAGCAGCTTGATGGTGCTCTACCCAGACCAATATGGAGACCCACAGGAAACTGTTTCATTCAGTGAGCCATTGCATCATAGCGAACATAAGAGCTATGACAGCGTGGCTAAGTGGCTATATAAATGGTTCAAAAAGAAATAATGGAAGAGTGGAAACAACGTACCCAACTGTTATTGGGCGAAGACAAAATAAACCGCATGAAGCAAGCGCATGTGTTGGTTGTAGGTTTGGGCGGCGTGGGAGCTTATGCCGCCGAGATGATTTGTAGAGCAGGCGTTGGTAAAATGACAATTATAGATGCCGATACCGTGCAACCAAGCAATATAAATCGTCAACTTGTTGCTTTACACTCCACCATTGGTAAAGAAAAGGCGGAAGTACTTGCCCAAAGACTACGTGACATCAACCCGGAGATATCATTAAAGGTACTCCCTATCTTCCTGAAAGATGAGAGCATCCCCGAACTGCTCGATTCGGATAAATATGATTTTGTTATTGATGCCATAGACACGCTTAGTCCCAAATGTTTCTTGATAGCTCACGCGTTAAAGAGAAAAATAAAAATCGTATCGAGCATGGGTGCAGGTGCTAAGAGCGACATTACCCAGATTCGTTTTGCCGATATACACGACACCTATCACTGTGGATTAAGCAAAGCTGTGCGCAAACGTCTGCAGAAATTGGGCATCAAGCAAAAGCTACCTGTTGTCTTTAGCACCGAGCAAGCAGATACTAAGGCGGTACTGCTAACAGAAGACGAACAATATAAAAAATCCACCTGTGGCACCATAAGCTATATGCCTGCTGTCTTTGGTTGCTACTTAGCCGAATACGTCATTAGAAAACTATAATCCATGATACAATTAACAGGAATAACCAAGAGCTTTGGCTCGCTGCAAGTGCTGAAAGGCATTGACCTTACTATTAATAAAGGAGAAATTGTGAGCATCGTAGGGCCAAGTGGCGCAGGAAAAACCACACTATTACAAATCATGGGAACACTCGACAAGCCCGATAACGGCAAGGTTTTCATTGACGGAACTAATGTGAGCAACATGAAAGAGAAAGAACTTTCTGCCTTTCGTAATACACACATTGGTTTTGTGTTTCAATTTCACCAGTTACTACCCGAGTTTACAGCAATAGAGAATGTGATGATTCCGGCGTTCATTGCTGGTGTATCGAGCAAAAAAGCACAAGAAGAAGCAAGCCGGTTATTGGAATTTATGGGAATGGCAGACCGTGCTACACATAAACCGAACGAATTATCGGGTGGCGAAAAACAACGCATTGCCGTAGCCCGCTCGCTTATAAACAATCCGGCTGTTATCCTTGCCGATGAGCCTTCGGGCAGTTTGGATACACAAAACAAAGAAGAACTGCATAAATTGTTTTTTGATCTGCGCGACCGTTTAGGACAAACCTTCGTTATTGTAACACACGATGAGGGACTGGCAAGTACCACAGACAGGACAATTCACATGATAGACGGATTAATAAAACAATAAACCCGAAGCACTTGTAGGCACCTCAGGTTTATTGGGTTATTTCATTTCATCTTGTTTATCTGCCCGATGAGCGAGTAGAAGAACCTCCGCTGCTCCGTGAGGAGGAAGAACGGGTAGAGCCCGATGAAGAGGATTTAGATCTTCTGCTTGAATTATTACGAACGCTACTGCTACTACTTTCGCTATTCTTGTTATCCGAGTTACTTCTGGAAGTTGCTGTAGTTTCCTTTTTCCTATCACTACGACTACTGTTTGTATCCGTACTACTCTTGGTAGTAGTGGTAGAGTTACTCTTTGTAGTCGTTGTTGTTCTGGTAGATTCTCTATTCGTACGTGTAGACCCTCTATCCGACTTTGTAGATTCTCTATTGTTGCTACTACTGCGACTACTATTTGTACCCGAATCATTACTACCCGATCTACGTGGTGTTAAATCCGAAGCCTTTACACTGCTTGAGCCTGTGTTTCTGTTTGAGCTCCGTGTAGTACTACTCGAAGAAGAACGCAGTGTTGTAGCTCTACTTGTAGAAGGCCTTTCCGTATTTGGACGAATATTTACCGAACTAAAGTCCGACCTGCGAGTTGCTTTGTACGAGTTACTGTTACGCGTGTACACCGGTCTTGAATAATGAGTGTGCGAATAGCGTCCTTTGTAATAACTTATGTCATTATAGTGATGGCGATAGTGTCCACCTTTATAAGAAACATAGATAGAAGGTTTGCCAAAGTAGAAATAGTTGCGGTTTGTGTACGTAATATACACTCTGAACTGCCACTTGTTACCACTTGTATAGATAGGGCGATAGAAGTAGTTGACATTCATAAACCGACGATATTGCCAATCACTCAACACATATCTGAGGTCATCGTTGCGCAAGTCGAGCAAGTAGTAATATTCATCCATAGCCCAACCGTATCCACTTACAAGTTCATCCATTACATAACGGGCAGAGCTTATAAAGTCATAATTAATCTCGTACACATCATTATATTGCATGGCGTTCAGGTTCAACTCATACGCCATCTTATCTGTGAGGAAACGGGTTTCTTTACGTACTTTATTGGTACTCATTGCTGCCACACTCGTACCGCACATGGCAGTAAATCCGATGGCTATTAGGGTTATCATTATTCGTTTCATAGCTTTACTTTTTTAATTAAACATTTGGTATTTCTTTTGTTTGATACAAAAATAGGGCGAGGAAATTCCCCACCCTAATGATTCTTACTATTATTGAATAGGGAAATCCCTATTTTCTAAAATCATCCAATCTGTTGCTTAGATAAAACTTATCGCTCTTCGGACTACGCTGCCCACCGTAAACAACATGTTTATACTTCCCACGATAAGCACTCTCACTATTTCCCTCGCGATAGTTAGCACCTTTGTACTTGCTCATTGTTTTGGGTTTTCCTTCGTAGAATTTCTTTGCATTGGTATATTTGGTGTATACTCTGTTGAACCATTTGCCTCCTTCGGTGCAGAATGGGCGATATAGATATTCGATATCGAGCAGTTTTAAGAACTTATCTTGTGGCATAATCCAGCGCAAGTCACCATTGCGAATAGCCAATAAGCGATAATATTCCCTGATGGCGTTATCGTCATTCTCTGCCAATTTATCCAATATAGGATATACTCTCACCAAAAAATCGTAATTGATATCAAAAGCATCTGCCAGCTGATTTTTATCCAAATCCAGCTCGTAAGCAATTTTGTCGGCAAGGAAGCGTGCTTCATTACGAATTTCTTTATCACTGGCAGCCATTGCTGTAGTGCCGATTAGGCTTATAGCCAGTAAAATCATCACTATCCGTTTCATAATATTTGTTTTTTGTTAATATTTAATAGTTTTTCACTTGTAACACAAATATAGTGAGAGTTTTTCGAAAAATCCAACTCGCATACGTCCTATTTTTAGAATACGCGTATAATTTTACATCAATCACCTTGCATTTTTATTTACCAAAAGCTAAAAACCCCGCACAACATTGTATGCGGGGCTAATATATACGTGTGTATCGAACTAATTAATAACTTTCACGCGGCGCGTTCCATTTACAACAATATACACACCCTTTTCGGTTATAGGTATCAACAGTTCGGCGTTTTCAGCAGTACTTTGCCAGAAAAGTAGTATTCCCTGTGCGTTGTACGCGGCAATGCTTGTGCCGACTTCGATCCCCGTAACGAGTATGCCGTCTTTCACTGCCGTGGCCTTCAGCGTGGCGTCTTCTTCGGTCGTGCCGATGCCTGTGCTGGGGTTGACGACGATGCTCATTTCGGCAATATCCGTCGAGTTGTTGTTCGTCGACTTCACTTTGAAGGTAAATCGTCCGTCTTTGGTTGGCGTTCCTCCGATTACTCCGGTTTCGGTGCTGATGCTCAGTCCGTCAGGCAGTTTTCCTTCGGCAATGCTCCAGAAGAACGGCCCCTTTCCGGTGGCTTCGAGGGTTGTTGTGTAGCTGTCGCCTACCTTCCCGTCGGGCAATTGGGCAAGTGTGATGCCTACGCGGTTCGGGTTGGGGTAGAGGGTGACGATTGTGTAGTTGTCGATGGTCTCGGTGTCTTCGATGACGTTGCCCGCTGCGTCAGTGGTGCTTACAACGGCGTATACCGATGTTTTTTCTCTGACGGTGGGCACCTTGAAGGCGGCGATGGTGCTCGTATTAATATCGAACTCGGGATCGAGAAGTTCTGCCACGGGTATTTCCTTGACGCTGGTTCCCGGGTAGAGTTCTTTTCCGGTAGGATCCGTGTAGAGGCCCACTTTCACCTTTTCATCCTCCAATGCGAATGGTGTGGAGTTGATCACCTCGAGGATGATGCTGGTTGTTTCCTCGCCGGTGGTGTTCGAACGCTCGATGATGCCCATATCTACGATGGCGGTCGACGTCATACCCTCTGCGCGGGTGATGGTTAGCACTGGGTCGGTCATAATAGCTGTACGCGCGCGGATTCCCGAGTATCTGTCGGCCGGCATCATGGCTCTCGTCATGTTTTCGGTGGCAAAGCTGGGTACGATGTCGTAATTCATGCCCGCATTTGTTGACGGTACGCTGTAATATGCAGTGATAACGTCCTGTTCTCCCGGCATGATTTCGTGCATGACGGTGGTGGTGGTTGTTCCCACCGTCACCTCGAACTGCGTGGTGGGTGCAAAGCCCTTGTTCTCGATCATGAAGTTGACCGGTACATTAGCTCCCGGCATAAGTTGTTCCTTGAGGTAGCTCACGGCCACAATTTCGATGGAGTTTGTGAACGAGATTGATTGCTCCACTATTTCTGCGCCCGAACTTTGGTTGGCGATTACTACCGCTGCCTTGAGATCGGTGTCTTTTGTTTGGCCGTCGTACGACGAGATCCAATGGTCGGCCGGTGCCGTCAACACTTCGTATGGCGCCGAGGTAAATAACTGGCCATTCCATCTGCCGAGCCTTGCCGCGAACAGTTTATCGTGAATGGTGTACTCCTCGTTCTGCTGATTGGATAGAATCATGGCGGGTTCTGTCCACAAGACGGAGATACTGTTCACTCCTACGGGGTTATCATCCACTACGAGCTGGTATCCCTGGATGTTTCTTCCCTCCAGACCGATGTAGCCTGACAGCCCGTTCTTGTATATGCCCTCATCATCAATGGCCATGAGGAAAATGTCGAGATCTCCTGCCTTTTCCGGGTTGTAGACTCCCGTCGTATCGGGCACTTCGGTGAGGAACGTGATGATGTTCTCGTTCTTGATGCGCTTAATCTGGGGGGTTCGTCCCTTTATCTTCGTCGAGTTGATGGATGCGGTAGAGTTTACCGGCATGCACAGCGTCACGATCTCTCCTTCGGCGATGGCTGCTTTGTTGGGCGATTGATTGACGGCAACCATCAGCAATGTATCATTTATGAGGACGAGCTGCGACTCGGCTAACTGGAAATTCTCATCCATGTAGGTGATCGCCTTGGGGGCGCTCCAGTTTGTACCGTTGTAGTACGACATCAGCAGCTCTCCGCGGAGGAATTGTACGGTCATGCGGTCGTTGCCGTTCACAATGTCGTTGGTGACCATTTTCCCGCTGTTCCACACAGCCACGGCTTTGTTGCCATCTGCCGAGATGGCTACCTTCGGGCTCATGTTTGCGTAGTTGTTTGTTGTCAGGGGCGTGGTGTTCCATCCTCCTCCGTTGTTGATTACTGCTACGACTTCCGTCTTGGGTGTCAATTCGTTGAGGATATCGTACGGGTCCTTGTTGCTCATCTCTTCATTGGAGACTGTTTCTCCCTGCTGCTCGAACACGACTACAGATTTGCTGGCGGCTGTTGCCACGTCGAAGTTGTAGGCGGCTGTTGTTGCGGTTGGGGTGATGCTGGTCATCGTTTTGGCTTTGTACACTTGGATTCGGTCATCGTTGAGATCGGTCGGCACTCCTATATTGGTGAATATAAAGCCGTTGTCACCGATATACCTAGGCCTGCTGTTGGCGTACACGTTCGGGACGAGTGTTGTGAGGCTTGGTGCTGCCATGCTCAGGTTGGCGGGCATGAAGCTCTTGGACATGAGTTGCGATCTTGTCATGCTTCTCGTTCCGATGGGGTTGTTGAATGGGTTCGTTTCGTCGTTGGGCACGAGATAGTCCTTCTCTATTTTGACAAGGTTCTTGTCCCACGTGTACTCAATGAATAAAAACCATGCACGTGCATATAAGTCGATGCTCGCACCCAGGTTGAACTTAAGTCCATCTCTCTGGGCGCCGGTTGCGAGCCTTTCGAGGCGGTGCGTCATAGAGGCCCATGCCGTCCCCCGCACTCCGAGGTAGGCACCTACGAACCAGGCATCGAATCCGATCTGCGCCCACGCCTTCAACGTCAGCGAGATGGTGTTATCGAAGACGATATCTACGTTGAACGTTTCCGTGGTGTTCTGCGACTTGAAGAAATCGACGCGCGTTTTCAGTGCTCCGGTCAGGGATACACCGAATTCGCCCACGGTGAACGATTTCTTGAGCGATACGCTTGCCTCTGCTCCTATGCTGATGCCTCCCGCGGTGAAGGTTATGTTCTCTAATTCACCGGTGTCGGGGTTGTAGGTACCCTTTCCTTCCACATATCCTGCGATGGACACGTCCACGCCTGCCTTCTTGGTGGTTTTGCCGTAGTTCTCATCGTGTTTGAGGCGCTGCTTCATTTCGTTGAACTTCTCTTTGAAGTTCGTGCTCGACACCTTATTAGTCTTCGTGCCCACACTTGTCGAGAAGAGGTCGATTTCGAGTGCTCCGCGCACAATCCAATCGTTCCCTTTATTCTCCACCTGTATGCAGAACGGCAGCGACTCCAGCGTGCTGATGTTAAACTCATCGAAGTTCTGCTTCGAGTCGCCCAGGTTGGTGTCCTTGCTGGCGTCTTTTGTTTCCAGCTTCTCCACGGCCGGCGGGGCAAATTTTATTTCCGGCGGCACAGGGTTCATGTTGATGAGTCCGGGTATTTGGTACACCTTTTGAGTTCCGTTGCACAAGTACACACTTGCTGCATGCTGCGGATCCGAGAAGTTGACGTCGTTCAGTTCGCCGTCTGCTATCTCCTGTTTGGCCAGGTTGCAGTAGAGGTAAATGTATGTGTTTTCGAACCACTTGTAGTGGTTCTTATCATATTTTACGGATACGGTGGGATAGAACATGGTTGCCTTCTCGCTGTTGCTGATCAGGGTGGGTGGGTTCTCGTAGTTCCAGGTGGTGGTCATTTCGAGCACCGCTGCTTGCGTGAGCACGTTCTTGTCGTTAAACACACCAGGCAGATATGGGGTATGACTGAAGACTGATATGTCCTTCATGTCTACGCTGGGGTATTTACTGCTGGGTTGGTGCAGTTGTAGCATGCTGTACATCTTGTCGCCCTTCTTCATGATTGCCCTGTTGACCTGGTTCAGGCTGTGGTAGTACTTGCCGTCCATGTATTCGGACTCGTTACCGTTGGCTGTCCTGCACCCGCTTTCTCCCAGGTAGAAATTATACTCCTCGACTTGCGGATGGTATCCGTCTGCAACGAACTCTACATAGATTCTGTACTGGTCTCTATTACTTTCGACGGCAGACCTCAGCGGTATGGTGGCGAAGCCATCCACAAACTCCGCTGTCCCCCATTGAATGAATCCGTTATATCCGTTATTAATCATGAAGTTAACGTGACCGTTCGCCTGGATGGCTTCCCCATCCTCGTTGAGCATGTGAAGCTTCAGAGTAGGAGTTTCTGTTATGAGGGACACACTTGTGTATCGTTTATTGACTGCGTACCATGTGACGCTTAGCCACTTGTTGTTGATGTCGTGCAGTGCATAATCCATCTCTGCCTCGAACTTGGTCTGCTCCACCCTGTAGAATTCATTAGGGCGTGTAACGACGTATGCATTCTTGAAGTTTTGCTGGGGATACAGCCATATCGTATCCGACTCGGATAGCATACTGACCGGCAGCGAGATTCTGCGGCCTTGAGCGAGTGCTGTCTTTTCTCTCTTCTCTCCCTTGTATTTATAGCTCATCTTTACATTGGCGGGAAGGTTTATATAGCGGTATACCTGAAATTGGCGAATGTTCTCCAGATCATCCGGTGCCTCCCACCTGTACGTGAACGTTTTTTCGGCTTTAATATTGGGGAAACTGAGCGTAAACCTGTAGTCCATGCCCGGTTTCGGGAACTTCAGATAGATCGGCCTGACACGATTGACATCAATTGTTCTGTGGAGTTCCCCACCATCCGAATAATAGATCTTCAATACGCAGGGGCCCCATTGCTCAGGATAATTCAGTCGGTCGATGACCTTGATCTGGCTCTTCATACTAAAAACATGCAATATACTGTTGGCATCCTCAAGATACATGTTATCAAGTTGCTCCTTCACTGCCTGAAGCTCTTCGGAATTATCCTTCTTCCAGTTTTCTTCGTCCATCGGGAGCGAGTTGCCATTTCCCCACATGTGGTAGGTGATATTAACCCCTTGCGTACTGTCGAAATTGGGGTTGTAAACATGTACGCGCGAGCGTGCTGTTGCTACTCCGCGTTCTCCGGGGATGTTATGACTGCGAACATAAAGGTCGCAGATGTATTTATAGTACATACCTACCGGAACAGTAGCCGCATCAGCAAATAAAGAGTACTCGATTTCGGCGTAATAGGACTCTCCTCTGTCATCCAACTTCAACCATCGGGGTGTTCCATGTATCGGATAGTCGAAAATGGTACTATACACATCCTTAAGACTGTTCGGAACTATTTGATCGGTGAAATCATTGCACGTTACACGGGATATTTTCAGTTCCATGGTGAACTGCTTGTCCAGATTCTCTATCGTAAACTTGCTTTTGATGATATCATGATCCATTTCGTCTTTGGTACGCACGACATTGGTCTCGGAATATCCTACAATTCGTGGATATACATAAGGAAGTATGTAAACCGGGCAGGAAGCAGTCAGAGTAAGCTCGTCTTGCGTGCCATTCTCTACTACCGGTATGCTGATATCGACCGTGCAGACGGGTACGAACAAATTACCCTGCGGACTCACCGCCGAGTTCCGTCTTCTGAATGTCCTGTCATCGAAAGGAATCTCCACCTCGAACTCCCCGCTGACATCGAACTTGTCGCTCAAGTTGGGAGTGAGGGTAATCGGAGCGTACTGCGGATCGGCGTGAGTGATAGTCACCAAGCTTGGCTTATTCGCCGGAATCCAACCGCTCGCGATAATGTCCTGGGTAAACTTCGCCACAATAGATTCATGGGCAAGTTTGCGCTGCGACTCGACCTTAGCCTGAAGTTCGGGCATATTCTTCACCGTGATGGTGAACGTCTTGATTAAAACATCGTTTTTCGCAGACAAGCTGTTGCTCGTACGGTAGCCAACCTCATCACTTGTGAGCGTGATGACTGCCGTACCGGTAGCTTTGGGGATTAATTCGCCACTGCTTGTTATCTCCAGAACGTTTTCATTATTACTGCTCCATGTCGCATTGAGGAATGAGCAGTTTTCCGGCAGTACTTTATGACTTAATACGGTGTGGGGCTTCTTTCCTATGAAAATTCGGTCTCGTTCGGGCAAGCCGCTCATCGAGATAGAGGTTGTGAACACTGTCGGAGCAGTGTTTTTATTCACTTTTATAGAGGTAAAGCCGTCCTGCGGAAATGCCATATCATCCGTTTCGTAGCGACGGATGCCAATCTCGGGATAAAGAGTCGTCTCTTTCGAGGTATTACCGGGAGCATTGAAGGAAACAGACAATTTGCCCGTCTCGGCATCGTAACTCGGATGATTTGCTAAGAAACTACCGCCGCCATCGAGCGTAAAGAAGATGTGGTTCAACCAATTGTTTCCGTAAATCTTCTGATACAGCTTCGCATTAAGGAAAGGAATAGATAAAGTAACCACCTCGTTTATGTCGTAGCTACTCTTATTAGTACTGACGGGCCCAAACCGCGGGAAGAAATTGAATTTTTCATGATCGACCATGTACTGATCGGGCTCGTAATCTTCTAAATTAAGGCTAACAGCCTCCTCCACTCCGCCGGCAGGGAGAATACCCGTAATAAAGTCCGGCTTATACTGTACAACAGGGTATTTGTCTTCGTTTCCTTCCTGAAAATCGGTCACAATTGCGTTCTCCGTTATCTTGTGCAGGAATACGACAGTCGTATGCGTTGTATTTGCCAACCGCGGCGACACCATGACCTGATGCAGCGAATTAGGATTGTTCATCTCCGGTGAGCCGTAGGGCAGATTATCATGATCTACATGATACTCCGTCACCGCGAGCTTCTGATCATCGGTAATCTTGGTGAATTGCGTCTCGGCACCGTTCTGATCGAGCAGATATTCGAACTTCATTAGCGTGTACTGCCCCGTCCCGTGGTTTTGCACCAGCGGACCCGATCTGTTGCCGCCTGCAATTACCTGAGGCGTGGTGATATTTACTTCCACGGGATTGGTAAACACCAGTTCCAACACCGATTGTTGGGTCTTGCTGCGCATCAGCGGCGAGAAGAAGATGTACATCGCCTCCTTGCTGCCCTTCATCTCTCCGCCAACAGGGAAATTTACGTAGAGCATCTTCGTCATTTCACCGACGGCGAAAGTAAGCACGCCGCTGTCGTCCCCCGTATTGCCAGTATGATGCTCTTGCGTAGCAACGATGGCTGCCGTTGTACTCATCGACCCGGAATTCCATTCGTAGAACACCGACACGGGATAGTTTGCCTCCGTGCCTTTGGGCCGGCTGATCGTAATGGGATAATATTTGTTCGGAGCATTTGCACCGAGCTCGGGCACGCCCATATTTATTGTGTAAATATCGGGGTTGCCGGGATCGACGGCACCGCCTGAGAAGGTAATCACATCCCCGCTTTGAGGCACGGGATTGTCTTGAGCGACAATCGGCAAGAAGCCACCCATAAAAAGAATCAAAAATAATAGGAAATACTTTCCTGCATTCGTGGTAATGGTTCGTTTCATACTTTTATATGTTTTATCAATATTGTTTCATATTGATTGTAAAAGTAAGTTATCCCATGAATTACGTGTTGCAATCCTTGAATTGCGACAATAATTCCACGATTTAGCGCGTTTCTATGTTTTTTCTGAAATCTCCGGGCGAGAGCCCCGTAATCTTTTTAAATGCCCGGTGAAATGTAGTGCGGTCGTTGAACCCCGACTCGAACGCAATGTCGCCCATTGTCTTGTCCCGAGAGGAGGTCTCTGAGATTAAGTGTATCGCTTCTTTAATGCGGTACTCGTTGATGTAGACATTGAAGTTCTTTCCCGTACTGCGATTCAGTGCAGTGGATATGTAATAGCGATTGAAACCGACCTCTCTTGCTAGTGCATCTAATGTGAGATCCACCCTCTTGTAAAGTTTCTGCATAGTCATTGCTTGTTCAATGCAGATCATAATAACGCGATCGCCCTCTTCTACCACTACAGTAGTGTCCTCAACAGCAGGCCTCTCAGTACTTCCTATGCCAGCCCAACTCTGACTGCGCCGCACCAACTCGCGATAGGCGTTACGCTGTCTGCGGTAGAAGAATAATACCATACCCAACAACGCAAGTATAATGACGAGCGCCATTGAGACCGAAATCGCAATCTGCATATAAAATCGGCTTTGTATCTTCTCTTCATTAATCTCTTTCTCATAAATACGTTGATCGGCAAACCGAAGTTGCTGTTCCACGCGCCGTAAGACGAGTCCGCTAAAGGCTTCATTTTCCTTCTTCACACTCATGAGCGTAGAATCCAGAAAAGCGTTTGACAAAGTTTTATTGCCCAGATATGTGTAATAGCGTGATAACACATCGTACAACCGACTATCTTTTTCGGGCATTTGAGTACGTATTTGGTAATCCAGCGCTATGTCAATGTACTTCTTTGCCATCACAGGGTTATTCTTCCTGAGGTAGATATCTGCTACATTAACTGCCCGCACAGAAAGAAAAGCAAAATCATTTGGTCGTGTAATTTTTTCTATAGCAGGAATCAACCAAGCCAATGCTTCATCAAGATTGTCCCTAAGATAATAGTTGTAGCCAATATTCGCCTCAACAATGCCAGTCCACACAGCACTCTGGTCTGCATCGGATGAAACTTGCTCGCGAATGCACAAAAAGCACGAATCAGAACGTTCATAGTCCTGATAACCGTTGCGATAACACAATCCAAGCCCGTTCATAGCAGAATAAACAGGACAGTAATAGTTGTATTCGCCCGCAAAAGGATCGTCGGTCACCTTACGGAAGTAAACTGCTGCGTCTTTATACTCCTTAAAAGTGTAATGCAGTCCAGCAATTTGATTATAAATGTGAGGACGAGGCGGAAAATCGCGCGTACTGACGTTCTCAAGCTCAGCGGCAGCCTCCAGATAGCAAGCGAATGCCCGTTCGTAGTCCTGAACGAATACATTATAACCTTCGGCGGCCTGATAGAGGGCGTAAATACGAATCAATGGACAACCTTTTGCCCCCGCGCGAACGGCAATGTCTTGCATCGCCTGCGTGTAATTCTCCGCATTGTAGTAATCACGCCATACGAAACCACCTTTACGGCTATCGTAGAAGCGAACGGTGTGCTGCGCAATCTCTTCGAGGAAACGCCATTCGCCACTCTTATCGAGTGAAGCAACTTCGTCCAACATCCTAACGAGTTTAACCCGCGACAACGAATCGCCGTGCAAATGAGTGCTGAGGATAGGCATATACGCATCGTGATACTCGGCATAACTGCGGCCAACGAGCTGGAGCAATGGGTTTTCATCCTTTGCGTGAAGGCCGGTAACGGCAAGTAGTACAACTATAAATATTATGTATAGGCGTTTCATGCGCGTAAACTCATCTTTATTTTGTTTTCCGAAGCACCCGGATTCCGTCCGGTTCAATCGAAATCAGTTGCTGTCGGTATAGTGCCCCTATTGCCTTCTTAAAGGTTTTTTTGCTTACGCCAAATACTTGATAAATTAAATCCGCATCACTTTTATCGTTCAGTGAGCAATAGCCTCCCCGTTCTTTCAATAAATCGTACAAGGTTTTAGAAAAATCTTCCACCCGCTCGTAACCGGCTTTCTGCAGGTTAATGTCTATCTTCCCGTCTTCGCGGATTTGTTTAATGTAAGCTTTCCGTTTCTCGCCCGGTTCTATTTCTTCGTAACACTCATTTGCGTAAACGAGTCCGGCAAATTGGTTTTCCACAATCACTTTGTAACCAAGATCTGTTCGCTGCCAAACAAGTATCTCGACTTCTTCGCCTTGTTTATATGTGGGCTGTTCTTTTGAGAGGTAACGTTCCACCTTTGCCGAAGCCACAATGCGGTAACTTTCATCGTCAAGGTGCGCATGTATCATGTATCTCCCTCCAGGCTGCATTTTTGCTTTTTGTTCGCTAAAAGGAACAAAGAGATCTTTCATCAAGCCCCAATCCATAAACGCCCCATGTTGATTTACCCATGCTACTTCGAGTAGCGCAAACTCGCCTACCTGAACATCGGGATGCAGAGTAGTGGCAATTAATCGTTCTTCACTGTCTAAGTAGAGAAACACGTCGAGTGTATCGCCAACCTTACAATCTTCGGGCACGTAACGACTGGGTAAGAGTATTTCGCCTTGCTCATCGCCATCTAAATACATACCGAAATCAACTTCTTTCACGACTTTAAGCGTATTGTACCTACCCAATTCTATACCCATAGCAATATTTATATACATTAATAGATTACAAACGTACTCATTTTCTGGGGAATTATGAAGAGATTATTCTACCAAAACCTTACTTTTGCTATCAAGAACCAATAGATATGAAGATTACTTATATATATCACAGCGGGTTTGCCATAGAAACCGAGAGCTGCATAGTACTTATTGATTATTACAAAGATACGGATACTCTGCATGGCTATGTACACGAACAGTTACTTCGTTGTAAGAAACCGCTTTACATACTTGCTTCTCACTTCCACCCCGACCACTTCAATCGCGAGGTGCTAACGTGGAAAGAAGAGAAACCAAACATCACGTATATTTTCTCAAAAGACATACTCAAGCATAAACGTGCCAAGAAGGAAGATGGTATATTTATCCAAAAAGGCGACGTTTATAGTGATGAAATGGTGAAAATAGAGGCTTTTGGGTCTACGGATATTGGAGTTTCGTTCTTAATATACCTCGAGGGTAAAAGTATATTCCACGCCGGTGATTTAAACAATTGGCACTGGAAAGACGAATCTACCCCCGAGGAGATTGTCGCTGCAGAAACCGCTTTCCTTAAAGAACTGGAAATAATAGCCAAAGTGGCTCCACAAATAGATTTAGTGATGTTTCCTATAGACGCACGCATAGGTACAGACTACATGCGAGGTGCCGAACAATTTGTAGACAGAATAAGAACCGGTGTGTTTTTGCCGATGCACTTTGGATCTGCCTACGAAGAAGCAAATGCCTTTAAGATATACGCGGAATCAAAAAATGTCCATTTCATCGACATTATACACACCGAACAAATAATAAATACCCAATAAAAAACAATGATTATGGAAGTAAAAGCAAAATTTGATCACTTCAACATCAACGTACTTGACTTGGAGAAAAGTATGAAGTTTTATGAACAAGCTATTGGTTTTAAGGAGCATCACCGCAAAGAAGCAAAGGACGGTTCTTTTACACTTGTGTACCTCACCGACGGGCAATCGCCTTTTTTACTGGAACTAACCTGGTTAAAAGATCGCAAAGAACCTTATGAACTTGGCGATAATGAAAGCCACCTATGCGTACGCGTTCCGGGCGACTATGCTGCTGTGCGCGAATATCACCGCGAGATGGGCTGTATTGCTTACGAGAACAAGGAGATGGGCCTTTATTTCATCACCGACCCGGATGATTACTGGATAGAGATTCTTCCTTTGCAAAAGTAAAGTTCATTCGGAATATAAATAAACTTCACTTTCAAGTAAAATGAGCCTCACTTTGAGTATAAGTGAGGCTCATTTTATTACTTTATATAAAAAACAACTACATTTGTAATACATAAAATCACAATCGCCCATGAACGCCTTACGCACAAAATCACTGCAACACTACTTACTGGTAGCCCTCGCCTTTCTACCCACCACCCTTTCTTCGCAAACGGAGACAGGACTGATAACAATAGATCAGTTTGGATACAGACCCACAGCCACAAAAACAGCTGTGATAAAAAAACCGGTATTGGGTTCCGACAAGGGCACTACGTTTACACCGGGTAGCACCTATCGGGTAGTCAATGCCGACACCAAGCTCGCTGTATTGGAAGGCAGCCCCGTGGTGTTCAAAGGAGGTGCTACCGACGTTGCATCGGGCGACAAAATTTGGTGGTTCGACTTCTCCGCGCTGCAAGAACCCGGTAAGTACTATGTGCTGGATGTAGAGAGAAATGTATGCTCTTACACCTTTGCCATTGCCAACGACGTATATAACCCCATACTAAAGGCTGCCGTGAAGATGTTTTTCTACCAACGGGCAGGATGCCTTAAAACAGCTTTACATGCCGGAACAGGATGGGCCGATGGTGCCAGTCACGTAGGTGCATTGCAAGACAAAAACTGCCGCTTGTACAACAAAAAAAACGATGCCAGCACCGAACGCGACCTGCACGGCGGATGGTATGATGCCGGCGACTATAACAAATACTCCGCTTGGACAGCCAACTATGTGGAAGAGATGTTGCTGGCATACATGGAGACCCCCGATGTGTGGGCCGACGACTACAACATACCCGAATCAGGCAATGGTATAGCCGACATTCTGGACGAGGCTAAGTGGGGTATGGACTGGCTACTGAGGATGCAAGAGGCAAATGGCAGCGTACTTAGTGTTGTAGGATTGGCAGATGCATCGCCACCATCGGCTGCCACAGGACAGAGCCTATATGGTCCGGCAAACACCATAGCCACCATAACCTCGGTAAAGGCCTTCGCACTAGGTGCAGTGGTTTACCGCAACATTGGGCTTACCACCTACGCCAACCAGTTGCAAGAAGCAGCTATCAAAGCATGGCAATGGGCAGAAGCCAACCCAAACGTGTTTTTTCACAACAATAGCTCAACCAATAATTCATTGGGACTTGGCGCAGGAGACCAAGAGAGCGAAGATACACATACCCGACTGGAGAACAGAGTATTGGCAGGACTGTACATGTACGAGCTAACTGGTGAGGAAAGCTACCTTGCTGTGTTCGAAGACAACTACAAGCAGTTTCCCATGTTCCTTTGGAGCAACTTTGTAGACCAATACAGAAGCCGCCAGCACCAGATGTTCCTTAGATACATCAACGCCCCCTATGCCAAAGCAACCATAATAGCGGATATCCGTACAGCACTCATCACCTCGTTCAACAAAAGTGCCGACTATTGTGGTGCGTTGGGCACAGATGGCTACCGAGCATTCATCAAAGAGTACAATTGGGGTTCTAACCAGTATAAAAGCACGTATGGAGTAACCTTCTCCACCCTTGCAAGCGTCAATCTGGAACCAGCCAAAAGCAGCGCCTACCTTACCGCTTCCGAAGACTACCTGCACTACATACATGGCGTAAATCCCTTTGGCATGGTTTACCTTACTAACATGAGTAGCTACGGTGCCTCAAAAAGCCTGACGGAAATATACCACACTTGGTTCTCTCACTTCAGCACCTCGTGGGATAAGGTGGGCACATCTGCCTACGGTCCGGCGCCGGGTTACCTAGCGGGCGGTCCCAACAGTTCTTACACCATAGATGCTTGCTGCCCAGGCAGTTGCGGTTCTACAGCCAACAACAGTTTGTGTAGTTCTGAGTCTGTACCTAAGGGCGAACCCGCTGCTAAGATGTACAAAGACTTCAACACTTCGTGGCCACTGAACTCATGGGAAATTACCGAACCATCGGGAGGGTATCAGGTAGCATACATTAGACTGCTGTCTCGCTTTGCAGCAGCAATCACGCCTACAGGTATTGAAGAGGGTAGCACCACAGAGAAGAACCGCACAAATTATGTATTCCCTAACCCTGTGAAACGCGGAGAGTTGCTTACTATCAATCTGACAACATACTACCCCACACTATCCATTAGCATGTTCGCGTTAAGTGGTGAGCAGCTGTATAATAACAAAACAGCCGGAAGTTCTGTTACGATAGAGACTTCCGACCTACAGCCCGGCACCTACATAATTACAGTGGAAGCACCGGGAAAGAGTATCAGGGAAAAGGTGAGGGTGTATTAAACGCCCCAAATGTTTATGGATACAAATCTACATCGACAAGTGTTAAATCAAGCATCAGCACAGAATAGGCAGGAATAGCTCCTGACTCCGAAGAACCATAACCGCTTCTCCAAGGAATATAGATTTCCCAGCGCTCTCCCGGTTTCATATGCTGAAGCGCTTCTACCCAGCCATTGACAACACCAGCTACCGAGAAGAGAGTAGGTGTATCATTGAAGTCCGGAGCATTTCCTTTAAAGTTAGTATCAAATACGTCCAACGATTTATACAAACTTGTGTAGTATTTCTGACCGCCAGCAGCAAACACAGCCTCATTAATCAACATGCCACGATAGAACACAGTAACTTTACTTGTTAGAAACGGAGACTGTCCTTCGTCTACACTTACTCTTTTCTTGAAATAAACATATTGACTTTGATCGCGACTGTCTCGCAAACGAAACAACTCGGGATCGGTGTCATAAGTTCGTGCCAACGAATCGATAAAGGCTTCGTTTCTTTCCCTCCAGTTGGCATATTTGTCAACCTCCGAAGTTTCTTCACAAGAAGCAAAGAAGAGTGTAAATACGAGTAATAAGGAAAATAAACCGATTAATTTATTCATAGTGGAGTCTTGTTATACTAATGATTTCAATAGACTGGTAATACTTACGCGGTCGGCAATAATATTACTCAATTCGGAGATAGCCACACGTTCTTGTTGCATGGTATCACGATTTCGCAACGTCACGCAATTGTCCTCCAATGTTTGATGGTCAACAGTTACGCAGTAAGGTGTACCAATAGCATCTTGACGACGATATCGTTTACCGATACTATCCTTTTCGTCATATTGACAATTGAACTGGAACTTAAGCGAGTCAATGATTTCGCGCGCTTTTTCAGGAAGTCCGTCTTTCTTTACTAATGGCATCACTGCAAGTTTTACCGGCGCAAGTGGAGCAGGAAGCTTCAACACTACACGCGATTCACCATTCTCTAGAGTCTCTTCACAATACGAAGCAGAAAGTATACTTAGGAACATACGGTCTACACCAATACTTGTTTCGACTACGTATGGAGTATAGGATTCGTTCAATTCGGGGTCAAAGTACTTGATGCTCTTACCCGAGAACTTTTCGTGTTGGCTCAAGTCAAAGTCGGTACGTGAGTGAATACCTTCTACTTCTTTGAAGCCAAAAGGCATTAGGAATTCTATATCAGTAGCAGCATTTGCGTAATGTGCCAATTTATCATGGTCGTGATAGCGGTAGTGATCGTCGCCAAATCCAAGCCCTTTATGCCATTTCAAGCGCATCTCTTTCCATTTGGCAAACCACTCGAGTTCAGTACCGGGGCGTACAAAGAATTGCATTTCCATCTGTTCGAACTCGCGCATACGGAAAATAAACTGACGCGCCACAATTTCATTACGGAAAGCTTTACCTATTTGTGCAATACCAAAAGGTATTTTCATGCGACCGGTTTTCTGTACATTAAGATAGTTCACAAAAATTCCTTGTGCAGTTTCAGGACGCAGGTAAATCTTCATAGCACCATCTGCTGTTGAACCCATATCGGTGGAGAACATTAGGTTGAACTGACGAACTTCAGTCCAGTTACGTGTTCCCGATACAGGGCAAGCTATCTCTTCATCAACAATAATCTGGCGAAGCTCGTCAAGATTGTTATCGTTGAGCGCTTTTGCAAAACGTTGGTGCAAAGCTTCACGCTTGCTTTGGTTTTCCAACACACGAGCATTGGTAGCGCGAAACTGAGTTTCGTCAAAGGCTTCACCAAATCGTTTGGCAGCTTTTGCCACTTCTTTATCTATTTTCTCGTCGTACTTAGCCAGTTGGTCTTCGATAAGCACATCGGCGCGATAGCGCTTTTTAGAGTCTTTATTATCAATCAATGGATCGTTGAACGCATCCACATGACCAGATGCTTTCCATATAGTGGGATGCATGAAAATGGCGGAGTCAACTCCTACAATATTTTCGTGTAACAACACCATGCTGTCCCACCAATATTTCTTTATATTGTTTTTCAGCTCTACACCCATTTGCCCATAGTCGTAAACTGCGCTCAGCCCATCGTATATTTCACTCGACTGAAAAACAAATCCATACTCTTTACTGTGCGAAACTAATTTCTTAAAAACATCTTCTTGTGCCATATATGTCTTATTGTGAGGTATTCCTGTTTTAATTAATCTGCAAAGTAAACGCTTTTTTCAATTAAATTTGTATTTTTGCCTTTACATCTTAATATATAGCCGTGAAAAAAGATGATTTGTTGTTAAAATACGCATTAAAATAGAGATTTGAAGTTATGAGTGACGTAGATGATAAGCCAGAGGGAGTTTCAGAATACAAGCCGGCGGGCAAACAAGAAGAAAATGTAAAACACCAATTGAGTGGAATGTACCAGAATTGGTTTCTGGACTACGCTTCTTACGTAATTTTAGAGCGTGCTGTTCCGCATATCATTGATGGCTTCAAGCCAGTGCAACGTCGCATCCTTCACTCTATGAAACGATTGGATGACGGAAGATACAACAAAGTAGCCAATATCGTGGGACACACGATGCAATTCCATCCCCACGGTGATGCTTCTATTGGTGACGCGTTGGTACAACTTGGGCAAAAGGACTTACTGATAGATTGCCAAGGAAACTGGGGTAATATCCTTACCGGTGATGGTGCAGCCGCACCGCGCTACATCGAAGCACGCTTATCTAAGTTCGCTCTCGAAGTGGTATTCAACAACAAAACTACCGAATGGAAATTATCTTACGATGGCAGAAACAAAGAGCCAGTCACGTTACCTGTAAAATTCCCATTACTACTAGCACAAGGCGTAGAGGGTATTGCTGTAGGACTTTCTTCGAAAATACTACCACATAATTTCAATGAACTTTGCGATGCTTCGATAAGCTATCTTAAAGGCGAAGAAATCCAGTTATATCCCGATTTTCAGACGGGTGGCTCTATTGATGTAGGTAAATACAATGACGGCGAACGTGGAGGTAGTGTAAAGATACGTGCCAAGATAGACAAGGTAGATAATAAGACATTAGCAATCCGTGAGATTCCGTACGGGAAAACAACATCCAGCGTGATTGAGTCTATACTCCGTGCTGTAGAAAAAGGAAAGATTAAAGTACGCAAAGTAGATGACAATACTTCTGCCGAAGTAGAAATCCTGGTACATCTGGCTCCGGGTGTTTCGTCAGATAAAACCATTGACGCGCTTTATGCATTTACCGACTGCGAAGTAAGCATCTCGCCTAATTGCTGTATCATTGATGATCAGAAACCTCATTTCCTTAAAATCAGTGATGTACTTAAACGATCAACCGACAGCACCTTGCAACTACTCCGCAGTGAACTGGAAATACAAAAAGCAGAGATAGAAGAAGCACTTCACTTTTCGTCACTTGAAAAAATATTCATCGAAGAACGTATCTACAAAGATAAACAGTTTGAAGAGGCAAAGAATATGGATGCTGCTTGCGAACACATCGACGAGCGACTAACCCCCTACTACCCTACTTTTATTCGCGAGGTAACTAAAGAAGATATTTTGCGACTGATGGAAATTAAGATGGGGCGTATCTTGAAATTCAATTCCGAAAAAGCAGACGAGGCTATTGCGCGCATGAAAGGAGAGATAGAACAAATAGAGCATCACCTGGCAAATATTGTAAAATATACCATTAAGTGGTTTACCAATCTGAAAAATAAATATGGTAAAGACTTTCCACGCAGAACAGAACTTCGCAACTTCGACACCATTGAAGCTGCAAAGGTTGTAGAAGCCAATGAAAAGCTCTATATCAATCGCAAAGAAGGATTCATAGGAACTTCTCTCAAAAAAGACGAATTCATCGACAACTGTTCCGATCTGGACGATGTAATTATCTTCTATCAAGATGGCAAATATGTCATTACCGGTGTTGCCGAAAAGAGGTTTGTAGGCAAGAACATTTTACATATTAGTATATTCAAGAAGAACGACAGTCGCACCATTTATAATGTAGCCTATAAGGATGGCGAAGGAGGAGCACACTATGTTAAGCGATTCTCTGTAACGTCGATGATACGCGACCGTGAATATGATGTTACACAAGGCAAAAAAGGCTCGCGAATTTCTTACTTCTCTGCCAATCCCAACGGTGAGGCGGAAATTATTAAAGTGACGCTGAAGCCTATTCCGCGTTTACGTCAGATATTCCTGGAGAAAGACTTTGCTAAAGTGCCCATTAAGGGAAGAAATTCAAGAGGTAACACCCTCACAAGAAACGAAGTACACAAAATAACGCTAAAACAGCGAGGAGGCTCTACGCTGGGTGGTCGTAAAGTGTGGTTTGACCGGGATGTGTTCCGCCTCAACTATGATGGGCGCGGCGACTACTTAGGAGAGTTCAACACAAGCGACAGTATCTTAGTAATCGATAACAATGGTGATTTCTACACCACTAATTTCGAGTTGAGTAACCATTATGACAGTTCGCTGCGTATTATCGAAAAATACAATTCGAATAAAGTATGGACTGCTGCGCTTTATGATGCTGATCAGAAGAAGCTTCCGTATCTTAAGCGATTTGTATTGGATGCCACTTCCCGCAAGAACAATTACATTGGCGAAAACAAAAACAGCAAACTTATTTGTCTGACAGAAGTGTATTACCCACGTTTTGAAGTGATATTCGGTGGTAATGATAGCTTCCGCGAACCATTGATTATTGACGCCGACGAATTTACTCCAATAAGAAGCTTCAAGGCAAAGGGCAAGCGCATGACTACCTTTAAGGTAAAGGCCATCAACGAACTCGAACCTATCCGTTTCCCTGAGGTACCCAAAGAAACAACACCTCCTGAAGATGAACCGGAAATCTTAGATCCCGATGACGGCAAGAGCGACAATGACATTATTGACGAGATTACCGGACAAATGCGATTGTTCTAAACGCCTATAGTATATGAAACTGTACATAGCAACGGTTGGATTCTTTTTCCTCTCTTGGGTAGTTCCAACTACGCTATATGCGCAGGCTATTACTTCAAGTACAGATTATCAGATTCGCACCAAATCTTACGGAATTGGCTATGCCAGTGTGTTCGACACATACCTTTCCCCGCAAGAGTACAAAGGTATAGACTTTCGTATGATGAGCGAAACGATGCGAATGACGAAACTATTCGATGGAAATGTTTCGCTACAAAGCCTTTTTCAGGCAAATGTTGGCTATACGCACAACCGTGCAGACAACAACAACACTTTCTCGGGGCTATTTAATTGGAACTATGGGCTGCATTATCAGTTTCGTGTAACAAACAACTTCAAGATACTAACCGGAGGATTGGGCGATTTCAATGGAGGGTTTGTTTATAACCTACACAATTCCAACAACCCTGCCTCTGTGCGAGCTTATATCAATCTGGATGCTTCGGTTATGCTTATTTGGCACTTAAAGATAAAGAAAAAGCCTATCACGCTACGCTATCAAGCCAATTCGCCCGTTGCCGGATTTATGTTTTCACCCCATTACGGACAGTCGTACTATGAGATATTTACGCTAGGCAATACCGATGGTATTATTCGCTTTGTTTCCTTACATAATCAACCATCCATCCGTCAGCTACTCTCTGCCGACATTCCATTGGGAAACTCCACATTGCGATTTAGCTATTTGTGGGATGTGCAGCAATCAAGCATCAATCATATCAGAACACACACCTATAGCCATACTTTCATGGTAGGTTTTGTGAAAGAGTTGTATCGCATTCGTCGTAAAAACAACTTGCTTCCCACACCATCTTCTGTTTATTGAGTGCTATGAGAAGGTTTTGTCACATATCACTTGCTTGCGCCTTGCTATACCTTATTAATATGTCGGGCTGCATCGGCGAAACAGAATTTCCAAATACGCCCCAAGGTAACTTCGAACAACTATGGAAAATCATTGATGAACGCTACTGCTTTCATGGAAGAAGAGAGGTAGACTGGAATGAAATCTACGAAAAATACCAAGCAATAATAACTCCCAACATGTATAAGTCCGACCTCTTTTACCGATTCAGCGATATGCTTAATGAGCTACAAGACGGACATGTCAATCTTTACGGGTATGACAACCAATCTAGTTGCTGGGATTGGTATAGCAACTATCCCAGTAATTTTAATGAAATGCTGATACGAAAATATATGGGAAGTGGGGTGCGCTCATTAGGAGACATCTCGTACGCTATTCTGGAAGGCAATATTGGCTATATCTACGTAGGAAGCTTTGCTTATGATGTAGAAACCAAGGAGCTAGATGCTATGTTCCATATTCTACAACGCTGTAAGGGGATTATTGTGGATGTGCGCAACAATGGCGGAGGTTCAATCAGTATAGACAGACGACTTGCAGCGCGTTTTGCCAACAGAAAAACGCTAACCGGATATCTGCGTCACAAAACCGGCAAAGGGCACAATGATTTCTCCAGCCCTACTGCTATATACATTGAGCCAAGCAAAAACGTACGGTTCGAGGAGAAGGTAGTTGTACTTACCAACCGCAAAACCTATAGTGCCGCCAACGACTTTGTAAACAACATGAGATGCCTACCACAAGTAACTACTGTAGGCGGAATAACTGGTGGCGGATCAGGACTCCCCTTCACTTCCGAGCTCCCCAACGGTTGGTCGGTTCGTTTTTCGGCAAGTCCCCACTATGGTCTAAACATGGAATGTATTGAAGATGGTATAGAGCCGGATGTACTTATCAATCTGTTGGGTGGCGATGAAAGTAAGGGAATTGATACACTTATAGAAAAAGCTATTTTATTACTTTCAACACCGACTCCCAATTAGCAAGATATCCTCCTGGTTTTCAATTTTCACGAAATAGGTCTTCACATTCACATATCACTGTAATTAGATGATTGTAAACGAGTTACGCGTGAAGGCCCCCTCTTTTATCCTTCACAGGGTCTTCACAACCAATTTCTGACTGTTTTTGTGTTAAGAAAACAGTCAGAAACTAATCGGAAAACAGTCAGATGTGATACAGAAAACAGTCGCAAAAAACATTACTTAAAGGCAACGTTTTATTTAAATGCATTTGTCGGCTATAATCACACAAAGGCTGCGCATAACTCAATGCTTTATGACGATAACTCCTGAAGTTGTCGTCATAAAGCATTGAGTTATATCCATAAAGCGTTGAGTTATATCTATATGTTTATAGAAAAAAATCACGAAAAGAAGAAGCTGAAAGAGCTATTGTACCCAATAATACTGAAAAAAACAGAGAGTGTCTCATTGGCAAAAACAGAACCTCCATAAAGCTTTCATTGTTTTTCAACTTACTTTATCTCAAAATTAATTTGTCGGATAAGAAAAACTTTCTATCTTTGCATCGCTATAGAAAAAACCACGCGGCTGTGGTGTAATTGGTAGCCACGCCAGACTTAGGATCTGGTGCCGAGAGGCGTGGGGGTTCGAGTCCCTTCAGCCGCACAAAGACGTTATTTTGAAAGTTCAAGGTAACGTCTTTCTTTCCCAAAATTGAGCTATTATGTAGCTGATTTACAAGGAGTTGTAAATTGCAACGCAAACTTTTAGAGGTTACTCATTTGCGGCTATATAATCAGCATGGGTTGAAACTGTTAGTTATTTTGTGCAGTCATTTTGTGCAGTCGTTTTGTGCAGTTTCAACTAAGATTCCATTTTTTTTATTTTAATTCCTATAAAAATGGAACACATCAAACTTTCTTTTTCTTTTAAAGACAGTCGTTTTTCTTTATGTGCGACACTCAAAGGAACTTCTACAAGATGTTACAAAGAAGTTCAAGGTCTAACCAATCCTAATTGGAGCAGCTGGGAGAAGAAGCTACAATGCTTCAACGAACCCACCGAGCAAGCAATACAGAACAACAATGTATTGCAGTTAATGAAAGAACACTATCAACGATTGATTGATACGTGCAAGCCAACAACCCCAAAAGAGTTATTTAGTGACAGCCTCAACGAAACAGCCGCTAAGGTTGAGGCTAAATGTACTGAAAGGGTGCTAACTTTTGGAGAGTACCTTAATGTTTTGATTGAAGAGCTAAAGAACTCTAAAGACGGTTTACCGTCCACTAACTACCGGCTATACATTACCTTGCTGAATAAGTTAAAAAGCGAGGGAAGTATTATCAATGTTCCTATTGCGAGTATTTCGGATGAACATTTTGAAGCATTTGGCTCGTATATCAACGACAAATTGAACGGTGTTAATTACGTGCCGTTAATGAAACGCTTTAAGACTACAACCCGATACTACAACGAAACTCTAAAAAAGGATATGCCACGCATTAAATTAACCTACCCATATATGAGAAGTATAAAGGGTTCGTTTCAAGCACACGAAAGAGCCAAACAAAAAAAATTGTGTGCTGCTTTATCTATGAAAGAGTATCAACGGTTTGTTGATTTAGATTTATCTTTAATTGCGTGGGCTGGAAGTAACTCAACGTATTATAAAGAACTATATCGTGACTTTTGTATTTTCATGTATGAGATGATGATACGCCCTTGTGATGTTGTTGTTTTGAAAAAGAAAGATATTGTAATAGATAATGGAGAAAGATGTATTCTATATATTCCGATAAAGAAGAAGAACTATAAAGGCGACAAGTTAGAAAATGCAGTTGTAAACGTTCCAATAACTAAAACGGCACAATCAATAATCAACAAGTATGCTGGTAAATCTACTAAAGGCTATATATTCCCCTTTGCTATCAATCAAAGAGACTGGCAAATGGATGATGTAGATAGCTTCAATAAATGGTATCTACGCAAACAACGATTGATTGAGAAAATAGACAATTTTTTATCTAAGGTTCAAGACGTAATTAAGCCACAAGAAATAGACAAGCTGACTACCTACGTATTTAGACGCTCTACATTTACGCATAAAGTTAACGCCAAAGGAACGAATATTATCGAATTAGCCAAACACGGTGGCACGTCCGTAAAGATGTTAGAAAAACATTATTATAACGCAAATAAGAAGTAATATGAAAATTGAAACGATTATAGAAAGCTCTTTTAAGGGCGTTTTTGCTGATATTGAAGATGTATCGGTGTTCTGTTTGGTTGAGCATGAAGCAAGCTACAATGAACCTCTAATAGAATTTATAATTGATATGGAAGTAAAGTACAACAAGCCCGTGAAGGTGTACGGTGTAGATGACTATATAGACGAACTGGAGGCATACCCACTATTTAAGAAGCTGTTTGTAGACACTGTATGCCTTTTAATGGATTATAACTATGTATTAAATGTTTGGGATGATGTTGATGATGATTGTAAAAAAGAGTTGTTGCAAGAACTCTAACCGAAAGGCTTTATAGGTAAATAATAGATACGCCTCTTTACTGTTTGAGCAAGGAGGCGTTTTATTTGCGTTTTAAGACACTTTCTTTTTTTAACTGGGAAAGCTACCCTTTTATAGAGAAAGTGCCTAATTTCCGAAACAGTGAAGCTAAAAGCTGTTGTTAAAATAATTCATTGCTTGTTGCTTGCTTCTTGTGCATTTTGCCACGCAGATAGGGTTCTATGTATCTTGTTGTAGCCTGTTCTTAATTATGCTTTTTCCTACAATACGGTTTAATGCGGTTTCGGCTGATATTATTTGTTTAGTCTTTTTTTTACGTCCTGTTATTATTGTACGCTCTTGTTTCTTTGCTTTATTAATTAGTGAACGGTACTCTTTTACGTTAAATTGGTATGTAGCGCACTCTCCGTATTTATTTGATATTTCGGATATAATTTTAAGTGTACACAGTTTGTCTATAGCTGATACCACCGTATTAGGAGAAAAGCCTAAAAATGACTTTATGTAATTTTGCTGTAGTGTGAATTTTGGCTCTTCTTTTTGACTTGATGATGATTTTATTTTCTCTCTAATGTGATGTATTAGTTGCAGGGTCGTGTATTCCTGTGCTGTTAGGACTGATAGTAATATGATGTCGTTATTCATTAATTTTTTATTTTTATGTTGCTATCATTTAGTAGTAACATTGGTTTGTGTTTATGTTTGATGTTGCTATCATTTAGTAGTAACATTTGAGGGCTTTTTTGCCGTTTTCCGTATAGATATGATGTCTCTATGTCGCTACTAAATGATAGACTATATTTTTAGGTATTTATTATACTATTATATATAATAAATACCAGTCACTTGCTACATTGCCTTTTCAACCACACAAAAAGAATTGCTATTGCGTCCGTTATATTGTCGGATTGAATACATGTTCTTAGCCTTTTATTGATGTAGTCTTTTATTTTGTCTTTGCTTGCGAACGGGTCTCTTATTAATGCTCGTTTCCATTCTGTAGGCTGATAGCCTTTTGTTATTAGTTCTATGTTGTGTAACTGGCAATAAAGATTTAATACACCGTGATAGTTTGCAAGCCGTTGGAATGTCTTCACATTTTTAGATAAAAATATGCTTTCAGCTACTATTCGGGTAACTTTGTATTTTGCTGTTATGTTACTGAGAAACTTCCATAAATCTAATTCTCCTTGTTTTAGCTTAATTTCGCCCCACTCGGTTACTCTTGTTTCAACTGCAACACACCAACCCGTTAATGTTGCACAATCCAATGACAATGTATTGTTTGATGTTTTTTCACTCATTAATCTTCATAATTTTGAAATTTGTCCGTAAAGATGTACATTTGCCTGTGAGTACCTTTGTTTTCAATTCTGATGTACCCCAGTTGTTCTAATTGATACAAATACGTTTTAACGGTTACGTGGCTTAATCCCTCAATATCGGTAGCGATTGACCGATATGATTTGTTAATGGTGTAGCCGTACTTTTTCTTCAATTCGCTAACAAACGACCGTAGTCTAAAATTTAATGTCTTCATTGTTCTAAATATTTTAATTTTTAATTCGTTTATGAATAGAAAATTTCGCTTACATAGGTTTGAAATTTTAACATATTCCACTACCTTTGCAGAGCCTCAACGATGAGGTGTATTTACTTAGTAAGCGTTTAGATATTATCTTATATCAGGAATCTGGACAATTCCAAACAACAAAGATGATAACGAACGGCTTACGTCCAGTTGTATATTTCAAATATACGATAAGGGCGTGGGCTGTTGTTATTGCTTGTTGTTGGGCAGTCCAGAGCCTCTGATAAAGTGATGGCTACAGTTCCCACGCTTTCATTATTTATTAAAGCTCACTTGGGAACAGTGGGTCTTTAAATGATATGGATATTATAGATTTATTGCTTATTGTTTTTGTTTTTGTTGTTGTAATAACCTTAGTTCATTTGTTTGCATCTTATGATAAGGATGCAGTTCTAAAAAAGGAAGAAAAGCAGAAGAAAGCAGAAGAAAGGAAGAAAAGAATAGAAATGCGAAAAGAAGCATGGGCTAAAGAAATTATGGAAAGAGAAAGCCAGTTTGGTAAGCTCACGAAAACAATAAACTTTACTATTGGCGAAGAAGACCAAATATATGTATATGAGAAAGGTCGAGTAGTGTTCATCTATAACGAAAGATATTCTTTTGATGACATTATTTCTTGTAAAATAGAAACAAAAACAATTAGAGGAGCTGAGAAACACATAACAAAACCAGATGAATACGAATTAGCAGAGGAGCAGATTTTGTGGGGAATGGGGAAAAAATATAATGTCAAAACCACAACTCAAGTGCTTAGAGAGCCTGATAGGACAACATATACCGTATATGTCGGGATAAATAGTATAGCAACTCCACAAGTCGGTCTTAATTTAGGAAGCAATGCGTCAAAAGCAAATGAAATAAATTCGTTGATGAATGCTATAATACATTCCAATAGCAAAGAATAAGAAATGGACGATAACAACGACTGGGAAGACTTCGACTACCACCAGAATACAAATGAACTAACGGATTGGTTTGAGGATGAGGATGAAGATGAGGATGACCCTAAAAAGGCTGAAATGTCTTCAAATGGCGGTTGCTTTTCTGTGCTTTTGGTTATCGGTTGGCTCGTTTTTGATACCATTTTTTTGCGATGAAAATCTATCTAAAAAAACGAAATTCAGAAAAAACGGGTGGAATTTATATATAGTATCCGTACTGGAGGAAGTACCCACCCTCTTATTTTTTTCTTTATGTTGGCTGGGTGGCTTTGATTTGCTTTGTTTGTTTGTTCTGTAATTTGTGCAGTTAGTTTGTGGTTTTGAAAGTAATTACCTCCAAATTTTTCAAAAATTCTTCTATCTTACTGATATTTATTTTCTTGCGAATGATTGTTTGTTTTCAAATTTAGTTGCATATTTGCCCCAACAAAAATCAATAATCGTTCTTTGGAATCAGCTGTTTTGTGCAGTCATTTTGTGCAGTCTCATTGTCGAGCAATATACAATTAACTGAAAATCAGCTACATAGGCTAAATAACGGTTGAGTCCCTTCAGCCGCACAAAGAAGACCTTCGGAAGTTCCGAGGGTCTTTTTGTTTGTGTGTAATTGAAATGTATGGTGCGGATTATCAGATAGTTAATGAAAATCGATACCAAAATCAGATTAATTAATTTATACTTCCAAAGAAAGAGTTTGGGTAGCAATTTATAGTTAATTGACTTTGCCACCAATTTAACATCTAAAACTGCAAAAATTATGGCAAAAACAACATTTAAAGTAAACTTCCAATTAAGAAAAGATAAAATGGTGAACTACCTATTGCAATAAGAATAACTCTTAATGGAGATAGGACTGAATTTACCTCAAGACATAATGCTCGTCCAGACTTATGGAGTATGAAAACCAATAGAGCAGTGGGTTTGTCACCGATTTGGATATATTTTGGTTTGGTTTAGCAATTTTTGCGCAGTTATTCTTTTTTTATTCAACTAAGTGTGCAAAAATTACTATATTTGTTCGTCAATTACGCATGAAATATGGAAGAATTAGAACAATTAGGCATAATACCGGTTGACTATGCGGTATTACGTTCGCTGTTTGTAGGTTATCATTCCCCCCGAAACAAGATTGCCAATCTTGAACAGGCAGGAAAGATAATCCGACTGAAAAGAGGAATGTATGTTGTATCACCCGAAGTAAGCAAGCAACTGTTATCCCTAGAACTGATTGCGAATCATATATATGGTCCATCTTATGTTTCTATGGAGAGTGCTTTGCGCTATTACGGATTGATTCCTGAACAAGTATATACTGTTCGCTCCTTGACAACCAATCGCTCAAAGTCCTTTGAGAATTCGATAGCCAATTTCGAATACATAACAACAAACGATGCTTATTACGCCATTGGCATAAAGCAGGAAACAATTGAAAACAGATATACTTTCCTGATAGCGACCCCCGAAAAGGCTTTATGTGATATGATTACCACAACGCCACACTTGCGAATACAGTCAGAAAAAGCTTTAGTGGCTTACTTAAAAGAAGATTTGCGGTTTGATATGTCCAGCTTAGAGGTGATAGATTTTAATATTGTAAAAGAGTGTTTAGAAGTCGGGAAGAAAAAGGAAGCATTACAAATCTTATTAAATTTCTTAGAATCATGAACATATTTGAACAAATGCTCTCGAGATACGAGATAAAAACTAATGAGCAAAAGAGAAATGCAATACACGAAGTAATGCAAGAAATAACGCTTGCGGGATTATACCGTGGAGGATTCTTCGATAAGGCGGCTTTTTATGGAGGTACTTGCTTGAGAATCTTTCATGAGCTTCCTCGATTCAGCGAAGATATGGATTTCTCTCTTGTCGGAAAAGATGAGACGTTTGATCTGGAAAGCTATTTTCCTGCTATTATAGATGAATTCAAAGCAGCAGGTCGTGATATTGTTATTACTCGCAAGGAAAAGAAGAAAGAAACAAAAGTTGAATCGGCCTTTTTAAAGGATGACACGGCAATATATGACGTTAAGTTCAAAACGGAAAAAGATTTAAAAATCAAGATAGAGGTTGATATTGATCCACCTCTTGGGTTTACTACAGAGCAGAAACTGTCGTTGATGCCTTTTTCATTTATGACCCGTTGTTTTACTCTTCCCGATTTATATGCAGGAAAGATGCACGCTTTGTTATTTCGTAATTGGAAAACTCGGGTAAAAGGTCGAGACTGGTACGATTTTGAATGGTATGTACGGCATAATGTTTCACTCGATTTTGCCCATCTACAAATCAGAGCCAAAGAGTTTAACGGTATGGATATGGATAAGAAGGACTTTACCACTATGCTAAAAGAAAGACTTTCTTCTACTGACATTGCTATGGTGAAACGTGATGTACTTCCATTTATTCAGAATCCCAAAGAATTGGATATCTGGTCGAATGATTATTTTCTGCAGTTAGCTGATAGGGTTAAGTTCTTGTAAGTGATGTGAAAAACAAGTCCGATAGCCCAGCAACTGAAAAACTATGCTGTGAAGTATGGACTGAATGAGAAAGTAGTATATCCACATTCATTTCGTCACCGTTTTGCTAAATTTTTTTTGGAAAAATTCAATGACATTTCTCTGTTAGCAGATTTAATGGGACATGAGAGTATTGAGACAACTCGCATCTATCTTAGACGCACAGTATCTGAGCAACAAGAGATTGTAGATAAGGTTATAACTTGGTAGTCAAAAGAAAGAGGGTGTGTCACTTCAAATATGACATACCCTTATGTCATGAATTGTAATAGATTCAAGTACAGTCTGCGAGGTCTAATTATGCTGCGAGGCAAGAGTCAGGGCAAGACCTTAGGCCAGAGCAGAGAGAGTTAAATACCCCCACAATGTATTCTGAAATTCCTAATAAAGAGAATGAAATTGCCTCTTCCTAAAAAAGAAGCTTCTGAGGCATTTTATCGAAAGCGAGTTTGCCCTCATTCTATACCCAAAGTATAGAATAGCAAAACAAACTCAACCATGCTTTGGTGGTTTATGTAGAAAACCATAACTTTGAAGTTGAATTTAATTCGCAATTATAAACCATGAGTGTAGAAAACAAAAATAAAATCAACCAACTATTGCAAAAGAGCAATCCTGAAGAGTTGTACTTTTCTTCATGGTTAAAGGAAAACGGATATTCCGATCAACTTGTGAAGAAATACAGAGATTCCGGTTGGTTATCCTCATTGTCTAAAGGTGTGATGTATCGTACAGGCGATAAGCCAACCCTATTTGGTGCTTTAGAGAGTTATAACAGACAGTTAAATAAGAATTTCCATATAGGTGCTCTTTCTGCTTTTGAACTAACAGGTCATGCTCACTATATTCCTATGGGAAGAGCTACAATAACCATCATACATCCGAAACAAGAAGTTGTTCCTGATTGGCTAAAAAGCTATGATTTCGGTTATACATTAGAGTTTTTCTCGACAGAATCACTTCCTAAGCCGAAATTAATGAACTACAAACCGGAGTATCCAAACACACAGGTATCTTCGCATGAGCAAGCCTTTTTTGAGTGTTTGTTGATAGCTCCCAAACGGTATTCATATATGGATTTATACCATGTGATGGAAAACCTGACCACACTCCGTCCTAAAGTATTGCAAAAGTTATTGGAGAACACAGATAATTTAAGAGTCAAACGAATGTTTCTATACATGGCAGAAAAAGCCGATCATCAATGGTTTGAATATCTTAATTTAAACACAATAGAGCTCGGAACTTCAAAACTTCAACTGGTGAAAAATGGGGGTTATGTTCCTAAGTATAGGATTACTGTTCCTATAGAATTGCAAGAGTATGAATAAGATGCAGAAGATATGCTATATTTTATCAACTTGGATAATCCCTGTTACAATAAATAGTATAATAATTTAATAAAAAGAAAAATGGCAACAAAAAATTTATTAGGAACAAGAACAGTTAGTCTAAATGACATTTTTAATAGCAGTAATATATATCGTGTTCCGCAATTTCAAAGAGATTATTCTTGGACTCAGGATAACTGGGAAGATCTATGGAATGATATTGAGATCGCTGTTGAATCCAAACAAATGCATTATATGGGTTCAATCGTCCTACAAAGTAATGACAGTAAAGATTTTCTGATTATAGATGGGCAGCAACGATTTACCACATTAAGTATTTTAGTCCTTGCAATAATAAGTGAGATAGAACTACTTGTTGAAAATAAAATTGAGGAAAATGAAAATAAGGAAAGAGTAAATTTGTTAATGACTCAATATATCGGCCAGAAAGACCCATCTTCTCTTTCATATTCCAGCAAATTGTTTTTGAATGAAAATAATGATTCATTCTATCAAAGTAGATTGCTGAAGTTTAAAAAGCCATTAAATATTAGTAAGCTTTCTGATTCTGAAAAATTAATGTGGAATGCATTTGTTTTTTTTAAAGATAGGGTTTCAAAACATTTCAAAGATATATCAGGAGCAAAACTAGCCTCATTTTTGAATAATGATATAGGTGAGCTTATGATGTTTATTCAAATAACTGTTGAAGATGAACTAAATGCTTATACTGTTTTTGAAACTTTAAATTCAAGAGGTGTAGAATTGACCTCTACAGACTTATTAAAAAATTATTTATTTTCTTTAGTAGCAAAAAGTGATATAGATCTTCAACAGGTAAAAAATCAATGGAAGAGGATAATCGATGTTGTTGGTTTAAAAGATTTTCCAGCTTTCTTGCGTTACTATTTAGTTGCTACACGCAAACAAATATCAAAAGAATATCTCTTCAAAGAGATAAAAAATTATGTTAAGTTGGATAAAGCAGTATTTGAACTATTAGATAGATTGGAGTTCTATGCATATAATTATATGGCTTTAGCGGCTCCAGGTGATGAATTATGGAATACTGATAAAGATAATCACACTGCAATAATCATATTAAAAACGTTTAGAGTGACTCAATGGAAACCACTATTAATGGTTGCTTGTGAAAAATTTGAAGTGGGTAGTAATGATTTTAAACGTTTGCTCCAGGCTATTGTTGTTATTTCTTATAGATATAATGTCATTGCAAAATTACAAACTAATGAGATGGAGAAAGTCTATAGCAGAGCAGCGATTAACCTTTATAGAAATCCTAAGCCGACTATACAGGGTGTTTTAAATGATTTAAAGAGTATATATGTTGATGATGAAAAGTTCAAGCATTATTTTTCATTAAAACAATTTAACACTAACAATTCCACTGATAAAAAATCACTCCGATATACTCTATATAATCTGGAATCTCAAGAGAATGGAGGATGTCTATATGATTTTGATACAGACAAAGGCACCATTGAGCATATATTACCAGAAAGCTATCCTGCTATTTGGCAAACAAAATTTACTGAAGATGAATTTAGCAAAAATGTATATAAATTGGGCAACTTAACGATTTTAGAAAGTTCTAAAAATAACAAAGAGGCTGCCGACAAAGATTTTGAAACGAAAAAAATCATTTACAAGACAAGTAAATATGCCATTACAAAAGTTATTGATGATACAGAATGGAAACTACAAAATATCAATATTCGTCAAAACAAATTTTCCAAACTGGCTTGTGGAATATGGAAAATTCAATTTTAATTTTTATACTTTTGACCTTACCAACCCCCACCAACGCAAGACGTTGCAACCCGGTGCATTAAAATCGTGACTTATTCGTAACCCTATGGGTTTTCTGAATTTGCAAAATAAAGATATTCAGTCGGTTAATTAGCAGCTTCTGCTGCCTTCAGTCCGCACAAAAAGACCTTCGGAAGTTCCGAGGGTCTTTTTGTTTGTGTGCAAACGGGGTTTTAAACCCTAAGTACTTCTTCCATACACAAAAACAGAATAAAATAATTTACCTTTATGTACTGATATATAACATAGTTTACTACTTTTGTTGAAAATCAACACACTAATATTATGCCCTACTACTCGCCATTAAAAAAAATCAGGGATAAAGAGGAACGATTACGTGCAATAAATAAAATATTATTGCTGCGTTCCCAATTGGATAAGGAAATCCCATCAAAGACAGCTACCGACACATTGTTACTTGCAACCTGGAACATCCGGGAGTTTGGAGACAACCGGAGATTAGAAAGCTTATACTACATTGCTGAGATTGCCAGTCGTTTCGATTTAATTGCTATTCAAGAAGTTGCTGCCAACCTAAAAGGTCTGGAACACCTTGTTAGCCTGATGGGTTCGAATTGGGATTACATCGTAACAGATAGCACGGATGGAACAGCTGGAGGAGGAGAAAGAACAGCTTACCTCTATGATAAGAATAAAGTCTTTTTCCGCAAAATGGCAGGAGAAATTGTCTTGCCCGGCAACAAGCTTATCCTAGACGAACACCAGTTCGCTCGTTCGCCTTTCTGTGTTGCATTTCAGGCTGGTTGGTTCAAATTCCACCTGGTAACTGTGCATATTTACTATGGAAAATCAAGTGGGGTAGACCCACGTCGGGTAGCGGAAATAGAAAGCATTGCAAAGTTTCTTACCAATCGTTCTAAGAAGGAAGAAACAAGCTACGTCCTTCTAGGAGACTTTAATATCCCAAAATGCGGAGATGAAATGATGCAAGCTTTGGAGAAAAATGGTTTTTCTATACCGGATTGTATCAAGGAACATCCTTCCGATTTAGGCGCAACAAAACATTACGACCAAATCGCATTCAATCTGAAACTGGACCAAACAATGACAATTTTTTCCGAAAAAGATCAAAAAGCCGGTGCTTTCAATTTCACAAAGTCTGTCTATACCCCTGAAGATTTGAATACGTATAGATCGTATTTCGACAGAAAAAACACAGATGGAAAGACTGAAAAACAAATTGAGAGTTACTATCTCTCTAAGTGGCGCACTTTCCAGATGTCGGACCATTTACCTCTCTGGGTGGAGCTCAAGATTGATTTCAGCAATCAATACCTTGAGAGGATGCAAAACAATATTACTCTTTAATATTATGTCTGCCAACTCTAATCTTAAAATAGCTCTGACATTCTCCGGAGGAGGATATAGAGCAGCAACTTTCCATCTGGGTGTATTGTCTTATCTTTACTCTTTTAAGTTGGATGAAGGAAGTTTACTTGACCGCATTCATGCCATGTCTACTATTTCGGGAGGAACAATAACTGGTCTTCGGTATATGCTGGGCGTAAGTCGCAACGAACTGCCCGAAGAGATATTCAAAAAACTTTATCACTTTTTGACGGAGGTAGATCTGCCGACAACCGCCATGAATCATCTACATGAAAAAGATAAAGGTCAAACAGTATCTCTGATACGAACGATGGCCAACATCTACAACGATAAGCTGTTCGATGGTGCACGTTTCGGTGAAGTAATGGATGGGTTGAGTAAGAACCACATTCAACAATTCTCTGCTAATGCGACTGATTTTGTTAATGCTCTTCCTTTCCGCTTTCAGGCAACGGCAGGCAGACAGGAATCGAATACCGGATATGGTATAATCGGGAATTATTCCACCCCCATCTCTCGCACCATAGCAAAACACATTCGTCTTTCTGAAATACTGGCATGCTCTTCTTGTTTCCCGAGTGGATTTGAGCCTCTAATGTTTCCGACCGACTTCGATTTGGGAGATTCGCAGGAAGTAAAAGAATACATAGCAAAGAGAGAAGCTATCGGAATTATGGATGGTGGAATTGTAGACAATCAGGGAATAGAGCCAATCATATTGGCAGACGACAGAATGGTAAAAGCAGCATCTGGAGAAAAAGAAGCAGGTTTCGACCTGGTTATTATTTCTGATGTGGCCAGTCCGTATATGGACGCCTATAAAACTACCGATGTAGAACTACCGGCAAAACTGAATAAACTCACGTTAAAGAAACTATCCTCGTTTCTCTGGGCAGGCGGATTTGCAATGACTTTACTGACGGGGCTCTCGTTTTATTTTGCCCCCGGTTCTTTTATTTCTGGAGTTCTTTTCGCTGTCTGGGCTATTGTAGCAGCGTTGCTTGTATATTATTCCATCCTAAAAAACAAAGTTCTTGATTTAATAAAAGGGTCGATTATAAAAAACAGCTTTCAAGCAATCAGCAATCTTAAAGTGGGAGATATTGCCACATTGGTAGTTAATCGCGTTAATTCAGTATTAATGTTGACAACAACTGTATTCATGAAACACCTGCGCAGAATGAATTATCGCACAGCATACAATAAAGAATCGTGGAATAACCGAGTCATAATGAATGGCGTTTATGAACTTCGTCCGGGAGAATCATGGGTTTCCAAATTAAAAAAGAAAGAAATACCTGAATACTTGAAACCGAGCGAAGCTATCCAGCAAACATCAGAGAAGGCAGCATCTATGGGAACTACACTTTGGTTTAGTGAAGAAGATAAGAAAAACGGTGTGCACGACGCACTTGTAGCTACCGGACAATACACAATTTGTTTTAATCTTCTGGAGTATATTTATCTCATTAAGAAAAACCCCGTAAATCTGAATGAACAGCATCACTTTCTAATTTCTCTTGAAGAACGATTAAAAGCAGACTGGGAGGAGTTTCAAAAAAACCCGATGTGTAAAAAAACAACCAGTATATGAAAATGATAGAAACAGAACGTTTGATTCTCCGTCCAATAGTAGCAAACGACGCAGAAGCTATTTTTGAATATTCTCAAAGCAAGAACGTTGGAATCAATGCTGGGTGGAAGCCACATGAAAGTATTGAGGAAACACGCGAGATTATGAAGTGTGCTTTTCTTGACCAAGAGTATGTTTTTGGTATAGAGTTAAAGGAAACAGGTAAACTATTTGGTACGGTTGGCATCATTCCAGACCCTAAAAGGCAAAACAATAAAACAAGAATGATTGGATATGCTATCGGAGAAGAATATTGGGGAAACGGTTTTACCACTGAGGCTGTGCGCGCTCTGCTTCGTTTCGGCTTCGAGGAGTTAAAACTTGACCTTATCTCCGCCTACTGTTATCCCTACAACGAAGGGTCAAAGAGCGTATTAATAAAATGTGGATTTACTTATGAGGGCACGCTCCGCCTAGCAGAGGAGCGTTATGACGGAGTTGTTTTCGATAATGACTGTTACTTCATTATGCGCCAATAGAATGTTTACGGAGTTTGTTGTTATTCAAAGATCTTCAATACTCTTTGCTCATCTTCATCATTTTTTGCTCGGAGATAGCTGCGATAGCTATTGAAACCTGCTCTATGTATCAAATCCAACGGAGCATCGGCAGCAGAAGATGTTGTACGCAATCGTTCGAGCTCTCTTAACCTAAGTCCATTAATGTAGCTACAGAAGTTCATGCCATATTCTTTATTTATATAGGCAGAAAGATAGCTGCGGTTGGTAAGAAGGTCGGAACAAAGGTCCGTTACCTTTAAGTTGGGGTTTAGATATGGCTTTTTCTCTATAATATACGCCTGAAACTGCTTATGATTAATCTTTGCATGCCTGCTTGCCAAACTGTACCTCCACTCTTTATTATCTATGAGTACATAGTTTTTAGACAACAGGTTGTATAAAATTATACAATGTTGCAGTAGCGCCATCAAAGCACCTATTGTTGTAAGTGGCACCGTCAAAATCATATTCCGATTTACAACTGTAGCACCAAGCGGAAGCGGTATATTGATTAACGTTAACACAACAAAGAGGTACATCCATGATGCTGAATTCTTTTCGTTGTCGGCAGAATAGTTGATAACCTCCCTCCTGTAGTTGCGCACCCTAAGCAAATCTAATGTAGAATAGGTAATATTGTAGATACAGAAAATCAATGTGGAGGAAGAGAATAAAAATGAGCGGACAGGATATCCGGATAGGATAAAACCTCCGCTTCGTACAAGTTCGCACCTCTCTTCAAATGGAATCAGACTAGAGCAAACACCCGTAATCAACACGATAATGGAAGGAATGATAAAGTGTATTTTGCGAAATTTCTGCCGGTTATCTACTTGCGTTAATGTAAACACAAAATAGTACAATAATACCTGATTATACATTAACACCCCGAAGAAAAGATAATTAAACCAAACAAACAGATTTGCGTTAATCAGGTAAACAATAGCACCTGCCCAGCACAAAGAACCTACAAAAAATGAGACACTTATAATTGCAGAAGGCTTCTTTTGAGTAGAATCTTCCGTTTCTCTGTTATATATAAAACATAAAACAGAGCATATCAATGCCGAGAACATAGTCGAAGATAATGTCACGACCTTTACTATAAATTCCGTATCCATCATAATTCCTCGTTTCCTTTCGCTTTCAATGCACGCATATAGTGCTTTGTGTCCTTAAACCCAGCCTTGGTAACCAACAAAAAATGTGCTTTCCCTGCATTTATAGGCAATGCGGCAATCCTGTCAAATTCGCGTAACCTCAACTGATTAATATATCTATTGAAGTTCATTCCGTATGTTTGGTTTATAAATTTGGACACATACGTGCGATTCGTATTAAACTCACTTACCACACTCTCCATCTTAAATTGCGGATTAATATATGGTTTCTCTTGCTTTATGTAGAGTTCAAACTCTTTTTGATTCAAATTACGAGCTGGTCGCTGTTTTTGTTGTTCTATAGCTGATTGCTGTGAAGGAATTTTAACTTCAATCTCTGGCTTTAATACCTTTATCTCCTTCAATGGAATTAGTATGTGCGATAGGAATTGCTTGGTTACTATATAGTAGGTTAAAACGATCTGCTGTAGCACAATAAGTGCACACGCAATCATTGTTAATGGCGATTTATATACCTCCTCATAAGGATAGAGAGTGCCCAACAACGAACAAAAGATTGAAGAGACAGTAAGAAGTAGCAACAAATGAACACTGAGAATCGTTTTTTTACATAAACCCGGATGTTCATATACATAGGTAGTATACCTGCGTAACCGCACAATTGTAATCGCAATATATACCAGTCCAAAAAGCAAGCTTACTTCTGTTCTGGAAAAGAAGAATTGTGTATACAGTTCATAACCTTCGGGTACATAGTACTTACGCCCTTCTATAATCATAAGTTGGGTTTCGAAGGGTACAAAGAAAGACCAAACCAATAACGTAACACTTATCAATACTGGTAATAAATAATGCCAACGATTAAATTCCTTATCCGATTGAGTCTGAGTAAGAATATAGAAAAAATGATAAAACAACACCTCTGCCATCAAATAAGAAAAATAGCACAAAACGTTCATGTAAACAAATCCTTCGGGAAGATAGAAAAACATAAATGTAGAGAGCCAAGAGATAGTTGTTAGAAAGAAACACCAGAAGAATATCTGTTTAACTTTACATTCAGTACGCGAAGTTGTATGACGCAACGACAACAGCAATAATATAGACACAGTAGCCGCCGAATAGGCAGGAACCATCATATATATTAAACTAAAATATTGTCCAATAGTCATCATTGTGTTCAAAATTAACTATTATTTTCGAACACAGTATATTTTTTTACCTTTTTCCCTTCCTACTTTTACGATTTTTCAAAGTGTGTCTCTCATTTTTTTGCTACACCATACGCCCTATTGATAATAAATAAAGAAAAATAGCACAGGAAGTTATTCTAACGCCTATCAGATTTGAAGAAAAACGGACTTCACTTTGAGTATGAATGAACGTTGCTTCTATAAAGAGTGAACTTCAAAATTAACGAAAACAGACTCCATTACCAGACAATACAAAAATAAACGAGGAGAGGAAGATCGTTACATTCTTCCTCTCCTCGTTAAATTCTTTATTCCTTTACAAGCAAATTACTCTCCGCCGGCTCCTGCACTACCTCCGCCCTCTTTCACGTCGTCGTTACTGATAGAGCGTGCAGCTTTTTTCACTTGTGCCTTCAGTTCGCCAAGACGGTAACTAATATTGATTCCAAAGCGGCGTTGTACTTGCTTACTACTGCTCCATTGAGAATAATTCGTTCCGATTGTTTGGTGTTTGTACTTGTTGTACTTATCCAAGAAGTTTTGCGCAAAAAGACTGACGGTAAGGCGTTCTCCTTTGAGGAAAGACCTGTTTAAACTCAATGCATAAAAGGAGTAACTATAGCCCGAGCCTTGTAGCATAATTTGCTTAGTGCTTCCACCGGCATTAAGGCTTGCTCTAATTTTCAACGGGAATGTGTGCTGAACACTTCCATAGGAGTAGAACTGCCATCCGCTGTTCTTTATATCACTCCCGCCTACAGTTGCTCCGGGTGCTCTCATGTCGCTGTATCCACCACTTCCGTTAATAGAAAGACGTGTTTTAGGCGTAGCATTCCAGTTCAGATAAAAATTCATGTTGGTATTCCGACTTTTACCTATATTTTCGTAGGTGCTGTAGAGAACATTATTATCAATCAAGCTAGCTACTTGCTCAATACTATTGTTATTGAACGAGTGTCGTAATGAAAGATTAGCACTGAACTTGGCAGTAAAACTGCTAAAGGTTAGGTTAAACGCATGGCTTTTTTCTGTGTCCAAATCGGGATTACCTTGAAAGATACTCGTGGGATTACTTGTATCTCTATATGGATTCAAGAAGAAAATAGAAGGGCGCCAAATGCGCATATTATAACCAAAGCTTAGGTTCTGGGTCTGTCCAAGTTTATATGCCACTGTTGCCGAAGGTACCAAATTATTATAATCTACACCATAATTTTCGCCTGGGGTGTCAATGTATTTCACATTCTGGTTGGTATATTCATAACGCACTCCTGTTTTGAGAGAAAACTTCTGATAGCGCAATGTATAGCCAAGATAAGCAGCCAAGATATCGCTGAGATGTTTGTAATGACTACTACGATTATAATCCCATGTGTTGCTACCATCAAGATATACTTTGGTATCGCTAATGTTATTGCGGATAATGTATTTGGTTCCTGTCTCAATAGTATGAAGTTTTCCTATCGGCGTCACATAATCAGCTTGGAAGGTATGTTCAGTAGTACTCATATCTTGGTCGGACCGGCGGTCTTGCAAATCAAGTATTTCTTCCCAGTCATGGGTTTCATCTTTGTCTTCAAAGTTCAAATAGTTCGTATACGAATCATTTGTTCGTGGCTGTGTGTTAATTCGATACGAAAAAGTGAGCATACGCCCTTTCAGTTTAAACAATCTCTGATAGTCTATATTTCCACGGATGGAATACCAAGAGTTGTCTCCTCTGCTCTTTGCATTATATGAGTAAGTATTCTGAAAGTCTGTTCCGCTATAATTTTTCGAGTTACTATCTCCACCATAAAGTCCAAACGAAAGTGATATTAATCGCAGTGTATCCAATTCATAACTTGCTTCCAGATTACCGTGCTGAAAAGTCATATCGTTTTTGCCGGAGCCATTATTAAATAACCTGTCAGACTCACCGGCTGTTTCGCGTGTTGAATAAGAGTAGCTTTTAGGATTGTCGCTATAACTGATTCCGTAGTTTCCCGAAACCGTCAATTTGCCACTTTTCACAGTACCAAAGAGTCCACCACCGGCACCGGCATTCGTAGCACGAGCGCTCATCGTTAGAGTGTATCCTTCAATACCCGCCCCGCTAACAGTTATAATATTCAAGATACCCCCCACTCCTTCGGCATCGTATTTAGCACCGGGATTGGTAATAACTTCAATAGACTTAATGGAATTTGCCGGCATACTTTGGAATATTTCCTTCGGGTTATTACTCATCATGGTATTCTCCTTACCATTTACCTGTACCTTGAAGCTACTGCTACCATTTACTTGGATATTATCCTCACCATCAACCGTAACGAGTGGTACTTTGCGTAACATTTCAATGACGGAGTTGGTTTTAGAGTCGGGATCGTCTTCGATGTTGTATTCTATTTTATCAATATCGACCTTTACAAGGGGTTTTTGTGCAACAACCTCTACGCCAGCCAGTTCTTTGGCATCATCGTTAATATACATTGTGCCCAAATCTACGGTCTTTGTTTCAGGAGTTAGCTTAAATTCTTTAGCAATAGCAACCCTACCTACCGAAGTAATGGTCATAACAAAGTCGCCCGACTGATTAATTGTTTCTTCAAACTTCCCGTTCATATCTGTTACAGCCATTTTAACTGCTTTGCCGGGTGCTGTTTTTAGAGCAAACCTAATGGTGGCATAAGGTTCTCCTTCATTGGTTAGCGAATCAAGTAAAACCCCTTTTACAGTATAAGCTACAGGGGATGAAGTTTGCGCAAAAGTTAGGGTTGATACTATAAGAGTAAGTATCAACGCAATAGTTCTGATCATAATAGTAGTTCGTTGTCCACTCAAAGGTAGGTGTGATTAATAAATAAACGACAAAGCTATAACGAATTTAAACAGTTACTACCAAATCGTAGTTAAGAAATCGAAAGAAATTACATCTTTTTCCTTTCGTTATGTTTTAACTTGTTAAAGAGTTTTATCTAAATAAACCCGTTGGCGGAATTAATTCCTCTATAGGATGACCGGTCACGAGCCATAAGCTGACGAAGCATCTGCCATAGGCTGACGATGCACGAGCCATAGGCTGACAGGGCATGAGACTATGGCTGACGGGGCATGAGCCATAGGCTGACAGGGCGTGAGACTATGGCTCACAGGTGCATTTAACTAAGAGCTTTAAGCAATCTTCTTTTCTGACTGATTTTTACTTCATTTCTGACTGATTTTTATCTCATTTCTGACTGTGTTTTGCTTCACTTTTGACTGTGTTTTTACCACAAAATCAGTCAGAAAATTAGGCGTGAAAACCCTGTGAAGGATAAAAGAGGGGGTCTTCACACGCAACTTGCTTACTATCATTCGCTTACAGCGATATGTGAATGTGAAGACCTATTTGCTAAAACTACATTTGGAGTGTATATTAAGCTGTTGGGTTGGTAAAATATGCACTAATTAATTCCGCCAACGGGTCTAAATAAGTAGAAAAGAAGGATTAAAAGGATGTTCATAACAATAACTACCCCAAATCCACCAAATGCCCACTTGCGCAATTCGGCTCGCTTCCCCGAGAAAAAGAAAGCATAGCAAAGATTTACAAATATACTGCTTACAATGGCTTGCATGCTGCTTGCTGCAACTACCATAACAGGAATAGCAGCATCACCATGCAGCAAATTTAATATAAATGGAGTGATATCGCTCAGACCAGAAACGAAAGAAAGTGCGGTCAATCCACCAGTACCAGCATACTTAAAGGTGTAATGTGTTACAAGCGTGAAGACTACAAACAAACAAGCAAATATCAATGCTATCTTAAATTCAAGCGGGTTGCTACTATCATCTTCATCTACATCGCTTTTCTTCTTCTTGGAGCGTTTGGAGTATATAAACAGAGATACACCCGCCGCTACTACCGACATAAAGAGTAAGTATGGATAAACAATAGAGAAAACCTCTTTGCTGAATATCGATATAAGAATCATAAAACGCAAAAACATCATGCTTACCGCAATAAGCATAGCTGCTACGTATTCGGGGATTTCTTCCTTTACAACCGTTTTGCACTTGCGTGCCAATACAGAAATGGTAGCTGTGCTACTATACAGCCCACCTAAGATGCCCGAAACCAATACTCCCGATTGCTGAAACACATACCTCTTCAATAAATAGGATAAGTATGAGATGCCCGAAACAACTACCGTTGCCAGCCAAATGGAATAAGGAGTCAGTGATATTTCGGGAACTATATTCTCATTGGGAAGCATTGGGAGAATGATACCACTAATGGCTAAAAACTTAGCCAAAGTTACCATTTCATCGCTCTTCATGCGTTGAGCTATCTCAGTAAAGGTGTGTTTAAGTTCGGTAAGTAGTAAGATTGTTACTACAATCATCAAATAAAACCAAGAGGGTTGGGTTATGACGATAGGCGCTAAACAATAGGTAATAAGCGCAATAACAATCGTGGTGATACCGAACACATGAAACTGTGTAGACTTAACATAGTAGTTCAATGCCAAAAGACCACCCAAAACAAATCCGCCCGCCATAAAGAGATACATTGTATCCTTGTCTAGAATATAAAGGATATACCCTAATATACCTATAAACGTAAAGGTGCGGTCGGTACCAAAGAGTGTTTTCTCTCCTTCGCGCGCCAAACTGATGCGTCGTTGCGACAATCCGATAAGCAAGGAAAAGAGCGTCACTAAAATAAACGTAACTAACTCTTCAGGCAGGTGTTCATATAAACGTTCCACAGCAAGGGGTTATTTATTATTCCACGAAAGATAGGGGTTTGTCAACAAGCGCGAGTTATAATAGCGTATATCGCCTGTAACTTCTTGCCCTATAAAGGATGGTTTGACAAACTCTTCCGCTTCGGATGATAATTCAACTTCTGCCACCACAAGACCTTGGTTACTACCATAGAACTCATCTACTTCAAAGAGGTGTTCTCCGCTGCGTACCAAGTAGCGGGTTTTATGAATAAACCCGCCGACACATAATTTTAGTAATTCTTTGGCTTCCGCCAAGGGTATCTCTTTCTCCCACTCGTAGCGACTCATGCCCGAAGCACTGGTAGGACCTTTAATGGTAAGAAAAGCAGTGTCGTTCTCTATGCGTACACGCACTGTTCGCCCTCCATCGCTACAAATATATCCTTGCATCAGTTCTTTTTGCGCAAAGGCATATGGTTTGAATTCTCCTGTTACTAAAAATTTACGTTCAATTTCTTGTGCCATAGCTAGTTGAAAGAACAGCAACTCTATTTCATCAGGGAGAAGCCAATCATCATGAGTAATCCTAATATAATTAAGGATACTGCAATAATTTTCACTACTTTACCTGCTTGTTGCTCTTCTTTCTTTGAGTTTTTAATCTTCTTCTTATTGCTCATAGTGTTATCGTATTAAATGATTGGTTTTTACTAAAAAGAACGTTCATACGTTCGTTTTGTTCAAATTTACTAATTAATACAATACACACAAATTTTAAGAAGGATTTTTGTTAGCTACTACCTATTCCACATTCTCCGATCCTGCAAACTCCATCAGGTATGCTTTGATGAATCCATCCAGTTTACCATCCATAACACCATTTACATCAGATGTTTGAAAGTTTGTTCGGTGGTCTTTCACTCGTCTGTCATCAAATACATAGCTACGTATTTGTGAGCCCCACTCTATTTTTTTCTTTCCGGCTTCGATTTTGCGTTGTTCCGCTAATCGTTTTTGCAGTTCTATATCATAGAGTTGCGAACGGAGTAAACGAAGCGCATTTTCGCGATTATCAAGTTGCGAACGAGTCTCAGTATTTTCTATCAGGATTTCTTTTTCTTCACCACTGTCGGGATCTTTGTATTTATAGCGTAGGCGTACACCGGTTTCCACCTTGTTTACGTTCTGTCCACCTGCTCCACCCGAACGGAATAAGTCCCATGTAATGGCTGCTTGGTTTATTTGCACTTCGATTGTATCATCTACCAGCGGTGTTACAAACACAGAAGCAAAGGAAGTCATACGTTTTCCTTGTGCATTGAAAGGCGACACACGCACCAAGCGATGTACGCCATTTTCTCCTTTTAGATATCCGTAAGCAAAATCACCCTCTACTTGAATAGTACAGGTTTTAATTCCCGCTTCATCACCTTCTTGTAGGTTAGAGATGGTAGCTTTATATCCATGGTCTTCTATCCAGCGCAGATACATACGCATCAGCATAGATGACCAGTCTTGACTTTCCGTTCCGCCCGCACCCGAATTTATTTTAAGCACACAACCCAGTTGGTCTGCCTCCTCGCGAAGCATGTTGCGCAGTTCCAAATCCTCTACGGCTTCTGAGGCTTTACGGTAGAGTTCGTCGACCTCTTGTTCTGTAATAAGTTCGTCTTTGCAAAAGTCAAAAGCCAGTTCCAATTCATCCGAAAGGACCTTTACTTCATTGTAACCTTCAATCCATTTTTGCAGCCCTTTCACAAGCTTCATTTGCGCTTCGGCTCGCTTCTGGTCATCCCAGAACCCCGGCGCTTGCGTTCTTAATTGTTCTTCTTCGACTTGAATTTTCTTTCCGTCGATGTCAAAGATACCTCCCCAGCGCTGCTACGCGCTCTTTCACGTCTTTTAGTTGTTCAATAGTTATCATACAGTTTCTTCTTTATACATTTCGTCAATAATATCTTTGTAGTTCTCGGCAATTACAGGACGCTTAATTTTAAGTGTATTTGTCATCTCTCCGCGTTCCATGCTGAATGGTTCCGGCAACAGGCTAAAGCGTTTAATTTGCTCGTAGTTCGTAAATTGCTGCTGCAGGGTATCAATTCGTTGTCGGAAAAGTTCATGTATCTCCGGTTTCTTCAACAAATCTTTCATGTCGGTATAAGCAATATGTTTCTCTTTTGCATATTCTTCGACCAAGTTATACGAAGGAATAATCAGTGCCGATACAAATTTGCGTTGGTCGGCTATGATTACGAGCTGATCGATGTAGCGGTCTACCACGAGTCTTGTCTCCAACGCCTGCGGAGCAATATATTTTCCATTTGATGTTTTGAATAAATCCTTAATACGTTCGGTAAGAAAGAGTTCTCCATTCTTAAAGTATCCTGCGTCGCCGGTATGGAACCAACCATCCGCATCTATAGCTTTAGCTGTTTCTTCGGCTTTTTTATAATAGCCTTTGGTTATTGTCTTTCCACGAAGCAATACTTCATTATCTTCACCAATTTTCACTTCTACATCGGGCATTACCTTTCCTACAGAACCTATCTCTGTTTGTTCGCCCCACGAACAGGAAACAGTAGCAGAAGACTCTGTCAGTCCGTAACCCGTAATCATACCAATGCCAACGGAGCGTACAAATTCATAAATAGCATCGGGAACAGCAGCTCCCGCTGTAGGGAAGAAATTTCCGTTCTCCAAACCAATGGTTTTCTTCAGCAGTTGATAAATTGTCTTCTCGTAGAATTTATATTTAAGATGCAAAGCCATAGGCGGGGTTTTGCCCAAACGAAGATAATCTATGTTGTGTGCTTTACCTACCTTTATAGCATCAATCATTAACATTTTAGTAATACCTTTAGAGTCGTTTATCTTCTCTTGTACTCCGGCATATACTTTTTCCCAGAAACGGGGAACACTACACATCAATGTAGGGCGTATTTCTTTGATGCTTGTTTGTATATCAGTAGGACGAAGGTTAACACAAATCACCACACCTTTATGAATACATAAATGACACCAAGCCTTTTCGAATACATGAGTCATCGGAAGAAAATTCATGGAGACGTCTTGGTCTGTCATTGTTGTCAGACGAATGTCGTGTATGCGAAAAACCTCGAGATAGCAGCTATGGTGCAGCATCACGCCTTTGGGTTCTCCGGTAGTACCTGATGTATAAAGGATATTGGCTAGGTCGTCTGCTGTGGCACGCTTAACACGATCTGTTACTACATCGTTGTGCGGGAGTTCACTACCCATTACCAATAACTCGTCAAAGTAGATGGAGGTTGCGTCATTCGACTTCTTCTTTACATTCTTGTCAAAAATGATAAGCTTTTCCAACGTCTGACAGTTATGCAATAACGGGAAAGCAGCATCGTACTGATATTGCTCACCTACAAACAAGAAGCGTATGCCTGCATCGTTAATAATATATTGCGCTTGTAACTGCGAACAGGTAGGATACATAGGAACAGCTACTGCCCGGTTGGCAAATGCAGCGTATTCTACGTACAAACATTCGGGTTTGTTCTGCGAGAAAATAGCAACATTCTCTTCTTCCTGCAACCCCAACGACACCAAAGCGTTGGCTACAATTCGGTTTGTTTTAGCAAACTCATTCCAGGATATTGATTTCCATGATGCGGTTTCATAGTCTCTATACTTCAACGCAGTTCTGTCTCCGTATTTTTCAGCTTGTTTATCAACAACAACTGCTAAATGATGGTAACTCATTCTCTATGTATTAGGTGAATAATGTGGCAAAGATACGTTAAAATCCGCAAATCTTCATTTAAGCGGTTATTATTTGCTTTATTTAGACAGAAAGCGTAAGTTTGTCTGTAAAAATAACATTCTGTAAGGATAACCTCTAAGTTTGCAACACATGACCAACGAAGCCATACTCCTACTCAAAGAGCTGATAAGCATACCCTCTCATAGCCGCGAAGAAACAAAAGCCGCCGATGTGCTCCAACAATATATAGAGATACAAGGCATGGAAACAGGACGAAAAGGAAACAATGTGTGGTGTTTTTCACCAGGCTTTTCGTTGGAGAAACCTACTATCTTACTAAACTCACATATTGATACCGTTCGCCCCGTCGCCGGTTGGACAAAAGACCCCTATACTCCACAAGAAATAAATGGTAAGCTCTACGGATTGGGCAGTAACGACGCAGGTGCAAGTGTTGTTTCTTTGCTTCATGTGTTCTTACAGTTGTGCCGCACCAGCCAGAGCTACAATCTTATTTTCCTAGCATCTTGTGAAGAAGAAGTATCGGGAGCAGGTGGAATAGAATGTGTAATTCCCAATCTGCCACCCATTGCGTTTGCTATTGTTGGCGAGCCCACACAAATGCAACCTGCCATTGCCGAAAAGGGATTGATGGTAGTGGATGTTACCGCCAAAGGCTTAGCCGGTCATGCTGCCCGTAACGAAGGAGATAATGCTATTTATAAAGCCCTCAAAGATATAGAATGGTTTCGTGATTATCGTTTTGAAAGAGTGTCAGAGCTACTTGGTCCGGTTAAAATGACCGTTACGCAGATAAATGCCGGTACGCAACACAACGTAATACCAGATACATGCAGTTTCGTGGTAGATATACGTAGCAACGAATTATATACCAACCAAGACGTTTTTGAGACAATAACCACCCACATATCTTCCGCAGTCAAAGCACGTTCCTACAGGCTGAACCCTTCACACATACCGGTAAACCACCCAATTGTACACAGAGCTATTGCTTTGGGAGGCACGCCATTTGGTTCTCCTACACTATCCGACCAAGCATTAATGCCCTTTCCATCGCTAAAAATAGGGCCGGGCGACTCTGCTCGGTCACATACGGCGGATGAGTTTATATTCATTAAAGAGGTAGAAGAAGCAATAGACATTTACTATCGTTTATTGGATGGTTTTTAGTAACACTTCGTCAGCCATAGTCTCATGCTCTGTCAACCATAGTCTCACGACCCGTCAGTCATAGTTATTTACTTAGCCACGGTTCGGGATTCAACATTTCCCGTTCCTTGCGCAACTGAAAGTGAAGAACCGTTCTGCCCCCATCTGTTTTGTCTGAGAAAATAGTACCGATACGCTGGTTGGTCTTTACCTTATCGCCCTGCTTAACAGTGGTTGATGAGAGGTTGCAATATACCGAAATATAATTTCCGTGACGAACCAAGACATTGAATAATCCATTGCCCTGAAATTGAAATACAGCACTTACTACCCCGTCGAAGATGACACGTGCCTCCGCACCCGGTCGGGTTTGGATGTCAATACCTTTATTGTCGAGTTTTACATTCTTCAACCCTTGCACGTTGTACTGCCCGAAGCGACTAACAATAGTATACGGCCCGGTAACCGGCATCGGTAGTTTACCTCGGTTATTTACAAAGCTACCCGACAGTTCCTTGTCGGCTTTGCTCAGTGTAAAAGTCCCCATACTTCCGGGTTTGGACGTCTTTTTTGCTTCCGAACCCTTTTCACCTTTGGCTTCGGCAGCTTTACGGGATTTTTCTATCTCGGCTGCAATCAGTTTATCAATGCGGGCATTGAGTTGATTAGCTTCTTTACGTTTTTTGTTTATCTCGTTTTGCAGCGTTTTTTGTTTACGCTGAAGACCCGAAACAATGCTACGAGCTTGTTTTTCCTGCTGTTCAAGACGCTGGCGTTCCTCTTCCAGTTCTTTGAGCAACTGCAAACGTGCCTTTTTGGTTTCACCGAGTTCTTCTTTCTTCGCGGTAACCTCTATCTGTTTAACGATGATTTCTTCGCCTAACTTCCGCTGAAAAGCAGCATATTCCTTTACGTAGCGTGCCCGGCGATAAGTTTGTTCCAGTGTTTTTGCCGAGAAGATAAAGAGAAGTCTCTCCTCAATGCTTCGGTTTTTTTGCAAGTGCTGCAGGGAGCGAGCATAGCTGTTTCGCTTTTCAGTAAGCTCGGTTTCGAACTTTGCAAGCTGTTTACTCAAAGCATTTATTTCACGATTTATAGTAGTAAGGTCATCATTTGCCTGTTGCAAATAGCGTTTTCGTTCGTTAATTTGCCCAGTCAGTGTCGCAAGCGCGTTCATCTGTCCGGTTACGTTTTTCTTGGTCGAAGTTAGTAGCGACTCTGATTCTTGAATCTGTTTCAGCAAATCGGAACGCCGTAGCTCCAACTCCTTAACACCGGGAGTAGGTTGTTGCGCATTTAGCATAACCGCCCATGCCAAACAAGCTATAAAAAACATCCATTTGCTTACTTGCTGCTTCATAGATTTTCAATCATACGCATTAAGTCCATCAACCCTATTTTCTCATATTTCGCAGGGATAGATGTCGCTTTTAACTCCATTCCATCGACCGAAAGACGGGATAATGTCAGGGTTGTCTTACTGCTTTCTCCGCCACCTTCCAAAAAGATTGTCATTTCCATAGGAAACACTGTATCACCCACCGGGCCAAAATTATTGTATTGCCAACGCAATCTATGGGCAGCCGAAGAAGATGCAATTACACTCTCCGTTAGTCGGTTGGTTTCATTGGAAGCTGTAAAAGCATAAGTACGTTTTCGCGTTTTCTTGGAGAGCAACACTGCGTTTTCATCTACGGGCAATGCAACAAACGAAGCATAATCTTTCTTTGTAAGATGGTATTTACCGGGAAGGAAAATATCGTTAGTAAAGAGTGATTGTAACATGGGGTAATCCACATCGGTACCCAATAATTGTTTTATATCCTCAACCGGCACATCTACATAACGCTTGTTCATACGGTCTATAGCCAAAATACGTTCGGGAGTTATTTCAATGCGGGCAGCTTCGGTGCGTATAACAGGAATAAGCAAAGAGATTTGTATCCGTTCATCACGTTTTATTTTGAGCGTTCCGTTTACGCTGAATTCGCCTTTCTTAGTAGGCAGTGTGAGCTTCAAACGCGAAGAAAGTGCGGTGAAATCGGGGGTATTGGCTATTACTGCTGCCAAATGTTCTTCGCCCGACAAGCGCATCACACTCCTCTCCTCACTTACCATTTTCTTTGAGGAGCGACACCCATAAGCAAATAGCATTACAAGTATCAGACAGCTTATTTTCCAATAATCATTTCTTTTCATCCGGGATGTATCTTCTACGCCGTATTTTATCTTTCAACACCTGCGAGGCATTACCTTTATCTTGTGAGAGTTGCCAATAATAGAGCGCATTGCTCAAATCATCATTCATATAATAGATATCGCCTGCATGCTCCAACACCGTATCGTCTTCCGCTGCGCCACTCTTCAGAGCATCGTCAATATAGATTTTCGCTTCGGAATATCGCTTCTTCATAAAGAGTATCCATGCATAAGTATCGAGGTAGGTACCGTTCTTGGGTTCTGCTTTAATGGTTTTGAAACTCATCTCCAAAGCCTTGTCCAAATCTTTGGAGCGTGTAGAAAGATGATAAGCATAATTGTTCAATGTAGAGATATTTTCGGGATTACATATCAAAGCAGAATCATAAGCAAGATACATCTCATCTACCTTACCTAAGCTATGATAAAGATCGCCCATGATGCTGTAAAAGTCAGATTTCAATTCCAATGGTGTATCAGCAGGGGCATGTTCTAAAGCACTTTTATAGGTATCCAGCGCTTTGACGTATTCTTCCTTTTGATAATAAGCCATGCCTAAGTAATAATAAAACTCCATCACATCGGGATGCAGCTCCACACCCGGTGCGGCTATTTTAATTACCTTATCTGCATTGTTCTCCTTAATCGCTGTGTTGAGCAGGGCAAAACGCGAAGCAGTATGTTCGGGCTCTAACTGAAGAATGTGTTCCAATACCGGTACAGCTTCCTTCTGCATATCTTTAGAGAGTAGATACTGCACATAGAGTAGTGCTATATTTGTGCTTTCCGCATCTTGTTCCATTACACTATTAAATCGCGCAATAAGATACGTACTGTCTTTCTTCTCCGCTTCAACACGATGAATGAGGTACTGCAACATATTGAATTTAATGTCTGTGGAGATTTCCTTGTTCGCCAACACACGGTCTATCTGCGCCTCATAGAGTTCTTTTTGCCCGGTTTTATCGTAATAATTGGCAAACGACAACGTTGCCATAGCATTGTTAGGATCTTCGCTAAGTACTTTTTCTAAGATAGTATATGCTTCATCTGTACGATCGTTCTGCAAATAAGTATCAGCCAAAATCACACGATAGCGCAGGTTAAGCGGATATTCTTTCACCAATTCTTCTAATTCAGCATACGCCTTCTCCATATCTCTCTTCGATAGGTAGATGCGGTACTTCTCCATGGTGATGTATTCGCTTTTGCCCAGTTGTATCTCTAAGCGATTGAGGGTATGTAGACTGTTGTCGTATGCATTTTTCCTACCATAAAGTTCATAAAGATTTGCCAGTGCGTCCGTGCGGTAATTAGGATAACGGTCGGCAATCTGTTCGTACACTCTTATCGCATCATCTGACTTACGCTGTCCCTGATAGAAAGTGGCTAATGCTTCTTGATACCAGTAGTTGTCAGGATCATTGGCTACGGCTTTCTCCATAGCATCTTGCGCCTGTTTGGTTTGTCCCAAATGGAGATATAGCTTGCCTATTCCATGAAGTGCTGAAGAGGCTTTGGGGTTGATGTCAAGACAGTGTTTGTACAAATCGAAAGCAGCAGCATATTGCTCTTTTGCCATCAGGTTAGTAGCTTCTAAGAAGAAGTACTCATACTTACGCTGCTCTTCGGGAGAAAGTGTGGGAACTTCACTCTGCGCTTGTCTTGCTATTCGTGCAGAACCACACGCCGTAAGCATGAAGAATACACATAACCATGCTACATTTTCCAGCCACTGTTTGCTTGCTTTCATGCTATTTGTTATTTCTTGCCCGTATGACCAAATCCACCGGCACCGCGCTCAGTTTCGTCCAATACGGACACCTCTTCCCATTCGGCTTGTTCATGACGCGCAATAACCATTTGCGCTATCCGCTCGCCATCTTCAATTACAAACAGATCGGCAGAAAGGTTTACCAAGATTATACAAATCTCTCCGCGATAATCAGCGTCAATCGTTCCCGGAGTATTTAGTACGGTAATTCCTTTCTTTATGGCAAGTCCGCTACGCGGTCTTATTTGTGCTTCGTAACCTTGCGGCAAAGCTATAAATAGTCCAGTGGGAACCATGCAGCGTTGCAATGGTGCCAACGTGATAGGTTGGTCAATATTGGCGCGAACATCTACACCAGCCGACAATTCGGTGGCGTATGCCGGTAGCGCGTGCTTCGACTTATTGATTACTTGAATCTTCATACGTTCTTTATTTATAGTATATTATGATGCGAAAATAGCTATTTCCTATCTATTATTTCTACATTTGTGTCAATTTTATAGGAATATAACAATGGAAATGGATTGGAGAAAACTTATTTCGCCCAAGCGCTTTGGCATGGAACAGTATCACAGCATGTACGAAGAAAACCGTTCGGAGTTTCAACGCGATTACGATCGCCTCATTTTCTCACCGGCTTTTAGAAGGTTACAGAACAAAACACAAGTATTCCCTTTACCAGGTAGTGTATTCGTACACAATCGGTTAACACATAGTTTGGAGGTTTCTTGCGTAGGCCGCTCCTTAGGCAATGACTGCGCAAAGGCTATTCTTGCCAAGCGTCCTGATTTGCAAGACTCTTATCTCACCGAAATCAGTGCCATTGTTGCTGCCGCCTGCTTAGCACACGATTTGGGAAACCCTCCTTTCGGACATGCCGGAGAAACGGCTATTTCTACTTATTTCTCGCAAGGAAACGGCAAAATATTAGAACAAGAGTTTACTCCCGAACAGTGGCAAGACATCATTCATTTCGAGGGAAATGCTAACGCTTTCCGTTTACTGAGTCATCAGTTTAATGGAAGACGTAAAGGAGGCTTTGCTATGACCTACTCCACCCTTGCCTCTATTGTAAAATACCCGTATGCTTCGACTGCGGCAAACGGAAAATCCAAGTTTGGTTTCTTTGGTTCCGAAGAGGAGAGTTATCGAAAAATAGCCGATGAATTGGGCATTATTAAGCTGCAGGAACAGCCGCTAAAGTATGTGCGCCACCCGCTGGTTTACCTCGTTGAGGCTGCCGATGACATTTGTTACCAGGTTATGGATGTTGAAGATGCATTTAAGCTAAAGATACTTACCTCCGATGAGACAAAGGAACTACTTTTTGCATTCTTAAGCGAAACACAACAAGCGAAAGCCAATCGGATATTTGAACATGTAGAAGACCACAACGAACAGATTGCTTACTTGCGATCCACCGTTATCGGTTTATTGATAAAGGAGTGTACAGAAGTTTTCGTCAGCAACGAAGATGCCATTCTTCAAGGCACATTTGAGGGAACACTGATTAAGAACATATCTCCACAGATAGCCAAGGCATACCGCGAATGCTCCGAGCTGGCGGTTAAGAAGATATATCGCTCACGTGATGTGTTGGACATTGAACTGGCTGGCTTCCGTATTATCAGCACCTTGCTTGATTTAATGATTGAAGCAGTTCAGGAACCCGACAAAGCCTACTCACGATTATTAATAAACCGTGTATCCGACCAGTATGATATCAAAGCACCCGAACTCTTCGACCGGGTTCAGGCGGTGTTGGACTATGTATCTGGCATGACAGATGTTTATGCGCTGGATTTATATCGTAAGATTAAAGGAAACAGCTTACCAGCGGTTTAGTCGTTTGGGAGTGTTTTATCTTATTTAACCAAACAGATAAGATACAGGATTTAAATATTTAGTTTATTTGTATTCAATACGAATAAACACATATACTGATTATGAAATATAAAACAACAACACTACTAATCCTCCTTACAATATTCCTCTTCATTTCATGTAATAAGCAAGAAATAGGCATTGTTGAAATTCCATTGAATTATCATGAAGGGAATGGCGAATTCTACCGTGAGGCAGTAACCATCAAATGGAATTCTGAAACACCTCAACAAGACGATCCATGGACTGGTACGCAAAAGACTATAAAAGGCATCCCGACCGATTGGACGGAAACAAAGCAAGGGAGCATCATACTGAACATGTATCAACATGTATATCAGAACTATCTATCAGGAGATATTACCCCAGAATGGTATGCGGAATTGCAGAAATCATGGAACTGGACACCCGACCTGACCCAACTTTCTGACAAACCACTGAATGTCACCGTTCAAGTTGCCCGAGGAATAGACGCTACAGGCAAAGAAATGGTGATAATAGATACCAATGCTAATGATGACTTTAGCGATGACACACCTTTTGCGCCCGAGAGATTGGCAAACAAATCATATGCAAATTATAAAGATTACATTGTTTACGCAACTTACGAGCGTCTAAAGAATGGAGATATAGTAAGAGAACAATGCCCACTACTTATCTTCAACATGAGACAATTGGTTTATTGTGTGCCACAACATGCTACGGCAACGGTAAATAAAGAAACAGTGCATGTGAACCTTGGCTTTAGAGATGTATATTTCAAAAAAGCAGCCTTGTATGTTCCCAAAAAGGGTGCAAAGAAGGAATTCGACAAGGTACTATATGAAGACCAAATACAAAAAAATGAATATGTGGAAGTAGGTCGTAAGTTATATAAATACCTTGGTATAGATAGAAACAGAGATTTGTTATTGCTTGAAAATGTAACTATTCCACGCGAAGATGTACAATCTACGCAGATAGGGTTTAAAGCTTATCCATTTGAGGGGAAACCCCTCATGAGAGAGAACGTCCTTTCACTGGAAAGCTTAAAAGGGAAATACGTGTATCTCTATTTCTGGTCGACTTCCTGTCGCTATTGTATGGAAGAGGTAAATCCGCTGACAGACCTTCACTTTGAATTGAGCGGAAAGAAAGTAGAGTTCATTGGCATTTGCTGTGATAGCACAGAAGAAGATTTGATGCAAGCTTATCTTCAATATGTGCTCGACTATCCACTCATTCTATCTACAGAGGAAAACAATATCGGGAAATTATACAATATAGCAGCTTACCCCACCACTTTTTTACTAGACCCCAACGGTACAATTATTGCCAAAGGTTTGCGAATAGACGCACTTAGAGCAAAACTTGTAGAGTTGGGGCTGTATGAGTTTAGATACTAATATTACTTAAGATTTATTCTGCGCCTTTGTAATATCAGCTACCAACATATTCAGGTATACCTCCAAGTTGGTATAGCCATCACTGTTTAATATGTTGCCATCTGCGCGATTGTTTGGATTAAGGTTCATTTTAACTTCATACACATCAGGAATACCATCACCATCAGTATCTCTTAGGCTTTCTGCGGTTACGCCTCCATCACTAAGTTCCGGCCATGGGCTATTTGCCCCTTTAGGCATTACATCGCGCGGTGTATCAATAAGCCCGGCACCCTTAGTAATGCTACCTCTGTATGTCGCTTTACCAGTCTTTGTTTCTTCTACTATACGGGTGTCAATAATATCGCGGCTTTTGGAACAACCTGCATATTTTAACACCAAATTATAGGCATCTTGTGCAGTATGGGTAGTAACGACACCATAGTCTATTGGTGCAGCAAGTTTCATATTCTTCTTTACTTCCTCGGTAAATGTTCCGTCGTTTCCTTTTACGTCAATCTGTTCGTACATTCCTTTTGTCCAGTTATCGGCAGTAACGTCTGGATGTCCTTCCATGATATTGCCATCTACATAGAACGTCCCCCAGATGTGTTCCATTGGCTTCCAGGCATTAGGTCGTCCATTTCTACCAGTTACATATTGTGTTGTACGGATGTTTATGGAAGCTATGCGGTAACCGACATTTGTATTCGTTGGGGTAGCAGGTCCCGGTTTATAGTAATTATTAACGATGTTCACATGCATTCCTTCGCCTCCATAGCAACCATTACCTGCCCAATTGTAAATTACATTATTGCGCATATCCGTATGTTCGTTGCGTTGTGTCTGCACACTTGGTCCCAATCGAGGAGTGCGACTATCATGGTGTGCCATCAGGTTATGATGAAATGAGGAGTGGTCTCCACCCACAATACCACCGTAACCATGTGCACCTTTGCCATGTCCGGCATCACGAAGACTTTCCGAGATAAGGCACCATTGCACAGTATTATTCCAGCCACCATACACTGAGCAGCACTCATCCACCGACCAACTCACGGAACAATGGTCTATAATTAGATCGCGGCATCTACTTGCCCCCAGTCCATCAGGTTCTCTACCTCCACCTTCATTACCCACACGAAAGCGTAAATAACGAACAATTACATTATTGGCAGAAATAGTAACGGCACGGTTTGCCAAACAAATACCCTGCCCGGGAGCCGTTTGCCCTGCAATGGTAAGGTCACCGTTAGTAATGCGAAGATCTTCCTGCAACATAATAGTACCTGCCACATCAAACACAATGGTACGGGGACCATGTTGGTTTATGGCATGCCGGAAGGTTCCTTCTTGCCTTCCATCTTCGAGTGTGGTAACATGATACACTTTTCCACTGCGCCCACCGCTGGCATAACGACCAAATCCTTCGGCACCAGGGAAGGCTATAACTCTCTCAACTGCTTCTTGTGCGGTTGTTTGACCAATGGTAAACAACGAAAGAAGCGATACTAAACAAAATAATTTCATGACATTGAAGTGTTTCAAATTGTAATTTATGGGATTACCACAAATTTGGCGAAAAGCAAATTAAACAAGGAGGATTTTTTGTCTAAAAAGGAGCACTAAAAAACAAAGAGGATACACCGCAATGGTATATCCTCTTCTGTTTATATATTAACTAAATGCTATTTCCAAGGAGCACCTGTTTTCCAACGTTGGTCACCAATATTCTTTGTATAAATCGGGTGATTCTTAACACGATCAGTGTTGTTATAGTAGAAACCATCAACATTGTGTCTGTTCAGGTCTTTCCAACCTTCAGCAGCTTTCGGTTTTGGATCTTGGAACAGTTCCTCTGCCGTCAACTGGTAACCTACAGCATCTGATTCGTTTTCATTCATGTTATCACCAAACTTAATTCGAGTTTCCTCATAACCAAGTTTATTGAACGCACCACTCAGATAACCTGCACCATCACTACTATTACTGAATGCGTAATGACTAAATAATCCATCAGTCAATGCAACACCCCATTCAGGAACAGTAGTAGCATAGTTATCTTGGAAATCATAGTTGACATTCTTCGTTGTCATTCTCATACCCTTCATGTAGAATTTACGGGCATCACTGTCGTCTTTACGAACCGAAACAAATAAGTTCTTTCTTACAGCAACGTTACTCTTACCAGGAGCATAACGAATCTCCAAGAAAAGTCCATGACCAGAGTTCGAAGAACGTGGACTAAAGTTAACAAATGTATTGTTCTCTACCACAATATTCCAAAGTGTACCACTTGGCCAAGCCAAATTTCCATTCTCTGAAACAAGCGCATGACGCGAACTGTTGATAATTGTATTGTTCGAGAATGTTAAGTTCGAATAGAAATTTGACATTCTTTGATTACCCGGACCTGCAAACCAAGCATATCCACGACCGTTTGTATCATAACCACCATTATCATGGAATACACATCCGTCAACAGTCAACTTCTGGATAGTCTGACGATTTGGTCCTTGGAAGCGGATAAATCCACGCACACAACCCGAGAATGTACAGTTAGTAATACTCAATTCGCTCATCCAGAACGCCAAACCTTGCGAGTTCATGTTCATGAAATAGTTTGCACTAATTCCAAGTTTATTATTTCCGTCTTGCACCGCATTAATATCCATAAAATTATTCCAGTACTGTGGTCCTATAACAAGTTCATTGAAGTAGATACCCTGAATGGTTAATATCATACCATTTTCAGCCGAACTTTGTGCATTACGCGAAAGATTAAAGTTATTATTACTTGCACCTGTCTTCGCTTCAGATGTGTATCCTACACCAAGATAAAGTCGAGCACGTCCTTTACCTGCTGCAATGTCTGCAGGGTTGGTTTCGAGCGTGAAACCTTTGGTCAACGTCACACTACTTGCTGTATAGTAAGTTTTACCTCCTTCAAGATAGAATACTTGACCTTCTGCAATTGTATTATCACCCATATACTTGGTAAGTACAGTATCAATACGGGCAGCTTCCAAACCTGGTACAAACCTTTGAGCCAAAATACTATCATTTGGATCGTAAATAGCCTCGATAAGTATTGGTTCTGCTGGATCACCTAGCATACGCAACATGATTTTGTTGTACTGACGGTCGAAATAACGTTCCAGATTGTTGTTCTGTCCTGTAATAATGTAAGCACCGTTAGAAACCAGTCCTTCAAAATCCACATATCCATTTTCAAAATCCTGAGCAGTCATCTTGTGAATAAGGCTTTCAAGATCTGGATTATCGGCAGTAGGAATAATCTGTATTTCATCGAATACCCAATTGCCATCAACTACTTCAGCTCCTGCTTCCATAAATTCCGGATAAGTTGTCTCATAACCACTTTCTGCAACAGTATTAAAGAAAACACGTAATGATTCTTTTGTTACATCTTCTACCCAAAATACACCCGGTACATTGTATCTGCTTCCGGTAGTAATCGTCATATAGTCTTTTTGATGCGAACCATCACCATATCCATACCATTTTGAGTTATATTCTTCTCCTTTAGGAGAGAGTGCCCGAATAGCATAAGCATAACCAGTAGCATATTGCAAATCTTCGTGCAAATACTCTAATTGATCAGCTGGAAGAGTTACATCAAGTACTCTATTATTATCCCAATCGGTTCCTTGTACTTTGGCTATGAGTTGATAACCGCTTGCGCCTTCAACACCATACCAATAGAGTATAACATCATTAACAAAATTACTACTATTAGGGTCGGTCGAGTTAGCTGCTACTTGACACGCATACTCATCTCCACTAATATTTGTATTTTCCTCTCTGCGAAACATTGGCATAAACAAACGCTCGCTGCTATATTCTTCGTTTTCAACCTTGTCATCTTCACAACTCGTAAACAGTGACAAGCTTGCAAACAAAGCCATCATAAATATATGTATTTTTCTCATCTTATTTCTGTTTATTAAAATTAATAACCATAGTAGTTTGTATATGCTCCCTTACTACGAGAAATAGCATCGCTCGGAATTGGTAAGATATAACGTACCGGAGGCAAAGCGCTAAGGTCGGTCGAAGCACTATAGTTAGGCATTGTCGATGGAATAATTTGTCCTTGATCGTCTGCATAGATATATCCACGCAAAGAACAGCGACACTCTGCTTTAGGATAACCATCAGATTGCCAATCCATCCATGTCGCAAACTTCCAAGCATTACTACCGGTAATAGGCGGTAGGCGACTTGGGTCTAGTTGCAAATACTCCACAGTAAAGTTTTTCCATTTACAATCCACACCATATTCTGGGTCTGTAAAGAATTCCAACACATCCATCACTTTGTTCGGATAAGAGCCATCACCCGGATTGCTAACTTCTCTGTAATAAATTTGTCTTGGATAGGTATCAAACAGTTCATCTACGTCAGACGAATAATCATCACTAGCAATTCCATAATAGTTCCAGAATGTTTTATAAATCACTTGGTTATAAAGATTCCAACGTACCAAGTCTTTCCAGCGAATATTTTCTCCACCAAACTCCCACTTACGTTCATCAAAAATAAGTTGGAAGAATTCGTCTTTTGTACCCACATTAACATAGGCATCAACCATATCAGCTTTGTTTGTCGCATTACGGAAAGCACGCTCACGTACCTCTTTTAGAGCATTTTTAGCATCATCTGTAGGACCATTCAATTCGTTTTCTGCTTCAGCAAACATCAACAACACATCTGCATAACGCATGTAAGGAAAATTAATCCCTGTGTTCTCACCACTTTGATAGCCCAATGTAGCATTCTCATCCCAGAATTTAGACCATTTGTTACAGAAGTTGTTGTAGGTGTTTTGAATAGAGGGTGTTCCATTGTAGCTATAACTCCAGAAACCAACTGTTTCACGACGAGCATCTTGCTCATCAAATGTAAAACGATAGAATGAATTCAAACGAGTTCCACCACCAGATTTACCCCATTTATTTACGCCTTCAGTTCCACCGGCACTTGAGTCAGACCCTGAAGGTCCATGAGCATAGCCAACATTACCTGATACATTTTGTGTAAAAGGAATTTCAAAGATTGGGTCATCACCACTAGCAACTTTATAGTTACATTCATCAATAAATACTTCAAAATAACCCTTGTTCAACGCATGAGTTCCCGATTTAATAACCTTTTCGCTATACTCGCGAGCAATTTTATAATAGTCGAGATAATCTGAAGCACGCTGCATAGTACCTACATCTGTTTTTGAAGCACCGGGATGCAGTGAATAACCACCACGGAAAAGTGCTATGCGAGCGATTAACGACCAACAAAATTCTCTAGAACAACGTTCCACACCTTCGGTTAAATTAGCTGAGAACTGCATCATTGGAGCTGTTGCAATTAAATCGTCAATAAGCGTAGTAAGAATCACATCACGCTTAGCCATTGGCATCACCATGTCTTCAGCATCATAAGAGCGAATAAGCGAGAAAGGTACATCGCCAAACATAATTACCATATCAAGGTAATTCATAGCGCGGATACATTTTGCTTCGCCCACCATTTGCAGCATGCTAGAATCTCTTGCTGCAAATAGTTCACTTTTTTCGGCAGCACCTACAAAGTTATTAGCACTTTCGATAGTAGCATACATCGAGTTCCACATAGACAACAAACTACCAGCATCAGCCTCACAATCAAACAATTTATATTCGTTACGACTTGGACTTTGAACTTCAGCTGTACTTGTTGTAAATTCCACGTCACTATTTAATAGAAATGTGGTAAAAAAGCCGTTGCCATATGTGTTTTTTGAAGCAAGCTTTGCATAAACACTGTTAAGCAATCGGTCTGCCTGTACGATGCTACTAACAACATAGTCATCGGAGAACTTGGATGGAGAGTCTACATCCAAGTAGTCAGAACACGAGGTTAACCCAAGTAGGGCTAATCCTATGATTAAAATATTTTTTTTCATTTTCATAATCAATAAAAATTAGAATGTCACATTAAGACCAAATAGATAACCGTGGCTACGTGGATAACGGTTGTAGTCCACACTTGGAGTCAAACCAGTTTGAATATCAACTTCCGGGTCAAAGCCACTATAATTTGTCCAACAGAAAAGATTAGAACCTGTTGCATACACACGTAAGCGTTCAATACCCCAAGCCTTAGTTAACTTCTTAGGCAATGTGTAACCAATGGTAATGTCTTGCAAACGAAGGAAAGAACCATCTTCAATAAAATATGAATGGGTAACTTTCTTGGTTACATCATTCGGATTCCAAAGTGTTTTACCAGCATTGATTGATTCGTATACGTCCAAATATTCTCTATGTTGGCTATTAGACAACAATGGCTCATTCAAATTATAGATATAGGTACTACCATCGGCAGCAGTATTGTAGATATCACCGTGATATACCCAACGATTAGCATAGCTGAACTTCTTAAGTACATTTTTCGGAGCCTTTTGGTCAGAATCAACAGCCGAAGAAAGTGTATAAGCAGTAGCATTAATCAAATCAAAATTCAACATATAAGTGAAGTTCGCATTAAAATCGAAATTCTTCCATTGTCCACTAATACCAAAACCACCTTGTAACATAGGGTTGGTATTACCAATAATTGTACGGTCATAATCATCAATTACACCATCAGGTTTACCCTCAGGACCACTTAAGTCTTTGAATTTTGGACGACCAGGCGCAGTTCCATAAATAGTACTATTGATAGTTCCTTCTTTGGCAACATAGTTAAAGCCTTCGCGCTCAAACTCATCAAATCCATACAAGCCATCATATACATATCCGTATATCAATCCCATTTCATAACCTTCTCTTAAGCAGAAGTCATTATCAGTAGATTTCCAACGGCTTGAAGTTGTCCAAAGTTCTTTATCCTCACCATTAATCTTATCAACAACACGTTTGTTATAACCCATGGTTAGATTAGCACTCAACAAGAAGTCTTTTTTCTGGATAATATCACCATTAATTGTTAAGTCAAAACCTTTGTTAGATACTTTTCCAATATTTTGTATCTGAGATGAGAACCCTGTAGTTGTAGGAATCAAATTGTTGTAGAGCAAGTCTTTAGTTGTATTCCAATACACTTCAGGTGTAATTGTAAGGCGCCCTTTGAAGAAGCCTAAATCTAACGCTAAGTTGCGAGTAGAGGTCGTTTCCCATTTAATATCTGAGTTTGGATAAGTTACCGGATTATAGTACATAGTACCATCTTTTGTTGTTTCACCCCAACTTGGACCACCATTAGAGTTTACTCCGTATTGATACCTGTACATATCGTTTCCAATACTGTTGTTACCCGACATACCCAAAGCAAGACGAATTTTCATCATAGAAATCCAATCTATTCCATTCATGAAATCTTCTTCTGAAATTGTCCAAGCTCCAGAAACAGAAGTAAAATGTCCCCATTGATTCTTTCCAGGAAGGAATTTCGTAGAACCGTCAGCACGATATGTTACACCCAACAAATATTTATGGTTGTAGTTATAGTTCAACTGTCCAAAGAAAGATAGCATACGAATTGGAGTAGAGATTGTTGAAGAGTCATAATGAGGCGTACCCAATCCCATGTTAGCAAAAGCCGTGCGTGCGCTTGTTCCTTGTGGGAAATAACGTGCTTGATTAACTTTGCTTGTTCTATCCTCATTGCTTACCTCATGACCAAGAAGAGCAGAGAAGTTATGCTTTTCTTTTATGTCAAACTCATAGCTAACAACATTTGTCCACATATACTTATCAACACGTGTATCGGTAATTTGAGCTACACCCATATCATTATTAGAAATCCCTGTAGATGTGAGGTAATCCCAATAACGATTGTCGTCAGAGAAGCTCCAAGATTGACCAATATCCGTTTTAAACATAAGTCCTTCAATTGGTGTCCAAGTAAGTGATGCTTGATTAGTAAATGTATAAGCGTGTTTCAGACGATAGTTTTGATTAATATCGTCCATTGGGCTTGCCAACAACCAATATTTTTCAGTGTTATAAATAAGAGTTTTGTCATCGCGATATGTATATTCGCGCAAACCATTAGTAGGACGATAACGAAGAACACCTATCAAACCTACTGTACCAATACCATCAGCACCTGCTCCCAAGTCGCGACGATAGGTCAAACGAGGGTTGATGTTCAAAGACAGTTTCGGAGAAAGCTTGATATTTATTTTTGTATTCATATTGGTACGACGTACACCCGATTGTGCAACGATACCTTTTTCGTCATGATGAGTCAATGATGTACTAAAACGCAATGTTTCGTTACCACCTTTTACAGTCACGTTGTACATTTGCGAAAGTGGAGTTCCACCCATTACTTCATCTTGCCAATCATGCGTTTTTCCATGTTTGTAGATATCAATGTCATTCGGGTTACCAAAGTCGTTACGAAATTGATGAACCTTAGAGTTACTTCCGATAGTGTAATCCATTTGATAACGCACAAATTCATAAGTATCGAGCAAATCGACCTTTCCTGCAAGTTTTCTTGCTTGTAGATAAGTATTGAGCTCTACTTGAATCTTACCAGCTTGAGCAGATTTAGTAGTAACAATAACTACCCCATTACCTCCTTTAGCTCCATAAACAGCAGCCAAAGAAGCATCTTTCAATACGTCAATAGACTGAATGTCAGTTGGAGGAATGTCATCAATACCGTCAGCGATAAAACCGTCAACCACAAAAAGCGGTTTACTATTATCACCAGTTAAGTTAGTACCTCCCCCACGAATACGAATGTTTACTTCAGCACCCGGAGCACCATCGACAGTAGTAACCTGCACCCCTGCAATTTTACCTTGCAAAGCTTCGGCAGCCGATGCCACAGGAACCTGTGCTAATTTCGCACCCGAAATAGAACCAACAGAGCCAGTCAAGTCTTTACGTGCCTTGCTGCCACCATAACCAACAATCACAACCTCATCAAGAGCTTGTGCATCGTCTTTCAGTACGATTTTAAGGTTTTGTGCACTGGTAGCTTCTACCTCCTGGGCAACCATACCAATGTAAGAAATAATCAAGGTGGTTTTTTGCCCAGCTATTTTGAGCGTAAAATCACCGTCAAGGTTGGTTATTGTCCCATTGTCTCTCTTGTTTTTCTCAACGACAGAAGCCCCGATTACAGGGTCTCCGTAAGAGTCAACTACGTTACCTTTGACAGTAACGCCTTGTGCCGACATTCCAACAGGAATCATCAATAAGAATGCCAACACCCACAAAAAAAGTTTGTTTTTCATGTAATTGTTTTTAGTTGATAGTACATTTCGTTTAACATAGCGCATTACCGCAGTTAATTTATGCTGCAAAAATCGTAATTAATGCTTATTGTATAGAGTACAATTTATCCTTATTGGGGTATTTTTTGTTCTGCTGACCATCGTACATTTTGCACAAAAAAACATTTTTTTACGAGTCACACCACACAAAATATACGCCACAACGTCTGTACTAAGGATATTCTAAAAGATGTTACTAAACAAGCGAGTAGCATTTTAACATTTCAAACAGGGGGTAATTTATGGTCGTATTTACCCAAATCCATTGATTGATATCCCTTGGATTTTGCTTATCATAAGTAGTTTTAGCAAGTTTTTATGGCATAAAAATAGGGACATATCCATAATGGACACGCCCCTATTCTATATCAAAAAAAATGCAATTTCTTATTATTTATCGATGTTTGCGTACGTGGCATTTTGCTCGATAAACTCGCGTCTTGGGCCAACATCTTCTCCCATAAGCATGGAGAAAATATAGTCTGCTTCGGCAGCATTCTCGATAGTGATTTGTTTAAGAATACGATTTTCGGGATCCATAGTTGTTTCCCAAAGCTGCGTAGCATTCATCTCTCCCAAACCTTTGTAACGCTGCGTATGAACCGCATTCTCCGAACCGCCTCCATAAGTATCAATAAACTTCTGACGCTGCGCGTCTGTCCAACAATACTCTTCTATTTTTCCTTTCTTACATAAGTAAAGAGGAGGTGTAGCAATATAGAGATATCCGTTACGGATAATTTCGGGCATGTAGCGGAAGAAGAAGGTCATAATAAGCGTATCAATGTGCGAACCGTCAACGTCGGCATCGGTCATGATAATTGTCTTCTTGTAGCGCAACTTGGATATATTGGCCGCCTTGTTATCTTCTTCGGTACCAATAGTTACACCAAGAGCCGTGTAGATATTACGTATTTCATCGCTTTCGAGCGCTTTGTGATACATCGCTTTCTCTACATTAAGAATTTTACCGCGCAACGGAAGAATAGCTTGGAAAGCACGGTTACGTCCCTGCTTCGCAGTTCCACCCGCCGAGTCTCCTTCGACAAGGAAGAGTTCGCATTTATCCGGGTCCCGATCCGAGCAGTCGGCAAGCTTACCGGGCAGTCCGCCACCCGACATAGGCGACTTGCGTTGCACCATTTCTCGCGCTTTACGAGCTGCATGACGTGCAGTTGCAGCAAGAATCACCTTGTCAACAATCAGCTTAGCTTCCTTGGGATGCTCTTCCAAATAATTGGTTAGCGCTTCGCCCACGGCTTGGTCTACCGCACCCATCACTTCGTTGTTACCCAACTTAGTCTTGGTCTGCCCTTCAAACTGTGGTTCTTGTACTTTGATGGAGATAACAGCCGTTAGCCCTTCGCGGAAGTCATCACCGGCAATATCCACTTTTACTTTTTCAAGCATTTTGGAATCTTCGGCATATTTCTTCAATGTACGGGTTAGCGCCCTGCGGAAACCTGCAAGGTGGGTACCTCCTTCTATGGTATTAATATTGTTTACGTACGAGTGTATGTTTTCTGAATACGAAGTATTGTACATAATAGCTACCTCTACCGGCGTGCCGTTTTTCTCCGTATTGATATGGATAACATCCTGTATTAAATGTTCGCGCGAAGAATCTACGAACTGCACAAATTCTTTCAACCCATCTTTCGAGAAAAAGGTTTCGAACTTGGTGTTACCCGCTTCATCGGCGCGAAGGTCTGTAAGGGTAATTGTAATCCCCGCATTCAAGTAGGCAAGTTCGCGCATACGCGACGCTAGGATTTCGTATTTATATTCCAATACCGAAAAGATAGTGGGGTCTGGGTGGAATGTCTGACGGGTTCCATTAGCTTCTGTTTCGGCTACTATTTCTACTCCGGTAAGTGGTTTTCCGCACGAGTATTGTTGTTCGTACAGTTTTCCATCAAGAGCCACCTGTGTGATCATAAGGGTAGAGAGTGCGTTCACACACGAAACACCCACACCGTGCAACCCGCCCGAGACCTTGTAGGAGTCTTTGTCGAACTTACCACCGGCATGCAACACAGTCATTACTACTTCGAGTGCCGACTTCTGCTCCTTCTCATGAAAGCCTACCGGGATACCACGTCCATTATCCTGAACGGTTATTGAGTTGTCTTCGTTAATTGTTACGTCGATTTTATCGCAATATCCGGCCAACGCTTCATCGATGGAGTTATCCACGACTTCGTAAACCAGATGGTGTAAACCTTTTACTCCTGTATCGCCGATGTACATGGCGGGACGTTTTCTTACAGCTTCTAAGCCTTCGAGCACCTGAATGTTGTCGGCAGAATAATTACCATTGTGATTGGTAGCTTGTTCTTCAATCATAACTTGTTTTTCAATTAAAATAACTAAGCAAAGATACTAAAAATCTCTTACTCTTTAACATCATCAACTGATTAAAAATGTAAGTATTTAGAGTTTTTATACTTTTTGCTTATGGAGGGTGTGCTATATGCCAAAAAAGCCGAACCATTAGGTTCGGCTTTAGATGTATATCTAAAATAAAATCGGCTTACGCTAGCTTATTGATATAAATAGCAAGCTTCGATTTCAGATTGTTAGCTTTATTTTTATGTATCACATTGGTCTTAGCCAACTTGTCTACTTTCTTAACAACAAGTGGATACAAAGCTAATGCTTCTGCTTTATCAGTAGTAGCACGAAGCTTTTTAACAGCATTTCTCATGGTTCTACCATAATATCTGTTATGAAGCTTTCTTTTTTCTGCTTGTCTGATTCTCTTTAATGATGATTTGTGATTTGCCATCTTTAAGTTTTTCTTTTTAATTATTAGTAGCCCATAGGGGAATCGAACCCCTCTTTCCAGAATGAAAATCTGGCGTCCTAACCGATAGACGAATGGGCCAACATGAAGCATTTCTGCTCTTTTGTTGTGCTAATCTCTCGATTGCGGATGCAAATGTAGAGACTATTTTTGAAATACCAAAACTTTCTTGAAAAATATTTTTCTTTTTCCTGTTCCCATTCTTTTTAAGTAGCTTTGTATTGGAATCAAATAAACCCTTTTTATGCTGCAGAAGACGCAGGGAATTGTATTGCACGTATTAAAACACAAAGACACTTCGAATATAGTAGATGTCTATACGGAGCTGAACGGACGGTGTTCTTTTATCGTTCCGCTATCGCGTTCCAAAAAATCTGCTGTGAAACCTGTTTTGTTCCAACCACTCTCTATCATTGAGTTCGAAACAAATATACGCCCAAACATTTCTTTATATAGAATAAAAGAGGCACGCGCGGCCGTTCCTTTTACCTCTATTCCATACCACCCTTATAAGTCGGCGATTGCTCTTTTTCTGGCAGAATTTCTTTATCGTGTGCTCCGCGAGGAAGACAAAAATCTTCCGCTCTACAGTTATCTTACCCATTCTATTGCCTGGCTGGATGCTTGCGAAAGAGAGTTTGCCAACTTCCATCTGGTATTTCTTATGCGTTTATCGCGCTTCTTGGGGCTTTACCCTAACCTTGACGACTACTCTCGCGGCGATTATTTTGATTTGTTGAACGCTAGTTTCACTTCTGTCAAGCCACAACACCACGCGCATTACATAAAAGGTGACGAAGCATACGCCATTACGCAGCTTATGCGTATGAATTACGACACAATGCACCTCTTCGGCATGAGTCGGACGGAACGGGGACGCTGTCTGGTTATTATGAACGATTACTACCGCTTGCACATTCCGGGATTCACAGAGTTGAAATCCCTCGCGATATTGCAGGAATTATTCATTTGAGTTTATTGTCCGGTAAAACTATAACAAAGAAGAAATTCTCACCACGTTGAGAACAAATACTCGCCATGTTGAGAACGAATACTCGCCATGTTGAGAATTTATTCTCAACATGATAAAACCTTTTGAGAAAAACAGTTACTGTAAATTGTGACTCAACTATTCTTTTTATTGCGAATTATTGCTGTCCGTAAAATATGTATTCTGCCCATGATTTCACTTTTTGGTGTGATAACTACAAAGAAAAGTTTACCGGACAGCAATGATTTGAGTTCTTTTGTTGTCATAAGCCTATGGCTGAGCGACTGTGTGCCTATGGTTGAACGGTCATGAGCCATAAGCTGAAGGAGCATGAGCCTATGGCTGAAGGAGCATGAAGTATAGGCTGACGGGAGATGAAACTATGGCTGACAAACGCATTAAAACAAAAGCTTTAAGCAATCTCTTTTTCTGACTGTTTTTTGCTTCACTTCTGACTGTTTTTCGAACTGTTTCCCAGTGTTTTCTTACCATAAAAACAGTCAGAAAGTTGCTTGTGAAGACCCTGTGAAGGATAAAAGAGGGGGCCTTCACACGTAACTAACTCACCATCATAAACTTACAGCGATATGTGAATGTGAAGGCCTATTTCCTAAAACTGCATTTGGAGTGTATATTACGGTTCTTTACCTATGATATTCTTACCCCAACAATTCTTTTACTTTAGCCGAGATGGCTCTGCCTTCGGCAAGTCCGGCTAGTTTTTTGGAGGCTACACCCATCACTTTGCCCATATCCTTAGCGCTTGTTGCACCGGTTTCGACAATGATAGTTTTAACGGCAGCTTCCAGTTCTTCGGCACTCATTTGCTGTGGCAGGTAGGCTTCCATAACTTTTACTTGTGCCAGTTCGGCATCGGCAAGGTCCTGACGGCTTTGTCCGATATAGATATCAGCCGCATCTTTACCTTGTTTTACTAGTTTCTGAATAATCTTCAGAGCTGCTTCATCGCTCAACTCGTCATTGGCTCCCGGAGCTGTTTTGGCTTCGATGAAGAACTTCTTAATATTTCTCAAAGTCTCAAGAGCTACTTTATCTTTGGCTCTCATAGCGTTTTTAATGTCTTCACTGACTCTGTCGTACAAATTCATCATTTTATATCTTAAAACGTTATTATTCCACTTGTATCGGCTGCTTCTTCGGCTGCCTCCTCGGCATCGTGTATTGCCTTAACTTTAATTTTATTCAGCGTGGTTTTGTCGCGCAGATAGGTTGGCGAGTTCTCGACCAGCCCAATAATATCGTCATTATCCATATCTTCGGGAGTAAAAAGATAGATATGGCGGCGCTTGTAACGTGTCGTTACACCGATACCACTGGCGCTTTGCCCGTATGCCTGGCGAATACGTTCCTTGTTTTTCTCCTTTTCCTCTTCCAACTGAAGCTGCCGCTCCTCTTCTTCTTTGTTGCGTTGACGATTGATAGAGTCCATACCCGGTACATCTTCCATTCCGAAACCGGTGGCAAGTACTGTTATCTTCACCCTTTCACCCAATTCATCGTCTTTGGCAACTCCCCAAATCACTTCTACCCCATCGCGGAACTTACTCATGAACTCGTGTATCTCATTCATTTCTTCCATCATCAGCTCCGAATTCTCGGCAAATGAAACGTTGAGCATTACCTTCTTGGCGTTAAATATATCGTTATTGTTGAGTAGCGGAGAGTGCAACGAGTCTTCGATGGCTTTGGTTACACGATTTTCGCCTTCGCCATAACCGGTGCTCATGATGGCTACACCACCATCTTTAAGGATGGTTTTTACATCGGCAAAGTCCAAATTCACCTTACCGCGCATAGTAATAATCTCGGCTATGCTCTTGGCGGCAATCGACAATGTATCGTCTGCCTTACCGAAAGCATTCATAAAAGTAAGGTCAGCATATATCTCGCGCAGGCGTTCGTTATTAATAACCAGCAGCGCATCTACATGTTGCCCGATACGTTCTACGCCATCCAGTGCCTGAATAATCTTTTTCTCGCCTTCGAAGATAAACGGAATGGTAACAATACCTACCGTTAGTATATCCATTTCTTTGGCTATGCGGGCTATGACAGGAGCAGCTCCTGTACCGGTTCCTCCACCCATACCAGCGGTTATGAACACCATTTTGGTTCCGTCATCCAACAATTCCTTAATGTCTTCAGCACTCTCTTCGGCTGCTTCGCGAGCGCGTTCAGGGCGATTGCCCGCTCCTAAACCTTCGGTAATGGTTTTGCCCAATTGCAACTTCATGGTAACGGGCGAGTCCTTCAACGCTTGGTTATCTGTATTGCATACCACAAAAGTTACGTCATGTATGCCCTCCCTGAACATGTGGTTCACAGCATTACCACCGCCACCACCTACACCGATTACTTTAATAATCTTAGGCGAATCCATCGGGAAATCGAACTTTACTATATCGTCTGTCATGGCTTTATCTTTCTTTTAATTATTACTGCATGTCATCATCATTGAAAATCGAATCGGATAGCTTCTCGGATAACCCGCCAAGCCCTTTCTTCATATCCGTAAACCAATTGCTTTTTTTCTTCTTGGTTTCCTTTTCCTCTTTCTTTCTTCGTTTTCTATCTTCCTCTTCTTTCCGTTTGGCAGCTTCTATTTCGGCCTTTTTTGCATTTAGGTCTTCATCTCCATCGAAGATGTGTGCAGGGATAGCTTGCGGCTGAGGTTCGGCTACTACCGGTTTCGGGGCACAACAATTCTCTTTGCCTGCGGCTACTAAACCCAACAAAGTGTTGTGCGCACAATCCTTCAGAACAACACCACTGGGTGCATTCACTTCTACGTTGATGCCTTTAGCTATTCTAACTTTTCTTCCTTTGGACTTGCGACGAATAAGCTCGTCGATATTTTTCAGATTGGCTCCGCCACCGGTCAGGATGATTCCTGCTTGTAGGTTTTCTTCAAATCCGGAGAGGAAAATCTGGTTCAGCATATTGTCAACCAACTCTTCGGTACGGGCTTCTATAATTTCGTTCAGCAAGCTAAGAGATATTTCTCTACCATCTTCCAAACTAATTTTGGTTTCTTCTTCCTCTTCTTTCTCTTTTTCTTTTTCCTCAGGAATAGCGTTGCCATATTTCAGTTTAAGCATCTCAGCTTCCTGGTCGTCTATCTTCAAAGACGTAATATCTCGTGTGATGCTACTACTACCCAGAGGAATTACGGTAAGATAACGTAGAATATCTCCTTTATAGATTGAAGTGGTAATGGTATCTGCTCCAAAATCAATCAAAGCACAGCCGGCATTCTTCTCTTTGTCGGTTAGTGTAATGTCTGCCGTAACCAGCGGTGCAATCAATGTATCGGCAATAGGAAGCTTTGCGCTGGTAAAACTATGTTCCAAATTGTTTTTAAGCAAAGAACGCGCCACCAAGTTCAAGAACGAACCTTCAATGTGGTTACCTGCTACTCCAACCGGATCTGCCTGATAGTTGCTCCCTATCTTGTATTCCTGTGGCGCGGCATCGAAGATCTCCATATCAACGTAGGGCAAGGCAAAGTTCTCATCGCGAATGGCATCAACCAATTCTTGCGAGATAATAGTAGTCTCTTCCATGCTTCGGCTGATGCGATTCATAACACCATGCATAGATTGCCCACCAATACCTACATATACCTTTGCAATCATTCCATCTACAGAGTCTTCCAACTCTTTAATAACAGAAGTCAGCGCATGTGCGGCTTTGTTTACATTGAATACAACTCCCCTTCGAATAAACGAGGCAGATTCTTTCTTTGCGTACGCCAATACACTGATACTACCGTCGTCATTTTTCCTTCCGGCTATCCCGGTTAGTTTTGACGACCCCAGCTCAATTGCTGCAATAAAGTTTTTAGTTGACACCATGCTCTTCTTATTTCTCTATTTATCTTTTTTTGTACAAATTATCTGGTTGCTGAACTCAAGGTTTATACGTTCGTACTTGTTCCAGCCCACTTTGTTCAGTCCTTTTTTGTAGAACTCACGCAAACGACGCAATTTTTCTTCATAGCCACTTAGCTTACCCAAGTAAATGATGTGACTTCCTACACGCGGCACAAGTTCTACGTCCTTATCTGTTAGTACATTTACCTGTTCTATCTGCGCATTCCAGAACTCATTCTTTTGCAAAAATAGTGCAAACTCGTATAATTCTTTCATCGCGAAGGCTTTTTCTACATTTCCTGTAACAATCGGCAAGTGAGCCGTACATCGAGAATCGGGCATGACTGCCCCTTTATTATCAATGTAATAGCTTTCTCCGTTTCTGTTCATGATGCGTATTACAGGCACACGTTGCGTAACAGCAATGTGTATCTTCCCACTTGGTGTTTTGTAACATTCCACATCGTCAATCAGCGGATGATCGGCAAGAACTGCCTCTAAAGATTCCAGTTTTATATCATCCAGCAAACTACCCACAGGACTTATGTTATGCTTCTTGAGTATAGCAAGTGCTTCTTTTGGGGTCACAAAGCCTGCATTGACTGAGTCCCTTACAATCAATTCCACACCTTCGCAAACCTGCCCTACAGGCTTCATGTTGAATGCTGTAACTGCTATGCCAATATACACTATCAGTAGCAGCATGGTTAGTAGTAACAGAATTCGTTTTATCATCTTTCTTCAAGCATTTGGGTTATGGCAGGTACGTAATCTTCAATATCTCCTGCGCCCAATGTTATTAATACTTCCAATGATTTTTCTTTCAGTACCGCCAGCAACTCTTCCTTGTTTATGACACTTTTTATTGTGCCGGATTGCAAATGATCATAAATAAGCTGACTGGTTACACCCGCTATAGGCAATTCTCTTGCCGGATAGATATCCAACAAAATAACCTCGTCAGCCAAAGATAGACTATCGGCAAACTCTTTATAGAAATCGTTTGTACGGCTATACAAGTGTGGCTGAAACACTACGGTTATTTTTTTGTCGTTATACAACTCCCGCAACGAAGAGATACTTTGCTTTATCTCCGAAGGATGATGCGCATAATCGCTCAAGAACACCAAACTATCCGTTTTTATCTTGGAATCAAAGCGACGATCAACACCTTTGAAGCTTTCCATTCCTTGCTTCACTTCTTCGGGGGTTGCGCCATTTAATAAGGATAGTGCCATAGCTGCTACACCATTCTCTATATTGATGCTAATAGGTACTCCCATTTTTATATCAACAATACGCATCTCGGGGGTAACCAAATCGAATACAATTTCTCCACCGCCTATGCGTATATTCTCCGCATGATAGTCTCCCTTCTCGCGTGAATAGGTATATATTTTGACTCCATCCTTTACGTTGGGTTGTAGGTTAATTCCTTCGCGCATAAGTAAACATCCACCCTGTTTTATGAGTGAGGTATATTTTTCAAAACTCTCAACGTAAGCCTCTGCTGTTCCATATATGTCTAAATGATCGGGGTCGGTAGACGTTATTGCTGTCATATAGGGCGACAACCAATGGAATGAGCGGTCAAATTCATCAGCCTCAATCACGATATAGGGGCTTTTATGTGATAACAAGAGGTTAGTATGATAGTTTTTAGATATTCCGCCTAAGAAAGCCGTACATCCCACATGCGATTGATACAGCAAATGTGCCAGCATAGCAGAAGTAGTTGTTTTACCATGTGTTCCTGCCACACACAAAGCTTTACCCGAACGCGTAATAGTACCCAATACCTGTGCCCGCTTTTGAATTTCGAAACCATTGTTACGGAAATACTGCAACTCGCTATGTGTGTCGGGTACAGCAGGCGTAAGTATTACCAATGTGTTTTGCTTATCCATGCAGTAAGCAGGTATCATTGAGACACTGTCTTCATAATGTATCTCTGCACCTTCTTTATTCAATTCTTTTGTTAATTCGGTTTCTGTACGGTCATATCCTGCCACCTTTTTCCCTTTTGAAAGGAAATAGCGCACTAACGCACTCATACCAATACCACCTGCTCCTACAAAATAGACGGAATTAATATTTTCCACATCCATGGAATCCTTTATATCCATACCTGCTAACTTAAATATTTCTTTGGCTATGACACTCGCCGAATTGGGTAGTGCAAGCTTTTTAATATTGTTACTTAACTCCTGTAGCTTCTGCTCATCGGCAATAGTATGGAGTGCTGTTTGAATTAACTTCTCGTTTGCTTCTACATCTTTTATATAGATAGCTGCCTGTTTATCCACAAGTGCCATCGCATTTTTGGTTTGGTGGTCTTCTGCCACATTAGGCGAAGGTACCAATACAACAGGTTTACCCAATAAACAAAACTCTGAGATAGAACCGGCACCTGCTCGCGAAATAATTAAATCGGCAGCTTGGTAAGCACTTACCATATCTTTAATAAAGTCATTTATATATAGATTGGGAATCTCTCCATATGCTTTTACCGCCTCCAAAGCTTGTTCAAAGTAAATCTTTCCCGTTTGCCAAATAAACTGTACGTCTGCATTTTTAATACTATCCAGATGTGCCATGATGCACTGATTAATGCTACGTGCACCTAAGCTTCCTCCTAATATCAATATTGTTTTTTTGTCAGGGTCAAGATTGAAATGTTTCAATGCTTCTTTTTTGGAAATTTGTTTGTTCTGCAGATCTTGTCGTATCGGATTACCTGTCATTAATATTTTGTCTGCTTCAAAGAAACGATCCATGTTGTCATACGCTACACAAATACGTTTTGCTCTTTTGGCTAGTAACTTGTTTGTTACCCCCGCATACGAATTTTGTTCTTGTATCAATGTAGGAATACCCATCTTACCAGCAGTATTAAGGGTTGGACCGCTAGCATAACCGCCTACACCTATCGCCACATCCGGCTTGAATTCTTTGATAATCTTTTTGGCTTTCTGTTGACTTTTGAATAATTTTATAAGTACCGAAACGTTTTTGAATAAGTTCTTTCTATCAAAGCCTGCCACCGGTAAACCTACAATTTCGTATCCGGCATCGGGTACGCGCTGCATCTCCATTCTATTCTCTGCACCTACAAATAGTATTTCCGCCTCGGGCTGAAGTTCTTTAATAGCATTTGCTATGGAGATAGCCGGGAATATATGTCCTCCGGTACCTCCTCCACTGATAATTACTTTTATTTTCTTATTCATAGTTAGTAGTTTTCAAAGGTAGTATCGTCATTCAATGATTCGGAAATAGGATATAGTGCTTCCTCTTCTGCATTCTCGGCAATTACACCTAATGGATTTTCGTCCTCTTGCTCCAGTCTGGCGACATAGCGACTTACACTTAATATCATACCCATATAGGCACAGTTGATGAAAATACTTGTTCCGCCTCGGCTGATAAGTGGCAATGGCTGCCCTGTAACGGGGAATAACCCCACAGCAACCAGCATATTCAGCAAGGCTTGCGACACGAGCAACAGGCCTATTCCCAGAATGAGGAAAATAGGGAACGGGTGCTTACACTTTCGCGCTAGCTTGCCAACTCGTATTAACAACCAAATGTAAAGTGCTACAACAATGATTGCCCCTACCAGCCCCAGCTCTTCAATAACAATCGCAAAGATAAAGTCTGAAAAGGCCTGACTCAGGAAATCTCGTTGCACTGAGTTTCCGGGACCTTTTCCTAATATATTGCTGGTTGCTACGGCAATACGCGCATGCGCTACCTGTCCGTCTTTGTTGGTGTCGTATTTAGCTGCAGGTACCTCTACCGGAAAAAAGAATTTATCCACGCGAGCTTGCCATGTCTCAAAACGATGTAGAAACTTAATGTCGGTATCTTTGGGAATGGCCATTAGCGCTCCCACCCCTAATATTCCGGCAATAAACAATGGAGCTAGAAACTTAACCATTGTTTTATTGCTGATGCGACCTATGAACATCATCAATATTACAACTCCAAAGAGCAACCCGGCAGTAGAAAGATTTTCGGGCATAATAAGAAGAATTATAGGAAGAGAAACCCACAATATGTATTTAAACGCACTAGGATTTGCCCCCTCTTCGGTTTGACCTTTCGATAGAATCAAAGCAACTGCCATAACAACTGCCATTTTCCCCAACTCCGAAGGTTGGAACTGAAAGCCAAAAAGCGTCATCCAACGGGCAGCTCCATTAGTCATGACTCCCATGAGCGACACAGCAATCAACAAGATTCCTGATAAAGGAAGCAATACTATAGGAGCCAACTTGAACCATTTATAAGGAATGTTGTGCACAAGAATCATAATTCCCAAACCCATTAATAGCAATGTGGAATGATGCTTAATAGGACCCCAGTGATCGCCAGTTTTGTAGGTCAGCGTGCTAGCGGCACTAAAGACCTCAATAATAGAGATTACACACAGCAACCCGAATATAATCCAGATTACCTTGTCTCCTTTAAATATGCTCTTAATTAAATCCATCTCTCTATGCTATTTACAATTCTCTCACATATTGTTTAAACTGCGTTCCTCTGTCTTCGTAATTTTTGAAGAGGTCAAAACTGGCACAACACGGACTTAATAAAACAGTCTCTCCTTTTTTTGCCATTTTATACGCTGCTTCAACTGCATCTTTCATGCTTTTAGCATCTACAGTTGGTAGTCCAAAACTATCAAAGAACAGGTGTAACTTACTGTTATCTACTCCTAAGAATACTAATCCACTACATTTTTCGCGTACGAGTTCGGCTATCTCTGTGTAATCATTGCCTTTATCTGTTCCACCTAATATAAGTACAGTCTTGGTTACCATGCTTTGCAACGCATACCAACACGAATTCACGTTGGTAGCTTTAGAGTCATTGATAAATTCAATACCCCGCACACGAGCTACCTTCTCCAAACGGTGTTCCACACCTTTAAAATCGGATAGTGCTTTGCGAATATATTCTTTAGATATTCCGGCTAAGTTCGCTGATATTCCGGCAGCCAATGAATTGTACAGGTTGTGTGTGCCGGTAAGAGCAAGTTCTTCCTGTTCCATATTAAAAGCAATAGGCTGCTCTATAATTAGCTCGTGGTCTTCTACATAAGCGATAGAGCTTTGCTCTTTGATAGCCGAGAACGGATATAGATGTGCCTGGATTCCATGTTTGTCCAATTCCTTTTTAATAATAGGGTCATCATTCCAAAACACAAATGCATCCTCAGGAGTTTGATTCTGTATTATACGGAATTTCGCATTGACATAGTTCTGCATATTATGGTCGTAGCGATCCAAGTGGTCGGGGGTAATATTCATCAATACGGCAATATTAGCACGGAAATTATACATATTATCCAACTGGAAACTACTAAGCTCAATCACATAATAATCGTAATTATCCTCGGCTACTTGCAACGCGAGGCTACGACCTATATTTCCGGCTAGCCCCACGTTAAGTCCGGCACTCTTAAAGATATGATAAATAAGGCTGGTAGTTGTTGTTTTACCGTTACTACCCGTGATACAAACCATTTTTGCATGGGTATAGCGCCCCGCAAACTCTATTTCTGAGATAATTGGTGTGCCTTGCGCCTTTAACTTTTGAATTAATGGGGCTGTATCGGGTATACCTGGACTTTTTATTATTTCATCCGCATTCAGAATTAACTCTTCGGTATGTTGTTTTTCTTCCCACGCAATGTTATATTTATCCAGAAGCACCTTGTATTTATCCTTAATAGCAGATAAATCCGACACAAATGTATCGAACCCTTGGGTCTTGGCAAGCACTGCTGCCCCCGAACCACTCTCACCTGCACCTAAAATAACAATTCTTTTCATCACTCCTCTTTATCTAATCTTCAACGTTATTATTGCAATAGCAGCCAACAAAATCGTTACAATCCAAAAGCGAACAGTAATTTTTGATTCATGAAAAACACTCGCCGGCTTAGTAATCAAATATGTACAATTTGTATCCAACTGCGAAACAGTGGTACGAAAATGGTCGTGTATTGGTGTGCGCTTAAAGATACGCTGCTTCACACCTTTCTTCTTGCCTTTTTTAAAGTAACTCACTTGAAGAATAACCGAAAGTGATTCAATGAAGAAAACACCACACAAAATAGGAACCAACAATTCCTTATGTATAATAATAGCGAACACCGCGATAATACCACCAATAGTTAAGCTACCTGTATCTCCCATAAACACTTGTGCCGGATAAGCATTGTACCACAAAAAACCAATCAGAGCACCAATAAAAGCGCAAATAAACACCACGAGTTCTTCGCTTCCGGGTATATACATAATGTTCAGGTAGCTGGCAAAGTTGATATGCCCAGACACATACGCCAATATACCTAATGCCACTCCTATAATAGCTGAATTCCCTGCTGCCATTCCATCCATTCCATCATTTAAGTTGGCTCCGTTAGATACGGCCGTTACCACAATAATAGTTACAATTACAAACAAGACCCAACCTGCTGTTTGGGCATGCTCGCCCATAAAGCCTACAAAATCGGCATAGTCGAGGTTGTTATTTTTAAAGAAAGGAATAGTTGTTTTTGTTGATTTAATATTGTGCTGTCCATGTACCACCTGCACAATCTCTCCTCCTTGTTTAATTTCTATATTTTCGCGAATCACGACATCTGGGCTCAGATATAGTGTCAAACCAACTATCAGTCCTAGACCAACCTGCCCAATAATTTTGAATTTACCTTGCAGTCCTTCTTTATCTTTCTTGAAGATTTTAATGTAATCATCTAAGAAACCTAACACACCAAGCCAAATGGTGGTAATGAGCATCAAAATCATGTAGGTATTTTCCAGTTTACCAATGAGTAAACAAGGCAGTAGAATAGAAACGATGATGATTACCCCTCCCATACTAGGCACTCCTTTTTTTCCTACGTTGAATGGGTCTATACTAGCATCACGCTGCGTTTCGGATATTTGCTTTCGCTTTAGCAAATTGATAAACTTATCTCCAAAGATTGTTGATATAAGTAATGACAATATCACTGCCATCAACGCCCGCGAAGAAATATAGTTAAAGATTCCCGCTCCCGGAAAGTCTAACTCTTGCAGCCATTGGAAAAGATAATATAACATAATCCTTCTATGTATTGGTTCGCTATTGTTGGTTAAATATCTCTCGCACTATTTCTTTATCATCGAAATGATACTTTACCCCTTTTATATCTTGATAGGTTTCGTGACCTTTACCGGCTATCAGAATAACATCACCTGTTTGAGCAAGCATACAAGCCGTTCGTATGGCTTCTTTGCGATCGGCTATACTGATAGTCTTCTTTTTATCTTCGCTATCAAGTCCGGCAATCATATCGTTTATAATATCCTGTGGCTCTTCAAAACGAGGATTATCTGAGGTAATGATTACCTTATCACTCAATCGTGCCGCTTCCTTTGCCATGATGGGGCGTTTTCCTTTATCCCGATTGCCTCCTGCGCCTGCCACAGTTATTATCTTTCCTTTTCCATCTATCACATCGTGGATAGCATTCAGGACATTGACCAACGCATCGGGAGTATGTGCATAATCCACAATGGCAATATAGCCTGTCGGTGATTTAATCGAATCAAATCTGCCCGATACCGGGCGCAATGTGCTTAACATCAATAGAATTTCCTCTTCTTTTTTGCCTAAGAGGATAGCAGCTCCATACACTGCCAAGAGGTTATAGGCATTAAATCGTCCGATAAACTGCACAAACAACTCTTTATTATTAACATCCAACAACATTCCGTCAAAATGAGATTCCAACACTCGCCCTTTGAAGTCGCTAAGACTGCGCAAAGAGTAGGTATATACTTTAGAGCGGGTATTTTGCGTCATCACCAATCCGTTTCTATCATCTAAGTTAGTTAGTGAGAACGCATTCTTCGGCATATTATCAAAGAAGAGTTTCTTCGCTTTCAAATAATTCTCTACTGTTTTATGATAATCGATATGGTCGCGAGTAAGGTTAGTAAATATACCTCCGGCAAACCTGAGTCCGCTAATACGTTTCTGATGAATGGCATGAGAACTAACCTCCATAAAAGCATGCTTACAACCAGCATCTGCCATTTGTCCTAGTAGTTGATTTAAGGTAACAGGATCAGGAGTAGTATGCTCGGTAGGTACAGGAACACCATCTATATAGTTGCATACAGTAGAAATCAGTCCTGTTTTATAACCAAACGCCCGAAACATATTATATAATAAGGTGGCAATGGTTGTTTTTCCATTTGTACCGGTAACACCCACTAATTCCAACTTAGAGGTAGGATCGTCATAGAATGTGGTCGCAACTTTTCCTACAGCATCTTCGCTATCAGCTACCTGAATGTAAACAATGTCTTTATTCAATGTTTCGGGCATATATTCACACAGAATAGCAACTGCTCCTTTCTCTATGGCAGCAGATATGTAGCTATGTCCATCTGCTTGCGTACCTTTCATAGCCATGAATAAATGTCCTTGCTGCGTGAGACGCGAGTCAATACTTATTCCCTCAATGGCAACATCCATGCTTCCTATTATTTGAGCAGGCATTATCTTTTTAAGTAGTCCCTCCAGTTTCATACTTATTCCTATTAATTAAGTTGCAGGGTTATGGTTTGCCCTTTTTGAATTTTCGCACCGTGTGCAATAGATTGTCTTCTAACCTTACCTACGCCTGCAATATGTACTTTCATTCCTTTACTCTCCAACAAATAAACAGCATCTCTGGCCCCCATACCTACAACACTTGGTACAACGCCCTCAGAGAGTGTTTTGTTTTCGTTTAATACCACTTCCTTTTCGTTGGGTTCTGCACTACCCCATATTTGCTTGCTTCCTCGCGCACGGAAAGAAACGTCTGTATTAACATCAAGTCCATCGAGGACTTTCCGGGCTGCAAGCATTTCACCGGCTTTTACATCTGGAATTACAACTGTTGCAGAATCAATCGCATTTTTTATATTTAAGACAAGATCCTTGGCATAAACTCTTTCGGCTATTTTCCCGAATACACCCCCTGCCATTAATCCACCCGATGCCAGTCCTCCTGCCTTTTGTATTGCTACCAAACAAGTATATTTAGGTTTATCAGCAGGAAAGTAACCACAGAAGCTAACCAAATAGTTTGTTACCCCACTGGTATATCCGGCTGCTCCTTGCGATACTTGTGCTGTTCCGGTCTTACCGGCAACTTTAAATTGTTTGGAACCTGCAGGTTTAGCCAATCCGTCACTAACAACCTTCTCAAGTATCTCTTTTATTGTTGTCAACGTCTTTTCTGAACAAATAGACGGATTAATAACCTCTACCGGATACTCTTCCACCATTGTTCCATTACGCGATATTCCTTTTACAAATCTTGGCTTTACCATCTTACCATTATTGGCTATGGCATTATAAAAAGTAGCCGTATAAATAGGTGGAATTTGTGTTTCATAACCAATACTCATCCAAGGAAGTGCTGTTCTAGACCATCTTCCATCTTTCGGATGGCGAATATTAGGTTTTCCTGCTCCCGGTATTTGAAGCTCTAACGGTACATTCATACTCATTCTATACAGACCCTCAACAAACTTACCCGGGTCTTTACCATAATGCTTTTCTATCAATGTAGATATACCGATATTAGACGAAACCATTAATATCTGCGGAACAGTAAGATACTGATAACCTCCTCTCCGCCAGTTGTGGTCGCGCATAGGGCGATTATGCATCATTTTAATACCATTTCCTGTATCAACCCCATCTTCGGTAGTAATGTATCCGTCTTCCAGAGCTACCATCATAGAGGCTGTCTTGAAGGTAGAACCCGGCTCCATCATATTACTCAATGCGCCATTACGAATCTCGCGATATTGCCCCACGCCTACCCGGGTCATGTTTACAATACCTTTTACATCGCCTGTTTCTGTCTCCATCAAAACAACGACTCCTTCAGTGGCATTTATCTCTCTCAACATATCTACCAACGCCTTTTCGCAGATATCTTGCATACCTACATCAATGGTAGTTACTACATCATAACCATCTGTAGGGGGTATTTCTACAATGTTCAACCACTTGTTTTTCACTTTCTGCCGACGCGTAATACCATCCTTTCCTTTTAAGATAGAATCAAAAGCCAATTCGATACCACTACGAGCACCTTTGGCAGTATCAGCATATACATCTCCCAACGTACGGTTTGCCAGGGAGCCAAATGGTTTTTTGCGCTGGTTGTACACTTGTTCATGGAAACCACCCCTGTATTTATTCATACTAAACACCGGAAGATTTTTGGCTTCTTTATACTGAATATACGAAATACGTTCGGGGTAGATGAGGTAATTGCGACTACCTTTTTTGCGCCCTGTCAACAAATGATTCTTAAACTCCCGCGCACTTTTACCAGGGAATATCTTGTTCAAGCCCTCACAAATTTCATCTAAATGCTTCATAAGCAGAGCATCCTTCTCTTCACCACCTGCCTTAAAGTCCATATAGATACGATATTCGGGTAGCGAGCTTGCCATTAATGAGCCATCTGAAGAAATAATATTCCCACGGTTGGGTTTTACAATTACATTTTCTTTCACGAATCTTTCGGCTACGTCTTGCCAATATTGTCGCTCGGCAAACATAATAATAGCTGCTTTAACAATGATTGCTACTCCGACAAGTCCCATAATGAGAATGACGAAAAAGTAACGGGTCATTATTTTCTTTTTGCTTGCCATAGTTATTTAAGTAAGTAGGGAGGATTAGTAGATGTCTCTAATTTACTCTCTTTTTGCGAAATATATTCTTCAATACGCGACTGGCGGCTTCTCTCCACCAGTTCCGAGTTTCGCGTTAGCGCGTCGTATTTGATGTCTTGCAGTTCCTTTTTGAGAATATCAATCTCTATGAGTTGTTGCTGCGCGGCATATCTGTTATGGATGTAGAAAATAATCATGATCATAACTATAATCAACAATTTGGTTTGCCTGCGAAAGAAGTCTGTTTCCAGCACATCTCCCAACATAATACTTTTAAAGGAAGGTCCTTTCTTTTTGGTTTGGTTATTGTTACTTGTTGCCATATCGCTACTTCTCTTCTTTTTTCATTGCTATACGAAGTTTCGCGCTTCGTGATCGTGGATTTCGTTCCAGCTCTTCTTGTGTAGGAATGATAGCTTTATTATTGACCAGCTTATAAGGTGTCAATACATTCCCGAAGAAATCCTGCACTTGTTTCCCTTCAATATTCCCCGTCTTCATCAGATTCTTCACCATGCGATCTTCGAGCGAATGATAAGTTATCACCACCAATCTGCCCCCCGGTTTGAGAACTTCGGTAGCCGCTAATAACATTTCTTGCAAAGCTTCCATTTCATGGTTTACTTCAATACGTAAGGCTTGGAAAACTTTGGCTAATTCTTTCTTCTCGCGTTCGCGACTAAAATAGGGTTTAATGATAGTCAGAAAGTGCTCGATTGTTTTAATCTTCTTCACTGCACGCTCCTTTACGATAGCAGATGCCAGTTTGCGACTGTTTTTAAGTTCGCCATAAAGATACAGCACATTTGCCAGTTTCTCTTCGTCATAGTTATTAACGACATCGGCAGCTGTCATTCCCGCCCGTTTATTCATGCGCATATCCAGTTCACCATCGAAACGAAAAGAAAATCCTCGTTCACTATCATCAAAATGATGCGAAGAAACGCCAAGGTCGGCTAGTATACCATCTACCTCTTCAATGTTATGATAGCGCAAGAAATTCTTGAGATAACGAAAATTGCTGCGTACAAAGATGAAATGTGAATCATCAACGATATTATTTTCCGCGTCAGCATCTTGATCAAAGCCTATCAACCTACCTCCTTTTCCCAGATGACGGAGTATCTCTTTAGAGTGTCCACCACCCCCAAAAGTTACATCCACATACGTGCCATTCGGCAATATATTCATGCCGGCTACACTCTCATTGAGCAGTACGGGTATATGATAAATCGTTTCTTCACTTTTCATTGCTGACCGGGGTTACAGTGACGTTTTTCATTATCTCCTCAAGGGCTGTTCCGAAATCGACAGGTGGCATAAAGGGTTGTTCTGTCTTCTCTTTTGCCCATATCTCTATTCTGTTATTCATACCAATGAATCGAACGTTGTTCTGTATTTCCGCCATTTGGAGGTAGCGTTTGGGAATGAGGATACGCCCATTGCTATCGGGTGTAATAATTTCCACATCGCTCACAAACTGCCTAAATATCTGTTGGTGAGTAGGATCCCATTTGCTAAGCCGTGATGAGAGTTCATTCAAGTCCTCGTTCCATACGCTTTCAGGATAGAGAGTTAAGCAATTCTGGAAAACATCTTTGCGCAAAACAAGCGTTTCTTCGGAAGCAGCCTGTAGCTGTTTGCGAAACTGAGAAGGGATAAAAACACGTCCCTTTTCATCGGTTTTTGCTTCAATATTTCCAAGAAATCTAATCATTCCCCACCTTATGTATTATTAATTATTTGTAAAGGTATGTATTTCTCCACAATTCCCCACAAAAATCCACAACATATTGGAAAAGATTTTTCAACAGGGTGTTAATAACTAGTTACTTACCATTCAAAGCACGCAACATTCTTGCCATTCTTACGGAAACGTGAAAGCCAAAAAGAGTTTTTACAACAAAACTTTGCAATAAATTGAAAACTTGCCTTATTTTTGCAGTTTGATAGTTAATTGAGAAGGATGATAAACGACTCGCAATTATTACTTGATATAGACAAGATCCTTCAGTCCAAAGCGCCTCGGCACTATAAGTATATACCAGGATTCGTGAAGTCGTATCTCAAAAAGATACTTCACCAAGACGAGTTAAATGTTTTTATTGCCAGCGTTCCCGATAAGGTGGGGGTAGATTTCTTGGAAGAATGTATGGACTTCCTTGATACAAAAGTAGAAGTGAAAGGTCTGGAGAATCTACCTAAAGAAGGGTTATATACGTTTGTTTCCAACCACCCACTGGGTGGTCAGGATGGTGTATCCTTAGGCTATGTGATTGGCAAATACTTTGACGGGAAAGTAAAATACCTCGTAAATGACATGCTGATGAACGTAAAAGGCTTGGCACCGCTTTTTATTCCTATCAACAAAGTAGGCAAACAAGGTAAAGATTTCCCCCTCATGGTGGAAGCCGGGTTTGCATCCGACAATCAGCTTATTATGTTTCCTGCAGGACTTTGTTCGCGTCGCCAAAAAGGTGTTATAAAGGACCTTACGTGGTCTAAAACATTTATCGTAAAGAGCATACAGACACAGCGAGACGTTGTTCCCATCTATTTTGGAGGACGTAATTCTGACTTCTTCTACAACCTTGCCAATCTCTGCAAAACACTAGGGTTGAAAGTAAATATCGCCATGCTTTACTTAGTGGATGAGATGTTCAAAAACAGACATAAAACATTTACCATTACTTTTGGCGAACCTATCCCTTGGCAAACATTCGACAAAACAAAGAAACCCGGCGAGTGGGCTCAATACGTGAAAGAAGAAGTATACAAGCTACAGCCAAACAACGAATAATAAAGAACCACTATATGAAAGAAATTATTGCGCCCGTTGACAAGGAGCTTATCAAAGCCGAACTGACTGATGATAAGCGCTTACGCATGACCAATAAAAGTAATAACCAGATTTACATTATCACCTATCATGATTCGCCACACACAATGCGCGAAGTAGGACGGTTAAGAGAGGTTGCGTTTAGAGCAGCGGGAGGCGGAACAGGAGAGTCGATTGATATTGACGAATACGACACTATGCCCAATCCGTACAAACAGCTCATTGTATGGAACCCCGAAGCCGAAGAGATTTTAGGAGGCTACCGCTACATCCGTGGTACAGATGTAGAGTTCGATGAGAAAGGGCATCCTATATTGGCTACGGCACATATGTTTGATTTCTCGGAAACATTTATCAAAAATTATCTGCCGGTAACTATTGAATTGGGACGATCATTTGTAACGTTAGAGTATCAGTCTTCACGTGCAGGCAGCAAAGGACTTTTTGCCTTGGATAACCTGTGGGATGGATTGGGAGCACTTACTGTTATAATGCCCGAGGTAAAATATTTCTTCGGTAAAGTAACCATGTATCCTAGTTATCATCCTAAAGGCAGGGATATGATTCTTTACTTTTTGCAAAAGCACTTTCCGGACAGAGATTGCTTGTTGCAACCTATTCGTCCGCTTGTATTGGAAACAGACGCGAAAAATTTAGCAGAACTTTTCTGCAAAGATGCGTTCAAAGAAGATTATAAGATTCTGAACACCGAAATACGTAAACTGGGATACAATATTCCACCATTGGTTAATGCATATATGAGCCTTAGTCCCACCATGCGCATGTTTGGTACAGCTATCAACTATGGATTTGGCGATGTAGAAGAAACCGGTATCCTAATAGCGGTTGACGAGATATTAGAAGAAAAACGGATGCGCCATATTGAATCCTTCATAAAAGAAGGCGATTGCACATACAAGGTAACATCAGGCGCCAACAAAGTATTCTACGAAACAAAATAAGAATTAAAAGAACAGGGGATGATCAAATCATCCCCTGTTCTTTTAATTCCTCTGCCACACTCTCCAGTTCTGCATACCACACTGCTCCGTACTTACGTACGAGCGGTTCTTTCAGGAATTTGTAGACAGGTGTTCCTACCTCTTTGCCCAGCTCCCATGCCGCATGACACACACTCCATTTATGATAATTCACTGCTTGAAATGTACCATAGTCGGCAATTCGTATGGGATACAGATGGCATGATATAGGTTTCATAAAGCTTACTTTTCCTTCGCGATATGCTTTCTCGATAGCACAGAAACAGTAGCCCCGGTCATCGTAGCAGGTAAACACACAGTCTTTACCATTTACAATAGACGTTACCACATCACCTTCTTCGTCGGTATAGTAAGTCCCTTGTTGCTTAATGACCTCCTGAGCCGATGGCAATAAATCATCCCACACCACAGGAAGTACCTCCTCGAGTTGTGCCAATTCCGCCTCCTCAAGAGGCGCACCGGCATCACCTTCTATACAACATTCGCCTTTGCAAGCAGCGAGATCACAAATAAATTTCTCGCGAAACACATCGAGCGAAACTACAATATCATCAATCTGTATCAAAGGAGGAAGTTATTACTTTATTAATACGTTACCGTTCATTTCTTTAGGCACTTCCAATCCCATAATTTTCAGGATGGTAGGTGCTACGTCTGCCAAACGTCCATTGGCTACAGTGGCATTCTTATTTTCGGTTACATAAATACATGGTACCGGATTTAGAGAGTGCGCAGTGTTGGGTGAGCCATCTTCATTCAGTGCGTGGTCGGCATTACCGTGGTCGGCAATGATAATGGCTTCATATCCATTTGCTTTGGCAGCTTCAATAGTATCTTTTACGCAAGCGTCTACAGCTACAACCGCCTTTTCAATCGCTTCATATATACCCGTGTGCCCAACCATATCACCATTGGCAAAGTTTACCACGATGAAGTCGTACTTCTCGGTATTAATAGCCTCAACCAACTTATCTTTTACTTCGTAAGCACTCATTTCGGGCTTCAAGTCATAAGTGGCTACCTTTGGCGAAGGCACCAAAATACGATCTTCACCGGTGAAAGGTGTTTCGCGACCTCCATTAAAGAAGAACGTCACATGAGCATATTTTTCTGTTTCGGCAATATGAAGCTGCGTTTTACCTTGATTAGACAGGTATTCGCCCAGCGTATTTTCAACATTATCCTTATCGAAAAGGATGTGTACCCCCTTGAATGACGCATCGTAAGGAGTCATACAGTAATATTGCAGATTAGGAATAGTATGCATACCTGCTTCGGGCATATCTTGTTGTGTGAGTACAACTGTAAGCTCTTTCGCGCGGTCGTTGCGGTAGTTAAAGAAGATAACCACATCACCCTCTTTAATAGTACCATCTACATTGGCATTGACAATAGGTTTCACAAATTCATCGGTTACACCATTATCATACGATGCTTGCATAGCTTGTACCATATCGGTAGCTTTTTCGCCAACACCATTAACCAATAGGTCGTAAGCCTCTTTTACGCGCTCCCAACGCTTATCTCTATCCATAGCATAGTAGCGACCGATGATAGAAGCAATTTTTCCTGCACTCTTCGCACAATAATCTTCTAACTCTTTAATAAAGCCAAGACCGCTTTTTGGGTCAGTGTCGCGACCATCCATGAAACAATGCACAAAAGTATTGTTGATGCCATATTCTTTTGAGATATCGCACAATTTATATAGATGCTCTAAGGAGCTATGCACACCACCATCGGAGGTAAGCCCCATAAAATGCACATTCTTGTTGTTATCCTTAGCGTAAGAGAATGCTTTGATTACTTCGGGATTCTCCAAAATAGTGTTATCCCGACAAGCAAGATTAATTTTCACCAAATCCTGATACACCACACGACCTGCACCAATATTAAGGTGACCTACTTCGGAGTTACCCATTTGTCCGTCGGGCAAACCCACATTTTCTCCACTTGCCTGTAGTTGCGAGTGTGGATAATTGCTAACCAATGAATCCCAATAAGGGGTTGGGGTATTAAATATAACGTCTGCTTTCCCATGGTTCCCAATGCCCCAGCCATCAAGAATCATCAATAAGGCTTTTTTGCTCATACTAATTTTGTTTTGTTAGAATATTCGGTAAATTGCGGACTATTTTCGTTATTGCCGCTTAATTGCCTGCAAAGGTACGAAAAAGATTCATCGCATTATTTCTGTTTGTATAACTTTATAAAGCAACATTACTATGAAACGCTTTTCTGCTCTTATTGTTTTTCTGTTTATGGCATTTATGTTAAGTGCACAAATCAACTCAATAGCTTAATATACCCTCCAAATGTGCTTTTTAGAAATAGGCCTTCACATTCACATATCGCTGTAAGCAAATGATGGTGAGTGAGTTACGTGTGAAGACCCCCTTGTTTATCCTTCACAGGGTCTTCACATGTCATTTTTTTGACTGCTTTTGTACCAAGAAAACACTGAGAAACAGGTCGAAAACCAGTCAGAAGTGAAGCAAAAACCAGTCAGAAAAAAGACAATTGCTTAAAAGTGTGTATTGTCAGCCATAGTTTCATTGATTGCCAGCCTATGGCTCATGACCCGTCAGACTATGGTTCATGACCCGTCAGCCATAGGCAGATGGTTCGTCAGCTTATGGCTCGTGACCGGTCAAACTATGGCAGTTAATTCCGCTGTGGTTTTGTTTCCCAACCAAAAGCACAACTAATTTAAGTGTCTTTACTACAAATATGTCTTATACGGGATTAGGTTTACACGTTTTTTCTGCATAATATTTAATTATTTATGCAAAAATCAGTACATCGTTCCTACAGTGAACCTTTTAAGTTAGAAGTTTTACGTGACCACTACTCCAGTGGTATGTCTTTACGTTTTACCGTCCACAAATGGGGTTTGAGTTGTAGCAAGCTCTTACTTTCCTGGATGGATCGCTACCCCGTTGATTCTGAAT
>NZ_QVML01000069.1 GCF_010501015.1 Bacteroides sp. 214 | reverse complement strand
GCGAAAATGTATGATTCGCACAGAACAAGATACTTATTAATAAAATAATTGTTTTCATGAGTATTTGTATTTGGCAGATAGTGTTACTATAATTAAAGAAATAATGAGGTAGAGAGTGTGCTTTGTCATACGATATACTATTAAATGAATATTCCGCTATTTCAAAGGCTTCTTCTTCGTCGTTTGTTTTCTTTTGCGGTTCCTGATCTTGTGGAAGCTGAGCTGTCTCCACTGCATCATTCCCCGATATCCATTCGGGGTTTGCCCCGTCTTTTTCTTAAACACGGTGCAGAAATAATCCG
>NZ_QVML01000068.1 GCF_010501015.1 Bacteroides sp. 214 | reverse complement strand
AAGGAACGTGAAGAACTTCAAGATAACCATCTCTTCTCCCGAAATAGACAATATTACATTTAAAGGTGTGGGCGATTTTTATTTGTTGTCCTACCAGGATTCGAACCTAGACAAACAGAACCAAAAACTGTTGTGCTACCATTACATCTCCCATTCCAGTTTCAAGAATGGCACGTCCGTTTTCATCACTCGCCATTGTTACCAACGGATAGAGGTGGGTACTCTTCAGTGAAGGCAATTTTGTTGCTTTTTATAGCTTTTCCTCTCCGCATTATGCGGTTATAAAGTGTAAAGTAAAAAAC
>NZ_QVML01000067.1 GCF_010501015.1 Bacteroides sp. 214 | reverse complement strand
TACTGTGGGTATCAATGCCAAAAGTAGTAAACTTTGTGTGGATTCCCAACTTTCAATAGGATGTAATCCGCCTCGGAATTGAAGAATGCAATATTTCCGAGTGTGCCATTAATTGACACTAATACAGTCCGTTTAGTGAGGGGTTTTTGATATTGATTGCACATCAAGTAGGAAAAGAGAAAAGCCAACACCGGCAATGCTATGGGCACAGGATTAATCATCAATTGCCGGCTGCTTTAGCTGCCGGATTTATAGTGTTTTTATATTAGGCTTTAGCCAAAAAACAGTTTGGCTAAAGCCGTGTTA
>NZ_QVML01000066.1 GCF_010501015.1 Bacteroides sp. 214 | reverse complement strand
AGCTATGAAACCAAGTACTGACTGGAACACATTAAAGAGATTTAATCCTTTGATACTGTCAATAGCAATGGTTATCAAGCGCTGCACGTCACCCTTATGGGGACTAACGGGCAGTGGGTGGAAGTTCAGATACTGATATAGATAGAAACACTGTACATCAACAAGTTAGTTTTCGTGTAGATCACAGTGGCTACCAAATACCAACGACGGCGACGAACGTTTAAGTATACTTTGCGACCAATTTGCTTCGGGAGTTTGCAAACCCTATTTTCATCGTTTTCGTCCTACACATCATCCCGACTTTAT
>NZ_QVML01000065.1 GCF_010501015.1 Bacteroides sp. 214 | reverse complement strand
TGTGTTTATAAGTTGAATTTGACAATTGCAAAGTCAGGATTAACCCCCACTGCATACACTTCATTTGTTAAAGGAGTGGCAGCAATACGCAAAATAGACTACTGGACACCTAATAATACAAATGCTGATTGGCAGAAACCAGTATATAACACAGCCGGTGGTGACGGTGCTTCGTATGATATTGGTTACGGTGGTCTTGACCACGTGATTTCTACCGGCGAGAAAATGGTGCGTTACACCGAAGAGCAAATTCTCGATTTGATACTGGAAGAGTACGATAATAAAAAAACATTCATCTTATCTCCG
>NZ_QVML01000064.1 GCF_010501015.1 Bacteroides sp. 214 | reverse complement strand
CCCACCCTACTTCGGGGTCGGGTTTGTAGCTGTGCCATTCACCGGGAAAGAGTAGAAACATATTCCCTTCCTTTACCTCTATCCGTTTGCTATAGGTTCTATTATTGTATACCTCTGCGGGATGCTTTCCTCCTATATCGCGTCGACATGCTTGTTGCCATTATGGATGCGCAGGATGCGCAAGGCAGTAGCCATGCGCTGAAACGTGTGCGTGCAGTAGGTTTCGACCTTACTCCGTATATAAAGAAAGGAGAGAATGTACTTGCCATCCGTATAGATAACAACTGGAAGTACCGCGAAGCGGACAT
>NZ_QVML01000063.1 GCF_010501015.1 Bacteroides sp. 214 | reverse complement strand
AGATCCGCGTTAAAAAAATCCGTAGGGTCGGGGGTTTTATTGTTTTTAGGCAATGATGAAACAGGTTTGAACTATGCCGATAATAATTTAATTCTAGAAAAATGGCTTACGTAATTAACGAAGATTGTATCGCTTGCGGATCTTGTATCGACGAATGTCCGGTAGAAGCTATCTCCGAAATAGTCAGGTCGGTAGTGCGTAACATGTCGGCAGCTTTCTTCAGGCGGATAATGCGCATATACTCATTGGGCGAGGCGACTTACTCTTCTTGCAAGGAGCCGACCCGGTGCGTGTACAGTGTGCTTTCGT
>NZ_QVML01000062.1 GCF_010501015.1 Bacteroides sp. 214 | reverse complement strand
AAGCAAATGATATACGCTACCTCTTTGATTCTAAAACAGGACATTTGGTAAGCGGGGAGATAGGCGGAAAGCAATTAATAACCGAATTGAAACCCACATGTGTTTGATTCACTATACCAACAAGACCCCAAGCCGGTCGAGGGGCTTATGTATGAATCGGCACCACCATTATAACCTTGTATGCGTTGTTCGTCAAGTGAGCAAGCCGTTAGCAGGATAATGGGGATAAGAGGGGGAATAATTGGTAAAAAGGTACCCCATACGGAGCACCTTTTCTCAATTAATATTTTATAGACTAAGATTATACTTTA
>NZ_QVML01000061.1 GCF_010501015.1 Bacteroides sp. 214 | reverse complement strand
ACCTTTTGGTGCCAGTGATTACTTTGATGTTGTTGATGTAAAAGAATCTCTTTGTGAGTTAACCATATATTTAGAAGAGAAGAACTTGGTTCCTGAAGAGCGACAGATAACTACCCGTGAACAAATGTTGGACGAAATGTGTGCTACATTAGGTGGTAGAGCTGCCGAAGATGATGTCTGGGTTGGAGCCAATGCGGTTATTCTTCCTGGTGTAACCATCGGCACAGTGGCGATAGCACCGGTAAGGTGCGCTTTTTTCTGCGTACCGTAACCTACTACTACAACTTCGTCGAGCAACATCGCATCTCCTTTC
>NZ_QVML01000060.1 GCF_010501015.1 Bacteroides sp. 214 | reverse complement strand
ATAGTTGCTTTGGATTTGAAGATACTCCAGAAGGCGGTGATAATGACTGTAACGACGTTATATTCCATGTGCATATCGACCCATTCGACGCAGTGAAACCATTGATTAATACTCCGACACCTGCTACCCAAGCAATGGCTGTTCCTTCTATAGCGGTAGGAGGTTGGATTTATTGAACAGTTCCAAAAAATCGGGTACGGTAAGCATTTGTACAATCATGCTGCCGCTAAGCGAGTTTGTTACAAACGAGCAAAACGCACAGGCAATCTCATTCCCTGCTGTTGCCGCAACCATGAAAGCTTGTCTCGACATGAC
>NZ_QVML01000005.1 GCF_010501015.1 Bacteroides sp. 214 | reverse complement strand
TTTATCAACATGTCAAGCAAACAACCAAGCCCTCTGGCAAAGCGGGTGCAAAGATAGAGACTTTTAAATTCAAAACAAGAGAAATCAAACTTTATTTTTAAAGAAAAAAAGAAGAAAGAAACTAAAGGGCTGAAATAGAAAGGAATAAGAAGGAATAAGAAGGAATATTTTTTTCACAGGGAAATGTTAAAAATGCGTTTCCGGAGAGTACTTAACCTTATGTGTGTGTATAGGTGGTGGGTGGGGCACCACCCTATATTACACACACAACTCGCATATGGGTCTAAAAAACGTGTTTTTATCAGTTGGTAAGGAAAGGAAAGGCAGTGAGAATGGGAAAAAAAAGCAGTGAGAATGGAAGGAGAAGTCAGTGAGAATTTGGGAAAAGGCAGTGAGAATGGAGGGGGAAGGCAGTGAGAATTTGGGGATTAGGGGTTAATTTGGCTCTAAAAGAAATCTGTTCGTTGTACTCTGTGGGTGACGTTACCGAAAAAAAGGGGGAAACAAGGGCGGAAGTTCGAGGTAAAGAAAGAGGCTATCTTATATTTGTTTTAAGATAGCCTCTCTTACAAAGAAGCAACGATAGTTAATTGTTTCAGCTAAATCCACCGCCTTGTAAAAACACTCCTAAGTCCAATTTGTTAGTTTTATATCCTATAAATGAAAAAAAATGGAAATACTGCTTAGAGACTGCCGAATAAAAACAAAAAACATATATAATATTGTGTAGTAATCTATTTTTCGCTCTTTCGCCAACAGGTTATATTTGTATCTTTGCACAATGAAGACAATACTCTCCACACTCAATGCCAAATACATACACACTTCGCTTGCGCTAAGATGGCTCTATGTAGCCAACAAAGAACGGTTCGATATTGAGTTTATGGAGTTCACTATCAAAGAGGATGTTGCTAAAATTGCCAGCGAACTCCTCGCCACACAATGCGATATACTTGGGCTTAGTGTTTATATCTGGAACGTCACTGCTACCGAAAAGCTCATAAAAATACTTAAGGAACAGAAGCCGGAACTTATCATTATTCTGGGTGGACCAGAGGTAACTTACGAACCGGAACACTTCCTGAAAGAGTGGCCTATTGACTATGTTATTAGTGGAGAAGGCGAGTTCGTATTGGGAAAATTATTGCACGCTATCGAAAACAACAAACCAAAAACCATCCCCAGCGTATCTATTAAGGAAAACATTAGTTTGATAGTGGCAAAAGCCGATCTTGAGCAATTAAGCAAACTCCCCTCCCCTTACCAATTAGAACAGGACAAAGCGAACCTTAGTAATCGGATGGTTTACTTTGAAACATCACGAGGTTGTCCCTATCAATGCCAATACTGTCTTTCTTCACGCGAGAAAGGTGTTAGATATTTCCCTGAGCAGTACATACAAGAGAACCTCTTGTATTTGATTCATTCCGGTGCGCGGCAGATTAAGTTCCTCGATCGTACGTTCAACCTGAACCGCACACACACGCTTTCTGTTTTTGATTTCCTGATGAAGCACTACCGCAAGGGACTTAGCTGTCAGTTTGAAGTCTATGCCGACCTGCTCACCGATGACGTTATTGAATATCTCAACAGACAATTGCCTGAGGATTATTTTCGTTTTGAGATAGGCATACAATCTACATACGAGCCAACAAACCTTGCTGTAAATCGCAAACAAGACTTCCGCCTATTGGCAGAAAACATTCAGAAGCTAATGAAAGGAGGAAAAGTGGCTATGCACCTAGACTTAATAGCCGGACTGCCACACGAAACATTCACACGCTTCATGCGTTCTTTCAATGACGTATTTGCCCTGCGTGCTAAAGAAGTTCAACTTGGTTTTCTGAAAATGCTACGTGGAACCAAACTACGCAATGATGCCGAAAAATATGGCTACCAATACAGCGAACAAGCCCCTTACGAAATATATTGTAATGCAGCCATATCCGTCGAAGAGTTGCAACGCATACACCATGCCGAACATGCCTTAGAGAAATTCTGGAATAGCGGACGATTCAAACAAAGCATGAACAAGATATTCGACACGTACTATGCGGGGGGCTATTTTGAGTTTTTCGATGCACTGGGACTGTATTATAATAAGCAAGGATATCCTCAAAGGGGCTATCAACTGGAAGATTTGTTTCGTTTCCTCAACAATTTCCTGCAATCTATAAACATTGATTTATCTGCAGAATTGCGCAAAGACTATTACAACAATTATCACATCAGACCACAAGGCTACTGGCAAGAAGAGTTTGAAAAAGGCGAAAGGAAAAGACTTCTTTACCTGATTGGGCAAGACAAAGCATTCTTAGACAGACATAAGCTCACCCGGCAAATTGTTGAAAAGAAAACCGCAATTAACACATTAAGCTCAAACAAATATCTGTTAACGGTATTTGAGCAAGAAGAAAACGAGACCATCCGCAGGGAAATAACCTACTGCCCTAATAGCAATTAATAACCAAAATCATCATTGGATATCCACTCGCTAAGCGTTAATGGTTTGGTGTTATGGAAGTAAACAGGTAACAACTCGTCGATGATATCATGTCCTTTTCGGCTATTGGTAAAATAGACTAAGTACTTCTCGACCTTAGGAGCTATAACAAACAGTGCCTTGAAGTTTCCGTTATCGCCCCAGTGATGATAAATATCACCTAGCTCTTCGTTATGTTCTATCCCTATACCAAGCCCCCATGTTATCTGCTTATCATACGGACGCTCTATTTTATTCCTTTGAGCAACACCCGTAGGCGTAAGCATCAGACGATGGGTTTCGGGCTTCAAGCCTACGCCATCAATCAATGCGTTTTTAATAAAACGTGAATATTCTTTTGCCGAAGTACGTAATGTGTAGGCCGAACTCTCGCGAGCATATCTGTACTTACCTGCATTTCCACCTTCACGGTTGTAGCCATCGGCGGCAATCAGCGTATAGTTCTCTTTCCAACCATAGCTAGTATTTGGCATATCAAAAGGAACAAAGACTTCTCTTTCGGCTATTTCCTGCAAAGATTTTCCTTCAATATTTTCTACGGCACGCTGCAAGAAAGCAAAAGCTTCACCCGAATAGCTAAAGATGGAATCGGGTTCATAAAGGAAAGAGATTTTCGAAGTTGGCCACGCGTCACCCGAAGGTCCGGCAGCCCAATTATACAATCCCGTACGATGACTAAGCACCATACGAGGGGTAATTCTCCACGCCCATTCTTTATTCTCAAAGCGATCCACATCCGTATAAGTGGCAACAGGCGCATCGAGATCTATCGATCCTTTATCGAGCATACGTAATACGATGTAGGCAAACACCGGCTTACTCAACGAAGCTGCCTGAAAAACGGTAGAAGAGTTGGCAGAAGCCGGCACAGAGTCTATCTGCGAAAGCTCAAAGGAAAGCGTATGCTTTTTGTGTACATACTCCAGCTGAATCAGCGGAAGTGTTGCTTCTTCTGCTATTTTCTGGGTTTCGGCAACCATCAAATCATCTGCCGAAGTCGTTGTACATGCTCCCATAAAGAGCAATACAAATAGAAACAAAAGATACGCCCTTATCATCACTTAATGAGTTTGTCCAAAATTCATATTAATCACCGCATACTCGGAATTGGTGCCGATACGATACTTTCCACCCCACAGGCCAATGCCCGAAGTAACATAAATATGCGAATTTCCTTTCTGCAGATAACCATGCGATTTCTCATAAATAGCTTTAGTAATCAGCGAGATAGGCCATACTTGTCCATCATGTGTATGTCCAGACACTTGCAAATCCACATTAAACTGTTCTACCTCTTCCAACTCAAAAGGTTGGTGATCGATTACAATAATAGGCTTGGTTTTATCCAATGGATCGGTTAAATCCCAAATTTTCTTGCGTCCAAAATAAGCTCTATCATCACGACCAACTATGTAGAATTGATTATTTATCAGCTTAGCTTCATCACGCAACACTTTAATTCCGGTCTTCTGAAGAAATTCTTCACTCTCCTTAACTCCCGAAATATATTCGTGATTGCCCAGTGCCATGTAAACTCCATATTTAGCCTTAATGGTTTTCAGCACATTGGCAAAGCCACCTTCCTCAAGTGGCTGAACAGCATTATCAATCAAGTCGCCTGCTATAAGCACCACGTCCGGATTCTCCTTATTAATAAGATCTATCCACCCCTTCAATTCATCAACACCTATACTATAGCCCAGATGCAAGTCACTAATGGCTACGATTTTCAAAGGAGCACCTGTTGCTACCCCTTTAGCCGTACTAATATTCAGCTCAACCCTATCTTTCTTCTGATAATTGAAATAACCGAATATCATAACTAAAGTCACAAAACCAACGACTCCACCAAAACCAATCCAACTCTTATGCAATATTTTTCCTATCGGTAGCAACCCTGTTATGCGAATAATATCAAACAGCAAGAATATCAACGCAAAATAAAGTGCTATAACAATCCACGAAGTACCTATTTTATATAAGCAAGAAGCAATACCTACTGGAAGTATATCTCGCATCAAGAACGAAAGAAAGAATGAAAGAAAGGCCAAAATGCCAACAACAAGCACAGTGCCGCGTGCAGCCAGTATCGCAGGTAACATATAAACCAAGCGATATATAACATAGAAATTAATACCAGAAAGGATTAAAAGCATCAAAAGGAATTGAAATGTTTTCATATTTCAGCTGTTTTTTTAGATAAAACGAATTCTTAATAAATCATGATAAGCTATACAAATAAGATTGATTTTACACCAATCGCATTGTGTTATTTCGGGATATGTTGTTTTCATGCCGTAAATATAATGAATTGTATGGATAAAAAAAAAGGTCACTCATCACGAGCAACCAATCTTTATTAACCTTAAATCTAATACTATGAAAAACACTATACAAATGTAAGGGCAAACCTGGTATTCTGCAAACAAACCAGCAAGAAACACTTCTTTTATAACATTGATTAATAAGTTTGCTACATATTTTAAGAATGTTGTTACGATAAAGTTACAAACAAAAAGCCCCTGAGGTACTTTTACACCACAGAGGCTTTCCTATCTATCTGCAAAAAAGTTATTGCTTATTATCAAATACCACTTCGCCGTTTTTCTTTAAAGTGATGTGTCCTTGCCACTCTTCATAAAGATATTTATCATTCATCATCTTCACTCCCGAAGCTGTTGTGTCACGGTTTAGTTGAAATTTGGTTCCATTAAACTCGACTGTGGCAACTCCTTTTATATTGTCAAAAACAATATTCATTTTGTTTCCCTTACTATCTTCTATAGAAGTTTTCACAAGATCAGTCTGTCCTGCCGAAGCAATACCACCAACCTCCTTTTTATTATCATTCCCGCAAGATGTCAGCAGCATAAATGATAACAGCGCAGTTACAAAAACAATTTTTCTCATTCTCTTCTTTTGTTAGGATTAGTACATGCTATGATTTCGCAAAGCATTCATAAATTATACTAATAACAAAGCCAGACATAAATTGTTTTAGTGTTTACTGCTTTTTTAGAGTTTTTCCAATTTTACTGTAAAATGACGCATAATAGGTGCTTCCCAAGCAATACGAACTCCACGTGTAATAGTCTCTCTACGATCGAAAACATTTTTCAAAGCAACTGCAATTACATCCATGTGGTTGTTGGTGTAAACACGTCGTGGAATAGCAAGGCGTAACAAGTCTATACCACCAAAACGATTTTCACGGGTAATAGGGTCGCGGTCGGCAAGCAGGTAACCTATTTCGCAGCCACGAATACCGGCTTCGAGATACAATTCTACCGTAAGCGTTTGTGCCGGAAATTCTTCTTTAGGTACATGCGTCAGGACTTTAGGGGCATCAACAAAAATAGCATGCCCACCTGCAGGACGTTGATAGGGAATGCCGAATTCGTCTAAACGTTGTGCCAAATAAGCTACTTGTTGTATGCGGGTTTCTAAATTGTCGAACTCCGTGTTTTCGTCCAATCCTACCGCGAGTGCATTCATGTCGCGTCCATTCATTCCACCGTAAGTAAGGTATCCTTCGTACTGTACGCAGTATCCTTTAGCACCTTCAAACCACTCTTCTTTACGTGTAGCAATGAAGCCACCCATGTTTACAATACCATCTTTCTTGGCACTCATGGTCATACCGTCGGCAAGGGCAAATGTTTCAAGACAAATTTCCTTTATGGTTTTATTTTGATAGCCTTCTTCGCGCGTCTTAATGAAGTATGCATTCTCGGCAAAGCGAGCCGAATCAAACAACACAGGTTTGTTGTACTTATTGGCTAGAGCACGCACATCTTTCATATTTTGCATAGACACAGGTTGTCCGCCGGCAGTATTATTAGTGATGGTTACAATAATAAACGGGATACGATCGCTGTACTTCTGTAGAGCATCCTCCAATTTCTTGATGTCCACATTACCTTTGAACGGGAGCTCCAACTGGGTATTTTTAGCATCGTCGATGGTGCAGTCCAAAGCAACTGCTTTGCGTGCTTCAATGTGCCCTTTTGTCGTATCAAAATGTGAGTTACCGGGTATTACATTTCCCTCTTTAACTAAATAAGAGAAGAGCACATTCTCTGCCGCCCTTCCTTGATGAGTAGGAATTACGTATTCAAATCCGGTAATTTTTTGGATGGTTTCTTTCAAATTGAAGAATGAGCTGGCTCCGGCGTAACTCTCGTCACCCAACATTAATGCCGCCCACTGACGATCACTCATTGATCCGGTCCCTGAGTCAGTAATAAGATCTATATATACTTGTTCGGATTTAAGTTGAAACACGTTGTAGTACGCTTCTTTAATCCACTGTTCCCGTTCTTCACGGGTACTTTTACGGATGGGTTCCACCATCTTTATTTTCCATGATTCGGCAAATGGTAATTCCATGGCATTACGTTTTAATTGACAATAAGTCAGATGTTTTGGTTAATATAGATATTTTCGTGTCGAATTTAGTAATTATTTTCGATACAAAACAAAAATTACTGACTTTTTGCTATAAAACAAGAAAGATATTAGAGTATATCTAATAATTCGGACAAGGTTCCAATAACGATTCCGTTGTAGTCTTCATCGGGGTTTTTGGTTAGCCAAGCGGTTTGGCATCCCAAACTCATGGCAGGAGCAATATCATTCTTCATAGAGTCGCCCACTACAAGAATTTGTTCGGCAGGAACACACGCCGAGTCAATGGCTAATTGCCAGATGGCAGGATCGGGTTTGCGAAGTCCTACCAGAGTAGAATCTATCAATACGTCGATGAAGCGCAGGAAGTCTGCCTCTTGCAGCACCGTTTTAAGATTTCCGTAATAATTGGAAACGATAAAAAGTTGGTATTTACCATATAGTTTGGAGAGCACTTCGCGACTTTCGGCATAGGTACCTTCGGTTATAGAGGTAGTTGCCGCTTCGGTTAGTTTCAGCGCAAGTCGTTCTTTATCATCATTGGTCAGGGATAGAATATGCTTCGCCAGATAGTCCATTTCGTATCGACTCTTAAAAAGCAGGTTTTCGAACAACCCGGTTGTAGTTGGGATGGGGTGTTTCTCCAACTCGCGTTCGCCAAACACATAAGCATCCCAAAACTCTTCGCGGGTAACGGTGATGTCTCCCGTAAGTTTTGTCTGCACCAGTTCCCACAAAAACGAAAACCAATGCAGCCCGGGCAAATCTAGTGTGCCACCGTAGTCAAACGCTACCACCTTTATATTAGTTAGTTTCTTCATGCTTCTTGTTTCCTATTTTCATCAGGGCAAGCCCAATAACGATCCAAATCAATTCGCGCACACGGGTTATCAACGCCGTATACACACCGTATGCTCCCGATAATTGCAAGCTACCTACGGCAATGGCAAACCCTCCTTCTCTACCTCCCACTTGCATAGGCATAAAGAAAAGCAAGTTGGCGATAAGCGATGAGAAAGCTACAATCAGGATGCAACTTATAAAGTTCACATTGGTAGAGAGTATATTTAATATAAGCCATACCTCCAGACAGCCCAATACCCGAGCTACAAATTCCATAGAAAGAGCGAAGTAAAAGGTACGTTTGCGCTTTTGGTGCAGCAATGCAATCTGTTTATCAATGTTCTGAAGGGCTTCTTTGTGTTTCTCGGCAAAGTTTCTGGCATATTTCTTCAGAAAAGGTATCTTACCACACACCCGCACAAAGGCAACCGCCATACCCAACCGGTATCCGCGAATAAAGAGTATCACAAAGAAAGCACAAAACACAATGGTAACACTCAACACAATACTCATAAAGGTATTTATGGGGTATAGACAAATGTATATCAGTACTGCCACAAGCCAAAAACAAAAGTGCGAAAAGATATGCATCATTACGTAGAGAATAACCGAAGAGGTGGCACGTTCTACACCAACATAGGGTTTCAACTCCATAATACGATAAGGTTCGCCACCCATCAATCCACCGGGTGTTACGTAATTAAGGGCAAAACCAGTTATCGTTAGTTTGAAGACGCGAAGAAAAGGTACATATGTTTGTTTTCCATCGCGAATGATTTCGTACCAGGAAAGTCCATTGAGCAGGTAAATAAAAAACCAAAGCAACACTATCAAGGGGAAATAATAACCTGCGCGTTTTAGATTGGCCCACAGTTCGGTATAGTCCATATCGAACGTGAACAACATAATAATAACGGCAATTACTCCAAAACCAAGAAAAATATTGCGATACTTACTCTTCACTGGGGTTACTCTCTTTTAGTTGGTTGTGTAGTCGCTTACTAAGCGCTTCGTGTTTATAAATCATATAAATGAGCAGTCCATTCAGGATTGTCAGTTCAAAGATAAAATAAATCCACGGCATCTGAACAAACAAACCGATAAATAGCACCAAGACCCGTGTGTTAAAGGAGAGGATATTAGTGTATTTCATTAGTGGTTTGCTAGCTGCGCGAAACTCGTCGGCAAGGGATTTTGGAATGTTTTCGCCATAACATTGCCGTACATACATAAAGAAAGCCTGGAACTTAGGTGATTGTTTTTCTTGCCCGGCTGTGTATCGTGCGTAAAGAAAGTGATAGACCTTCGCTACAAAATTTCCTTTCCAAGGCAACGCGTTGTAAGATTCTTGCTCTTGCACGGAGTTGTCCAACTCGCTCCCTGCTTTCCCTTTTAAGAAAAAGAGATGCACATTGCGATAATAATCTGCCATAGCAGCTTGTTTGCTGTGACAAAGGCCAGCCAAAGCAGCCATAAGCCAAATATAATACGACCAATCCGGCATAAGGCGTAAACAAATGGCAATGTAAATGGAGGCGAACCAAAAATCGCCTGCTATTCCATCCAATGCTCTACCTATTTGTGTTTTTTGTCCGGTAAGCCGTGCCAATTGCCCATCAGCACTATCGTAAGAGTTTGCCCAAATAAGCAACAGCATACCTATTATATTATAGTATAAGCTATCGAAATAAAAAAACACTCCTGCCGCTACACCTATTACAATAGAGGCAATCGTTACCGTATTGGGATGTACACCCAACTTGCGAAACAATAATGCCCATCCATAACCGATGGGTCTATAAAACACCAAATCAATGGGTTCTTCCGTATCCATCGATTTCAGTGTAGACTCTATAGTAGAATTTTCTCCGTTAGCCATGATAATTCTTTATTTTTTGCAGGATAGCAGTTGCAATCATTTCTCCGGCCTGTTCGCGGCAAGGTGCGAAACTTGGCCAGTCGTTAAAGTCAATGATACGTATGCTACCGTCTTGCGAAATAATACAATCGCCTCCATAAACATCTACATTCAATACCCGGGCAGCAGCATCGCAAATCTGTTTTAGTTGCTCTGTCGAGAAAGGAATTCCTTCGGGTTTGCCGTTGATAGTTTCGTGACCAAACTTACTGTGGTTCTTCTCGAAAGGATAGAAGTGATAAAAGAAAGGAGTACCCGCCACACCGTAGAATTTAAGTAAATCGCCTTCGAGGTGTTCGTTGATAACAACTTTTTTAATACCGCGCAATGCATACTCGGACATAATTTCACGCAAGTTCTGTGCATTGCGCACATAGGTTACGTCTTCTTGATGAATAGCATGAAAATCTCCACGCTTTACCCAGCAGGGACTCACTTCTTCATTGGCAGGAAAGGCTGTAACCAGTTCCTTTACATCAACAATAGTGCTTTGAGGATGTGGTATATTGTTTTCTAATAGAAGACGTGTCATTTTTTCGCGGGTACAATTCTCTATACCAAACCCCGAATTCACAGCCAGTCCACCACGTTTTTCAAACTGTTGTAGTTTGTGCACAGCTTCTTCGTTACGAAGCATAGTAACCACTACGTCTTCGTTTATATCTTTACTAAGAAATTCTTGCTCGGTATATTGATTCACCTTCAGCCCTGCCACTTTCAATGCCGCGCAAACCGCTTCAAAGATAAGGGCATCGTTGCCTATATTATTGGGAGAGAATAAGGTGTGTCTTTTAACCGCTGCAATTTCCATATACTTCATTGCTAATTATCTTGAATAAATAATTGTGCCTTCTTTATATCCGACTCGTGGTCTACGTCTATTATTTTAGAAAAAGGATATGCCGTAGCCTGTAGCCCTGAACGCACAATCATTCGTTGAAAGTTTCGCATACGCGAAAGCCCTTCTTGCATAGCTTGTTGAAACAATGCAAGTACACGTTCGTTCATGCCATATACTCCACCCGACACATACTTTACACCCGGCGCAAATTGGTCCAAGAAGTCAACAATGTGCAGCGCCTCATCGGTTTGTACATAAAGTGGTTTCTCATCGTCTATATAATCGGTAACAGCCATAAAAGCATCACTGGCGGTATCCCGGCGAAAGGCTTCAATGTAAGCGGCAAACTCTTCTTCGCGAAATATAGGGTCAACCGTGGTTAGACAAAACTTTCCTCCTTCAAGGAAGCGCGACAGTTCGTAAAAACTATGTAATGAATCGGGTGTACTTTTAATAATGAGGTTGAACGGAATGGGGAGTTCCAGCGATTGAAGAAACTGACGAACATCTGTCATTTCTTCGTTAATGATTACGCTGATTGAAGTAGCACCGTTTGCCAAGAAAATACGGAAAAGACGTTCTATCATCTTTTCACCGTTTATCTCCAATAATGGTTTTGATACTCCGACCCCTTCGGCAACTAAGCGAGACCCCTGCCCCGCTGCTATGACAGCAAAATTCATTTCTTTAAAAGCAAAAATGGAGGGAGTGTCTTCTTTTTGACCACCCTCCATTATATTATATTAATCTAAATAATCTATAGTCTCTTCGCCAATCATCTTACGAAGTGTGTTCTTCAATTTGGTATATTGAATGAACAAATCGTGTTCGGGGATGTGGTCAAAGTCGTGCATTGGGCTCTTGAAATAGAATGACAACCAATCCTGAATACCACTCATACCTGCGCGTTGCGCCAAGTCAGCAAACAATACCAAGTCCAGACAGAGCGGTGCGGCAAGAATTGAGTCGCGACAAAGGAAGTCCACCTTCAACTGCATAGGGTAACCCATCCAGCCCACAAGGTCTATATTGTCCCAACCTTCTTTATTGTCTTTGCGTGGTGGGTAGTAGTTAATACGCACTTTGTGATATACATCTCCGTACAGTTCGGGATATAGTTCGGGCTGAAGTATTGTATCAATAACCGATAATTTGCTCACTTCTTTAGTCTTGAATGAATCCGGATCATCGAGAACCTCACCATCACGGTTTCCTAAAATATTGGTAGAGAACCATCCGCTCAATCCCAACATACGGGTTTTCAACATCGGAGCCAATACAGTCTTCAACATTGTCTGACCGGTTTTGTAGTCTTTACCACAGATAGCCACTTGCTTTTGTGCGGCAAATTCCCACATGGCAGGAATGTCTACGCAAAGGTTGGGTGCGCCCATAATGTAAGGAGCTCCTTCGGCAATAGCAGCGTAGGCATAACACATACTTGGCGAGATGACATCTGTTTTGTTTTCTTTCATCGCTTTCTCCAACGACGCAAGTGTTTTATGTTCCTCGCACATAGGTAGATACACTTCTGTACTTGCCGACCAAATAACTACCACACGGTCGCAACCATTGGCTTGTTTGAAGTCACGAATATCTTTACGGATTTGCTCAGTCAGTTCCCAGCGGGTTGGTGCGTTTTTCACATGTGTTCCGTGTAAACGTTTCACCCATTCCTGGTCAAAAGCTGCCGGCATTGGCTTAATGGCTTTGAGTTCGTCTTTCACACCATCCAAGTCTTTTTGTGAAAGTACTTCGGCATGTACAGAGGCTTCGTACACATCTTCGCTAAAGATATCCCAGCCACCAAAAACAAGGTCGTTCAGGTCTGACAAAGGAACTACATCTTTAATTTTAGGGAAGTTGTTCTCATTTCGTTTTCCTAATCTGATTGTAGCCAATTGTGTTATTGAGCCGATGGGTGTAGATAACCCTTTACGAACTGCCAATGTTCCAACTACAAAAGTTGAAGAAACAGCTCCACCAAGTCCCACTACCAGGATACCTAATTTACCCGTAGCAGGTTTAATATCGTTCTTCATTTCGCTATTTTGTTATTTTATTATAATTAATAATTGCAAAACTAACCAATTATCTTAGAATACAGAAGTTTTTTTTCAAAAGTAATTTGACATGTTTTGCTTTTCACAACCAAAATTATTAAAGAAAAATAGAACTAAACAAAAAAGAGGATTGTACTATTAATCATTTATACAATTTTACTGTTTTTTTCACTATTTGGGTTTTTGATAGAGGAAGAGAGGGGAAACCCTGTAGGCCAAAGATAAAGCTTCTACTTGGGGAAGGTGATACAAAATTTTGTCAAACCATCAGAGTAGGTACGCAACGAGAAAGCACAATCATGCTGTATCAACACTTCACGAATAAAGATTAGCCCAATTCCTTGCCCATTGGGTTTAGTCGAAAAGAAAGGACTAAATAATTTTTCTTCCACCGCTTTGCTGATACCTTTTCCGTTGTCTATAAATTCAACAGATGGTTGTGCAGTAGTACGTATTATAATATTTCCGTTGCACCCAATACTCTCTATAGAGTTCTTTATAATGTTGACAAACACCTGCTCAAAGAGCGAGGCATCCAACATCACAATTGGCGAGGCTTCTGCCTGGAGTGCAATGGTAATGTTCCTTTCCCGGCACATTTGTTCCATAAAACGGATACAAGTTAACACCAGCTCATTCAAGTTGGTTTGAGTGGTGTGTGGTTCGGGTATTTTCACCACATCGGCAAAACGGGTAATAAACTGACTCATGGAGTAACAACGGTCTATACATACTTGCATCACTTCACTGATATCTTCGGTGTTATCTATTTCAGCGAGGGCGTCGTTAAGCGAATCGAGGGTTGAAGAAATGCCTGCGGTGGTGTTATTAACCTCGTGGGCAATCATGCGTATCACCTTTTCGTAGGCTTTCTTTTCGGCTTTCATCACCTCGTCGGTAAGGCTTTCTATAAGGTAGAATGATTGCGGAAAACCCTTATTAATAAACGAAGAGTGGGTGCATTTATACGTATTGGCATCGCCCAACCTCACTGCCTTGCTTTCGCCACGAGGAATCGTTGCCAGCTCGGCTGCCAAAGGAGAGTTTAGTGCCGACAGTTTAGTACCTTCTATAACCGGTACATTAAGCAGCTGCAATGCCATAGGGTTAGTTTCTGTTATTTCGTCATCGAGCGAAACAATAATAACACCCATAGGCGACGCTTTAATCAATAAATCAAGAAAGTGATTCTGCTCGCGCAATCGTAGCCGTTCATCCTTGAGTTGCTCCATCATGCGATTGAAGATATCCACAACCTTGTCTGCTTCGAACTCGCCCACCCTACTCAACCTGCTACTAAAGTCTTGTGCGTTAAGCAATTCCATACCATTGCCAATGGTGCGCAAAGGTTTTATTATTTTGTTATAGAATACGATGAGATAAACAAACACAAGGATTATCATTCCTTCGATGGTATAGAAGAGCCAAGGGGTGGATTTTGCGCCAGCATATCCGAGTAACCCCAATATGACAAATAGCAGCGTAGCGAATATGATATAAAGACCTCTTATTCTCATTTCCCTGTGTGACTCTTGTTATTCGTTCACCTTTATATTATATTTCTCCAACCGTCGGTAAAGTGCGGCGCGACTAATGCCAAGCGCTAGTGCCACCTGACTAAGATTTCCTTTATAGCGATCGAGCGTTTGTAAAATAGTGCGTTGTTCTATTTCATCCAACGTCATACCCGACAACGAAACGTCAGCCTGTTTCTCTCCCTTGCCTCCCTGATACATCTTTTCAAAGTCGATCGTATCTAAGCGTTCTTTTCCGTTGATTAAGATGGTGCGCTCCACCAAGTTCTTCAGTTCGCGAATATTTCCCGAATAAGGCAAACGGGTAAGATAACTCATGGCTTCCGAAGATATCTCCACCGCCGGCAAACCATTTGTTTGGATAAGGTTGGAGGCGAAATGGTCAACCAACAAAGGTATATCAGTCCGACGTTCGCGCAGTGCGGTGAGGTGTATGGTAATCAAATTAATACGGTAAAACAAATCTTCACGAAAAGAACGTTCGCTTACCATTTTGCGCAAGTCGGCATTGGTGGCGCTTACCACGCGGAGGTCTACCTTGCGAGGGCGACTATCTCCCAGTACTTCAAAAGTTTGGTCTTGCAGCACCCTAAGCAATTTAACCTGACAAGACACATCCAGTTCTCCTATTTCATCGAGGAAGATCGTTCCTTTATCTGCCAGTTCAAACCGCCCTACCCTATCTGACGAAGCATCGGTAAAGGCACCTTTCTTATGACCAAACATCTCGCTCTCGAAAAGGCTTTGCGAAATACCACCGAGGTTCACCTTCACAAAAGGTTTCTTCTCTCGTTGGCTATTGTTATGAATGGCTTCGGCTATGAGCTCTTTTCCAGTACCACTTTCTCCGGTTATAAGTACCGAAGCATTGGTGCGGGATATGCGAGAGACGGTATTCAGTACTTCATTAAGTTCCTTCGAATTGCCTATTATCTTCTCCCGTCGTAGTCTGTTTTGTTCTACTTCCTGTACCTTTATGGGCGAAGCATTGGTTAGCTGCAGGGCGGTTTCTATACGCTGTAACAGAGCGGCATTGTTCCATGGCTTGGTAACAAAGTCAAAAGCACCTGCCTGCATCCCCTGTACCGCCAACTGAATACTACCCCATGCCGTCATCAAGATAACAGGCACATCGGGTAGGAATAGTTTTACCTGTTTCAGCAGTGTCAAGCCTTCTTCACCCGAAGTAGATAAAGAAAAGTTCATATCCATCAACATGAGCGATGGCTTTCCGGCGCGCACTACCTCAATGGCTTCTTTAGGAGAAGCCACTGCCTGTACCTCATAGCCTGCCCGCTTTAGCATAAAGCACAAAGAGGAACGTATGGAAGCATCATCATCAATTATCAGTATCATAACTTTTTTCTTTAGTTACATACAAAAGTAATATTTTTGGAGTTACCTCCGCACTACTTCTTCAAAATCAACCTGAAGCTCACTGTTTTTCTCATAATCCCAAAGCGTCAAGCTGCGAATTTGATAAAAGTAATGCCAATAGTAATACATTTCGGAGATATACTTCTGCCGTGCCTGATCTTTTGAGTTCTGTGCATCATTGAGGTCTAAGGTATTTATTTTACCTATCAGGAATGTTTCGATACTGGATTTATAGCGTTTCTGCGCAATGGCATCCGCTTCATCGGCTATAGCCAACTGTGCAGCCTGATTATTGAAGTTAGCCACCAGCAGAAATATATTTTGATTAAAGTTCATCTGTTCCTGACGCAGGCGCGACTGTACTACCTCCCGGTTGCTTTGAGCTACCTTTACCTTACCGCGGCGCTTCCCCCAGTCAAGGAGAGGTATCTTTACACCTACCTCAACCACTTGGTTGTTCAGGAGATTTTCGTACGCAGACGAAAAATCCTTGTCACGACCTGCATAACCAATGTTGGCAAAAAGGTTGACGCTTCGTAAATTTCCTTTTGAAACAGCCACATCGTAATCTGCCTGCAGCTGACGGCGGCGTACATTTTGTGCAAAGGAGTTGTTGGTCTGTGCTTTGTCCAATACACTACTATAAGCAATATCTACTTCGGGAACCGATTGCGGAATAACCGGTTGAAGAACCTGATCTTCGGAAAGGCCGAGGAACGAACGTAATTGAAACATCTTAGCGTTCAGGTTGCTTTCGTTTTCGGTTACAGCAGCCTTGGCTTGCAAAGCCGAGAGTTTCAGTTGCAATAGGTCATTCTCGGAAATTTGCCCCATTTGTCGCTTGGCTTTAGCTACTTCATATAGCTTTTCGGCATTTTCGCGATTTTGTTTTTCGGTAGCAAGTCCTTCTTTGGCAAGTAACAACTGAAAGAAGTAAGTAATGGTCTTCATCGTTACTTCCTCTGTTGCCGATATAAATGCTGCCTTAGCTTCGGCATAACGAACGGGCTCAATGCGTCTGTTCCACTTTGCCTGATTCACACCAAACACGGGCTGATTTAGTTTCACAGCAATAGGAACGGACATAAATTGCTTACTGCCACCCGCCCCCAACTGTTTCAGGTAATCAATAGAAGAGGTTAAGGAGAGTGTACCACCTGTAAGCCAGATGCTTTGGTCGATAGAGAGCTCGCCGGACAGCTCAATGTTATTATTGCGCACAAAGGTATAGGAGCCATCAGACTGTTGGTAGGCGTTATAAGATTTGTTGTAGGAAGGCAGCGTACCTGCAAAATTCACTTCGGGCAACAAATCGGCACGATAAGTGCGATATTCCCAATAGGCGGTTTTCAATTCGTTGAGGGCTACCGCCGCGTCAACCGATTGTACCCTTGCCAATGCTATGGCTTCGTTCAGTGTTATCTCCCTATCTTGTTGCGCCCACACACCAAAGGGTAGTATACACACCAATAAACAACTTACTATTTTTCTTTTCATACATTTATTCTTTTAATTGAAAAGAGATAGTCAAAGCGCGTGCCAAAAAGCTAAGTAGCTAATTATGGGAGGTTTAGAAACAAAACAGAGTGTCCGAAAACGAACACTCTGTTCACTATCGTGAAGTATGATCTATCTGATCGGGGATGCGAACGGTAAAGCGAGTACCCTTACCAAGCTCCGAGGTTGCACCCATCTTACCACGTAAGCGGGCAACGATGGTTTGCGAAATACTCAACCCCAGTCCTGCTCCTTGCGAGAAGCTATCTGCCTTAAAGAAACGGTCAAAGATACGCTCCAGATTCTCTTTGGAGATTCCCATACCGGTGTCTTCCACAAAGAAGGTCGTGAATCCGGGTTCGTCTTCCAAGTAACCAAAGGTAATGGAGCCTTCGGTGGTAAATTTGGCCGCATTGTTTATTAAGTTATTGATAACTTGCTTCAACCTTACCTGGTCGGTAACGATTCGTTTCTCGCTGTTTTCGGGAATCTGAAGCACAAGCTGTACGCCAGGAGGCATGTTCAGTCGTTGTGAGTCATATACTTCCTGCATCACAACCGGCATGGAGTACTGCTTAAACTGGAAGTCCATAGTTCCGGCCTCCACACGAGACAAGTCCAAGATATCATTAATCAGCGCAAGCAGCAGTTCGCAGTTTTTATTGATGGTAGCTATAAATTGAGCTACATCTTCTTCGGAGAACATATGGATATCTTTCAGCAAGTCACTGAAACCAACAATAGCATTGAGCGGCGTACGTATTTCGTGGCTCATATTGGCAAGGAATGCAGATTTCAGACGGTCTGCTTCCAATGCTTTATCACGTGCCAACACCAATTCTTCTTCGGTTGTTTTGAATCGCTGAACACTTTGTGCCACCCCTACCATATTGTAAGGCGTTTCTTCGTTCAATCCCTCAAGCATTGACATACGGAACTCCCACCACTCGTACTTATGGGTTGCATTACGCAATCGCACAGTAATGCGTGCCGTTGTCAGGTTTGTTTCTACCAATGCCCAGAAAGTAGCTGCCGTAGCTTCGTAATCTTCGGGGTGGATTTTTTGCCTTATTTCTTCCAAAGTAGCAGTAGAGGAATTAAGCCCCACACGCTCCACATAACCCGATGCAAAACTAAGCACTCGTTCTTTCAAATCGAACTGCCAAGGATAAATAGAACTTTCCTCAATAGCCAGATTGAAGAATTGCTTCTGTAGTGCTTCTTTGGAAATATCACGAACGGTAAGTGCAATGCCTGTTTGTTTGCCATGCGAACGAATAGGCACGATATCTCCCAAGACAGGGAAATACTTACCGGTTTTTTTATTTTGCAGGAATGCGCCTTCGGGTATTTCAAGACTTACACCCTCGTTGTTTACCCGTTTCAATAGTTGCAGTAGTATATCTTCGCCATTGCTTACCAATGCCAGAATATCCGTACCCAATTGTCCTTCATAGGGACGCGAGTTGGTCGTATTTACTTCTACCGATAACTCCAACATTTGCAACATTGCTTTGTTTATGAAGTGCACGCGATAGTCGGAATCGTAAGTAACTACCCCGTTACGAATGGAGTGGAACACATTATCAAACTCATCGCGCTGAGAAACCATTCGGTTTTGAATCAGCAGTTTGGTTTGTGCGTGCATACGCCTTCTGGACTCGCGACGATAAACGGTAAACAGACGGATAATCAATACAATGAGCAAACCAATTATCAATGCATAGAACAGGATGATAATCGTTCCGTATTTCTCCATATAGGGCTCATCAACCAAGATACTACCCTTTGGCAAACGTTCTTTGGGAATATTGAAGAAGGTAAGCTGACTATAGTCGAACACCAACTCGTATGGACTCTCTGTAATGGGGAAGGAGGCAGGAGTAGCCCCTTGCAATATTTTACTGGCTATATCGGCAGCCCGGTGGGCATCTTCGAAAGCATTGGGAGCTACGGTACAAAACACACCGCTATACAATCCTGTGGCACACACCGTAAAGGTAGGCGACTTGGCTACTTTCGTCAACGATGGCATATACAGTCCCCAGTAAGGAGCTATAATTACACTTTGATGGGCAGTCTGCGATAGCTGGATATCAAAAAGAATATCCGTCATCGGGTCGTTGGTTATATCAAAGTTTTTGATTTCATAATCCGGATTCTTTGCCACGAAAGCTTCCCAATCGGTATTCAACAGTTTAGTAGCTTTACGACCAAGCACATTATCCTCGGCAAGTGTAACTACTTTTTTACGATTGGGAAATATGGTTTGGGCTACCTCCAACAACACATCGTATGCCGGTTTTGAGGTCATCCCGGTTACATTTGGGAATTTCTCCATCAATTCGTGGTTAGGAAACTCCACACCCAAAAACACAATAGGCACTTTTGTCACCAAAGAATCGGCGCAGGTCAATAAGCTATAAAGTGCCTCGTCATTCGAAACAACAATCAAATCCACCCCACGTTCGGAAGCTTTCCGGCAAAAACGCCGCATCAACTCCTCCTCACCATGCCAATTCCAGAAACGGCTGTTCAGGTATTCGGTGGTTATATTTACCGGAATAGAGTTATCCTCAAACCCCTGAGCCAGTCCATCGATAAGTTCGGGGCTCCATGTATCTCGTTCGGTGTAGGATTGTATAAACAGCACTTCAAATTTGCTTTTGGCAGATGAGGCGCTAAGGGAATATGTCAAAAATATAAACAGGATTGGTAAAATCCTAACGAAAAATTGCTTCATAGATGAATATATACCCATTTGTTAATTCTACGCAAAGATATAATTTTTATCTAAGAAGCAACTATTCAGAAACAATTTATTTGTTTGCTTATGGCTCGCCGGTTGTTTGCTTATGGCTCACGGGTTGTCTGCCTATGCCTGACGGTCTGTAAGACTATGGTTGACGAGTCGTCTGCTTATGGCATACGGAGTGTTTGCCTATGGACGGCAATTGAGTATAAACGGCAGCTTTTGCAGATGCTCCTTTTTCTTACGTAGTTCTTTTTTATTCTTTTCTAATCTAATCTAATCTAATGCTGGAGGTATGCTGGTGTTTTTGTTTTTCTAAAAGTTGCGATATTTCGTTTATTACAATACGATACACCTCACTTTTACAAAAGAAATATTATCGATGAAATCGCATGTTTCTATTTACTTATTACATACATCAACAATCAGAATAGGGAATTTGTGTTTAATAATTTCGCAAAATCATAGTTAAAGTTCAACTCGCCTTCAACTCGCCTTCAGCTCGTCTTCAACTCAGGTTCAGTTCAGGTTCAGTTAGAATTCAGTTCAAGTTCAACTGATTTATCCGGCAAAAGAGATGAGAAAATAAGGGCATTTCTTCAATAAAGGAATAAGCAAATTCAAAACACTTTTACAGACAAATTTTAGAATTTCAGAATAAAAAATCAGTAATTATGACAATTCTATTGAAAAAGAATTATCTTTGCGCAAGATATACAACTTTTGAATAAAAAAGTGAAAACACATTTTTCGTGAAACACCAATGAATAACCAAGATAACACGATTAGCTCATTCTCGGCAGAAATGGCCGAAAACGTAATTAACTCCATACCCGATATGATTTTTATCGTGGATAGTGAGTATAGTATCCGTCGCATATTAAATAACGACCCCGCCAAACTTTCAGCACCGGTAGAAAGTCTGATAGGTCTTTCTGTGGTAAGTATTGTAAGTGATGACTGTAAAGATGAAATTAGACAGGCTATAGATAGAGCATTAAAAAGCGACGAGGTGCAAGAAGTGGAATACACCTTAGCTTTTGGTGATGCGACCGAGTTTTTCGAAGGACGTTTTAAACGCGTTAACGAATCACTTGTAGCTTGTTTTGAAAGAAATATAACAGTTCGGAAAAACGTAATGCATGAGCTGAAAATAGCTAAGGAAGCTGCCGAAGAGTCGGATAAACTGAAATCTCTCTTTCTTGCCAATATGAGCCACGAAATACGTACGCCGCTCAATGCGATTGTTGGTTTCAGTGATTTACTGACTCATACGGATGATCAGGAAACCAAAGAAGAGTTTATCTCACTTATTAAGAAAAACAATGATTTGTTGCTTCAACTAATCAACGACATACTCGATTTATCCAAAATAGAATCCAACACACTGGAGTTCTACTACGATTATTTTAATATTAATGACATTCTAACGAAGTTGGAAGCAACCGCACGTAGCAAGGAGACTACAGGAAAAATAACCATATCGGCTGTGCCGGCTCTTAGTCATTGTATTATTCATAGCGCTATGGAGAGGGTATATCAGGTGATGCAGAATTTCATGAATAATGCTTTGAAGTTCACCCGCGAAGGAGAAATAAAAATTGGCTATGAAGTTTTAGACGAAGGTATTCGCTTCTTTGTATCTGATACAGGCATTGGAATTCCAAAGGATAAGCAAGCCGAAATATTTCAACGCTTTGCCAAAATCGATAATTTTGTGAGTGGTACCGGACTTGGTCTCTCCATTTGCGAAACAATCGTTCAGAAGTTTGATGGTACAATAGGGGTTGATTCGGAATTAGGAAAAGGCAGTACCTTTTGGTTTATGCTTCCGGTGAAGCCGCTTGAGGTATAACCTCTCTTCTCACAATAGTTGCACCCCCACGGGTTGCTTTATCCCGCAGGGGTGACTTCCACAGAAGGAATTTTATTATTTACTGGTCGCTCAACGCCTCTGCCGGTTCTATATTCATAGCTTGCCGGGCCGGGAATAGAATGCTTCCCAACATGATAAGCGCCAATAGTGCAAAAGTTATCAATAACCCGCAAACGAACCTTAGCAAGGTAAATTCTACCGGCCACGTTGCTACCACATCGGCTTTGCCTAAGTTGTATGCCACGATTGCAGCAGGAATAAAGGCAATGCTCAACAGCAACAACCCTTCGTTAAACAACATATTGCGGATGGACTTTTTCGTACTCCCCATTGCCAACCGTAAACCAATCTCTGCATGACGATGTTGCGTACGCGACCAAAAAGTTCCCAGTACCGCAAGGAAAGCATTCAATAGAAAGAAAAACGCTACCGCAAGATAAGTATAAAGGTCATTGCGGTAATCCTTCAGGTGTTCTTTACGTGTATCCGCCACGGATTGCATATCTTCCAGATAAAGATTGCCTATCATCAGTTGGTCGCGCATCTCCTTGCGGAAAGTACGGATAAAGTCGCTATTATCCATCTCGGGTTTTACGCGAATATAAAGTCCAAAATAAGGAATATTAGCGCTACTCATCTGTCCTATTTCGTTCATATTGAGTATTTGGTAATAAGCACGGTTGTAATTGCTATATTCGTTATACTTTTGAGGCTTTATAACAGCCGATATACGTACACTGTCTTTCTCATACTCGTTTCTTACCCGCTGCCCAACAGCATTCCCATTGGGGAACAATATATCTGCATAATCTTGAGTTAGTATAAGTTCGGGATATATAGCTTTCTCTGCTATTTCTTCGGGCGTTTCTCCGTATGCTCCTTTTACCTTAAAGACCTTAAAATAATCGGGAGTTACAATGCGAATCAAAGCCCTATACCTCAACGAATCTAATGCTAATGCCGCTGAGTTATTCATCCACACATAATGCTTATGATATAATGTAACAGTTGTAAACTCCACAGCGGGGTGATGTTCCAAACGATCTACCACAGCCAATAAATCGGCTCCCGCATGTGTTGTATGTGCTTCATCGGATATGAAGCGGGCACTTTCTTCTGTGAGCACACCCATGCGCAAGGAGTAAACGTTACGCCAATCGAAACCCAAAGGTTTATTATGGTTCACAGCAATGGCATATACATAATCTACCGCAAACCACAAACAGGTAGAGATAACGAATAACCCAACTATTAACAGCAGATTCTGTTTGCGGTTATTCCATATAGAAGTAAAAATATGTTTCAACATGGTTATTTCTCGTTTAATGCGTTTACAATAGGAACTCTTGTTACCCGCCAGGCCGGTATTCCCGCCGACATCAGATTGAGCAGCAAACAGAAAGCCAATGCTACCAAGAATATCCACGGACTTATCATCGATGCGTTTACTGTTGCCACCCCACCCAAATCGGATGCCATGAGCCAACCCGAAAACACCCACAAGCTAAGGTACGAGAGCAGCAACCCCACTACCCCTCCTATCAGCGTCAGAATAAAATTTTCGTTGATTACCTGCCACAGTAAGGTAGAACGATTGGCACCGAATGCTTTGCGCACACCCAGTTCCGCCAGTCGCTTGCGCATACGGCTCAACGTAAGTCCCGAAAGGTTGATACCCGGAACCAATAGTATGACGAAGATGATAACACCATAGCGGATTACTGTTCCTTTTACATCGCCGGGCTGGTTGGCAAACTTGCGCAACATCTGTGCGAAGAATTCATTGGGTTGTTCGGCAATGTCTAAATCAAAGCGTTCGGAATGAGAATTCAGTTTTTTCACATTTGTCTCTACCTCCTGCCGTATGGCAGAAAAATCCTCTTTGGAACGTGCCAGGATAAGACAGAGATAGTTGCCTGATTTTCCTTCGCCCCATCCGGTAAGGTCTATTTGAGTAATGCCTGCATTAGAGGTATAAGGAAGCCATACTTCCGAATAACATATTTCAAGGAACTTACTCACATCCTTCACTACACCTACCACGGTGAAATTTACAAAATTCAGGTCAAGAGGTTTGTCTATGGCATCGGCAGCACTACCGAATAGCTGTTTGGCTACACTTTCGCAGATAACCGCCTGCTTGAAACCTGCTTCGAAAGAGGCCTGATCGTAGGGACGTCCGGCTACAAACTGAAAATCGTTTACCCTCCAGAAAGCTGCATCGGTATAGGTTACCCATGTCGATATTTCTTCGGTTGAGCCCGGTAGTGACGAAAGCATAGGTCCGTAGGGATGTATGGCGCTCACGGCTTCGGCTGTTTCGAGTGGATAAAACACTTGTTGGATAGAGTAGAGCGACAAACGGCTAAAACTTCTACTTTTGGCATTTTCTTTGTTTATCGCACCTGCCCATTTCACATAGAGTGTACGCGAGCGATTTGACTCGGGCGCATAATCGGCCGTTTTAGCCTGTAGCAATATAATCACTACCATGATGATAGAGATAGCCATCGCCGTACCAATAATAGATATGATACTAAGTAGCTTATTCTCCTTGAATAAGATAGTGAATTGTTTTATATATTGTTTGTACATAAGTTTGATATTTACAATTTATCACTTCACTTGGCGACCATCAAAGAAGCGGATGGTGCGGCTGGTTTGTTTGGCTTGTTCTTCGTTGTGCGTTACCATCACAATGGTGCGTCCGTCTTCTTTATTCAGTTTATGCAGCAATTCCATGACTTCCGCTCCCATTTTAGAGTCGAGGTTTCCGGTAGGCTCATCCGCCAGCAATATCTCGGGGTTACCTACTATGGCACGGGCAATGGCTACACGTTGGCACTGTCCGCCACTTAGTTGCGTGGGGAAGTGACGCATACGGTGGCTTAGTCCCACACGTTCCAGCATTTCTTGTGCCAACTTACGACGTTCGCGAGCACCTGTTCCGCGATACAGCAACGGCAACTCCACATTATCCAGTACATTCAATGAGTTTATCAGGTGGAAGGACTGGAATACAAAGCCCAGTGTTTTGTTACGGAAGGCAGCCAATTGCTTATCCTTCATACCCACAACTGTTGTTCCATTGATTTCTACCGTACCCGATGTTGGGGCGTCCAATAGTCCCACAATGTTCAGCAGTGTAGACTTTCCGCAACCCGATGGTCCCATAATAGATACAAACTCGCCCTTATCTACAGTAAGGTTTACATTATCGAGAGCCATTGTTTCGATTTCGCTTGTGCGATAAATCTTTGATAGTGATGTTAAAGTAATCATAATTGTATATTTTAAGTTTCTATTTTATTCGTCATGTAGCGCTTCGGCAGGTTTTATCTTCGCCGCGCGACTTGCAGGTATCCATGTACCCACCAATGTTATAAGTAACATTAAGAAATAAGCCACAAAGCTTACTATCAGGAAATGAGGTATAAATTGATTCTGCAACAAATCTTCGTTGCCCAAGTGTTGCATTTGGCTTTGTTCGGCAAAACCCGTATAAAACACGCGTTGCAACACAAAGAAGATGCCTACGAGCCATGAAACGGTAGTAAGCAACCATCCCTCAGCCAGAAATTCTTTCAGTATCTGCCCGCGCGAAGCACCCAATGACATACGCAACCCTATCTCTCCTTTACGGGCATCGCTACGTAACCAGAAAGTGCCTGCTACACCAAGGAATGTGCAGATAAGGAAGAAGATAGCCAATCCTGTTTGCAGCCGCAGCGTATTAGTAATGCCCGATGAAAATTCCGAGTGTTTGCGTATAGTATGGAAATCCGTCAAGTTGAGGAAATAGAGATTACCTATTGACAGTTGCGGAGCCAGTTCCTGCTTTAGGCGCTCGGCAAAGAGTTGCTTAGAAACACCGTCGCGAATACGTAAACAGATCTGCGCCGAGTAGGGAAAATCCTTCACACCGAATTTCTCTTTTGGAATAAAAGCAGTAGGTGTAGGTTGTTCGCCCGAGCGAAAGATGTAGTTGGAAACTACTCCACAACAGTGATACATTCTTGTGGTATCGCCAAAATGCACCTCTCTATTCTGTTCATTGCCCCGAGGAAGTGCCCGGACTACGTTCTCGGTGAGGTAGATATTGCGAGCTGCAGGCAGGTCGCGATGAGTGGGCGGAATACCCGAACCCTCTTCCTTGATGTTGAAGACATTGAAAAAATCGCCATCTTCGTAGAACTCCATCAACAACACACTAACTCTTGCACTATCATGTTTCAGCGAATTGGCGCTCATTGACTCACTAAAAGGGTATGAGGCATTCATGGTTACTACCGCTGCGTCAACGTCCTGATAATGCCTTACCATTTCATAAATACGCAAGAAAGAAACCCTGTGCGCGGAATCTGTATTTTGCTCTTCGCGATACTTATTATGCGTAGAAGAGTATTCTCCTACCTGCAACAGCATGACGTTATCCACACTGTAACCCGGTTCGATGGCTTTATTGCTAACAATCACATAGACGGGGTCTATCACGCTCCACATAAAAAACGTTACTAACACAAGCTCTATTAAAATCCATGCGTTGGCACGGCGCTTGTTCCATATTTGTTTGAGTATATGCGGTATCATGGTTATTTGTTATGGTTAAGTGAAACAACGATATTTTTGCGTAACCCATTGTATGCCGGAATAATGGCCGAAAGTAGATTAAGTACAAAGCAAACCGCGAGTGCGATAAAAAACACCACAGGGTTGAAGAACATACCTGCATCAAAGAAGCTGCTGATACCTTCAGGCGGTACCTCTTGCCAACGATCGAATACGCCCAATATCCAACTTCGTCCACAGTACATGATAACAAAAGACAGAACAAGTCCTAACAATCCTCCCAGAGTGGTAAGCAATAGATTTTCGACAAGCACCTGCCACAACAACACACCTCGTGAAGCGCCGAATGATTTACGTACACCCATTTCGGCCAGCCGTTTTTCCATGCGCGAGGATACCATACCCGCTAAGTTCACCGCCGGTATAATCAATAGTGCCAATAAAATGAAACCCAACGATTGGATTATCTCTGCCCAGTCTATACGATTATTGTTAGACTGACGAAACACCGACTTCCAATACGCCTCGGGTTGTCCGCTCATATCGGCTACGTATTTTTCCTGAGCCGCATTTATTTGCTTGATTATTCCTTCTGCCTCTGCAGCTACAGCGGCAGTTGCGGAAGCTGTTGGTGCCAGTATGAATACCTTCAATGCGCCCAGTAGTGCGGTTCCTTCACTTTTACCTGTATTGGCTATAGCTTCGGGCTTCACGGTAAAGGGCACCCAAAGTTGTGCGTAGGTTTCTTTGGCAGCAAAGGAAACGTCGCGCACAACACCACTTACGCGGTAGTCGTTGCCGTCCAGTTCCACATATTTACCTTCGGCTTCGACAGTACCAAAAAGTATATTTGCCAGAGATTTTGTAATGACCGTCGTTTTAATGCCCGACTCGAAATCTGCTTCGCTGAAAGGTTTACCATGAAGAAACTCAAAACCGAATACCTGCCAGTAATGGTGGTCGGTATAGGCTACGGTTACAGGCAGCATACCTTTTTCGTTAGGAAGCCTCACCAAGGGGTAGTCGTCCCATACACTGAGCACCGCCGACACAGCTTCGGCACTTTTCAGCGTATAGAGATGCTCCTTCACAAAGTTCCACGAGTATAACGAACTCGACATGGCACCCGACTTAGTGTATTTTATCATCATATTCTTGCCAACCAATGTACGATTACGATTTACTTCGGGATACACGGGTGCTATCTTGATGTAGTAGATAATGGCTATGGTCATCACCACGGCAATAGCCATCCCCGTTCCTAAGATATAAACACTGCTATAGAGTTTATTCTGCTTGAGTAGTTGCCAGGCTTGCTTCAAATACAACATAAGCATTGAGATTTATTTTACCTTCAGTTTATTTTTATTCTTATGTGCAGTCATATCCGAGATGATGACTTTATCGCCTGTATTAAGTCCGCTCACTACCTCTACGAAGTCAAAGTTGGAATCGCCCAAGCGTACTTTGCGTTTTTCTATTTCGCCTTCCGAAGTAAATACCCAGAGGTCGTATTCGCCCTTTCCTACGTAGTACGAACTATTGGCTATGCGCATAACATCTTCCTTCACGGCATTCATCACATACACATCGGTTTTGAGTCCCGAACGCAGACGACGGTTGCTATCATCTTTTAGCTGTATAGAGAAGGAAATAACTCCATTCTTTGAAAGCGGTGTAACACTGGAGATGATTCCATCCAGTTTTTCGTTACCTATCTTTATGACGGCACGCCCACCTGCAGCGACTCTGTCTCCATAGGCATCGGCAATTTCGGCTTCTACTTTGAAGTGACTCAAGTCGGATATGATAGCTATTTGTTCACCTTGCGATATTTGTGCACCCACTTGTGTATTTACGTAGGTAAGAATAGCCTTGCGGGGAGAGCGTACCTGCGCATCGTCGAGCGTACGTTTCATCTCGGCAAGAGACTTGCGGAATATTTCAAAGTCCAGCTCCTGTACTTTCATTTCGGCTTCACGCACTTCGGTTTCGTTGGCATACTTCTGCTTCATCTGTTCCAGTTCCAAATGAGAGACATTTACGTTGAGTTCCGCCTGACGCACCTTGTCGGTAGTGCCCGCTCCAATGCTATCGAGATATTGTTCGTTACGCATTTCCACCTTCATGCGGCTCAGCTTCATTTCGAGTACTTTGATTTGCATTGCCATGTCGTTGAGCGTGGTTTGGTTGTTCACCCGTAGCTGATTGAGTTTATAGCTACGCATTTGCTCTTCATCGAGGAGTTTTTTGTAATTGGTTTCGGTGCTTTGCAAATCAAGTTTTAGAATGGGTGTCCCGACATTTACCGAATCGCCCCCTTTGCGATACACCTCTACAATACGGGTGTTGATGGGCGAGTTGATAATTTCTTCAAAGGCAGACGACACCCTGCCCGAGGCACTTACACTTACTTCAATCGTTCCTTTTTCTACTTCGGAGATAATCAGGTCTTTTTGGTGTACACCTGCACGTAGCAATGAAACTAAGATACTTATAGCTACAATTACACCTACGCCAATTCCTCCATACTTTAGGATTTGCTTGTTGCGTTCCTTTTGTCTTACTTCTTTTGGTATTTCCCTATCCATATTGGTATTGTTTATATTTTATTCATTTATTTACGAACACAAGTAGTCAAATGACGTGCCAAAAGGATAAGTAGTTAAATAACAGCAAGATAACAATCTATCGGAGTGTCCGTTTTTGAACAGTTGTTCGGTTTTAGAAGGTTTATCACAAAGTGGAGTTCACTTCAATTGAAACCAGACTTCGTTTTTCTCTAAATCAAGGTTCATTTTCAAGCTAATCAAGGTTCATTTTTTGTTGAAGTTTGAGTACCAACCACCCTCTTGTTCGTCTTTCTATAAATAAACAAAAAACATTTCATGAATACATTCCAAAAATACCACGGTGTGGTAGTCCCTATGATTACTCCCGTAGACCAACACGGCATGCTCGACGTGACAGCCGTTCGCATCATTATTCGTTTTTTCGTCAAACATGGGGTTTCCCCACTACTCATGGGAACAACCGGCGAAGGAAATTCCGTTGCAGCCGATCAAGGCGTACTTTTTGTAAAAACCGCTGCCGAAGCTGCTAATAAGCAGATTACCATTTATGCCGGACTAACCGGATGTTGCGTTAGCGAACAATTCGAAGCAGCCGCAAAATACAAAGAGGCGGGAGCGGACGTTATTGTTGCCACGCTACCCTCCTACTATGCGCTTACCGACGAACAAATGTATCAATACTATAAGCAGCTTGCCGATAACAGTGCGCTGCCGGTTATGCTATACAACATCAAAGCAACTACCCACATGACAATACCTGTGGATGTGGTAAAGCGCCTCAGCGCACATCCCAACATTGTAGGACTGAAAGATTCTGAGCGCGACATCGACCGTATGAGTGCCTGCTTGGAGATATCCAGAAACAACCCTAAGTTCTCTTATTTCTGTGGTTGGGCAGCCAAGTCGTCATACTGTTTGCAACAAGGAGCCGACGGTATTGTGCCCAGCACCGGCAACTTTGTTCCCGAATTGTTTGCCAAACTCTACGATGAAGCTGTGAACGGAAGCATAGATGCAGCCAACCAACTTCAGGAAGAAACCGATCGCATAGCCCGAATTTACCAAGAGGGTCGTACCTTGGGCGAATCGCTTGCCGCTCTAAAGGTCATGATGGGCACCAAAGCGCTCTGTCAACCCTATATGCTGGCACCACTAACACCCCTTACCGACTCCGAAAAAGAACAGGTTATTCAGCAAACAATTACTCTAAAACAATCATAAATCATGCAAGATTCACACATTCATTGGATTGACTATATCATTGTTATCTTTTCCGTTTTGCTTGCTATCGGTGTAGGCATGTACTTTGCCCGCAGACAGAAAAGTACTGACAATTACTTTGCCGGAGGCCGAAATATTCCCGCATGGGCAATCGGTATGTCTATTTTCGCCACACTCATCAGTAGTGTAACCTTTTTAGCTTATCCGGGAGCGGCGTACGCATCTAACTGGATATTGCTGGTGCAAGGACTTATGGTACCTATTGTACTGGTTGCCATGATTGGCGTTATCGTGCCTCTTTACCGCAAAGTTATTAAGTTAAGTACGTACGAGTACTTTGAACGCAGATTCGGATATTTTGCCCGCCTATATGGTTCAATCGCATTTATACTCGGTCATTTCTCTAAAATGGGTACGGTGTTCTACTTAGTTAGTCTTGCTATGGCTTCGTTCATGGGTATAGACATATACATTATTATCGCCGTACTGGGTATAGCCATTATTCTCTTAACGCTACTTGGTGGTATGGAGGCCGTGATATGGATGGATGTGATACAAGGATTTATGTTGATAGCTGGTGGATTGATTTGCGCAGGCATGCTGCTGTTTATGCCCGAAGGTGGTCCAAGCAACGTTATAAACACCGCTTTAGATATGGGCAAGATTAGCTTCGGACCCTACGACTGGGATCTTACCAAGCTCACCTTTATTGTGATGGTACTGAATGGCATTTTCTATGCCATACAGAAATACGGTACTGACCAAACTATTGTGCAACGTTATCTTGCCGCAAAAGATGACAAAGCAGCGAAAAAGGCTGCTTACATTGGCGTCTTCATGAGTGTGCCAATTTGGACACTATTTATGTTTATCGGTACAGGACTGTACATCTTTTACCAATCGCAAGGTGCGCCACCGCTTCCCGAAGGCATCAAAGCCGATGCGGTATTCCCCCACTTCATAGCTACTCAAACGCCCGTAGGTATTACGGGAATTATCATTGCGGCTCTTGCGGCGGGTGCCATCTCCAGCTTAGACTCGGACATGAACTGTCTGGCAGCTATTGGCGTACAGGATTTCTACGTACGCTTCAAACCACAAAGTACCGACAAGCAACGATTGCGTTTAGGGCGATTTTTAGTACTTTTGTCGGGTGTAGCCGCTGTGGGAGTTGCCATGCTCTACGCATATTGGCAAGGTGAAGGAGTGCTGGGCATTGTCTTCTCGCTGTATGCTATCTTCTCGGCAGGTATCGTAGGTCTGTTCTTATTGGGGCTGCTGAGTCGCAGAGCCAACAAGCAAGGATTGTACGTAGGTATTGCCGCTGCCGTTCTCTTTACAGCATACGCCATGCTTACATCGAGCAAGTTCGATTTTGGCGACGGATTGGGCAAACGTCTCATTCTTGATATGGGGTCACTCAACTTCACGCATCACAAATATATGTTGGGCGTGTACAGTCATCTCGTTTTGTTTGGCGTAGGATATATAGCCAGTTTCTTCTTTAAGACACCACTGGCAGATAAGGAACTAACAATACATGGATACCTAGAGAAAAAGAAAAAATAAATTATATGGAAACAATCACTTTACTGCAACCATCCAAAATTGTCTTTGGTACTGGTTGCATGGATACTTTTTGTGCAGATTACCTCGCACTGGGGTTCAAAAAACTCTTTCTGCTTACAACCCCACCCGTATTAACGCTTATTCGTCCTGTAATCGACAAGTTTACGGCTGCTGGTGTAGATATCTCCATTTGCGATGCCATCACACAAGAACCTACCGTTACAAGTTTTAATGAACTGCTTGCTACCGCTCGCAGTTTTCAAGCCGACAGTGTGGTAGCTATCGGCGGCGGTAGTGTAATGGACACCGCCAAGCTGATTGCCGCCCTCATTGAAAGCGATCAGCAAGTGGAAGAACTCTTTGGTACCGGTTTGTTGAAGAGCCGTAAACGATGGATTGCCTGTCTGCCCACGACATCGGGTACAGGTAGCGAAGTATCGCCCAACTCTATTTTATTGGACGAGAAAGACAAACTTAAGAAAGGTATTGTAAGTCCGCACCTTGTTGTAGATGCCGTTTATGCCGACCCTGCGCTCACCTACTCTGTTCCTTCACGCGTTACCGCCGAAACAGGTATGGACGCACTTACACATTGCATTGAAGCATTTACAAATAAGTTTGCGCACCCCGTTATAGATATGTATGCTAAAAAAGGTATTGAGCTCATTGCCGCCAACCTGCGCACCGCCGTAAAAGATGGTACAAATGTAGCAGCACGCGAAGCCCTGATGCTCGGTAGTCTTTATGGTGGTATCTGCTTGGGACCTGTCAACACTGCTGCCGTACATGCATTATCTTATCCGTTGGGTGGAGAATTTCATATTTCGCATGGATTGGCAAATGCTATTTTGTTACCCTCGGTGATGAACTTTAATCAGTGTAGCAATACCGCCAAGTTTGCCGAGATAGCTTTATTGTGTGGCTGCGAACGTGGAAAGACAGATGAAGAAACGGCACGAAACGGGGTTAACTTCGTCACATTACTCTCCAAAGAATGTGGAATACCCACCAAATTATCCGAGATAGGAATCCCTAAAGAAGCTGTGCCTCACATGGTGGAAGCCGCCATGCAGGTTACCCGCCTACTCAAAAACAACCCACGGGAAATAACACTGAGTGATGCAGCTGCTTTATACTACGAACTCTTTTGATTTTTGCAAGATATGATGATAAAACCCATCCTCGCCATTACTATGGGCGACCCTGCCGGTATCGGCCCTGAAATTGTTGTTAAAGCCCTTAGCCAAGCGGAAGTGTACCAACAGTGCCGTCCACTCGTTACAGGAGATGCTATTCTGATAGCCGAGGTTATCCAAGCGTTGGGGTTGTCACTAAAGGTAAATGCCATTAAAGAAGTATCGCAGGCTACCTTTACCCCTGGCGTAGTAGATGTTTATGACCTAAACTGTATAGTGCCCGGCACATTAAATGTAGGCGAAGTGTCTGCTCAAGCGGGTAACGCTGCCTTCCTTGCTATTAAAACAGCGATTGAGCTCGCCATGAACAATGAAGTAGATGGTACGGTCACCGCACCTCTCAACAAGGAAGCACTCAATTTGGCAGGGCATCATTTTGATGGACACACGGAGATGTACGCCCACTTCACTCACACAAGCAAATATGCCATGTTACTTGCCGATGAGTTTCTGCGGGTAATTCATGTTTCTACGCACTGCTCACTTCGCGAAGCATGCGACCGTGTAAAGAAAGATAGAATCATAGATGTTACAGAGCTTATTGTAGATGCCTGTAAACAGTTCGGTATTGAACAACCACGTATAGGTATTGCAGGGCTGAACCCTCATTCGAGCGACAATGGACTCTTTGGCTGGGAGGAAGAGAAAGAAATTATCCCGGCGGTAGAAACACTGAAGGCCAAAGGCTACAACGTTACAGGCCCTGTTCCACCCGACACTCTCTTTGCAAAAGCTAAATGTGGACAATATGATGGTTGTGTGGCAATGTATCACGATCAGGGGCATATCCCATTCAAGGTAGTAGGTTTTAACTGGAATTCCGAAACAGGAAAGATGGATAGCGTAAAGGGAGTAAACATAACTCTGGGGCTGCCTATCATTCGGGTATCGGTAGATCATGGAACTGCGTTCGATGTGGCAGGTAAAGGTATTGCCAGCGCGGATGCCATGTTATTATCTATTGACTATGCTACTCGTATGGCTATTAATCGCCTGAAAGCCAAAATATGATTACCGTCATTGCCGATGATGTAACGGGAGCTGCCGAAATAGCAGGTATCGGGATGCGGTTCGGGTTGAAGGTGGGTATGACTACCTCGCTATTGTCTATCCCTCCGTGTGAGTTGTTGGTATGTGCCACAGACACTCGTTCCATGCCCATAGAGGAAGCCATATCTCATACTGTTGTTTTGGCAGAAAGACTCAAAAACCTTGGATGCCATGAATTGTTTAAGAAAACAGACTCCGCACTGCGAGGACACATCATTGCCGAGCTCAACGCTTTGATGCAAGTAATGAAGGTGGAGAAGGCTTTACTTATTCCACAAAACCCATCCAAAGGGAGGGTTATCCAAGATGGAGTATATTATATAAATGGCATACCCTTAGATAAAACACTGTTTGCTAATGACCCTGAACACCCTGCGCACAGTGCGATTGTAAAAGAAATATTGGGGAGGACTATTGAGAGCATCTCTATTCCTAATGCCGGTAGCCAAGAGGAGATTGAGCAACTGACTACTTGCATAAACAACAACACCATACCTGCCGGTGGTGCCGACTTTTTCTGCTCCTACCTTAAACACAAAGGATACAAAGAGCAAGGTTTCACTTGCTTTGGGGGGCTTGGCAATCGCTCCGCTCTTTTTATTTGTGGTAGTACCGCCAATAATTCATTGACAACCTCGCCCTATATCCAACGAAACAGTGTACCTACATGCCCCATGGACCCGGCAGTGTTCAATGGTGAGGATAGCAGAAAATGGATGGATGAGGTGATGCGAACCTACCAGGCAAGCCACTCGCTCGTTGTTACCATCAACCAACCTTCTAAAGGAGGCAAAGCGTTTGCCCTTCGATTAAAGGGTATTATGGCTACACTTACCTCTCTATTACTTGCCAAGCGTTTGCCACAAGAGCTGATTATTGAGGGAGGAGCTACCGCGTTTGCTATCTTTGAGGAGTTAGGTTGTCGCAACTTTACCATTACAGATGAAGTAGCACCGGGTGTTGTGCGCATGCAACCCCAAGAAATACCCACACTGCATATCACCATCAAACCCGGAAGTTACCCTTGGGGAGAGCATCTGTTACAGTAATGCATACGTATTAAGATTCATCGTAGCCGTAGCCTCTGCCCTACTTCGGGTACATAGTCTGCGTCTTTTTTGTTCATCTTATAGAGTTGTTTCATTTTCATACCATACATTTGCGAGATGGAGTGCATGGAGTCGCCATCCTTCACAATGTGCACAGTATGCTTTTTATTCGCCTTACTCTTCTTTTCTTTCAGGTAGATTATATCACCATCGGCGAGGGTGTATTCTTTATGCAGGTCGTTGTACTTCACAAGTTTCCGCCAACTGATACTAAATTCCTTGCCAAGGCTTTCGAACGTATCACCGTTCCGGGCTACTATATACGCTAAGTCGTTCGACAAGAATACCTGATGAGGATTAACTATTGCAGATGTAGCAGTGCTGTTACTTCTTCCACTCTTGTTATCTTTGCTCTTCTTACCTACCCGGTCGTATTTATAAAGTTCGTAGTCCTCTATAATGGTAATCAGCCGGCTGGCATACGAAGGGTCGGTAGCATAGCCTGCCTTCTTTAGTCCACGTGCCCACCCTTTATAATCGGTTATGGGCAACTTAAACAAGAAGGCATAGCGGGCACCATTAGCTAAAAACTTGGAATGGTCTTCGTAAGATTCCTTTGAATTTTTATAAGCCCGGAAGCACTCATTGCGTGCGTCGTCATCGTGGCGTACCGTCTTACCTCTCCAGCTACTACCGCACTTTATGCCAAAATGATTATTGCTCCTTGTTGCCAGTTTGCTTCTTCCGGCACCACTTTCGAGTAATCCCTGCGCCAAGGTTATACTGGCAGGAATTTTATATTTTATCATTTCTTCAACGGCAATTCCCTTGTAAGTATTTATATATTCCAGGTATTGTTTGTTTCTGCCCTGCGCATGAACCGACAGAGAGAGAGGAAATATCAATAGGAAGAGAAACAGCCTACGGTAATGTATACGGATTTGCATGGTTAATGGGTTTATTGTGCTTCGCAAAAGTCACAAAAAAGAATGAGAAATGAAAAGCTTTTAAGTATTATTGATGAATTAGAGCTATGAGCCTATGGCTGAGCGGTTGCGTGCCTATGGCTGAGCAACCGTGCGCCTATGGACGACGGGGCGTGAGACTATGGCTGACGGGGCATGAGACTATGGCTGACCGAAGTGGATTGAATTGCATGTAAAATATGCGCCCAATAAAAGGACGAACAGATTCAAAACAATTTCTTCTATGTCGGGAATAGTGATTATTAGCAAAAACAACTATATTTGCTAATAAAAACAGATATCTATGAAGGAAATAACCATTACAGCGCACATAAAAATTTATCAGTTTGATGAATTAAGTAAAGACGACCAAGAGTTAATGACTGCCGCCATGGAGGCAACCAAGAGAAGCTACTCTCCTTACTCGCAATTCGCTGTAGGCGCAGCTATCCGATTGAGGAATAGTGTTATTGTAAGTGGAAGCAACCAAGAGAATGCAGCCTATCCGTCGGGGTTATGTGCCGAGCGCACCACTCTTTTTTATGCCAATTCGCAATATCCTGATCAGCCGGTGGATGTGCTTGCCGTAGCTGCCTACAATAAAGGTTCTTTCTTGAAAGATCCTATTCCTCCTTGTGGCGCCTGCCGACAAGTAGTGCTCGAAACAGAAGCAAGATATAAAAACCCTATACGTATTTTATTATATGGCACAGATGGCATTTATGAAATGAAAGGTATAAGTGATTTGCTTCCGCTTTCATTTAATGCCTCATCAATGGAATAGTTTGCTAACAAAGAGATAAAGATGGTGTGTCAATTTCTTCGTATTGACACACCATTCTTGTATATTTACTTCACCTCTTCCAAATAGAGAACGCGGCTGGAATAATCGTTTAGCTTATGATAATCTACCGTATGGGTGTATGGAATCTCCAGACCATTACTCATTAAGTACTCGCCACTAAATATTTTTCCTTCGAACTTCAGCGGACTGTTGTCGATGCGGTTCAACTCACGAACGATGTATTGCTTCGCGGGCGACAGTCCGGCCATCTTCACGCGTGGTAAGTGTTGGTCGCAGAAGTGTTCCATCTTCCACCAATAGAATACCGCTTTTTCTTTTTCGGGCGATACGTACATCATGGATGCAACACCCAGTTTATCGTATGGCGATAATAGGCGATATATATCTCCTAATTGCACCACAGGACGTATTGTTTTGTATTCGGCAATAGCGTTTTTGCAGAGTATGATTTCTTCCTCCGTCATATTCTTGGGTTGTATTTCCATTCCCAAGCGCCCACTCATAGCCACATCGATACGATACTTCAACGGAATGGTGCGGAATGTTTGGTGATTGGGCGTGGCACTGATATGCGAAGCTGTAGCAATGGCAGGAAAGAAATACGATGTTCCCCACTGCATATAGACGCGCTGCAGAGCATCTGTATTGTCGCTCACCCAAAACTCGTCGAAATAAGGCAACACACCGTAGTTGGCACGTCCACCTCCACTGGCACAAGCCTGAATGGTAAGGTCAGGATATTTGGCACGGATGCGTTGGCATACTTTCTCAAATCCACGATGAAACTCTATAAAAAGATGGCTTTGTTTGTCTTTGGGCAAGTAGTTTGAACCATGGTTAGTTATGGACATATTGGCATCCCATTTGATGTAATCAATCTCCGGATTATCGGTCATCAGGTTGTCCACGATATCAAATATAAAGTCCTGCACTTCGGGATTGGCTAGGTCGAGCACCACCTGTGTGCCTCCACGTCCCAACACATGGTCGCGTTGAGGTGCTTTGAGTGCCCATTCGGGATGTTTCTCGAACAGCTCGCTGGTAGTGTTGGCCATTTCGGGTTCTATCCAGATTCCGAATTTGATGCCGTGCTTCTCAGCATCCTTTACCAACCCGGCTACCCCGTTTGGAAGTTTTCGCTTGTCTACGACCCAGTCACCCAAAGAAGAATTGTCTACATTACGCGGATATTTATCTCCAAACCACCCATCGTCCATCACGAATAATTCTCCACCCATGGAGGCAATGTCGTTCATCATTTGATTCATTCCTTCTTCGTTGATATCGAAGTAAACGCCTTCCCAGCTATTTAGCAGAATCTTGCGCAAGGTGTTTCCGTGTGCCAGTTTATAAGTGCGCCCCCACTTGTGGAAGTTGCGACTACCGCCGCTTAATCCTTCTTTGCTATAGGTCAATGCAAGTTCGGGGGTGCGGAACACTTCGCCTTTTGCCAAGCTGTATGATGAATTGTCTTCATTAATTCCTGCAAAGAAATGGTGGTAATCAGTATCGTCGGTATCGATACGCAGTTTGTAGTTGCCACTATAACACAGAGCTGCCCCAATTACGCTTCCAGTATTTTCCTGAGGTTTTCCATCGAGCGAGAACATTACTTCAGCATGTGCCGTGTGCGAGTTGCGTACTCCATCTTTGTTTTTGATAATCTTCATTCCCGGAGCTAATGGTTCTTGTGCCAATCGTCCTTCGTTTGCCCAACTACCGTACAGATGAGATAACCAAACATCTCCGCGACGTATGGGTAAATAGGCAGAAGCAAATTGCTCCAGCACAACAGGTTTCTTCTCCTGATGGCTGATTTCTGTCCACGTTTCGATAATGTCTACATCCTGGTATGCTTTATAGCAGATGTTTACATAAAAAGGATATACTTTGTCCTTCATTTCGATAATGGTAATGTTGGCATTGCCTTCTTTGTTGCTCTTCACACCGGTAACTGTCATTTGCAGTGTCATGTTTCCATCGGCATGTTTAACGGACAAAGCTCTTTCGCCAAATCCTCCTAAACCGTAAACCGGATAAGCAGAGCGGTTGTTGGGCTCAATCTGAGCGATGACCCGTACTTCTGCATCTGTTAGCTTATTACCGTAATACACATGAGTCAGGTCGCCTCCTATCGGAGCCGACAATACTAACGACGTGCCCGGAGTGGAAATACATATATCCTGAGCAAATAGATTAACAACAAGCAGGCAGATTGCCACAAATAAAAAGAGTCTTTTCATGGTTCGCTTCATTTATATATTTAATTATTTATACAATTGATGTAGCAAAACTATGGAAATTCGTAGAGATAGGGATTATTTCTATCTTGAAATTAACCCATAAGTAGGGATTGTCGCAGAATAAGATAAAATAGTATCTGTTCAATCGCGCAATCAACGTTTTTCTATACGTTAATTCGCTGTTATTTTCTCAGTGCTTTTCTGTTCAATTCTCAGTGCATTTTGACCCGTTTCTCAGTGCATTTTGATGTAGAAAGCAGTGAGAAAATAATAGGGTGCAGTGGATATATGTTTATGATTCAAAAAAATATGTTACCTTTGCCGCCATAACTCAATAACGATTCTTACGGACATGTAAAAAACAAACTCCTCTACACACCTTTTCTGATTTCTCCCTATGAAAATTTCATGCGGGCGGAACGAGTGTAAATTTTCGTTTGTTTCATCTTTATTTTATATGTCAGTATATCATGAGTATCGTTATATCCAACCTTTCTTATATCCACCCGGATCAGGAAATCTTATTTGAACACATTAACTTCTCTGTGCAGAACGGAGAAAAGAAAGCATTAATCGGCAACAATGGAAGCGGAAAATCTACCTTGTTACAAGTTATAGCCGGAAAGTTGCGACCATCGGAAGGAAGTGTACATGTTTCTTCGGAGGGATTATATTATGTGCCGCAACACTTTGGGCAATACGACGAGCTGACCATTGCTGAAGCCATGCAAGTAGACCAAAAGCTCAACGCCCTACATGCCATTCTCCAAGGAGAAGTAACCGAAGAACATTTTGCAGTTCTCAACGACGATTGGAACATTGAAGAAGAATCCATAGCCGCGCTATCTTATTGGGGATTGCAAGAATTTCCATTATCCCATCCGCTACACGCCATGAGTGGTGGAGAGAAAACAAAAGTATTCCTGGCGGGAATGAAAGTAAATGGCAAGTCGGTTATTTTATTGGATGAGCCAACCAACCACTTAGATTTTGTTTACCGCAATAAATTGTATGATTGGCTGAAGAACTGCAAATGTACGCTCCTTGTTGTAAGTCACGACCGCACCCTACTCGATCTGTTGCCTTCCACATTGGAACTCTCGCGAAGTGAGGTAAAGCTATACGGTGGCAATTACAGCTTCTATAAAGAGCAAAAAATAAAAGAGACCGAAGCCCTGTACGAGAAACTGGAAGAGCAGGAAAAGCAACTCCGGCTTGCCAAGAAAGCTGCACGCGAAGTAGCCGAAAAGCAGCAGAAACACAGTTCGCGTGGTGAGAAACAAAACATAAAGAAGGGCGTTCCACGCATACTCATGGGTAACTTAAAAAACAAATCGGAAAACAGCAGTGCTAAGCTCAAAGAGGTTCACGAAGAGAAAACAGCCGATATGGTTGCCAAAATAAAAGAGCTGCAACAGGTTATCCCTTCGTCGGCTGCACTGAAAACCAACTTTCATTCATCTGCTCTGCATAGCGGCAAGTTGTTGATAGAAGGAAGTGGTGTGTTGTTTGGTTTCGGCAAGCACTACCTTTGGGAAGAACCGCTCGATTTTCAGATACGAAGTGGCGAACGATGGGCAATAAGCGGAAAGAATGGTGGCGGAAAGACTACCCTATTGAAACTAATGACAGGAGAGCTAACCCCTACCGAAGGAACAGTTAAAACATGCGAGAACCTAAGTACCGTGTATTTAGACCAAGAGTATTCTCTAATCCAGAATCACCTTTCTGTATTGGAGCAGGCCATGACATACAAAACAGCCACCATGCAGGAACATGAGTTGAAGGTTATCTTGAATCGTTTTCTTTTTCCTGTAGCCACATGGAATAAGCCTTGTTCTAAACTTAGTGGAGGCGAAAAGATGCGTCTTTCTTTCTGTTGCCTCATGGCAGGCAATAACACGCCCGATATTTTTGTGCTGGACGAACCAACAAACAACCTCGATATTCAAAGCATTGAGATTATAACATCTACGATTAGAGAATATAAAGGAACGGTGCTTGTAGTAAGTCACGACACCTACTTCTTGCAAGAGATTGGAGTAGATAAAGAGATTGCTTTAGGGATAAACCACCTTATCTAAAGTCCCTGTAAGGTATGCTATCGTTATTCCGTAATTCGTTATCACTACCCCCTGCTCTTCTGCCTGTCGGATGCGCGAAAGCACATGTTTACGATTAAACATACAAGCACCACAATGGATAACCAAATCATAGTCCGACAAATCTGTGGGGAAATCCGCGCCACTCACCACATCTACCCGCAGAGCTTCGCCTATACGTTTGCGAAGCATGCGAGGTATTTTTTCTCTGCCTATATCCTCCGTAAGCGGCGCATGTGTACAGGCTTCGGCTATAAGCACACGAGAAGCAGGGGTTAATGTGGCAATTGCTTGAGCACCTGCCGCAAATACATGAATGTCGCCCTTATAATGTGCAAAGAGAATGGAAAAAGTAGTGAGTTTACTCTCTTTAGGAACAAGTGCGGTTACGGTAGCCAGCACTTGCGAGTCGGTTATAACGAGTGCCGGAGGGTTTTTGAGGGAACTTAACGCTTCTTCAACCTGCGTAGTATCGCAAGCTATAGGGATACAGCGTTTATCCAGTAATTCGCGAATGGTTTGCGCTTGTGGCAATATCAGCCGACCTTTAGGGGCCTGTGGGTCTTGTGGCATAACCAAAAGAACAACATCACCTGCCTTGGCCAATCCTCCGGTAATAGTTACGGATCGTTCTTCGTGCGTTAGTTCGGCAATAGTGGCAAGGAGTGTGTCGATGCCTTCACCCGTCAACGCATTAAGGAGAAGAGGTTGCCGGGTTGCCTCGCCAATGCGAGTGGCAAGGGTGAAAACATCAACGGCTTCGTCTGTGTTAAGTACGTTAATGTAAGGAATAGCTTTGCTTTTAAGAAGCTCTACCCATTTCAATTCTTCTTCAATGTTAGTATCGCGAAAAAGAAGAATGGCAAGATCTGTTCGCTCCAGTGCTTTTTTCGTTTTCTCTAAGCGTTGTGCACCCAGCTCTGTTGCATCATCAACTCCTGCTGTATCGGTAATAAGGCAAGGTCCCACACCGGGTATCTCTATGCTTTTGGTAACAGGATCGGTGGTTGTACCTGCTATATGAGACACTATGGAAACTTCTTGCCGGGTCAGCGCATTAATAAGCGAAGACTTTCCACTATTGGTTTTACCAAGAATAGTAATGTGTATGCGGGTTGATTGGGAAGCTTCTTTCATGGCGTCAGAATCTAAAATCACGTTCACCTTTTTCTATAGAGCGAACAAACTCAGTTGCTTTTTGCTTTACTTTCTCGTTTGGAATATATTTCAACTCCGCCTCTATGAGCTTTTGTCCTTTAGCCTTCACTTCGGGCGAAGCATAATCCTGCAGATACTCTTCGAGGGTGATAAGTGCGTTAGGGCCACAACAGTTGGCTATTTCTCCGGTTTTAACCAATGTCATAAAGCGATCTCCGGTACGCCCTTGACGATAACAAGCTGTGCAGAAGCTTGGTATATATCCTTTATCGAGCAACCAACCAACTACCTCATCGAGTGCGCGGTGATCGCTTACAGAAAATTGTGCTGTTTCTGCTTGTGGTGCATCCACCTGATAACCTCCTACTGTAGTATGTGAGCCACCACTAATCTGCGAGATGCCCAGCTTCAACACTGCTTCGCGCGATTGTTGCGACTCCCGCGTTGAAACAATCATTCCTGTATATGGCACGCTTAAACGAATAACAGCCACGAGTTTATGAAAGATTTCATCGGGCACAGCATTCGTAAAATCGCTTACATCTACATCATCGGCAGGGCAGATGCGTGGTACACTGATGGTATGCGGTCCTACCCCACAGGCAGCCTCAAGATGTTCGGCATGCATAAGCAACCCGATAAAGTCGTACAGGTAATTGCTTAAGCCGAAAAGCACACCCAGTCCCACGTCGTCGATACCAGCTTCCATAGCTCTGTCCATAGCCTCTGTATGGTAGGCATAATTGGATTTAGGACCGGTAGGATGCAGCTGTTCATAGTGTTCTTTGTGATACGTTTCCTGAAAAAGGATATAGGTTCCAATACCCGCATTCTTCAGTTTGCGATAATTTTCTACTGTGGTAGCAGCGATATTCACATTAACACGACGAATAGCACCATTGCGGTGTTTAATATCATAAATGGTTTTAATACTCTCCAATATGTATTCGATAGGTGTGTTAGGATGTTCGCCCGATTCCAACGCCAAACGTTTGTGCCCCATATCCTGCAAGGCGATAACTTCTTGGCGTATCTCCTCTTGCGTCAATTTCTTACGCGGCATTTGTTTATTCTTTGCGTGATAAGGACAATAAATACATCCATTCACACAGTAATTAGAAAGGTAAAGTGGAGCAAACATGACGATGCGTTTACCATAAAGCCGCTCTTTGAGTTGGCGCGCCAGTTCAAAAACACGCTCATTTATATCAGGGAGTTCACACTCCAACAGTGTAGCGGCTTCGCGGTGCAAAAGTCCTTTACCTTCGGTAGCTTTTTGCAGAATCGCTTCGAGCAACTGGCGGTTGCTTTTATTAGAACGAGCATACTCCATGCTTTCGAGAATCTCGGCATGATCAATGAACTCTTCTGCTTTGGGGGATTTTATATTATACATGATAAAACGTATTATGGTAATCACCACGAGAATTAGAGAGGTGATAACCAATGGATGTTATTTGTTGTTTAAGTTCTTCAAATTCTTGTTCTACGGCAAAAAACATTGCTTTTTTATTGTCATAGATGGCATACTTGGCACGGTACTCTTGGGGGGTAAGATTGGGCATCACTACATTAGCTCCCGCCAATATACCTCGCTGATATCCATGTTGATTGAGTGTTGCCAATGCAGTAGTAGATGGCATCAGTGCATCGGGAAGCAAAAGCCGTATGATGGAGATAACCATAAGCGTAAGGTCGATACTTCCTGCCGGTTCGTTGGCAAAAGGCGTATCGTGCTGCGGGATAAAAGGACCTATTCCTACCATTTGTGGACGCAGTTTCTTAATAAACAAAATATCTTCCACTATGTTCTCCACTGTTTGTCCCGGACTACCAATCATCATACCCGCACCGGTTTGATAACCGATAGCTTTCAGTTCGTGCAAACAGTTTATGCGGTTATCGAAAGACATATCTTCGGGATGCAACTGCTGGTAGTGTTCGCGCGTAGCTGTTTCATGACGCAACAAGTAGCGGTCGGCTCCGGCAGCAAAGAATTTTTGATAGGATTCGCGCGACTTTTCACCCAAAGAGAAGGTTACAGCATGATTGGGGAATTCTTTCTTAATGCGCAACAACACATCTTCGAGAAAGTTGTCTGTTAGTCGTGGATCTTCACCACCCTGCAAAACAAACGTCTTTAGTCCCAATCTATCTCCTTGCCGACAACATTCCAGTATTTCATCCGCAGTGAGCCGGTAACGTTCTACCTGTTTGTTTTCTCTACGAATTCCACAGTAGTAACAATTATTGCGACAATAATTGGTCAACTCAATAAGTCCACGGGCATAAACCGTCTTTCCAAATCGAGCATCGGTAGCTTCGCGCGCCACCTTATTTATATATATAAGTAAATCTTCGTCGAGTGAAGTGAGTAGCAAAGTGATATCTTCTCTGCTCAAACATCGCTTAGATTTTAAGTTATCTATTAGTTTTCTCATATACACAACACACTTTTGTGTCATAAAGATAGTCGTTTATGGCTTTATTCACAAAAAGTTCACCAAAAGTAGTGATTATTTCATTTGTTTATTCTATCTTCACAAACAAAATGTAATAAGACTAATTACCTTTATCTCTGAAACAATGAATGAAAAAGCGATTCATGCCACTTCGGTGGTAAACAAAACCGCAAGGCAGTTTACGCGTGTACTCGAAATTATTGAAAAGTACAACCACGATCAAAAGCGCCTTATTACGATTCTTCAAGAAGTACAGGAAGAATATCGTTACCTCCCCCAACAAGTATTGACCTACATCGCTACAGCTTTGAACATGCCTACGGCAGAAGTTTTCGGTGTTGCTACCTTTTACGCACACTTCTCGCTCGAAGCAAAAGGAAAGTATGTTATTAAAGTCTGCGATGGTACTGCCTGCCATGTAAAGGGTTCAACCAAGCTCATCGACACGCTTTACAGCAAGCTGAAATTAACCAAAGAAAAGCATACCACAGATGACATGCTCTTTACTTTGGAAGCTGTAAGCTGTCTTGGCGCCTGTGGATTGGCACCTGTCATGGTAGTGAACGAACAGGTATATGGTGAAGTTAACAGTAAAAAGTGCGAAGAAATTATCAATGAAATCATTGCCCGGGAAGGACAGTAACGATGTTCCAACCTTATTCTTAAGTGGTAAAAACGTAATAAAGAAATGGACAATATCAATCTTAAACAAGTTCAGGCAGACTATAACCAAGCTGCCGCACATGTTAAAAAGCGTATCATTATATGCGCCGGAACCGGATGTATAGCCAATGGCTCGCTCAAAGTGTACGAAGCTTTTGAGAAAGCATTGGAAGTAACCGGACTTAAACAGTTTGTGGATCTCGAAGCCAATTATCACGATGATGACCATGTAATCCAACTTACCGGTAGCGGATGCCAAGGTTTCTGCGGACAAGGGCCATTGGTCAATATCCTTCCCGACGAAATTATGTACACCAAGGTGCGCCCAGAAAATGTAATGCGTATATTGGAGGAAACTGTTCTGAAAGATAAAATCATTGAAGAACTGCTGTATGTAAACCCTGCTGACGGACAACGAAGTCGCGGACAAACCGAGATACCTTTCTATAAAAGACAAACCCGCTTGGTGCTGGGCGAATGTTCGCACCTCGACCCGGGCAGCATACGCGAGTACATCGCTCATGGCGGATACTTCGCAGCCGAAAAAGCCTTTACACAAATGACTCCCGAAGAGGTTTGCCAGACAATACTGGAATCGGGATTGCGTGGACGTGGCGGTGGCGGATTCCCTACCGGAAAGAAATGGCAATTTACTCTGCAGGAAGCAGGACCAAAGAAATATGTCATCTGTAACGGCGACGAAGGCGACCCTGGTGCATTTATGGATCGCAGCCTTATGGAAGGCAACCCACACCGTATACTCGAAGGAATGATGATTGCCGCTCGCGCTATCGGATCCGACGAAGGACACGTATATGTGCGCTTAGAATATCCATTGGCTATTCAACGTATGACTAAAGCTATTAATGATGCTATGGAGGCGGGAACGTTGGGTAACAACGTATTTGGTAGCGGTCACAACATGCATATTCATATCATGGAAGGCGCAGGTGCCTTTGTGTGTGGAGAAGAAACTGCACTCATTGCCTCTATTGAAGGAAAACGAGGAATGCCCAAACCCAAACCTCCTTTCCCTGCACAGAAAGGGCTGTTTGGCAAACCTACCGTTATTAACAATGTAGAAACACTTGCCGCTGTTCCATTGATTATCAAGAATGGAGCTTCGTGGTTCAACGCATACGGTACTGAAAAATCGAAAGGAACAAAGACTTTCGCCTTGACAGGACATGTAGCCAACACAGGTTTGATTGAGGTACCTTTTGGCACCACATTGCATGAAATTGTATATAATATAGGTGGAGGCGTTACAGACAACGATGGAGATATTACCAATGAAGGATTCAAAGCAGTACAAATTGGTGGACCATCCGGTGGTTGCCTTACCGAAGAGCACTTAAATATTGAGATCGATTACGATAACCTGATAAAGAACGGTGCCATGGTTGGCTCGGGCGGTATGGTAGTGATGAATAAACAATCGTGCATGATTCAAATAGCCCGTTTCTTTATGAACTTTACCCAGAACGAAAGTTGCGGAAAGTGTGTTCCTTGTCGTGAAGGTACCAAGCAAATGCTTTCCATGCTCGATGAAATTATTGATGGAACAGCCACCGAAAAAACCTTTAACTTGCTGCAAGATGTAGCACAGGTAGTGAAGAAGGCTTCGCTTTGTGGGCTGGGAAAAACCGCGCCAAGTCCGGTTATCTCCACCATTAGCCGCTTCCGCGACGAGTATATCGACCATATCGTAAACAAGAAGTGCGCCACTAACAACTGCAAAGCCCTTTCTGATGTATTTATCGATGCCGAGAAGTGCACCGGTTGTACAGCTTGCTCGCGCAAGTGCCCCGTGGGAGCTATCAGTGGAGAGAAAAAACAGCCGCATGTAATAGATTCCACCGTATGTACCAAATGCGGTGTTTGTGCTACTACATGTAAATTCGATGCGGTAATTGGTTTTTAAGCTAACAGTCTAAATCATGGAAAATAAAGGATATATCAATATAGATGGATTAAGCGTCCCCATCGAAAACGAAAGAAACATTCTTGAAGTAATCAGGAAAGCTAATATAGAGTTGCCCACTTTTTGCTATCACTCACATCTGAGTACATACGGCGCTTGCCGTTTGTGCGTGTGCGACGTAGAAGGAATGGGCATACAAGCAACCTGTACCATTACTCCACGCGATGGCATGGTGGTAAGGACAAATACCGAAGAGGTACGCCAAATACGAAAGATAAACTTAGAGTTACTACTTGCCAATCACGATGTGAGTTGCCCCAGTTGCGTACGTTCCAATAACTGTAAACTACAGTATCTTACACGTCGCTTAGGTGTGCAAGAAGTACGTTTTAAGAAAACCAACAAACGCGAACCGATTGACAACAAGTCGAGAAGTATTGTTCACGACCCCAACAAATGTATTCTTTGCGGAGACTGCGTACGGGTATGTAAAGAGATACAATCGGTAGGTGCAATTGACTTTGTGAATCGCGGTTCTAAAACCTGTGTGGCACCTGCCTACCAAAAGAGCTTGGCAGATGTAGAGTGTGTTTATTGCGGACAATGCGTATCGGTGTGCCCTGTTGGCGCACTTGTTCCCCGACAAGAAACGGAAGAGGTATGGGAAGCCATTCACGACCCCAACAAATATGTGGTAGCACAAATGGCACCTGCTGTGCGTGTAGCCTTAGGAGAGAGTGAGGCAACCGGTTCGGATGATGCTTCTTCCATAAATACAGGACAAATAGTAGCAGCACTGCGTCGTTTAGGATTCGACCAAGTATATGATACCTCGTTTACAGCCGACCTTACTGTGCTGGAAGAATCAACTGAATTTATTGCCCGCAAACTGAAAGGTGAAAAGTTACCGTTATTTACCTCTTGTTGCCCCAGTTGGGTGAAATTCGCTGAGCAATATTATCCCGAACTACTGAACAACCTTTCTACGTGCAAATCGCCACAGCAAATGTTTGGTAGCGTTGCCCGCGAAATACTCCCTACCCTGCTCAACATCAAACCCGAGCAACTCGTTATCGTTTCTATCATGCCATGTACCGCCAAGAAATTCGAAGCAAAGCGCAGTGAATTTTTCAAAGATGGCGTGCCCGAAGTTGATCACGTATTAACTACCGAAGGGCTGGGCAGAATGATACACGAAACCGGTCTTCAGCTAAAGAAACTGCAACCCGAATCCTTTGATATGCCACTTGGCTTCAAAACCGGTGCAGGGGTAATCTTTGGTAATACAGGTGGTGTTAGTGAAGCAGTATTGCGCTATGCATACGAAAAGCTGACAGGAGAAAAATTGAAGAACTTTGATTTCAAGCAAGTACGTGGTAAAGAAGGCATCCGCACAGTAGAGCTCACGTTGGGTGATATCCACCTGAAATTAGGTGTAGCGCATGGACTTGCCAATGCACGCAAATTGTGTGAAATGGCAAAGAAAGGCGAATCGGATTATGATTTAATTGAGGTTATGTCGTGCCCGGGTGGTTGTATCGCCGGAGGTGGACAGCCGGTAAACTTCACCCCCGATTACCGCGAGAAACGTGCACAGATGCTTTATAACGAAGACAAAGCGCTTCAGTTACATAAGTCGCAAGACAATCCGTACGTTATCGAACTATACGAAAAGTTCCTTGGCGAACCGGGTGGACACAAAGCGCACGAACTGTTGCACACGCACTATCATGGACGCAAACGTATTGAAAAAGAGATTATCTCTATTCGCAATACCGAGCATCCTAAAATTATCGTTGCTGTGTGCACAGGCACCAACTGCTTTACACGCGGTTCGCAAGAGCTGCTCAAGCGCCTGCTTAAGCATGTGGTAGAGAATAAGTTGGAAGATATTGTAGGCTTTGAAGGACAGGAAGAAATGGTTGACCTACGTGCCACCTTCTGTTTTGAGCGTTGCGACCGAGGCCCTGTGGTTCGTGTAAACGACAAGCAAATTGAGCACGCTACATACGAAGTCGTAATAGATGAACTTTATAAAGAGATTAATCGTATAGGAAAGCTTATCAATACAAATAGTTGATAGCTATTACAGAGAGAGGGTAAGAGAGAAGAGCCTGCGCATGAGAATGTGCAGGCTCTTTGTATTAATTCTGCCATAGTCTGACCAGTCACGAGCCATAAGCTGACGAACCATCTGCCTATGGCTGACGGGGTCATGAGCCTATGGCTGACGGGGCATGAGCCATAGGCGGACAATCAATGAAACTATGGCTGACAACACACACTTTTAAGCAATCTCTTTTTTGACTGGTTTTTGCTTCACTTCTGACTGGTTTCCGACCTGTTTCTCAGTGTTTTCTTACCACAAAAACAGTCAGAAAATTGCTTGTGAAGACCCTGTGAAGGATAAAACAAGGGGTCTTCACACGTAACTTACTCACCATCATAAACTTACAGCGATATGTGAAGGTGAAGACCTATTTGGTAAAAGTACATTTGGAAGGTATATTTACCATTGCTTAATTACTCTTTTTATTTTTCCGTCCTCGAATATTAGTAAAACTCTATCAAGCGAAACTGTATCCGATTGGAAGTCTATGTATTCGACAAGTTTGTGATCTTTGAGTTCCGCTTCAATTTGTAGTTTAGTTAAATCAGTCTTATTAATAAATTCAATTAGTAGATCTAGGTCATTTTCAGTATCAGTGTATCCATCTTTTAGATACGTCAATGTTACCCCTTGATCAATAATCGAATGTACCGAGAATATAGTTACTGTTATCAAAATAGTCAAACATACCCAAAACGCTATTTTCCACTTATTCATGTCCTATTTGTTTTTATGTTTTTCAACAAATTCAATCATTTCTCAACTTCTTCACGAATAATAATTTTTTGAGAGATTAAAACTATTCTCAGATTTCCTTCCCAGAAATCAGTATTCAAGATGTTTTTTCGTATCATTTCTTCCGTTTCAAATGTGTTAGTATTGTTCCAAGATTCAAGAAATGTACCTAATTTTCCCTCGATTTTATCTTTTACTTTTTCGCAATCCTTTTCTACAAAAACGCTCGGAAACTCATACTTATAATTAACAAAATAATCAATTGAGATTTTGCCATTTGTCAAATCACGCAATTTTATCTCATAAACTTGATTTGCATCCAAAAATGATTCTTTTACATTCTTTCCTGCTAAATCGAATGCTGAAACTGAAAGAAAGTCGGTTTCCAAATTGTTTTCTTTTGCGTAAATAAGCCCCTCAACACAATTCTCCAAATTTCCACCCGATAGTTTGTGTGCAACCAACATTGCTACCGAAACGGGAATGTTTTTCTCTTGAAACTTTGCAACCGACTTTAAGAACGATTTATCAGCAACTTTACATCTATACAATTTCAAAGCCTCCCTATATGATAATTTTACTTTATTTGTTTTTGCAATTAGCATAATTACAAAAACAGGTAGATTTATCAACAAAACAATAAATACAACAAAGATTCCAATTAAAATAAATGTTTCCATTTGCATAAAGTTATATATTCACTTTTCATACTTGCATTTCTACATCCGCCTTGTTTCCCCACTATAGCATCGACCACGCATTGCCACTAATTCATATATATACGCAATCATTATCCGAAACACGTATCCCACAAAGATAGCACTTCCTCACAACAAATCGAAGTAAATCCTTTTTCTTCCCAAAAGAATACAGCAACCACACAACGCTTTCAAGACAAAGAAGAAGAAAAGCTATGATGCTCGTTATGAACTATCATGGATAAGCAATAAAGGAATAAAGGTTCACATGTATTACAGTGAAAAGTTTCGTGGTCATGGAGAAATACGATTAGTTATCTACAATTAGCCTCTCACAAAAAGAGCTTTTGAAAAACATCCAAAAGCTCTTTTTATAACAACTATAAGTTTTACGAGACTAAACGCCTAGCGACTTAAGTACTGCCTGAATCTTTACATCGGCAGCAGCATTGGCTACGTCATAGTTTTCGCGACAGCAAAGTTCACCTTTCACCTCTACATAGAACTTAATCTTCGGTTCGGTTCCCGACGGACGAACAGATACTTTCGTTTCGTCTTCGGTGAAGTATTGTAGCACGTTCGATGTATCGGGCATATCCAAGTCAGTTACCTTTCCTGCGGCATCGGTTTGCTTCAGCGTTTGGTAATCCTTAGTGCACACTACTTTAGAGCCTGCAATTTCTTTAGGAGGATTGGCGCGGAAGTTGGTCATCATCTGTTTGATCTCATCTGCACCACTCTTGCCCGGTTTTACTACACTAATTCCTTTCTCTTTAGAGAAACCATACTCCACATAAATATCCTTCAGCAATTCGTAAAGTGACTTACCGTTATCTTTTGCCCATGCTGCAATTTCGGCAATAAGACAACAAGCAGAAACGGCATCTTTATCGCGTACAAAGTCGGCAGCAAGGAAGCCATAGCTCTCTTCGCCACCACCGATATACTTCTTCTTACCTTCGAGGATACGGATTTCGCGTGCTATCCATTTGAAGCCGGTGTAGCAATCAAGCATTTCTACGTTGTTCTTATCTGCTATTTTCTTAATTAATTCAGTAGTAACAATAGTCTTTACACAGAACTCATTACCCTTGATTTTGCCTAATGCCTTGTATTGTGTAAGGATGTAATAAAGATACATCATACAGGTTTGATTACCGTTGATAAGTACCCACTCGCCTTTTTCGTTTTTGCAGGCAATACCTACACGGTCGGCGTCGGGGTCGCTTGCCATTACCAATTCTGCATCGGTAGCTTTGGCCTTTTCAATTGCCATAGATAGTGCAGCAGGTTCCTCGGGATTAGGCGATTTTACTGTTGGGAAATCTCCGCTAATTACATCCTGTTCGGGCACGTTGATAATGTTGGTAAAACCCCACATCTTTAGTGCTCTCGGCACAAGCGTAATACCTGTTCCATGAATAGGCGTATAAACAATCTTCATATCGTGCTGACGCTTAATTGCTTCCGGATTGAGTGAAACTGTTTTTACAGCATTCAAGAATAACTCATCCACCTTTTCGCCTATAACTTCGATTAATGCCGGGCTACCTTCAAACTTGATATCCGAAGCATTGGCTATTTTATTCACCTCATCGATGATACCCGTATCATGTGGTGCCAATACTTGCGCGCCATCATCCCAATAAGCTTTATAGCCATTGTATTCCTTTGGATTGTGCGATGCGGTAAGGATAATACCACTTTGACATTTGAGCTCGCGTATAGCGAAAGATATTTCGGGTGTGGGACGAAGTGCTTCAAAAAGATATACTTTAATGCCGTTTGCCGAGAAAATATTCGCGGATATCTCAGCAAATTTACGGCTATTGTTACGGCAGTCGTGACCAATTACCACAGAGATTTGTGGTAAGTCTTTGAAATTAGCATTGAGGTAGTTCGATAATCCTTGTGTAGCTGCACCAACGGTATAAATATTCATCCGGTTGCTTCCTACACCCATAATACCGCGTAGTCCACCTGTTCCAAATTCCAAGTCTTTATAGAAAGACTCTATCAACTCGGTTTTATCCTCACTCTCAAGCATTTTTTTGATTGCTGCTTGAGTTTCGGCATCGTATGCCGGTGTAAGCCATTTGTTGGCCTTTTCAGTTACCTGCTTTATTAGTTCCTGATTTTCCATATTCGTTTTATTTTAGGTATTTATACTTATTCGGTAGGCATTTTATATCTGTCTCCGGTTTGTTTCACATATTCTTCGAGAAACTCTTTCGGGTATCCCGGACGAATAACCGTTGCCGCCTGTCCGATAGAGTTACGTTCAAACTGTCCGTTCTTTACACGCTTTACTACACCATCATTGTACTTTACCACAAGAAACTCGCCCAACTTTTTCCATGTACTAATGGTATTGTTGGCTGTCATGCCGGTATAGTCGGTAAGGAATTTCACTGCCTCTTCCGGATTCTTGGCATATAGTTTGGCTGCCATCTCTTCTATTGAAGGTTGCATGAACGTGAAGTTATCTTCCAGTTCCTTCTGGGTGGCTTTAAGATCATCAATCATCAGGTTATAGCGTGGATAAACCATATTGGATACCCAGTTGTAAATCCAGAAACCATTATCCCATGAGAGGGTGATATAGTCGGCTCCATTGGCAGCATAGCTATCCGGAACTTTAGTAGTACAGCAATACACAGGAGTGAACACACCCATATTGGCATCATCCAATGTAAACCAAAGTACACCACCTATAGCATCGGGCATATTAGACCTCATCTGAGAGACAAATACGAAACCCGATTGTTGTGTAGAGATGGGACGCTCGTTAAAGTACGATTCGTCATTAACCTTGAAGCTTAATGGAGAGAGGCGATATGGCATTTTGTATGGACCTGCGCCAAAATCATTGGTTATATCCAACGCTGTTCCTTCATAATGGTCGCGCATACAATCGCGCACATCTGCTACAGAGAGTTTTTTGTTGGCTTTGAGGTAAAGTGGCATCGGTTCGTCAGTTTCACCTAATATATAAGGTAAGAACTCATTGCCCCGATCGGTCACCATATTAAAGAAACTCCACACACGTGCTTCGCAATACCTACGTGCACCAAAATCGAGTGGAGCATACGCTTTGGCAAAACTAAAATCTTTGTTCACACCACTAAAATAACCTTTTTCGCGTGCAAAAGAGATAACGTCGGGTGAGCAAAGACAATTATTCTTATCGTCCATATTAAAGGTATGGATACGTGCCTGATTGGCATGTGCCGAAACGCAATCGTCGGGAATGCGAACTGCTACCCAAACCGCTCCACGTATACCGGGTCCTTTACCAATCATCTCCATGATCCATATCTCATTAGGGTCGGCAATGGTAAAAGATTCTCCACTACTGTAATAGCCATATTGTTGCACAAGATCGGTCATTGTTTTAATAGCTTCGCGAGCTGTACGCGAACGTTGCAAAGCTATATAGATAAGACTACCGTAATCCATAATACCCAAAGTATCTACCAATTCTTCACGTCCACCAAAGGTCGTTTCCGCAATAGTCAACTGATATTCATTGATATTTCCAACTACATTATAGGTTTGGCGCGCTTGCTCTATTTGCCCAAGATATTTATTAGTATCCCATTCGTACACATCTAACATCGTCCCTTTGGGGTATGTTGCAGCGGGATAGTGGTAAAGTTCACCAAACAATCCGTAAGAGTCTGCCGAATAAGAAACGATTGTAGAGCCATCGGTTGACGCACCTTTGCCCACAATAAGATTTGTACAAGCGAAAGTATTCGCCAAAGCTGCAAATATCACAGCCACAGATAAAACAATTTTCTTCATCTTCATTAACTGGTTATAGTATTATATTTAAAATCAACTACCAATAAAACGTATGGCGCACAGTCGATTCGTTACCGCAATTGTCTGTCGCTACCATTACCACTTCATGGTTTTTACCTTTCTCCCAACGCTTGGAATCGAGTTTACACACAAAAGTATTATTCATTATATACCACTCAAAGATGGCAAATTTTCCATCAATTGTTCCGCGATACGACTGTATACCTGTCTCCTTTTCTTTGACTTTGTAAACAACCTTGCCCGATTTCCCCCATGTTTTCTCTCCAACAGGCAATATTTCAGGGGCAATCGTATCAACAGCTACTGTGTATGTTCCTAAATTAGAGATACGCCCTTTCATAAAGCCATCTTCATACTTACCACCTACACTCGATAATTTACCGGTTTTAGACATTCGTGCAATGTAATATTTGCCCATATCTGCCACCGGACGACGCAGTAGTCCTATTTGAATATCTGCATAACGACACAGCGGCACATGTTCATCACTTAATTGATAAACGAATGCAACGGTAGTTGTATCCTTCCACACAGCATAGTTAAGTACCACATCGTCATAGAGTTGTCCTCGTCTGACAATCAGGTCTAAACCCGGTTCTTTAAGGAAGTTTACTTTGTCCCATGCAAAATAAGACTTTTTTTTCATATTTACAGTTTTTATTACCTGCTTTTTGCCTTTTACAGTAAAATTATAGCGGGAGGTATTACCGTAAACATCCTTTAGCGTGTAATTAAAGTGATAGTCGCGCTCTTCGTCAATGGTTATTAATCCACGATTATTATTCTTGGCATGCAACATACGCAGTGTGTTTCCCGGCTCAATAAAAGACTTCATATATTGCCCATATGTCCATGAATTTATCATGTGGTTTTCCTCAGAAGAGAAGCGATCTACTATACTCGTAAATATTTCCTCTCCATCTACCTGCAGTTGAACCGTATGCACTCCGTAGCGATTATTTACCCCATTCATATAATCGTAGGCTTTGATTCCAACACCTATTACCCCCCATGCTTCCACTCTCTTTTTATCTCCGGTAAAGAAAGCAAACGGTTTATCCGAACCGTTTACCACTCCTCTTCCCAGCTGTGGAAATATCATGAAACCCGAAGCTACAGGTGCTTTTGTATCTATTATCTGTTTTTTGAAAAACGGAAGCGGATCAATATAGTCTTTGCTGTCTGTCTCAATCATATCCAGATGCAAATGTGGTCCAAAGGAGTAGCCCATATTACCACCGTAGCCTATCAACTGCCCTGCCTTAACACGATACTCGTCTTTGCCGGGAATGATTTCTACTTGCCAACTCTCTTTTTCGTATTGCAAAGCTTTTACTCGCCGGGCAATATCACCAACGTACGCTTCATTGTGTCGAAGTATAGTTGTATAACCATTGTCGTATGCTACTTCAAGCACATATCCCGAGCCATTTGTAACACGGATAGCCGAAATATAACCATCTGCCATAGCATATACCGGTTTACCGGATACACCTTGACTTTTGAAATCTAATCCGCCATGAAAATGATTGGATCGTATCTCACCGAAATTTCCACTAAGATAGAGCGGAAAGTCAAAAGGAGCAACAAAATGAATGGATGGTTGTTCTTGAGCAATGGCTTGAAATGAGAGAAGAAAGAAAAAGAACAACGTCGTATATAGAGACTTAATCATGGTATTATGTACATGTATATTAATCAAGTGCAAATGTACGGTTTGCAGTGGAGATAATAAAGTTCTTTACATAGTTTAAGTTCTGATTAACAGAAGGAGAAATTAATTGTAATCTTCTTTGAAAAAACTTTTTCTAACTGTTTTCAGAAAAAAAAATAATAACTAAATTGCGCTCTGTATTTTAACCTTATAAATTAAATCGTCATGAAAATTGGTATTCCAAAAGAAATTAAAAACAACGAAAATCGCGTAGGAATGACACCGGGTGGTGTCGGAGAGTTTGTAAAAAGAGGTCATGTTGTCTATGTGCAGCACACAGCGGGCGAAAACAGTGGTTTCCCCGATGCAGAATACGAATCGGTAGGTGCCACTATACTACCTACTATCGAAGCTGTTTACGCTGAAGCAGACATGATTATAAAGGTGAAAGAGCCTATCGAGCCCGAATACAAACTAATCAAAAAAGATCAACTCCTGTTTACTTACTTCCACTTTGCCTCTGAAGAGAAATTGACACATGCCATGATTGAGTCGAATTCTGTATGCCTTGCCTACGAAACCGTAGAGATGCCCAATAGATCGCTTCCGCTACTTGTACCCATGAGCGAAGTTGCCGGACGCATGTCTATTCAAGAAGGTGCGCGCTTCTTAGAGAAGCCACAAGGTGGAAAAGGCAAATTACTAGGTGGTGTTCCGGGTGTAAAACCTGCGAAAGTATTGGTACTTGGAGGTGGTATCGTAGGATACAACGCCGCGCTAATGGCTGCCGGTATGGGTGCCGATGTAACAGTTACCGATATTTCCATTCCACGCTTACGCTACCTTAGCGAAGTGATGCCTGCCAATGTAAAAACGCTGTACTCTTCGGCGCACAATATTGAAAAGGAGCTACCAACAACCGATTTGATCATTGGTTCGGTATTAATTCCGGGTGCAAAGGCTCCACATCTCATCACAAGGGATATGCTGAAGCTGATACGCAAAGGTAGTGTTTTAGTAGACGTTGCTATTGACCAAGGCGGTTGCTTTGAAACGTCAAGACCAACCACACATGCCGAGCCTACGTATGTTGTAGACGATATCGTTCATTACTGCGTAGCTAATATTCCGGGAGCGGTTCCTTTTACCTCTACACACGCGCTTACCAATGCCACATTACCATACGCGTTGAAGTTAGCCGATATGGGTTGGAAAGCTGCTTGCAAAGCCGACCCCGTACTGGCACTGGGACTAAACGTAGTAAACGGAAAGGTTGTGTACGAAGCCGTTGCCGACACATTTGGATTGAAATATGAACCATTGAGTTTATAAAACTCTTCATTAATAAAGTGCAGCGAGAGTTTGTTTTAGGACAAACTCTCGTTTTTTATAGAAGAAACACACTGCGCATTCAGCAAAGTGTTTCCATATTAATGTTCTTAAGTCGGAATAATTAAATCATTACCAGAATTATTCGAGCGGCAGTGTGAACCAGAATTCAGACCCTTCTCCAAGCTTAGAATTCACACCAATGTTTCCTCCCATTTTCTCTACAATCTGTTTGCATATAGAGAGTCCAAGACCCGTTCCTTGTGCAAAGGGATTGAGTTTTACAAAGCGATCAAATATATCATCCTGATGTTCATTCAAGTCAATACCAATACCTGTATCGGAGACACTGAATTTTACGTACTCTTCTTCAACATCATACCTCAAGCAGATACTGCCTCTTTCCGTAAACTTAAGAGCGTTATTAATCAAGTTATTTATGACTTGAGCCAACCTGTTTTTATCAACATTCAACAGTACTGATTGCGAGTTATCTTCATAAAAAACAGCTACATCGGGAGATGGGGTTATCAAGAAGGATTCAATAACTTCTTTGCAGAACTTGTTTACCTCAATGAGTTCGAACGTAAAATCATATTTTCCTACTTCCACTCTTGATAAGTCGATAATATCGTTGACGAGTTTTAATAAAAGGTCATTGTTTTTCTGTATCAAAAGGAGATACTCTTGTCGTTCATTTGTATCTTCTATTTCACCTAGTACACTCGAAAATCCAACGATAGCATTAAGAGGTGTACGTATCTCATGACTCATATTCGCCAAAAAGTTTGATTTAAGTTTATTGGCGGTTTCTGCCTTTTCTTTAGCAATAATGAGTTCTTGTTCGGCTTTCAGTCTCTCGGCTATCTCTTCTATTCTAAGGAGTCCGCCCACAAGAACCTGATTATCATCGTAGACGGGAGTAGCAATAACCTCGAGGTCAATTCCATTTACCTTTTTCCGCTGTGTTGCCGATATTCCATCTTCCACAGCTTGCCTCAGTGGACAGGTTGGGCAAGGCTCTTTTTCCCCAAAAGCCGTGCGATAACATTGTTCTCCCGGTACATAATGACGGTTTATGTCGGTAGCTGTAACATTTTTGGTTAACTCCCACTGCACCACAAAATTTGTATCCATATATACAAGACCAAACTTGGCATTATCCAACGCCAGATTTTGCTTCTTTATGGCATCTTCCAAGTTTTCTTTAGCAAGAATAAGATCGTGTTCGGTTTTCTTTAGTTCCGAAACATCAACCATTATCATTTCCGCTTCCTCACCGTTGGTGTAGTAAAAGGTGCACTTGTAGGTTATACTACTGCTTGTTTGATGGAATATAAATTCTGTATTTGTACTTCCCTCAGGCATCTCCCGGATACAGCTCATCATATTATCAAAATCATCGCCAAAGAACACACTACCAAGTTGGGTGTATTCACTATCGGTAAGCAATTGAGGAAAACGCTCAATGGCTTTTTTATTCCCATTCAGCACAAAGAAATCTGTTGGATGGTTGTTTGCCACTTGCATCCTGATGAAAAAGTGACATATAGGCATACATTGATAAGCAGCTATTATTTGCTCGGCTGTTTTTGCCTCACGCCAAACCTCATTGCTTTTCAAGACTTCTGTATGTTTGTTTAAACTCATTTCTGTATTTTGGAGTTTGTTTTAATAAAAATGCACTAATCTTACTCCTTAATTATAGGAATAGAAGAAAAGTGAAAGTCTACTGACTTACAAAAGTACAAAAAATAAAAAAACAATGCAATTTCTCTGGTTTTCTATATACTAGTTTAGTAGTATGAAAGTCTGTTTTTCTGTTCCATCAAGTACTACAAAAGGGAAGAGCACAACAACAATGTAAATAATTATCCAAAACCACAAAACTAAAGTTGATATAAATAACTTACAAATAAACAGCTCTACAGCACACTCTAGGGGCGTTTTTACAAATGCAGCATTTGTCTCTTTCGAAATGCAGCAAACCACTTCATCGAAATGCAGCATTCTACTCAAGCGAAATGCTGCATTTCGATGAAGTGGTTTGCGAGAGACATTAAGATGTAAATAATAAGTACTAAAAAACAAAGAAAACCACCCACCCCTCTAAAAGAGCAAACCACAAAAATAGGAGAAACCAAGAATAACCATTATCTTTGCACCGTTTTTTACGTAGAACAACAATAATACACACTATATGTTAGCTAAGATTAAGCAACTTCTGGAAGAAGTGGAAGCGCTGAAAGCTTCGAATGCTGAAGAACTCGAAGCTCTCCGCATTAAATACCTCAGTAAAAAAGGGGCTGTCAATGACTTGATGGCTGATTTCCGTAATGTAGCCGTCGAACAAAAAAAGGAAGTCGGCATGCGTCTTAATGAGTTGAAAAACAAAGCACAAGAACGCATTAACGCATTGAAAGAACAGTTTGAAAGTCAGGACAGCGGAAGCGACGAAATAGACCTTACCCGCACTGCCTACCCCATTAACTTGGGTAGTCGTCATCCTATTACCATTGTGCGCAATGAGGCTATTGACATATTTACCCGTTTGGGCTTTAGCATTGCCGAAGGTCCCGAAATTGAAGATGACTGGCATGTATTCTCAGCACTTAACTTCGCTGATGATCATCCTGCACGCGATATGCAAGACACCTTCTTTATTGAAGCACATCCTGATATTGTTCTGCGCACTCATACTTCGTCGGTGCAAGTGCGCGTAATGGAAAATGCGAAGCCGCCTATCCGTATAGTTTGTCCCGGACGTGTATATCGTAACGAAGCTATTAGCTACCGCGCACACTGTTTCTTTCATCAGATTGAAGCACTGTACATAGATAAGAACGTATCGTTTACCGATCTTAAACAAGTTTTATTATTGTTTGCCAAGGAGATGTTCGGCAATGATACAAAGATACGTCTACGCCCTTCTTATTTCCCATTCACCGAACCAAGTGCCGAAATGGACATCAGTTGCAATATCTGCGGCGGAAAAGGATGCCCGTTCTGCAAGCATACCGGCTGGGTAGAGATTTTAGGATGTGGCATGGTCGACCCGAATGTTCTTGAAGCATCGGGCATTGACAGTAAAGAATACACAGGTTACGCACTAGGCATGGGGATTGAACGTATTACCAACCTCAAGTATCAGGTTAAGGACTTGCGTATGTTCTCTGAAAACGACATTCGCTTCTTGAAGGAGTTCGAGGCAGCGAATTAAGACATATTCCGTTTGGGTTCTCTTTCTCAGAAAAAGAGAATCCAAACGGTTCTATATTTATTTTAATAACTCAATTATGGCTAAAGACAAACTTGTAACGCCAAGTTACTGTTTCTTGTTAGCAGCTAACTTCCTCTTGTTTTTCGCCTTTTACCTAATACTTCCTATACTTCCGTTTTACCTGTCTGAAGTTTTTCAGGCGGAGAATTCGCTCGTAGGTATTGTATTGTCCGTATATACAGTAGCTGCACTTTGCATTCGTCCATTCTCTGGTTTTTTGTTGGATATACTCCCACGTAAACCACTCTACCTACTGGCATATTTCATCTTCACAAGTGTATTTGCGGGGTATATGTGGGCAGGTGTATTGTCACTTTTTATAGCATTTAGGGTTATACACGGATTATCCTTTGGAATGGTAACAGTAGGTGGAAATACGATTGTGATTGACGTTACCCCCTCCTCTCGCCGTGGCGAAGCCATTGGCTACTACGGGTTAATGAACAACATGGCAATGAGTATTGGTCCTATGGTTGGACTTTTCATGCATGATGCCTATTCGTTTGAAACAATCTTTACGTGTTCACTCATCTCAGGATCTATCGGTTTCCTGATGGCATGTTTGGTAAAAACGCCTAAGAAAGAACCGGTTGAAAGCGAACCTATCTCACTTGACCGTTTCTTTTTAATAAAAGGAATACCCGCGGGGATATCGCTATTATTGCTCTCCATACCTTATGGCATGACAACTACGTATGTAGCTATCTACGCGCAGCACATTGGCATTAGCGTAAACACAGGGCTGTTCTTTACTTTCTTAGCAGTGGGCATGGCGGTTTCGCGCCTCTTTGCCGGTAAGCAAGTAGATAAAGGACGTATCACAGAGATTATTTCGGCAGGATTTTACGTAGTTTGCACCTGTTTCTTTCTGTTGGCTGCATGTGGCACATTGATTAAATACAACGCGATGTTTACCAACATCCTGTTCTTTGCCATTCCGCTGATGCTTGGTGTAGGCTTCGGGACTATGTTCCCGGCGTTCAACTCGCTATTCGTTAATCTGGCACCAAACAGTAAACGAGGTACGGCAACTTCTACTTACCTCACTTCGTGGGATGTAGGTATCGGAATCGGACTTATGTCGGGAGGATTCATCGCGCAATACATTTCGTTTGATGTGATGTACTTTTCCGGTGCATGCCTCACTGTATTATCTGCCATTTATTTCAGGGTAAGAGTTACACCGCTTTTTCATAAAAACAAATTACGCTAACCATGACAAAGAAAGAACGTTATAAAATAGTCATCGAGTGGTTCCAACAAAATGTACCGGTTGCCGAGACAGAGCTTCAATATGAAAGTCCATACCAATTGCTGGTTGCAGTCATTCTTTCTGCACAATGCACGGATAAACGGGTGAATATGACTACCCCAAAGATATTTCAAGACTTCCCTACCCCCGAAGCACTTGCTGCCACTTCCCCCGAGGTAGTATACGAATACATTCGCAGTATATCTTATCCAAATAATAAAGCAAAGCACTTGGTGGGTATGGCACAAATGTTGGTAAAGGATTTCAATAGCGAAGTGCCCGATACATTGGAGGAACTGATAAAACTACCCGGTGTGGGACGAAAAACAGCAAATGTCATTCAATCGGTAGTGTTTCATAAGGCAGCAATGGCAGTAGATACACATGTGTTTCGTGTATCCAACCGCATTGGTCTTACCACCAATTCCAAAACGCCACTCGCTACCGAAAAAGAACTGATGAAATACATTCCTACCGAATTGGTACATATAGCACATCATTGGCTTATTCTTCATGGGCGATACATTTGCCAAGCAAGAAAACCCCAATGTGACAAGTGTGGATTGCAATTGGCATGTCAATTCTATTGCAAGACTTATAAAGTCTTAAAAAGCAAGCCGAAAAGCAACCAATAAATAACAAAATCGTTCACAAAGAGAGAAATAGTAGTAACTTTGCACTTCAATTTAGTAGATTCATTACATATTTAATAAACAATAGCGTATTATGCAGACAATTGACAAGTACAACTTCAAAGGTAAAAAGGCATTCGTTAGAGTGGACTTTAATGTTCCATTAGACGAAAATTTCAACATCACAGACGACACCCGCATCCGCGCGGCACTTCCTACACTGAAGAAAATTCTAAGCGATGGCGGTAGCGTTATTATTGGTTCGCACTTGGGACGTCCAAAAGGTCCAACTGAGAAATTTTCACTAAAACACATCATCGGACACGTATCCGAACTACTGGGTGTAGATGTTCAATTTGCTAACGATTGTATGAGCGAGGAAGCTACAATGAAGGCTGCCGCACTACAACCAGGAGAAGCATTAATGCTTGAGAACCTCCGTTTTTATGCCGAAGAAGAAGGCAAACCAAGAGGATTGGCTGACGATGCTTCGGAAGAAGAAAAAGCAGCTGCCAAAAAACTCGTTAAGGAGAGTCAAAAGGAATTCACAAAGAAATTGGCTTCGTATGCCGATTGCTATGTAAACGACGCTTTTGGAACTGCTCACCGCGCACATGCCTCAACAGCATTGATTGCAGCCTATTTTGACACCAACAACAAGATGTTTGGTTATCTGATGGAAAAAGAGGTGAAAGCAGTAGATAAAGTTATGAACGACATCCAACGTCCGTTTACAGCTATCATGGGTGGTTCTAAGGTTTCTTCTAAAATTGAAATCATCGAGAACCTATTGAATAAGGTAGACAATCTTATCATAGCAGGTGGCATGACTTATACTTTCACCAAAGCTTTAGGAGGCTCAATCGGTCTTTCTATTTGCGAAGAAGACAAGTTGGATCTTGCTTTGGATTTGATAAAGAAAGCCAAAGAAAAGAGTGTAAACCTTGTACTTGCTGTTGATGCTAAGATTGCTGACAGTTTCTCTAACGAGGCTAACGCTAAGTTTGTTCCGGTTGGTCAAATCCCTGATGGATGGGAAGGTCTGGACATTGGCCCTGAAACCGAAAAGAAATTTGCAGACGTTATCAAACAATCAAAGACAATTCTTTGGAACGGTCCTACAGGAGTATTTGAGTTTGACAACTTTGCACATGGATCACAATCGGTAGGCGAAGCAATCGTAGAAGCTACAAAGAACGGTGCTTTCTCTTTAGTAGGTGGAGGCGATTCGGTAGCTTGCGTAAATAAATTTGGCTTAGCCGACGGCGTATCATACGTATCGACCGGTGGTGGAGCATTGCTCGAGGCAATTGAAGGAAAGAAACTTCCGGGTATTGCAGCTATTGAAGAATAATATTTTATATAAGCAAAGGCAGCCAATGATGGTTGCCTTTGCTGTTTTCTACTATCACTTCCGGAACAACATTGTTCTAAAAACACCACCATCAATGAAACGTTACCTCCTCTGTTTAGCTATTATCCTAGCCATTCCTGTTGTTGCACAGGAAACATTAAACACTGTTATTAACACGCTGAAAGAACGCATTACCCTACAAGGTTACGCACAAGCCGGATATACGTATGACGATGCCGAAGATCCTGATAACACATTCGACATAAAACGTATTATCTTTATTATGGATGGTAAGATAACCGATAAATGGAGTTGCACTTTTATGTACGACTTCAAACAAGGTGGATCATTGGTGGAGTATTATACTGATTATTCTTTCTTACCTGGTCTATCGGCACGTTTCGGACAGTACAAGATACCCTTTACCATAGAAAATCCATTCTCCGCTTCATCGGTAGAACTTATTGATAGCTATTTCCAATCAACCTTGTACATGGCTGGAGTTAATAATAGCGACAAACTATTGGGTGGAAGTAGCGGTAGAGATATCGGTTTGATGCTATACGGAGATTTATTCAACAAATTCCTGTCGTACAGAATAGCAATAATGAATGGTCAGGGAATCAACCAGAAAGACAGGAACAATCAAAAAGACATTATCGGTGGTATTGATATAAACCCCACATCATGGCTTATGCTGGCTACTTCGTTTATGAAGGGGAAAGGACACGCCATGGGAACCACCGAACTTAACCCAAGTATACAGTATGGCGACAACTACAACCGCAATCGTTGGGCAATAGGTGGTACTGTTAAACTGAAAGATTTTACTCTTCGTTCGGAATATATGATCGGGAAAGACCGCAGTGTAAAAAGCGAAGGTTACTATGCGGTAGGTACACTCACCGTACTACCAAAGTTTGATGTCATTGCGGCATACGATTATTTGAATAAAAGCAAAGAAATAAATGCCAAACAGACAAACTACATAGCAGGCGTTCAGTATTGGTTCTATCCGCGTTGCAGGTTACAAGCACAATATACTTACAGCGATAAGAAGCAAGAAGATAGTTCGAACAAAATACAACTGCAAGTACAGGTAAGATTCTAACCCCTAACGTTCCAACAAGCCTACAATCTGTTCGCTGAATACCATAAAGAACAGACTGTAGCACAGCAGTCCCACAGTAATCAACATTTTGCGATGAACAGAATAGAAGGATCGATAATATTCTTCTATTCCTGTATATATGTACTTATTAAGAAACCACTTATAGGTATAGAACACACCCACTCCAACCAATAAGCCGGCAATGAGTCCGCCAGCAATATCCGTAAGAAAATGCACGCCCAGATAAATACGCGAGTATGCCATCACCACAGCCCATAGAGCAACCGTCCATGTATAGTAACGATAGCGAAAGAGCAACGCGGTAAACGTAGCAAAAGCAAACGAGAATGTGGTATGCCCGGAAATAAAGCCATAAAGCCCTTCGCCTTTATACCCAAACAATGTCTTTACATCGTTTATAAAGTCGGGATGATACGTAGGACGGAAGCGCGCGATATTGGGTTTGAATAACACATCCGATACCAATAAGCAAGTGGCAAGCAGTACAAGAAGTGAGCAAACAACCGGCAACCACACCCGTAGTGGCTTCTTGTATATCAGAGCGAAGAAAAAAGCAAAGAGCCATGGAATCCATACAATCCAACCCGAATAAAGCCATAAAGCGTTATCCAACAAAGGTGTCTGAAAATTATTCAATGTAAGGAACAAACTCCGTTCCCACTCCAGTAGGGTTTCTAACATATTATTTATTATTATCTTGTTTCATAACCAATGCCACTCTTTTGCAAGCTGCCCTATCTGTTTTACCATTTGGAGTTTGAGGTATCTCCGTCACGGTAATAATCTCCTTTATGTATGTAACAGCCGAAAAATCTTTCAGTTCGTTCAACGTTATGTTTTCTTCTACCAGCAACACAACTCTTTCGCCAAATTTAGCATCGGGAAGAGAAGTGACAGCAAAGTTCCCGGTAAGCAGCCTCCGAAGTTCCTCTTCCATGACCTCAATCTGCAACTTCACACCACCGGAATTTATTACGTTGTCCCGTCTACCCAATATTCTGAAACGCCCATCGGGAAGGAACTCCGCTATATCATTAGTGTATAATAGCTCGTCGGCTATAAGGGGAGCATCTATCACGAGTGTTCCCTCGGTAGAGAGTGAAAGTTTGACCGACGGAAAAGGAGTATAATACAAAGAGGCTTCCTCACCGCTTAATCGTCTTAAAGCAATGTGCGAAAGAGTCTCCGTCATGCCATAAGTAGAGTAAACAGCATTAGGAAAAGGTTTAAGTGCTTCGACAAGTTCATAGCTGATGGCGCCACCACCTATGAGGAGTGTGTCAATATTGCGCAGTCGCTCGGTTTCGAGAGGGACTTGCAAAGAATTGAACACCTGCATGGGGGTCATAGCAGCAAAATGGATGGGCTCCTCTATATCTTTAAGCGGATTTCCCGATGGTTTGCTTACCAACAGATTCAATCCGGCTACCAGAGCACGAACAACCACCATTTTACCGGCGATGTACTCCAATGGCAAACAGAGCAGCGTGGTACTCTTGGGTTTTATATTCAGGTGTGCACAAGTAAAGAGGGCGCTTTGCGCCATTTGTTGCTTACGCACAGTCAGCACTTTGGGTATACCGGTAGATCCGGAAGTCTGCACAGTAAGCGTTGACGAGGAAGAGTTCCAATCAGGTTTAAAGAAGAACATATTTTCTGTCTTTCGTCGTTTCTTCCACCACAAGCAATCGCCCTCTACCACTAGTGGCAATTCCACATTGTCTGTAAACAACTGCCCTGTTCCCAATCCCTGCAGCAACGGATTTTCATATTGCGCACACCACTGTGCAATGGCATTCAGACCCACATTTGTTTCGAGTGCCGAAGTAACCCACCATTGTATGTCACGTTTCTCTGCTTCTTCTATCCACTCCTCGCATCCACGCATCCCGCCATGAAGCGATGGTTTCAATACAATATAAGACGGACGAATGGTATCAAGCAAACTCTGTTTTGATTCGCGGTCATTGATGCCGATCAATTCTTCATCTAAAGCTATGGGTAATGGCGAGTGTGCAACAAGCTGTGCCATTTCCGTCCACTGCCCGTTACGAATAGGTTGTTCGATGGAATGAATGTCGAGTTCGGCAAGCTTGTTCAGTTTGGCAAGTGCTTCTTGCGGAGTAAACGCACCGTTGGCATCTACACGGAGCTCTATTTCATTGGCAGAGTAATGGTTGCGAATGTGCCGAATCAGCGCAAGTTCTTCGTCAAAGCGAATAGCACCGATTTTTAATTTTATGCAGCGAAAACCCGCAGCCATTTTGGTCTCTATTTGTCGAAGCATCTGTTCGTAATCTCCCATCCAGATAAGTCCGTTGATAGGAATACCTGCTTCTCCACGAGCGAAAGGAGTATCCCAAAGAAGGAAGCTACCGGTTTCGTAATGACGAAAGGCGGTTTCCAAGCCAAAAAGGATAGAAGGATATGGGCGAAGAGAGTCCCAGTCTATGCAAGCGGTTTCTTCTATTTGCCGGCAAAACTTAGCTAACAGATACTCGTAATCTGCCACTGCATCGCAGCTCAAATCGGGTAGCGGGGCACACTCTCCTACTCCCCAACGTTCTGAATCTGTTTTGGATTGCAGCAACACATACCACACCTTGCGTGTATGATAAATGCCGCGCGAAGTTCCCGCCGGTTGTCTGAACGACCATGTGCGAGGAATTATCGTTAGCCGCATCGTATTACTATTAAGGAAACTTGGGATATTTCTTAAAGTCGGGTTTCCGCTTCTCAAGAAAAGCCTGCTTCCCTTCCTGCGCCTCATCGGTAAGGTAGTAAAGCAAAGTAGCATCTCCGGCAAGTTCCTGAATACCTGCTTGTCCATCCAGTTCGGCATTTAAGCCGGCTTTGATCATACGCAAGGCAAGTGGGCTAAGTAGCATCATTTCTTCCGCCCATTGCACATATTCATCTTCGAGCTGCTCTAAGGGAACTATTTTATTGATCAAACCCATATCCAACGCTTCTTGTGCATTGTACTGGCGACAAAGAAACCAAATTTCACGTGCTTTTTTCTGCCCCACTACACGTGCTAAGTACGAAGAGCCAAAGCCAGCATCGAAACTTCCCACACGTGGACCCGTTTGTCCGAATATAGCATTCTCCGAAGCAATGGAAAGGTCGCACACCACGTGCAACACATGCCCTCCCCCAATGGCATAACCATTTACTGCCGCAATAACCGGTTTAGGAATGGAGCGTATCTGTTTCTGCACATCAAGCACACTAAGTCTTGGCACGCCATCTTTACCGATGTAACCACCACGTCCCTTCACGTTCTGGTCGCCACCCGAGCAGAATGCTTTATCTCCCGCGCCAGTGAGAACCACTACACAAATGTCGGGGTTCTCGCGACAAATAGCCATCGCGTCGCTCATCTCGCCCGTAGTTGTTGGTGTAAAGGCGTTGCGATAGCGCTCGCGATTAATCGTTATACGGGCAATGCCGTTGTAATAGTCGAAAAGAATATCTTCGTATTCCTTAATGGTAATCCATTCTCGTTGAGTTGCCATAAGTTTATGTTATTATTGTTGCTTTCTTAGTCCGTGATAATATGTTTTTAACAAGCGAATATCTTCATCAGGATTGGTAAAGACCTCGAGTAAGATAGGAGCTTCTGCAGGTTGGTCGGCAATGAAAGTAGTCATGGATTCGGTCAGCTCAGCATCATTACGGGCAGCTATATAGCTGAAACCACGCTCCTGCGCCCAAGCTTTTGCCGAAGTGTGATGCACTGCCGTTGCAGCGTTGCGCGTTGCTTCGTTCATCTCTAACCCCGGTAGTGCACGAAATATTTCGCCACCGCCATTATTGAGCAACAAAATACGTACATTATTACCGACATTCTGCATCCACAGCGCGTTCATATCGTAAAAGAAACTGAGGTCGCCAATCGCTATAAAGTTTATCTTATCCGATTTCGACGCATACCCCAGCGCGGTAGATAGCGACCCATCAATGCCCGATGTGCCACGGTTGCAACACACTTCGACTGTTTCTGGTAACGTATAAAGTTGTGCATAGCGCACCGTAGAGCTATTTGCCAAGTGCAGTGCGGCCACAGGGGGCATATTCTTCATAAGTGATCCTATGGCACTCATCTGCGAATAGCCAAAGTCGGGTTCGGGTATCTCTTTGGAAAGCTGCTCCCATGCAAGCGGGTAGTTCGGAGTTTTGTTCTCGAGCATCAGCGACAAGCGGTCAAGAAACTCAAACGGGTCAATCTCTATCACCGTTGTGAGCGAGCCAAACGTATCCGTCACAGAACCATCGAGCGAAATGTGCCAATGTTCGCGCGGTGGAAAGGCACGCAGATACTCTTTCAGCCTTTTAGAAACGACATGTCCGCCATACGTCACTACCAGTTCCGGTCTTAATCCCTTCTTCTGTTCCTCGGTCAACGAATAAAGCAACGCATCGAAATTCTTTATCGCCATGCCCGGCACAATTCGGTTACTCAGGTGTTCTGTGAACCACACAAAGTGTTTATAAAGCAGCTTGCTTACCCGTTTTTCGAAGAGGTATATTAGCGTCATTTGTCCCGCTATCATCATACGCTTGTTGTACTTGTTCATGCGTCCGATGAGTGTAGAGAATTCGCGATCGTACTCATTGAGTCCCTGATAGCGTGTAATAACCCTCACTTCGGGTAGTTCGCGCGTTGTAAAATTAAACAACGGTTCGGAGATAGGTACGTTAATATGCACCGGCCCTTTTCCACGATGAGTAAGTTCCATCAGTGCTTCATTAATAAGGCGGTTGCAATACCATTTATCTTCGTCGCTACGAATTTCGGGGAGTGTTACGGATTTCTTCACCAATGCACCGAATATATTCGGTTGCGGTATGGTTTGCCCGTCCATTTGCCCAATCCATGCAGCCGGTCTATCGGCAGATATCACTATCAACGGCACTTGTTGGTAAAATGCTTCGGCAACGGCGGGGTGCATATTGGCAAGTGCTGTGCCCGAAGTACAGCACACTGCGGCAGGCCTTCCACCGTGCAACGCCAAGCCTAAGGCAAAGAACGCCGCGCTTCGCTCATCCGCCACCGTATGGCAGGTAAAGTACGAGTGGTTTACCAATGTATGCACCAGCGGCAAGTTGCGACTGCCCGGACACACCACTACCTGGTTTACTTCGTGCTTAATCAGCAACGCCACCAGTTCGAGTACGTTCTTTTTATCGGTATACATATTTTTTCGTTTATAGTTATTTATCTTTAGATGATTGCTCTCATGGTATAAAGCTTGTCTTCGGTTTCGCGCCACTCTTCCTGAAGATCAGAAGAAGCAAGCAGTCCTCCACCCGCATATAGGGTAAGGGTTGATGTATCTACATGCATACAGCGCAGATTTACATATATATCGCTTCGTCCGCTTCTGTTGATTCGCCCGATAAAGCCAGAATAGTAACGCCGGTCATAGCCTTCGTGCATACGGATGAAACGATATGAGTCGTTTTTGGGAAGTCCGCAAACAGCCGGTGTGGGGTGCAACAACGCAAGTAAATCGCCCAGTTTGTCGCGCTCTTTCAGGATGAAACGAAAATCACTCCTGAGGTGTGCCAACTGTCCGGCTCGCACCGCATGGGGTCCTTCTTCGCAAATAGGAAGCCCAAACGTATCTAAGCATTGACGAATATAGTCTGACACAAGGCGTTGTTCCTTACTGTTCTTTTCATCCCATGCCGTAGGAAGCACTTCACCTTGCATTATCTGTGTACCCGCCAAAGCCACTGTATGCCAGTTTTCGCCTTCGCCGGCAAGAATTATCTCGGGGGTACTACCTATCCATGTACCCGATTGCGGCGTATGACACAGGTAAACATACGAGCGCGTATAACATTTGCATGCTTTACGAAAGGTTTTGTAAGGAGAGAATGAAGATTTACGTGCCATCTGTTCGTTGCGCGAAAGGACTAACTTTTCCAAACTACCCGTTTGCAAAGCAGCCGAAAAGATGTTATAACACTCTTTATAGGCAGAAGAGACTGCCGCGTATTGCTCTTTTCCGGCAATGGCATCTTCAACCACCTCTGTTTCTATTGGTAAAAGAATTTCTTCGCCTTCTATCAGTAAAACAGGACACTCATCCGCTATTCTGAAGGGAGCAATAACAAAGCCATCTTTTCCATTAAGCTGCGATATATCGGTATAAACAGCAACCTCTCCCTGTTTCTGTTGCAAGAATCTCACCTGTGCATCGCCCGGCAGGCGATACAAAGCAAAACTTTTGTTCGAAGCAATGAGTGCGTCAATGGCTGTGGCTAGTTCTTTTCCGTTCATTTACTATTTCTTATCAAGAAGGCAAAGGTATAAAAAGATTTTGAGCGAAGAAAGACATTCGTAAACTCCCATAAACTACCGTAACTTACCATAACTTACCGTAAACTACCGTAACTTACCGTAACCGGACATTGATTATTTTCGAGTATTTACATTTGCACTGTGTTAATACAAAAGTAATTCAAAATAGTTTCTTAACCCGAATTGAGCGAATGTTTTTTTGAGAAGCACGGCCGGCTTGCCCAAATTCCTCGGACGCTAAATTCACAACACTTTTTAATTATGAGTATGCCTTACAAGGTAATTAAGCAATCATTCGGTTTCGACGAAACCAAAACCGAGAAGTATGTAGCAAAGGCTGTAACCGGCGGAATGCTTCCTTTCAAAAAAGTATGTAATCAGGTAAGCCAGATTTGTGGTGCCCATCGCGGCACGGTGGTTTTGGTCATCGGCGGACTGCTCGATGTGATGGTGAACAACCTCGACATGGGTCACAGCGTTCAGTTAGGCGAATTTGGGATATTGCGTCCCGGTTTGCGAGCTAAAGCACAAGATACGGAAGAAGCTGCCAACGCGCAATCCATTTATCGGAAGAAAATCAATTTCGTACCGGGCAAGATGTTGAAAGACTTCCTCGAAGATCTATCAGTAACTCGTACCACTGTAACCGCCTCTAAAAGCAACAGTAGTAACCAAGATCCCGGAAGCGATGATGGAGGAGAAGATTGGGTAGATCCTACCACTTAATCCATAACGGATAATTAGCCCTGATTGAGGCACAGACGAGAAGTTTTTCTCTCTGTGCCTCTTTTTTTATGCCTAAATGGCTGGTTTCGTGTTAAACACGACAGGTGCTCGTGTTTAACACGGGTGATTGCGGTGTTAAACAGGGGTATTGGTCGTGTTTAACACGGAGAGTCGTTGTGTTTAACACGGGGAGTCTGTAGTAGCCTTGTAGTAACCTGATTTTGGTTGACTGTTTTCTATCTTAACCCTGAAGCGAGTTGACTGGGTTTAACACTTAAAACTATATTTGGTTGACCGTTTTTTCTTTTATCTCTAAAAGCGGTTTACCTTTTTAGCATAGTAATGTAATGAAAAATCTCAAAGAGCAGCCAACCGCCTCCTAGCGCCTGTAGAGGGGATACTATCAGGTCTTTATACTTGAAGCGTGTAGTCTTTATAGTTGACGCGTCAAGTATAAAGAGTTGACGCGTCAAGTCTTTGACCCTTAATTCACTACCAGATTTGGGCGTTTAATAACAATCGAATTGTTGAAAAATAATATTTTCGAGTGAACGCATTATTTTATAATATTTTTTTTAGTATGTTTGCATAATAGTGTTGCTTTAGTGCAACAGACTATTGAATTTGATATATGTATTTGCTGTCAAATCTCCAAAACTGAAAACGACCAAAAAAAAGAACGCGGAGAGGAGGCGAAGCGAATGCATCCCGTATAGGGGTGTGTTCCTTTTGCTTTTCTTGTTGCGTGCGGGTTACTTGGTCGTACCTCAGTTTTACAAGATAAAGCGGAGGTTCGCACCTTTTTTTGTATTTTAAATTATGATGTAAAAAAAGAAATAAAAAAAATAACATATAATGCTTCGTCGGCATTTTCTCGAAACTGAAAACGACCAATTTTAAAGTATGCAGAGAAAATCGAAAAGGCGAATGCACTCCTATTTAGGGTGTGTTCCTTTTTTCTATTCTGCAAGGTTGTAAAAGGCTTGGGGAGGGGAGATGGGGATGCACCCTTAATTTTTAGATGATAATAGAGAGATATATTTTGATTCATGATTAATCAGTATTTGGTTCAAAGATGAGAGTAATACATATAAATAGAAAGATTATGACAGAAAATGAAAAAAAAATGTTTTTGGGTTTGTATCAAATGCTATTAATAGATGCAGAAGTTCACCCAAATGAATTAGAGTTGCTTTATCAAATAGGCAGAGAAAAGGGAGGTATTTCTGAGGAAGATATACAACGAACTATTTTTTCTCCAAACACATTCGTTTCGCTGGATAGTTTGAGTGATGAAGATAGAATAGAATATTTATATAATCTGTCTCGAATAGCTTGGGCGGATGGTAGAATAGATGATAAAGAAATAGAAACTTTGCAAGAGGCTAGTAGACGGCTTGGATTTGCTGAAGAAAATGTTATAAAAATATCGGAGTTCCTTTTAGAACAAGCCAGAGAGAGGAAGTCATTCGAAGAACTATTACAAACCATCAAAAATTCATAAAATGGGAATAGCAGATATTTTTACAATTAATAGAAGAGTTACTACAGAAGCAAAAGTTCAAGAAAGAGACTCTGATGAAACTATTGCTGTAATTTCAGGTGCATCGTACACGGCACGAGGAACAAAGGATGCTGGCTATTGTGGTGGTTCTCCTCAAGCTTTACAACCCAAATTGCATGCTGTTTATATGCAACTAACGCGCTATATTCAGCAAGACGAGATAAAGCAAAACGAAAGAAAGAGCCAAATAAAACAAGAAATTTGTGGATTGGAATCAAAAGCGAAGAATATTGAAAGCCAAATAACAGATGAGCAAGAAAAACTAGGCCATGAAGAAAATAAAATAGGAAAAATATCAAGTGAAATTGATAATATTAAGGAAAATCCTAAAATAATTTCGGGAGATTCTTTTGCAAAAGCAAGTTTCTGGATTGGGTTTGTAATTCTAGTATTCCTCACCATTTATTTATTTGTGTTTTATAGTTCCGCTGCTTACTCGGCTTTTTTCAAAAGCTTTACTCCAGATGACGACAATATTGCGCAAGCAATATTTGATGCACAAGCAATAAGTAAAGCGTGGGCAGGAGGTTTTACTGAGTTAATCTTCATTCTGGCAATCCCTGCCGTTTTTCTAGGACTTGGATTTCTAATACACAAATTTTCGGAAGAAAAAGGATTTAGTAAGTACCTGAAAATCTCGAGTCTTGTCATTGTTACATTTGTTTTTGATTTTATTATTGCATATGAAATTATAGATAAAATACATGAGATTATGAGACAAGGGTCTTTTGATACTACGATTCCACCAATGTCTATTGGGATGGCTTTTCAGAAAGTCAACTTTTGGTTAATTATTTTTGCGGGTTTTGTAGTGTACTTAATATGGGGACTAGTGTTTAGCTTTACAATGAGCGAATATGAAAAAATGGATAAAGTGAGATATGCTATCAAAAACAAAGAACAAAAATTATCTGAATACAAAATAGAATGCAAGAAAATTAAAGAAAAGATATCTGCTCTTCAAACAGAAAAAAGCAACAATCAAGGAGAGATTGAAAAATTGAGAGTACAATTAGGATCTTATGTTTTGTATTTCAACGATGTTAGAGAAGGTATTAACAATTATTTTTCAGGTTGGATTGTTTACTTGAGATCCACGGCCTCTTCACATACAAATATCCAAGAATGTGAACAAATTAAAGAGCAATTTTTGTCAAGTTTAAGAAATTCAGAATTTATTAGAGAGGATTCTAATTAAACAACCAATTAAAATAAAATTTATGAAACGATTATTCTTTATAATAGCTACAATATTACTATTGGTTGCTTGTAATACCAATAATAAAAGTAATGTGGGCGCTTCTAATACAGAAAAACAACAAGAAAAGCAATTAAATATTTCAATCCTACTGGATTTATCTGATAGAATTAACCCGCAAAAGTTCCCTACTACTCCCGAACATTATCAGCGTGATATTGAAAACATTAAAACTATTACAGAGTTCTTTAAATCAAACATGCAACGTTTAGGTGCATATAAAGCCAAAGGGAAAATTAAAATATTTTTCAACCCTCCACCTGCAAATCCTACAATTAGTTCAATTGCAAGTGAGCTCAATATTGATTGTTCAAAAACGGACAATAAGGGGAGAAAAGAAATTTATGATTCTATTACGGAACTTTTCACAAAAAAACTTGATGAAATTTATAATCAGACTATCGTTTCAAGTGTTTGGGAGGGTAGCGATATTTGGCGTTTCTTCAAAGATGATGTGAAAGATTTCTGTGTTGATAACGATTCAAGCTATCGCAATATATTAATAATTTTCACGGATGGATATTTATATCATAAACAAACTGTGTACAATGATAAGAATCAGTTCTCGTATATCTTGGATAAAAATCTGAGTTCATACAGGAAGTTAAACTGGAAGCAACTTATTGAACAAAATAATTTTGGAATTATGGCAGAGCGCAACGATTTAGAGAACTTAGAAGTTCTTGTATTAGAAGTGAGTGCTGAGAATCCAAAGAATAAGATAGATGAAGATATCATATCGTTTGTTTGGAAGAACTGGTTTGAAAAAATGAGCATACCACACTATGAGGTATATCGCTCTGATCTACCAACAAATACAAAAACAAGAATTGAGAATTTCTTAAATCAAAGACAACAATAAATTATCAACTTTTATAAAAAACAGTATATGGGTATTTTTATTATTTCGTTAGTAATCATTTTTATTGTGAAATATTTCCTTTCTTTTAACAAGTATAAGAAAAACAACGGTTTATTAACTCAAGCGGATGCTTATGAATCAGTTAAATGGGATGAGTTTGCACGGAAATGCTCGTCGAGGCTTAACAGTGCGGATAAAAATGGAACATTTATGGCAGAGCTTGCAACTCTTAGGTTTGAAGCAAGGGTGAATAGGGATAAAATAAATAATCAGGCAGTAAAGTTAAAAGCAAATAAGTTAATTGAGAATTTAGATAAAGAATATGCAAAGCGAACAAACATACATTTATGATTTATATCGCAATGAGCTACAGCTTGTATGTGTTAAGGAGATTAATAGAATAATACATAAAAATACACCAAATGGGATTATTAAATAATGAACTTCATAAAGCAGCAATTGTTGCTGGACAAATAATACTGGGATTGGAACACCTTGAAAAGCAGATATATAGTAAATATGATATTCTTGAGCACAAGGAGGATTTCTTGTTTTTAGCATATATGTGTAGAGTTGGAATAATAGATAGAGTAGAATTAAAAGGTTGGCCTCCAACACTTCCTATTGTGATTCCATTGGGTATATTTAGAACAAGAGAAGAAACAATATCTACTATGCTTATTTTTATAATTACTCAACTAAAAGAATTGGCATCTTCTCAAGAGGATATAATAGCTGTGATAGATGATATACTTGAAAAAGGAGAGATTTTTTATGAATATGATAGTATAATTCCTTATGATATTAAGAACAATCTTTTAAGTAATACATACTAATTTGGCCGTTTTGAACATTTAATTTATTTCAACAAATAACTAAATATTTATCAGATGAATAATAGCTTTGACAAGAGTTTAGCCTTATACTTAACTATGAAGTTTAAGGAAGTATTAATAGAATACATAGGAGAAGAATCAGATCTACTCCAATTTTATTTGCATAATATAAGAGAAACAATATTGTATGACAACAATATTAGTGAATTTATAGAGGCTAACGATATATTTAGCGAACAACATTTTGTTGTATACTCTTTTTATATTCAGGCCTTTTTGGATGTAAAAAGGATGTTTGATTATAAGATGAATGCTAGAATGCATATTAAAAAAATATTGTTGAAATGCTCAGATGAATTATATGTAATCGAGGCCATAACGCTTGATGAATATATAAAATTCAAAGATCATGCAAATAAGCTTAGCTTATTCTCTATTTATGATCAGTATTAATATAAGAACAAGGCAGTATGAATGAAGGTAAGGCAGTAGAAAAATCTATTCGCAAGTCATTAAGGGATGGATTTGAGGGTGTTATTATAACGGCCTATAATAGTGTTGATGGCATGGATGTATTAGCACCTGTTATGATGCAGTCAGCTATGAGTGATTTTTACCAAAGTGTTAAATCTAATGATAGTTTAAGATTGCTTGGTAGCGCATCTGGTATTAACTTTGAGGAGATTTTAGAAGAAGAAGCCCAATTAGCCTATGAAAAATATTTTAAATAGGAACAAAATCCTTTAAAATGAAATTACTAGCTATCTTTCTCTCCGCCCTTCTCCTACTCTGCTTACTAGACATGCCCTATGGCTATTACATCCTTGTGCGCTACATCGCCACGATAGTTTTCGGCATATTAGCCTATAGAAACCACGGAAAAAGTCCAGAATGGCTAACAATTGTTTGGGTAGCTTTAGCCGTACTGTTTCAGCCATTTATAAAATTACCATTAGGTAGAGAGCTATGGAATGTAGTTGATGTTGTAACGGCTGTGGTATTATTGGTATTTGCGTTTAGAGGGAAGTTTGAAATAAAAAATAAGTAGAAAAAATTACAGTTATGATAGTAGGTATATTGGTGGGCATTATATTTGTTTTTTTAGTTATCCGAACAGTCTACTCGTTTACTAGAACAGACTGTTCGGAAAACAAATATAGAATTAAACAAAGTATAGAAACAACAGAAAAGATACTCGTTCGCGTACTAAACGAATTGAATTGTGATACCAAATCGGAAAATGGTAATGATGAAACGATTATCAATTTCTCTTTTCAAGGAGTATATTTTAGTGCTAAGATATTACCCGACGAACCTCACATAAAGTTAATGATCTATTCTTTCCATGAAACCTCGATAACAGACTTAAATTTGGTACGCCAAGTCTGTAACCTGCTAAACATGGAAATAAACACTTCTAGGTATGTTTATTCCATAGATAGTAAAGAGAATAGAGTATATATTCATTTGTTTATTGATTTATTGTTGTTAGAAAACACTCCCAATATCAAAGATTATATTAAAGAATGTTTAGCAAAGAATTTTCAATATATGCACTATTATATTCATAGATTCGATGAATTGAAAAAAGACACAACCGATAATGACCCAGAGGAAGATTGTGCGAATCAAGAACGTGAATTATTTTTGCTTCGAGAACAAGAAATTAACCATCAGCAAGAAAATTGGCAATGGAGGCTGAATGAAACTGAAAATTTAACATTATGGCAGTTTTTGAATACTGTTTTAGATATGCATGACGTTGCTCTATCTCAATTGACTATCGTCACACATGATATGCGAGTAATTACAGATTCTGTGGAAATATCTTCTTTCAACTTACTTCGAACCATAATTGACATTTCTAAAGAGAAAAAACTTTCTTTCATCTGCGAGAATGCTACATTAATTATTACATATAGCGACACATGCAATAAAAAGAAGAGTGTAAATCAAATTATCACCATTAATTTGCATGCCGAAGGGAAAACCAGCCAATCGTCCCATTCTAAACAATCATTTTATGTACGAATAACGTGTTGTAAACCACCTTTAAACATTGATAGAAATCAGTCATTAGTTAGTAAAAGAAATGATGTTAAGGTTCGGTCTTTACTTGTTGCTTTCGACACACAGCCGGTTGAGCTAAAAAAAGCTGAGTTTGAATATATGTGGCAGGATGCAAAAGACAAAGTCAAGGAAGGAAAAAGAAACGAATTAACAGAAGAACAACAATTGATCTATGATTGTGTATATCCTTCCGTTGCCTATAATCTCTATTGGGGGAAAATACTATTTAGAGATAAGAGATACTACGAAGCATTGCTTCATTTAGAAAACGTTTATTATATGTCGCAAAAAGAATATCATATCATGAATGATTCCGACAAAGAGGTTTTCTATGAGATATGCTATTTGATAGGGTTTTGCTATTGTGAACTCAAGCAATATCAACATGCATATTTCTTTCTGGATATAACATTCAGAGCAACAAAATCAATCATGTATGCATATGAATATATAAATTGCCTTACTAACTCAAACGATTTCCGTGCCCTCATGGCTATAGACTACCTTATGGAAAGGATAAAACAGAACAACAATGAGGAAGAAGAAATTGATCCTGCAACAATTTCTTTTTTCCATTTCCTTCGTCGTCGCAAGGGTTATGCGCTTATTAATTCAGGATATTTGGATGAAGCAGAAGAAATTTTCAAAGCAATGCTTGATGAACCGGAGAATAAGGATTATGCTTTAGGCGAATTGGCGTATATACAGCAATTGAAAAATCAAGTTGAAGAATAATATATAAATACTTATTCAACTATACGCATTGTTTATGGAAAAAAATCAAATGCAAAACATACTAATAAAGATTCTAAAATGGTATTTAGGCTAGACACCACGAGAAACACGTATAATCCTTTCGGAGTTCGCCATTCTTTCTAATGTTTTGAGAATTGATTTTGGTTCTCCGAATTTAGTAAAGTCGCTGGAAGAGAAAATTAAACCTCTTCCGCACTTCTTAATTTCACTATATATCTTATTATCAACAGATTCCATTGGGTATATCATTGAATTATGTCGCAAAAAAAGATTGTTTTTGCGACATAATACTCAAAACTTACAAGAAAACAGATTGATAAAATCATCAGCCACAAGCTGACGGGCATGAAATAGAAGGAAAGAAATATCCCTCAATCCTTTAGACAAGCTAACGGCACTACATACACTCCATCTTCACGACGATAGGCAAAGCTGCCGACAGCAGTTAAAATCATAAGAAAAGAAGGAGATTTCATCTTGGTGGTATCTATTTTAGAAGCAAGCGATAATAATGTAGAGACACCATCAGCAATCAGTTTATCACCTCCTAACTTTATTTCTACTAGTCCATAGCTGCCATTACGTAAATGTATCACGGCATCGCACTCAAGGCCTGTTTTATCGCGATAATGAAATACTTCTCCATCTAAAGCCTGCGCAAAGACACGAAGATCGCGTACACAAAGCGTTTCGAAGAGTAGCCCGAATGTTTCCAAATCATTCATCAAGTCGTTAGGGCCAAGACCTAATGCCGCAGTAGCAATTGATGGATCGACAAAATAACGTGTATCAGCCGAACGAATAGCTGTTTTAGAACGCAAATTAGGATTCCAAGCCGGCATATCCTCTATCACAAAAATACGCCGCAAGGCATTGATATAAGAATATATCGTATCTTCGGAAAGCGTATCATTCTCGTTGGCATTAATGTCTTTACATATTTGGGCAGAAGATGCTTGCGAGCCTTGGTGGCGTGCATAAGAACGCATCAAACGTTTAACACGAACTGCATCGCGGTTTACACCATCTGCTTGTTGAATATCAGAGTTGACAACAGCATCATAATAATCAAAGGCTTGATCGAGAGCAATATCCTCGGATAGCGTAGATGCTAATGGCCATCCGCCACGACAAGTAAGAAAAGCCATCTGATGTAAGTCCGTATCGTTGACTGCTGCTATTTGCCGAGGTGCGGCAAATAGTTGTTTCAAGCTGATAGCGCCTGTAGAATCGCCCGACTCCCACAGACTCATCGGACGCATCAACAACCAAGCAAAACGCCCTGTACCTGAGTGGTGTATATCATCGTCATTAACAGGAGTAGCGGAACCGGTTAGAATAAAATGTCCTAATCCAGGGCGATGGTCAACTTCAAAACGTATTGCATCCCACAGCTTTGGAGCTAATTGCCATTCATCGACCAAACGGGGAGTATCACCATCGAGTATCATTTCCGGGTTTTCGGAAGCAAATAACATATACTGTTCGTAACGTTTGGGGTCTGACAAGTAGATTATGCTATTAGCCTGTTGTTCGGCAGTAGAAGTTTTTCCACACCACTTGGCACCTTCAACCAACACAGCGCCTTTGCCTCGCAGTTTACGAGTCAAAAGTTGGTCTATCACTCGCGGCTTATACTCAGAAGTCTTCATAACACAATTTATTAAATTACCAGCTACAAATATACATCATTTATTTTCTTTTCGGCAATTTGGCCATTTTTCTTTCGGCAATTTGGCCATTATTTTTTCGGCAATTTGGCCATTTTTCTTTCGGCAATTTGGCATTTGATATTAGTTGGAGTATACAATATTTCTCAGTTACAGAAAGAAAGAACATAAAACTCATAGAGCAAGAATACACGGATTTATATCAAAACATTAGAAAAGCATCAGCGCTTTCCTTTTTTTTAGGAAACAATCCTGCATTTTGTCCTAAATAAAAGGAAAAACAAATCCATATTATTCCGGCTTGGAAATGGTTACTAGAAAGCGTGCATTATTAGATATCTATAAAATAACACCAATAACGTTTCTAAAACCTAGAATAAACCGTATTTTTGTAAAATACAACACATTGCTATACAACGTATGAACGAAAAAGCCATTACCGAAGAGTACCAATATATTGTCAGCCTGATTCTTAGGAAGCAGCTTAGAGACGCGCTTATTGAGCTGAAGGATTATATAGAAGATGTAGCCTACTGGAATCTGAATAGTAAGTTGGAAAGCATTTCGACCTCCTACAACTATATGCTCGAATACATGAAGCAGAATGTTATGGACCCCGAACGGAAGAAATTGCACACGCAATTGCTTGCCCAGGCTTGGGAAATAGCGGAACATGCACGGGTATTGAAATTGGGCAACGCATCATTACGCCAATTTTATAGCGTGCGTGCGTTAGTAAAAACATTCCCACAAACGGATATCAAAAGCCAGTTGATGGAAATGGAAGCCTTTTCGGATGATATTGCTGTAGCGGATTTAATGAAAGATGATAGTCAATCTATCACAGCCGACCATGTGCGCGAACGCCATGAAAAGGCACAGCAAACATTGTTCTATATTGTATGGACAAACATTGCGTGGAGCATGCAGGATGAAAGCGAAGCACAAGAGGTGCTTGCCTCGGCATTACTACCCCAAAAAGACCTTGCTTTGTTTGTGAGCGCGGTAACAATGAGTCTTATGGAGTGTTTTGACATACGCAAGCTAATGTGGCTCTTCGATGCTTACGAACACGAAAATTCATTAATCAATCAACGCGCATTAGTGGGATTAGCCTTTACTTTTCAGCTCTATAACAAACGCATGGAGTTATATCCGGAAATTTCGGCACGACTTAGCCTGCTGAACGAAAATGAAAAGTTTGGCAAAGAGCTCTCGCGTCTGCATGTACAGTTGCTCCTTGCTAAAGAAACTGAGAAGATAGACAAGAAGATGCGCGAAGAGATTATTCCGGAAATGATTAAGAGCGCCAACCTTCGTAACATGAAGTTCGACTTCGACGAAGAGGGCGAAGAAAAAGAAGACCGTAATCCTGATTGGGACATCATGGAGGACCCCAAACTAAGCAGCCGTCTCAAAGAAATGGGCGAATGGCAAATGGAGGGGGCAGATATCTACCTGAGCACCTTCTCGCAACTAAAAACATTCCCTTTTTTCCGTTCAATCAATAACTGGTTCTATCCTTTCGACTCCGAACATTCGGCGGTTATTAAAGAAATGTCAAGAAACAGCGGTAAGACACTTATTGATCTTATTTTACAGTCGGGGTTATTTTGTGATAGCGACAAATACTCCATGTGCTTCATGCTAATGTCTATGCCACAGGCACAACGCGAAATGATGTTTAACCAACTGTCACAGCAAAACATTGAAGACATAACTGCTAATAAAGAAGAGTACATAACCGATCATAGTAAGCAGAAACAGGTGCTTGCCAACCAATACTTGCACAACCTGTATCGCTTTTTCAACCTATATCCACGCAGACATGAGTTCCGCAACCTATTCAAAGAGCCTATCCGCCTGAATGAGTATCCTATTTTGCTCCCTATTCTGGATAAAACGGAGTATCTCGAAGCCCTCGCCGAATTCTTCTTCAAGAAAGAACACTATAGCGAAGCCGCACGTAACTACACAAAAATAGCTGTACAAACGGGTGGTAGTGCCGAAGTTTATCAAAAACTGGGCTACTGTTTACAGAAAGAGAAGAAATATAACGAGGCAATAGAGGCTTATCGCAAATCGGATATGATAAAGCCGGATAATATCTGGAATATGCAGCATTTGGCTACCTGCTATCGCAAAAATCGCAACTACGAAGCCGCGTTGGAATATTACGGTAAGGTGGAAGAGCTTCAACCCGAAAATATCAACTTGCTTTTCAACATCGGTAGCTGCTTGGTAGAGCTCGATCGCTACGAAGATGCACTTAAGCTCTTCTTTAAGCTCGATTTTCTTAGTCCCGAAAATCTAAAAGTATGGCGCGCCATTGGTTGGTGTTCTTTTGTTACCGCTAAGTTAGAACAAGCCATGCGCTATTACGAACGAATTTTAGAGAACTCGCCACAAGCACCCGACTATCTTAACGCGGGGCACGTAGCTTGGTGTCAAGGAGATCTAAAAAAAGCGATTGCACATTATACACAATCGCTAAATACAATATCCACACGCACGGAATTTGTAGATTTATTTAATAAGGATAAAGAATATCTTATCAAGCTGGGAATACAAGAGGATGATATTCCGTTAATGCAGGATTTGTTATAAGAAAGTGATCGTTTAAGACCTTATTCACTCAATTTTCACTCTCTTCTGCAGGAAGCTGAGAAACCCCTTCAGCAGTATAGATGGTAGATGGGATATTGGGTTTTCGCATAGCTCCAAGAACTAATTCCGCAAAAAGTTTAGATGAATTATCTATCTCACCCCCACTCATAGTGAAGTATCGGTTGGTATAGGTATTTGAGCTAAGCATGTCGACGAAGCAGTAATAATCTGTGCCTTTGTAGGTGGTTTCGTGTAATACTACAAAGCCTTTTTTATAACCGCTCATCATTTCGGCAACAACCTTTGCTACCCACTCTGGTTTGTTTGGATCCAGATACAACTCATATTCAGAGTCATCTCTATTATCATCTTTACTACATGATGAGAAAGCTACAGTCAGCAATAGAACTGAAAGTAAGATAGGTATTAATTTAAAGTGTTTCATGATATAAGGTATTTAGTATTATTTAGTAAATGCTTGTCTGTGAAATATACTGCACGAAATCATGTTCTTTATAATAATAATTCTACACCAACTTCATCAGTTCTTTATATAGCCGTTGTATCGGCAGCCCCATTACGTTGTAGAAGCTACCAATTATTTTTTCGACTCCTATGTAGCCAATCCACTCTTGTACGCCATACGCACCGGCTTTATCCATTGGGTGATAGTTCGCTACATAATAAGCAATTTCCTCATCGGTTAACGTAGCAAAAGTAACTTCACTCATAGCGCTAAAGCTACGCTGCCAAGCTGTAGTAGTAAGACAGACCCCTGTTATTACCTGATGCGTTTTGCCGGAGAGCATACGAAGCATTTCACACGCTTCGGCATCATCCATAGGCTTGCCCAGCACTTTACCATCGAGCCAAACAATGGTATCGGCGGTAATGATGAGTTCGTCAGGAAGTTGCTTGGATTGGTAAGCGGCTGCTTTCGTACGTGCTATGTGCAAAGGTATAGCCTCAGCTTGAAGAGTGGGCGGGTAAGATTCGTCCACATCCGGAAGCACTTTAATGGAGAAGTCTATACCAAGTCCGGCAAGTAACTCTTGGCGGCGAGGCGAAGCCGAAGCCAGAATAACACGATATCCGGCTGTAGTGAGAAGTTGTTTTAAGGGATGTTTCATTTTATGTTTTATTTATTACCAATTATTACCAGCCAAAAGCATCGCCAAGCATCCATTTGTCTTGTGTACGTAGTACCTGCTCAATAACATCGCGACCACAGCCGCAACCTCCGTTAAAGTGCGAAATGTAAAGCGATATATTCTTTACATCGGGAACAGCGTCTTTTGGGCAACAGGGTAAACCAACCATCGAAAGTACTTCAATATCGGGAATATCGTCGCCCATATAGAGAATTTCTTCATCCTTAAGTTGATATTTATCCCGGAAGTGACGATAATCATGTATCTTCATTGCAGAACCCATGTAGATATCCTTTATACCTAGCCCGGTGAAACGTTTGTGCACCGCTTCGGTTCTACCACCTGTAATGATGGCTACGTGCAAACCCTGTTTCACAGCAAGTTGCAAGGCATATCCGTCTTTTACATTTACAGTTCGCATAGGTTCTCCGTTGGGATGTAGCATCATCACATCGGTACTTAATACACCGTCGACATCAAAGACAAGAGCTTTTATCCGGGTTAAATCATAATTAATCGTAGACATGATTTATTCTTTTGGGGTTACTGCTTCGGCATACCGGTGAATACTTTCGGAGAGCAAACGGTATACTTGTTGTTTATCGGGGTGTGCAGCAAGCATCTGCAAATGCGTATTAATAACATTCTCGTCATAACGAATAGCAGGACCGGTTTGTGCCTGCTTCGGAGCAAGATGGTGTACCTTTGCGGCAGTTTCATCTATCAAAGGTAATAGAGCGTTAAATGGTAGTTCATTTTCGGCCAATACATCCGACGCAATAGCATATAAGTGATTTGTAAAATTACAGGCAAAGACTGCCGCGAGATGCAGACTCTTCCGTTGCTTAGAAGTAGCATTGTAAACATTGCGCGACATTGTTTTTGCTACTGCGCTGAGTAATTCGACATCTTGTGTCGTAGCTGCTTCTATAAAAAAAGGTATCTGCTCAAAATCCACTTCGCGTTCTTTACTGAACGTTTGCAATGGATAGAACACCCCATATCGTTGGGCTGTGCTTGTCTTCCAAACATCCATAGAAACACTGCCGGCAGTATGCACAAAAAGAGCATGTTCGCGCTGCGCGGTTAGCTGTGACAACAAATCCGGTAACACCGTATCTTTAAGAGCAACAATGTAAAGTTCGGCACGCGTGGTCAGTTCAGAGAGTTGGTTTGTCCACTCCGCCTCTACCGAAGTAGCCAATGCGCGAGCAGACTCTTCCGTGCGACTGTACACCTGTACTATACGAAACCCTTTACGATACATTGCTTTGGCAAGATTCGTGGCAAGATTACCTGCTCCTACGAAAGCTACCTTTGTTCCTTCTATATTCTTCATGGACAGTTACTCTGCTCCGTATTTATTAATGTGTACTTTCTCCCATTGCAGGTGTTCCTCATTGAATGGTTTGCGCTCTACTGCTTTGTGACCGATAGCAATAATAGAAAGCACTTGCAGTTGCAAAGGAATATCCAGCAGTTCATGAATAAAATCGTTAGCCGGCTCACCATTTGCGGAGAAGCGTTCGCGCACCTGCACCCAGCAGCTACCCAATCCTAAATCTTCTGCCTGTAACTGTATCATAATAGAAGCCACCGAGGCATCTTCAATCCACACGTCGCTCGCCATAGGGTCGGCGGTAACAACAATAGCCAATGCGGCATCGGAAACAAAAGCAGCACCGTGCTCTTTACAATAAGCCAACTTCCGAAGTGTTTCCTTATCATCTACGGCTATGAATTGCCAAGCATTCGTTCGTTTGGAAGAAGGCGACATCAAAGCTGCTTTCAATAGGGTTACTACTTCATCTTGTGTGAGTTGCTCGTCAGTAAATTTACGAGCGCTACGACGTTTGGTTATTAAATCACTAAAGTTTTCCATAACTAATTTGTTTGCTTTATGTAAGGCAAAGATACACCATCTGCTTAAAACTAGCTTAAAACTCATTGATAATTGCCTTAGAAAAAGAAATTTACAGGTAAAATCAGCCAAACAGAACTAATTACCACCTATTTTGACATTGTAGATGTACAGACTTTTGGATAGCTTTGTAACGTTAACCTTAAGCTAACCTAAACCTTAGCTCAATGGAAAAACTAATAATAAGTTTATGCGGTGCAAATGAGACCCCTAAACAATTTAACAATCGCTCTATTAGTCGTTGTCATTCCGAAGACATTTGCGCACGCAGAGACTTATCCCTATCCTACAGATAGGAAAGAAAGCAAACAATCCGTGAGGACAGTTTGCTTTTTTTTGATTTAAATGTAGCGATTAACCGCAAGAATAGTATAAATTTGCAATATGCCGTTAAAGCTAACTTCATACTACAACAGCAAAGACATTCCGGAACTTCCCGGAACTAACATCTTTCACTCCAAAGACGTGTTTCTGCTTTATGAAGCAGCAGCAGGTTACGAACCGTTACTTATTGTAGCTTCAATAAATGGAAAGATTGTTGCCAAGTTGCTGGCAGCATTTCGAAGACAAACCTCCTTCATCCCCGCCAACATGATCAGGCGTTGCGAAATTTATGGGTTGGGCGAATACTTTGATAACAACATAGAAAAGGAAGAGGTGTTTGATGTGATGTTGGAACGACTTACTGATGAAGCAATGCGCAACTCATTTATAATAGAATTCCACAACCTGAATCATGCATTGGACGGATATAAATATTTTCGCAAGAACCAATACTTTGCCATAAACTGGCTACGCGTTCGTAACTCACTGCATAGCGTAGAAAACGTGGAAGAACAGATTAGTCCTTCGCGCCTGCGACAAATCAAAAACGGTTTGAAAAACGGTGCGAAAATCCACAAAGCTACTTCTATAGAAGAAACGGTAGAATTTTCTAAACTGCTTCACCGTATTTACTCGTTGCGTTTCCGCAAGTATTTTCCACCTACAGGTTTCTTCGAACAAATACACAAATGGCTTATCGGTAAAGGATTGGCTTGTATTTATGTGGTGAAATACAAGAAGAAAATAATAGGTGGAGCCGTTACACTCTTTTCGGGAGATAACGCATACTTATGGTTTTCGGGTGGGATGAAAAAGAGCTATCTAAGACAATACCCTGGTGTCCTTTCGGTTTGGGCTGCACTGAGCGATGCTAAAGAACGCGGATGCAGGCATCTTGAGTTTGTAGATGTTGGCTTACCATTCCGAAAACATGGATATCGAGACTTTGTGTTGCAATTTGGCGGCAAACAAAGCAGTACCCGCAGGTGGTTTCGCATCCGTTGGAAGTTTCTGAACAATGTAATGAGATGGCTTTACTCTTAAAGTAGATTTAATTATTTTTCGACCGACATATACGCAGAATAGATTTTCTACGTTTATATTATCAATGAAACTTCATACACGTTATACATATATCATCTTAGTTCTATTCAGCTTGCTGCCGTTCTCTCTATCGGCACAAACTGTAAAGATAGGTGGAGTCATTACCGACGAAGCCGGCGAACCTATTGAGCTAGCCACAGTCAGAGTAGAGGGTATGCTAGTGGGTGCCGTAAGTAACCTGAAAGGAAAATACGCTCTTACCTTTCAATCACGAGACACTGTAACAGTGATTTACTCCATGCTGGGTTACCAAACGCGCAAACGTACACTTCATAAGCCCAAGGGAAATATAAGTATCAACATGGTATTACCCGTAGCCGATTACGAACTGAGCGAAATAACCATTACCGAACGGCGACGTCAAACCAGCAGTTTCCAACAGCTAGACGCGCAAAGCAGTAAGCTTATGCCAGATGCCTCCGGGAATGCTATTGAGTCGATGATTTCCATGCAGGCAGGGGTTAGTTCACGAAATGAACTAAGCTCACAGTACAATGTACGTGGCGGAAGTTTTGACGAGAATATGGTGTATGTAAACGGCATTGAAATTTATCGTCCGTTGCTTATTCGCTCGGGAGAACAGGAAGGATTGAGTTTTCTTAATTCGGATATGGTTTCGGCGGTCAATTTCTCTACGGGAGGATATGACGCAAAGTTCGGAGATAAAATGTCTTCCGTACTCGACATTACTTACAAGAAAGTAGAAAAGACCGAAGGTTCTGCAAGGCTTAGTTTGCTAGGCGGTTCGGCGTACGCAGGGGTTTCCGCCAAAAACCTGAGTTGGACACATGGCATTCGTTATAAGTCCAATAGCTACCTGCTTGGCACCTTAGATACCAAGGGAGAATACGACCCACGATACATTGACTATCAAACCTACCTTAACTGGGCACCCTCCAAACAATGGGAAATACAGATTATCGGAAATATTTCTGAAAATAAATACAACTTCAAACCCGAAGATCGCGAAACACGTTTCGGCACATTATCGGACATAAAGAAATTCAAAGTTTACTTTGAGGGAAAAGAACGCGATGTTTTTCGCACCTTCATTGGCTCGGGAAGTCTGACTTACCATGCCGGCGAAAACCATCAGGTTACGCTACAAGCCTCGGCCTTCAAAACCAAAGAGCAAGAAACATACGATATTACCGGGCAATATTGGTTAAGCGACTTGGGTAGTGGTGAAGATGAAGAAGAAAGCGAAAACATCGGTATAGGAACTTACATGGAGCATGCGCGCAATTATTTGAGTGCCAATGTACAAACATACACATTATCGGGTTTACACCGCATCGAAAGACATGCGCTTCGTTGGGGGGTGGAGATGAAACGCGAGGAAATAAAAGAAACACTTAAGGAGTGGGAAATGCGTGACTCTTCCGGCTACTCCATGCCACACGTACCAGATGGACCACAACTCACGTATAGTCTCTCGGCAAAGAACCATATCAAGAGCAACCGCTTCTCTTTTTATGCGCAAGACACATACCGGTTTCAATCGGGTTTGGGATTGTTCTCGCTTACTGCAGGGGTACGTGGCAGTTATTGGGATTGGAATGAAGAATTTATCTTTAGCCCACGCGCCTCACTATCGCTAATACCCGAAGCTAACGAGCAGTTTACCTTTCGACTGGCAACAGGGGTATATTATCAGGCACCTTTCTACAAAGAATTTCGTGACACTATTACAGTAGACGGCACCTCATACGCCTCGCTTAACAAGAGCATAAAGTCCCAACGATCCATTCATTTTGTGGCTGGAGGCGATTACAACTTCCGCATTGCCGATCGTCCATTTCGTTTTACTACCGAATTATACTACAAAGCACTGAGTAATCTTGTTCCTTATAATATAGACAACCTTCGCATCAGCTATTACGGTTACAACTGCGCTAAAGGCTATGCTACCGGATTGGATATGAAGTTATTCGGTGAGTTTGTACCCGGTACCGATTCATGGCTTAGTCTATCGTTGATGAAGACAGAAGAAAAAATAAACGGCCGCTGGCTTCCACGTCCAACAGACCAAAGCTATAACATATCGCTCTTCTTTACCGATTATTTTCCCGGCAGTAAACTTTGGAAGATGAACCTCAAGGCAAATCTAGCCGGAGGGTTACCTTTTGGAACGCCACACGGTGGACGTGAAGAAAGTCTGTATCGTTCATCGCCCTATAAGCGAGTGGATATAGGTATGTATCGCTGCTTACTCAGTAACAACGACAAAAGTAAATATGGTAAATTCAGTCGTTATTTCCGCAACATCTGGCTGGGGGTAGAAGTGTTCAATCTGTTAGATATGAGCAACACCAGCTCCTACTACTGGGTATCTGACTATGAAAATAATCAGTTTGCAGTACCTAATTACCTCACTTCACGGCAGATTAACGTATCGCTGACAGCAGAGTTTTAAACAAATTCCTACAACAGATTATAGCTGTTACCCTAACCTATGGACGGACGATTGTGCGCCTATGGATGAGCGACCGTGAGACTATGGCTGACGGAGCGTGAGACTATGGCTGACGGAGCGTGAGACTATGGTTGACAGAGCGTGCGCCTATGGTTGACAGGAGGCGAGACTATGGCCGACGGAGAACAAGATTTGTTCGTCCTTTTTTCTGACTGTTTTTCACCTCACTTCCGACTGTTTTTTACCTCGTTTCTGACTGTTTTCTTAGTACAAAAACAGTCAGAAATTGGTCGTGAAAACCTTGTGAAAGATAAAAGAGGGGGGCTTCACAAGGAACTCGTTCATTACCATATACTTACAGCGATATGTGAAGGTGAAGACCTATTTAGTAAAACTACATTTGGAGTGTATATTAAGCGTATTTACTCAATAACTAAAAAAAGAAGACGATAAAGTGTGATTATTGTACAAAGTCAACGACTTATTAGGTAAATTACAAATTGATTATTTACTTTTGCTAATTGTGGCAACCTATTGGCAAACAAAACAGAAAAAACAATGAAAGATTTCTTAAAGTACACACTGGCAACAATTACAGGGCTTATTATAGCGGGCGTTGTGCTATTTCTTATCAGCGTTGTATCCTTAGCTGGTATCTTATCGACATCCGAAACGGAAACTATTGTAAAAAAGAACTCCGTGATGATGCTGACTATGGACGGAGGATTATCGGAAAGATCAATAGATAATCCGTTTGACAAACTATTTGGAGATAACATGACAACCTACGGGTTGGATGATATCCTAGCTTCCATCAAGAAAGCAAAAGAACACGAAGATATTAAAGGTATCTATATTCACGCCGAATACTTAACAGGTGCTTCCTTTGCCTCGCGACAAGAAATACGTGATGCGCTGGTAGATTTCAAAGAGTCGGGCAAATTCATTGTGGCATATGCCGATGCTTACACGCAAGGTTTGTATTACATGGCATCTGTTGCCGATAAAGTATTACTTAACCCCATTGGTAAAATAGAATGGAGAGGATTGGCTTCGCAACCCACGTTCTATAAAGAGTTACTCGCCAAACTGGGTATTGAGATGCAAATTGTACGTGTAGGAACCTACAAAGCAGCAGTAGAGCCTTTTATTGAAGACAAAATGAGCGATGCTAACCGCGAACAAATTAATGCATACATTAACTCTGTATGGGATCAACAACTAGCTGGTGTATCCGAGTCTCGCAATCTTTCTAAAGAAAAGCTAAATGAAATAGCCGATAAGATGCTAATATTCTACCCATCGGAAGAATGTGTAGCCGAAGGGTTAGTAGATACCCTTATCTATAAGAATGATGTGAGAGATTATCTTAAAAAGATGGTTGGTGTAGATGAAGACGATAAGCTAAACACACTAAGCATGAACGACATGAAGAACATCAAACGTAATGTTCCAAAAGATAAAAGTGGAAACATCGTAGCTGTTTACTATGCATACGGAGACATTGACATGGGTTCATCTTCTTCTGTTTATGCAGACGGAATTAACTCCAGCAAAGTAATTCGCGACTTGCGCAAACTTAAAGAAGATAAAAATGTAAAGGCAGTGGTGTTACGTATCAACTCAGGTGGAGGTAGTGCGTTTGGCTCGGAACAGATGTGGTATGCCATCGAAGAGCTGAAGAAAGAAAAGCCAGTAGTAGTTTCTATGGGCGACTATGCTGCATCGGGTGGTTATTACATGGCATGCAACGCCGACTGCATTGTTGCCGAACCAACTACACTTACCGGCTCAATTGGAGTTTTCGGAATGTTCCCAAGCTTCGGCGAACTAAGCAAAAAAGTAGGTTTGAAGTACGACTTGGCAAAAACCAACAAGTTCTCGGACTTCGGAAACATGACCCGCCCACTTAACACCGACGAACAAGCTTTATTGCAAATGATGGTGAATCAAACCTATGATCTATTCCTTACCCGTTGCTCTGAAGGACGTGATATACCGAAAGAAGAACTGGCAAAAATAGCCGAAGGACGTATCTGGACCGGTGTTATGGCAAAGGAACTAAAACTGGTCGACGAACTCGGTGGATTAGACAAAGCACTTAGCATTGCAGTAGAAAAGGCTGAGGTAGAGAACTATACATTGGTAAGCTATCCTGCCAAAAAAAGTGTTTTCTCGTCTATTTTAGAAGAAAAGCCGACAAACTATATCCAAAATAAATTAATAAAGAGTAATTTAGGCGATTATTATAAAAGCTTTAGACTCTTACAAAATATGGAGAACGCAGACTTCATGCAAGCGCGTGTACCATTTGAGTTGAGTATCAACTAAAATAATGGATGAGAAGTTTGTTAAGATAAATAAGTGGCTGTATCCTCTGTCATTCCTTTATGGAATAGGGGTTGGTCTACGAAATAAGCTCTTTGACTGGAGAATACTCCGGTCAAAGAGTTTTGACGTTCCTGTTATATGCATTGGGAATATAGCCGTAGGTGGTACAGGCAAAACCCCACACACTGAATATCTAATCAAACTGCTTCAACACGATTTCCGCATTGCTGTACTGAGCCGTGGCTATAAAAGAAAAAGCAAAGGATATATTCTTGCCAATGAGCAAAGTACCGCACAAACTATTGGCGACGAGCCTTTTCAAATCAAAAATAAATTCCCTGAGGTAACCCTAGCTGTTGCCGAAAGTCGTGTAGAAGGTATTGAGCAGCTACTCAAGACCAAAGAAGACAGACCAGACGTTATTCTGTTGGATGATGCATTCCAACACCGTTATGTGCATGCCGGAGTTTATATTTTGCTAACGGACTATCACAGGCTCTTTTGTTACGACACACTGCTGCCCGCCGGAAGATTGCGCGAACCTGCCAAAGCTAAAGACCGGGCGCAGGTTGTGGTAGTCACCAAGTGTCCTCCTGATTTGAAACCAATAGAATACAATATCATAGCTAAGAAGTTACAACTGTATCCTTATCAGAAACTTTTCTTCTCGACCTTTGTATATGGTAAACTCACACCTATCTTATCTAAAGAAAAAGAGAAACGGCTTCTCTCTTCTATAAAAAAGGAGGAAAGTGTTTTATTGGTTACAGGTATTGCCGCTCCCGAATCTATCATCAAAGAGATAGGAAAATACACCGGGCAAATAGAAACGCTTACATTTGGTGATCATCATAACTTTACCAGTAAGGATATCAAAACCATCGAAGAGCGCTTTGCAGCACTGAAAGGAGAAAAACTGATCATTACTACCGAGAAGGATGCCAGTCGATTAGTAAACGCAACATTTTCAAATCAAAATATAAAGCAGTATATTTACGCGCTGCCAATTGAAGTACAAATACTACAAGGACAACAACATTTGTTTAATAAATATATATATGGTTATGCTAGAAAAAATAAAAGAGACCGCACTATTTCTTAAGGAAAGAATGAATACAAGTCCAGAAACAGCTATTATTCTGGGAACTGGCTTAGGACGTTTAGTTGATGAAATAACAGAAAAGTATGAAATACAATACGAAGATATCCCTAATTTTCCTATTTCAACGGTAGAAGGACATAGTGGAAAGCTAATCTTCGGCAAACTGGGCAATAAAGACATTATGGCTATGCAAGGACGTTTCCATTACTATGAAGGATATTCCATGCAAGAATGTACATTCCCTGTTAGGGTAATGAAAGAGTTGGGGATTAAAACTCTTTTCGTATCCAATGCCAGTGGTGGCACAAACGCAAATTTCGAAATTGGCGACCTTATGATTATTACTGACCACATCAATTACTTCCCCGAACATCCACTACGTGGCAAAAACTTGTATGGCGATCGTTTCCCCGATATGAGCGAAGCCTACTCTAAAGAGCTGATAACAAAAGCGAAAGAAATAGCGAAAGAAAAAGGCATCAAGGTACAAGAAGGAGTTTATCTGGGCACACAAGGTCCTACTTTCGAGACACCGGCCGAATATAAGATGTTTGGCATTTGGGGTGCAGACGCCGTAGGCATGTCAACTGTTCCTGAGGTAATTGTAGCCAACCATTGTAAAATTAAAGTATTCGGCATGTCTATCATTACCGATCTTGGCGTAGAGGGTAAGATTGTAGAAGTTTCGCACGAAGAAGTACAAAAAGCTGCCAATGAAGTACAACCGTTCATGACAGCAATCATGAGAGAGTTGATAAATCGCGCATAATTGATGAGTACAGAAATAGCTACATTGGGCGAGTTTGGTTTGATTAAACATCTTACCGATTCACTCAGTTTAAATAATGAATCAAGCCTTTATGGAGTAGGAGACGACGCTGCTGTCCTCTCCTACCCCGATAAGCGCGTGCTTGTAACTACAGACATGCTTATGGAAGGTGTGCATTTCGACCTGGTTTACACACCTCTAAAGCATTTAGGTTATAAATCAGCCATCGTTAATTTCTCGGATATATGTGCCATGAATGGCACACCAAGACAAATTACCGTTTCCATTGCTCTGTCGAAACGATTCCATGTAGAAGACCTTGACGAATTTTATGATGGGCTTCGCTTGGCTTGCCAGCAATACAATGTAGACATCATAGGTGGAGACACCACTTCTTCCCTCACCGGATTAGCCATTTCTATCACATGCATTGGCGATGCCGAGGCCGAAAAGGTTGTCTACCGCAACGGAGCTAAAGAGACAAACCTTATTTGTGTAAGCGGAGATTTGGGTGCTGCCTATATGGGATTACAATTGTTAGAGCGAGAAAAAGCTGTTTTCAAAGGAGAACAGGATGTTCAACCCGATTTTACAGGAAAAGAGTATCTGCTTGAGCGCCAACTTAAACCCGAAGCGCGTTATGACATTATTAAGGAACTTGCCAAGCACAACATCCTCCCTACTTCCATGATTGACATATCCGACGGTCTCTCTTCTGAACTGTTACACATTTGCACGCAAAGCAAAGTTGGTTGCCGTGTGTATGAAGAGCATATTCCTATTGATTACCAAACAGCTGTTATGGCCGAGGAATTCAATATGAACCTCACCACCTGCGCCCTTAATGGAGGTGAAGATTATGAATTGCTTTTTACTGTTCCCTTAACAAGTCACGAACAAGTACAACAAATAGAGGGCGTAAAAGTTATCGGGCATATTACCAAAGAGGACTTGGGTTGCGCTCTTATCTCGCGTGACGGACAAGAGTTTGAACTCAAAGCACAAGGCTGGAACCCTCTGCAAGAAAAAAAAGATTAGTTACTTAGAAGAAACTCTTTTGAATTTCAAAAAGTTTCTCTATTTTTGCACTTGCAAACGGTTAAGGTATCATAGCTCAGTTGGTAGAGCAAAGGACTGAAAATCCTTGTGTCCCCGGTTCGATTCCTGGTGATACCACTCCTTTAAGAGTAGAAAAACAAAGTATATCCTTGAAATACAATATATTTCAAGGATATTTTTTTTTGAAAATCCCAAAAACTATTATCTTTGCCACCCTATGCTAAAAACAAAGAAGGATTTGGTGAAGTAAATAACCTTTGGCGTTCTGTCAAGGTTATCCCTTAATTTATACTCAGGCATATTCTTGCCCGGGTTATTTTCATATATACATATTACAACAAATAACGACATGTGATAGGTGCTTACCTCCTACCTCAGTGTCAAAACAATAATATATAAACATCATGAGTAATAATAATAATTCAGTTCACTCTATCCATGAATTCGACTTCAATCTTATTTGCGAATACTTCGCCAATGTAGAACGCCAAGGGCCTGGAAGCCCCGAAACAACGATCAAAGCATTAAGCTTTATTGATAATCTCACGGAAGAATCTCGCATTGCCGATCTGGGTTGTGGAACAGGTGGACAAACGATGGTATTGGCTCAACATGTTCCGGGAAAAGTTACCGGACTCGATTTGTTTCCTGATTTCATCCACATCTTCAATCGCAATGCAGAACAGTTAGGTCTGCAAGATCGAGTAAAAGGTTTAGTTGGATCAATGGACAATCTTCCTTTTGAAAAAGAATCTTTAGACCTAATCTGGTCGGAAGGCGCTATCTACAATATCGGCTTCGAACGGGGTCTAAATGAGTGGAAACAGTATCTAAAACAGGGTGGTTACATTGCCGCATCCGAAGCATCATGGTTTACTGATGAGCGTCCTGATGAGATTACCGATTTCTGGATGGCAAATTATCCTGAGATAGATACCATTCCAAACAAGGTTGCTCAGTTGCAAAAGGCAGGATATGTACCTGTTGCCACATTTATCATTCCCGAGAATTGTTGGACAGAGCATTTCTACAAGCCATGTAGTGTAGCACAAGAAAATTTCTTAAAGAAGTATGCAGGTAACCCAACGGCAGAGAAACTCATTGCCGGGCAACGCTATGAAGAGAGCTTGTATCACAAATACAAAGCCTTTTATGGTTATGCGTTCTATATCGGAAAGAAAATTTAATAAGTAAATAACAAAGGCGTATTCAAAATTGATACGCCTTTGTTTTAGTCTTCCTACACCTCCGCCCTAAACGCCACCACAGGAACTCCTTCTGTTGAAAACAGATTCCCGATACTGTCGTCATCAAAACAATAACTGATATTTACTTTAGTGGCAGATTGTAATTCGTTAGCCGATATCACTAATTTATCTCCTTCTATCTTGCCGCTAACTACTTTCCAGTCGCCATTATCTACTGATATTTTGAGTCCTTCTATCTTATTGCCACGGATTTGCAGTCCCTTTTATAATGTTTCACATGTGGGGCTTTTACACAAATTGACAGGGGAATTTTTGTTATGAATAAAGGGTTATATTGTTAAGAGGCTATCCCAACCCATTCAGGACAGCCTCTGTAGCCTTGATTTATATAAGAGCTTAATTGCCCCTCTCCGCCCCTTCTTTAAAATCAAACCAGTCGAAATCCGCCGGATTTGTACTTGCTTTACCATTTCCTGAGGCATACATGCCAATGAATACACCGGTAAAACCACCTATCTTTTCGTTCGATACATCTTTAGTGGTGGCTGTACCTACCAACTTTGCATCTTTTCCTTCTTTATACGCCCAAAATTTGTATTCTGAAGCAGTAGCAGTAATTTGCAATACAATCTCCCCATTGGGAATCTCTTTATAATTTACTTCGGCTACTCTATCCTGTAAATACTTGCGGAGCATAACAACCCTCTTACCGTGATAACGGGTAATGAGCAGATCGTAGTGGTTTTTATCATCGGCCCTGACTATCAGTCCGGCCTCTTCGTTATCGGTTACAGGTGTGAAGTCTACCTTCGCTGAGGCAGTTATATCAAAAGCTGTTTGCCTTCTGCCTACAAAAGCAGGCGAATCGTTCTGGCTGAAATTCAGTTCCGAACCGTTGAGGCGCAAATAGCCAGGCCTTTCGGTAAGCGACCAGTCTTTCGCATAGGGATTTCTGAGGAAGTTCCAATACAGTTTTAATTCGGTACTGTTGAAATGATCCCGGGTAGGGTCTTTTTCCCACACATGCAAGGGGAGGTTGGGCTTGGGAAACTCTTCTCTTACAATGCCGTCGGTACCTACTTTGGGCCACCCATTGGCATCCCAAGTGATGGGTGCCAGAAATGTTTCGCGTCCCAAATGCTGGAATTTTCCGTTTTTCGGACGTATTCCCAAACAAACTGCCCACCAGCTACCATCTTTCAGTTGCACCAAATCGGCATGTCCTATAGCATGGAAAGGATGTTCACGAACATTCATATTGGAGAGCACCGGGTTCGTTGGGCTTGGCTCATAAGGCCCCCAAGGCGATTTACTACGCTGTATCACTTCGCGATGCTCGTATCCCGTTCCGCCTTCGGCAGACATAATGTAGTAGTAATCACCTACTTTATAGAAGTGAGGTCCTTCGGGTGAGGAGCCACCCAATCCGGATGCCACTTTACGCAACGGTTCGATGAATTTTCCGGTTTCTAAATCTATCGTACCCAGTAGAAAGTTGCCTGCATTGTCGGGGCTGAGGTAGTAAACTTTATCATCGATGAAATCGAGTGAGGGGTCAACATACCACTCTCCTATCCAGATGGGGTCCGACCAAGGACCGGCAGGGTCTTTGGCGCTTACATAAGAGATTCCGCGTGAGCCTTCGCCACCGTAGTTAGTACCGATAATATAAAAGGTGCCATCGTGATATCGAAGCGTAGGAGCATACTGCCCACCCCAAGATGCCTTAGCTCCTTTCAAAGGGTTGCTTTTGGGCGTAGTCAGTGCATGACCAATCATCTTCCAGTTTACCAAGTCTTTACTGTGATAAATGGGTAGTCCGGGAAAGTACTCGAAAGTAGAGGTTACCAAATAGAAGTCATCACCCACCCTGCAAATACTGGGGTCGGGATTCATACCGGTAATAATGGGGTTTTTAAAGGTAACTTGCGCAAAGAGTGCACAATTGGTTACAAAAACAAAACAAGCTAATAGCGTTACAATTCTTTTCATTATCTGAATGTATAAGATGGTTGAGAAATATGTTCTAATTCCGACAAAGATAAAAAGAAGTAATCGTCAAAGGCTTAAGTTTTGTTTCACAAGAGGGAGAAAAAATGGCTAACGGGCAACAAATTTGTTATCAATAAAGAGCGAAGATGTTAAAAGGGCTATACCTGTGCCACGCTACTGGCAAAGTTGTGCCAACGCGTTGGCACTATTGTGCATCAACGGTGGCACGACAGTGCCAACGCGTTGGCACAACTTACCACTGCATGAATAAAAAAGCTAAAGAAAGATAGCTTACCAATTATACAATTCTATGTATGCGTCGAATTCTTGAGGATGAGACACGCCACAACTTTTAAGTATATCCAAAACGCTTCTTTGTTCGGATGGAGAGAGTAGACGTTCTCCTTTACGAACCCTATAGTAGGTTCTCCGACCAAAATGAGCTGATAATTGGGCAATAACCATTCGCATTTGTTTGTAGGGTAGATGCTCTATCATTTTAATAAAGCCTTGAGCAAAACGCACTTTGGCAGATGAATGATAAAGTGGGCAAGCACCTTTAAGCGAAGCCAAATATTTAGGCATGACGACGGAGCATCTTTGAATGTGGTCTGGTATGCTTCTTTCTACAAGTTGTCTTAAACAAGTGTCTGCTTGGAGACATTCCTGATTAAGGCATATTGTATAGTTATGGGGTGCTTGGGTGTAATCGATTTCTGTTTTCATTTCATTGGTTTTTGTGGGTTATTAAACGCGAGTTTCGCGTTAAATTAATGCTTCGTATTTTTGTTTTGATAATTATTTAATTGATTTTAGTTATTTCCTTGCTTGCAATGCGCATCGCAAGGGTGAATTTTATCTGTTTCTTGCTTGCAATGTGGGTTTATTGTTACAATCACTTCCAATCGTCGGGGATATCGGCGAAATTCGTCATGTTTTCGCATCCGTCGAAGCAGTTGGTCTTGGTAACACCTGCGAACGTACAATTCCACAGGGCTGGGGGGACGCCTGCATAGCCGCTTTGGAGGTTGCTGCCTACGTTATAGAAGCAATTCGAGAAGCCTATCGTCCTGCTGGCGAAGTACGTGGTCAAATCTGTACCTTCGGGCCAGAAGATGTAGGGGTTTGCCTTGGCGGCGGTGCAGCCATAGAAGCAGCCGGCGAAGCTCGTGACATCATCCAGCCCGTGGAAGAGCCCGTTGGGTATTTCTTTCAGGGCGGTGCAGCTGTAGAAGCACATGTTGAAGCTTGTGGCGGTCTTATTCTTTGCAAACAGATCTGCCGGGATGGTTTCGAGCTTCTTGCATTCGGAGAATAAATAGAAAAAATCGTCGGCGTTCATCTTCAGCATGGGCGTATCCATGGATTTCAGCATGGCGCCGATGTCTGCGCCGACGGAGAGGTCCCATTTGGGCATCTGCACGGCGGTTGACGCTGCGGTGCTGGTCAGGTTCACCGTGTATGTGCCTGCCGCAGCGTAGGTGTGCGCCGTGGTGGTTACTTCCGCATTGGTTCTGGGGTCGATTGTGCTTATGGTGCCGTCTCCCCAGTTCACCGTCAGGGTGTAATCGCCGGAGGTGCCGGTGAATGGTAGTGTAATCTCCTTGTTTGTTTCGTCGGCCACTACGGTAAACGCCATTGTTTTGTCGGCCTCGGTCATGGTGGCTTCGGCGATGTACATTTTTGCTGCGCCGAACTTGCCGCTCTTCAGTATGGCGGTGTAATCCGTGCCGCCGGCGGTGGCGGTTATGGTGATGGGGCCTGTTGCAACGTCGGGCAGCACGGGTTGGGCTACGTAGATGGTGAATTCTTCGCCGGTATTGTAAGAGATATCGCTGATTTTGATGGTTGTACCGATGCTGGGGTTCGTCCACTCGCCGGTGGCGAAGGTGTACTTGGCACTGCTCACCAATCCGGGGGCAGTGAGGGTGATGTTGCTGATGAATGCCTTGTCGAAGGCTGGGTTTTTGAGCGTCAACTCGAGCATAGCTGTTTTGTTCTCGAAGTTGAAGTCCAAATCTTTCCACTCCTTGATGTTGCCCGAGGTGTTGTCTACCGTTGCTCCCATGAAGTGGGAGCTGACTCCTGTTCCGTCTTGCAAGTAGAAGGCGGCTAGATAGGTCTTTACGTCGGCATATGTAACACTCCCACCATAATAGCATGCATGGATGGCTTTTGTGGGCACGTCGCCTGCGGGCAGGTTTTGGCAGGTGAATGCTCCGCTGGTTTTTCCTGCGTCATTAGGGTCGAGCGCGAATTCATACAGGGCGGATGCGGCGCCTTCGTAGTGGATGCTGAAGGTGTCGCCCTCCTTCCAGAGCACTTGGGTCGATGTTTCGCCTACGTTGAAGTCCACTCGTGTGTCTGCCTTTTGGTTGATGCCTGCGGTGATGGTTACCGGTTTGCCTGCGAGGGCTTCGGTGTTGTCGTCTTGGGTGCACGCTGCCATGCTGATGGCGAGGGCGGCGGCTAATAAGATTTTTGCTTTCATATACTGTTGGTTATTGGTTTTTTCACCGCAGAGTACGCGGAGTTTCGCGGAGTTTTTAGTTGCGATGCCGCATGGTACTTGAAACTCTGCGCAACTCTGCGTCACTCTGCGGTAAAATCCATTGGTTTACGCTTTATTGTCTGGGTTAATATTGTTTATTACTTCGCCTGCGGCGGGGTTTTGGACGTAGATGCCCCAATCTTCGTTGGGCAGGCCCTGGATGCTGGCGGCGATGATGCCTTCGCTTTCGAGTTTAATTACTTCGATGGCGGGGGTTTGATAATTTGCTTTCATTATTATATGGGTTAAAGTGAATATTTGGGGTTATGGTTACAATCCTTTCCATTCGTTGGGGATTATGGCGTAATTCGTCATGTTCGAGCAGCCGGTGAAGCAGTTGTTGCTGTCTTTTTTCGTGGCCATATAGTTCCACAAGGCTGGCGCGGTGCCTGCATCGCCGTCGGTGATGGCGCTGCCCACGTTTCCGAAGCAATAGTCGAAAACTATCTCCTTGCCGGCGAAGCGTGTGCTCATTTCTGTGGTCTCATTGCAGAAGATATCAGGATTTACCTTGGCGGAGGTGCAGCCATAGAAGCAATGCTGGAAGTTCATGGCATCCTCCAGCCCGTGGAAGAGCCCGGCGGGTATTTCTTTCAGGGCAGTGCACTCGTAGAAGCAGCCGGTGAATATTGTGGCACCCGTGTTCTTGGCAAACAGGGCTGGGTGGATGCTTTCGAGGCGCATGCCCGCGTAGAGCATATCAGAAAGATCGGTGCCGGCCATCCTCAACATGGGCGTATCCATCGATTTCAGCATGGCTTTGTTGGCTGCAGTGATGGGGAGGTACCAATCGGGCATTTGATCTTCTGTAGACGGCGCGCTGCTGATTAGGGTGATGGTGTAGGTGCCCGGGGTAGTGTAGATATGCTTGGTGGTGGCGTCTTCCTTAAGCGTGCCTGCGCCAATTGTGCCCATGTTGCCGTCTCCCCAGAACACCGTCAGGATGTACGAGCCGGTGGTGGTGTAGAATGGCAGTGTAAACTCTTTATCTGTTTCGTCGGCCACTACGGTGAACTTCATTATTTTGTCAACCTCGGTCATATTTGTCTCGGCGATGTACATCTTTGCTGCACCGAACTTGCCGCTCTCCAGTGTGGCGGTGTATTCTACCTCGCCGCAGGTGGCGTTTATGGTGATGATGCCTGTTGCTTCGCCAAGCGGCGGTTGGGCAATGCGGATGATGGGGTACCCATCCTTGTCGGCAAGGCTACTTGCTTCGATTTCGATGGTTGCGTTCTTAACTACGCTTGTCCAGCCACCTCCGTCGAAGGTGTAATAAGCCATTTCAACTAGTCCTTCGGCTGATATGCTGATGTTTTCTAAGGTTTTATCTTTAATATCTGCGTTTTTGAGCGTTATTTCGAGGATGGCGGTTTTGTTTTCGAAGGCGAAGTTCAACGCGCCCCAGTTGGTGAACTCGGGGGTGGTGTTATCTACCGTTGCTACCATGAGGTGGCAGTTGGTTGCGGTGCCGTCCTGCGAGTCGAAGCCAGTGTTAATACCCGGCGTGTTTACGGGGAGTGAGGAGTTTCCGTAATACACGGCGTGGATGTTTGCTTCGGGCACGGCTATGTCGCCCAGGCTATAGTTATTGAATGTTCCGCTGGTGGTTCCTGCGCCGCCGACGAGGGTGAAGATGTGCAAGTTCGAATTCTCGTCGTCCGCGTAGCAGATGGTGAATTTATCGTCCTCCGCCCACAATACTTTGGTGGCATCCTCGCCTACTTCAAAGTTTATGCGCGTGTCTGCCTGCTGTTTGATACCTGCGGTGATGGTTACTGGTTTTCCTGTGGGGATGTTTGGTGTTTCTTCGCGGGTGCACGCTGCCATTGTAAAGACAATGAGAGCGGCAATGTAGCTTTTTAGTTTCATTTTTATTTATTTAATTGATACACTCGGAAAATAAATCTTCATCGAGATTCTATTAGTAAAACAAATGTATAGAAAAAAAATGATTAAACATTACTGGAGGCTGGTTTATTGGGTTGCACCCGACGTTTTGTTGCAAAAAAGGGGGAGTATTGTTAACCCCTTTTCAATATTCCTTACGAATTGTTGATAAACAGAGTTTTTTTTGCGAATATTGTACCTGTTAACCATACAAAATTCTATGAAACGTACAATTATCCGCTTAAAGCGTGCCGCACAGTATTTACGCGAAAGCCAACAAACTGTTTCCGAAATAGCATATCAAACAGGATTTAGTAATCCCAAGTATTTCAGAAAGTATTTCAAGGAAGAGTTTGGCGTTTTACCTTCCGAATATCAGGAGAAAGAGGGCAAGAGTTAGAAACAGCCAAATAAGGAGGTGATGCATAGGCAAAGTCAGGAAATAGTGTAAAACAATTTGCTCTGCTTTAATAATTCGTTATATTTGTCTGTTCAAAACAGCAATATGGATATTATTATACATAACATGATTCTGCACCTACCATGCTTTGTCTCCATATACTGGGCAGCGCTTCTGTTGTTGAATAAAAAAAGTAATAACAGACCCCAGAATATATGGATGGTACTCATGTTCGTCTTGAGTGCCTGCACATTTGTATGGATCATGCTTTTCGGTGGTATTGATAATTATAAACTTTATTACAAGCTAGATATAGTTGACATAACCCTGACATTATTTATATTTCCACTTCTCTATCTTTATTTTTGGGCATTGAACACCCAAAAAGCATTAACCTGGAAGCAATATATATGGTTTCTGCCCGGGCTTATTCTCGGAGGTATTTCTGCCTTCCTTTATTTGCGTATGGGCGAAGAGCAGTCCATCAAATATATACAAACAGTTATTGAAAATCAGGACACTTACCAGTTTGTACCGGGAACACCTCAATGGTTGCTTTACTTAGTGAGTCTACAAATATACTACGTCGTTTTTTTCATACAAATAATAGCTGTATTATCTCTTTCTACATTAAATGTTATCCGGTACAGAAAAGGGGTTCAAAACTTCTTTTCCAACTTAGAAGGAAAATCCATTGAAAACAACCGTGCAGTATTGATTGGGCTTTTTATTTTTCTGTTCATCGGGCTTGTAGCTGCTTTTCTATGGGGAGCGTCTCCCGAAGTCTATTACTCGTCCAAATATGTACTTATGAGTCTAACGGGCGTATGCATCTTCTACATGGGGTATCATGTGTACAAAACCAAGCCTATTTCCCAGCACCTTCTCCATACAGAAGGGAAGCTACCCACAGAAGAAGACGAGCCCCTTGAAGAGGTCAACGAGGCCCATAGAAATAAAATGCTTCCACTATTCAATCGATTGATTGACGAAGAAAAAAAGTTTCTTCACTCCACCCTTACCTTAGACGATATTGCCTTCGAACTTAAGACGAACCGCACCTATGTTTCGCGCATTATCAATGAAGAGTTCCAGTGCAATTTTTACGAATTTATTAATCGCAAACGCGTTGAATTCGCTAAAGAATTGATGATGGAAAACCCACATCTTACCCAAGAACAGATAGCCGAAATGTCAGGTTTTACTCATGCCTCCACCTTCAGTCGCACGTTCAAAAAACAAACAGGCTTGACATTCCGCCAATGGAAAAATCGTTAATTTAACAAGCTAAAACCTTCTTTTTTTTACGCAGTGCTAAGTTTCTTTACGCAGTGCTAAATACTTTTACGTAGTGCTAACAAATACACGTTTAGTGCTGACGCCACATCTGTTTTGTATCTTTAATTTTGTGAGAATTTTTAAAAGAACAAATACATATGAGGAATTTAACCAGTAAACAAACCTATCAGCAACCTCGAATAGAGGTGATTGAAGTGCAAAACGAAGCCAGTGTAATGACTGGAAGTAACACACTGCCCGACGTTGGAGACGGAGGAGGTATCTTTCAAAGTAGCAGCTCCGGAGCTACACACACCGGAACCAAACACCAGCAAGCAAGCTCATTGCAAGAGATGGAAGATATGCTGAACGATCTATTAACTTTCTAAACAACCTTACGATGAAAAAGAATAAATTATTTACCCATGCACTGGCCATAATAGCCATAGCAACAACAGTGGCATGTACAAACGATGACGTACTAAACCAACAGCCACAAACCCCCAATACCAAAGCAACCATTACAGCAACCATGCCAGCACCGGCCGATACACGCATGAGCGTTACCGACACCGGAGTATTTGGAGCCGAAAAGCTGGAACTAAGATGGGAAGTAGGCGACGAAATATTTGTGCGCGCAGAATACGGCAACGCCATAAAAGCAACCTACAAAATTGAAGCCGCCACTGATATTACCAACGAGGGCAAAACAGCAAACTTCACAGCGGTAGGCGATGTAAGTGGAGTGAGCGTTACAAACGGGAAAATATACTTTGCCGATATAAATCTTGGTAGTGAAGTCATTGTGCCCACCTACCAATCAGCTAACGACACCCAGCCCTTTGGCACCCAAAAGCTACCCATGATAGCCAAAGGCATTACCATCGAAAACGGCGTATGCCCCAGCCCCATCGCCTTCGAGCACATGGCGTATGTACTCAAGTTTACGTTTAGAGTAGAAAAGCCCTTGGTAGATGTAGCCCCGCAGAAGGTTATGCTGACAGCAGGAAGCACGTGCTTCTCGCAGTCCGTTACTACTCAAAAAAATAGTGCCGAGTTCGCATTAACCGACTACAGCTTCCCGGCAGGAAGTACAAACACCTTCGATGTATATATCCCCTTGTTTCCGGTAGCAAATAAACCGTTGGGGGGGATACTAGTGGCTTTAGAAGAAGAAGCTACTTTTAGAGGGCAATTCAATGCAACAACCAATAGCACCACCGCACCATTCCAGGCAGGGCTGATGTACACAGCCAGAATACAATTTGATAACTTTGGCGATGGCACAATCATAACATACGATGTATTTGATGATGAGGTTGCCAACCTTGGAGAACCTGACGATATTGAAGACTACGTCGGCGATGGTTTAACAGCAGAAACAGCCTACGAAATAAGCTCGGCCCGACAACTGAGAAAGCTAATATTAGAAGTAAGAACCGAGCCCGGAAAATCCTACGACGGCAAATACTTTAAGCTAACCAAAGACATACACGTAACAGCCAGCATGTGGACATCAGTGGGCATTACTGGCATTCCCCCTAGGACTTACCCATTCAGCGGAAACTTCGATGGAAACGGACATGTTATTACCGGAGTATTAAACTGCTATAACAATAAGAGTGGTTTCTTTGGGCAAATCGGCAGCGAGACCGGCAGCGTTGTAATTAAAAACCTAACCATTGCAGCCAATGTAGAGAGCAAAGAGCCAGTCATAGGCGCAATAATAGGCAACATAACAATGGAAAGCGGCGAAGGCCAACCCATAACAATTAGCAACTGTCACTTTACAGGCAATTTAACCGGAGACAACTCATTAGGAGGCATAGTAGGATCATCCAGTATAGAGAACGATGCTACAGGCACACTAACCATTGAAAACTGTACAACCCGCGGCACAATTACCGGTACAGGTACGGCTGAATACTTAGGTGGCATAGTTGGCCAATTAGTAGGAAAAGGCATCGTAAACAACTGCACAAACTACGCCAAAATAACCGGCGAGAATGGCATTGGAGGCATTGCAGGAAACATTGACGGCCAAAATGAAACTAAGATAACCGCATGCACAAACTGGGGAAGCATCGACGGTACTCGAGATATAGGCGGCATTATAGGCTACGAAGATATTGCCCAAGAAGTTAGCGGTAACGCAAACTACGGCACAATAGGAAACACCAACGCCAGCATAGTAGGAGGCATAGCAGGTTTTGCCGATGACAAAGCTGCATACATCAATAACCACAACTACTCGCCAAACATATACGGCAGTAGCTATGTTGGCGGCATTTGGGGATATGCCGAAGGCAACGACGACGGCGACAACACAACCGTAGACATCCCCCAACCCTAACCCCAAGCAACCTTTATTATCAACTAATCATATTAACCATTTTTTTACAATTGTATTTATGAACAAAAAATCAATTTACCTGCCACCCTGCATTGAAGTAATAACAATGCACAACGAAGGCGTGATGGCAGCAAGTGCAGGCCTCGACGGGATGGACGGCACAGACTTCATCAACAACGCAGCCGGCGCACAGTCGGGAAGTATCACATCGAGTGGAAACGCAGCCACAAAAGGCGCAAACTCCATGCAAGACCTCGAAGACATGTTGAACGATTTATTCACTACCACAAAATGAAAAAAATAGCACTACTTACCGCAGGCATAGCAGCCATCATGATGACAGCGTGCCAAAAAGACGACAACGTATTGGAACAACAAAATACGTTCACCGTAACAGCAACCATACCACAAAAGGCGGACACCAGAGTGGCACTTACAGAAGTAGCCGGCGACCCACTATCGAGCCTCAAAGTTACATGGGCAGAGGGCGATGCGATTATGGATGAAAACGGCGACTTGTACCGCCTCGACACCGGTGCAGGAACAACAAGTGGTACATTCATCTTCGAATCTGAACCCACCGAAGGTACCAAGTTTACTTACGGCGAGTGGCATAGGAGCCAAGCTCAAGATCCTAGCGACACTATGAGCGACTTGAGCGCTGTTCATGTAATGGCAGGCACGTACAATACCACAACCCAAAGCATCGCCTTCGAGCATCAAACGTCCGTGATGCGCATTGCACTCTCGGGCCTCCTGAAGAGCAGTAGCCTCGTAAGACTTTATATAGAATATGGTGAGGAATATATCAATCTCAACCTCAATGATTATAATAACAGCACTACGGACGAAGGAACATTCGTAGCATGGGCTTCCATAGCTCCTACAGCGTTAGATGGTATAACTGAACTCACCTTTAAGTTAGAATACTTGGATACCAGCACCCCCCAAATCTACACCCACACCTTCAGCAGCGCCCTCGTAGGCGACAATGTGAAAGGCAAACTACTGCACTGCAACATCAACATGAATGCAGCAGCAGAAAAAGCAAGGGAAGACTTCTTAGCTTGGTATAATGGCAGTAGGAATACTGATTTTACGCTTACCAGCGACATCACTCTTCAGTCGGGCGATATAACAAGCGTGCAAGATTTGGACGAAAGCATAACCTTCGATGGCGGGGGACATACGATAAAGGGGTTGGAACTAACAAAAAATTACAATCCAGTAGGACTGTTTAACACAAACTATGGTACCATAAAGAATGTAATTGTGCAGGGCGCTAAACTGAACGGTGGTTCTGTCGGTGTCATTGCGGCAACTAACAGCAGTGTTATTATAGGTTGCCAGACAATTGATTGCGAATTAACAAGTAGTAATGGTTATATCGGCGGTATTGCCAACAATAACAGAGGAACTATTGTGGCTTGTTATGAGAGTGGTAGTACAATTGACGGAAGTACGGCTGGCGGTATTGTCGGCTATCATAACACTGGAACCATTTTGGCTTGCTATGCCCAGCCGGCAACAGTAACCGGCGACTATTCGGGCGCCGTCGTGGGAGTAAATACTAGTGGCACCACCACTGCATGCTACTGGCAACACGCTACCTTATCGAAGGGCGTTGGCTCTGGTACCGACACCACCACAAAAAGCAATTACGCCGATTGCTACGCTACTATGAACACCGCCTTGGCTAGCAGTGCTGCGGCTGGCGTTGTAAGCTGGGGTACTACAGGTTTGGTTTATGCTGACTAATTGCTGTTGATAAACGACAACGACAACAGCACAGCAATTCCCCGAATCTCCCCTACAGAATATCGAAATGGCTGCGAGTTTATCACTCGCAGCCATTTCTTTTTATTTATGAATCGTTTGTTGGGCGGTTTTACTTCACTTCTTCAGAATTGAGCATATATGAGTAAAAGAATGTTTTATTGTGTCACAAACACCCTCCAGCTACCATCTTTCTCTCCACGCTCCACATACTTCTTGGAAATCAGCTGATCCAATAATTTCTGAATAGCCGTCACGCTGATGCCCGTTTCCTCTTTCATGTCCGCAAGCGTCAAAATTGGCTGTGTCCGCATAGCGTTCAGAATTTTTGTGTAACTGGGCGTCCGGAATGCAATCCGTTCCCCATCATACCACCACACATTCTCATTCCTCTCGCTCACAAACAGCACATCATTATACACTTCTGTAGACACTAGGTCATTGAAATATTTCATGAAAGGACGGATATTCTTGATATCTGCATGGGCACCATCGGTAGGCACAGGACCAACGTCAATATCACTCTGATGTAAAGCTTCCAAATATTCACTTTTTTTGCGACTACGAACCACAATCATCGGATAATCGTGGCGAGTTAGGATGTAGTTCATCATCAGTCGGGCAATACGACCGTTGCCGTCCTCGAAAGGATGAATGCGTATATAACGATAGTGAAACAGTGCAGCCAACTCTACCGGTGAAAGTTTCCCCTCTTGTTCTGCCGCATTATACCAGTCCACCAAATCTCCCATCAACCCTGGAGTCTCCTCGGGTGAGGCGTACTCGAATCTGTCTCCATATCGTGTAATAACACTGTTAGGTCGTGTCTTATACTGTCCGGCATGAATCACGTAACTTGTCTGTATACCACTAGGTAAATCACGGTATACTGTGTAATCCTCTCGTAGTATGGTCTTATGCAGTGTCCGGATAAAATTCTGCGTCAATGGTATTCCTTTCATTGTAGCTTCTTCTGTCATCATTCGTAAGCCTACGTTACTTGCAGTCATTTCTTGTACATCACGCACATCCGCCTCTCCAATTACCTTACCAAAAAGTAGCAAGATTTCTGTCTGGCCATAAGTTAATGTGTTGCCCTCAATATGGTTACTGTTGTAGTTGAAATCTACAGTAAAGCGGCGACTAAGCCTTTCTCTATCTTTCTCTGACAGTGGCTGCAAATTTTCCCATGCAGTCAGTGCCTTCTTTATATTAAGATACCTCATACGGATTTATAATTAACAACGAACAGTACAAAGATAGAAAAAAACACCTAAAAGGTTGTATTATTACAACCCTTTAGGTGTTTTTACGTCTTACATTTTATTTAATAAGGTTTTACCTTACTTGACTTCTTCAAAATTGAGCGTATATGAATATCAGCCAGTTATATTTATATGGTACAAATACGATACTAATATAGGGTATAGAAATCATCGGTTAGATAGTCGTTTTTAGTTGTTCTTGTTCATTTTGAATCGCTGTTCATTGTCGATGAACACGCAAAGGTAGTGAACAGTTTTGAATTGGAATAGCGGTCATAGATAGATTTTCAAACAGATAATACACTCCATACATCATATTACGAGAAGTTCGCCGACGGAACTGTGAAATGTATCGACGAGGAGATACCGTTTGAGATACCTGAGAGTTGGGAGTGGTGTAGATTGGGAAA
>NZ_QVML01000059.1 GCF_010501015.1 Bacteroides sp. 214 | reverse complement strand
AACGTATTTACGAAATACTTAAGTCGCTCTCTAAACAAGGCATTATTGATTACATTCCACACAAGAAAACTCCTTTTATTATCTATACGTGTGGGCGATGTTGTTGTTCATGCCCTTAGTATTGTGTGCACAGCAAAGAGCAGACACCACACGCACGCATCAACCGTTGGCGCTTTTATGCTACACAAGAACATGCGCTAAAAAATAACTGGGCCATAAATTATGGTGCAAGGATGATGTCAATGGACTTGCCTCATACTCCGACACCAGATCCGTTGGCAGAAAGACATTACAATTGGTCACCGTATGTGTATTG
>NZ_QVML01000058.1 GCF_010501015.1 Bacteroides sp. 214 | reverse complement strand
GTTCCTCCGCGTATTTCCATAACGGCGTTCTTGGAGTCTTCAGGATCGGCAGGGACGAGTAACATTTTGATATGTTCCTCTAACTCAGGTATGTCTTCAAATGCTGTTCCCGGTTCTATTCCGCTATCGGAATCGCCCACTGCTGGGTCGTAAATAGCCAGCCGCTGGTCTTTGGTGGCTACCCACAAACGGCGGTGACAGTCTTGCAATACCGCTCTTACTTCGTTGGCTATGGGTGTCTATGCTATGTGGCTTGACCATATTGCTAAAGAAAAGGAAAAGGCGGGAAAAGAGAAACAGCCTTCCATATTCATTA
>NZ_QVML01000057.1 GCF_010501015.1 Bacteroides sp. 214 | reverse complement strand
TAATAGTGTTGACTCTACTGTTGACTTGTAATATATTGAATATCATATAGATATATAGTAAAGTCAACAAATCAACAGTAAATTTCATCAACTAAACGTCCTAAGCCAGTTCCCAGAATAATAGCTGTTTCTGGACTTGTATTCATTCTTTCCTTAAGAAATACTTAGAATTTTCCTATGATATGTGGACAAACCGAATGAAATCTCCTAAAGATCATCTATTAAATCTTAATTTGCAAATAAGGTTTATTAAGTAGCTCATGAAAATATTAAACCACTTATTTTTTTGTTAATATAATCTTATTTATCGTAACACGGA
>NZ_QVML01000056.1 GCF_010501015.1 Bacteroides sp. 214 | reverse complement strand
CCTGTCCAAAATAAGGCAGGTTGACCCCATTCCGGAAAATACGGATGAGTACCCGAGATAATGAGTTCTTCTACACTTAACCCCCATTCATTCATCCGTCAGTGGCAAAGTAGCCAAAGTAGATAGCATCATTGATGCAAGTGGCTATCCCAAACCAGCTATTTTTAAGCCCGAGAGTGGAGGCAACTTTGAGCAACGCTTCTTTCACACTGGTGAGGTTCGGGGAGACAGAGTGTTGTTTGGTGTGTTGTACCAATGTTTTGTTGGTTTTGTGGTGCTTTCTCTTCTGCTTGTTTGTTCCTTCAATAGTGCTTTTTGCTT
>NZ_QVML01000055.1 GCF_010501015.1 Bacteroides sp. 214 | reverse complement strand
AAAGCCGGTTGTTCTTTTATCCCTGTTAATTAAAAGCATTTTAGTTTCGTTTTTTATGTAAATGATTATCTTTGTCCATTGAATTAACGCTTCAGCATCATCATCACGAATTTCGCCCGTAAGAGAAGCCGAGAAGTGATTCTGCACAATCTTAGGAAAAACAGCACTCCTGCAGTGGTCAAACCAAAAGGGAAAGCCAGCCACACGCCAACAACTCCCCACTCCAACACAAAAAAGGTGGCGATAACATACAGAAACAAAATGATATAATCTACTATCCGCGCAAAAATACGCTCACCGATACTTGCCGGTACCTGATTG
>NZ_QVML01000054.1 GCF_010501015.1 Bacteroides sp. 214 | reverse complement strand
TCATTTTTAGCTAGGGTAAATTTCATATTCTTCAGGTCGGCATCTACGTTCATCTTAGCATAGAAGTTCACTCCGTTAAGGAATGGTAGGCTTGGTGATGGCGGTGCTTGTTGCCGCATTGGTTAGCACTATTGGTTCGGCACTCAATGCGCTGAGTACCGTGTTTACCAACAGGAACAGAAATGTCGAACTTACCATCCGAGTCGGTCATTGACGCGCTACCGTTGCTCTTCACCGGTTTTACACACATTGTTGTGGTATTCTTTGGTTATCTCTACAAGTTCCTTCTGATTAAAGCCAATACCTTCTACTTTTTTCTTTA
>NZ_QVML01000053.1 GCF_010501015.1 Bacteroides sp. 214 | reverse complement strand
TTTCTGGAAATGACACACGTTCCTTTTCGTGCGCCTATTGGTGTGAAATTACTCTCTATGGATCGCTTCTTTCTTCCCAAGACGTGGTTGTTGGTACTACGTAAAAAAGGTAAGTAGGTAGAGACCTTATCATTTAATGCCAATTTCCCTTCATCGAACAGTTTCAATTTTCTACGGACAGAAAAGCTTATGTTACCTGCCCGGAAACCCAGATACACTACTCAATCTAATCATCTGTATAATAGGTTTTGCACTCGTTTGCCTTTTTACATCAACGGCAAGTGCACAAAAATTTGAAGACATCTACAAGAAGTATAAAAAA
>NZ_QVML01000052.1 GCF_010501015.1 Bacteroides sp. 214 | reverse complement strand
GGCAAGGATGGTTTCGTCAATGTAGAAAGGTATCTCAATGGTATAAACATTGTTTTCTTCCAACATCTTTTGAGAAGAGATAAGCTCCTCGTCGATACATTTCACAGTTCCGTCGGCGAACTTCTCGTAATATGATGTATGGAGTGTATTATCTGTTTGAAAATCTATGCATGGTGTTATGAATCGCATCAGCCGAAGCATGGAAGAGACTACTATTATCTCGCAAGAATTGGTTGATGCCATTCGCGATGAGAAATTAAGTCTTCGTCTTTCGGGCAACTATACCCGTTACTGGGTTCCGGGCACAGATGTAAAGCTAAAT
>NZ_QVML01000051.1 GCF_010501015.1 Bacteroides sp. 214 | reverse complement strand
GGGCAAATTTGCGTGCCATTTCCATGTTTTGCTCCTGGTCTTTTCCTACAGGGACTTTTACTGCACGATGAATTAGGATATCTGCAGCCATAAGTGTAGAGAGCATTTCCATAGAAGGAGTTTCTATCTGCTGATAGCCATACAAGTGATATACATTGCGGATAGTGTTGCGCCCGGTTCTCCAGCGATGGTTGCCGGACTCCTTTCGGGCGACAGTATTGTGGGGCTTAACGATAATCAGTAAAAATGGTTTGCAAACATTTCCTTCATTCCTTCTTCGAGTGTTCGTGGCAAGTAATTCAGCTCTTTCTTTGCTTTCTCA
>NZ_QVML01000050.1 GCF_010501015.1 Bacteroides sp. 214 | reverse complement strand
AGCGGTCGTTCTTGAAAAACTCCTGTACGGTCATATTGTTTTTACTTGTTGAGCTTCCACTCAAAACCGTCTTTTGTATCTTTTATCTGCAACTATTGGGTAGCGCCATGCTATTGGCATTTGGCTACTATACGTTTCGAACTAATCCGGTGAAGTAACTAAAGTATCTTCTCCTGAATCTCTCATTATTGAAAAAGGGGATTGCGTTCGGTTAAATGGTCAAACTGCCGTTGGGCTATGGTGGACTCATCATTGGTCGCTCTATTTATGGCGATTATATAGCGTATGATGCCGCTTGCCCTGTAGAGGCAGACCGTAAAGTT
>NZ_QVML01000004.1 GCF_010501015.1 Bacteroides sp. 214 | reverse complement strand
AAAAGGTAACAACAAACTATAACCATCTTTTTGCATAATATCTTTTTTAGGCAAAGATAAAAAACATAAAGTGACTCCTCAACTTTTTACGTTGACCCGGTATTTCAACCCCAAATACTTGACGCGTCAACTCTTTATACTTGAAGCGTGTAGTCTTTATACTTGACGCGTCAAGTATAAAGACTACACGCCTATACTATTTCCTTTGTATTTTGAGACAGGTTTTTTAACCGTACAAAAGGGTTAGGTTTCCTTATTTTTCCATGGCGTCAATTCGTACATCGTGTAGCATAACACAGTTATTTGTTGCGGTGCCATAAGTGTAAGAGGATCTACCAGAATTGATGATGTTGAAGCCAAAACCACCGAAGGTATTCTGTCCTAACTCGCCGGTGGGGTCGGTCCAGGAAAGATCGACCGTATTAGCAAGGTTCTGCTGGATTTGCAATGGCGTTCTCTCCGATTGCGTTGAAGCCATTACCCGTAGGGTATTTCCCGTAGTTGAAACGGTTAGGGTGCTTTGAGGCATAAAGGCAGCGGTCAGCAGACCTGTCGTCAAGGCAGTTTGACTGGCATCATTGTAGCGATAAAGCGTCCATAGTGTTGCACTGGTACTAGCCGGGACACGTTCCACGCGCAAACCATATCCTATACGGGTAATCGGGTCGTACTTAACAAAGATATCCAGGTAACAACCGTTACCACCGAATCCTTGCCCTTCGACTTTGCCAGTGGAGTAGTTCAATGTCAGCGACATGTCCCCGTATTGGCTGGGTTGACCAAAGACAAGTCGAGCGTTTTGGTCCCGATTGTGATTATTCATCAATCCCCAAATCCGGTCCGCTCCGTTGGTACCGATTCCCCAGCCCCACGGTTCTAAGGCTTTGTCCTCGCTATCAACAAACCACCGTCCGATGGTAGTCAGATGGTTTTCATTGGTAAAATAGAGATTTTCAAAGTCGGTAAAGAGCGAAGTATCCCGAACGTCATCCACTGTGATTGCGCGCGAAGTATAAAGCGTTAGCGAAGAGTTGGCTGCCGGACTGAACTCATACTTCGGCGTAACTACCGCGCGCAGGTAGTACCCTACATCATACTTGCTTAGTGTATATTCTTTATAAGGATCATCTACAAAAAGCCCAGCCTCGTCATTCCTCATAGTACCGATGTGAATGCCATTTGTGGTCGTGGGGCCAGATTCGCGGTACCACTCAATCCGGGAAACATCGCGGTAAGCAAGTTGGTCGAGCGTGTAACTAAGGGTCACCCAGTTAGGAGCAATCTCAATCGCGGGTGCCGCTAGCAGGGGAGCTGCAACAGGTACCGGACGAATGGAAAGTGTAACGCCGGCACTTAGTCCGCTCGGGAGCACGGCGGTCACACTCGTCTCAATGATAGCACCGGTACAATTGGGTCGAGCCGACAGTGTTAGGACACCGGTCGATGGGGTAATTTCACCGTTCAATAACGTTGTGTCGTACTGCCAGATAATCTGACTAACATTCACGGACGCAGCAGGAGCAGGAGCAGGTGTCAAAACGACCCGATTCTCCTCACCCGTCTGGTCGGAATAAAGGATTTTTCCGCTCGAACCAATCAAGAAACGGAAGGGAAGGTTAGTATAAGGAGCCCATTGAAGTGTATTTTGTTCTTTCGGATCCCAGCCATCGGTACCTCTCAAGAGATTATAAACATTGTATTGATCACCTACTTTAAAGGCCTTTAAAGCCTCTCCACTCAAAGTGACGGAAGTCTGTGGCTGAGAAGGACTAATCACCAACGGTGTTTTGTCCTCGCCCAGGGTATTGTTGTACACTGAGTGACGAGCATCCTCGCGCACATTGTTTTCCCACTTTACCGTTTCTATTCGCCCTAAGAATTCGGTATCGATAATGGCGTAGATTGAGCTAGCCGTTGCTCCGTTTCCCCGAGATGACTTAGCCAGCGAGAGATCTGTATGAGTCATCTGCGGCATACCGATGATAGTGCATCCCAGCAGGGCATTGATAGTCCCGGAACCGGAAGCGGAGTAGGTAGGATTGTTACCGTAAAAGTAAAAGGTGCAATTTTCATACACATTCATCTTGCCGTCGAACACCGCGTCGTCCGTACATTGAAGGATACAATCCTTGAAATATGCACGGGTGGGCGAAAAGCCGGCCATCATGTTCAGATAGCCTATGAAGCGAACATTCTCAAAAGCCATCCGGTCAATACCGGGGGTAGCGCTGCGCAGCACCTCGGCATGATTCTTTGAGTCGATACGTTTCGAAATACTCTGAGACGGGTCACGCGGATAGAGCAAATCTTCCTGCGAATAGTTGGCAATGGTGATGTTCTTGCCACGGAAACCGGTAGAAAGAGCAAGCGTATACCAACTGCCGGTAGCACCCAGTCCTTTGGAACCGCCTTCGCCACGGTTGCCACAGATATGGACATCTTTCGCCTCTGCAGTCAGACCGATAAAGGAGAGGTTCTCCCCCCGAATGGTAAGTCCTACATTTGGAGGATCAATCACAAAGCCGCTGTCATCAAACGGGAAGCCCTGTCGATAGGTCAAGTCCGTCCAGTAAACACCGGGGGCGACATACACCGTTGTTCCTTCCGGTAGTGTCAGCGTGCGCTGATCGGCTGATAGCTCGCCCAGAGTTTGCAACGTAGCAGCGACATAGGGGCTTTTCAGTTCCTCCTCAGAGGCATAGGCGTTTAATAAACGGTGTTTCTCATCCACTTGCAGCCATTTGGCATAGAGGGTCATCGTTTTAGAGACAGAGTCGTTCAGAAAATCCCACATATACACCTCGGCGGCAGGATCCGTATACCAACCCACAAAAACCCAGCCCGCTTGAGTGGGGCGTGCCGGAACCTCGATGGTGTTACCCGCCTTTACTGTTTGCGAAGCGACTGGAGTTCCACCACCGGTATCGAAGCGAACCGTATAATTTTGTCCGTATGCATTGGCTGTGACGGACAGCACGCTCATTAAAATAAGAAAGATTTTGATTTTCATTGTATTCTATTTATGGTTTGTGCGCTCCAAGTTAAGACTTTCTCTTCAAAACACAAAAGGAGACGGTGGAATTATCACTCTTAGCCCGCATATTCCCTTCAGAATATCGTGTGTAGAAATCAAGAGAATCTTTTAGGGTTCTCTTCTTTTTTTGCATTATTATATCTAGTTTTGTAAAGACAAGTAAAACGAACGGCATAAAGCGATTTGTATGAAGACAAAATTATTGGTTATTATCTTGCTATTGTTAGTTTCCATTAGCTCCACCTGCTCATTTGCACAAATGCGCATGACCTCTTTTGACCATAAAGATGTTATACACCTATTCAACAATAAAGATTTGTCTGACTGGGAATTTGTACTGCAAGACAACACATCAAAACCTGAAGACATTTTTACGGTAAAAGACAGCATTCTGCATATAGAAAGCAATACGTTGGGATACATGTATACCAAAGAAAAATACGATAACTATCGTTTATATATAGAGTGGCGTTGGATAAAACCCTCTTCGGACAACGGTATATTTGTACTAATCAACGAGAGCAACAAGCCTTACCCTTCGGCCATTGAATGCCGATTAAAAGAAAACAATTCGGGAGATTTTATTATTTACGGTAACGCCAGTTTAGCAGAGTATACTACACACGAAAACGAAACACGCCCACTTTTCCCTACCATAGCCAAGAAATATGAGTCCAATGAAAACCCTGTTGGCGAATGGAATCAGTTAGATATTTTTATTATAGAGGGCATAGTAAGCGTTTATATTAATGGGAAATTTCAGAATGAAGGAACAAGCCTGATAAAGAGTGGACACGTAGGAATAAAGTGTGTTAGTGGTGAACCTATTGAGTTTAAAAGGTTCTTTTTGATAAAGATTAATCCGTAACGCTACTTTCAATCCTGCTTAACGAACAATCCGTTCGTCCATCTAAACAGGAACAAATCTCGCATATAACTCTTCAGTTTCTCTTTACTATCACCCTCTATATACTCGGGGGTAGTCAATACAATTGTCATTTCATCACTTTCGGCAGAGAGTTCTGTACGTGTTAAAAACACGTCGGCTTTACGCAAGGCATAGTAATAATCTGTCAATGCAGCAGAGTCGGCAGGCTGTTGCAGGAAATCAGCCAAGAGAGGTGTTTCCATATAGTTTTCGGAAGGAAGCTCTTCCCACATAGCCGAATAAAAACGAATGCTACTATCACACACCGGTGCACAAGCGGTAGACACAGTACAAAGCACATTGGTACTATCATTCAATGCCAGTACTTTAAGTTGCCAAGTACTCTTTTCTGTCATCTGAATTTTAATATAGGTAGGCGTCAGCACCAGCATTTCGGAAATAGAATCAAACTTATTCCTCACTTGTGCTTTCATATTACCGTCCAAATAATCGATAAAATCTGCTTTATTTACAGGAGATAATAAAGGAGTCAGCGAATCGGGCATGGCAAGAAAGTATGTCCTAACCTCTTGTGCCTTTAGAAAAGTACAAGAAAACAGTAAGGTAAGCAATAGGAGAAATTGTTTCATCAGGGAGTTGTCTTTATTTTGTACCCAAATATAAAAATATCATTCCAATTAATACCAGAAGCAGGTCAATTGCTTTGCTTTTTAAGTTCTTTTCACGGAAGAAGAGTGCCCCACACAAGAAAGAGACAATCACACTGCTTCGTCGCACCATAGAGACAATAGAAATCATCGAATCATCGTAACTTAAGGCATAGAAATAAACGAAATCGGCAGCACACAGAAATAAAGAGATAAGAATAATAACCGGAGTCCAACGGAAAGGTGTTGTCATTTTGCGCTTTGGCCACCACAACAACAGCAAGATAGGGCACATAATAAAGACTTGATACACATTATACCACGACTGCACCAACATAGGGTTAAACTGTCGCATCAAATATTTATCATACAATCCACTAACAGCACCAAACACAGCAGCCAAGACAACAAACAGAATCCACTTATTGTGCGCAAAGTCTATCCCTTCTTTCTTTCCTGATCGGCTTAACATAAAGAAGGAGGTAATTGCTAACAACACACCAACCCATTGATAAAGGTTCAGGCGTTCGCCAAATATAAGCATCGCACCAACCAACACCATAACAGGACGGGTCGCATTAATGGGGCCCACAATTGTAAGTGGTAAATGCTTCATGCCAAAATAGCCGAATATCCACGAAGACAGCACAATAAAAGACTTTATCACGATGAACTTATGTACCTCCCACCCCTCCACGGGGACATAAAAAAGTGTCTGGTTCAATAAGTTTGGCGAAAAAGCAGATATGATGATAAATGGAAGAAACACCAAACTGGAAAATACCGTATTAAGGAACAATACCGGCAACACCGCATTGTTCTTCAACGATTGTTTTTTGAACACATCGTAAAAGCCCAACAATGCTGCTGACGTAAAAGCAAGTAATAACCACATAAGTAGTACGATTAAATATTATAGGAAAAGTTCTTCAGGATAAGCCACATCGACCAAGAATAGCGCATTGCCGGGCACGGAAGTGCCCGCCTTACCCCTATCTTGCTGCTCAATCACCCGCCTAAAGCCATCAACAGTGAGCTTCCCCGCTCCTACTTCGAGCAGTGTACCTACAATTGCCCGCACCATATTCCTCAGAAATCGGTCGGCAGTAATGGTAAATACCCATGTATGTTCATCTTGTTGCTCCCACCGGGCATGAGTTACCTTGCAGTTATTGGTTTTTACATCGGTATGCAGTTTACTAAAGCTGGTAAAGTCGGTATAATCAAACAATGTTGCTGCCGCTTCATTCATTCGGTCAAAATCGGGCGAATGATGAAGACGACAACTATATTGACGGTTAAAGGGATATTTACGTGTCGTAATATAGTATTTATATGTACGAGCCACTGCGTCGAAACGGGCATGAGCGTCCGGCTTTACCTTTCTCACTTCATAAACAGATATATCCTGAGGAAGTATGCGGTTTAGTTTATCGGTAACCAGCATCACATCCAGTTCCTGCTCATAGTCAAAATGGGCAACCATCAACGAGGCGTGTACACCCGCATCTGTACGTCCGGCACCAATAACTTCTACCTCTTGTCGCAGGAAAGTAAACAAGGCCTTCATTAAATATTCCTGAATGCTCTCTCCGTTGGGTTGTATTTGCCAGCCGTGATAGTTAGTACCATCGTAGGCTAAATAGATGAAATAGCGCTGCACGTTTTATTGTTTTGGTTTATCGCAGGCAAAGGTAATATTTTTAACGCATAAATTCTTCGATAAGTTTCTTTATGGCTTTTGTAGCATCCCTTTCTTTTTCAAAGAGAGAAACAAAATAACTGCCTACAATAGCCCCCGACGCATTTTCACAAGCTGCGCGGAAAGTTGCTTGATTACTAATACCAAATCCTACCATACAAGGATTTTTTAATCCCATATCTTTAACTCGCTTGAAGTACGTTTGCTTCTGCCCGTCGAAATTTTGTTGTGCACCGGTCGTTGCCGCGGATGACACCAAGTAGATAAAACCGCTCGTGTTATTATCTATTTCGCGTATTCGTTCTTCACTGGTTTCGGGAGTTACGAGCATTATTGTTTTCAAATCATATTGCTCGGCTATAGAACGATAATATTCTTGATATTCTCTGAATGGGAGGTCGGGAATAATCATACCGTCTATTCCACAGGCTACACATTCGCTACAGAAACGGTCGAACCCGAATTGCAGAATAGGATTGAGGTATCCCATAAACACCAATGGTATCTTTACTTTTTGGCGTACATCGCGTAGTTGTTCAAAGAGTAGTTTCAATGACATACCATTACGCAGTGCTTGTGTGGCAGCTTTTTGAATAACTACGCCATCGGCCATCGGATCACTAAACGGTATTCCTATTTCAATCATACCTACCCCGTTCTGTTCGAGAGTCTTTATAACCTCCACTGTGTTATCAAGCGTGGGAGCACCCGCACAAAAATAAATAGAGAGTACATCTTGGGGGGTGCTACTGAATAATTGATTGATTCTGTTCATCTTTATTGTTTTTAGTTTATTATTTAGATAATTCATGCAGAAACTGCGCTACCATTTTGGAATCCTTTATGCCGGGTTCTGTTTCAAAGCGGCTATTTATATCATACCCCGCCAGTTTGGGGTGCCGAAACTCTTTTAGTGCGCAGATATGACTAAGATCTATGCCTCCGCTAAGCAAGAAAGGAGTGTTTCCTTTGTAACTGTTTAGAATACCCCAGTCGAACTGACTGCCCGAACCTCCATAGCCTTCACACTTTGTATCGAATAGAAGGTAATCGCATACGCCTTCGTATAGTGCTGCTTGTTCCAAGTCCTCTTCATGTGCTATAGGTAGTGCTTTTATCAACTGTAACCCTTCTCGCATCAGAGCCTTGCAGTATTGAGGTGACTCGCTTCCGTGTAGCTGTACCGCATTCAAGGAGAAACAATTGGTAAGTGTCAATACATTTTCTTGTTCTTCATTTACAAAAACGCCTACCCGTTTTGCTGTGCGTGGCAGATACGTCGGCTGCTCCCGAAGGTAACGTGGCGACTTAGGGTAGAAGATAAAACCCATAAAGTCCACACCCAAATTCTCTATGTCAAGGATATTTTGAGTTTCGCGCATCCCACATACTTTTATCAATTTATTATTAATCATTATGCCCTTATTGTATTTTCAGTTGTGTCACAAAATCAGCAAGAGCAATAGCTGGTTTATCGGTTTTCATAAATGTTTCGCCAATAAGAAACCCACGAAAACCATTTTTACGCAGTTGCTTAACAGTATCGGGCTGAGATATTCCGCTCTCCGAAACCAATACTATATCTTTGGGCAACAATGCTGCCAGGCGAAAAGAGTTCTCCACATCCGTATGGAATGTACTCAGGTTACGGTTGTTTACACCAACCATATCAATATGGGGGTTTACATACACAAGTTCCTTTTCGTTATGAATTTCCAGCAATGTTTCCAATCCGAGTCCGTGCGCTTTCTCTGCCAATGCATTACATTCTTCTTGCGTCAATGCCGAGGCTATAAGAAGCACTGCATCTGCACTTATTATTTTGGCTTGATATAGCTGATATTCATCCACAACAAAATCTTTTCTTAAAATAGGTATGTTAATCAAAGGACGAACAGAGCGAATATCTCTCAGATTGCCACCAAAATATTTTTCATCGGTCAGAATAGAAAGAGCGGCAGCGCCCGCTTCCTGATAAGAAGGAATTATATCGACAGGTTGCGCATCTCTGTTTATCCATCCTTTTGAAGGCGACCTCCTTTTAAACTCGGCTATAATGCCTGTATCAGAATTTATTAATGCAGCGCGCATTGAATGTTTTTTAGAAACGTCGGTAAGATTCTTTTCTAATTGAAGCGCAGAGACAGAGCGTTTTTGCAAGTCTATCTCAAAGCGTTTATTGGCAATGATTTCGGATAAGATGTCTTTATCTTTAGAATTCTTATTCATACTTCTTGTTATTGGTTTATTTCAATGAATTTCTTTAGTGCTAACTTTGCCTTTCCACTTTCAAGCGATTCTTTGGCTATTGCTATACACTCTTCTATGGTTTTTTCTGGTTGGACAACTCGAATAGCGAAAGCCGCATTCGCCACTACCACATCTTTCTGGGCTGAAGTAGCACAGTTGCTCAACACATTATCGAATATACAAGCTGCTTCCTCCGGAGTTGCCCCACCATCTAAATCGCTTTCTTTGTAGCGCGGAAAGCCCAAGCTCTCGGGCGAGTAAATCTTTTCACTGTCATTGGTAGCAGCCTTAAACGAGCTTGTAAGTGAAATCTCGTCATAGCCATCCAGACTGTGGATAACAGCAAACTTACTTTCTGTTTTCTGAAAAGTATAGCTGTATAGTCGCAGCAGAGGCAGATTATAAACACCCAGCAGTTGATATTTGGGCGAAACCGGATTGACTAACGGACCCAACATATTGAAGAACGTGCGAACGGCAAGCGACTTCCGCACAGGAGCAACCGCTTTCATAGCGGGGTTAAACAAAGGAGCGTGCAGGTAAGCTATATGACAGCTTTCCATGCTGCGACGAAGCACATCAATATCTGTCGTAAATTTCACACCATGTTGCTCTATCACATTACTGGCTCCGCTTACAGATGTAGAGCCATAATTCCCGTGTTTAACCACCGGGATTCCTGCTCCGGCAACAGTAAAACAGGCTGCGGTAGATATATTGAAGGTATTCTTTCCATCCCCTCCTGTACCCACAATATCAATTGGTTCGAATTCATTCAAATCTACCGTTGTGCGCATTTCCATCAGTGCATCACGAAATCCACACAACTCGTCTACGGTTATATTTCTCATTAGAAATACAGTAATAAGAGAAGCTACTTGTGCATCGTTGTACTTTCCTCCAGCTATATTTTGAAGTATCTCGCGTGCCTCTTCTCGCCCCAGATATTGGTGTTCAAATAATTTATATAATAGTTTTTTCATCGTTTCAAACATTTAAAAAGTTAGCAATTATTGTTCTCCCTTGTGGGGTTAGTATAGATTCCGGATGAAATTGGATGCCATGTACATCGTATGTCTGATGCCTGATAGCCATAATCTGCTTTTCTTTACTCTCGGCAGTAATTATCAATTCACCCGGAAGCGTCTCTCTGTTTATAACCCAAGAGTGATATCTACCCACAAGTAGCTGTTTATTCAAGTCCGAAAAAATGGTATCATTCTCTATGATATCAATGGGAGTTTGCACACCGTGATAGACATCTCGCAAGTTCTCTAATGTTGCGCCGAATGCTTCTCCAATGGCTTGATGCCCCAAACAAACGCCCAATATGCTTTTCGTTGGTGCATAACAACGAATAATAGATAGTAGCAGTCCGGCTTCTTGTGGTATTCCGGGACCGGGCGACAGTATTATTTTGTCAAACATCGCAACTTCATCCAAGGTTATTTTATCATTGCGATACACTTCTGTTTGAGCATTGCCTAACTCTTTTACCAAATGAAGCAAATTGTAGGTAAATGAGTCGTAATTATCGAGTATCAATACTTTTTTCATAATCTATCATTGTTAGTTTTTTAAGGATGAAGCCATATCAATTGCCTTTTTCAGTGCACCGAGTTTGTTGTTTACCTCTTGTAGTTCAGATTCATCTTGACTACCTGCTACAATCCCTCCTCCTGCCTGAAACCACAATTCGTTGTTGCGGCTAACAAACGTACGAATGGTTATAGCCTGATTTAATTCTCCATTTAGTCCGATGAACCCGATGCATCCTCCGTAAGCTCCTCTGTTATGTGGTTCTATTTCGCTGATGAGTTGCATAGCACGTACTTTGGGCGCGCCACTCAGTGTTCCTGCCGGAAATGTATCTATAAATGATTTTATAGAATCGGCTCCTTCGTTTAGAGTTCCGCTAACACGCGAAACAAGATGAATAACATGACTATAATATTGAGGTTCTTTGTAGAATGTTACACGTACATCGTGGCAGTTACGGCTTAGATCATTTCGTGCCAAATCTACCAACATTACATGTTCAGCATTTTCTTTTGGGTCATTGAGCAATATTTCGGTTAGTTCCTTGTCTTTCTTCATATCTCCGGTACGGTGGGTAGTTCCTGCAATGGGGTCGATATATGCAGTAGCACCCTCTATTTTGCAATGCGTTTCGGGCGAAGAACCGAAAATACGGTATCCGCCAAAGTCAAAATAGAACAAATAAGGAGATGGATTAATGCTACGCAAGGCACGATACACCTTAAAATCATCACCCTCGAATGGTTGAATAAACCGACGAGAGAGTACAATCTGGAACACATCGCCCCGCAAACAATGAGCAATACCTTTGCGTACATTTGCTTTATGCTGCTCATCAGTAATCGTACTGTATACTGCCCCTGTAACAGCGAAGTTGTAGGATGCGTAGTTACGATTGTCGATAACCGATTCAAGTTGGTTTAGCTGGCTCGCTTCGCCATCAGATAGCACTTCTACAAGTACCAATTCGTTCTTAAAATGATTGAAAATGATTACATACTTATATAAAATGTATAAGATATCGGGGGCATCATTTAGCTCGTCATGGCTCTCTTTTATCTTGATTTTCTCGAAGTATTTCACGGCATTGAAAGTGGTATAACCATATAATCCGCATACATCGGCATTGTCGCCGGTTATATTGAACTGCCCTATAAAGCTGTTAATTGCTATTTCTACGGTAAACTTATCTGTTAGCGCTGTTTCTTTACTGCTACCGTCGGGATAGGTAGTTGTCACCAAATCATTGTTGACGCCTATGCTTGCCAATGGGCAAAGAGCTATAAACGATAGGCTATTCTCGCCTGCATGATAATCCGAACTCTCCATAAGAACGGATTGCGGATATAAATCGCGCACTTTCAGATAAATACTGACCGGTGTATGTAAATCGCCTAATACCTGCTTGCTATTTGTGGCGTAATCGTATTTTTTTAGCTTGTATCTATTCATATTCTATCGAGATAAGTGTTAATATCTTTATCGCCTCTGCCGGATATGGTAAGAACAATTACCGCATCCGGGGTCAGAGAAAGTTTATTTAATACTCCTACGGCATGTGCCGATTCGAGTGCCGGGATAATCCCCTCCAGCTTGGTTAGTTCGTATGCAGCCTCTATCGCTTCGTCATCATTGACAGGTATCACTGTTGCACGATTCTTCACAGCCAGGTTAGCATGTATGGGGCCAATTCCCGGATAGTCTAACCCTGCCGAAATAGAATAGGGTTCTTCTATTTGTCCATCTTCGTTTTGAATAACGTATGTGCGTGTACCATGAATAATGCCGGTTTTCCCTAATGTGATAGTAGCTGCGGTCATGCCGGTTTCAACGCCTTTGCCTCCTGCTTCTGCCAATATAATCTGTGTGCGCATGTCGTCTATAAAGTGATAAATTGTTCCGGCAGCATTGCTTCCCCCACCCACACAAGCAATGAGATAGTCGGGATGTTCGCGCCCTTCTTGTTCTAACAATTGTTTCTTTATTTCTTGACTGATTACAGATTGTAGTTTCGACACCATATCTGGATATGGGTGTGGCCCAACCACTGAACCGATGATGTAAAACGTATCGGAAGGATGACAACACCAATCGCGAATAGCCTCGTTGGTAGCATCTTTTAGTGTCATATTGCCAGATGTTACAGGAATAACCGTTGCACCCAACATGTTCATCTTTTCCACATTTACCACTTGGCGTTCTACATCCGTTTGCCCCATATAAACGACACATTCCATATCCATCAGAGCGCACACAGTGGCTGTTGCTACGCCATGCTGTCCGGCTCCGGTTTCGGCAATAATACGTTTCTTACCCATTCGGCGTGCCAGTAATATTTGTCCGATGGTATTGTTTATCTTGTGAGAACCGGTATGGTTCAGGTCTTCTCTCTTCAGGTATATCTTATATCCGTATTTTTCAGAAAGACGCTTTGCATGATAGAGAGGTGAGGGACGCCCCACATAGTCGCGCAATAGTTGTTCGTACTCCTGCCTGAAGCTATCACTTTGCATTACTTTTAAGTAAGTATTTTGTAGTTCTTCAACACATTGATGGAGTATTTCCGGAATATAGGCACCACCGAACTCTCCATAATAGCCATTTTCATCGATTAGGAAACTTTTCATAAATTACTTGGTGTTTATTGATTTAAAAACGAAAGAGCCCCGTCGCAGGCGCGACAGGGCTCTTATAATATTATATTCTATTAGTATAGTATATACACGAGACTGCTACCTTACGACTTTCGAAGTTGTAAGTAGCGCCACCAACATGTATTTACTAATAACATTCTCATTTGTTCTTTTGTTACGTTTACGAGGCAAATGTAGACATAATGTTTGAAAAAGCAAGCGGAGAGTGATTTTTTATTAAAAAACGCCACAAACTATTTGATTCTTATCTTAGCAAAAACGGCTACCATCCACCACCTTAAACCCACGAAGCAACTCCCCGATACTCATCCGTTTTTTTCCGGCAACTTGCAAAGAGTTTACAGATAAAGCACCATCAATCGTAGCTACATGTAAAAAGGTCTTACCATCAGTTAGGAGTGTGCCAACAGGTAAGTGATGCTCCGGCTCTACCTTCTCACTTTCAAAGATTTTTACGGTAACACGTTTCCCATCGGGTGTTTCCATCTCTGTCCACGCCCCCGGATAGGGAGAAAGTCCTCGTATAAAGTCAAATATCTTTTTTGTAGGCTGGTTCCAATTTATCGCACAAGTCTCCTTAAAGATTTTTGGTGCCGGACGAAGTTCTCCTTCTACCTGCATCTCTTCTTGAGGTATTGATTTAATCGTGTTATTAATAATAGCATCGACCGTTTCTACTACTAATTCACCTCCCAACATCATGAGTTTATCGTGCACAACACCCACATTGTCTGTATCGGCAATAGGGATACGCACTTGTTGAATTACTTCGCCTGTATCTATTTCGTGCGTCAGGAAGAAAGTAGTAATTCCTGTTTCTGTTTCGCCATTGATTATGGCCCAATTTATGGGAGCAGCCCCACGATATTGAGGCAATAAAGAAGCATGCAAATTAAATGTTCCTAACCGTGGCATATCCCATACCACTTCGGGCAGCATACGAAAGGCAACAACTATCTGAAGATCGGCTTGCCAAGCACGCAAAGCATTCAGAAACTCTTCATCTTTCAATTTCACAGGTTGCAATACCGACAGTGCGTGAGCTTCTGCATATTGTTTTACCGGAGATGCTTGTAATTGATTATGATGGCGACCAACCGGTTTGTCGGGCATTGTAACAACGCCTACCACATTATACCCTCCTTCTACCAAACAGCGAAGAGGTTCCACCGCGAAATCCGGTGTACCCATATAAACAATCCTTAATTCTTTCTTATCCATAATTTATTCTGTCGAGAACTGAACCAGCACCTCACGATATGAACTAAATATTTTAGATTTGGACACAAAGCCCAAATACTTACCGTCTGTACTTACTACAGGAAGATTCCACGCTTTTGTTTCGTCAAAGGTACGCATCACTTGCTCCATATTATCGGTATCATAAAGACGGGCAGGTAATGCCGTCATTAATTTACCCACAGTAAACCGATGGTAAAGCTCCTGTCTGAACATGATGTTCCGAATATCATCCAGCAACACAATACCCAAAAGCACACCATCTTTATCTACCACAGGAAACATATTACGTTTGGAGTTAGAGATAACCTTTACCAAATCGCCCAAATCCATATCAGGGGCAATGACGGTAAAGTTATTCTCCACCACATTTTCCATCTTCATAAGTGTAAGTATGGCTTTATCTTTGTTGTGAGTAAGCAGTTCTCCTTTCTTCGCCAAACGCATGGAGTAGATACTATGCGGCTCAAAAACAATAATAGTAAGGTAAGAACAAACAGAAACAATAATAAGGGGAAGCAGCAGATCGTAGCCTCCGGTAAGTTCGGCAATCAGGAAAACACCGGTCAACGGAGCATGCATTACACCACTCATTACACCCGCCATTCCCATAAGAGCAAAGTTCTTTTCGGGCAAAGCAGGAATAAATTCGATTGTGTTACTCATGAAAGAAAAGATAAACCCCACGATGCAACCCAAGAACAAAGAAGGAGCGAATGTCCCACCCGTTCCACCTCCACCGTTGGTAGCACTGGTAGCAAACACTTTGAATATTACTATCAAGAGCAAGAACAGCACCAGCAAGCTACTGTGTCCATAAAAGAATGAATTGTTCAAGATGATATCCCACTCTACTGCAGAGTTTCCGTTAAGTAGCAGTTCAATCGTATCATAACCTTCGCCATAAAGTGGGGGAAAAAGGAAGATGAGTACACTCAACATAATAGCTCCTAACATAAATTTCTTATACGGATTCTTCAATTTACCAAAGATACCCTCTACCCAGATCATAGCGCGGGTAAAGTAGAGAGAGACCAAGCCACATACTATACCCAACAATATCACGTATGGGATGCGTTCCATCTCAAAAGCACTATCCTGATTAAAGCGGAACATGGCTTCGGTGCCCGTGAGCAAATAAGAAACTGTTGTTGCCGTAACCGAAGATATCAACAATGGAAGCAATGAGGTCATAGTTAGATCGAGCAACAGCACCTCAATGGTGAATACCAATCCGGCAATAGGTGCCTTAAAGATACCGCCAATAGCTCCTGCCGCTCCACAACCAACGAGTAGCATTAGTGTGCGGTGTTCCATTTTGAAAGCACTTCCTAAGTTAGAACCAATAGCCGAACCGGTAAGCACAATAGGTGCTTCGGCTCCTACCGACCCCCCGAAACCAATTGTTATAGAGCTGGCAAAGATAGACGACCACATGTTATGTCGCTTAATACGTCCTTTGCGACGAGATATGGCATAAAGTATTTTGGTTACCCCGTGACTGATATCATCCTTCACAATAAGCCTGACAAACAATCCGGCAATAAAGATACCCACAACCGGATAAACCAAATAGAGGTAGTTGGCACCTGTTGCACTAAAATTATCGGTTAAGAAATTCTGAATGGTATGTATGAGCATTTTAAGTACATACGTAGCGATAGCTGTAAATACGCCAACAAACAAGCTCAATATCAGAATGAACTGCTTTTCCTTTATCGTTCTCTCACGCCATAACAGAAAACGCTGAAACCAACTTGCACCTTTATTGTTCATGCTTCAAATTATATTCCTTTGCCGGAAAACACTTCGCGAATCGTTCCTATCAATATCCTAAAGTCCATCAGCAACGAGCAGTTATCTACATAATAAAGTTCGTATTGCGAACGTTCAATCATTGCGTCAATAGAACTTGCATATCCATACTTCACACTTCCAAGTGAGGTCACGCCGGGTTTTACCGTAAACAAGCGAACACACTCCGGTTTCCGCTCTATCAGTTGTTTGGAGAAATAAGCACGCTCGGGACGTGGACCTACCATCGACATTTCGCCACGCAACACATTCCACAACTGCGGAATTTCATCTAAATGATATTTACGGAGCACACGACCAAAGGGAGTAATCCGTTTATCGCCCAAGACTGCCAATTGCGGAGTGTCTTGCTCTGCTGCTTCGTACATCGTGCGAAACTTGATTAACTTAAACGGAACACTGTTTTTGCCCAGTCGTTCTTGTATATAGAATATGCTTCCTGTGTTTTCTAAACGAATACGAATGATAATATACAGCAATAGCGGCAGGCATACTACCAGTCCAAGAAAAGCAACAATATAATCCAACAAGCACTTTATCATTCTCTAATAACCTTTATCACTCCACCTTTTCCCAATTTAATAATACCCGAAGGTCTGGGGTGGCTCGTATCTTCTTGTTTATATGTTACAATGTAATCAACAGCGGCTTTTATCTCTTCGCTTATTTCACTAAAATTACTTGGAGAAGGCTGTCCGCTTACATTGGCAGAGGTAGAAACAATCGCTTTGCGAAAACGTTGACATAGTTTGCGCGAAAAGTCTTCGGATGTTACACGTATACCCACACTGCCATCTTCAGCCAATAAATTGGGTGCAAGATTTCGGGCACCGGAGTAAATAATAGTGAGTGGTTTATCCGTCAATTCTATTAAATCCCAAGCTACATCGGGCACTTCATCTACATAGAAATCTACTTTCACCGAACTGTCAACCAACACAAGCAGTGCTTTGCTATCTATTCTTTTCTTTATATCGTACACACGTCGAACGGCTTCTTCATTTGTAGCATCGCAGCCAATACCCCATATCGTATCGGTAGGATAGAGAATAACCCCTCCCTTATCCATTACTTCGCAGGCTTTTTTAATATCATCTTGCATACGTTTGTTTTTACCTTACATAGTATTGTCGCGCAAAAATAGTCATTTACAACGAGTGGAAAAACCAAAACAGTACATTTATTTGTTATACTTCCATTTTCATTAACAAGTTAAGAAGCTGTTTTGAATTTCCACAGAATAATTACTATAAGCTTCTTATTTGTTAAACAGCCAATAAAAAGTTACTTTTGCAGCCAATAAAATAAAACCCTATGGAAGATTTAAGATTTTATCATACGTTACCTATCCAATTACGTTTCAACGATTTCGATAAGTTTGGACATGTAAACAACACCGTTTACTTTATGTATTACGATTTAGGAAAAGCGGAGTACTTCAGCACGGTTTATCCTCTCTTGGACTTAGAGAAAAATGGTGTAGTTGTGGTAAACATAGAAGCTAATTTCCTTTCGCAAATTAAGGCAAGCAGCAATGTAGCAGTAGAGACAGCAGTAGTAGAGATAGGGAATAAAAGCATGACATTGGTACAACGCGTAATAGATACAGATAGTAAAGAGGTAAAATGTATCTGCAAATCAATACTTGTTGCGTTTGATTTAGAGAAGCACGACTCAAAAGAGATTCCCGAAGATTGGAAAGAAGCTATTTGCGCGTTTGAACGTAGGGACTTGAGAAAGAAGAAATAACCATCCAAACGGAGTTTATCGAAATAGGTCTTCACCTTCACAAAACGCTATAACTACATAGCTGTAAGTAGGTTATGTGTGAAGACCTCCTCTTTTATCCTTCACAAGGTCTTCACAACAAATTTTCTGACTGATTTTCGCATCATTTCTCAGTGTTTTTTGCACTAAAAACCAGTGAATTCAGCACCAAAAAACACTGAGAAATTAAGAGCACTTAAGTAGCTTATTTACAAGACTCCAGTACCTTTCTTGCCATCTTTCCGTCTACATTGCGTCCTTCTCCAACCTTTATACCACGTTCTGTAAAACGACGTTCAACTTCCGCGATGATATCTTCGCCAATGCCGGCTTCAGACAAGTGGGTAGCCAGTCCTAAGGATTTGAAGTAAGCCTCGGTTGCTTCGATTGCTTTATCAATACGTTCTTCTTCGCTACCGGTAGTTATTCCAAACACACGTTCGGCATATTGAAGTAGTTTGTCATGCTTCTGCTCTTTCAATACACGCAGCATAGCAGGATAAACAATAGCCAAAGATGCACCATGAGCAATACCGGTTAGCGCAGTCAACTCGTGTCCCAACATGTGTGTAGCCCAATCTTGAGTCACACCCATCTGGATCATATCGTTCAAAGCCAACGTTGCCGAAAGCATAAAATCGGCCATTACATCATAGTTTTTTGGGTCTTCTTTGATTTTCGGGGCGATATCCAACAACGTAAGCAAGATTCCTTCTGCCCAACGATCCATCACACGCGACTGTCCCGGAGTAGTCATATACTGTTCCACCACATGTACAAACACATCCGATAGTCCATTGGCTATTTGTGTAGATGGCAGCGAGTAGGTTGTTTCAGGATCCAAAATGGAGAACTCCGGATAATTTCCTCCGAAAGCATACTTTTCATTAGTCTCCTTGCGAGAAATAACCGCACCGCTATTCATTTCCGATCCGGTTGCCGGGAGTGTCATGACCGAGGCAAACGGAATAGCCTCGGGTGCAAAACCTTTCTGTACAATACTCCATGGGTCTATTTTTTCGCGTGCTCCCAACGTTGCAGCAATCAGTTTTGTGCCATCAAGCACAGAGCCGCCACCCACAGCGAGCAAAAAGTCAACACCATGCTCTCTGCCTAACGCTACTGCTTCGCGCACTGTTTCTACCGATGGATTGGGCTCTATTCCCCAAAATTCAATATACTGATGGCCGGCTAAAGCTGTCGCTACCTGATCATACACACCGTTTTTCTTAACACTACCGCCTCCAAAAGTAATCATGACCTTCTTCTCTTTTGGGATGAGTTCACTTAACTTGGCTATTTGTCCTTTTCCAAACACCAACTTGGTAGGGTTTTGATATACAAAATTCTTCATAATAGCTGTTTTTTAATAGAAACAAAACCACAGACGCTTGTTTCGCCCGGGGAAGCAAATATAAGTATTATTAATTATTCCACAGAATGAAAATCATATCTTCACAATTGCGAGCTGATTTTGATTGAATAAGGAGATTATCCAAAAAAACATTATCTTTACGCCCCTAAAACGGAATTAAAATGAATACAATCAACAGTTACAACGAGTTTGAACAATACGTAGGCAAAGAGCTGGGAGTATCAGAGTACATAACTATTTCTCAAGAGCAAATTAATCTATTTGCCGATGCAACACACGACCATCAATGGATACATGTTGATGTGGAACGCGCTAAGGAAGAAAGCCCCTTTAAGAGTACTATTGCGCACGGTTACCTCACGTTATCTTTGCTGCCACACTTGTGGGAACAAATCGTAGAAGTAAAAAATGTTAAGTCATTAATAAACTACGGTATTGACAAGCTTAAATTCAACCAAGCGGTAGTTGTTGGTAGCGAAATAAGGCTGCGTGCCAAACTCATGTCTATTGTCAATCTGCGTGGTGTAGCCAAAGCCGAGATGAAAGTAACCATGGAAATCAAAGATTCTCCAAAGAACGCATTCGAAGCGACAGTAATTTTCCTATACCACTTCGAAGAGGGTTTTAAAGGATAGATATCACCGTTATTAATTAAATCTTTTTAATTATATAGTCCGCTCCTATTATTCTATAGTTTTTTTCGTACTTTTACAAGCCCTCTTTAGAGGTTTGCCTTTACAGGCCTAAGAAAAGGAAAGAAAATACACTATATAATGAACCACAGATGGAATTATCTGCCCATTACACACGAACAAGAAGAGATAAGCCGGGAACTGGCATATGAGATAGGGGTCAGCCCTATCTTAGGAAAGTTATTGGTTCAACGTGGGATTACAACGCCCACTGAAGCCAAGAAGTTTTTCCGTCCGCAATTACCGGATCTGCATGACCCATTTCTGATGAAAGATATGGATATTGCAGTGGCTCGCCTGAACGAGGCTATGGGAAAGAAAGAACGAATTTTAGTTTATGGAGACTATGATGTAGATGGAACAACTTCGGTTGCTCTTGTTTACAAATTCTTGCAACAGTACTACTCAAACATTGATTACTACATACCCGATAGATATGAAGAGGGTTATGGAGTCTCTTACAAAGGCGTAGATTATGCGCTCGAAACAGGAGTAGGACTTATCATAGTACTTGATTGTGGCATTAAAGCAGTTAATGAAATTGCTTACGCAAAGGAAAAAGGAATCGATTTCATTATCTGCGACCACCACGTGCCCGACGATGTACTGCCTCCTGCAGTAGCTATCCTTAACCCCAAACGTTTTGACAACACCTACCCCTATCAACATCTTTCGGGATGTGGCGTAGGTTTTAAGTTTATGCAGGCCTTTGCCATGAACAATGGCATAGAGTTTCATCACCTTATCCCACTGCTCGACTTAGTGGCGGTAAGTGTGGCTTCGGACATTGTCCCAATTATGGGCGAGAACCGCATCCTCACCTATCATGGGTTGAAGCAGCTGAACAGCAACCCGAGTGTAGGACTGAAAGCTATTATAGATATTTGCGGACTAACCGACAAAGGTGACATTACCGTAAGCGACATCGTCTTCAAAATAGGTCCGCGCATCAATGCATCGGGACGTATTCAGAATGGGAAAGAAGCCGTAGACCTTCTTACCGAAAAAGATTTCTCCATTGCCTTGGAGAAAGCTGACCAGATAAACCTCTACAATGAAACACGCAAAGACCTCGACAAGAGCATGACCGAGGAAGCGAACAAGATTGTAGAAGAGCTGGAAGACTTGTCAGACCGCCGCTCCATTGTTATCTTTAATGAGACATGGCACAAAGGAGTTATTGGAATTGTGGCATCACGTCTTACCGAAATCTTTTATCGCCCAGCCGTAGTACTTACCCGCACAGACGATATGGCTACCGGTTCGGCACGCTCGGTATCGGGCTTTGACATCTACAAAGCCATAGAACATTGTCGCGACCTGTTAGAAAACTTTGGTGGACACACTTACGCCGCCGGGTTATCAATGAAAGCAGAAAATGTTCCCGCTTTTACCAAACGTTTCGAGGACTTTGTTGCCGAGCATATACTGCCCGAACAGACCAGTGCCGTGATTGACATTGACGCGCTGATTGACTTCAGAGATATAACACCCAAGTTCTTCAATGACCTGAGAAAGTTCAATCCATACGGGCCGGACAACAACAAGCCAATCTTCTCCACGCATCATGTATATGATTATGGAACGAGCAAAGTGGTAGGACGCGATCAGGAACATATCAAACTGGAGTTGGTCGACAATAAATCCAACAATGTGATGAATGGTATTGCCTTCGGACAAAGTTCGCACGTTAGATACATCAAAACCAAACGTTCCTTTGACATTTGCTATACCATCGAAGAGAACACCCACAAACGAGGCGAAGTACAATTACAAATAGAAGACATCAGACCAGCAGAATAGGAACCTCACCCCAACCCTCTCCAAAGAAGAGGGAGGAGAGACCTGTGGCATGAACTTCTTCTCAGGGTATATTAATTACGGTATGAGTAGTAATATAGATAAAGAGAACATCCCGAATGGTTCTTCCCCCTCTTCTTTGGAGAGGGATAGAATGAGGCTCATACTCAAACAATACTGGGGTTACGACACCTTTCGCGACCTGCAGGAAGAAATCATTGAGAGTATTGGTTTGGGTAAGGACACACTGGGCTTAATGCCTACGGGTGGCGGAAAATCCATCACTTTCCAAGTACCCGCGTTGGCAAAAGAAGGAATCTGTATTGTGGTAACTCCACTCATCGCCCTGATGAAGGACCAGGTACAGAACCTAAGAAATCGCGGAATCAAAGCCATTGCAGTTTATTCGGGCATGACACGGCAGGAAATCATCATAGCGTTAGAGAACTGCATCTTTGGAGATTATAAGTTTCTCTACGTTTCGCCCGAACGAATCAACACCGACATTTTTCGCGCCAAGCTACGCTCCATGAAGGTAAGCATGATTACCGTGGACGAAAGCCACTGCATTTCGCAATGGGGATACGACTTTCGCCCGGCGTACCTTAAAATAGCCGAACTAAGAGAACAACTCCCCGGCGTACCGGTGTTAGCACTAACTGCCACCGCCACCCCCGACGTCGTAAAAGATATACAGGACAAACTTCTTTTCGCACAAGAGAATGTGTTCCGCATGAGCTTTGAGCGAAAGAATCTGGCATACATCGTTCGCAACACGGACAATAAGCAAGGAGAGCTATTACATATTCTAAACAGCCTGCCCGGAAGCGCCATTGTATACGTACGAAACCGCAAGAAAACCAAAGAGATTACCGAACTGCTACAGCGCGAAGGGATATCCGCCGATTTTTATCATGCAGGTGTAAACAACGACGCTAAAGACCTTCGGCAAAAGAGATGGCAAAGTGGCGAAAGTCGTGTAATGGTTGCCACAAACGCCTTTGGTATGGGAATAGACAAACCAGATGTACGTTTAGTGGTTCATATGGATTTGCCCGATTCTATCGAAGCATACTTCCAGGAAGCAGGGCGGGCAGGACGTGACGGACAAAAAGCATACGCGGTTATTCTGTATGCCAAGTCGGACAAGACCACCCTCAGCAAGCGTATTCCCGACACTTTCCCCGACAGAGAATACATTAAGAACGTGTACGAACACCTCAACTATTATTTTGAAATGGCAATGGGCGACGGACGAGGCTGTACGTTTGAGTTTAGCTTGGAAGACTTCTGTCGCAAGTATAAGCACTTCCCCGTTCCGGCAGATAGCGCGTTGAAGATTCTAACGCAGGCAGGATATATTGAATACACCGAAGAGCAGGACAATGCTTCGCGGCTTATCTTCGTCATTGCTCGCGAAGAGTTATATCGTCTACGAGAGATGGACAAGGAGGTAGACCTGCTTATTCAAACCATTCTACGTTCCTATACGGGAGTATTTACCGACTATGCCTACATCAACGAAGAGTCTCTTTGCATACGCACAGGCATCAAGCGCGAACGTATTTACGAAATACTTAAGTCGCTCTCTAAACAAGGCATTATTGATTACATTCCACACAAGAAAACTCCTTTTATTATCTATACGTGCGAACGTATGGAATTAAAATACCTCTCCATAAGTAAAACAGTTTACGAAGAGCGCAAAGAGCGATACGAAACACGCATTAAAGCCATGATTGAATATGTTTCTTCCGAAACCAATTGCCGCAGCCGTATGTTACTGCGCTACTTTGGCGAGAAAAACGAAAACGATTGCGGACAGTGCGACGTTTGCATATCCAAAAGAAAAGCAGGCAACCTATCGCAAACGGAGTTTGATCTTGTCAGAAAACAGGTACTGGCTCTATTACAAGAGAGTCCGCGTACCCCGGCAGAGATGGGTTTACACATTGAATCGGACAAAGAGATTCTTGCCAAAGTATTAAGTTTCTTGCTGGAGAGCGGAGAGGTGGAAAACGTCAACGGAAAATTACAACGAAAATCATAATCAAACAATAGAACAAACATGGGAAACTTTTTCAAGAACCTTTTTAAAGGCAAAGAGAACGAAAACAACGAAGAGAAAAGCAACAAAAAGAACTTTGACATCCTCAAGTACGATGGGCTTCGCGCACAACGCATAGGTCAAATAGCGTATGCGAAAAAATGCTTCGAAAGCGCCTTGGAGCTTGAAGAGGACTTCGAGACAATGGGCTACCTCGCACAGCTCTACCTGCAACAAGAGGAGTTCGAAAAGTGCGAATCACTCCTCACCCGCATGATTGAGATGGAACCCCACATGCTAAGTAGCTACCTCACGCTTGCACAGGTTTATTTCATACAAGAAGCTTACCAAGAGATGGCGAACATTAGCACCAAAGCGTTGGAAGTTGATGCCGAAAGTGCTGCCGCCCACTTCTTATCCGCCAAAGCCCTGCACGGATTAACGAAAGAATCCGAAGCCATTGCCCAACTCACAAAAGCCATTGCCTTAAAAGAAGAGTTTGTGGAAGCGCACCTGATGCGTGCCGAAATACTTGCGGATACACAACACTACGATGATGCTATGGAAGATATAAAAATCATTCTCGATATTGTTCCCGAAGAAGAAACCGCTTTGTTACTCTCTGCTAAAATAAAAGAAAACACAGGTGCCACCGAAGAGGCCGAACAGTGCTACCGGCAAATAACCGAGATGAACCCTTTCAACGACAAGGCATTCATTGCTTTGGGGCAACTCTACATAATACAAAACAGGCTAGCAGAAGCTATTGAGCTCTTTGACGAAGCCATCGAGTTAAACCCCAGTTCTGAACAGGCATACCATCAGCGTAGCCGGGCGAAGTTGCTAAACGGAGATAAGGACGGTTCCGAAGAAGACGAAAAGAAAGCCATGGAGCTAAGCCCCATTAAAGGTAGCCATGCACAGGCAAAGGACTTGATTCATGATGCAGGAAATACGTTAGGCTTGCCGTTCAACTAAGTACAAATTTAATCTTCACTCACGCTAAAACCTATCATTATGAAAAGAAATAGGCTCACTCCTACCCGGCTATTAAAAGCAGCGACACTGCTGTCCATTCCTCTTCTATTTTGCTTAGGCTGCAAGAGCAAGCCCAATAGCAACAAGTTTGAAGAGACTCTTGATAAGAACATAGAGTTATGTGCCAATATTTTTATCGAGCAGGGATTAGATTCTACAGGAGCTATCGCTATATGTGCCTGCTTCCTGGAAGAACTTTATCAGAAGGACTCTACATTTGCAGCCATGAACGAGTTGGATTTGCATGCTTTCGTAGAAGAAAATATGGAAGAAATAACCAACACCTGCATTGAAAAACTAAAAGAACAAAAGAAAGAAGAATAGCTAAAAACAAATCTTTTTAATACTTATTCCTCATCGAAAGAAGCGTTTTGATATTTTCAACGCTTCTTTTTTTTGATTACCAACCTTAACCACCCCCTTCATACGACGTATAAAAGGGATTGGCTCCTCATTGAAATTGAATTCCTCTTATTTTTCTTCACGATAGCTTCGAAAATGGAGTCATTTTTTCGAAAAACTCACTTCAAAAGCAGGAGAAACTGACTGCAAACCCATATGAAACTGACTGCATTCTTATGAGAAATAGGCTCAAAAGGTAAATGCTTATGGAAGAAAGGGTGTTTGCTTATGGCTGAAGACTCAAATGCCATAAGCAAACAGTAAAAGAAGTACTAGCTCATCTACCAAGAGTGAATAACTTTGCAGGAACAATGCAAAAGAACACATTTTAACGCCTTGCCTTTCGCAAATCAAAAACAAGCACATCGACAGCAATAGCAAGCAAACAACATCGATATGACGTTATTATCAATATATACTACCGTTATGTTTATTATATAGAGAAATCATCATCTTTCTGCATACGCAAAACCGCAATGGTTGCGTTTTTTTGAGCACACGCGGATCGTTGGCTATATTTTCTCAGTAGTGAGCAAGTAACATTTTGTCATTTTGACAATCGTTCGTTTATTATTCAAGAGAGTTAAGAAAGCGGAACAGACAAGGTTTTTTGCCTTTTTCTAAATAATTATCACAAAATTCTTGCATTTATCAAAATTATATTACCTTTGCCCACGAATAACAAACAAAACGTTATCCAGATGAATACATTTTCTTTTACATACAACTTCTTTTATTACTTTTACTTTAGCCAACAAGTGAGAGCGGGGGTTCGTATGTAACAGTAGTCATACAGCATTAAATAAGAAACAGAAATAAATACAAGTCCCGCTCCAATTATGGAAGCGGGATTTTTTTTGCAAATAATTATGAAGAGAGTAGCTATACAAGGAACATTGGGGTCGTATCATGATATTGCCGCACACAACTATTTCGGAGAGGAAGAAATCGAACTCGTTTGCTGCAATACGTTCGAAGACATCTTTGCGGAAATCAAGAAGGATGCCCGGACACTGGGGATGCTGGCAATAGAAAATACCATTGCCGGTAGCTTGCTGCACAACAATGAGTTACTCAAAGAGAGCAATACGCAGATTATTGGAGAATATAAACTGCGCATTTCGCACTGTTTCGTATGTCTGCCCAATGAAGATTGGGAAGATATTACCGAAGTAAACTCCCACCCTATTGCCTTGATGCAGTGCCGCGATTTCTTGAACCAACATCCGCAATTAAAAGTAGTAGAAGGCGAAGACACTGCGCGAAGCGCCGAGAAAATAAAGCTCAATAACCTGAAAGGTCATGCAGCCATCTGCTCAAAAGCCGCTGCCGAGCTATATGATATGAAGATTCTGCAAGAGGGAATTGAAACCAACAAACGAAATTTCACCCGTTTCCTCGTTGTAGCCGACCCTTGGATGGCAGATGAGTGCGGATGCAAACAAGCGGTAAATAAGTCGAGCATTGTCTTCTCACTTCCACACACAGAGGGTAGCTTATCGCAAGTGCTTTCTATCTTTTCGTTCTACAACATCAACCTCACCAAAATACAATCGCTTCCTATCATCGGTCGCGAATGGGAGTATTTGTTTTATGTAGACCTGGCTTTTAGCGATTTGCTACGCTACAAACAAGCGCTTAGCGCCATCACACCACTGATTAAAGAATTAAAAATACTGGGCGAATATGCAGAAGGAAAATCAAACGTATAACATTACACCGGCAGAACGATTGTCGGGAGTAAGCGAATACTACTTCTCGAAGAAATTGAAAGAAGTAGCACAAATGAATGTTGAAGGAAAAGACGTTATAAGTCTGGGTGTAGGAAGCCCCGACTTGCCACCTTCTGCCGAAGCAATCGAAACACTTTGCACCGATGCGCACAAAGCCAATACACACGGCTATCAGCCCTACGTAGGGATACCCGAGCTGCGCAAAGCTTTTGCCGGGTGGTACAAAAAATGGTATGGCGTAGAGCTTAACCCTGCCAACGAAGTTCAGCCGCTTATTGGTTCAAAGGAAGGTATATTGCACATTACATTGGCATTCGTTAATCCGGGCGAGCAGGTATTGGTACCCAATCCGGGTTATCCTACCTATACTTCGCTCAGCAAACTGCTGGGTGCGGAAGTTATCAACTACAACCTGAAAGAGGAAAACGGCTGGATGCCCAACTTCGATGAGCTTGAACAAATGGATCTGAGCCGCGTGAAACTGATGTGGACCAACTATCCCAATATGCCTACCGGTGCCAACGCTACGCCCGAACTCTATAAACAATTGGTGGACTTCGCAAAGCGCAAAGGTATTGTTATTGTCAACGACAACCCATACAGTTTTATCTTGAACAACCACCCGTTGAGCATTCTATCTGTCCCCGGAGCCAAGGAATGTTGCATCGAACTGAACTCTATGAGCAAAAGTCACAATATGCCCGGTTGGCGAATTGGTATGTTAGCAACGAATGCTACCTTTGTGGAATGGATTCTTAAAGTAAAGAGCAATATTGATAGCGGCATGTTCCGTTCTATGCAACTGGCGGCTGCCAAAGCTCTTGAAGCAGATGACTCTTGGTACGAAGGCAACAACACCAACTACCGTTTGCGCCGCAACTTAGCCGGACAAATCATGGAGGAACTTGGTTGCAGATACGACGAGAAACAGGTTGGCATGTTCCTATGGGGACGCATCCCCGAGGAGTGCGCAAACGTAGAAGAGCTAACCGAAGAAGTATTGCACAAAGCAAGGGTGTTTCTTACACCGGGCTTTATCTTCGGGAGCAATGGTGCTCGCTACATACGCATATCCCTCTGTTGCAATGAAGCGAGGTTGGAAGAAGCTTTATTGCGAATAAAAAAACTAAAGAAATCAAATCATTAAAATACAAAACATACAGATATGGAACTCGAATCAATCTTATTACCGGGCGTAGAAGCCCAAAGACCACTCATCATAGCCGGTCCCTGTAGTGCGGAAACGCCCGAACAAGTATTAGATACCGCCAAACAGTTGGCAGGAAAAGGAATCAAAATTTTCCGTGCCGGTATATGGAAACCCCGCACTAAGCCGGGAGGTTTCGAAGGTGTAGGCGTAGAAGGGCTATCGTGGCTGAAACAAGTAAAGAAAGAGACAGGCATGTACGTAGCTACCGAAGTTGCCACCCCGCAACATGTGTACGAATGTCTGAAAGCAGGTATTGATATGCTCTGGGTAGGTGCCCGTACCACGGCAAATCCTTTCGCCGTGCAAGAAATTGCCGACGCACTGAAAGGTGTGGATATACCCATCTTGCTTAAAAACCCTGTAAATCCTGACCTGGAACTATGGATTGGCGAACTGGAGCGCATCTACAACGCAGGGCTGAAACGCTTAGGTGTTATTCATCGCGGATTTAGCAGCTACGACAAAAAATTGTATCGCAACCTGCCGCAATGGCATATACCGATTGAGCTTCGTCGTCGTATTCCGAACCTGCCTATTATATGCGACCCAAGCCATATTGGTGGAAAGAGAGAGCTGATTGCTTCTATCAGTCAACAAGCTATGGATTTAGGATTTGACGGACTTATTGTAGAATCGCACTGCAATCCCGATGCCGCATGGAGTGATGCCTCACAACAAATTACGCCGGAGGTATTGGAATACATTCTTGGTTTGTTGGTTATTCGTAACGAAAAGCAATCTACCGAAAGCCTCTCGGAACTACGTAAACAAATAGATGAGTGCGACAATAGCCTGATGGAGATACTAGCTAAACGTATGCGTGTGGCACGCGAAATCGGTTTGTTCAAAAAGGAGCACAACATGACAGTGTTGCAAGCCGGACGCTACAACGAGATATTGGATAAATATGCCGAACAGGCCATACAGTGTGAACTGGAACCGGAATTTATAAAGAAGGTATTCGAAGCCATTCACGAAGAGAGTGTTCGCCAACAAGTTGAAATTATAAATAAATAGAAGCGCCATGAGGATATTAATTCTTGGAGCCGGCAAAATGGGCTCTTTCTTTACCGATGTACTTAGCTTTCAACACGAAACAGCGGTATATGACATCAATCCACAACAGTTGCGCTTTGTGTACAACACCTACCGGTTTACTACACTCGAAGAGATTAAGGAGTTTGAGCCCGAGTTGGTTATCAATGCCGTAACGGTAAAATACACCATCCAAGCGTTTCGCAACATCTTGCCTGTATTGCCCAAAGATTGCATTCTTAGCGATATAGCCTCAGTAAAGAACGGATTAAAGTCTTTTTATAAGGAGAGCGGATTTCGTTACGTCTCAACACATCCCATGTTCGGACCGACCTTTGCCAGCCTCAACAACCTGAGCAGCGAAAGTGCAATCATCATCAGCGAAAGCGACCATTTGGGAAAAGTTTTCTTCAAAGACCTGTACAGCACGCTACACCTGAACATCTTTGAATATACATTCGATGGGCATGACGATACGGTTGCTTACTCATTGTCTATTCCGTTTGTTTCTACATTTGTGTTTGCTGCTGTTATGAAACATCAGGAAGCACCGGGAACAACATTCAAAAAACACATGGCTATTGCCAAAGGACTACTCAATGAAGATGATTATTTGCTACAGGAAATTTTATTCAACCCACGAACGCCTTCACAAGTAGAGAACATCCGCACAGAGCTCAAAAACCTGTTGGAGATAATAACCGAAAAGGACGCGGACGGAATGAAGAAGTATCTCAGCAAGATTAGAAAAAACATCTTATAGAGGAAGGGTAAACCAGAAGGTACTGCCCTTTCCTTCTTCGGACTCAACCCCGATATCGCCCCCTAAGCGATCGGCTATGCTCTTAGACAGAGCGAGTCCCAGACCGGTACCTTGTATGTATGAGTTTACTTTATCAAACCGTTTGAATATACGTCTTTGATTTGCTTTCGAGATACCACAACCGGTATCTTTCACATAGAAGAGAAGCATATTCTGTTCTCTGCGACAGCCAAGGGTTATGGTTCCTCCTTCTTCGGTGAATTTTATAGCATTGGAGAAGAGGTTCGTAAGCAGATGTTCCAAGTAAGTTTGGTCAGTGCGTAACTCTATATCTTCTTCAATCATTTCGATGACATAATTCAGCTGCTTTTTATAGACATTGGCATGCCCTTGTTCTAATAAACTATTGAAGAGTTTTTCAATATCAATCGGGGTATATTCAAAGTTAAACTGCCCGGACTCCAATCTGGATAGTTGAATAATATCATCAACCAACATCGTTATTAGCTGGTTGTTCTTTAAGATGATTGAAATAAACTCTTGTCTTTCGGTAACCTTTTCTTTGGGTGTAGCTGCTAAGATAGCCGAGAATCCCACGATGGCATTTAATGGAGTTCTTACCTCATGGTTAATACTATTGAGGAATTCGATTGTTTCAAGATTAGCTTTTTCGGCTTCTTCTTTTGCCAGTTGCAACAGTTCTTCGTGCTCCTTCTGTTTGTCTACGTTGATATTAAACTCTACCAACATTCTGTCATCATCATCCGACACATAAAGGCGCTCGTCAATCCAATGTTTTGTATTTTCTGTGGCTACACGTATCTCCTTTGAGAATGTTTCCCGTTCACCACCTTCTATCCTTTTGCGGTAAGCAAGCAGTTCTTTCTGATACTCAGGAAGCACACTGGTATATTGAGGAAGGGTTCCCGGCACAAACTGCTCATTCATATTGACCGACCACGAATTTGTAGCCGTACCATTTCCTGAATCTATATTATAAAAAGCAATACCTATCTGCGATAAATCGGAAGCAAAAGTCAGCAAGTTCTCAAAGCGTTCTTTTTCCTTGCGCTCGCGCATGATTGGCGTCAGGTCAATAGCAGTGGCAATGTATCTGGCCAAGTGGTAATCAATCTCATCAATTGGTTTGATAAGAAGCTGATACACATTCTTATCCAAGAAACCGGGTGCATATTTACCATCATCGCCCGTAAGAACTTCAATATTTATCGACTCACCATTACGGATACGATCCATGCGCCGGTCACTAATATATTGGTTTTCAAAAATATTCTGCGATAACAAATCGTTCGCTTTGGCTGTTCCATTTAATTCTTTTCCGTTGGAAATTCTATATATACAAGCACCCTTCGCATCATATAGAGCCAAATCTATAGCAGTTTGCCCATATATCATCTGCAACCTATCATACAAGCGTTTGTAACGCAAGTATTCCTTATGAGCTCTATTGTTATATAAAAGTTTAGTAAGCCAATACACGACCAACCCTATAATAACAATACCAAAGATTATATAGACAAGAATCATCCTTTCATTCTCCTTGAAGTAGCTTAGTGGAACGTTCCGAAGTTTAACATTCTCCAACCCAGCCGCACGGTCAAGAAGTCCATATTTATCAAGAAGTTGATAATCGAGCTGAATTTCTCCTGCTGTTACTTCTATAAATGGAACAGCATTGGCAGGTTCTCCGGATAAAATTCGTTGAACCTGCTCCACTACATTACCGGCAGAGAATATGCGGTAATATCCTCCAACCCAGAATCCATCATTCTCTTTACGTGGAGTAAGCGAGAAGCAGGGCACAGTGGAATAATTAGTAAAAAGCGAGCGTAGTTGTTCATCAGAACGCTTACTAAACATACAATCAAACTCCCAGGCATACGTTATGTAAGCTCTATGAGATGCCGGTCTAAGCATTTCATTGTAGATGGAGTCGATTTTGGATGTTTCTAAAGGGATAGTAGAAAGCGTTATTTCGGGGTAATGCTCATTAATCTCTTTTTCCAATTGCCAATAAGCATACTCAGAGGCATAGTATTTATCGTCAATCCAAATAAGTTCTTGCAAGTTTGGCAATAGGTTAACAATCATATCCAGATTTTCTTTTACTGGAATTGTCGATTTCACACCGGTAACATTATACTGCAAACTATCTGAAGTAGAATTACTATCTGCCATAGGCGGAAAGAAAATACTTCTCTTCTCTTCGGCAGGCACCAACTTATCAAAGTCGGGAGGTGCTAGTTCACAAAACTGTGGATTCCAAGCATATGCCGGATACTTATCGTTTACATCCAACAAAACTACAGGAACTTCACGCCAGGCAACACTCATTTTCTCGCCCAAGAACTGATAGTACAGAAAAGCATCCGCACCTATTAATATTATCACATCCGGAGCAAATTCATCGGGAGGGCATATCATGCCCGAAGATGTGTTTATTGAGTAAGAGGTATCCAAATGATGATCTACAAGTGACCACAAGATAGAACGAAACGAACTGCCAATGGAAACAGGAAACACATCCGCCCTTAGGTATTCTGTGGTAATCCGCGCTGCCGGATATTTCTGTAACAGCTTCTTTTCAATAGGCAGAGTCATATCCTCAACCCAATATTTTTTCTGATCAAATGAATTTATAATCAACACATTGGGCGAGTCGCTCACACTCGCTGAAGCGGAGATAGATAGAAAAACACAACATATACTGATAATATTTAATAGAATCCGTTTCATATGCCTGCCCTTTCTTCCGACTCGCCTCTCGACAAATCAATTATGTTAGCAATATACTCCAATAAGATATCGTTGTTATGTTCAATGCGGGTAATTAAAGCTTGTTTTTCATCTTCATCATCACATTCGGTCAACTGTTTAGAACAACTAACCAACTCTTCCAACGAAGGACGTATATCATTACTCATGTTAGCAATGAAAGCGTTTTTCAATCGATCCGACTCCTGAATAGTGACCAATGCATCTGCAAGCTCTTGCTCCCTACTCTTCTGCTTATCTATATTTAGAGCCAGTTCAAGAACTATGATTTTCCCTTTTTCAGGGGCATACTCCAACAACTGAATAATATAGTGTAACCAATGCTTACCGCCTTCTGTCTCTACACAAACAATATCAGAAAAGCGATTTTTATCTTTCTCGCCAATATGCTCTAAAAAGTTATTAATCTTTTCGCGGTCGGCGTCAACAATATACCGATGAATATCTTCCTTACCTATGTTTTTTATTGCGAGATTTTCATACCATGCTTCGGTGGCATAACCGGTATTATCTAAGTAATTATACTCTGCAACACCCAGCGCAGAAGCATTCATAGCGAAATTAAACAGCTTAAATATCCGTTCTTTTGCTTCGCGTTCCCGTTGTATGTCAGTGTTATCAATAACCAGCATAAGGATACTTTCTCTATTTAACTCTTCGTCTAAGATTCTCCTTATAAACAAACGATAACATTTTTCCTGATAGGTTATCGTGGTATTTACATTCTGCTTATTAGCAACTTTCTGACGAATGAAATCATTCAGAAAATCCATCTGGAATAGATTAGCATCATCTTTCCCTAAGCGCAGTTGCTTTATCAAGTTCCCAGAAGCAGCATTGGAATTTTTCAAATTTCCGGAAACATCAAAGATAAACAACGCCATCGGCATGTTATCATATAGAATTTGGTATTCCGCATTCAATTTTTTATACTGAACATACGACTGAGCGATACTTTTCTTATATCTATTGTCTCTTATATTAAAGACTATAATAATAATCAGTATTACAAGCACCAATAGCGATAAAAGAATAATACGTATATGCCGTACGTGGAAAGGAAGAGGTACGTTAGTATAAACCACATCATGAATTTGCGACGCATTCTTAGCCATATTAAACTTAGCAAGAACAGTTTTATTCAAATAAGGATGTTTGTTTATAACAGTAACCAATGAGGAGTAATCCGAAGCTTCATTATTAAAGGACTTCAATACAAAGTCTGCAGCTTGAACAGCATAATCTTTACCTTTGGAGTAATATCCCCCAACTAATACATTATTATTGTCTGGTTTATCTTTTAATGTAAAAAGCGGAGCAAAAGTAGCTTCAGGCAATTCGATTGAGTTTATTAGAACTGCGGATTTCCCGTTCGCCAATGATTTATCGCTAAGTATTACATTTTGATTCTTTACATCGACCACCGTGAGTTTTAGTTCCGGATATAACCGAAGATACTCTTCTAAAATCAATAAAGAATATACATCCTGGTAACTATTGTTGGAAACAAAGTAAATTTGCTGTAAGCTAGGGAGTAGTTGCCTCATTAACTCTATTGTATTTGCTTCGTCTTCACCTTTAGTTATAGCTGAAAACCGGCGACAAATACCATTATGCGACTCTTCCAATAACTCCAATGACTCTTCGGAGATTCTTCTTGCTGTATAAAAGTCAGAGACATCACCCATAATAGACGGATGAACACCAACCAATACTACAGGCACTTCGCTCCAAGCCTCATTACGCTCCATCAGACGGTAATACATCCAAGCTTCATCGCCTATTAAAACAAGTACTTTGGGGATAACTCGTTCATCTGCCTCAGAAACAACCGGAGGCAATAATAAGCCACTGGTAAAAGCCGATTGCATTCCAAATCTACCAGACAGATATGTCTTTCTTTCGGGAATACCTGCATATGATATATTCACTATAAGTTGTGAATTCTGCTTTTCGACTTCCTGGTTTATTGATTTTGCAATAGATGTTCCCCATTCATCTGCATAGCTATAAGAGCTTATAATAAGCACATATTCAAGCTTGTCATCAGCCAGTCGCCATTGCGCAGTCACTACTGATGGGATTAAAAAAGAGAGAAACGATACTAAAACAAAAAGCTGATGCTTCATAAAACGTGTTATTTCAACTACAAAGGTAAACATATATTTGACATATTCGTCAAATACTTGTAAATTATGAGCGAAATATTTAATGTTTTTCCCAAATAAACAAGTTTTTTGCAACAAAGAGCCCATAATCGCATTACTTTTCCCTCTATCCACTAGAAAAAAAGAGTAATGTATATCAAGCACACATCAAGGTTTATAGACATAAATTGCCATAAATCTTAGACTAGCTAAGAATAACATTCTAACAAACATTATTCATTCTACAAAAAAACATTGTGTCTGGGACAGACATTTTCCTCAATTACAATCACAAAATAAACAATTAATTCTCAAATTATAAAATAAATCGGCAATTCCCTTCATATTCTTTTCGAGGCACTTACTTGGCAATCCACTCACTCTTTTGATTTTCTAAGAAATAAAACGTAAATTTGCTTGCAATAATCCATGATAGATCAAGCAACTATAGACCGCATACTGGATGCCGCACAGATTGTAGATGTTGTGTCCGACTTCGTTACCCTACGTCGAAGAGGAGTAAACTATGTAGGGCTATGCCCCTTCCATAATGAAAAGACCCCTTCTTTTAGTGTTTCTCCTGCCAAAGGGTTATGTAAGTGTTTCAGTTGTGGGAAGGGAGGAAACTCCGTGCATTTCATCATGGAGCACGAACAACTTTCGTACTACGAGGCCCTGAAGCACCTAGCAAAGAAATATAACATAGAGGTAAAAGAGCGCGAACTCAGCAACGAAGAAAAACAAGCTCAGAACATCAGAGAGAGTATGTTCATTGTAAACCAATTCGCAAAAGACTATTTTCAGCAAATACTAAAAAACCACGTGGAGGGAAAAAGCATGGGCATGGCATACTTTAGACAGAGAGGATTTCGTGATGATATTATAGAGAAGTTCCAATTGGGATTTAGCACTAACGAACGAGATGCATTAGTCAAAGAGGCCAACAAAAAAGGTTTCAAAAAAGAATTCCTGATAAAGACAGGCTTGTGTTACGAGACCGAAGAGGGCGGGCTTCGAGATCGCTTTAGAGGACGTGTCATATTCCCTGTTCATACATTATCTGGAAAAGTAGTTGCTTTCGGTGGGCGTATATTAAATACCGATAATAAGAAACTTGCTAAATATGTAAACTCACCCGAATCAGAAATTTATCATAAAAGTAATGAACTGTATGGTATATATTTTGCTAAACAGGCCATAGTAAAACAAGACAGATGTTTCTTGGTAGAGGGATATACCGATGTTATTTCTATGCATCAATCAGGAGTTGAGAATGTAGTTTCCTCTTCGGGAACCTCACTGACTCCCGGACAGATACGACTAATACATCGTTTTACAAATAACATTACAGTATTGTACGATGGTGACATAGCAGGGATCAAGGCTTCTATTCGCGGTATTGATATGTTACTGGAAGAAGGGATGAATATTAAAGTAGTGCTACTGCCCGATGGAGATGACCCGGACTCTTTTGCACGAAAACACAATGCGACCGATTTTCAGGCATACATCGCATCGCATGAATTGGACTTCATACGTTTCAAGACTAATCTACTACTGGAAGAAGCAGGAAAAGACCCCTTAAAAAGAGCAGAGCTCATCACTGAAATTGTCAGAAGTATAGCTATCATACCCGAGGCTATTGTACGCTCGGTATACATCAAAGAATGTAGCCAATTGCTTCATGTGGAAGAAAAATTATTGGTTAACGAGGTAGCCAAACGAAGAGAAAAGCAATTAGAAAAAGAGAATAAACCACAAAGTCAGGAACAAGCTACTATACCTCTTCCTACTGAAGATAATCAAAGTTTAACTTTTCAAGAGAACAGTAGCGAGGAACAAAAATTTCATAAATTTGAAACTCCCATCATCCGAATGATAATTCGTCATGGAGAGAAAATAGTGTGCAGCGTAGCCGATGATAGTGGAAACGAAGTTCCCTTATCTGTGGCAGAACTTATAGAGAACAGTCTCCGTATAGATGAGACTCCTTTGCATAACCTTTTGTACAAAGAGATACTTGCCGAAACATTGGCAAACGTTAGAAGTAACAAGCAATTCGTAGCCGAGCGTTTCTTTTTATCACACCCCAAAGCGGAGATAAGTAAATTAGCTGTTGAGCTCATCAGTAGCCGTTATCAGCTACGCAAAAGTCAAAGCATTAATACAACCAAAGATGAAGACCGTTTGCTGGAGTTAGTTTCATACTACGTCAACAACTACAAAGCTGCCATTGTAAAGGAAGAGCTCAGTCTTCTTTCACAACAATTGCTCGACCCGGAAATCGCCAAAGACGCAGATAGGTATAAATCAATTATGAATAGGTACAAAGAAGCTCTTGATGCCCAGCGAATGCTAACCAAAGAAGATCGCGTCGTATTATAGTTTAACTATGCTTTATTAAATTCATAAATTCTTCACGGGTTTTAGCTTGATTGAAAGCTCCCGTAAAATCGGAAGTCGTAGTAACCGCATTCTGTTTTTCCACACCACGCATCTGCATACACATATGTTTAGCTTCTACCACCACCATAACACCTAATGGATTCAGTGTGTTTTGAATGCATTCTTTTATTTGCAGTGTCATACGCTCTTGCACTTGCAAACGATGAGAAAAGATATCTACTACACGAGCAATTTTACTCAAGCCCGTAATGTATCCGTTGGGAATATACGCCACATGCGCTTTGCCATAAAACGGCAACATGTGATGTTCGCACAAGGAAAAGAAGTCTATATCTTTAACAATAACCATCTGACTGTACTCTTCTTTAAATTTAGCTGACGAAAGCACCTCATGCGGATCCAAACGATAACCTTCAGTTAGCGTAAGCATCGCTTTTGTTGTACGTTCAGGAGTCTTCAACAACCCTTCCCGTTCTACATCTTCACCTAGTAAAGAAATTATGCTTTTATAATGATACATCAACTTATCCATCCCGGGAAAGTCTACCTCTTCTTTATGCAACATGATATTATAAATAGATTACAATTTGACCTTTCATTATCGACACCTCTTCGAAACCACCTGTACGTTGCAATTTACGCATCATTGCATCTGCCTCTTCAATGGTTCGGTAATCGCCAACTTCGCACACCCAGCGTGGTGTTTTGAAATGCGCATACACTTTCAAGTCAGGGAAGAATGCTTTCGCTTTCTCTGCCATTTCATACGCTTCATTACGCGACTTGCTTGAGTTTTTCCCTGCATACAATTGCACACGATAACCCAAAACCTTAAAAGTATTGTCTTGTTTATCAACATCCAACTTATTGCCTATTAATGCAGCAACTTGCGGATCTTGATAAATTGTAACTTTCCCTTCACCGGGAAGAGGAGTTTCAATACGCTTAACAATACTGTTGTTCTCCTGCGCCTGCGCAAAGTTTACAAACATCAGCGTCAACAACAACCAACTGTAAATCAAATAAGTTCTCATCTTAATATCTATAAAACGAAGAGTGCATCAAAACTTTTTTGACACACTCTTCTATATACATTAATTAAAACCGGCAATTACTCCTTTGAAGTCTGCTATTTTTAAGCAAGCACCACCTATCAATCCACCATCCACATCAGGATTGCTGAACAATTCTTTTGCATTTGACGGATTGCAACTACCACCATATAATATAGAGGTATTATCTGCAACCTCTTTACCATATTGTTCAGCAATTACACCACGAATATAGGCATGCATATCTTGTGCCTGTTGAGCTGTAGCCGTTTTTCCTGTTCCGATAGCCCACACCGGCTCATAAGCCAATACTATTTTCGAGAAATCAGCAGCTGAAAGTTCAAACAGCGAACCTGCTAATTGAGCATATACTACTTCATTTTGTTTTTCAGCCTCACGCTCAGCAAGCACTTCGCCGATGCAGAAGATTGGAGTCAAGTTATTAGCAAGTGCCAATTTCACTTTTTCTTTCAGGATTTCTGCTGTTTCGCCATAGTAAGCGCGACGCTCAGAGTGTCCGAGTATTACATATTTTGCTCCTGTAGAAGCAACCATAGCCGCTGACACCTCGCCGGTATACGCACCCGCTTCTTTGTCTGCACAATTTTCGGCACCCACACCTACAGCAGATACTTCGAGAATAGTAGCAGCCGCTGCCAAGTGAATGTATGGAGTACAAATTACTACATCACAATTTGTTTTTTCATTCTCCAGCGCAAGCTTTAATTCTTTTACAAACTCTACACCTTCAGGGAAGGTTTTGTTCATTTTCCAGTTACCTGCAACAATGTTCTTTCTCATTTTTGTCTAATTAAAAGGGTTAATTAATTTATCTCTTTTTGTCTTTTTCGATGGAATATTTTCTTCCTTACAACGGCGAAATCAAGTAGCATTACTATCAACAAAGGAACAAAATACCACATAAATATTATACCTATTGTATTGAATGTACCTATTTCTTTCTGCTTGCCCAATTCTATATTCTCCAATGCGTCAGTCAGCTCATATTCATCGGGCAAAGCCTCATGACTCCATTTGTTTAGTATTACAGCATCCTTCATCAGCAGCAAGCCGGGATTAGAACGCACAATGGTTTTCAGTGCTATCTCATCTGCAAAGCAAAAAGGATACTGCGCTCCTGTTCTATCCCTCCATTGCTCTATTTGAAAATCAGAAGAAGAAGTCATCGCATAAAAAGAATAACCTCTATCCACACTGTAATCATAAATTTCATTTATTAAGTCAATGTTATTATCACTTGCCTCTTCAATGCGTGGAGATAACAACAGGAAGGTATAAGAAGGATTGGAAAGCACTTCGGCAGAGATGTCGGCACCAGTTTCCAAACTCAGCATGTAAAAATCTTGAATTGTAGGTTCATATCCCTTTTCTTTCAACACCAAGCGAGTATCTACAAACTTCCATGTGCTATCAGGGTAATTCTCTAAGTTGAATTCTTTTTTCTTCCCGTCCTTTTGCAAAACAAAAACAGTTTCATACACACTAGGACTTTCTCCTTCGGGTATGGACATTTCTTTAAGAATATTGTTTCCGATTTTGTATGGACGAAAATCCAATATAGGTAAATACTGTAAACTATAAATAGAAATACCCACGATAAAAAGAATAGAATAGAGCATTATCAGCCACTGGCTTGTTACGCTGACAAAACGAATCATTTTGTTTTGCCAAACAAATATCGAAACTGCTGCAATCAGTAAGAATATGTTTTTCCAGAATGTTTGCCAGTTAGTCAGCACCCACGCATCACCAAAACAGCCACAATCCGAAACCGGGTTGGCTATTGCCAGATAGAGCGTCAATGGAGTCATCACAAGCATAAACGCCAAAGTTAGTATGGATGTTGATATTTGTTTTGTACCAAACAGCAACATAATTCCAAGAACAAACTCAAGTGTAGAAAGCCCCACTGCAATAATTAGAACAATGAAGAATGGAAACCATGACGCCATACCGAAAGCTTCCAGGTAGTCTTGTATCTTATAGACAGAGCCTAACGGATCTACCGCTTTTACAAATCCAGAGAAGACAAACACAACAGCCAGCACAAACCGACAAATGTTTGTCCACACTTTCGTGATCATATGTAGGTTTTCACTCTCCAAACTCCAATTTTATTAGCCCAAAGACTGCATAATTGATCATATCCATGTAGTTTGCATCGACCCCTTCGGAGACAAGAGTGTTACCATCCAAACTCTCAATCTGTTTTGTTCGGTAAATCTTCATTAAGATAAGATCTGTATAAGAACTTATTCTCATGCCACGCCATGCTTCGTCATAATCATGGTTTTTTGCTAACATTAAATCAAGTGCTACTTTGGCATACTTGTCGTATAACATCATAGCCTCGTCGTTAGTCATATCGGCAGTGTCGGAACATCCGCGTTCCAGTTGAATTAAACCCACAATACCATAATTTACAATGGCTATAAATTCTGAACGAATACCTTCATCGACCAGCGAAACGCCTTTGATTTCAATACTACGAATACGATTTGCTTTAATGTAGATTTGATCTGTAAGCGAAGAAGGCCGCAGTATGCGCCAGGAAGGACCGTAATCATGTAGCTTCTTGAAGAACAATTCGCGACAAAGGCTTACTACATGTTCAAATTGCTGTTTGGTATCTTTCATTTTCATACAAATAGGATGTGCAAAGATAGTAATTAATAAAGAACAATGAAAAAGGGGTACTCTAAATATCATTAAAGTACCCCTTGTTTATTACCTTTTATTATTAAGAACAGCGCAATACCTGACCGGGTCTGAGTATTGTTTTGCGTGTTATGCGATTCAATTCACAAAGAGTATCGATAGAAACACCGCGCTGCGAAGCAATTCTAGACAAAGTATCGCCCGAACGTACTTTGTGATAACGAATAACTCCGTCACCATCGGCAACCAATGTAGTTGAAGAAGAGGTTGAACCTTTGCGGCTACGGAAAGTAAAGTTATCGGCTACAATATCTTGTTTGGTAAAATCAAAAATCAGAGCCGGATTAATGGCAACACCCAGAAAACGGGTTTCGAAGTGTAGATGTGAACCTGTGGAACGACCCGTATTACCACCAAGTCCAATCAACTCTCCCGCTTTTACATAGTCATCTTCTTTTACCAGTTGTTTAGAGAGATGTCCATAAACAGTTTCCAGCCCGTTGTTATGACGTATTACTACATACAAACCATAGCCCACTCTACGCCCCTGATTCCTCACAATACGCACTTTGCCGTCAAACGCTGCATAAATACTATCGCCAACCTGCACTTTCACGTCTATACCATTGTGCATTCTCCGGCGACGCGGTCCGAATTTTGAAGTTATACGTGTATTGGTTGTAGGCATACAAAATCCCGTCAAATCTATTTGATGCTCCAAAGGAAGTTTCACACCGGCATAGTTATGCACAGATGTTTTATTCCAATCAGGATAGAGATCAAATGCAGGATACGGATAAGTTTCTTCAAGTTTCAGTTGCTTCTGGATTAATAAAGAATCCACGCTTTTTAATTTTCTGTCGACTGGTGCTTGACGGGCGATGAGGTCTTGCGAAAAAGCATTCGCACTTAGAAGTATTGCCACAGCCGACAGCCATATTTTCATTCCTGTAAAACTCATAAGCTTTTCATAGCCAACTTAATATTCATCACTCCCATATAGGTAGTCGAATGTTGACTGTTTATAATTAAAAATTTCTTCGTCGTTAAAAAATCGTTTAAGTTCTATCACCGCTGCCTCAGGAGAATCTGATGAATGGACAATGTTTTCCTGACTGCTAACACAGTAATTGCCCCGTACTGTTCCCGGAGCTGCAAGGCGTCCATTTGTCACCCCCGACAGCGCTCTAACTACACGCACAGCTTCTACTCCTTCATAACAGCATGCTATAACGGGTGTAGCTTTCATTGAATCCTTTACGTATTTGAAGAATGGCTTCTCACGCAAATGAGCATAATGCACATTAAGGATTTCATCCGTGAGCTGTATCATTTTCATGCCACAAAGCTTCAACCCCTTCTTCTCAAAGATTTGGATTATTTCGCCTACAAGCCCTCTTTGAAGGGCGCTCGGCTTTAGTAAAACCAATGTTTTCTCGAGCATATTTTAAGTGATTTAGCTATTAGCTTCTGACTTTATTCAAAAAAAGTCTTCCAAATATAATACTTCTAATTAATAAATCGACTATTTCATTAACTTTTTTTCGCTTGAGGGGATGAACAAAAGACAAAGTTGTGATTAGTAGAGCTTTTTTTGCGTTATTTAAAGAATTCAAATAGCGTAAAACATCACTCTATACTGTATTTAGGGAATAGGTCTTCACATTCACAAAACGCTGTAACTAAATGGGAGTAAGCGGGTTACTTGTGAAGACCCCCTCTTTTTGCCTTCACAAAGTATTCACAAAGAGTTTTGCTCTAATTTTCTCACTGCTTTTTGCAGAAAACTCAGTGAGAAACAGAACAAAAATCAGTCAGAAGTGAAGTAAAAATCAGTCAGAAAAAAACGTAATATCAAAGAGTAATACAAGTAAAACTTGTTCATACAAAAAGAGCCATAAACATCAACTGTCTATGGCTCTTATTTCTAACTTATGAGGTTCTGGTATTTGTCAGAATGAAGCCTCTGCCTGTTGTAGAATATTATCTACTGCCTGAGCGAGTCCATCCGGATTTTTGCCGCCTGCAGTTGCAAAATGCGCTTGTCCACCGCCGCCACCTTGAATCAATTTAGCTGCTTCGCGTACTAACTGTCCTGCGTTTAATCCGTTAGCTACCAAATTATCGCTAATCATTACTGTTAACATCGGCTTCTCTCCATCATAGCTACCTACAACAAAGAATAGGTTTTCGGGGTATTCGCCACGCAGTTGGAAAGCAATATTCTTCACCACATCTGCTTGCATTGGGCCTACATATTTAATAATCTGCACACCTTTTACTTCGGTGCTGTTTTGTACCATTCGCTTCTTCAGCAAAATTTGTTTCTCCTTAACAAAGTCCTCTAATTGCTTTTTCAGTCCGGCATTTTCGTCAATATATTTGCGAATAGCCACAGATAGGTCGGGGGCATTATTAAAGAGTGTGCGCAAATCGGCCAACGTATCTTGTATTGTATAAAACAGTTGCTCCACACGTTCGCCAGTCATAGCTTCTATACGACGAACACCTGCAGCAATAGAGCTTTCGGTTGTTATTTTAAAGAAACCTATTTTCCCTGTAGCCGACACGTGTGTTCCACCACAGAATTCTATTGAATCGTCAAATTTAATAACGCGAACTTCATCACCGTATTTTTCGCCAAACAAAGCAATAGCTCCTAAATCTTTAGCTTGTGCAATAGGAATATTGCGATATTCTACCAATTGAATATCTTCGCGGATACGAGCATTTACCAACTGTTCTACTTTGCGAATCTCTTCGTCGGTCATTTTTTGAAAATGAGAGAAGTCAAAACGTAAGCCTTCAGATGACACAAGCGAACCTTTTTGTTCTACGTGTGTACCCAACACCTGACGCAAAGCAGCATCGAGCAAGTGTGTAGCCGAGTGGTTTGCCATGGTAGCCATGCGCTTTTTAATATCCACAGCAGCTTTAAATACACGTTCGGGATGTTGCGGCATCTTCTTAGTGATGTGCACAGCAAGATTATTTTCTTTCTTTGTATCAACAATTTCTATTGTTTCCTCTTCATTTGTCAAAGTACCTGTGTCGCCTACCTGTCCGCCACTTTCTGCATAGAACGGGGTATTGTCAAGTACTATTTGGTAGAGCTTCTTTCCCTTTTGTGTTATTTCGCGATAACGAAGAATAGAGACTTCGCACTCGGTATGGTCATAACCCACAAATTCAGAATTGCCTTCACGCAGAGTAACCCAGTCGCCTGTTTCGACTACGGCAGCATTGCGCGCGCGTTCCTTTTGCATTTGCATTTCCTTGTCAAACTCATCAAGTTTAACAGTCATGTTATTCTCGCGGAGAATGAGTTCGGTAAGGTCCAGCGGAAAACCGAAAGTGTCATATAGTGTAAAAGCATCTTTACCGCTTATTACTGTGCCTCCGGCAGCTTTTACATCTGCCATGGTCTTCTCCAACAAACGAATACCAGTCTCCAATGTATGCAGGAAAGCATCTTCTTCTTCCTTCATCACCTTTTCAATAAGTACTTTCTGTGCTACCAATTCAGGATAAGCATCCCCCATGCTTTCAATCAATACGGGAAGTAATTTATACATAAATGCCTGCTTCTGCCCAAGGAAAGTGTAACCATAACGAACCGCGCGACGAAGGATACGACGAATAACATAACCAGCCTTAGCGTTGGAAGGTAGCTGACCATCGGTTATCGAAAAAGCAATTGTACGCACATGGTCGGCAATAACACGCATAGCTATATCTTGTTGCGCATCTTTACCATAAACTGTGTTGCCAAGTTTGGCTATTTCTTTCAATATGGGTTGAAACACATCGGTATCGTAGTTGGATGTTTTTCCTTGCAACGCCATACAAAGACGCTCGAAACCCATACCAGTATCAATAACCTTAGCAGGAAGTTCACCGAGTGTTCCATCTGCTTTGCGGTTGTATTGCATGAATACCAGATTCCATATTTCTACCACCTGTGGGTGGCTTTGGTTTACAAGTGTCAATCCGTCCACTTCTTTGCGTTCGGTTTCGGGGCGTAAGTCAATGTGTATTTCGGAACAAGGGCCGCAAGGACCTGTATCACCCATTTCCCAGAAGTTATCTTTCCGGTTTCCATTAATAATACGTTCTTCGGGAAGGAACTGCGCCCAAAGAGCGGCAGCCTCATTGTCGCGTTCCAGATTCTCGGCAGGACTTCCTTCGAAAACCGTAGCATATAAACGGTTGGGATCGAGCTTCAGAACACTAACCAGATACTCCCACGACCATTCGATAGCTTCTTTCTTGAAGTAATCGCCAAACGACCAGTTGCCCAACATCTCGAACATCGTATGGTGGTATGTATCGTGTCCTACCTCTTCCAAGTCATTGTGTTTTCCACTTACACGTAAACATTTTTGAGAGTCTGCCACACGGGCATATTTAATGGGTTGATTTCCTAAAATAATATCTTTGAACTGATTCATTCCCGCATTGGTAAACATCAACGTTGGGTCGTCCTTTATTACCATGGGTGCCGAAGGTACAATCTTATGTCCTTTGGATTCAAAAAAACTCTTGAAAGATTCTCTGGTCTCTTTTGCAGTCAACATAATTTGCGTTTTGAATTATTCCTTTTTGAAGTTATATCGGTGTAAGCAGATGCGGGTTTTAGCCTAAAAAACGTAAAACTTATCCACTTAAAATTGTTAAACTGCGCAAAGATAGGTTGTTTTTATTACTTTTGTCACATTAACGGGCGATTATTTCGACTTTTATGCGTAAAGTATACTACATCTACAACCCTCAAACACAGACCTATGACAGGATATATCCCACTATCCGGCAACGGATTATGGGTATTCTGCGTCGTACATTTATTGGCATGGGCTTTGGTGTGGTTACTTTTCTTATTTTCCTTGTCATATTCGGTACACCTTCCGAAAAAGAGTTACGTAAAGCCAACAGCGAGCTCGAAGCGCAATACAATGTTCTATCCAAACGACTTGATGATGCACTCGAAGTATTGCAAGCCGTTCAACAACGTGATGATAACCTGTATCGCGCTATTTTCATGGCAGACCCAGTTCCCACCGCTATTCGCAAAGCCGGCTACGGTGGCACTAACCGCTATGAGAACCTGATGAACATGGCAAACGCAGAGTTGGTAGTAAACACCACTCAAAAACTAGATTTACTCTACAAACAGTTATACATACAATCTCTATCTTTTGACAACGTACTTGATCTGGCAAAAAACCACGAAGAGATGCTCCGAAGTGTCCCCGCTATTCAACCAGTGTCTAATAAAGATTTACGCCGCACCGCTTCAGGTTATGGTATGCGTATAGACCCCATTTATAAAACGCGTAAATTTCACCAAGGTATGGACTTTGCCGCACCACTTGGCACCAATATATATGCTACCGGAAATGGTATCGTAACAAAAACAGGATGGCAATCGGGATATGGCAATACAATTGTCATCGACCATGGCTTTGGCTATCAAACGGTTTATGCCCACTTGCAGGATATACGCGTCAAGCGTGGTAAAAAAGTAATCAGGGGCGAAGTTATAGGAGGTGTAGGAAACACAGGTAAGAGTACCGGCTCGCACCTACACTACGAAGTACATGTAAAGGGCAAACCCGTTAATCCTATCAACTACTATTTCATGGACTTAAGCCTCGAAGATTATAACAAGATGATTGAATTTGCCGCCAACAACGGGCAAGTACTTGATTAACCTGCTAAAAGAACTGAGATGGAAAAAGACTTCAAATTGTATTACTCCATTAGCGAAGTAGCCAAAATGTTCAACCTAAACGTAGCAACATTGCGTTTCTGGGAGAAGGAGTTTCCACAGCTATCACCCAAAAAGAAAGAGCGTGGCAAACGACATTATAATAAAGAGGACATCGAAACAATCAAGTTAATTTATCATTTAGTAAAAGTAGAGGGGATGACTCTTCCCGGAGCACGCACGCGCCTTGCTACCAAAGGAGATGAAACAACCAAGCGCATTGAAGTCATAGAACGTTTGCAGAGACTTCGCGAAGAATTACTAGCCATAAAAAAAGAGTTGGATCACTACCCCAACTCTTCTTTACCGCAGCCCTAAAGCGCTATATTATTCCTCTACCCTAGATACTGATTTGATATTGGGTAGTTTCAACAAATGACTCATGATGTTTTTCACATCATTCACATCACGTACGGAGAGTTGCAATTTACTCTCAAAAAGCCCTTCGTTAGATTCCATTTGCAGCTTCTTGATGTTTACATTGAGTTTGCGCGAAATCACATTCGTCACATCACTCATAATTCCCAATCCGTCTATTCCTTTTATATATATAATCACGGTAAATGGCAACATTTCATGAACGTCCCACTCTGTAGCCAAGATGCGGTTGCCGTAACTACTTTTCAGTTTTACCGCTACAGGACATTGACGTTTGTGCAGAATCACCCGTCTGTCATTATCAAGATATCCCAACACATCATCTCCGGGAATAGGCAAACAACACGAAGCCAACGTAAGCACATCGCTTTTCAATGCGCTATCGGTTATTTTAAGTACTTTTTTAAGATTAATCTTCTCCTTTTCGGCAGCAATCTCTTCTGCCGTTACTTTGTGTTCTTTGTTATCCTTTGAACTTTGACCGAGAGAGAATCCAAGGAACTTTTTCCAGTTGTTGGTTTGCTTCTCCTTTAACAGGCGTTTGTCATCGTCGCCCAACACTATCGTACCATTTCCAAGCGCCACCAAAAACTCTTCGCGTGTCTGGAGGTTGTTTGCTTGCAACAATCGATCTATTTTAGATGTTTCGGGACGCAATCCTTCTTTCAGCAAAAACTCATTCAGTATTGTTTCGCCCTTCTTTAGGCTTACTCGTTGCTCCTTCTTTAAGATAGCCGATATTTTTGAGTGCGCCTTTGCTGTGGTAGTAAAAATAAGCCATTGCGGTTGTACACGTTGCGATTTGGAGGTAAGTACCTCTACCTGATCGCCACTCTCCAGTTTATGACTTATCGGCACCAATTTATGATTTACTTTTGCACCAATACAATGCCTTCCCACATCGGTATGCAATGAAAAAGCAAAATCGAGCACGGTAGAATCTTGTGGCATTGTTCTGATTTCACCTTTGGGTGTAAAAACAAATATCTCCGAAGCAAAAAGATTCATCTTAATGGTATCAAGAAAATCCATAGCATCAGGTTGTGGATCGTCCAAGATTTCCTTAATCGTCTTTAACCATTTCTCCAGCTCGCCCTCGTCTTCGCCACCACCTCCTTCTTTGTATTTCCAGTGGGCGGCAAAACCTTGTTCGGCAACGTCGTTCATACGATTACTACGTATCTGAACTTCCACCCACTGCCCGTTAGTCCCCATAAGGGTGACGTGCAGCGCTTGATAACCATTCGATTTTGGGTGGCTTACCCAGTCGCGCAAACGGTCGGGATGTGGTTTATATATTTTAGAAATGGAAACGTAAATATCAAAACAATCGTTCAGTTCTTCTTCCGGGTTCTGTGGATCGAAAATAATACGCACAGCAAGCAAATCGTATATCTCTTCAAACGGAACATGCTTAGTTTGCATCTTATTCCAAATGGAATAGATCGATTTAACACGTGCCAGAATACGGTATTTCATACCCATCTTATCCAGTTCCACACGAATAGGCGCCGTAAAAGTTTTATAAGCATCTTCACGTTCGGCAGCAGTAGCAAGTAGTTTTAATTCTATCTGCCTGTACTCTTCGGGATGCTCATATTTAAAACTAAGGTTTTCTAATTCGGTCTTTATCTTGTGCAATCCCAACCTATTGGCAAGCGGTGCATAAATATAGATAGTTTCGCCGGCTATTTTGTATTGCTTATTAGGTGCCAACGACCCCAGCGTACGCATATTATGTAGCCTATCGGCAATCTTAATAAGTATCACGCGAATATCGCTCGACATGGTAAGCAGCAGCTTTTTGAAGTTCTCCGCTTGTCCCGACGAGGCTTTATCCGCAAAGATGCCACCCGATATCTTTGTTAGTCCATCTACGATTTGTGCAATCTTCGGACCAAAGATGTTTTCAATATCTTCGACTGTGTAGTCGGTGTCTTCGACTACATCGTGCAGCAGCGCCGAACAGATGGAAGTGGAGCCCAACCCCACTTCATCGCAAACAATGCGTGCCACCGCCAGCGGATGCATAATGTAAGGCTCGCCCGACTGTCGCTTAATACCTCTATGAGCCTGATTGGCAAAGTTAAAAGCCTTTGTTATAATATCAACTTTCTTGCGATGCTTCGTTGCCAAATAACTGTCTAGCAGATCCTGAAATGCCTTTTCAATCATTTCTTCGTCTGCCTTTTCTTTTTTTATCGTGTCGTCAATCATCTCACTTGACATATATCTTCAGCGTCTTACCCGCTATAATTTTATTGTTTCGCATATTATTCCAAGCCATAATATCACTTACTCTTACCTTATACTTGGCGGCAATAGCTCCGAGATTATCACCGGAACGTATCTTATGATTTACAAGTGTTCTGCCCGCAGGTGCTGCAGCAGCTCTCCTTGGCGTATCTTTCACCTCCACTGTGCGTCGTTGCGTAAAGAGTTCCTTCGCTTTATAGGCATACACACTATCTTGTTGATCAATAAACTGTGAGATATTGGCTTGTGGCATACGTAGTGTATAGGGTTTAATATCACCCGGAATAATATCTCTTTTGTATTGTGGATTCAAGCTCTTCAGTTGTTCCATTTCCACACCGGCAACAGCTGCAATCTGCTCAAAGTGCACACGACGGTTTATCTGAATGGTATCGGTATCGCCCGGCATATTGGTTTCCAGCGGACAAATATTATGATCGCAATAGTAGTTCATCACATAGTTGGCTGCAATAAAAGCAGGAACATAACCACGTGTTTCGCGCGGAAGGTTGTTATAAATAGCCCAATAATCGGTAGTTCCACCTGCGCGACGAATAGCTTTGTTTACATTGCCCGGCCCACAGTTATAAGCGGCAATCACCAGATTCCAATCTTTATAAATGCCATACAAATCCTTCAGATAGCGGGCAGCAGCCCATGTGGCTTTAATAGGATCGCGGCGATCGTCGACCAGGCTATTTGATTCCAAACCGTATATCTTCCCTGTATTGATCATAAACTGCCAAAGTCCCGAAGCTCCCACACGCGATACTGCCGAAGGGTTCAACGCTGATTCAATAATAGGCAGGTATTTCAATTCCAACGGAAGGTCGTACGCATCGAGTGCTTCTTCAAAGATGGGGATATAGAAGTTGTTTGCACTAATCATAAAAGCAACCTGATTGCGCAATCTACCGGTATATACATCAATAAAACGACGAACAATACTATTGTAAGGCATCTCCATGATGGAGGGTATTCTCGACAAACGATCTATATAAACCGAATCAAGAAAAGTGGGGTTTTCGGTGGTAGTACTGCAATCTTCGGGCATGTCTACGACAAAAGTTCGCAATTTCCAATCTACCAACAAACTATCGAGGGGATAGGTCATGCTCACCGGCAAATCTATAACTTCCAACCGCTCGGTACCATTTTCGTTGATTACAACATCTACGCTTTGCGCCTTTACTTGCATAGCTAAAAATGCCATAAAGAGCAGCATCAGCACATTGGTCTTATTATTTCTTTTGTTTTTCATCCGTACTACCTTTTTAATATTACTGCTTTAGAATCGAAAGCTGCACTGCATACCTACCGCCTTTCTTGACGATTGCATCGGATTGTCGAGCACAGCGGGCTCCAGTCGCATACTCAAATCCGGTCCGATATCAAAATTAGAGAGTTCCGCATCTACGTAAGCGTCAATAATAGAGATTAGATAAACGCCCACAAAGGCAAAGATACTTATATCCCTGTATCGCCTGTAGAAGTCGCGGTTTTTCTTCGATACTGTTTCCATGCGCGACTTTGGCACATTGTCACCAAAGATATCCAAATAGCTTGTCCGTGTAGGATCATCGCTTTTCAGGTCGGCATAGGCGCGCGCGTAATCTTTATACATCTTATCATTCCACGTCAGCGCGTAGGCACAACCGGCAAATCCACCATAAATAATGGGTAACTTCCAGTACTTACGGTTATAAATTTGTCCGCCTCCCGGAAAAACCACTGCCAACCATGTTGCCTTGGTTGGATTGGGTACCCAAAGTTTCTTTGGTTCAAAAACTTTCAGGCTATCGGCAGGAAGTGGCGCGAGCAAGGGGATTGTATCTTGATCGAGTTTCGCCATGTTCTGCATATTAACTTCCTCCAAGCTGTCGGCAAGCATAATCGAAACCGGCTCTACTCTGTCAAGCAGTAGCGTATCTGCAATGAGTGGTTTGTTTATGCGTAACGAATCGTCGACCAACAAACGCTCCTGTGCAAACACACTAATCCCTGCTACCTGTAAGATACAGAGAAGCAGGGCTGCATAGATTCTATTTATGTTTCTTTTCTCTATCATTTATTCTCTTTCAACGAATCAAAAAGTTCCATGATCCGTTCCAGTTCTTCTTCATTATTAAACGGGATACTTATCTTTCCTTTTCCTTTGTCAGAGCAGGTAAACTGCACCTTGGTTTGAAAGAATCCCGATAGTTGTTTCTTCAATAGCTCAAACTCCACTGATTGTTTTACGCGCTTCGGTGCAATTTTCTTATCGCCACACTGAACGGACTCTCCTTCGCCGAGCGACTTTACCAACTCCTCGACCTTGCGTACCGAATAATGATGTGTTTGAATTTCATTAAAGAGCTTCATCTGCATTTTAGGATCTCCAAGCGACAATAATGCGCGTGCATGCCCCATATCTACCTCTTTGTTTTGAAGCGCCATCTGGATTTGCGCAGGCAGCTTCAGCAATCGCAAGTAGTTGGCAATGGTGGTTCTTTTCTTACCCACACGTTCGCTCAGGCGCTCTTGCGTCAAATTGTATTGCTCCAACAGGTGTTGATACGCCAAGGCTATTTCCATGGAGTTCAGGTCTTCTCGCTGAATATTCTCAATAAGCGCCATCTCCATTACCTTCTCGTCATCGGCAGTAACGATGTAGGCAGGAATACGCACTAACCCCGCGCGCAGTGAAGCACGATAGCGACGTTCTCCTGCTATGATTTGGTACTCGTCTTCGGAGAGTTTACGTAAAGTAATGGGCTGAATGATTCCTATTTCGGCAATAGAATCGGAAAGCTCCTGCAAAGCAGTCTCGTCAAACTCATGGCGAGGTTGCTTAGGATTTACCTTTATCTTCGCTAACTCTATTTCGTTGATTGTAGAAGAGCCTTCGGTTTTTACATCGTCCATAGAGAGCAATGCGTCCAAACCTCTTCCCAGTGCGTTTCGTTTCTGTACCATATCTCTGTTTTATTTGCTGCGTTCTACTAATTCTTTCGCCAGCGCCATGTAGTTCTTGGCTCCATTAGACTCCGCATCGTAAAGAATAGCAGGCACACCATAGCTGGGTGCTTCGCTCAACTTCACATTACGCTGAATCACCGTATTGAACACTAACTCCTGGAAGTGTCTCTTTACTTCGTCGAAGATCTGATTGGCTTGGCGCAAACGCGAATCGTACATTGTCAGCAAGAAGCCTTCAATCTCTAACTGCGGATTGAGTTTGGATTTGATTATCTTAATCGTATTCAGTAGTTTGCTGATACCTTCGAGGGCAAAGTATTCTGCCTGTACGGGGATGATAACCGAATCGGCAGCAGTAAGCGAGTTCACGGTAATCAACCCTAAAGAGGGTGAGCAATCTATGAGAATGTAGTCAAATTCCTCCTTTAGCGGGTCGAGTACCTCTTTGAGTATCTTCTCGCGATTGGGCAGGTTCAGCATCTCTATCTCAGCACCTACCAAATTAATGTGCGAAGGAATTACCTTGAGCGACTCAAGGTCTGTATCGAGCAGTGCTTTTCGCACGTCTATCCTATTGATAAGGCATTCGTAAATACTACTTGCGGCTTGTTTAATGTCAATACCGAGCCCCGACGAAGCATTTGCCTGTGGATCGGCATCTACTACCAACACTTTCTTTTCGAGTGTAGCCAACGAAGCTGCCAGATTTATTGTTGTAGTAGTTTTTCCTACTCCACCTTTCTGATTTGCTAAAGCGATTATCTTTCCCATAAATTATTTTTAAATCGTGCGAAATAAGCAATAATCATTCAAAACAAGGGCAATCAAAGGAAATTCTTTACCAATCTTGTTGAAAAGTCAAGCGTTTTGTTAATAACTAATTCACTCAATGGGCAAAGATTGCTTTCACTTAATGGGCAAATATAGGGATTTTCGTTGAATTAAACTGTTAGGTTATATAAGATTAACGTGTAGAGACAATTTGCAACCGACAATTTTTCTGTAAGTTTGCGCCAACAATAACACACACATGTTTAATACGATGAAACACTACAAACCAATTATCTTGCTCCTATTTACCTGTATCTTCGGTTCACTATGCCGCGCCGGCGAACCTTATTCAAAATGGATGGCAGATTCCGAAATGGCACGCCGGGGCACTATCACTACGTGGGACTACCCTGCCGGATTGTTTATGGAATCACTCTTGAAAGTGCATGAACTCTACAAAGAAGATAAATATTACACTTACACGCTAAACCATGCCAAAGCCACCGTTAACTCTAACGGGAAGATTGGCAGTAAATTCAGCTTCACGGCATACAACCTCGACTATGTAAACCCCGGAATGTTCTTGCTGAAAGTGCACGAAAGAGAGGAAGCGGCTAACTATAAAGTAGCGTTGGACACGTTGCGCAAGCAGCTCGACCATCAACCGCGCAATGAGCACGGTGGGTTCTGGCACAAAAAAGTATATCCGCACCAAATGTGGCTCGATGGCTTGTTCATGGGTGCGCGTTATTACGCTGCCTACGAAAAGAAGTTCAACAACGGTAATAAATGGAGCGATGTGGTAGATCAGTTTGTTTTGATTCACTCTAAAACCTATGATGCCGATTATCAACTGAATTACCATGCGTGGGCAGCCGTTCCTACCGAAGTCAATTGCAACTTCTGGGCAAACCAAACAGCGCCTTTCCTTGGATGTTCCAAAGAATTTTGGGCACGCGGATTGGGATGGTACGCCGCGGCATTGGTCGATGTGATCGAAATACTCCCCGACACGTATGAGCGCAAAGCGGAACTCAAGCAGATATTCGCACAGGTAATGGCGGGGGTAAAGCGCTGGCAAGACAACGAAAGTGGCTGCTGGTATCAATTACTGCGCTACGACAACACGTTTACCTCCAAACAAGGCAACAAAAACTACCTCGAATCTTCCGCCTCGTCCATGTTTACGTATGTATTATTTAAAGCATTACGGTTAGGATTGGTTGACGAAGCAACGTACGAGCAAAGCGCTGTTAAAGCCTACAAGGGATTAATCGCTAACTTCATCAGCGAGAGTAGCGGTAGTATTTCACTAAACAACATCTGCTCTTCGGCAGGGTTGGGACCTTCGAGCAGCAAAAGTAGAGATGGAAGCGCCGACTATTACCTCGATGGTTCGGATGCCGGGAAAAAGGTATCGAACGATATGAAAGGCGTTGGTCCGTTTATCATGGCAAGCGTGGAGTACGAAATGTATCAAGAAAGAAAAGCAACCTCTATTCGTGAAATAAAAGAACCGAACGCGAACGACATCCGCCACGAAGGAAATTTCCTGCGAAGTGCTACAAATCAAACACTGAAATTGTACGACCTCAACGGGCGGTTCATTGCCACAGGCAAAGTCATTGACACTACAGGGTTACCAATGGGAATGTATGTAGTCACCACCGACAAGAAGAGTTATAAGATTGCGATAGGTAAGTAAATCGAAATAGCAAAATAACAATTTGTCAAAACGTCAAACGACTCATGGTTGCCAAAAAACAGCCCACGCTCCGCGCAACCTGAGAAAAGCGCAGCCATTGCGATTTTCCAAATTCAAAAAGACAACTATTTCAATAAATAGCAGCCAAAAGGCACGCTAAAACTAAAAACAGAAGCACATTAAAGCCAATTATTCGAAAACAATTTTAATATGATTATATTGACACCAACTCGAATAAGGAGTTAAAAAGTGTGCTTTTGCATTGTTTCTGCAAAGTTATTCACTCTTGATAGATGAGCCAGTACTTCTTTTACTGTTTGCTTATGGCATTTGGGTCTTCAGCCATAAGCAAACACCCTTTCTTCTATAAGCATTTACCTTTTGAGCCTATTTCTCATAAGAATGCAGTCAGTTTCATTTGAGTTTGCAGTCAGTTTCTCTTGCTTTTGGAGTGAGTTTTTCGAAAAAATGAGTCCATTTTCGGAGTTTTTGTGAAGAAGAACAAGAAAGATTCAAGTTTACAGGTAGAGTAACCTCACTCAAGAGCATTCTGAAAGGGGGTAAATTGGGATAAGGAGTAAAAAGCGGAAGAACAGAAAGAGCAGAATAATAGCAAATAGGATAAATACAATTCAAAAAGGAATTAAATTAAATAATTTTATTTCTTTTTGAAAATAGCAAAGAAACTTTTCACATCGAATGCTTATGGCTCCATAGTTTCTATGTTTCTCAACACATCTGTTAATATTTCTTGCATTTTATTCGTTAATACAAAAAACGATTGTTAAGTTTGTAGCATATTATTGTTGCAAACAAAAAAGCTGTAACATACCAGGACACATTCTTAGTATTAACTAAAACATAAAAAGTTATGAAAATTAAAAGACTTAAATTATTAATGCTGCTACCCATGTTGGTATTGGGTATGGTGGCGTGCGATGACAGCAAAAAAGACGATTACAAAAATACAATTCTCGGGAAATGGCATCTGGTAGAACAAGGAAGTATAAACGACATGGAAACCATTACCCCCAATGGTAGTTACATTGAATTTATTTCTGATGCAACTTTTTTATTTTATAATGCCAAAGAAGACACCTATCTGCAAGGACAATATAGTATTGACTCTAGTTTGCTTGTCTTTAATAACAGTTACTACTGTAAGTGTTTAATTAGCAATGAATTACTCAAAATATTTGAGGTACGAGGACCGGAATATAACCTAAGTAACTTAGTCTATGTTTATAAACGTTCAAACTAAAGAAGTTACACATTGAAACATATTCTTAGTATAAACTAAAACATAAAAAGTCATGAAAAACAAAAGGCTTAAATTATTAATGCTGCTACCCATGCTGGTATTGGGTGTTGTGGCGTGCGATGACAGCAATGGCAATATTGACTACGAAAACAAGATCATTGGTAAGTGGCAATTAGTAGAAGAAGGTCCCGATGGAGGTAGCTTAAAAGCAGTAGGAAATGGAGTGATTCTTGAGTTCTCATCAAATGGAGAGGGTATTGAAGTATATTCAAGTGAGGAAACCTCAACTGAACGATTTTCTTACACAATTAGCTCAGACTTTCTTTGTTTCTATTCAATACTTAACGATGAATCTATAAATACTTATGAATACAGATTTTATGGAAATAAATTAGAAACAAAATTATTATCTGGAGCTATTGAGTTCACGCTTCCGATTGTTAAACGATATAAAAAGATGACACCATGAAAAAGACCATTCTTTTAATTAGTTTATTTTATTGTGCCAATTTATCAGCACAAGTCTCTTCTTCCTTCTTTACAAACAAAAATGATTTTGACAGCCTCCCCTTTCGTAAGGAAGCTTTAACAATTCAGCACAAAGCAGCAATACCGACAAAAAAAATGCCTCTTGTTGATGTTCAGAGAGTTAGAAAAGAAGACGAAATTCAAAAAAGGCAAGGCAGCGTTTTGCCTTTAAAATTTGGGCATGCATTCAACACAAAATATACGCTTGCAGATGGTACATGGAGTTCAAATGCTATTTCAAACATTTGGAGTATGACAATATCGTCCACTGGAGCTTATTCTTTGAACTTTATTTTTGACCATCTATTTTTGCCTGCTGGAGCTTGCCTATACATATATAACACAGACAAATCAATGGTATATGGACCAGTCACAGAAAAGCAAAATACGGAAAAAGACATGTTGTTCCTTACAGATTTAATAAAAGGTGATGAGGTTATTATCCAACTCCTCGAACCTATTAACTCAAAAGAAAAATCATCATTAAGTATTTCTCGCGTTGTACATGGATACATAAATATGTTTAGTGAACCTGGAATAGGGAATGCATCTTCTTGCCACAATGATATTACATGTCACTCAAGTTGGAGCAGGGAGTCAGATGCTATCGCAATGATTTTGTTATCTGGAGGAGATGCGTGGTGTTCCGGTTCTTTATTAAATAACACAAGCCAGGACTTTAAGCCATACTTCCTTACTGCTTATCACTGTCTAGATGGTAGTGAACAAAATTGGGCTTTTCGTTTTCAATACAAAAAAGCTATGTGCAATGGAACAACTTCAACAAGCTATATCACTCTTAATGGGGCAAATTTAAGGTCATCTTGGCAAACTAGTGATTTTGCTTTATTAGAATTAACGACACCAGCATTAAACCAACAATTCACGTTTTTAGGTTGGGATAAGAGCAACAACACTCCTACTTCAGGCACAGGCATTCACCATCCTGCAGGAGATGTAATGAAAATCTCTTTTGAAAATAATAGTTTTCAAAAAAGCACTTGGTTTGTTAATAATAGCCATTGGTTAGTATACTTTGATTCAGGTATTGTTGAACATGGTTCCTCTGGGTCACCAATATTAAATCAAGATCATAAAGTAGTGGGACAGTTACATGGCAACCAAAATTATAATCCATTTAAATCATATTGTGAACAACCGCGAGCTGAGTATGGACGCTTTGACTTATCATGGACCGGCGGAGGTACAAACTCTACTAGATTAAGCAATTGGTTAGACCCAATAGGCAGTGGGGTAAATACAGTCGAAACAGTTAAGCCTGACTTTTCCATCTCCGGCCCCGACCAAATCTGTGACCAAGCCACCTACACCATCAGCAACCTCCCTACAGGTGCAACAATAACGTGGGGCAGCAATGTTGTATTTCACACTTCTACCCTGCAATTAGTATCAGGTCAAGGAACAGATACTGCTGTTTTCAGAAAGAAAGTCGCTGGGCAGCATGATATCTATGCGGATGTAACCTTCTCTGGACAAACAATCAGGTTAGAGAAAAATAACATTGCGGTGGGCACTCCCTCGCTCCCTGTAACTTGGATGGATGGAACTCCATACTCAACGTCCGACATGGTAACTTATTCCATTACTTACGACTACCAGATTCCCGGTCGCTATTACTTTATCTATTTCGACGATCAGGGATATACCGAGATGCCTTATCTTACGTATGATATAGAAGAGGTATCGGGCAGTTGTGTGAACATAACTCGTGGGCTAAACTGCGTAAAGATAACACCAAGAGGCATCGGAACGCAAATATTCAAGGTACGTGCCATAAATGGCTGCGGCACAAGCAGCGCTGTGCAAATACGACTCGAAGTTCGGCAAGGAACATCTCTTCCTCCCGGACCGGGTGAAGACCCTATTACTTTTAGTTGCTACCCAAATCCGGCAGATGATATTATTACAGTCTCCATATCGGAAAATGCCGAAACAAAGAGCATTGCCAGCAAATCTCAACTTGCAGGAACTGCCAACAAGAGATATACCATTCAGGTATGGCATGAGTTACTGGGCATGGTAAGAGAAGTAGAGTGTGAATCGGAACGTACACAAATATCCTTAAGTGGCTTGTCAGCCGGAATGTATTTTGTTCATTTAGTGGTTGACGGGAAAGCAGTAGTTAAGCAGATACTATATAAAAAATAGACTCATCAACAAAAGTGTGGTGTGAAGAGTTGGTATTCTACCGGCTTTTCACACCACATTTCATTTACAACAACTGCCTACTCTTCATCTCCAAATACTTATTTATCACATCGACGCTCAAATTGGCGGGTGTGGTAAGTAGGGAATATATGGCTCCATAACTTCTATGTTTCTCAACACATCTGTTAATATTTCTTGCTTTTTATTCGTTAAAACAAAAAACGATTGTTAAGTTTGTAGAATATTATTGTTGCAAACAAAAAAGCTGTAACACATCAAGACACATTCTTAGTATTAACTAAAACATAAAAAAGCATGAAAATTAGAAGACTTAAATTATTAATGATGCTACCCATGTTGGTATTGGGTATGGTAGCGTGTGATGACAATGACGAGAAGGACCCGCAAAAGGTTATCTTGGGGAAGTGGGAAATATTTGCAATAGGAGATTGGCCTAATGTTAATGAAGTTGCAGCACCTCGTTATTACAAAGAGTACTTTTCTGATGGCACAGTTGGTTTGTATTATTATGAATCAAAAGAATATGAAATGAAAGGCTATAAGTATTCTTTTGATTCTAAGAAATCATTTCTATATTATCATTGGTTTCTAGATGGCGAAGAGATAAACGCTATTCAATATTCGTACAAGTTCTATGATGATAAATTGCGTATAAAACACATAAACCAAGGGCTGCATGGGATTACTACTCATATTTATAAACGAATAAAATAATCCAACACATTCTTAGTATTAACTAAAACATAGAAAGTCATGAAAATTAAAAGACTTAGATTATTAGTATTGCTCCCCATACTGCTATTGGGTGTTGTGGCGTGCGATGACAGCAATGACAGTATTGACTACGAAAACAAGATTATTGGTAAGTGGCAACTGGTGGAACAAGGTTATGATGAAAGCAGCTTAAAAGCTGTAGAGAATGGAGTTGTGGTGGAGTATTTACCAAACGGGAATGTGGTCGAACAGTACTTTAACGAAGGTTCTGCAAGAGAGAATTTCACGTACACTATTGATTCCAAAACTCTTTATTATCATCTTATTTACACAGAAGGGCAACCGATTGACACTTGGACGTATGAGTACAAATTTCACAACAAGTACCTAATGACAAAACTCATCCAAGGGCTTATTGATGATTCAATGGGAGCACCTTGGGTAAAAATATACAAACTAATAAATTAGCTATGAAGCTAAAAAGAATTAAATTATTAATGCTGCTCCCCCTGTTGGTATTGGGTGTTGTGGCGTGCGATGACAGCAATGGCAGTATTGACTACGAAAACAAGATTATTGGTAAGTGGCAACTGGTGGAAGAAGGTCCCGATGAAGGTAACTTAAAAGCAGTAAAGAATAAAGTAATCCTTGAATATTTCTCTAACGGGACATTTAAGAGAGATGTTGCGGATGAAGATGTAGCAAAAGAAGGCTATAATTACACTATTGATTCAAAACATCTTTATCACTATTGGGGTAATGATGAAAACCCTATTGGAATCCATAGCTATCATTTTTTTAATAACAAACTGAGAACAAAGCTTATATATGGACAAGTTCCAATGTACATGGGATATCCTTATGTTAAAATATACACACGAATTAAATAACCATGAAGCTAAAAAGAATCAAATCTTTAATGCTACTCCCCATATTGGTATTGGGTGTTGTGGCGTGCGATGACAATAAAAAAGACGATTACAAAAATACAATTCTCGGGAAATGGCATCTGGTAGAACAAGGAAGTATAAACGACATGGAAACCATTACCCCCAATGGTAGTTACATTGAATTTATTTCTGATGCAACTTTTTTATTTTATAATGCCAAAGAAGACACCTATCTGCAAGGACAATATAGTATTGATTTCAGTTTGCTTGTCTTTAATAACAGTTACTACTGTAAGTGTTTAATTAACAATGAACTACTCAAAATATTTGAGGTACGAGGACCGGAATATAACCTAAGTAACTTAGTCTATGTTTATAAACGTTCAAACTGAAGAAGTTACACATTGAAACACATTATTAGTATTAACTAGAACATAAAAAGTTATGAAAATTAGAAGACTTAAATTATTAATGCTGCTACCCATACTGGTATTGGGCATAGCGGCGTGCGATGACAATGACGAGAAGGACCCACAAAAGACTATCTTGGGGAAGTGGGAAATGATTAAAAGAGGAGATATAGAAGTTATACCTAAATACCATGAGGAGTATCTCCCTGATGGTACCATTTGTAGGTATTATTATGAATCAAAAGAATACGAAATACAACCTTACATGTATAAAATTGATTCCGAAAAGAAAATTCTACACCATTATTATGTTGAGAATGGCGAGGAAATAATTGCCTTTAGCTATTCGTATGAATTTTATGATGATAAATTACACTTGGGATGGCTCTATGTGACTCCGCAATTTTCTTCTTTTATCTATAAACGAATAAAATAATCCAACACATTCTTAGTGTTAACTAAAACATAAAAATCATGAAAAATAAAAGACTTAGATTATTAATGCTGCTACCCATACTGGTATTGGGTGTTGTGGCGTGCGATGAGAGTAATGATGAAAAGATCATTTACCCTATCACACCAGAACAAGAGATTCTTCATTTCTTTGAAGAGCATTTACCGGTTCAGACAGCAACCAAGTCAGATTGTTTCTTTCTGGGAAACAACGATGAATTATCCTACTTAATAAATAGTTTTGCAGAGTTGCAAAGCATTTGTGATTGTAATAATCTTCCGAATATTGATTTTTCGCAATATTCTTTAATTGTAGGACAAAAGAAAGTACCTAACACATCGTGCTTTGTTAGCGAACAGAGAATTATCGAAACAAATATAATCGTATTAGAATTAACAGTTGATTCGAATGAAAATAATTACCCAGCAGTAAGCAATATGTATTATTGGGGGATTTATCCAAAGGTTGCAAACAAAAAATTAAACACAATACTTAAAGAATAACACTTATAAAGAGTACTGCTAAAAACTCTGAGCAGAACTTTTTGTATTAACAAAAACATAAAAAAGCATGAAAATTAAAAAGCTCAAATTATTAATATTGCTGCCCATATTGATATTGGGCATAGCGGCGTGCGATGACAATGACGGTAACATGGATTACCCTGATGCAGTTATCGTGAAAGAATTGCCAAAACTACTTCCAAACAGTTCACGAGAATCACTTGTCATTCAATCTCAGAAAGAATTGGAAGCAGTGTACTCAAAAGAAGAATTGGCTAGGTTTGAAGAGTTACAACAAATTGATTTTGAAAGCCACACATTGCTCTTGGGTTATGGAACATATAGCAATGAGGTAAGCTATATGAAACATTCTTTTCTAAAAAAGTCCAGCAACAGTTATGTTTATCTGTTAGTAATAAGTGGACTTGCCACTCGTCCGGATGTCTTTGGTTATGGTATTCTTGTTGAGAAACTGCAAGGAAAAGAAAGAATCACATTTATAATTAAAAAAGGATGAATTATGAGAACAGATACAAAACACCTGTTTTTATGTTTTATTGGATTATTCACAATCCTATCATTGAGTAACTGTTCGGATAGCAATGATGGTCCAATAATATCCGAGGAGCTTATCGGGTCATGGAAAATTGTAGGTTTAGGAGAAGTTGGAAGCACGATTATAACAACTGTAGAACCGACCGATTGTGAGAATTGTTATGTGCTAAACTTGAAAAAAGAGGGAATATTCTATACTACCACAACTCTTAATTCAATAACAGGAACCTGTACAGTTCAAGAGCATAACACAATTAAATTTGAAATTACCCTTCAAACAACAGCAGGAGAACTTGGCAATGGATATTTGTATTCACAATGTCTAATAAATGCCACTACTTATATTTGTTCGGGAACTAGTTTACAACTCTTTTACGATAACGATAAATATATACTTTTCAAAAAAACGCACTATGAATATATATAATATTCTTAGTAGTAATTAAAAACATAAAAAGTCATGAAAAATAAAAGGCTTAAATTATTAGTATTGCTCCCCATACTGTTATTGGGTGTTGTGGCGTGCGATGACAATGATGAGAATTATCCTACTGAAAAATTTGGTGCAGTAGAAGTTGTTCGTGTATTCGACACTGCAGTTACAACAGGCATTACTTTTGCTAACAAAAACGTAGGTTATATTTCCGGATTTGATCCGGAAACTCAGGAACCGGTTATAGCTAAAACTACTAAAGGAGGAGTATCTTGGAAAAAGCAATCATTTAACAGTGGAGATAAGACTGGCTTATCTATATTAGATATTGCTGCATATAGCACAGATAAGCTGTGTGCAATAGTGAAGTTGAAAGACAAACCCAATTTATCTCCCCTTTTCTATTCTGATGATGCAGGAAAACAATGGACTTTTGAAGCAAGTGGAGGTTTTTCCTACAATAACGTTATTTTCAAAGATGATAAATTTGGTTTTTTAGTTGATGAGGTTGGCAATTTAGATCGTATTGTAGTTCATGATTGGCGCTCTAATAATTCTACTCGATTAGCTTTACCATTGTACTATAGATTCAGCATAGACAAAGTTTATTGCAACGACTCCTTTGGTGGTTTTAACAACATTCTATTTGCTGATTTTTCTCCTGTTGGTTATGCTTTAGGGAGCAACAAGAAACACCTCGCTAAAACAGAAAACAACGGTGAAAACTGGTATCAATTAGTAACCACCCCCGAAGAAGAAATAACCTCCTTCTGTGTTCGTGACGAATGGACAGTTTATCTTTTCACTTCCGAGAATAATGTGTATCGAACCACAGACGGAGGGAGCACATGGATGTTGCTTAACTCCTCAAGCACCAACCCGGTTCTATCATCAATAGTTTGTAACAACCATGTTTATTTTGCAACTGATAATGCACTTTACAAAACGGGAGATGAATTTAATACCATCGAAGAGTTGGTAAACACAAAATCCAGCCAAAATGTAGAAGGAATACATAAAACATTTTTAATAGCCCCAAGAATAGTTGCTTTTCTTTCGAAACACTCGATAATTATTGTGCATGATTATCTATATTAATAACATATAGTTAAACAAGTTCAAGTTGTAGGGTTTTTAAAATAGCTATACAGTTGTTACACATTGAAACACATTCTTAGTATTAACTAAAACATAAAAAGTCATGAAAAATAAAAGGCTTAAATTATTAGTATTGCTCCCCATACTGTTGTTAGGTGTTGTGGCGTGCGATGACAACAATGACAACGTTGACTACGAAAACAAGATCATTGGTAAGTGGCAATTAGTAGAAGAAGGTCCCGATGAAGGTAACTTAAGAGCAGTAGGAAATGGTGTGATTCTTGAGTTCTCATCAAATGGAGAGGGTATTGAAATATATTCAAGTGAGGAAACCTCAACTGAACGATTTTCTTACACAATTAACTCAGACTTTCTTTGTTTCTATTCAATACTTAACGATGAATCTATAAATACTTATGAATACAGATTCTATGGAAATAAATTAGAAACAAAATTATTATCTGGAGCTATTGAGTTCACACTTCCGATTGTCAAACGATATAAAAAGATGACACCATAAAAGTCAAAAGACTTAACTGCTCCCCATTTACAACAACTGCCTACTCTTCATCTCCAAATACTTATTTATCACATCAACGCTCAAATTGGCGGGTGTGGTAAGTATGGAATATATGCCGTGTTGCTTTAGTGTGGTTACGATGAGTCGTTTCTCGAAGATGAATTTCTCGGCAATAACCTGTTCGTAGTAGGCTTGGGTATTGTGTGGAGTATGCTTGGAGAGTTTATGAAGCTCTGTATCTTCGAAGAAAACAACAAGCAAACGGTGCATTTTAGAGAGTTGCAGCAGGTACGGGAGCTGACGGTTAAGGCTGCCGATGCTGTCGAAATCGGTATAAAGAATAAGAAGGCTGCGTTTGTTGATGTATTTACTCAGGTATATGCACAGAGCAGAGTAGTCGGTTTCCTTGAAAGCCGTTTGCTGATGATAGAGCCCCTCGAGCAACAGTTGCATTTGCCCGGCTTGCTTGGAAGCGGGAATGAACTTATCGAAATGATCATTGAAGGTAACCAGCCCTGCCTTGTCATCTTTGCGAATAGCAACGTAAGAGAGCACCAGTGAGGCATTGATGGCATAGTCGAGCAGGGTAACTCCTTCGAAGGCACGCTGCATGACACGCCCTTTATCTATCACACTATATATCTGCTGCGAGCGCTCGTCCTGATACACATTGACCATGAGGTCGTGTCTACGGGCGCTGGCTTTCCAGTTGATAGTGCGATAATCATCGCCCTTCACATACTCTTTGATATGCTCAAACTCGGTGTGATGACCAATGCGGCGTACTTTCTTGATGCCCAGTTCAACAAGGTTGTTGCTCATCGCCATTAATTCATACCGGTGCAACATAAGGTAAGAAGGATATACCTTCACTACTTCGGGCTCGCCAAGGGTATAGCGACGCTGCAATAATCCTATGGCAGAAGTAACAAACACACGAATCCGTCCAAAGTCATACTCACCACGCTGTGTGGGTCGCAAGTTGTATTCAATGGTTTTGCCCTCACCCGGGCGCAAGGAAAGCTTAAAATCAATGTCGCGCTTCTGAAAAATGGGCGGTATTTCATCAATAACCGTAAGCCACACAGGGAACGAATAAGTACTCTCTATGCGCAGTTGCACCCGATTATCGTCACCATTGGAGAAGCGTTTGCCGCACCGACGGGAAGCCACCATGCGTTTGGAACGAAAGAGGATAAAGGCTTCGAAAGCAATGAGCAATAAGAACACTACCAACAACACCTGCCCCATAAGAAACAGGGAAGTCCACCAGTATCCGCCTGCCAAGAGCAATACCAGTAAAGAAGAGGCAATATAGAACCTACGAGGCAAAAACATTATTTCGGCACTTCTACTTTATCCATCAATCGGGTAGTTACCTTAGCGGGCGACAGTCCTTCCATCTCTGCTTCGGCAGTGAGGATAAGACGGTGTTGTAATACGTAAGGCGCCACAAACTTGATATCCTCGGGGGTTGTAAAATCGCGCCCCTGCAACAAAGCAAAAGCTTTGGATGCCTGCAAGATTGCCACCGAAGCACGAGGCGAAGCTCCTAAGAATACCGCTTTACTGGTGCGGGTTTGCTCCACTATAAGGGCAATGTAACGCAATAGTGTAGGCTCCACAAAAACGCTGTTGGTGAGTTTGCGCAGTTCTAACAATTCGTCGCGCGTAATGATGGGGTTGATATCCTCCAACTTTACAAAAGCAGCGTTGGTGTGATGGCGTTCGAGGATGCTTATTTCCTCGTCTACCGTAGGGTAGTCCATGGTTATCTTCAATAGGAATCTATCCAACTGCGCTTCGGGGAGTTTGTAGGTTCCTTCTTGTTCTACCGGATTTTGAGTGGCAAGAATAGTATAAAGGTCGCCCATCTTATAGGTGTGTCCGTCGAGGGTTACCTGTCGCTCTTCCATAACTTCAAAAAGCGCCGATTGGGTTTTGGCGGGAGCACGGTTTATTTCGTCCACCAAAAGGATATCGGCAAATACGGGTCCTCGATGGAACTCGAAGCTACTCTCCTTCATATTGAAAACGGTTGTCCCCAAGAGGTCGCTCGGCATGAGGTCGGGCGTAAACTGCACTCTGCCGAAATCGGCGCTGATAAGGCGGGCAAGCAGTTTGGCGAGCAATGTCTTAGCCACACCGGGTACACCTTCTATTAATACATGCCCGTTGGCAAGAATAGCAGTAAGTACTAACTCCACCGCACGGTCTTGCCCCACAATGATGGTTGCTATCTGCTCCTTCAGTTGCGCTATTTTTTCGGCAAAAGCCGACAGGTCTGTGCGTTCGTTCATTTCTTCCATAAGGTAATGCGTTATATTCGATTGATTATTTCGTTTATTTTATCTATATATTTCTTGAGTTGCTCTTCGGTAATAGAACGATTCTCTTGCAAAACAGACTGAATGGCAATCAGCGTCCGTTCCAATCGCAAAGCTTCCATACCTGTTTTTTGCGCGAGTTTGTGTGCTAACGTCCGCGCGTCACTGCCATCATCAATATCTATTTGTACCGCGCGCCTTAATGTTTCGGCAAAGTAGAGGTACTTCTTGCGCAACAGCCCCACATGGTCTTTGCGTTGGTAATAAAGAGATGCTATTAATTCGGTAAAGGCTACCGAAGGATTGCCCGGCTTACTCATTATAGGAATAACACGTTGTTTGCGCCGCGCAGTGAATATCATAAAGAGAAGGACAAGCAATAATGCTCCATACAATCCCCAGCGAAGCGGTCGTTGCGAAAGGAAATAGCGAAACGGAGATTGATCTTCGTAAGGATTATCAAAGTAAGCCTCGGTGCGCTCAACCGGCAAATCGGCTAAACGAGAAAGCAAGCGAAAGAGGTAATCGGCATTATCACCATCAAGCATACCATAGTTGGTAAAGAGTAACGGAGTAGAAACAAGACATACTTCTCCTTTACCTACAGGATAAGTTGCGGCAGTAAAGGGAATCCAATAGGTGTAGGTTGAATCTTCTTCGAGTTCGTCGTCTTCCTCTTCTTCCTTTTCTTTATTATAATGGAACTTGATGACAAGCGGGTCGAGCCTGGAGGTGTCGCCAATAGCAAAATAATTGGGTGTCAGGTGCGGGAAAGCAGTAAAAGAACGCCCTTCATAAAGCGAATCGGCATACCAATACAGTGTATCGCGCGAAGCATCCTGCATAGCGTAGCGCTTCAAAGAGGTTAAGCTATGATTCCCGGTTCCCCAATCCACATAAAAGTCCATTGTATCTTTCATGCTCTGAGGAAAGGAAGAAGCCACCAACATAAAGCTCTGCCCTTCTGCCGCCAGCTCCAACAAGGTATTTACATCCTCATTAGATAACGTTAGTCTATCGGTAACAATCAGGTAGTTCTTCTTCTCCAGACTATCTTTTGCTATCTGATAAATAGTTCGCTTGGAGACTTCGTATCCATTCGGCAACGAAGCCCTTGCCACATCATCGAAGATGGCACTGCCCAACGGCTGCTTATCATACTGGCTGAAGGTAGCGCGCCAAACGAACTTTTTGGGCGTATTATATTCCACTACAAACATAATAACGAAGAATGTCAGTATGCAGACAATGTATATATGGCTACCTTTCATCCTGCTACCTCCTTTTCTATATCGAGTTGCAACAACCGCATACGTTCAAAGAGCGGCTCATCTGCATCGAAATTACCAAATCGAACCTGTAAGAAAAGCCTCGTCATTGTTTGAAATACGGTGCGTCCCTTACCTTGCTTTACTTCGTACACATATTCGGTTGGGGTTTTATGTAGTTGCCAGTCTATGATTTGCTTATCGTCCAACGCCTTGAGTGTTTGCAGATAAAGCAAGCGAACGGCTTCTTTGTAATCACCACTTGCCAGGGCCTTTTCTATATCTTCGGCAAAATCCACCCGGTAAATAGAGTCTTCATGGATGGTATATGCCAATGGTTTTTGGGAGGATGTTCGCATAAATAGTTCAGGGCGTTTGCGGTAAATAAACCAAACCACAAGAAGTACCACCACGATAAACACCCCTATCAGTATCGGTTCACTATACTTATCGGCAAAGCTACTGCCAAAGAACTTGTACAGCAGTTCCCAGAACCATCGGGTTAGCAGTTCATAGATATCTACTTCAGGGCGAACAAGTTCCCGGTTATAATCATACAACGGATCGGTTTGCCACCGTGCCAGTTGCTCCTTATTATAAATTAATGTATCGCCCTGCTGAATCATACGAAAGCGTTACAGCTGTTCGAATTTGTCGATATCACTCTCTATTGTAATACTGTCTATTACTTCGGAAGCATGTGCATATTGGTAACACATACCCAGTTGGGTGAAAACCATGGAAAGGAAATTACCAAATACAGCAAGCACCCCTACAATATACAACAAGAAGGTGTACACAACAGATGTATCGGAAACGGCATTTACATCACTCGCTACCAAAATCGATTTAACTGCAAACATAATTCCCCATGGAAGCGAAAAGACACCTTGCAGAATGTTTGCAATAATACCCATAACCAGCAAAATAAGGAAAGTGCCTCCCCAAGTAGCAAATCCTAAGCGAAAGCTTTTCTTTAAAGCAGCAACAGCAGATATCTCTTCGAATAGATAAACAGGCAGAAACAAAGAAAGCGGTATCACTATAACAAACAACAACGGTACAAGAATAAATACTAAAAACGGCATAAGTCCCGCTAACAACCCAATTATTATCGCAACAAGGAATATAACAGCAAATAAGAACAACATTCCCAACGCTGCACGTCCGGAATTCTTAAAGAGCAGAGGTTTAATCTCCGCGAAGGTTATATTATTCAGCCTATCTTCGCGTGTATTGTAGAGCTGTACAAAGGAAAAGATTAACCCGGCAAGAAGAATCGCGGCAATAAGCGAAAGCAAGGTGGTGGGTATCACTCCCAGAAAGAAAGAGGAAGGAAGAAACCCGTCCATGTTGGTAACTTCGGTACTAGCCAAGTCTACCATATGAAGCCAGTTCAACATTTTATTCATCGTCAACCCCATCAGTAAAGCAATAGGAAGCATTAAATACGTGATGTACTTGAGCATTGGTTTCCAATTCTCTTTAATAAAATCGAAAGTCGCCGTCATTTTCTCGCCAAAAGCACGCTTGGCATAAAAAGTAATCTTAGGAGTTTGTACGTTCATAATATCGCTTATTAGGTAAATAAAAATAATAGTAAATAATAAATGCAAGAGAAAGAAGGATAATGCCTAATCGAACCACTGGGGGATAGTGCGTGTGGCGTGTAAAAAAGGCTTCGATAAAGCCCGCCACAATAAAGATGGGTACAGCGCCAATAATAATCTTTACCCCTTGTTTAGCTCCACGGGCAAAAGAGGTCAGCCGTGAGTGTGTGCCCGGAAAGAGCCAGCCATTGCCAATTGCCAATCCGGCAGCACCGGCTACGACAATAGACCATATTTCCAGCGTGCCATGCAGCCAAATGGCTAGCATAGATTCGCCCAACAACCCTTGCTGGAAAAAGAATGTTTGAAACGCTCCAATCATCACCCCATTTCTAAAAAGCATATAACCTGTTCCAAAACTAGTCAACAGCCCCATCGCAAACACATTGAAAGAGACCATTATATTGTTCATGGTTATAGCCAAAAACATATAGAGACTATTCATGGAACCATACACCGCCATCGGTTCGCCGGCTTCTATGTTGCGCAATGTCATTTCTACATAGGCATCGCCCATGATAAGACGGGGAAAGTCCAAATCCTGCAATGCCGAAATGACACCTACCAATACACTCACAAGAAAAATAATACCCGAGTAGAGCAAAAGCTTACGTGCATGATACATAACCAATGGCACCTCGTGCGTCCAGTAAGTAATAACACGCGACCATTTCTCTTTTTTATTCTTGTACAACAGGTTATGCAGGGCAGAAGAAAGGTTGTTGAGGTAAATTGTAATGCGCGAATGAGGATAATAGGTTTGTGCGAAAGCAAGATCGGAAGTCAACTCCACGTAAGTATCTGCCAATAAATCGGGACTAAGCTGTTGGGCTTGTTCCACAATCTCTTCCATCTTTTTCCACTTGTCAATATTCTTTCTAATGAAGGTAACTTCTTTCACAAGCCTGTGGATTTGGTGAATCTTTTTAACTTACTCAGAAGCAAAAGTAAGATTTTAATAATATATTTGCAATTAAACCACAGAATGTTTTCCTATTTATGGCAGATTCAACGATTATCACAGGGCAATATGTACGCATCAATCAGGTACCGGCAAGTATCGGTGAGCGTATTTTTGCGCGGATAGTAGATTATATCATTTTGTTTCTGTATGTTATCGCCACCTTTTTTGTGTTGGATAAATTATACATTGGTTCGTATGCCAACACCAATGTAATTCTAACCTTTATACTAATTTACATGCCCATACTTTTTTACTCCCTCTTGTGCGAAGTATTCAACAATGGACAAAGCATAGGTAAACGGTTGTTCAACATACGTGTGGTAAAAGTAGACGGATCTATCCCTACCCTTAGCGCGTATCTATTGCGGTGGTTGCTTTATCTGGTTGATGTGCCGCTGACCAGTGGATTAGGAGTGATTGTGGTTTTGATAACCAAAAACCACCAGCGCTTAGGAGATCTTGCCGCCGGCACTATGGTTATTAAAGAAAGAAATTACAAGAAGATTCATGTAAGCCTGGATGAGTTCAACTTCCTGTCCGACAACTACAAACCGGTATTTCCGCAGGCAGCAGAGTTGTCTTTGGAGCAGATTAACGTTATTACAAAGACACTGCAAGCACACGGAAAAGAGCGCGAGCTACACATCCAGCAACTGGCGGGCAAGGTTCACAAGCTACTAGCCATTCAAACGACACCCATAAACCAAGAACAATTTCTGCAAACGCTGGTAAGAGATTACCAATACTTCGCGTTGCAGCTTATATAAAACAACTGGGGGTTATTGAAAAAAAACATTTCAATAACCCCCTCTTGTTTACTATTTATAGGCTGGCAATCCAGCTATTCCACTTGTCCTAATGACTCGCCATACTCCATTTCGCCTTGTACTACTAAGAAAATATCTTCAGCGTTATACTCGCCCATTTCATTTTTCTTAGCTTCGTCAACGATATACTCAACTACCTTATCCAAGTCTACATTAACAAAACCCTCTTCGTCGGGCTCGGCTTCTAAAACACCACTCTCAATGTAATACTCATCAATTAAATCGAGGAAATAATAGAGCTCGTCATCGCTGAACTTCTCCTTCAATTCCTGAGGCAAATAGTTTTTAATAAACTCAATGGTCTTTTCGTCATCGAGATCATCTAACAAAAAATCATCTTCCAATCCCATAGCTTTCTTTTTTATATGAATAAAAAGTACTTATAGTAATGCTTTGATTTTATCTTCAATAGTCGATTTGCTTACAGCACCAACTGTTTTATCTACCATTTCTCCATTTTTAAAATACAAAATGGTAGGAATGTTGCGAATACCATACTCAGCAGGTATATCCGAGTTTTCGTCCACATCGCATTTTCCAATGATTACTTGCCCTTCATAAGCAGTAGCCAGTTCTTCAATATAAGGACCTACCACTTTGCAGGGTCCGCACCAAGGCGCCCAAAAATCTATCACTACAGGTTTGCCTGATGCTAGAAGTTCCTTCACGTTGCTGTCGGTAATTTCTAAAGCCATAACTTATTTATTTTAATGATTAATAATTATCGGTTTACGTTCGTATCGGCAAAGATACTAATTTATATAATATTCCAATTCTTCGTGTTCATCCAAGAAAGTAACGAACTCTTTGCTAATAGAGATTTTCAATGCTTTTGCTACAAGCTCAAGATTTGTATGGTCTTCGGGCGACTTTACCCTAAAACAAAGTTCGGCATCCCCTGGCGATTTTCTCGCCAATGTCGAAAGGTCATTAACCAACTGTTTGTTTAAATACTCCAAAGGTACCCCAATAGTTAGTTTCTTTATTAATTTATCTTTCACATCGGGCAGCAATTCAATGGATATTACCTTTATTTCTAACTCATTCGGATTCCATTGTCTACCTTGACACTTAGCATTGATAAACAAGAATGCACCTTCGCAGAGATAATTCTGAAAGTTTACCCAATCTTGTCCGAAGAAAGGAATTTCAGTTGCTCCCGAATAGTCTTCCATTTTAACAATACCAAAGGGATGTCCCTTTTTACCTATACCAGCTCTTACAGATAAAACAATTCCACCCATAGTTAGTTCTTTATTCGCCAAAGATTCTTTATCATTAAGCTCTATTAACCGGGTGTTGCATACATGCTTCAACACAATAGCATATTCATCGAGCGGATGCGCCGACAGGTAAATTCCAACTAACTCTTTTTCGCGATTTAACCTTTCAAGATCGCTCCACTGCTCCGCCGGTGGAATTTCCGGTGTGGCTATATCTATTACATTTTCACCACCAAAGAGCGAGTTGGCAGCTTCGGATTTATCCGTTTGATATTTATTCCCATAGCGAATCAATGTTTCCAGGAAAATCTCACCTTTTGCATTAGGGGCAAAGAAGTGTTCCCTTCTCAATTCGGGAAATCCATCGAAACCACCAGCTAATGCCAAATTCTCAATACTTTTCTTGTTGCACGTATTCAAATTGATACGCTGTATAAAATCGAAGATTCCTTTGAACGGCCCATTTGCCTTGCGTTCTTCAATGATACTTTGCACCGCACCTTCGCCTACTCCTTTGATGCCACCCAAACCAAAACGAATATTACCTTCTTTATTGGCTGTGAACTTCAGGTTACTTTCATTAACATCAGGACCTAACACTTGGATTCCCATTGCCTTACACTCGTCCATAAACTTGGTGATTTCCTTGATGTCGGAAAGACTTCGGCTAAGAACGGCAGCCATATATTCCGGCGGATAGTTGGCTTTCAGGTAAGCGGTTTGATAAGCTACCCATGAATAACATGTGGCGTGAGATTTATTGAACGCATAGGAAGCAAAACTTTCCCAGTCGCCCCAGATTTTCTCCAGTACCGCCGGGTCATGACCGTTGGACTTTCCACCTTCAATAAATTTCGGTTTCATTTGATCCAACTTATCACGCATTTTCTTACCCATTGCTTTTCGGAGTGCGTCGGACTCACCACGGGTGAAGTTACCCAATAAGCGCGAAAGAAGCATGACCTGTTCTTGATACACCGTAATACCATACGTATCGCTCAGATATTGTTCCATAACAGGTATGTCATATTCTATCGGCTTACGTCCATGTTTACGGTCAATAAAGTCGGGTATATAACTCATCGGTCCGGGGCGATAGAGCGCGTTCATGGCAATCAAATCTTCGAATGTACTAGGTTGAAGTTCGCGTAGGTATTTCTGCATACCGGGCGATTCAAACTGAAACGTTCCGACTGTTTTACCGTCACAGTATAGTTGATATGTTTTAGGGTCTTCTATATCAATACTTTCTATATCTATCGTTTCTCCTGTACTCAGTCGCACATTCTCTATGGCTTCTTTTATAATGGAAAGTGTTTTTAGCCCCAAGAAGTCCATTTTAATTAATCCGGTTTCCTCAATTACCGAACCTTCAAACTGAGTAACGAGCATTTTCTCTCCTGTTTCTTTATCATCTGCCGTACTGATAGGCACCCAGTCGGTTATATCATCACGACAAATAATAATACCACAGGCATGTACACCGGTATTTCGTACGTTCCCTTCCAGAATCTTAGCATACTTAATCGTATCTCGCACTAACGGGTCGGGCGAATACTCTGCTGTTTGGAGTTCGGGAACATAGTCTATACAGTTTTGCAGGTTTATTTTTTTATCGGGGATACGGTCGGGCACCAACTTAGTGAGCCTGTCTGACTCCGGCAAAGGGAGTTTTTGCACACGGGCAACATCCTTAATGGCCGATTTAGTAGCCATAGTACCGTATGTAATAATATGCGCCACCTTCTCGAACCCATACTTCTCCGTTACCCAGCGAAGTACCTCACCGCGCCCGTCATCATCAAAGTCGATATCAATATCGGGAAGAGAAATACGGTCGGGATTAAGGAAACGCTCAAACAGCAAGTCATACTTGATGGGGTCTATAAGCGTTATACCTAAGCAGTAAGCTACTGCAGAACCGGCTGCGGAACCACGTCCCGGCCCTACTGAAACCCCCATTTTGCGAGCAGCCTCAATAAAGTCCTGTACAATAAGGAAGTAACCGGGGAATCCCATAGTCTTCATGATATGAAGCTCGAATACCAACCGTTCTTTCACATCATCGCGCAACGGATCGCCGTAGCGGGTTTTAGCTTTGTCAAAGGTAAGCTTCGCCAGATAATCTCCCTCCAGCTTAATACGATAAAGTTTATCATAGCCACCCAGACTTTTTATTTTATCATTCGCTGCCTGTTCGCTCAACACGACTTGCCCGTTCTCATCGCGCGTAAACTCGTTGAAGAGGTCTTCTTCTGTATATTTTTGACGATATTCTGCTTCTGTGCCAAACTCTTCGGGGATAGCAAAAGTAGGCATGATAGGAGGGTTATCTATAGAATAAAACTCTATCTTATCACAGATTTCTACTGTATTAGCCAACGCCTCGGGAACATCCGCAAAAAGTTGATTCATCTCCTCGCGGGTTTTCATCCATTCCTGTTTGGTATAATACATGCGATTAGGGTCATCTAAGTCTTTCCCGGTACTCAAACAAATCAGTCTGTCGTGTGCTTCAGCATGTTCTTCGTTTACAAAGTGTACATCATTGGTACAGATGAGTTTAACATCGTATTTCTTAGAAAGCTCCAACAGGTGCTTATTGACTTCTTGTTGCAAAGCATACGCTTCTTGGTTTGCATTAGGAACTGTTGCTTTATGGCGTTGTAACTCCAAATAATAATCATCACCAAAAAGATTTTTATACCATTGAATTGCCTCTTCAGCTTCTTCGAGCTGTCCATTGGTTATTCGTTTAGGAACCTCGCCTCCCAAGCATGCCGAGCTAACGATTAACCCTTCGTGATACTTCTCCAGTTCATTTCTATCAGTTCGCGGACGCATATAATAGCCATCTGTCCACGCTTTCGATACCAGCTTTATTAAATTATGATAACCCTTTTCATTCTTTGCCAGCACCACAAGGTGATAACCGCTTTGATCGGGCTTTCCTTCTTTTTTATCCATGGTGCGTCGTGCCACGTACATTTCGCACCCAATGATTGGTTTGAACAACGGTTTTCCTTCCTTCTTCAACACGCTATTCTTCTTCGCCACATAGTTAAAAAACTCCTTCACACCAAACATATTTCCATGATCGGTCACAGCAATTCCCTTCATTTCATCGCGGATTGCTTTATCTACCAGCGCGCTGATACTTGCCTGACCATCGAGTAGAGAGTATTGTGAGTGAACATGTAAATGGACAAAATCCTGCATATTTTTATTCCTTTCTTTTGAGACTCTAAAAGTACAATGTATGGAACGTACAACAAAAATTATACCCCAAAAGTTATCAACAAAAACGATTTCGACTATTAACACTTGCTTTATAGTCAGAAATAACCTATTTTTGCAAATACAATAATACCGGTTTAATACAATGGGTAAAAAACTTAGGAAACTCAAAAAGATAAGAATACACCACGAAGGAACAAATATACTTATCCTTTCGGCACTTATCTTAGTTGCTATAAATGGGGCTCTCTACTGCGGTCTCGCTTCCAAAATTCTCTTTTATATTGTTGCTGTTCCCAGCTTAGTGGTATACATGCTGGTTGTCAATTTTTTCCGTTGCCCTATACGCTTATACGGTAAAGACACCGAGAAAATTGTCATTGCACCCGCCGATGGTAAAGTGGTAGTTATAGAAGAGGTGGAAGAATATGAGTACTTCAACGACCGCCGACTGATGATTTCCATCTTTATGAGTCCACTCAATGTACATGCCAACTGGTATCCGGTAGATGGCGTGGTTAAGAAAGTGGCACACCAGAACGGTAAGTTCATGAAAGCATGGCTACCTAAAGCCAGTGTTGAAAACGAGCGTTCCATGATTGTTATAGAAACCCCCGAAGGCGTAGAAGTTATGGCTCGGCAGATTGCAGGAGCAATGGCAAGACGCATTGTTACATACGCCATACCTGGCGAAGATTGTTATATCGACGAACACTTAGGGTTTATCAAATTCGGATCGCGTGTGGATGTCTACTTACCTATTGGTACCGAAGTTTGCGTTAAAATGGGACAGCTTACCACCGGAAATCAAACAGTTATTGCCAAATTAAAGTAAATCATGGCAAACGCATTTACCCGTCATATCCCCAACACAATTACCTGCCTCAACCTCTTTTCGGGGAGCATAGCTTGTGTTATGGCTTTTGAAAGCAACTACACCTTAGCTCTTGGGCTTATCGTACTATCGGCTATCTTCGATTTCTTTGATGGAATGTTTGCACGCGTATTGCATGCTTACTCTCCCATTGGCAAAGAACTTGATTCGCTGGCAGACGATATTAGTTTTGGATTTGCGCCTGCTGTTATTGTATTCTCGCTGTTTAAAGAGGTGCATTATCCTTCGTTTATGGAAGGCGTGAGCAATTACTTCCCTTACCTGGCTTTTATCATTGCTATATTCTCCGCACTTCGGTTAGCAAAGTTCAATATAGACGAACGGCAAACAAGCTCTTTCATAGGATTACCAACTCCTGCCAATGCCCTGTTCTGGGCTTCGCTTGCAGTAGGAGCACATAGTTTTTTAATTTCGCCACAGTTCAATGCAATCTATTTATTTGTATTAGTGCTTATATTCTCATTGCTGTTGACTTCAGAGATACCCATGTTTTCGTTGAAGTTCAAAAACCTCTCCTTGAAAAGCAACTACATTCAATTTATCTTTTTAATAGTTTGTGTTGTATTACTGATTCTATTTAAGGTAAGCGGGTTGGCTGCTTGCATTGCTTGGTATATTGCTTTATCACTATTTACCTACAAGAAGAGTGCTTAATTTTTTGGCACACTTATTGTTGGAAGTCTGTTGAACATAAAATTAAAAGGTCATGTCTTTCCTCGCCATTATATTCTTTTTCCTCTTAGCCATATTCCTCTTTGGAGTAACGCTCATTAGTTCTGTACTAAGAGCTATCTTCGGAAGAAGAGGAAACAGAAGCAACCCCACCACAAACACTACCTCGCAAAATTATCAACGTACTTCGCAAGAAAATCAAAGTAACAACAGTCAAGGAAAAAAAATATTCGACAAAAACGAGGGAGAATACGTTGATTTCGAAGAGGTGAAGTAGCATTCCATATCTTGTAAGAACAAAATTCAGCTAAAAAAATCAACTCGTGAGTGCTGCTCACAGTTTCAAGTTTATGACAGCTGAGAATAAAAGATATTTAGCAAAACCCCTATAGCTCTCCAACCATCTACTTATAGCATTCGCTCCATTTGCTTATAGCATTCACCCCATTTGCTTATAGCATCCACCCCAACTGCTTATGGCATTTACCCCGAATGCTTATGGCATTCATTTCAGTTAAAAACTCACTGGCAAATGAGTACGTTTTGACTGTGTTCTTGATCAAAAATCACTGAGAACTTCATCTCTTCTCAGTGTTTTTTTAGGAGTATCCTTCACCCTTCACCTTTAAGCATAATTTCATTGAGAATCAATATCTTAAGGGTGAATGTTAGCATCCTTCACCAGTACGTTTTTTCTTATTTTCTCAAAAGGTTTTATCATGTTGAGAAAAAATTCTCAACATGGTGAGTATTCGTTCTCAACAAGGCAAGTATTTGTTCTCAACATGGTGAGAATTTGCTTAGTAGGTGAATAGCGATAGGTATCACCACAAAACAGTAATAATCAACTATTTAGCCCAAAAAGTGAAGGGTGAATGATAAATACATTTTGTAGATAGTAGTACGCTTTTATTGACGCTTCGCCTGAAAGAAGTCTTTCATTTTGCGTCCACACTCTTCGGCCAATACACCACTTACTACCACCGTTTTGGGATGCAGAGCGTTCGGAGCATATTTTTGATATCCGCGCTTCTCGTCAGCCGCGCCAAAAACCAATCTCCCCAGTTGTGACCACGCGATGGCTCCTGCACACATCACGCAAGGCTCCACAGTAACATACAAGGTACAGTCACTCAAGTATTTGCCACCCAGCACATTCGCTGCGGCAGTAATGGCTTGCATCTCGGCATGGGCTGTAACATCATTGAGGGTTTCGGTGAGGTTGTGTCCGCGAGCAATGATACGCTCTTTGGCGACAATAACCACGCCAACAGGCACTTCTCCGCGTTCTTTGGCTTTATCGGCTTCTGCCAACGCTTGTTTCATGTAGTAGGTATCGTCCAGCATAAGAGGTAGTTAGCGTCGCATATCGTGTTCTTCGAAGAGAGTCGGATAGTCTTCTTCCATATTTTTCAAAATGAACTTCAGGATTGTTTCGCGCACCCAACGCGACTTATTCGTTATCTTGTACTTCTCCAAGTAACGGTCAATAGCTCGTTGTTCTTCCTCGCTGACAAGACACGTCATGCGAATCTGCCGTTTTGACGCAACAGCCGGGTGGCGATATTCTTTCTTTTTTCCTCCTTTGCTCATATTTCTTGCAAAATTACTTTTACTTCTGTAAAATCAAAGGATTAAATGAGTAAATTTGCACTAAAGTAAACATATCAAGGCACTTAAAAGAGGTTTTCAATGGCGGAGCATAACAATTTAGGAAAAGCAGGCGAAGATGCGGCGGTAGCATATCTCCTCAAAAATGATTACATCATCCGCCACCGCAACTGGCAAAGAGGACATTTGGAGTTGGATATCGTTGCTGCAAAAGAGAATGAGCTGGTTGTTATAGAAGTAAAAACGAGGAAAAACACCTCCTTTGCAAAGCCACAAGATGCGGTTACAATGCAGAAGATAAAACGTACGGTATTGGCTACCGATACTTATTTGAAGCTATTTCAGATAGACAGTCCGGTGCGTTTTGATATCATCACAGTAGTTGGTAGTGAAAAAAATTTCCAAATAGAGCATATTATTGAAGCATTTCACCCACCAATTTGGTAAAGAGCAACAAAAGATTATGGATGTAGAAACCGTTAGAGAACACTGCCTGAGCAAGAAAGGCACTACCGAATCGTTCCCTTTTGACGAAGATTCGCTCGTGATAAAAGTAATGGGGAAAATGTTTATTCTCATGTCGTTGGAAACTGCCGACAAAATAGCTCTTAAGTGCAATCCTGAATATGCGGTAGAGCTACGCGAAACATTCAATGCCGTGGAACCAGCCTATCATTTCAACAAGACCTACTGGAATCAAGTGTTTTTCAATCGCGACGCTGACGATAAATTGATTCTTCGCCTTATTGATCACTCCTACGACGAAGTAGTAAAGAAATTCCCCAAGAAATTGCGCACTGAGTATGAATCGCTTCCTTGATGACAACAGCGAGTTGCTTATTTCACTGCCTGTAACCGACTCGACCAATAACTATCTAAACAACCTGAGCAGCAAGCAACCACTTGCAGAGTTTACTACCGTAACAGCCCGGTTTCAGGAAGCTGGTAAGGGACAACGAGGTAATTCGTGGGAGTCGGAGGCTGGGAAAAACCTCTTGTTCAGCACTCTGTTCTTTCCGCGTTTCATCAACATAAAGGATCAATTCATACTTTCTCAAATAGTGTCACTAGCTATAAAAGAAGAGTTAGAAAGGTATGCCAAAGACTTTTCTATAAAGTGGCCGAATGACATTTATTGGCAGGAACAAAAAATAAGTGGTATCTTGATTGAGAATGAGCTACAAGGCGAAGTTTGGGAGAAAAGTATTGCAGGGGTTGGAATCAACATTAACCAGCAAGAATTTCACAGTGCCGCACCCAATCCGGTATCGTTAGCACAAATTACAGGAAAAGAGCATGAAACGACAGCCCTGTTAAAATCTATTCTTGAAAGGATACATAGTTACTACAATAATTTAAGGGAGGGGCACAACGAACTTATCAGTGAAAAGTACCACGCCTCCTTATTCCGCAAAGAAGGTCTTCATCTTTATAAAGATACATCAGGAACTTTCAAAGCCTGCATCAAACAGGTACAAGCCAACGGAAACCTTGTATTAATAGACCAAACGGGCAAAGAGCGCACTTATGCCTTTAAAGAAGTAGCGTTTGTATTAGAAGAAACTGTTTAAGTTTTCCACAAAATGATTAATATAGGATGCTTTGGCTTCGCCGACCGCTGGTTCGTTTTTTCTTTAGCGCTCTTTTTGTCTGTTTCTTCTCTTTTTGCAGCTCAAATAGCCCGCTATTATCGCCTTAAGAAGAAAACAAACAGCCTAAAAATAGCACAAAATAAAAGAACGAGCAAAACTTAAACAGTTTCTTATAGTATTGCGGTTATCTCCCTTAAATCTTCAATCAGGTAGGTAGGATAAAAGGGAAAATCGTCTTTCTTATACACGTTATAGAACATCTGATCCATTCCCGCTTCTCGAGCTCCCGTAATATCGGCGTTCCAGTTGTCGCCAATCATCAACGAATTTCGAATTTCAGATTGGGTGGCAGATAACGCATAATAAAATATCTGCGGATTGGGTTTCATCACACCAATATCTTCTGAAAGAATAATTTTCTTAAAATAGCCATCAATGCCCGACGACTCCATCTTGCGCCTTTGCAATTCCCTGAATCCATTGGATATAATATAGAGATGATACTTGCCAGTAAGATATTCCAGCACCTCTTTAGCATGAGGCATAAGTTTACTTTTCAGCGGGAGAGCTTCGAAGTAATCCTCACGAAAATCTTTCAACAACTGCGCATCTTCCACACCTACCGAACGAAGAGGATAGGCAAAGCGCTCGCTATTTAATTGTTCGCGGGTTATCTTATCGTATGTATATAGTTCCCACAGCTCTACATTTCTGGTGGTATATATATCGAAATAGCTATCAAACGAATCAAAATAACGATCAAACCGATGCTTATCGTACATTTCCTTAAATGTTTCTCGTGAGTTCTCTGAGAATGCCCACAGAGTATCATCTAAATCTATAAAAAGATTCTTGTATTTCATAAGGTGTGAAGTTTAAGACTGCGAAGATACAAAAAAAGCGAAGAATCCCGGCACTTCCACAGAAGTACGAGGATTCCTCGCCTTACGAGCTTTGCTCTTTTATTTTATCTTACCTGAATAACCAAGTATCTGGAAATGCTCCAGAAATCTGTTGGATTGGTTACTTTTAGTGTCAATTGTTCTTTGTCGTCTTTCTCGAGGATATACGAACCAGTTGGGTGCGTAGTCAACAAGTCGGCACGCTTAGAATACAATTTAATTTCTTTCGTGGTGCGAACATCAATTTGCGTAAAGTAATCCTTATTAAAATCAGCACTTTTCAGCACATCACCACCATCTAGAATTTTTTGTGATTTGAGCTCTGATTTAGTACCAAACACAAACCATGCTGCGTTAATAGCTTTATCTTGTTGGGCTACGACTCTCGCTTTTTCTTCATTTTCGGCAGTCAGAGACTCTTTTGTAGCGCTAAGCGAAGTTACTGCTGCATCCAGTTCCTGAATACGGATATTCTTCGAAGCCAATTCGTTTTGCAACTCTTCAATACGTTTTGTTTTCACTTCGAGTTCTTTTTGCAACGATTCAATGGCCTTCTTCAACTGAGCAGAGTTAGTATTGCTATTCTTTAGTTGAGCTTGCAATTTCGCAATCTGCGTTTTGTTATCTTCCATTGTCTTGGAGATAAACTCAATGTCGGCCGCAATTTGTTGACGGGCAGAAATAGAGTTTTCGGTAATAGTACCACGTTGCAAATCCACACGATTTTCGGCAACATTAATTTTACGGAATCCTTCCTGAATTTGATTGTAAGTACTCATCATTTCGTCAAGTTCCGCATCGCGTTGAGTTAGCGCAGTTGCTAATGAGTCTCTCTCAGCTTTTACTTTACTACTTCCGGTAATTCCATCACATGAAGCCAATGATACGGCTACACATACTACGAGTAAAAAAGTTAGTTTTTTCATACTTTCACATTTTATATTATTTTGTTTTATTCATTTCCCGCCACAACAATCACGATTTCGCCTCGCGGATCGGTTTTGGTAAAGTGTTCTATCAGCTCCGCCAGTGTTCCCCTGACAGTTTCTTCGTGTAGTTTCGAAATTTCTCTCGAAACGGTTGCTTGTCGCTCCATACCGAAATACTCTCCAAACTGCGTCAAGGTTTTCAATAATCTGTGTGGAGATTCGTAGAATACCATGGTGCGAGGTTCTTCTATTAGTAATTTCAGTTTGGTCATCCGCCCCTTTTTCTGTGGCAAGAACCCTTCAAAAGCAAAGCGGTCGTTGGGTAAACCCGAAGCAACCAATGCCGGAACAAAAGCCGTTGCACCGGGCAAGCACTCTACAGGGATGCTATTTCGCACACACTCTCTCACTATCAAGAACCCGGGATCAGAGATTCCCGGAGTACCCGCGTCGGAGATTAGTGCAGCTACTTCGCCCCCCCTCACTCTATTAACAACACTTTCAACGGTTTTATGTTCATTGAACTTATGATAAGATAGCATTGTTTTTTTTATTTCGAAGTGCTTCAAGAGTATTCCCGAGGTGCGTGTATCTTCGGCAAGAATGAAATCAACCTCCTTCAGGATGCGTATAGCGCGGAAAGTCATATCTTCTAAATTGCCTACCGGGGTAGGTACTACATAGAGTTTGCTCATTGCATTATATAAAGTATTTCTTGATGATATCAGTAAATTCGGTCAGGACTTCATCATCTTCCTGCGGGGTTATTTGCGTATCAAGATAATATGTGGCTTCATCAAAGGAGTCCATCTCATCAAGCCTCCCCAGCACCGAGTTCATTCTCTCCACATCTCCATCGAATAATTCGCGAGAGAAACGAAATGTATCATTCAAGCTAAGAGAGCCAACAAGTTTTGGAGTTCGTTTTAGTTGCTCGGCTACGATTTCTGTAGAAAGGGGAGTAAACGGAACAGCTACTTCTTCAAAGATTTCGGACACCTCAGGTTCTTCGGTTATGCGAGCTTCGGGTTCTTCATCAAGTATACGTTCTATGGTACTCAGTTTTTGCCCAATGCTACTCACGCGTCTTTTTGCCATGGCGCGTATCGCCCCGTCTTCTTCACGACTTAGCACACCCGCCAAACTTCTTAACTCCTCAAAGTCAAGTTCTATCTCCTTTAAGACATCCAACATAATGGTATTCGTTATGTAACCACGCAAAAATAGAAATAAATAATTGTTGTTTATTAAATGCTGCTTATTATTTAACAGTTCTTGCACCTTTGTAAACAATCTACTTGGAGAGAAAAACATTTTCACTACATTTGTAATTACTAAAAATGAAAAGAACAACATGATGCTTTCCGAGGATTACAATAAAGAAACCAATAAACGAGGAAGAATTGAAGTGGTTTGTGGATCGATGTTTTCGGGTAAGACGGAGGAGCTTATTCGTCGCCTGAAACGCGCCAAGTTTGCCAAGCAACGGGTAGAGATATTTAAACCTGCCGTAGACACACGCTACTCGGAGGAAGATGTGATTTCGCACGACAAAAACGTTATTGCCTCTACTCCCGTAGATTCGTCCACAAGTATTTTGCTCTTCACTTCCGAAGTAGATGTTGTGGGTATTGATGAAGCACAATTCTTCGATGCCGGGTTGGTAGATGTGTGTAATCAGTTAGCCAATAATGGTATTCGTGTAATTATTGCCGGACTGGACATGGACTTCCGCGGCGTACCCTTCGGACCAATGCCTGGACTTTGCGCCATTGCCGACCAAGTATCCAAAGTACATGCTATTTGTGTGAAATGTGGCGACTTAGCCAACTTCTCGCACCGTACGGTCAAAAACGACAAACAGTTTTTCCTTGGCGAAACTGCAGAATATGAGCCACTATGCAGATGTTGTTACCAAAGAGCCATTGCATTGGAACAAACCGAAAACAAATAACACTATAACTTTCAACCCTGTATGCTTGAAAAGAAAATAACCTTCGATAGTTTCATCCGTTCGATAATCGGTTTGGTTATCGCTATTTGCATACTGGGATTGATTAATCACTTAAGTGGAGTACTACTACCCTTCTTTCTGGCATGGCTTATTGCGTATCTTGTTTATCCAATAGTGCGCTTCTTTCAGAACAAATTACGTATTCGGAATCGTGCTGTCGCTATCTTCTGCACGCTATTTTTACTTATCGGAATAGGGTTTGCTATCTTTTACATCATCATTCCGCCGATGGTTGGTGAAATCAGTAAGGTAAAAGACTTGCTGGTTGCCTACTTTACCACTAATAGTGCTAACGATGGCGCAATTCCCGAAAGCCTTTCGGAATTCTTGCGCAAGAACATTGATTTCAATGCCATAAACGAGGCCCTCAAGTATGAAAATATCACTGCTATTCTCAAATCGGCAGTTCCCAAGATATGGCTATTGCTTTCGGAATCCATTAGTTTCCTGTTTAGCATTTTTACGATTTTTATCATTCTACTTTATATCATTTTTATCCTGCTCGACTACGAAACATTTAACAACGGCTGGCCAAAACTTGTCCCGGAGAAATATCGCGGCTTTGTACAAGAACTCGCGAGTGATATTGAAACAGGAATGAACCGATATTTTCGCGGACAGGCACTGGTTGCTTTCTGTGTGGGTATTCTCTTCTGTATAGGCTTCTTAATTATCGATTTCCCTATGGCCATTGCACTGGGGCTATTCATCGGAGCATTGAACCTGGTTCCCTATCTTCAAACACTGGGATTTCTGCCCACTATTATGCTAGCTATTCTCAAAGCAGCCGATACGGGGCAGAATTTTTGGCTCATTATTCTTTCGGCAGCAATTGTCTTTATTGTGGTACAGATTATTCAAGACGGATTTATTGTTCCTAAAATAATGGGTAAAGTTACCGGACTAAACCCCGCCCTTATCTTATTATCTCTTTCTGTTTGGGGAGCATTAATGGGTTTTATTGGACTAATCATAGCTCTTCCGCTTACCACGCTCATGCTTTCTTACTACCAACGCTACATTATCAACCACGAAGACATTTATTATAGGAATAAACAAGAACCTGAAAATCAAGAAGAAAAAGAATTTGAAGAGAAATAATTCTGTTTTTTCTTTTATTTGGTTTGTATTTTAAATAAAACCCCTTATCTTTGCACCCGCTTAACAGCAAAAAAGATTGATTCAGTAGCTCAGCAGGTAGAGCACAACACTTTTAATGTTGGGGTCCTGGGTTCGAGCCCCAGCTGGATCACATAAAAAGAGGAACTTGAAAAAGTTCCTCTTTTTATTTAATACAATTTGCTCGCGCGTTCGCGGACTCATTTTCACTCTATAACCGGATGTAAAAACACCCCAAGCCTCCTCTATTTCAACCTAAACGTTTGCATCTTACCATAAACCCGATATTCTTTAATCATCCCCGTTTTATTGGCTTCCATCCGTGGCAAATAAAAAAACCCTGTTATTTTTTTGTTTTCGCCCAAGTTAATTACAAGCTGATGCGGATATTTAGGGGTAGTTGTCGAATAGTTGGTATGCCAAAAGGTTGATTCCTGTAAATCAAAAACATTGGTAGCAATATTGTTGGCTTCATTTAGTTCTTCGCTATCGGCATACATAACCTTCCAATGCCGGCGCGACACCGGCTTACCGTCTTCTCCCAGCAATTCCAACTCTGCTATAGCCGAATAATCATCTCCGCCATGCGAGCTTAAAGCCTCAATACAGAAGAAACGCATATCTATTGTCTTACCAAATTTCACATGCTGCCATCCGTTTCCAGGCTTAAATGTTCCTGTATAAACTGGGGTTTCATTTGTCAGGTTAAGATTCTCACCCAGTTTGCGATGAGCATATGCTCCATGTCCTCTTTGAACATCTAATATAGGTTTCCTCAGACCTTCTATTTCTGATTTTAAAGGAGAAGCCATCTCTAAAATAATTATTTCATTTTCTCCCTTTTTAAGCCAGCAGCCCGGCATATAGAGAGTTTGTTGAGGTCCTATCTCCCAAAATCGCCCAATAGCATAGCCATTTACCCAAACCATGCCTTTATTCCAATTGGTCATATTGAGAAACGTATCGCCAACCTTATCGAGAGTGAAGCTTCCTTTGTAATATGCAGCTTGCTTAGTTACACTCTCTTCTTTTTTATACTTTTTGTTCTTTGCAAAGTTATAATCAACAGGAATATTGAATACTTGCCAGTTCTTGAGTTCTTTTGTCTCGTTCCTTGCTTGTATTTCCACTTTCTCTGTGATGCCTTTCCAGTCATAAATGCCTTTTCCAAAATTCATACGTCCCATAGCTTCTACCAAGATATCAAGTTGAGCACCTTGTTTTAGAGGCGGAAGTTTAACACTCTCCTCCCCCTTAAGGCGACTGAGGGTTGCTATCTTCTCTCCATCGAGGAATACCTGAGTCCAGTCATGAGCTTCGGTAATGAGCAAAGTCTGCTCTTCATCTGATGCATTTAGTTGCGTACGGTAAAGAATGCTTCCCCAACCCTGATCAAAAAACTCCATCGATTTAATTGTTGCACTCTCTTTAGGTTCAGGCAGGTTTTCAAACAACGGAGCTACTTCTGTTAGTTCAAAAGCAGGTATGTGAATTGTAGGAATTGAATCGGGTATTTCGGGCAATGTTTGTCCCTTCGGCAAATAATTCTTCAACAGGTTGCGTACTTCGTGGTATTTCGGAGTTATATTACCCGACTCACCAATAGGAGCATCATAGTCGTATGATGTACAAGTAGGCGAAAAGTTAGGAAAGTTAGCTCCACCCCAGTGTCCAAAGCTTGTTCCTCCATGAGTCATGTATAAACTGAATGAAATATTTCTATCAAGCATCGCCTTCATACCACTTACCAATGCTTCTGCACTACGTGTTTCATGTTTTGCTCCCCAGTGATCGAACCATCCCGACCAGAACTCGCTACACATAAGCGGAGTATTAGGACGAAGCTCTTGCAAACGACGGAACTGGTCGTCTATATTGGCTCCCGTGCCAAAATTGATTGTCCAAGTTAAATCTTCAAGGGCGTTATTTTCAAAATTAGAGTTCCAATCGCACTGAAATAATGGAACTTCATTGAATCCTGCATCTTTTACTATATCACGTATTGCAGCAATATAGGGTTTATCTGTTCCAAATGAGCCATATTCATTCTCTACCTGAACCATAATAATATTTCCCCCTCTGGTTATTTGTTGGTTTGCAAGTTGTTTACCTATCTCATTCATAAACAACTTGGTTCGTTCCATGTAATATGAATCTTGTTCGCGCAGTTTAATATCTTTCTTTTTCAGCAACCACCAAGGCAAACCGCCCATTTCCCATTCGGCACAAACATACGGTCCGGGACGTACAATGACATACATGCCGTGTTTTTGAACCAGTTTACAAAAAGCGGCTATATCTTTTTGCCCCGAGAAATCATATTTGCCCTCTTCGGGTTCATGATAGTTCCAGAAGATATAAAGACATACGGTATTCATGCCCAACGCTTTAGCCGCCTGTATGCGGTGTTCCCAATACTCTTTAGGGATACGAGGATAATGAAGTTCGGCTGCTTTAACAACGAATGGCTCACCATTGAGCAGAAAGGTTTTATCGGCAACTTCAAAAGTTCCTTTGGTAGTACAACTACTTAATAATAGAACAACGATAGCAATAAGCAAGGGGAATCTTTTCATTAGATTGTGTTTTTCAAAAGTTCAATCTTGAAGAAAGTTAGAAACTGTTACAAATATATAGACTTTATCCCAGAGCAACATCAATATCCAAGTCCGTTTTCTAATGGAACCCATTATTTTACACCAAACTATTCTTTTTTTGCTCTTAATTGTCTATATTGCAGCCATATTGCAATAATAATTTAAAAAACACAACACTCATGAAACACGTATTTTTTATTCTAATCAGTACCTTCGTTCTTTGTTCATGCAATTTTGAGCAACCAACTACCAATCAGTGGGAAGGAAAAAACGGAGATTTAGGTAACGGTTACTTTCTAAATCCGATTCTTGCAGGCGATTATCCCGACCCGTCTATCGTACGCGATGGCGAAGACTATTACATGACACATTCCGCATTTGACTATTTGCCGGGACTAGTTGTTTTCCATTCCAAAGATTTGGTTAACTGGCAACCCATTAGTTTTGCACTCAAAGAATACCTCGGCTCAATATGGGCACCGGACATTGTGAAGTACAAAGACAAATTCTACATTTATTTCACAGTATCGCGTAGAGGCAATTTTGTAGTTTATGCAGACTCACCGCACGGTCCGTGGAGCGATCCTTTTGATTTGGGAGTAGGACATATTGACCCTTGCCATGCTGTAGGCGAAGATGGCACACAGTGGCTTTTCCTGAGTAACGGATTGCGCGCGCAACTAACAGAAGACGGTCTTTCGGTTATCCCCGAAACGTTGAAAAAGGTTTATGATGGTTGGCAATACCCGGAGGAATGGGTTACCGAAGGGTTCTGCCTCGAAGGACCTAAAGTCAGGAAAATAGGCGATTACTACTATTACCTTAACGCACAAGGTGGTACAGCCGGACCTGCAACGAGCCACATGGTTGTTGTTGCCCGTTCTAAATCCATTGATGGTCCGTGGGAAAATGCGCCCAACAACCCTCTGATTCGCACATACAGCCGAACAGAAAGATGGTGGTCGAAAGGACACGGCTCACTCATTGACACACCAGATGGAAAATGGTGGATTGTGTACCATGCTTACGAGAATCAATTTATGAACATGGGGCGGCAAACCCTGTTGGAACCTGTTGAGTTTACAAAAGACGGATGGATTGAAGCACCGCTGGGAACAGCCATCGAACAACCTATTCGCAAACCTATTGATTCTGAAAAAATAGCCGATAGAAGAGATAAGCTTGATGAATACCGCATCGGGCTGGACTGGAAATATTATAAGAACTACGATCCTACACGCGTATCTGCCAGGGACAAAGTATTAACGATGAAAGCACAGGGAAAAACACCTGCCGAGTCGGCTCCGCTTATGTTCGTAGCAGGTGCTCATAGTTACGAATTCAGCACTAAAATAAATATAACCGATGACGTAAATGCAGGATTGGTTATTTACTATAATGCCGATTTCTATGTGGGTATCAGCTTCGACACAACAAATACTTATCGCTGGCGAAAAGCCGCTCATAAAGGTAGAAAAGCACACGAAGGGGAAAATACCTTGTGGCTGAAACTCCGAAACGATTGCAATGTAATTACCGGATACATCAGCTACAACGGAGTTGATTGGATTAACCAAGGATGGGCTAACGAGATATCGGGCTACGAGCACAACACCCTATACGATTTCCAGAGCATCCTGCCGGGTATCTTCGCTTATGGCGAGGGAGAAGCTACATTCAGCGATTTTGAATTCAAATTATTGGATTAGGAAGCCATGTACAGGCGTTTCTTCTTTATTGCACTGCTCTTAGGTTTAGGAGCAGGTGCAAGTAGTCAATCGCTCACAATTACGCCCGAGCGCACATTGAATCTCCGTACTTTTGGAAATGGAGACCGTATTCCCGACTACTCTTATTGCGGTTATATGGCTTCGGACGCGTCAATACCATTTGTAGAAGCTAAAATAAAAGTAACACCACAAGAAGGTGATGCCACCGAACACATCCAACGAGCTATTGACTACGTAAGCGCAATGCCTATGGATGCCAATGGTTTCCGTGGTGCTATACAATTGGAAGCAGGCAGCTATCGCTTGGAAGGTAGCCTGCAGATTACCCAATCAGGAGTAGTGCTCCGCGGTAGCGGCTATGATGAAAAGGGAACGGAACTGATTGCAGCGGGGACAGACCGCGCAACCCTTATCCGCATTCTGGGTAAAGGAGACAAACAGCTAACCGACAGTATTCCTGTTGCCGCACAATATGTGCCGCTGAGTGCAACAGTTATTCCGCTTTCCGTCGGACATGGAATAAAAAGTGGCGAACGAATCGTTCTTACCCGTCCCTCTACCAAACAATGGATTGAGAAAATAGGCGCCGACAAAATAGGGATATATGTGGATTATCCACTCACACCTTGGAGTTCGGGCGATTATGACATACGTTGGGAGCGCACAGTTATTGATGCTTCGCCTACCAGTATTACGATTGATGTACCACTCACGAACTCACTCGATCCGGAACTGGGTGGTGGTTTTATCAGCCGTCTACGCTGGGATGGACGCATTAGGAATGTAGGTATTGAGAACTTGCGCCTTACCTCCGAATACAATCCCAAAAACAAGAAAGACGAAAACCATCGTTGGATGGCCATCACTGTAGAGAACGCAGAAGACGGCTGGGTGCGCCGCGTTACAGGGAAGCACTTTGTAAGTAGTATTGTAGCTGTTTGGGAAAGCGTTCGGCGCTTTACCATAGAAGATTGTAAAAGCTTGGAACCTGTGGGAGAGATTGGTGGCTATCGTCGTTATGCCTTCCAAACTACGGGACAGCAAATTTTGTTTCAGCGGTGTTATGCTGAATATGGGTTTCACGATTTTTCAGTAAGCTCTACAGCAGCAGGGCCTAATGCCTTTGTGCAATGCTATTCATACCATCCTTATAGCTTTAGCGGTACGTTAGGTGGTTGGACATCGGGAACATTATTCGACCGTGTAACCATTGATGGTAATGCTTTGAAGATCGCTTTCCGCGATGTAGATGGTCAAGGAGGAGGCTGGAGTGGTGCAAACTCTCTTTGTTGGGAGACACGGGCTCCACAAGTTCATATAGACGCTCCCCCCGGAGCATACAACTGGGCTTTCGGTACATGGGGACAAGGATATGGCAACGGCAATCATGAAATGCCACGCACATTTCTTCAACCCCGTAGTTTCTTCTATGCCCAATGGGGAGCTCGAACAGGCAGAGTGTCCAATGAAACAAACGATATTCTCTACGTAGCTAATCCTCCCGGACAGACGGATGCTGTACATACGGCATTCATGAACAAACGTTCGGAGCTGCCCGAGTTAATTATGGAACAATGGATTGATACTGTTACGGCAAGACACCCATTTGCACTAACCTATAACGTACGAGACATTAACGATATAGCAGTAAAGAAATCAAAACAGGTTATCCCTGCCATGGCAGCGCCTGTTGAGATTATAAACGGGCGCATCGTACAGGGTGGCAAGCCACTTTCAGGACGTACGCAACGCACTGCTCTGTGGCGTGGAAATCTACGCCCAAGTATTGTTGCTTCGGCAGGAATACACCTCAGCCGCTTTGTCCCGGGTAAGGAAGGTAATGGCTTTACCGACAACATAGACAGTGTTGCCGTGCAGATGCAACGTCGTGGTATTGTAGCACTAAATCATTTTCCTGCGCTGTGGTACGAACGTCGCCGCGATGACCACGGACGGTCAAGACGGGTAGATGCCGATGTGTGGGCACCGTTTTACGAACAGCCTTTTAGCCGTAGTGGCATAGGCGAAGCATTCGATAGGCTGAGCAAGTATAACCTTGACGAGTTCAACCCGTGGTACTGGAATCGTGTGAAACAATTTGCCGAAGTAGCCGACCGCAATGGGCTCCTACTCATCCAAGACCATTATCTGCAGCATAACATTATCGAAGAAGGTGCGCACTGGGCAGATTATCCGTGGCGCACGGCAAATAACATCAACAATCTGGAGTTTCCGGAAAATGTGTTTTATGCAGGAGACAAACGTGTCTTTATGGCCAACCATTTTTATGACACCACACACGCCGAACGCAGAAAATACCATATCCTCAACATACGCAAACATCTGGACGAGCTTGGCGACCATAACAATGTGATTCATCACTTGGGGCTTGAGTACACAGGCCCGGCACATTTCATTCGCTTCTGGCTCGATGTAATTCGTGCGTGGGAACAAGAGACCGGCAAGAATGTAAAAACCATGCTTTCGGCTACCAAAGATATGCTCGACGAGATCTTGGCAGATCCAGCCTATGCTTCGCAGCTTGACATCATTGACATTCGGCAATGGCACTACCGCACAGATGGTTCGTTGTACTCCCCACAAGGAGGTGTAAGCCTTACCCAACGGCAGTATGCACGAATCATGGATGTGGGGCAAGAAAGTCTAGATGGTGTCTATCGTGCCATTTCAGAATATCGTTTACAATACCCCGACAAAGTAATAGTCTATAATAAAAGGAGTATGAGCGGATGGGTGCCTTTTATTGCAGGAGCTTCGCTTTGTAGTACACCACGAGTAACACTCCCACGTTTTTATGAAGAAACAGCAGAGATGCTTCCTGTTTCGGAAGTTACACTTCAAGGCAAACAATGGGGTATGGGAACACCCTCGGTTGGTTATGTTATTTACACTACCGAATCTGAAGTTACCATTGATTTACGTCATAAAACCGGAAACTTCAAAATACGTTGGATTGATCCGCGTAGCGGAGAACAAATAGGAAAAGTGCAGAAGATAGTTGCCGGAAATGAAATAGTATTGCAGGTACCTACTGAGCGAGGGGCTGTGGTTTGGCTATCGAGGAGGTAAAACCTATTCCCAATGGATTAATATACACTCCAAATGTAGTTTTACGAAATAGGTCTTCACATTCACAAAGCGCTGTAACCAATTGGCAGTAAGATGGTTGTCTGTGAAGACCTCTTCTTTTATCCTTCACAGGGTTTTCACAACCAATTTTCCGACTGTTTTTGTAGTAAGAAAACACTGGGAAGCAGTTCGAAAAACAGTCAGAAGTGAAGCAAAAAACAGTCGCAAAAAGAGATTGCTTAAAGCTCTTATTCAAAAGCACTTGTCAGCCATAGCTTCATGCTCCCCCAGCCATAGGCGCACAACCCGTCGTCCATAGGCGCACAACCGCTCGTCCATAGGCACACAATTCGTCCGCCTATGGCTCATATCTTCAAGCATAGTCGTGAACAATATTCATAATAATTAGGTAAAACAGTCTTAAAACAAGAGAATAAATACCTTTTCATCGTAAGAATAATCAAGCAAAAGTTTATCTTTGCTTTTCAAATTTAAATATCATGTTAGCCAACCAACGTAGAGATAAAATATTGGAACTCATTCGTGAAGATGGGCATGCCAAAGTTTTCGATCTGAGTCACCTCTTCAAAGTAACTGAAGTAACCATTCGCCAAGACCTTGATTTGCTCGAGAAAGAAGGGTTTATCAAACGCGAACATGGAGGTGCGGTACTTATCGATATGGATGCCAGTGTAAAAACCATCACACTCCAAAACAAAAGCCATATGGAGGAAAAGGCGACTATTGCACAAAAAGCCATCTCTTATATAGAGAATGGAGATACTATTATCCTCGATTCGGGCTCTACAACTACAGAGATAGCCAAGCTAATCACTGGTTTCCAAGACCTTACGGTTATTACGAATGCACTCAACATAGCGCTTATATTGGGCGCGCACCCCAACATCAACTTGGTTGTAACCGGTGGAGAATTCAAAGCCCCTACTCTTTCACTGACAGGACAAAAAGCCGCCGATTTCTTTTACAACCTGCACGTAGACAAGCTCTTCCTTGCCACAGCAGGTATCACGCTTAAGTCGGGATTAACCTATCCGAGTATCAGCGACATTTGCGTGAAGCGGGCAATGATAGAATCGGCAAATGAAGTGTTTCTGGTAGCTGACTCTAGTAAAATAGGAGTAAACTCATTTGCCAGCCTCGGTGCGCTTTCACTTATCAACCTATTAATTACAGATGAAAATCTTTCGAAAGAAAGCCGAAAGATGCTAACGGATAACGAGATTGCATATATCATAGCAGAGTCATAGACCAAAGGAAAACAATCGTTTTTTTACCTTTTCCTTTGCTGTTGTCTTTTCTTTATTTACTTTTGTGTTTCTAAAACTTTCGTTTTAAGCATAAAAAGAAAATAAAAGAAGATATGAAGCAAAAAGAAGAAATTCGCTGCTTGGAATATACAGCTGCGAAAATACGAAAAAGGCTATTGGAAATAGTCTATAAAGCAAAAGCCGGTCACATTGGTGGCGGACTATCATCGCTCAATATGCTTACAGCATTGTACTTCCATACCCTTAACGTCAACCCTAAGCAGCCCAAGATGGAGGGACGCGACCGTTTTATTATGAGTAAAGGGCATTGCGTAGAGGCTTTGTACTGCGCATTGGAAGAAAAAGGTTTTATAACCCCTGAACTACTGAATACTTACGGAGATTATAACTCACAACTTGCCGGACACCCTACAGTAAAGGTGCCCGGTATTGAAGTAAATACCGGTGCTTTAGGGCACGGATTATCAACAGGTGTAGGTCTTGCCATAGCTGCTAAAATGGATAAAAAGAGCCACAAAATGTTCGTCCTTATGGGTGATGGCGAACAAGGAGAAGGCTCTATCTATGAAGCAGCTATGGCAGCCAACCAATATAAACTCGACAACCTGGTAGCCATCATAGACCGCAATGGTTTACAAATCAGTGATACTACCGAGAAGGTGATGTCGCTCGAACCGATGAACGAACGCTGGAGTGCTTTCGGCTGGGATGTGACCGAGGTAAATGGCGACGACATGAGTAGTATCGTTGCTGCTTTGGATCATATCGACTACAACAACGGGCAGCCACACCTCATTATTTCCCGAACTACTAAGGGCGAAGGCATTTCTCTTATGGAGAACACGCTGAAATGGCACCACGGCATACCTACACAAGAAGAATATACTCAAAGCATGGCAGAGTTGGACGCACACCTCGCTAGTTTTCATCAACCACTAAAACCATAACTCATCATGGATGCAACCAAAATAATCCCATGCCGCCAGAGCTTTACAAATACATTGGTAGAGCTGGGAAAAACAGATAAAAACATCGTAGCTGTTACCTCCGACGCAAGAGGCTCGGTTACACTAGACCGTTTTGCCAAAGAGCTTCCCGATCAGTTTGTAGAAGTGGGCATTGCCGAACAGAATGCAGTAGGCGTCAGTGCCGGACTTGCTATGGCAGGAAAGAAAGTATTTGTATGCGGACCGGCTTGTTTCTACGTAGCGCGTAGCCTCGAACAGGTTAAGGTAGATGTAGCATACTCCAAAAACAATGTAAAGATACTGGGCGTAAGCGGTGGCGTGAGTTATGGGGCTCTAGGTGCAACGCACCACAGTTTACACGACATTGCCGCACTAAACGCCTTTCCCGGAATGCAAGTGATTTTACCTTGCGATGCGCGACAAACACGTAAATTGGTACAACAGTTGGTAAACGACGAACATCCAACCTATATCCGCGTAGGGCGTAATGCCGTGCCCGATGTATATCAGGATGACACGTTTGAATTCCAAATAGGCAAAGCTAATACTTTGCTGGAAGGCAACGACATGACTATCATCGGCACAGGCGAAACCGTATATCATTGTCTCGAAGCAGGCAAGAAACTAAAAGAACAAGGTATTAACGTACGTGTAATTGATATGCACACACTGAAGCCTGCCGACACCCAAGCCATCATCAAAGCCGCGCGCGAAACCGGAAAGATTATAACCGTAGAAGAGCACAGTATCTATGGAGGGCTGGGTGCTATTGTTGCCGAAACCGTAGTACAAAATCATCCCGTGCCCGTCAAGATTATAGGTATACCCGATGAGAATGCGATACATGGCAAGCCATTGGAGATCTTCCGTCACTACGGATTGGATGCCCAAGGCATCTACCAAACTGCTATCGAATTCTATCGTAGCTAATCTGCATATGAAAAATTATATCATAGCTGTTGACCAAAGCACATCGGCAACTAAAGCCATCTTGTTCAACGGGCGATGCGAACTATTGTATCGCACCACCCTTCCGCACGAGCAATACTATCCCGTTCCGGGATGGGTAGAGCATAATGCGGAAGAGATTTACAATAATACGCTGAAAGCTATTAAGCAGGTGGTAGAATACGGAAGCGCCGGAAAAGACGCTACTTACTCCATTGCCATTACCAATCAACGAGAAACCGTTGTGGTGTGGAATAAAGAAACAGGTAAGCCACTCTGCAATGCGGTGGTATGGCAATGCCAACGTGGGGCAGCTATCTGCGATAATCTCATCGCACGCGGACATTCCGAAACAATTAAAAGGAAAAGCGGACTGGTCATAGATCCTTATTTTTCTGCCAGTGGCATCCAGTGGATTTTGGATAATATAGACGATGCGCGTACGCTCGCCAATGAAGGCAAATTATTGGCAGGAACCATTGATACATGGCTGCTCTGGAAATTAACCGATGGGCAAACACATGCTACCGACTACACCAATGCCTCGCGCACACTCCTATTCAACATACATACCTTGGATTGGGATGATGAGCTACTTGCGCTTTTTAACATTCCACGCTCTATGATGCCCACAGCCAAACCGTGCGACAGCATTTTTGCCGAAAGCACTGTTCAAGGTTTGTTTGCTAAACCCGTTGTTATAGCCGGTGTACTTGGCGACTCACACGGAGCTCTTACCGGGCAGATGTGTTTTGAGCCCGGCATGGGAAAAAGCACCTACGGAACCGGTTCCTCAGTGATGGTAAATATTGGCGAAAAGGCAGTGGATGCTTCCGATGGATTGGTTACTTCGGTAGGATTTTCGGCTTGTGGCAAAACACACTACGCCTTCGAAGGAAATATCCACTGCACCGGCGCTACCATAAAATGGCTGCAAGAGCAATTACAACTCATTGAGAGCCCGCAAGAAGTAGAATCCTTGGCAACAGCCGTTCCCGACAATGATGGTGTTTATCTCGTCCCAGCTTTTGCCGGACTGGGTGCTCCATGGTGGGATTCTCAAGCCAAAGCCATGTTACACGGCATGACGCTGAAAACCCAAAAAGCCCATGTAGTAAGAGCTGCACTGGAGGCCATCGCTTATCAGGTAAAAGACTTGGTAGACCTGATGAGTCGTCAATCGGGTGTTTCATTGAAAGAACTTCGGGTAGACGGTGGTCCCACGAAAAACAACTTCCTGATGCAATTTCAGAGCGACATGCTGGCAGCAACTGTCAACCGATCCAACATAGAAGAAGCCTCGGCGCTGGGTGCGGTAATAATGAATGGACTGGCACGTGGCATTTGGAGTTCTCTGGAAGAAGTCGCCGCATTGCGTAACTCCGGAGATTCTATTATTCCGCACATGAAAGAAGAAGAGCGCGATAAACTCTACGCCGGATGGGTAAATGCCATTCGCCGTACACGCATAAAAGACAATTAATTAAAATACCGTAATCATGAAAAACAAAAAAACGACATTTGGAATTATTCTTGCCACCCGTAGTTATTTTAACTCGGCTTTGGCAAAAGATGTTCGTGAAACACTCACGCGCATACTTACCGAGAACAACTACGACTACGTTATTCTCGATGAAGAAGATACTCCTACCGGTTCGGGAAGCATGGAAACACGCGAAGATGGAGTAAAATGCGCTGAACTTTTCAAAAAGAACCGCGAACGAATCGACGGTATCATCGTTACATTGCCCAATTTTGGTTTCGAAATCGGTGTCATCACTGCTATTCAGCAAGCCAACCTCAATGTGCCTATTCTTGTGCAGGCATGCGATGATGAAAATGACAAGGTAGATCTCGATAATCGCCGCGATGCATTTTGCGGTAAACTTTCGGTATGCAACAACCTGTATCAATACGGCATTCCTTTTACAGACACCACATTACATACATACTCTATCCATAGCCCGCTATTACTGGAAGATATTCATCGCTTCGCTGCTATTTGCCGCGTGGTAAACAGCATTCGTGGAGCACGCATTGGTGCTATTGGCGCTCGTCCCGCTGGTTTCCAAACGGTACGTGCTTCGGAGAAGATTCTGCAACGCACAGGCATCACGGTTGTTCCAGTAGATTTATCGGAAATTATCGGTATGGCAGATACCATTGCGGATGACGATACCAAACTGCTCAGTCGCGTAAAAGACATTCACGGATATGCGATGGTTCCGGGTGGTTATGAAAAGAAACTACTAAAACAAGCTAAGTTTGGTTTAGCGGTAGAAAAGTGGATTGACGCAAACGACATTGATGCTGTAGCCATTCAGTGCTGGGATTCACTGCAAGTAAACTATGGTTGCGCTGCCTGTGTTACTATGAGTATGTTGGGCGAAAAGCTTATCCCCAGTGCATGCGAGGTAGATATTGCCGGTGCCATTTCTATGTATATGCTTACCCTTGCCTCTCAAAATGCTTCCGCTTTAGCTGACTGGAATAACAATTTTGCCGAAGACCGCAACAAATGCGTCTGCACCCATTGCGGCAACTTCCCCAAGAGCTTTGTGGGTAGCAATATAGAATTGGGTAACCTTGGTGTACTAAGCCGCACTATGGGTACCGAAAACACTTTTGGCGCTGTGAAAGGCAAGGTAGCTGCCGGTCCATTCACATACTTCCGCATATCAACAGACGATCCTAAGGGCATCATCAAATCCTACCTCGGTGAAGGTCAGTTAACCAACGACCCTTACGGAATGGATGGCTGTATAGCTGTTACCCAAGTACCCAACCTGCAAAAGCTGATGAAGTACATGTGCAAAAACGGTTTTGAACACCACGTAGCTATGTGCCGCGGCAATGTGCAGGATATTATCCTCGAAGCAATCGAGACCTATTTAGGCTGGGAAGTTTACACTCACGAATAGATACTGTTTTTAAATTACACTTTTGTACATAAGGCGCGGCAAGCATAGGGATATGGTTGTCGCGCTTTTCACAAAAAAAGGCAGCTTCTCACGAGGTTGCCTTTTGAAAACACGAAATTTCCCTACTGAAAAAACAATCAATCTTTTATTTCAAACCCTTTTATATTATTCTCTCTATGCTTTTTAATATAGATTCTTTTAGTTGCGATTTCTCAATACTAGACAGACGGTATGTTTGGTCTTCTCCTGTGAGAATTCGTTTGGCTTGTTGCGCTTCTTCATTCAATGTGCAACTGCCATTGAGTGGACATTGCGGATCTGTTTCCGAAGAAATACGCAAAGCATAAGCGATGAAATCATCGTCTTTTAATAAGTCTGTAACTCTATTTTTCTGGCGGTCCACGAGTGTTGCACTATTGTTATATCCTTAAGACGGACATTGATGCGCCGTGTAACCTATTGATACTAAATTATTTTGCCACGCTGCGAAGTTTTGTCAAACCACGGCACATTAAATTGCGTACTGACTGATAATTCATATTCATTATCTGACAGATATCTTCGTATTTCTTTTCTTCTATATAATATAAGGTAAGTGCCTCACGCTGACGTGGCGAGAGCTGATTCATCAAGTATTCAATTGAGGCATTTTCATTTTGCTCTTGCTCTCTTTTCAGAAAATTCTTTTCTACATCGTCCGAAGAAGCCGGTTCAAGCTCTTCGACAGCTGTGCTCGACATATAGACGCGCTTACGCACTTCATCACAGATTTTATTCTTCAGCGAAATAAAGATGTAGGATTTGAAGTTATTTACACAACCTAATTCATGCCGTTTCTGGTATATCTTTACAAAAACATCGTGAATGCAATCTTTAAGTAATTCATGGTCGGTTGTCAGCCTACGCCCATAGTTGAAGAGTACATCAATATATAAATCATATAACTGCGAAAAAGCATGTGCATTGCCTCTCTGAAACTCACCGAACAGTTTGGAGGTAACATCAACCATCTCCACTCTGTTTGCTTGTATTACATTCGCCGATTTAATCATCATAGCACAAAATTTAAAGGTGTTTCTTTATGATACAAATTTAGGGCAGAATACGAGTTAAGGCGTGGACTTTTTGGTACTGCGCATGAAAAAACAGGTAACATGTTTTACAACATTATTTACCTGTTATTACTATTTTTAACAAATACCTCAAAGAGGCAAGTTTAAGCGAAATTTACAGAACTACAGCTTACTAAACCAGTAAACTCCGGTTTTACCCACCGGCACTTCAAGAAGATATTTATCTTTGATATTCAATGACTTAGAAACAATATCAACCACACCAGTCACAGGGTTAATATGCTTTAGCATATATTTACCGCCATCTAACTCAACTGGTATATTTCCACTTGAATGGGAATATATGATACAGCCAATACCAGATTTTACCAATTTTTGATACGTTTCCGTATCAGATTTTACCAATTCCATCTGCGCAACAGAGCGTAAAAATTGTTCATCCCGAACGGGTAGCATTGGGCAAGATCCACCCGCCATTAACACTGCCCACGCCATAGCCGGATAATTTTGCGTGTAATAGGTCACTGCCTTATCGGGGTATTTAGTACGATATTCAGAAACTGCTTTGTATGCTTCGGCAAAAGTAACCCTACCTACATTCATAACACGGGCATGTTGGCGTGGCGCCAAATTCTTTCCACCTTCGGGAGCATAGACCGTACCATCACTTCTGTAGTGCCAGTAGCGAATATCTATAATATCTACTATTTCAGCACGCTTCGGATCGTTCAGAATGGCATCTTGTACATCTTTGGTAGTACTTAGTGCAACAAGAGCATCTTTGCCTGTTTCAGCTTGCCACTCAGCAATAACATCTATCCAGAACTCCACAAAATGTAGCGGACCGGTAAACTCATCGCTTATCAATTGAATTACATTGTGGTTGTCGGCAAAGCTATCGAGACATTTGCGAATATAGCTACGATGCAATTCCCGACGAACGGGATGGGTGACATCATAGAACATCTCGGCATAAAAAATACGTTTATCTCCCGCAAAGTGTACCGGTTCGGGGAAGCCGGTATTATTTACGTTGTTGGCTGTTCGCCAAGGAGAATCAACCCAGTGTGCACCCGCTTCGAGTATGTTGTGTTGGAAGTAATTTTGATGAAACAATAACAAACCAACCTGCTCGCTCTTATCAGCAAACTCTTTCAACCGTGCCCAATACCAAGGGTTATACTTGGTAAGGTCGTACTTGCTCATACCATCCCATGCCGGTTTTTCGCTGTTAGTCCGTGCAAAAGGCTGCTCATAGAAAGGGGCCCAAGCATATCCATCGCGGCGACGAATACGTTCGTGATCATCGCGACGACGGTCATACCACAACCCATAGTTATGGTCAAGTACAAGAATATTTTTTCGTTGCATATAAGTAATCACAGAGTCGATACGGTCAGTAAGCCCTTTCCCTTCCCTACCAGGAACAAAACGACTCAAATGAGGAGCTGCATTAGCAATAAGTGGTGTACGTAGCTTACCATTCCAAATAGCTATATCTTGTTTGCCGCCTTTAAGCAACATACCGTCATAGGTTAGTTTGCCATTTTGCAACTGTACATGCTTCTTATTTGTATTTACAAGCTTTGTCTTTTTGACTTTAAGTTCATCCACAGATTTCAAACGCGCGGGATGTGCAATGGTAAGTGTATGTTCATTAATCCATTTGTTCAACGTCAATAGAGGTGTTTTTGCCTCTTGAGCCAACTTCATAGCAGTTTCCACGCTAGGACTGGTAGAGGCATTGGTACTCATTGGCAATATACGCGCGCGGTCAGTTACATCCTTTCCCAGACGTTCTTGTAGTTGTGCATAGAACAAACTACGTGGCCTAACGTGATTATTCGACGATCCCCAGTCACCATTCCCTGAAAATTGCGCCCAACAACCATACGCTCTGTTTCGTGCATCATCAGCAGGCGAGTAACATTCTATTTCTGCTGCAGTACATTGCCAGAAAAGGCTATTTGCTGTATTCCAACCCGCACCGTTGTTATCTTGTCCCAAGTTCTTAAAACAGAGGTTATTTCCATCAATATTTACAACATCAAAGAGAATACCACACGACCAGGAACTTACCGCACCACTAAATCCAAACGATTCGTAAGACTCGCATTGCACAAAAGCATTAGGACCTGCAGCACAGTAGCCCACGGCAAAATCGTGAATACCTTGTTCGGAATAGCAGCGTTGAAACAGATTCAGCTGTCCGTAGGTTAAGAAGGTAGTTCTACGCATACCACCAATCTCCGAGATCGGTTCCAGCGAAATGCAATCTTCTACCGTAACACGCGAAGCAGTAGGCTGCAGCACAACTGCACTTCCTGCAAAATGTTTGAAATTGACCTGCTGTATCCAGCAATTCTCTGCATGTTCTATAGAAATACCCGTCCAACAATGGTCTTCGTGTTTAGGGTAGTCCTTGTCGTAATCCGAAACAAGTGTAAGATTGGCAACCCCGGAATGAGCGATTCGCCCACTCCATTGGTATAAAATTACTTTAGCACCTCCATAAGCAACATCAAGCGCTACAGTAAGCGGAGCATCAATTGTAATGGATCCGGCTTTTACCTCAGTAACTGTTCTATCCCAACAAAGATCCATTTCGCCCGGTTTCCATCCCATTGCGCCAATACCACCGCCAAACACATCACAGTTCAAAGAAGCAATCCATTCTTTGGTAGAAGGGCGAACAATAAACACACGCGCACCGTTGGCTATATTATTTGTTTGGGTAAGTTGCAGTGTGGTTGAGTTAACAGGTACATAGGGCGAAGAAACAGCCAATGTATCGAGCATTGTCGCATTCATTGTTCCTTCTATACGAATAAGCGCGCTCCTATCAAAGCCCTTTTTGAGCAACACAGTCTCATCTTTATTCGTTCCCATCAATAACACACCCGAAGCGGTTATGTGTAGATTTTGTTCCAACTCAAAAACCCCTTTATCCAACAAAACAGCTCCGCGAACTCCCTCTTTATTTAGTGGTAGTGAAGCTACATAGTCAATAGCTTGTTGGATTCTGACAGAGTTATCTCCTTTTACAGGAGATACAAACAACATGAAAGGGACTTCGGGAATTGCCTGATTAGAATTCATGTAGCCACACTGCGAGAAGTCCAAGATACGGTTCCCACGTTCATCGCATTGATAAACAAGTTTATCATTTTCTACTTTTAGAGGAAAGTTCTGTGCAGTAAGCGGCGCAATGCTTAGCAAAGAAACGCATACCATTCCAAGAACAGCCTTCGAGGATATTTTTTTCATCATCTATAAGTTTTGATATTCGTACAATACGTGTTTATTGTACTGACGATTCAGAAATTGATTTGTACCCCCGAAAAGCAGCGATTCTTACCCCTTCCTCCACTGGTTCATATATTCGCGTGGAGTTTGGTTGTACTTCTTGCGGAAACATTTGCTATAGTAGCCCGAGTCCCTGAAACCAACCGCATATGCCACTTCCGATATGCTCATATCAGTATTCTTCAGCAGGTCGATAGATTTATTCAAGCGTATTTCCTTTACCAAGTCCACCGGAGCAAGACCGGTAAGGCTTTTCAATTTTTTAAAGAAAGCTGAGCGACTCAACCCAATAGAAGAAGCAATCGTATCTATGTTGAAATCACAATCATCCATATTTTCTTCAACTACTTTGTGTATTTTTTCGAGCAACTGTACATCTTTCTTCACCAAATATTGCTCGTAGTTGTCTGTCTCAGTATCTTCTTGGTGGTGCCACACCCGTTCGCGAAACACCTTTCGTTCGCGCAATAGCTGCTCAATACGTGCTATCAAATACTCTTTGCTGAATGGTTTAGTAATATATGCGTTGGCGCCATTATTTATAGCATTAGTTTTGGCTTCATCATCGTTCTTCGCTGTGAGTATAATTACCGGAATATGGCTGATTTGGAAATCTTTACGAATATGTTGCAACATCTCTATACCATCCATTTCAGGCATCATTTGGTCAGTCACCACAATATCCGGATGATACAAGTGGGTCTTTTTGAGCCCCTCCACGCCATCATTGGCTACATACACATTAAACTTATCCTCCATTTGTAGTTTCAACAGGTTAACCAAGTCTTTGTTGTCTTCTACCAGCAATACCGTTGGCAACGAGGCATCCATAGAGTCTTTATCTTCATCTGCCGCCTCTGTATCCTTAGAAAGTTCCGCAGCGTTAGTAGCTTCGGATAATTTATCATTATCACTCACATAAAAGTCCACATCCGCTGTTTTATAATGTTCCTTGCCCATCAGTAGTTCAATAGTAAAAACAGAGCCTTTCTCTTGTTGACTTTCGGCAACGATAGTGCCTTGGTGCATATTCATAATCTCTTTAGAAAGAGCCAATCCAATACCCGTGCCCTGATAATAGGAATTGCGTGCCGCGCTACCTTGCGAGAATCTTTCAAATATTTCATTCAATTTACTTTGTTCGATGCCAACACCCGAATCTTCAATACGGATATAACACTTCTCTCCATTGCTCGACATTCCTGTAGTGATATAAATACTTCCATCCGAAGGTGTAAACTTGAAAGCATTGGAAATAACATTGCGCAACACAATACCTAAACGTTCTTTATCGGCCCAAACCATGATTGGTTCATCGCTAGGTTGCACATCGTACTTTATCTTATTTTCTGCTGCCAACACATGGAATTCTTTATAGAACGAGTTTACCATCAAATTAAGGTTCAACAATGATATATGCAAACGCATCTTTCCATTCTGTATCTTGCGGAAGTCCAGAATCTGATTTACCAGCTGCAACATCTGATCCGTATTTTTCTCCATCAGGTCAACATATTGCAATCCTTTAGATGATAGTTTTTCTTTCTCTTTCAGCTCTTGAATAGGTCCTTTTATCAGCGTAAGTGGCGTGCGCAATTCATGAGAAATATTGGTAAAGAACTTTATTTTCAGTTCAGAAAGTTTCTGTTCAATGTAAACATCGTTTTTCATCTTCATCATAAGCAGCCCCAAACGAATGGAGAAAATCAACAAGGCACCCCCCAAAAAAACATAAATTGCATACGCCCACCAACTTCTCCACCAAGGTGGAAGAATAACTATCTGTAATGTTTGCTGCGACAACATGTGAGGAGCTGCCTCATCTACGCTTTGCACACGAAACAAATATTTACCCGGAGGTACATTAGTGTAAGAGGCATGACGGTTCTTTCCATTGAAGTGCCACTCCTTTTCGTATCCATCCAATATGTATTTATATGAAATACGATTAGGGTTGAAGAAATTTAGCGCAGTAAATTCAAGGGCAAACATTGACTGATTATAGTTCAACGTAATAGACTTGGCATACTTAATAGATTCCTTAATAATTGGTTTGTCCTTAAAATCACGAAGATCCTTGTTGGATACTTTGAAATCTATGATATAAGTTCGGTTATTGGTATTGAACGATTCAACCTTATCCGGACTAAAAGTCAATATACCTTCGCGACAGCCCAACCATAGTTCATTATTTTGAGTACGTATAGAAGAGTTTTCTTCCATTTTCATATCAAAAAAGCCATCATATTTATCATAGTTACGGAACAACTCCTGCTTTTTATCAAAATGAGAGAGACCACTCTCTGTTGCTAGCCATAAATTCCGCTTGTCGTCTTCAACAATAGACACAATCACATCGGTGTTCAAGCCTTCGTGTATACCATAAGCTTTGAAAACAGGTCTTCGCTTTGTCGCATCGTAACGTATCAGCTTATTCAATCCTCCGCCAAACACGCTAACCCAAATTTGCGCATCGGAATCTTTATACAATGCATAAATATCGTTATCAGCTATGTTTGAGCTGGAACTTTCTTCACGATAGGTTTCAAAAACGATCTCTTCGGGTGTTGTAAAGTTGGAATCAAAAGACATTAGACCATCTGTTGTTCCCACCCAGATACGCCCATCAGCGTCTTCGGTTATGCTACGTACTTCTATATATTGCCCATAAGAGGGGTAAAACTTAAAGCCGTTTCCTTTGTTTTTGAAAGTAATCTCTCCACCCTCTTCGCGTACTAAGTTGAGTCCACCACCCATGGAACCTACCCAAACGCGCCCTTTAGTATCTTCGTAAGTAAAGTACACGTCGTTATGATTTATGGTAGAGGGTAAATTTACATCGTTTACAAAGTGTGTAAAGCGAAAACCTTCCGGTGCCAGAATATCGGGCTGCGCTTTTATCAAGCCATTTCCTTTTGTCGAGAACCAAAGATTACCCTTCGTATCCTCCATAACATGATAGACATTCCCTATAAAAGAGTTCTCGGACGAGAACACTTGCTTCAACTGACCGCTACTATTGATCCTGTACAATTCGCCCCATCGCGTGCCCGCCCATATATCGCCGTTTTTTGCCTGATAGAGAGATTTAACACCTCTATTCTCGGACTGAATATTTTTCTGTTTAGAGAACAGATGCAGTTCAAACAGGTTAAACTGTTTCTTCGGGAAATTTATCCGGCAGATACCCGTCGCCATAGAAGAGAGCCAAAGAATACCTCCTTCGTCTATCAACAAATCAAAAAAGCGTTCGTTGGGCATGATTTCGGAGAGAGATTTTTGCTCGTTTATAGTTATCATGTTTAAACTTTCACGCTCAAACATAAGGACATCTCCGTTGGGAGTTAAAAAGAAGACCCCCTGTTCGCCCACATCCTGATACTTGAAATCACCTCTTTTTACACCAAGAGGGAATTTATACGTTTGAGCTGATTTATTCAACGGATCATAGTAAAGCAATGATTCGTTATCCACCACAAACCATATTTTATCATATTGGTCTATGAAAGAGTCCATCACCTCTTTATTTCTAAGTTCTAGTGTTAATTTAGTTAGTTCTTTATAGCCCAAATCGTACTCATAAACGCCCTCTCCTTTTACAGTAATATAAGCAATGCCACCTGTGGTAATAAGTATATTTTGAATAGGTTGCGTAACACCTTCAAGATCATATTTATTGACTGTGCCCGTTTGCTGGTTGATACTGTAAACTTTTCCAAAAGCATCGCCCAACCATATAAATTCATCAGTTTTGTACGAACAAGTAAAGAGGTCATGGGTAGTAGCAGCAATCTTGCGATAAATAAAATCGGCAGGTTTATCTTTTAGTTCCTCGCCCTTGCGATAAGCAAATATTTTATAGTCTTGTCCAATCCAGCAAAGGTAGTCCTTGTTTTCTACAAATACATTGTGCTTCAAACGCGAGTCATAGGGGTTTATGTCAGCGCTTGCATCGTGCATAAGCTTCATTTCCACTTCCCCCCCGGAGGTAACATAAGCTATCAGCAAATTTTTGTCTTTGGTCAACAGAAGCACATTGCCATCAAAAGTGGTTTGTATCTTAATGACCTGCGTATCAAATGAATGGTTTTTTATCTTATCGTGAACGGCATAGAAACGTTCGTTGTGCTTATCAAAGATATACAGTTTCCTATCAAATGTTTTTATCCACAAGAAACCAAGTTTATCTTCCACCATGCTTTGAATCTTGCGTGGGGGAATATCTGAATAGAATCCGTCACGATTGTTGTACGTTTTGAATTCTGTGCCATCAAAACTACACAGTCCGTACCATGTACCAAACCACATGAAGCCATCTTCGCCTTTCAAAGAGCAGTTCACTGTCTTGTTGGGCAGACCATCCTCTACTTTATAGTGCTCTACAAGGATATTGGGCTGTGCCAATAACAAACAAGGCGCAAAAAGTAGCCATAAAAACAGTGCTTTCTTTCTCATATTTACAGCGTTAGATAACAAGATATGAGTCAAAGGTAGCAAAATATTTTTATTTCTTTGTATCCGCTTTTTCTCCAAACTCTGTTTGTTGTTTTTCTACCTCATTCAAGACCCTATCTTTTTCCTCTTCTGTCAGTATTGCTTTATGCTGCTCTTTACTACCAACAACCTTCTTAACAGTTGTTTTCTGCATTTGTTCTACAAAACAAAAAGGCAATGAAGCTGGTACACTTTCAAATTCTATCTCTGCAGGAGTTGGCGCCATCAATCCTTCAAATAACACACGGGCTTTTATCTTGATTGTCCCTGCGTTGCGAGTAGAACGAACCAAAATAGGTGCTGAACCAAATTCCACAGCTCGTGGATTGGCACCAATAGTCGCATCACCGATAATTTCGCCTTCGCCTTCTATGCTAAAGAAGATATTATCTTTGGCAAGACGACGTACATTCCCGTTATCATCAGTTACCTCGGCTACCACAACGATAAAATCCGAGCCATTGGCTGTAAGTGGTTTACCGCATTCATCAATATAAAGGCGTAACTTAGTGGAGCGTCGGGAAGGCATTTTTTTCTCGGTGCAAACTATTTTGCCGTCTACAAATCCTTCGAATAAGAAATTTACTTTTTCCCAATTACGCTGTGTATAGCTATAGCTGCGTGCTTTCCAGAAATCCCATACATTTTCAAAGACAAGCGGTGCATTAGGTAAATGTCCGGCAGCACGTACCACAGATTTTGTCCAACTCCGGGTATTGTCGTAAACCGACAAACGTACAGAGTCGCAATTGGTAAAGACTACCACATCATTCCCCGAGAAAGCAGACATTTCGTGAGCCACAAAAAGCATTGGAGCAATTTCAGCAGTAGGATGTTGCAAGCGAGCATCGGTTTGACTACGGAACATATAGTATGCATACTTCGGCTGACGGAAAGCATCAAAAAGTCCGCCCCAATACGGATCGGGATGATAGCCTCGTTGATGATCAAAACTATGCCACTGCGCTCCACCAACAAATCCACCGTTAGTACGGTACATTTCGTCATAACTCTTTGCCAGCGAAAGAGCTTGAGTGAGTAGTGGATGTTCGCCCCAACTTCGGCTGGCGCGGTTATTGTTGTTATGTGCGTACCAGTCGTCGACATTTTCGCCAAACTCACGACAGAATATCGGTTTCTCCGAAACCCCTTTAGCGTCATCACCCGGCCAACCATAAACAACGTCGTAGTGTTCGTTCACTCCGTCGGAATGTACATCGGCAGCAGTAAATGGCCTGCCCGGATAAGGAAATTCATCACGGGTTATTTGTAGTGCTTCGAGAGCAAAATCGAGCGGATAACGGGTTTCATTCAGTATGGGTTCCCACATCAAAACAGAAGGATGGTTGCGGTCGCGACGTATCATTTCGCGTGTATTTCTATGGACTAAATGAGCAAACTCTGGTGCTTTATTCCAGAACTGCCACCCCGGAGTAGCAACGATTACAAACAGACCTAACTCATCACATGCATCCATAAAAGCAGCATCCATAGGGTAATGCGCCACGCGGATAATACGACAGCCGGCATCACGAAGTCTTCGTGCATCACGCCACTGTTGTGAATTAGGAAGAGCATTGCCTACATATGCAAAATCCTGGTGACGGTTCGTCCCCACCAACTGACCAAATGGTTTTCCATTTAACCAAAATCCGTCTTTACGAAATTCCGCTTTACGGATTCCAATGCGAGTGATGCCGCCATCAATGGTTTGCTTACCCTCTTTTACGCGCGACTCTACACTATATAAATAAGGAGCATCGGGCGACCAAAGCTTAGGTTGCTTTACTGTTATTTTTTGTTTGGCAACTTTTGATTCACCCGGTTTTAACGTCATTTTTTCGGATATCCGACGAATAAGAGTTCCGTCGGCAGCTACAAGTGAAGTTTCTATAGTTACCATTCGAGTATTATTACCACTATTTGCCACATCGGTATTTATAAATACATCTGCACTTTGGTCGGTTATATTATCATAATGCACAAAAAGACCGCCACCTGCTACTTTGCAAACGTCTACAGCATCAGTAATAGCTACAGGAGCTTTAGCAATCATCCACACATCCCGATAGATACCGCCGTGATAGGTGAAGTCGAGTGTATACTGACGTTTGCCGGGAGGATACTCACGATCATCGCTATTATCTGCAAAAACAGCAATCAGACAAGCATCACCAGCTTTCACTCCTATCTTGGTTAGATTTATAGAAAACGGAAGATATCCTCCCAAATGCTCTAATACCTGTTTGCCATTAATGTAAACGATTTGTTTTCCCATAACCGCCTCAAAGTGCAATAAGACCTCTTTGCCTTTGGTTTCGTCAGGGAGCACAAAATGTTTTCTATACCATACCGGCCCTTGATAATTGCGGCAACCACTACCTTCGGCAGGCATTAGCTCTACTGTATGCGGGGTAGTTATTACTTCCCATGCAGCATCGTCAAAGTTCAGAGCTTCCGCACCTTTTACGTCGCCTTTATAGTATCGCCAACCGGGGTTGAAATCGTAGACAAGTCGCCCACTATCCTTCAGTGGGAAGAAACCAGCAACAGAATAATTGGCGTAACAAACATGAGTTATCACACTCAGAATAAGAAACAATGTTGTTGTTAGTAACTTCTTCATTATCGTATTATATTATTGTTTATAATTACTATGTCTTTGGTACGGCTTTCAGGATTCACCGTTAATTTAACTAGTTTGCCATTCTTTAATGTCGCTTCGACTGTTGTATTACCCGGAGCATGCAACTTAAACTGCACATCCCAAGCCGATGGCCATGCCGGAAAAAGATAAATCTGTGTTCCATTGGTTTGCAAAAGCATTTCCTGCAAGCCAATCATTCCACTTCCACCATGGTTATGATCGGGCGACCAGTCATAGCCCGGTCCCCAAAAGGCAGGAAAGCGATAAGGTCCATCACCCAATTTCAGCAAAGCCAGGCGTACAGCCTCTTCGGTCAGTCCTAAGCAAGCTGCCCAAATATTATCTTGCTTCCAACCCATGTGCGAACGAAACTTAATCGCGTCCGGATCGTAGAAGTAAGTGTTGCGCGCTATCTCCAATCCCTCTCGTCCAACACCATAGATGCGCCACGGAAAAACGGGATAGAGTTGCGGTGTTTCAACATTATTCACCCGTTCCCATGTCTTGGCAGGAGAAATCATCTCTTTCCCATCTACCACACGATACGGTATAGGTGGAATTAGTGACAACATATCGTTCTTTTTTCCGTAAGTTTCCAATACAACACGCAGCGCGGCAATGGTACTGGAGGCATTGTTGGCCATTTTGTAGGTTTCGCAAGCCGAACCGGGATAAAGCACCAAATGACCGTTATCGTCAAGATCTTTTCGTCCACGTTGCTTAGCTAAATAGCGATAGTGCTCTTCAAAAAAAGTCAAACTACTTTCAATCAGCGGAATGTATTGACTGATATCTACATTCTGGTAATTGGCTGTTTCCAAAATCATCTGGCAGAATTCCAAAACGGTATCCCACTCATATTCCAACCAAGCGTTGTACTCTAAGCCTTTATCAAACCAGTCGGGACGTTTAAAACCATACTCTGCCGGATTGGGCAATCCAAAATTTTCAATTTGCTCGGTAAAACAGGCACCGTTGTGCCCCCAGTAAACTCTGGAACGCAGCTCTGCATTACCTAATATACGATTATAGAAATCAAACTGTGTTGTCATCATATCCGCATCGCCACTCTTAAGCATTGGCCAGTAGACGAGACGCTGATTCTGCGCAGTCATAGTACCACCACCCCATTTACGATAGTCGGGAGTAAAGTTTTGTGTACTATCTACATAACATGGGTCGAATGTAAAGAGCCCACCGTTAAATTTTGTCGGTGCAGTGCCATAAGCATTACAACCAAGCATATAACGAAAGAGAGTATAATTGCGGGTTATCTCTTCGGCAGCACCGATTGCCGTAATATGGCTACGTTTCCAGAAATTATTCCACCAGGCACGGGCTTCTTTCTTTTCATTACCCAAGTGAATAGCAGTAGCTGTTTGGTGCAGGTTGTGCTGCCATTGTTCAATACTTTCGGTCTGCTCGGTATGCAAAGCTATACGAATATATTCCCGGCGCACCGGTTGAGAAGTACGAAAGCGCCAGGCGCGATAATCGGTTCCGGCGTAAGTTCTCTCTTGCGTACCACTGTAAACAAGATTGTTTCCTCGTAGCTTTCCACCAAAAGTTAGGTGTGCCAATGGATTCATCATACTATCCTTCACCACATCCATTCCTTGTTGGGCTACTACCGCATCAAACACTGTCTGTTTAGGATTGCGATGATAAAAAACGAGTTCGTTACCAATAGCAACAATCGAATCTTTGGCTGTATAGCTACCTTTGGGTGGTGCCCATTTGTAAGAGTTTTGCTGCCCTTCGCCCTTGCGTATCGGGCGGTCTTGATAACGCCAGTTCTCATAAAAGAGTTCGGCGGTTACAGGTCGACGGCTATTAACTTCCAGGTGTATCACCGGTGTATGTATACTTGCCCAAAGATGTATATTCGTTCCACCGGCAGAGATTTCGACAAAGCCATCATTCAGATTGAGTGTTTGGCAAAAGTCTTTCGCATTTTCAAACGGATTGGGTGACAAACGCAGACGTACCCGTCCCAGTTTCAACAATGTATTGTGTTCATCAAATGTACCGCTACGGTTTATATAGAAAAGGATATCACCATTCTCTACCCATACATTCATTCCGATGTCTCCACCACCACATGGCATAGATTCAGAAGAGTTTTGACTGGGAGAGTTCCACACAAAAGGAGTGGGCTGAGCATAAAGGGTCAGCACAGTGATTGTTGCAATAAATAATAGATATATCCTTTTTCTCATATTATACTCGTATGTTACCAGTTATCTGTGCGAAACGAAGAAACGGGTAGTCCGTCGCCGCCAAACAAATCACCTTGTACCATATTGGCAAACCCATAACGTGCAGCTACAGGGTTCTTTACCTGCTCGCTTTTTACAAAAACCTTACTACGCGATATCCATGCTTTAGCCGGGTAAAACACTTTATCTTCGCCAGCAATGGTAAAGTTTGTTGATTCAAACTCCTTCGCGCAAATCCACATCGGTGCACGTTCAAAAGAAAGCACAATTGTGTCTCCTTTAATCTCCATAGAGTTATAGTACGGGCTGTCGCCGCTTACTCCCTTCACGCCATATGTTCTATTGAGTGCCAGCAATGCCAATCGTTCGCCCGCAGTTCGTTTATTGCTCGGATGAATACACTTTTCTTCGCCCGTATCCAACAACACCGCCATTCCGGTGTTTGGAACACGATGTTCTACCTGTGCCTGAGCTTCGCGCAAATATGCCGAATTAATAACTTCGTTCCCTTTTGCGGTTACAATGCTGTAATCAAACGGAGCTATCTGACAATAGTAAAACGGGAAGTCGCCTATCCCCCACTCACTACGCCAGCCTTGTATCATCGTAGCAAACATATCGGCATATGTGTGTGCACGGTCGTAATTGTCTTCACCCTGATACCATATTACACCACGCATAGCAACACCAATGAGCGGATGCAACATACCATTGTAAAGTACGGTCGCTGTACGGTTGGGTGAGGTTATATCTTTTTGTACTCTTGGAATTGGTTTGCCGGGAAAAGGTTTCAACCATTCCTCCGTCATCCATGCTTCACAAGCCGATCCACCCCAAGCTATAACTATTAATCCTACGGGTACATCGGTAATTTCCTGCACTAATTGTCCGAAATAATAAGCCGTCGCACTAAAATCATAAACACTTTCGGGGGTCGCTTCTTTCCATTCGCCTACAATATCGGCTTGTGGCAGCAATGTCGACGTACGTTTGCCGGTAAACAGACGAATATTAGGATTTCGGCTTTTCAATACATCCATATTAGAACCTTCAACAGGTTGATTTTTGAAACCTTTCATTGGCATCTCCATGTTGCTCTGGCCCGAGCATATCCATACTTCGCCAATCAACACGTTCTTCAATACAGTCTTCTTGCCATCGTCAAAGGTTATATCGTATGGTCCACCTGCAGTAGGGGTATTAACACTTAGCTTCCACGCACCGGCATTGTCGGCAACGGTAGTGTATACTTTTCCATCCCAGCTGGTGGTAACGGTTACTTTCTTTTGTGCAGAAGTTGTTCCCCACAGTCTGGCCTCTGTTTGTTGCTGTAACACCATACCATCTGCAAAGAAAGAAGGCAGCTTAACCTCCGCAAAGAGCGACAGTGCGAAGCTTACGACAAAAAGCAAAGAGATAAGTTTCTGTTTCATTATTGTTTATTTTAATACAATTTCAATCGGTCCTAATAGCCCGGCAGGCAATAAGTTGTTTTCTTTACGGCGATACTTACCGTTCGTCCAAATACCCTCAAAGGGAACTTTGTTATTATCCAACCCATTAATTGCATTTGCCCAAGTATTCTCTACCTCAATGTGTAGTTCATTGTTACCCTTCTTAAGTGCATGGGTTATTTCTATTTCAAGAGGTGCTGTCCATACCGTGCCACAATCAATACCGTTTACACGAACATTAGCAATATTGGCTATTTCGCCTAGTGACAGGTAGACACGTCCCTTTATTTTACCTTTCCACTTGAATGTGGTGCGATAAATTGCCGTACCCGAATAATATTTTACCTTTTCATTTTCTTCTTTGCTCCAGTCGAAAAGCTCGTTCTTTCTAAACGTTTGTTCAATAGCAGGGAAGTGCACATTCCACACTCCTATTTTTATTGGAAGCACAACCGGACTCTTCGTTTGAGCATTGACTATTTGTGCCTTTGTTTCTTTAGGGAACACCACAAACACCGATTCGTTAGCATCCAGTTTTATCGAAACAACGGTGCAATTTCCTTTTATTTCAGCATGTATGGGTTGAAGTATTTCTCCCGTCATGGGATTCCACAACTCAACATTCCCCACCACACGGAAAGAGGCATCAAAAGTGACTGGGCTATCGGCTTGGTTGGCTATAAAGTACACATCGCCTTCATTGCCTCTACGATGTGTCCACGCAATGTTTGCTGGCAGAATCACATCTCGTTCCAATTGCCATTCTGCAAAGGTTTCATCTTTATAAGGAATATCTGGGATAATCACTCCACCCTTACGGAACTCATCTATTTTAGCTTTTACTTCGATAGATAGCGGTATATTACTTGGATTCATAGGACGAGCTTGTGGCAATACCAACACTTTATAAGAAGCTCCACCAGGCAGTACTACGCGTCCATTCTCGACTTTTGCCAATCGAAGCAGCGCATCTTTATTAAAGGAGTCATACGCATATCCACGCAGTGGGTTTATCCACTTTTCGGGGTCGGCCATATTAGCGGTATGGTTTACTCCTGCTATACTACGCATAGGAATACCTTCGTTAGCAAGGCGTTTCTTTTCATAAGCAACTTGCTCTGCGCCAAACAGTCCGGGTAATGAAGGCAGTAGCCGTTCCGGAAGAACAGCTCTTCGTGGCATCTCTTCACCGGTAAAGACAGCAATATCCACTACAGGAGTTCCATATTGAAGCAGACTTTGTACTCGTGTAGCATAGCTTACCAATGCTTTAGCTCCATGTTTCCACCACGTTTGGTCGCGCTGAAAAAAGAGGCCGATGCCATCTAGCGTCATGCCCGGTTTGCGATCCATCCAAGGGTTATGCACAAAGACATGAAATACCATTTTATTAATACCAAGCGCATAATTGCGGTCGAGTATTGCTTTCAGCATACCCGGGTGTTCATCCCAATTTCCACGTATTTGTGTAAGTGCCTCCGCCTGCACTATATTTTTCCCGTAAATACGCGCACCACTAATGGCATCCAGCATATCGTTCGTTTTATCATGAGTGGGGCTACGCAACCAGAACTCTCCCATCGGGCGGTCGGCAAGTTGGTAATGTTGCATTCCATCGGCAATCATGGTAGGGGCTACGTTCTCAATAGATGTTTCGCAGTCATAATCTTTGGCAAAAGCAGCCAGTTCGGTATAGAAAACATCTGTTACAAGTTCGCCCATCGTGGTGCGTACATCGCGAAGAATTCGCTCGGAAGCTTCGATGCTTTCCATGGGTAGACCGGTAAGCAAAGGTAGATAAGGCATTAGATCGTAACCACGACGCACCTTAAATTCGGCAGCAAAATTACTACTCCAGTTCTGTGTGCCACATTCCCAGCTATCTACAAAGATAGACTTCAACACACGACGTGCCAGTGCCGGGTCTGTTTGCCTAAAGGCAGCACCCAGCCAATTCTCCAACTGCTTCCGCACAATAGCCCGGTCAAACTTATTACATTCCAATCCTTTGCCTGCTCCACCGGTAGCATTGACATGCCCGTTAGAGGTGTGCCCTATACGAAGTAGCTTCCAATTTCCTTGGGGAAGTTCGGCAGATAGCTTTCCCTCTTTCAGCGCAGCCGTCAGGTTGATGACCTCTTCCTGCCTGATGCAATCGGATTGTGGCACTTCTTCTTCTGTTGTTTCATTGGCTACGCGCCATGCCAATCCGGTTTTTCCTTCCCAGTGATGCACACGTGGAGTACTATGTAACAACAACTTGTTGATACGAAGATTGGCTTTCCATTTAGCATCGTTCATATCTTCACTACCCGCTTCGGAACCGGCCGGATTCCAATAAAAACGGAAATAACGCGCTGTGGTAGGAGGAATAGCATGTGTATCGTTGAAATCATAGTTCTGCCAACCTTGGCGGGCAGGTATCAACTGTTTCACCAATCGAAAATTCACCCCATCATCACTTGCCATCACCTTTAAGCGCTGTGCCTGATAGTTGTTATTGACTTTGGTTATTTCAATATTATGACAGGTAAAGGGTTCCGCATATTCATACTGTATCCAAGCGCCAAGAGATGTTGGGTCTGTAATTTGTTCCACATTTACACGAAAAGAGCCTCCGGTAGTATCTACTTCGGCAGAAGTGGTGATAACAGGAATAACTTCCTTTTTTTGCTCTTTTACAGGTAAAGCATAGAGCGCGATATCTTTGTAATAGCCTTCTTTTGTTTCAGGTTGGGAAAGAAGTAGCTCATTTAGTTTTCCGCCCGATACAATCGTATCTGTCCAAACAATTCTTTGCATAGACTCTTCGGGAGTTATCCACGGACCGCCTGCCAGCGCAAAACCATCACAGATGTGCATACCAAGTTTCAAGTCCAACCGGTCGGCTTCTTTCATCGCATGATGTATCATGTCCCACCATTCGGGTGTTAGCTGCCTGTAGGGTGTAGGAAAGTCGGGACCTTGTTCGGGCGATTTAATCGTAAGAATAAACGCACCACCTAAACCAACTTCTTTCATCGCTTCCAAGTCAGCAGTCAAAGCATCTTTGGAGAAAGCACCAAACATCCAATGCCATATTGCCCAAGGTTTTGCCTCTTGAGAAGGTGTTTGAAATTGTTGGTGTAGAGGCATTTGTGCTACACAAAGTTGTGTAACAAACAAGAAAATAGCAACCAACAAAAACCGCATTTTATTCCACATACACAAAGATACTTATTTAAATCGCAAAATCATTCTACCTGTACGTACACCATCTGTTTGAACAGCCTGCGAAGAAGGTCCGCAAAGGTCTGTCGAATTTACTTTATTGCGTACAGCAGGTATCACATCCAATACAGAGATGCCACTCTCGGGTAGTGTATAAAGCAAACGATCGCGGCCATCGCGTGGTTGGTAAACGCCTATGTATGAATTGGGAGTTTCATTAGTAATAGAAATGGTTCCCTCTTGCGTACGAATATCCATCCACGACACATTGGCAAAATACCCTTTAAACTCAGGATAAGTAAATGTTTCGCCCGGGATAGGATCGTTGTAATCATTTTCCCACACATCATATATCGTGCCATGTAGGCGATTTTGCCACACCCGATAAGGTCCTGCACCAAGCCAACGTTTGCTGATTACTTTTTCTTCGGGATAATCGAAACGAACCCCCATCAGCTCTACCACTCCCGAGAAGTTATAGGTATAATCTAAGGCCAGTGTACCGTCGGGGGCTACTGTCCACTGTGCTTTGTCTAAGCAACCAAGTTTGTAGTTGGCAGTTATGATTAAATGATTGTCGGCTTTATCTGCTGTAAGGTTTACGAATACACCGGCATCTTCAAATTCGTCATAGGTACGCTCTTTGGCTTTAGCTTGTTTGTCATCGTGGTTGTAAAAACGATCGAGCGAGCGGTCGGCACGACGAGCGGCAATAAAACGAGGACCGTTGGTAAAGCTAATGGTACGACCTCCTACGACAACCTGTTTCAGTTGTCCATCTTTTTTAGAGAATGTATAATTAGCATCGGCTGCTTTTACCACCATTTCATCGTCGTTTTCGGTGTACGTTGGTATATTACCTTGTACGGTTTGTGCTATTTTTTCCTTCTTTATAGGGAAAGACCAGCGCCATAGCTCATGTCCTGTTGCATCAATAGCAGTCAGGAACAGGGCATCGGCTGCCGCGTCTATGCGAGTTTTAATATCCAATGTGCCTGCCTGATGTGCCGGAATATCACTTCCTTTTAATTCGCCTTGTTTCAACACTTTAGCACTACTGGTAGCATCGGGCGCTGGGAATTGTACTTGCTGCCACACAAAGCGACAGGTATTTGTATTTAAGAAATCATAGCGATTTTCGATAGAGAACACTCCGTCGAAGTCAGCATCTATAGCCTTGTTCATTACCTGCACAGGATTCCATATTTCTTTAATGGTATAGAAGCTACCCTCTTTTTCGTGGTGCGGCCCTACAATACCATCGGCTCCGTAGTTTCCTTGATTGTCGATAAAACCATCCATATCCACACGCTTCACTCCTTCGTCGGCAAGCACCCACAGATAACCACCAATACAACGAGGATGTTTACGCATCATCTCCCAATAATCCCACAGACCGGCACCGTGTCCGCCATCATACAAGCCATGAAGGAATTCGGTGGGGCAGAATATTTCGGGAAGACGCATATAGTTTTGGCTCTCGCCATACGAGCGATAGTGCATGGTTTCAAAGCCGCCGAAGTTACCCTGCGGATGAATAACGGGGCGCTTCTGAGGATCGTATTTATGGAATTCATCATCGAGTTCTACGTTCCAGCCTTTCTCGTTACCATTACTCCACCAGATAACCGACGGGTGGTTAACATCGCGTTCTACCATTCCGGGAATTAGTTTCTTTCCTGTTGGTGTGTCATATTTTCCATGCCATCCACCAAGTTCATCCATTACATACAACCCCAGGCTATCGCAAGCATACAAGAAATCGGGGTCGGCAGGGTAATGCGACAAACGAACAGCATTCATATTCATCGCCTTCATCAGCAACACATCGGCTATATTCTCGGCTTTGCTCAGTGTTCGCCCGCTTTCGGGACGGAAGCTATGGCGGTTTACTCCACGATGCATAATGCGCACACCATTTACGTACATCCCATCGCTTTCGCGTACTTCAATCGTGCGGAATCCAAATGATGTTGTTTCGCTGTGCAATAGTTTCCCCTCTTTGGACAATAATTCAAATTGAGCTTTATAGAGGTTCGGTGTTTCAGCACTCCATAGAGCAGGATTAGAAAGAGTCGTGTTTAAAGTAGTCCAATCGCCTCCTGCTTTTACTGCTGTGGTTTGCTCTTTTACTTTTTTGCCACGAGCATCGAACAAGGTTACACGTATGTTCGAACCTTCTACCGGGGCGTTCAGATAACAATTGGCTAAGAAACTACCATCTGCTTTCGCATCGATAGCAATATGACGGAAGTTCTGTGCCGGTTTTACTTCAAGGAATACCGGACGGAAGATGCCACCGAAGTTCCAATAGTCGGCACGACGCTCCGCAAGGTTTACACTGGCATTTTCGCTTTCCTTGCTTACGGTTGCTTCGAGCAAATTCTTCTTGCCATACTTCAATAAGTCGGTAACATTGTACTGAAAACGATAAAACGCTCCTTGATGCTTAGATCCGGCTTTCCGACCGTTAATCTTCACCTCCGTATCGGTCATTGAGGCTTCAAATATCAGGTTGATCTGCTTGCCACGCCACTCTTCGGGCACATCAAATTCATATTTGTACATTCCCTTTTCATTGGCTATACCATCGGGGAAAGGTTTACCATAAAAAGAGATTCCATACTGATATGTTCCAAACCCTTGCAGTTCCCAACAAGAGGGTACGCCAATCTTAGACCACTTACCCGCGTTGCGACCATCGGTGCAAAAGAAATCCCACTGTACCATGTCGTCGGAACCACGTCCCGAAAGGTAGTGAATAATGGTTTGTTGTTGCGCATAGAGACTCATTGGCGCAAGCGCGCACAAGGAAACGGCCAAACAAAGGCTCAATCTGATTTTCTTCGATAACATGTTATTCCGTCTTTAGTTATTTGTATAAAGACGGATAGGTGAGGGTTTTGTACTACTTTTTGTTGTGGTTTGTGTGGTTTAAAGAAATCATATAGTTGCATCTGCATCAGTTCACACTCCCGTTGGTGTAACCTGTGCAGCTGCAATCTTTTTGAACTGGTTATTCTTTGGCCAGGTCGTTGATATAACGTCTATTAGTAGTTTTAGGAAGAACGTTTAATCAGGAAGATTTTCTGATTCTTTTTCTTCTTTATTAATTAAGCTTATAAATCGATACTCCTTTAGTGGTGCATCCTCTGGAGCACTTGAATAAGTCACCTCTAACACGTCTATGACGTATTCATAACCTTCTTCATAATTAAAATTAAGAATTTCATAGGGGAATTTTGTCCACTCCTGATTCTCAGACGTTTTGACATAATAAACATATTGGTAACTTGGCGTTTCCTCAATGTTATCCTTTACACTTCTTTTAGAAGCAACCGTAAACACAATGTCTTTATAAGTTTCTTTTTCATTATCATCGTTACATGACATCAGGAAAAAAAGAAGTGTGACTAATGTAATCAATTTGTTCATAAATTCAATTTGTTTTTGTTAGTTTTATTTCCATCTTGCAAACTATTAAAATAAAAATAGCTGCATTTAATTATCTATGTACTCCAACTAAAGTTGAGTAACTTAATTATTTGTATACCTTCACAGCGCCTTTTTGTAGTGTTAGTTAATGTTAAAAATCTCGTCAGATTTTATTTGTTAGTTAATCTCCTGCAGGGAGGTTTTTATAGTATTCATAGAGGTGGCGAGCCTCTACAATAGCTCATTCATTCCAGCTCAAACCAGCCTAAACAATAGTCGATGAATCTTTTAACGACACGTCATGTTGATATGATTTTTTTTTATGCATATTACCATGCTTTTGATAATAATCTACTACGGGGTTCATCAACAAATCGGATGTGTGCGTCAGGAAACATTTATCTTGTGCTTTGGTAAGCAACAAGTTGTAGTACATCCGGGTAGGATGATTTTCGTGTTGCACACTTGCTGAGAATGCAGTGAGTAACGACAACGCACTATCCGGGCAACACTCCATCAACGAATCTGCACGAAGCAATAAGGGATTAGTTACTTTTCTCTGTGAACAAGAGATGAACAGTAGTGGCAAAAAAGAAAGGAAAAGTAAGCGTTTGTATGTTTTCATGTAATAGATAAAATAGAACGTTTCGACAAAGGTATAGTAAAACAGGGGAAATGCAAACATTTTTACAATTTTCCATTCAAGAATAATTGTATTTGTCAGAAAACATAACCACCCGCCCCCATATTCCCCCTCGATTTATTTATATACTATTAACTTCTCTGTTTCCCATAAAAAGGAGTCGCTCGCTTTGCCCACATCGCAAAAATCCGGTTGTATGAAGTCGGATTACTTTTTACACTGTTTTTGCCTCCGTGGTTACCACTTTTGTCTTCGTGTTAACCACGAAGGGTAAGAGTGGTTAACACGGCATGTGCTAGTGGTTACCACGGAAGCGAGTTGTGTTAAACACGGGAGTAGGAAAAACTAAAAAAATAGAGGCAAAAAACGCCTGGTTTTCCGCCTCTATCTGTATATACTTTCCGTATATCTTTGTATACTAAAGATAAGGTTTTTTGGTGATAGTTCCAAATTTGTATTAAGGTTCTATAACGAGTTTGGATTTAGGATTGTATGATAATGTTACTAAACGGGGTTGTGCCGTATGGGTTAAACCCGCTACGGGGTTTACTCACTTAACCTTTTTCTGCCACAGGTTTCACCTGTGGTTATAGACGTTGTACCCCTACGGGGTGTTCAAACAAAATCAAAATTTAACCCGCACTGTTATCATAAACTCCCGTGCCCGCAACGCATAACGATAGTTTATTTGGTCAAAACCATTGTGAATGGTGTTTTCGTACACCTTCTGGTTGGTAAGGTTGGATAGTTTCAATTCTACTTCAAACTCCGAGCGAATATATCTTACTCCTCCATCCAGAAAATAAGCAGATACATACTTACTTGGTTCTGTTTCTATATTAGTATAATTCAATTTACTGTATACCTCAAACCCTGAAAACGGAAAGACAGAGAGATGAATACCAGTTGTCCAGTTATCTTGAGTTGTTTTTGTTGCAGAACCAGCTACTGTAGTCGAGACACCTGTTTGAGAGAAAACGGCATCGCAACTTATGTATAACCACTTATAGGGTGTAGTGGTTATGGTAGGAGCTACAGACCAAACCGAAACATCCACCGGATACTTGATAGAGTGGCGTATCCGCTTGGATTTATTAAGCGTGTAATTCCCGTTAACCGAGAACACTGTACGTATATTATGTACATTTTTAGAGAAATAACCCGTTGCAAGAAACAACCTTCCTTTGTTTTTTTGCTCCTTCGCGGTAGAAGAAACAGTTTCTTCATCTACCACGGAGCTATTGATTGTATTCTTTTCAATCAATGTATAACCCACCTGAACAGAGTAGAACAAACCTGCAAGCGAGTTTTTATAATTACCGTTCAAACTCCCACCCAACCTGTTTCTTTCCTCGAGTACACCAGTTCCGGGAGTCATTCTCGAAAGGTAATTGAGTTGAATCGGTTGCATTACAAAATCAACAATATCACCTATTACACTTTCGTATTGTAGTTTTCCTGTCAATGCAAATCGTGCCGAAAGTGTATATCTCAATGAATGATTCAGGTTGATGTATGGGCGGGTCAAACGAAATTTTTCATTGTTGCCGTATGAATAGCGAATAGTATACAACCGAAACGGGAGAGTAGCCTCGTAACGAAGATCTGTGTTTTGATAGGTATATCCCGCCACCGCTTCATAGCTTATCTTATAGCCTTGAGCAGTATGTTTACTTGTTTCTTCGTGTTGACTTTCCAACTCTATTTTGTCATACGCTGTGTTAATAAGCAATAATAGCGAAAACATAGAACGTCGGTTTGCCGACCAATTTAGCGAAGTAGACTCTGTGGTATAAAACCCCCATCCGGTTACTTTTTGTAGTTGGTTGATTGCTTCTGTGTTGTTAGCTATCAACAAATTGTTCTGTGGAAAATTGTTGAAACTCATGCGCGAGTTGAACCCCGTCAATCGTTTGTCGCTTCGCCTTAGGTAATTGAATTGATTGGAAAGACGCACTTCATTCATTTTGCGCGTTTCTGTTAGCTGGTTTCCGGTTGCAATTTCAAATTTGTCATCAACAAACTGCGAACTGAAGGATAATCTATTTTTGAGATAACACACTGTATCATTGAGTTCATAATCAACCTCCGCACCCAGTTTGTGCGTTTCATAACGCGAATCAATAGCTTCTTCTACAATTACATTGCCCTCTTCCGAAAAATAAACTAGCTGTTTGCCTTGCGTATAGCTGTTCTTATCATAGGAATAATCAGCGTTTACCTTTATTGTTTTATTGGTAGCCAGCTTAAATAAGTTATTAGTCGAAACAATAGAAGAATTATTTCGATAATACCTTTCGGAGGCAATAGAAGGTTTGCCGTAGCCACCTCTGCCAAAAAGTTTATTGATTTGTGAAGTTGTTTCCGATTCGAGGCTGATTTGATTGGTCAGTTCGCTCGAATAAGACACGCCGTCGTTGCCACTCTTTATTGTTAGCAAGTGCTGCGATGGTTTCCTGATAAATAGCGCAAAAAGCTCGCCTTTATATAACGCCTTGTCACCATAGCCACCCCCACCCGAAATATATCCCATTGGTCGTACCTGATTCTTTTTCAGCTTGATATTCAGCGCGGCTTTGTCCACAAACTCAATATCCTTCTTCGCCCGTATGGGTTGGTGATTTTCGTATACCTGAATAGTAGTAACATATTCGGGGGCTAAGTTTTTGGTAATCTGACTGTACTTACCGCCCAGCATATCAAGATCTTCTACATAAAACTTATTAATAGGCTCCCCTTTATAGAGTATCTTCCCCGAGTTATCTATGTCTATCCCCGGCAACTTCTTAATAATATCCTCAATGTTTCGGTCGGTTTGCGATAGGAACGAAGCTATGTTGTAACTAATTGTATCGCCGTTTCCATAAATAGGGGTTGCTTTAATGGTCACCTCTTCCAACTGAAAGACATCATCTTCCATTGTCATCGTAACTTCTGTTGTTTTTGGGGTTATTACTTTCCGAACGGTTTTATACCCCATAAGCGAAAACTGCAACACAACCTTGTCTACTTCTGTCTTTATCTTCAACAGAAACTCTCCATCTGCATTGCTTATGGCATAAGCAAGGAGCGCTTCTTCTACATCTATCGCTTTCACAATTACGCCACCAAGTGATGTAGAGTCTTGCGTACTCAACACCGTTCCGCGCACGGCTTGCTGAGCGTATAGGCAGAACGAAATAACACTAAACAGCATTAAGAACAGAAGCCTCGGCATCGTTACAGCTTTTCTATCTGGTTATAGAATGGCTTATACGATTTCACTTCTATCTCTTTGCCATTTTCATCTTTCGGCGCATACATTGTACCGCGATAGGCAGTTCCAGGATCTTCCATGTGTTTATTCAGCCCCTTTATATATTTGTCTCGCGTTGTTTTTATGTAGTGCTTCTTCTCTTTATGGATGGATTGGGTAGAGTTGCGTATCGTTATCGCTTCAAAGCAGTGTTCTTTCTCTTCGTCTTCTGCTTTCAAAATTAGCCCGGGAAGTCCGCAAAGTTTCCATGGACCTGCATTTACCGGAATGTTAGCAAACCAAGCAGCCCAGTTTCTGCCAGCAAATGTAGCGGTTGCTTGTTGGCAGGCATAACCACAAATGGTATCTCGTTGGTTGGTTATATCCCAAGCAATGGCAGGTATATCCTCTTCATACACATAATTATCCAGAAAAATCCGACCAAGAACAGTAACCTTACCAGAGATTCCATCTATGAAAAACTTATCTTTAAGCAATGAAACCGACCCATATTTACCATATATTCTACCGGCTTCATTTGTTGATATTTTGGTAATATCCATTTGATAGATTACAGAATCTCGTCGATAATTTGACAACCCCCAGAACTTGGAAAGGGTGTTTCCTGCTTGCAGAATCATATATTCTGTTTGGCTGCTTTTTCGTTCAAGGTCTTTAACCGTATAGGCATAAATACATTCTAATTTACTTTCGGCAAGGATTTCGAGTTCGGCAAATTTGGCGAATTTGGAGGATGATCCACCGCTATTTACAATCATTTGTGAGTAAACAGGTAGTATTACAAATAACAGTAGGGAGAGGAGGAAGAGTTTTGTTTTCATTTTAATGTTATATCAATTTGTTTGTCCAACAAATCTACCTCCGATTGTTATGTCATACACAAAAACTACTTCACAAAAAGTTCACAAATGCGCCATCCCTATTAGCAACCACGCTATGAAGTGCTATATAAGCTTTACATCTTACGTATAAAATCATCCCACAGCTCCGCCCTGCCTTGTTCGCCATGGGTTTTTTCGTACAACCTTTTACGAATATTGCTTATGGCACTTGGCTCTTTGCAAAGCAATCGGGCTATGTCTTTAAGCGGAATTTCTGCTTTTATGAGTAAGCTAACGTGTAGTTCTGTTTCGCTTAGTTTGGGGTATAATATATAAAGCCTTCCTGAAAAATTATTGTAGAGTAAGTTTATTTCTTCTTGCAATTCCTCCCAATGCTTCTTTATCCTAAAACTCGGGTTTTTACAATTCTCATGAAGCAGCAAATAGATGGAAGATGAACGAAATTTATTTTCGGTCTCCTTCTTCTGTGTAACTAACTGATTGTGCTTTCTAATGGTTTCCTCCAGTCGTTGCTGCAAAAGAATTACCTCTTGTGTGTTTTCTGTAGCCGACCTCTCCAATTGTTGTTTCAGCTCCATCATCTTTTTGTTTTTCTTTTCTATTTCGGCTTGTAATTCCTGCTGTTTGAAAAAATAAACACGTTGCTGTTGCTCCAACTGCATCCTCTTGCGCTTGCGATAGTAAAGAAATAACCAGCAGGCAATAATAATACCCAAAACAACCACGAAGAATACAGTATATGCAACCATCTCCCGCTCTTTATTCTTCAACAACAAGCGGTTGTTTTCGTTTTCGATAAGCTGATAATTATACAACGACGTTAGTTGTTTTACACTTTCGGTAGTTGTGAAATTCTTAATAGAATCATTGCTCGAAACGTATTGTTCCAAAAAATAAGGCACATCCTTTTCTAATTGAATATTGCCAAATTCTACAACCCTAATATGATAGTGCTTAGCCGAATCCGAGTTATTGATTTTTGTATAGGACCTTCCACCAGCTAAACCATCATCCAGATGTTTTTTCACCGTACTCTCAATTAATAATGTGCGTGCACTATCCAAATGATTGAGCCGCAGATAAATATCCGCCAACTCTACTCCTACCTTTTCGGCAATTGTTTCATTGCCTGTTCTTTTTGCTATTTCGATTGCTTTGTTATAATAGTACAAGGCACTATCAACATGAGATATTTCGATATATACTTTATTCATTTCGTGCAAGCCATATATTATGGTTGATGAATCCTTCAACGACACGTCATGCTGATATGATTTCTTGTAAGCCTCCACCCCTTCCTTATGCAGGTTTTGCTTAAAAAAGAGTGTTCCTATCTGGCTATATATTCTACTCAACAGCCTATGTTCTGTCTGTTCTTCGGATGTTTCTGCCGCTTTCAAGAAACAGTCGATTGCCCGGGGTGCATCGCCCAAGTCGCGATACACACTTGCCAAATAATACAACGATTCCATTTTTTGATGCGTATTACCGTGCTTTTGATAATAATCTACTACGGATTTCATCAGCGAGTCGGATGTGTGCGTTAAGAAACATTTATCTTGTGCTTTGGTAAGCAACAAGTTGTAGTACATCTGAGTAGGTCGGCTTTCGTGTTGAACACTTGCCACAAATGCAGTGAGTAACGACAACGCACTATCCGGACAACACTCCATCAACGAATCTGCACGAAGCAATAAGGGATTAGTAACTGTTCTCTGCGAACAAGAGATGAACAGCAGAGGCAAAAAAGAAAGGAAAAGTAAGCGTTTATGTGTTTTCATGTAATAGATAAAATAGAACATTTCGACAAAAGTATAGTAAAATAGGGAAAACGCAAGCATCCAACCACATATTCTACCTCGGTCTATTTCATGGGTTAAACCCCAGTTCGGAATTGCTGCCGAGTAGATACTGATTGGAGGAGGTCTCCAAAGGGCGGAGGAGGACTTTGAAGCAGCCTTTTTCTCACTGCTTTTTACTGCAAGATTGACTGTTTTTCGCATTGTTTCTCACTGCATTTTACCACAAAAGCAGTCAAAAAAATTGGTTGTGAAGACCTTGTGAAGGCAAAAAGAGGGGGTCTTCACACGTAATTCCCTCAGCGCCATCTGCTTACAGCGTTTTGTGAAGGTGAAGACCTATTTCGTAAAACTACATTTGGAGGATGGTAAAGCTACAACTGGCACTTTAAGCTTATAGTAAACAGTCGGAGAGCCATAAGCATTTACCCCAAGAGCCATAAGCATCCGAGGTGAATGCCATAAGCATTTGGAGCAAATGCTTATGGCATTTAACGAGCAGTCGTAATTCGTACTTGCAGTGTATGCGGTTTCTTCTCTATGGCATATTTCTTCAACACACCCGGACCGCAACTACTGTTGCCCAGTCCCAACACGGCAGCGTCCAAACTAAGAATCACTTCTTCGCGAGGGCGGAGCTGATAGTCGTGCGTAACAGCATTAAGGTCTTGCGCGGTATAGTGCAATGCCGAAGCAGAAAATGTATTCCCGATAGCATCGATGCGAATGCCTTTTCCTTTTGCATTGGTTAATGTAAGCCAACGCACCTCTTCTTTATTTCCACTATCTTGCGGACGAGGATAATGTGTGTATTGTTCGCTTACATTACTACGCCACAAGCCAATGGGGGTAGATATTTTTCTGTCGGGATAGCTATCTTGCGGGCCACAGCCGTACCAGGCAAAGTTAGTTAGCGACTTGTTTAAGCAGAATGCAATGCCAAGGCGAGGCAGTTCGGGAAGTTCGCCCTGAGGTGTAAAAGTTACGTTCAACTCAATAGTTCCTTCTTCGGTTAGCAGGTAACGATAATCTACATCGATACTTCCGCGTTGATAGCGATTGGATTTCTTTATCTCTACAAGAACATTACCGTCTGCTGCCGTTGTGTAGTTGCACGAATGGAATACGGTTTCGGGGGTAGCCAGCCCATGTTGTTGCCAGTCTTTGGCAATCCAGCTACCAAAGCCTTTATCATTATCTACCGGAGCACGAAAGGCTTGCATCCATGGTTGAGAGGTTACGTCGACAGAATGTGTCAAGACCTCTTGTCCGCCACAGATTAAAGATATCAGATTTCCCTCTTTGAGATTCCAAACAGCAGTTAAATGGTTATTGCCTACGGTGAGAGTTACAGCGGTTTTATCTTCTATCACTTTCAGCTTGCCATTACGATTTTTAAGTTCGGGTGCAAGGGTTCCTTCCTGCAGACAAAACTGCCATGTGCCTATTTCGTATCCTCTCTTTGCCCACAACTCATCATTGCGTAATACAAAGCTGATGTTAAGCTGCACATCAGATTGAGGCGGAGAGTTCTTAAGCGAAGGAGCATCCAGCTCTGCCGAAACTCCCGGAAGGATATCGGGCAGAGTTATTTCGCCCTCACGAAGCATACGTCCATCTTTAGTTATCGTGTAGCGGCAAACATACTGAGCCGTTGTGGTATGGTGGTTTCTGTTAGTGACAATCAACTTGTCTCCTTTCTTCTGTACATTGATAGGAGCATATACTTGCTTAACTTCCATGTATTTGGGTGTTATCTCACGCTCGGACATCACGATACCATTAAAACAGAAGGCTTTCAGATTGGGAACATCGCCAAAGTCGCCACCGTAAGCTAAGAAGCGTTCGCCGTTGGGCAAGGCTTTGTAAACTCCCTGATCGCTCCAATCCCAGATAAAACCACCAAGCATGCGTGGGTTGGAGTATATTTCATCCCAATACTCTTTGAAGTTACCCAAAGCATTTCCCATAGCATGTGCATATTCGCTGGTAAGTACAGGGCGCTTGTCATTGGTTCGTTCGGCAATGGAGAGTAAACGTTCCCAACGGGCATTTTCGGCACGCTCGGCATCGCTGTTTTCATCTATACCGGGATTGAGGTACTCTTGCTGCACACGAGGATAGAAACGGCTAATCATATCTACGGTTTGAGGGTCGGGGTTACCATCTACACCTTGTGCTCCTTCGTAATGGATAAGACGTGTAGGGTCGAAATCTTTCAGCCATGCCGAGATAGCAGCGAAGTTTGGACCGTAGCCACTTTCATTCCCCATGCTCCAACAAATGATACTGGGGTAGTTCTTATCTCGTTCCGCCATGCGGACGGCTCTGTCCAAGAAAGCCGCATGCCAATCGGGTGTACTGGCAAGTGTGCCGCGCAGTCCATGCTCCTCAATATCTGCTTCGTCCATAACGTACAGTCCGATGCTATCGCATAGCTCATACCAACGGCTTACGTTAGGGTAATGACTGGTGCGAACCGCATTCATATTGGCTTGTTTAATAAGCATAACATCTTGCAGCATACGCTCTTCACTCATCACACGGGCTGTTAGCGGGTCGTGCTCATGGCGGTTCACACCGCGTAAACGGATAGGTTTACCATTTACCAATACCTGTCCGTTCTTTTGCTCTACCGAACGGAAACCAATACGTTGACGCACCTGCTCTACAACTCTACCTGTACTATCTTCGAGTGTGAGCAACAAGTCGTAGAGCTCGGGAGTTTCGGCAGTCCACTTACGAGGATTAGGAATGAGAGCTGACATACGTCCCATCTTGCGCGGTCCACGTTGCGGATACCACGTATTCATATTAACAGCGCGATGATCGAGATCAAGAATAGGTTCTGCATCGGCAGTTATGTTGATATCTCCAAGTACAGCACGTAAACGATAGCCTTCGCCCTTCTCCTTATTATATACGCTAAGCTGCGGGTCTATCTGGAGGGTGAAGTCTTTATAGTCAGCATCGGGCAAGGTACGTATCATGAAGTCACGAATACGAACGTCAGGAGTATGAAACAACGAAATGCTACGATGAATACCACCAAATCGCCAGAAGTCTTGGTCCTCGAGATAAGAGCCATCACTGTAACGATACACCTCTAAGGCTATTTGATTTTCGCCACTCACTAAATACGGAGTAAGATTGAATTCCGAAGGCTCCATGCTCCCTTGCGAGTAACCCACCCGAACGCCATTCAACCAAACATAGAACGCACTCATAACCCCTTCAAAGCGGATAAATGTTTGTCCGCCTTGCTTCCATGTTGCAGGAAGGTTGAACGTGCGACGGTATTGTCCTACCGGATTTCGTTCTTTATAGGTCGTATAAGAGTGTTTGGGCTCGCCCATTACAAAGGGTGGATTGATTTTGAACGGATAACCTGCCGACACATAGATGGGTGTACCAAAACCGTTTACTTCCCAGTTGGCAGGAACAGGAAAAGAGATCCACTGAGTGTCGTCAAAGTCGGTGGTATAGAAATTAACGATTCGTTCTTCGGGGGTAGCCGTCCAACGAAACTTCCACAATCCATCGAGTGAGAAGTTGCTATCACCCGGAGTTTTGACAAATGAGGTAAATGCAGCACGAGCCGGCTCGCGGTTAATTTGCAATACGTGGTGGTTCTCCCAGTCGTGAGAGATTGGTTGAGCCAGCAAGCTTACTGCCCAAAAAGAGATGGAAAGGAGAAGAAATCTTTTCATTGTTTTATTATATTACTGTACATCAACCGCATCGAACGCTAGTCCTGCCATATCTGCTGCCGTTAGTACGATGCGATAATATCCCGCATTGATATATGTACCTGTTGTGGTACTCATCATTCGCCACTTCTCGGGTGCTTCGGGGAAAGTTATTTCAGCATCTTTCAACACAGCTCCTACCTTATCTATAAACTGTAGGCGTACGGTTATCGGGCGGCCACTGGTGTTCATATACTTAAACCGCATGGCATACTCTTGCGCCAGTCCGGTCGATATGTTCCATTCAATACTGTTTGTTTTGCTTTCGCCAAAGAAGACACCAACCTGTTTGCGGTGTTCCTTTTTGGTAAACTTACCACGTAGCTTCGCCTCTTCGGCTTCGTAAGTTACGTTAGCACGAGTATTTAAATCTTCGGGAAGTAGTTCCTTCGGGGTTTTCTCCATAACAGAAGTATTGAAAGATTTCCACATGGTTGTCTCTTTACGTCCCTCACCAAAAGTGACAGGTTTGCTTTGTTGTTGAGAGGAAGCTATCGCAATAGCTGAGATCACCGCTTGCCCCGCTTTCACTTCGGGGAAGTTTATAACAAGCGAACCACCTTTCACATCAGCATATACCACTTTCTTACAAGCACCATCGTGTCCTGTCTCTGCCCAGATATCCAAATCATTGAGCAATGTTTGTCCGTTCACTGCCACATCAAAGATGCGCCACCCCTCACAGTCGGTAGCGGCGCTTCCGCCTGTACCATGCCATGGCTCGGTAAAGTAGAGTTCAATGCGATAGCGGCCATCAGGTACATCAAAACGAAACGTCAGCTGATGTCTGCCAAAGCGGAAGTATTGAAACAGTTCCCAATCTTTTGTGCCACGTATCGGGTCGTTTGTTACCCGTTGGCTGGCAAGGTAAGGATTTAAGCCTTCAAAATTCTCTGCCCACGAGTGGGAATACGATCTATTGTCCTGACTCCATCGTTGCCCAAAGCTATCCTCATATTCGTCGCCTCCGCAGTTAACGCGATACAGATAGTTGTATCCACTCTCGCCTTCCAATAACGGGCGTACATCAGCATATAGTTTTTCGAAGTGAGGGGCTTGTTCCAAACCTTTCAACACAAGTATGTCTTCTGCAACCGGCTTACCTTGATAATATCCCACCGCACGAAGTACATTATAACGTATATCACGGTTTTCCCACATCATATGTGTTCCAATACCACCGTTACGTTTTCTTCCTAAATACTCCGAATCAGCAGCATCATTATATAATAATACGGAGTCGCAATTACTATATGCCTCAATCGTAGCACGACGGCGACCATCTTTGAAACGATCTGCCCATGTGTGCGAAACGAGATACACCATAGGGTCTTTAGCTGCACTCATATAATTGGAGCGATACATATAATATACATCGAGCGGCTCTTCCCACGGAGAGGTTAATCCTTTGTAATTAAATGGTCCAACCTTATCGATTATTCTATAACCTTCGTCGGGTTGGCGGCGACCGGGGTTGTCGTGACTACTATATATCCACTGAAACTGTCCGCACACACTATCGCGTACTTGTTCTGCCAAACGCACCTTCATCTCCATAAGCTGACACATACGTTCTTCGCTCCACACACCATTTTGTTCGAACGCACCGGGTTCGGTATGCAAATCAAGACTGCGCCATGCACCATATTCACCGTTCAGCAGCTGCTCTTTGCGAGCCAGCTCACGATTATAGTCTTGTGGATTACCACCATAAGTACCACTCCAGTTCTGAACTACATTCCAATCGGTTCCTTCGCCACCATTACACGTAGTAATAATGCGCATATTGCGTGCTGTCGGGTCCATTTCGCGAATTATTTCGCAACATTCTTCGGCAAAAGCACGGGGCAATGTGCTTTCATTCTGCAATCCCCAAATAACCACAGAAGGTGAGTTGCGCCGCTCCTTCACCCACTGACGAAGCAGCTTTTTGAAGTTCGCACGAAACTCGGGTGTATCGTACCACACATGCGCCGAAAGTTGTGTCCAGAAGAGAACGCCTTCTGCATCCCAATACTTCTGATAGTCCAAATGGTGCGGTTGGTGTGCATCCCTAAAGCCATTGAAGCCTGCGGCTAATATCTGTCGTACACGCGCTTTAACCTGTTCGCGGCTAAAAGCGTGGCTTTGTCCAAACTGATGTTCGTACTCGCAAACACCATTAATAAATACCGGCTTGTCGTTCAGGAAGAAGCGGCCATCGCCATCATTGCGTTTAACCGGCCAGCTAATGGTGCGGATACCAAACGGGGTTGTTATTTCATCAGTGGTTTTAGTATTACGTTTAATCATGGTAGCCAGGTTATAAAGATAAGGATTCTCTGTATCCCAGCGTATTGGGTTCTCTACAGGCGAAGACTGACGGATTGTTTTTGTCTCACCCGCTGCCAACGTTACTTGTTCCACCAACCGAAACACTTGGCGTCCCATGTCGGTACTCAATTTATTGACTAGTTCTACTGTTTGAGTAGCGTTGCTGTAATTTTTTAGTTCTGTGTCAATATAAACTGTTTCTGCCTTGTCATCGTTCCAAACATGCACTCCGAAAGGTTCAATCCGAATGTTGTCCGATACTTCCAGCTCTACCGGACGAAAGATTCCTAATGGTTGCGAACCTTCGCTGAACCCCCACTCCGAAGAACATCCGCCACATACCCACGGCATATCAGCAATCAGTTCGGGATGTTCGGCTTTTACTTCGAGGAAGTTGGACTGCCCGGGTTTGATAGCATCGGTTACATCAAGAGTCAGTGTGGTTCGCCCTACCGGATGACGACCATAGTCTTTACCATTTAACGTGATGGTGGCATATGTTCCTACGCCCGAAAAGCGCAAAGAATATACTGCCTCACCCCAACCCTCTCCAAAAGAGAGGGAGCTACCTGCGGAATGAAGAGATGGTGCAACAAAAGTAGTACGATATAAGGCTGTTCCGTGCAGGTTACCATGTGTAAGTTGGCGATATCCGTAATAATCATCCCAATTATGCGGAATGGTCACTTTTTGCCACTCATAATCAGCTGCGCTATCTTCCCCCTCTCTTTTGGAGAGGGCTGGGGTGAGGCTGTTAGGTTGCAACTTGGTTTCCCAATCGTTTAGTTCTGTTACTACGCGCTTATTCTTTACTTCCGGTGCAGGAAAGTGTACAGCCGAGCGCCCCATGGGTTTGCTGGTTGCCACGGCAATACCTCGTTGGTCGTATTTGTTAGTAGCACAATAGAAATGATATACCACACCGTTGTGGTTTATCACATAGCTTTTGTGTGCAAAGAGGTCATCGTAATCTTTGGACGGTTTAATCAGATCTTCGCCTTGCCAGTCATTCCAGTGGATAAGGTCGTAGCTACACGCAAAGGTGTTGTAGGCTTTGTATGAGCGAGTAGGATTGAACGCCGAAAAGTAGAACATCACATATACATCGCCAAACTTTTGAATGTGTGCATCGCCTGTAATGGTTCCTTCTGTTTCGTGTACAAAAACCGGGTTACCCGCGTAACGCTTCCACTTCTTCATATCTTTGGAGAGGGCGATACCCACACGTTCTCCTTTCAGGTTGGTTTCGGGATGGCGACCACCGGCGTTATAAAACATCACAAATGGTGCACCTAGTGTTTTCTCTTTATCCCAATAAATAGTACTCTTATACTCTGTGAGATTCTCGAACCACTGTGCTTCTTTATCTGAGGAAGCAATGATGGGTGTATCCATTCCCTCCCACTCTATGGCAGTTCCCAGATTTTTTGCATCTGTCCATGCCAAGCCAATGCTTAGCGGTCCAGCCTCATAACCTGTTTTATTGCCACCTATGTAAGTCATCCAGTATTTACCTTTCCATGGTTGCAAGGTATAGCTTCCTCCCCACTCCATATCGGGCAGAGCAGGAAAGCCACCACGTTGATTCATATCCCATCCTTGTTCGCGAAAGGAGAGTAAGCGTCCTTTAGTCGTCCACTCCAAGAGATTATCACTCTCGGCAAGCCATGTTTCATAGCCTCGTCCATCAGTACCAAAGCGTCCATTGTAAAGCACATACGTCATGTACCATTTGTCGTTGTGACGGAACACTGTGGGGCAATCTACCTTGTAGTTGTTTGTTTCGGGAGCAATCACCATGCCATATTTATACGGGGTTTTTACCTGTTCGTATATTTCCGTCATGCGTTCTTGCGACACTTCCCGTTGCGCAGCAACAGGAAGTATACTTGTTATTACTATAAAAAAAGAGACTATACGATTTATCATCTATATGTATATTAATAAAACATCCAATCCATTGTTTTCTCAACGCCAGCTAAACCTGCGTTGCGCGTTGGTACTTCGCTATCCGTAAAGCCCAACACCAGCAAATAACCCTTTGGCAATAGGAGCTTGTGTTTACCTGCTTCGAAATTATAGGTATGCACATCTGCCAATGGCAATCCCTTGATGCGTATGGCATGCGACAATTTTGCTTCTGCCTGACCGTATTCGTTTGCCGCTGCATCTATTTCGAGTGTTGGTTTCTTGGCATACTTGCGATGATCATCGCGGAAGTATCCTACCAGCAAGCTAACCGGTTTATCGCACTCAAATTCTATTGTAGTTGCCTCTTTCCGTTGTTTCTCGCCGTCAAAGCGAAAAGCAGTAAGTCCTTTCAATTCGGGTGCTAAAGCCTCTACCGGGTTGGTGATGTTAGTTAGCAGACTTGCGCCTTCTTGTAACGCCACCGCTGGCAAGTTACTCATTATTTTCACATTAGCCTTGTGTAGCGGGGTTATTGTTGTGGAGTTTTCGCTGGTATCACCATTTGCCTGCGCTTTCAGTGTGGCGAGGTTTCCTTTGTAGTTTTCAAGCTCTTGCTCATAATGTACCAACATCTCTTCCCAAGTCTTGTTTTTTCCATCGTCTCCACCAATAGGAATACGACGTTGTGCAGTTTGCATACTATTAGCGTAGTAGTAATGATCTTTTGTCAGCTCTACCAGTTTACGATAATGCACTAAACTTTCTTCCAGCAATGGGATAGCTTCTTCCAAACGAGCAATCTCTTTGCCCCATTGATAATCGAGCACCAATTTGGCTGCTTTTACTTTGAGGTTGAAGGCATACGCAAATTCGCGGTAACAATGCATATCATTGCGTAAACGTTCGAACTCCTCTTTGTTAAGCGTAGCCTCACCAGCTGCTTGCTCAATGGCGGCAACTGCTTTGTCGCCATGTATGATGACTTGTTCTATGATATCAAGAGGCAACTCTCCCACATGTGGTTCTTTTTTCCATTCTTTCTCTACATACTCTATCAGTTTTTCGCCTTCGGGACCACAGCTTTCGTAGAAGCCCGGATAGATGGTGTATTTATAAGGGTTTACCAATTGACTTACAAACATACCAAGCAGCAATGTCTGACGGTTTCCTTCGGTGATTCCAAAACGGCGCAACAGCTTGGGAGCAATCTCGCCAGCTTGCTCGTAGGCTTCGAGTATATCAGCGGCAGTTTCGGTGGTTGTTCCATAGAAGTCGGCAAGCTGTTTACTCCAAAACTCTACTTCATTAGGACGTTCGTAGCGACAGTTCCATGCATATCTTCCCCACGTTTTATACCAAATCCAGTCGCGCTCTATTTGTTTCTCGCGTTTACCATCAGGCAGTTTATCGGCAGTGTATGGCCAATCCCAGTAAGATGCTTGCGGATAAAGATGTAACGCATTGGCTCCATGTACATCGTGCATGGCTTTTACAGCTTTCTGTACAAACTCGGGCGATCCCCAGCGGAAAGGTTCAAGATTGGCGAGGATGTGTACATTACTAATATGTATACTTCCTAGAGCGCTAAGATCTTTGTGTATCTTAGACCACGGGCCACGCGGCTGATAGGTCGTAAGCGATTCGCCATTGTACTTGTGCATGGTGTAGAGGTTCTTATAAAGTGGCAGAGCAGCATCCATTACCATCTTGCAATCGGTGTCGTGCGCACGCACTAGTATAGGTGGTTCGTCGGTACGCCCCAGCTTGGTAAGTCCGTCTTTTACCCCCGGTATAATTGTTTTAGTAAACCATTCCACATCATCTTCATACGTATTCATAGCTTCGCCTAAGCAAACGAGCAGTCCCACGTTGGGATACTTTTCTATAAAGGCTGCCACCGACTTGCGGGTATAGTCACTGACAAGTGGTGTAATGGGGCGATGTCTATCTTGCGTTTTGATACCGTAATGTTCGGCGAAGGGTTTGGAAACAAAGATATTGTAGAACATCTGAATCACAAAGATACCGCGTTTATCAGCTTCTTGGGTAAGAAAAGAGAATACCTCTTCATTCTTCTTAAAAGTAGCCTCGTCTACTTCTAAAGCAAACGGATAGTCTTCTAACTTTACAAGCGAAGCAAACGGATGCCCGTTCCACAAATAAAGAGAGTTCATGCGGTTCTCCACCAACATATCAAGGTATTCTATCCATTGTTCTTTATCATAAAACCAAGGGAAGTTTTCGGGCGTATAAGGGTATTCGTACACACCGTGTCCGGGTAAATAGGTGGTCTTCTGCAAACCGATACAAGCACCACGCAACACCATTTCGGGGGCGTCGGTAAATGACTTGGGAAAATCTATGTTCTTCTTTCCCTTGATATGATCAATGAGTTGGCGCGCTCCGTAAATAACACCGCTACCATCTCGTCCGCCAATGGTGGTAACTTCTCCTTCGGTAAGGATGCAGAAGCCTTCAGCACGCAGCGTGGTGTCTTTGGATAATTGCAAGCGAATGGTTTTACCTGTTCCGGCATTTACACTATACCCGGCCTGTTGCAATGCTTCCTGCAATTGTCCTGCAGCAAATTGAATTCGGTTGGATGCGTTTTCTTCTACAACGATATTTACATTTTCTTTGTTGCATGCACACAGTGCGACTACTAAAAAGGTTAGCAACGTCAACTTTGATTTAATCATGTCGTTATTCTATATATAATTAGATACCAAAAAGACGGCAATTTTTCCTGTTTGTACTCAAATCAACTATCAATTGAGTACATTTGTGCGGTTTTACGTCCTAAATATATGATGAAAAAGATAAATATGAACTCCTTTATACAGGAGGTTATTGCGAATAAGCAACGAATTGCTATTCCTATCATGACGCACCCCGGCATTGAGTTGAACGGCAACACAGTTCGTCAAGCTGTAACCAACGGCGAAGTACATTTTGAAGCGATACGTACGCTCAACCAGCGTTATCCGTTGGCAGCGGCAACCGTTATTATGGACTTAACGGTAGAGGCAGAAGCCTTTGGAGCTACCATTGCCTTTCATGAAAACGAAGTACCTGCGGTAACGGGGCGTTTGCTAAACAACGAAGCCGAGATTGAAACATTGCAAGTACCCGGTTTAGAGCAAGGACGTGTTGGCGAATATCTAAAAGCTAACCGACTGGCAGCCGAACACATCACCAACAAGCCTGTTCTTGGTGGCTGCATCGGTCCTTATTCGCTTGCCGGACGACTGTACGACATGTCGGAAATCATGATGCTTATCTACATCACCCCCGAAGCTGCTAACCTGCTGTTGCGCAAATGCACAGACTTCTTGCTTGCCTACTGTAGCGCACTGAAGGAAACCGGCATTGCAGGCGTAGTGATTGCCGAACCTGCCGCAGGATTACTCTCCAACGAAGATTGCCAGCAGTATTCCTCCATCTATATCAAAGAGATAGTAGACGCGCTGCAAGACGAACACTTCTCCATCATTCTTCACAACTGTGGCAACACAGGACATTGTACCCCTGCTATGGTTTACACTGGTGCCGCAGGCTACCATTTCGGTAATAAGATTGATATGAAAGTGGCCATGCAAGATGTTCCTGCCGATGCGTTGGGTATGGGAAATATTGATCCTGTTGGGATATTCAAGCAAGGCACACCCGAGCAAATGAAAGCAGAGGTACTGCAATTGCTTAAAGATATGGAGCCGTATCCCAACTTCGTACTATCGAGCGGATGCGATACACCGCCCGAAGTGCCCGAAGGAAATATAGATGCGTTCTTCAATGCGTTGAACCAATACAATGAAGGAAGATAAAATAGCGTTTGAGCAATTGTCTATTACCCCCGAAGAGGTGTACGAAGCAATGGGGTATGGCACACAAAATCCCGAGGCGGACATCCAACAACTGGTAAAGGAAGCATTGCAAGAGATAGCCACGTTTACCGTCGCGCATTTTGCCTATGTACGCGTGGCAGGTGTATTAAACCGCGACACATTACTTATAGGCAACACCCCGTTGAATATCGGTAAGATTATCGGCAAGCAATTAGCCGGTTCGGAGGCATTTATACTCTTTGTGGCTACTGCCGGCGAAGCTTTTAACCATTGGTTAGAAGCAAGTAAGGAGGATATTGTTCGTCACTTCATCGCGCATAACATTGGCAGTTGCCTGGCAGAGGCAGCGGCAAATTACATGGAGCTGCGCCTTCAAGAAGAGTTAAACACAGAAGGGTTACTACGCACCAATCGATTCAGCCCGGGCTATTGCGGCTGGCAAGTTGCAGAACAACAAAAACTATTTTCGCTCTTTCCCGTAGAAGAACCTTGTGGGGTGCAGTTGACGGAATCGTCGCTGATGATGCCTATCAAGTCCGTAAGCGGGGTAATTGGGATAGGGAGTAATGTAAGAAGATTGGAGTATACGTGCGGACTTTGCGAGTTGGAGAATTGCTACAAGAAGAAAAATACGAATAAAGGCATGGAGTTCGCTATCAATTAACAAACTTCACGCCTTTACATTGTCTCAATAAACAGGAACTAGTTTTTTTTCTTCCTACATTTCCTTAAAACTGTTTTCCAATAATCAACTACAGTATAAAGCAACAGTAGCACCAATAGAGAAGTTAATATGATATCTATTGTATCATATCGTTCAAAACGAAAGATAAAGTCTGCAACATAGCTGATTACTATGAAAGTATATAAAAAAACATAAGGTCTTTCTCTTAATCTCATTATCCGAATTTTATAATTTACCACCAATTCATACAATCTCCAAATTCATATACAGCGATAGCTGCCCCTACCCAGCCTAGATATTTTGCTACTATTTTTCTCAGAGCAGTTTTTACCGCAGACCTACTCATACTCGCTATTCCCTTTTGCATCAATTCTCCAATAGCCGTAATACCGACAGCCTGTAATGCACAATTAAAAACTTGAGATCGAGTAACCGTTTGATCATCTGGGCATTTTTCAAGTCCAGTTAATAAACTTACATTATCAAATGTATCAATTACTTCAACCCCTTTTTCAGCCTCTTCTTCGACAGCTATGATTATAAGTCCTGCCTCAATCAATTTATCATCAGTTATTCCACCCAGGTCTTCTGCTATTTCCTCCTCAGACAGCCCGTAAGTTTTCAAAGTGTTTAATGATATTTGTGCTAGTTCACGCTTCTCACTATCAGTTAAAACCAGCTCAGCACCTCTTGTTAACTTTGACGAATAAATCTCAATCGTTTTATTCATTAGCATTGTTTTAAAATAAGGATCAACTGGTTGATTAACAAATTTGTCCTGCTCATTTGAACATGAAAGGAATAAGATACTTAAAGTTGCAATTACGACCAAATTTAATAAGTTTTTCATAAATCTGTTGTTTAAAGGATTAATAAATAATTTTATTTGATGACGGCAAAACAAGACAAAAGTGTCTAATCCCCCAAAAAAACAGGGTATCAAAAAAGTAGTAATTTGAAGATGCAGGGTATTAAAAATGTATCAAAACAATGTATCTAATTAATTATTAAGTATTTATTCTAAACAGCAACAACATCTCGAATTCCAGTTTTTTCCTAAGCCTTTGCCTTCTTGACTTTGAAGCAGCTTCACTCGAAAAAAAAGAATAAAGCACTTTGGAAGGAAGTCCTAAAGAGCTAAAAACACAAAAATCAGCATCTGTTTTGTTCAAAGAGTATTTGGTAATCAAATCATTGATTACCAAATAAAAATGATTTCGCATCTGTTTTAGAAACTGTTCTCTATCCGAATTTGCCATATAAAATTCTTTTTCATCGACATGAACTATTATTGATAGCATTTCCTCATAGTATTTTTCTTTCTTAAACATCTTTGTCTGAACAGCCAAGTTTCGTCTTATCTGCTCAAAAGGAGTTTCCTTTTTAAAGAACTCTTTTTCGGTTGTTTCCTCAAAAGCAGCATACAACGCATTGGTTTGCGTTTGCAACATTTGTTTTTGCTGAAGAATAATTTGAGCTTTTCTATAATTTTCCATCAAAAGAAATACAGAAGCCGATAGTAACAAGGAAAAAACTCCTATTATGATCCCATCGTATTTCTGCCTACTCTCCAATTCACTCATACAAACAGACTGTTCACGTTCGCTCATCAGCATTAAAGAGTCATTGGTGTGCTGTAAGACACTGTCCGTACAGCACGTTATTAAAGAATCAGAACGAAGCAATAATGGGTTAGTTATTCTTTTTTGCGAACAAGAGCAGAAAAGCAGAAATAAAATAGAAAGGAAAAGTAAACGTTTATATGTTTTCATGTACATTAATAAAATAGAACGTATAGGCAAATATACAAAAAAGTTATTATCATCCAAGAAAAACGTTTGGGTATAATGATATTGCCCCATTGTCAATTTGTCAAAATGTCAATCCACCATAACTCCCGAAATTCGGCCAATATCTGCCTCAAGCTCAAAAAAACGCAACCACGGAGATTAAAATAAAACAGAATGATACCAAATAAAACAGAAACCCATCATTGTGATATACAAATAAACAATATCTCGCAAAAACAAACAAGAATGCACACTCTTGCTATCTTTTTATTTATTGAGCACAGCCATCAAAAAGAGCAAAGAATCTATTATTTTTGCATACTTTCCTCAAGAATATTCAATATCAACAATTAAGCAGTGAGATTGGAGATGAAAACCAATGAGATTACAAGTAAAATCCAGTGATTCTAAAGGTAAATGCCATTGAGATTTGGGTATTCGTCCAATGGAATTCACCTTTGAAGCTTATAGCATTTGGGATTGAAGCTTATACCTCTTCCGTTTGAAGTCTATATTTCTGTAATTTGAAGCTTGTTCTAATAGGAAATAGAAGAGAAGTTTGGGTTAAATAAAAAAGCAACCCCCTTCAGTTGACTTCTGAGAGGGGTTGCTTTGGATTAATATGAATAAAAACAAAATACAGAAAAATAAAATGATTCCATATTCATCATTTTGATTTCAATTTGCTTGTTAATGCCCATTAAACAAAACATATAGCCCAATCATCACAACAATGAGTAATGCCCACAACAGCACCACCTGCTTGGCAGGCGCGATAATTGCACCAAAGTTGAGTGTATTCTCTGTTTTCTTACTTCTATCGAACAACGACACCACAATCATAGTCACCGAAATAGCCACAAACAGCAAGAACGAAAGCATCATGAAGTGTGGCCAGAAGTCGTACTTATCGGCAGGTAGTACCCACAAATAAAGAATACCAACCGTAAGACTGAACACGGTGCCGAGGGTTAATGCCATATTGGCGGCGCGAACAGTTGTTTTCTTCCAGAACACTCCGAATAAGAACACAGCCGCCATAGGAGGAGCTATGAAACCAAGTACTGACTGGAACACATTAAAGAGATTTAATCCTTTGATACTGTCAATAGCAATGGTTATCAAGATAGAGACAACAGAACCTACCACAGTTATAACACGTCCCATCTTCACAATTTGTTGCTGAGAGGCTTCAGGGTTCATACGTTTTACGTAAATATCCATGGTAAACACGGTACTCAGCGCATTGAGTGCCGAACCAATAGTGCTAACCAATGCGGCAACAAGCACCGCCATCACCAAGCCTACCATTCCTTGCGGGAAGAGGTTTGTAACCATCGTCATATAGGCTTCGTCGGGGTTGGCGAGCGTAGGATAAAGTGCCAAACAGATTACACCGGGAAGAATATAAAGCGGCATGTCCAGTATCTTTAACCAACCGGTAAAGTTAGCACCCAACTGTCCTTGCTTCAGGTTCTTTGCAGCCAGTACCGGTTGCACCATCGACTGGTCGGTACACCAAAACCAAACACCCATCACCGGATATCCCAACAGAATGGGTAGCCACGGGAAGTCAGGGTCGCTATTGGGCTGAAACAAATTCCAATAGCCTTGCGGAACAGCCTCAACAAGTCCGCTTACACCGCCTACTTTGTGTAAGCCAAGCAGCGTAAGAGTGAGCGATACCACAATAAGCAATATCATCTGGAACACATTTGTATAAGCCACCGCCTTCAGCCCACCCAACATTGTAAAGAAGGCTGCGATAAGCAATAACAGGATAGCCGACTGCCACATGGGGATATCGAATATCTGCTTGATAAGAATGCCACCGGCAAAGAGCGTCAGCGCCAACCAGGAAATAAGAATGGTAACAATGGTGTACCATGCCAGGATATTGCGCGTAGATTGTCCGAAACGCTTGCCCATAAACTCGGGAAGCGTCACCACCTTTGCCCCTAAATAGCGCGGTGCAAAGACAAACGCCAATAAGAAGATAAAGACAAACGCATACCATGCGAAATTGGCAGAAACAATCCCTGTGGTAAAACCCGCACTGGCAGAAGCTATCAGCATGGACGGTCCTACATTAGTACCCCACATGGAAAACCCAATAGAAGGCCATTTCAGAGAATTGCCTGCCAAGAAAAGATGACTCCCTTTTTTGCGGTTACTACTTGCCCAGATGCCAATGGCAAACAGGATCACAAAATAGATGATAAGGATGCCCCAATCCAATGTTTCCATGTAGTGTGTATTCATATAGTATGGTTTGTTTTAAGAGTTTATACGCCCATTAATTCTTTGGCTACGGCTACGGCGGAGTTAGCATTGTCGCTATAACCATCGGCACCTATTTGTGTGGCAAACGTTTGGTTGACAGGTGCGCCACCTACCATCACCTTAACCTGTTCGCGGATGCCCGCCTGCTTCAACGCATCTATTACTATTTCCATTTCGCCCATAGTAGTGGTAAGCAACGCGCTGATGCAAAGAATATCAGCATTATGTTCTTTTACCGCTTCCACAAACTTTTCGGCAGACACATCAATACCGATGTTGACAACCTCAAAACCACATCCTTCGAACATAGCAGCTACGAGATTCTTGCCGATGTCGTGCAAGTCGCCTTTTACAGTACCAATAACCACTTTACCAATGGTAACTGAAGCTTCGCCTTGCAAGAGTGGTTTAAGTAGTTCGAGTGCACCCTTCATGGCACGTGCCGACATAAGGAGCTGTGGCACGAATGCTTTCCCGTCTTGAAAACGTTGCCCTATTTCGCCCATGGCTTTAATCATATAGTCGTTGATGATGGTTTGCGGGGCTACGCCTGCATCAATAGCTTCGCGGGTTACTTCCACTGCCGGTTCCAGTTTGCCGGCAAGGATGGATTCGTAGAGTTGATTTAGTTCCATTTGATGTTATTTTTAATTGTTTTAATTGTTTGATTCTTTACTTGTAGCTTTCCACTATCTTCACAGCCTGCTCTATCTCTTTTTCATTTTTGAAATCCATCAAGATATTCAGTCCGTCTGTTCCCACATTATCCAATAAGGGGCGCAATTCATCGAGTGCTACCCAACAAGCCATGACACTCTTTCCTCCTGCCAGAATTTTGCGATACAAGTCGTACCATTTAGGGTCTCCTCCTTGTGGTTCGCCTACTCCGGGTGTCCACTGAATGGCGTTGAGTTCTTCTATTTCGAGCAGCGCATCAAGATGGCGGATAGCTCCCACTCCATCCAGATGATAGAGCGTATAATCAATCTTCCGGCATTGCTCCCGCAGGTACGGAAGAGCGAAACGTCGGAAATCTTCTTCGCTAATCATGATGGATATATCGCTTTGTAGCTTGCTTACCTTACCGGGCCCCCAAATGGAGAAATAACAAAACGCCATTTCATCACCCTCCCTAATAATATCGTACAGTTCGTCGAAGACACGGAAATAGATATCGTTCACTGCTTGGAGTTGTCGCTCAAGAAGTTCGGGGTTCAGCATGGTATCCATCAATACAGTATCCGTGCCGCGGATGGCAGCCAAGACATCGAGCCCTTCCATCAAATCGGGCATACCTACATAGTAACGTCCCTTAGCACGTTGCTTACAGGCACGCAACAAATCTTTATGCAGTTGCCACGCCGGGCTTTCGGGATTGAATACAATATCATCCTTCGGTTGCGGGTCGGGATGTATCCAGATAGTATCTTCGCCACCCTCGAGCACTCCACCAAGAATAGCAGCGAGCGAGCCGGGTCCTAATTGAGTATTAGCCACAGGCGGTATATCCGCCAGAAAAGAGCTGTTCGCCAAATAGTAATCTAACTGCGCGGCACGCCATTGCGGGTCAAACCAACGTTGGTTCAAATCCTTTGCGGGAGGTGGTGGGGCAATTGTCGCATCGTGCGAAACGACACCTGTTTGCAGGTGCTCCCACATATTGATAAGTATGCCGCGACCATTCCACCAATCGAGGTAGCGGCGTTGGCTTTCGTTCCAGTTGGGTTTTAGCCTCTCCCCGACCCTCTCCAAAGGAGAGGGAGATGAGTTGGTTACGTTGTTTTCAGTATCTTGCATTTTATTCTTTTTATTTATTGAGGATACTCATTATTGTATCATACAAACTACCTCCTCCTCCCTCTCCTTTGGAGAGGGCTGGGGTGAGGCGTTGTTTCTTCAAATCCATTTCGTCTGTGCATTGCACCACTTCCGGATACATTGGAATTTCTGCTCCATAACGCACATACACCGGCATCTCATCCAACGGCACAGTTACATTCTTCAGCCATTGTCCACCTTCGTACACCTCGCCGGTAAAAAAATGCACCCACTTACCTTCGGGCAAATAGATATCCCGGCAACCTTCGCTGTTCATTACAGGTGCAACCAGGAAGTCATCGCCAAAGTAATACTCATCATCAATGTGCCAGCAAAGTTTATCGTCGACATGATGAAAAATCAACGCACGCAGCAATGGATAACCCGAGCGGGTAGCAGCTTCACTTTGCGCCATTATATAAGGAAGAAGCGCATAACGCAAGTTCCACCATTTTTTTACAATATCGGCTACGGCAGGATAGCACCATGGTTCGCGTTTGGAAGTACCATGATAGCGTATATGCGAAGAGAAAACTCCAAACTGCGTCCAACGCACATAAAGATCGTCGGCTACGGGAGAGTTCATAAAGTTGGGCAGCGAGTGGAAACCCGGCACATCATGGCTCCAAAAAGCAAATCCTGAGAGTCCGAAGTGTAGTCCACCTTTAAGCGAGCCCGCCAATCCATCCCACGTAGCGGCAGAGTCGCCACCCCAGTGCAGAGGATATCGCTGACAACCCGCCCATCCGGCACGTGCCCAAACAATACCATCGCCGGTAACATCCTTAGTTATTTCGTAAGCGGCTTTTTGATAAAGTAAAGCGTAGAGATTATTGAGCAGAGCAGGTGACATACCGTGATACTTGGCATCCATATGGATGTTCTCGCCAAAATCTGTTTTAATACAAGCTACTCCCATATCGAGCAGGTTTTTAAGCAACCCTTTGTACCACTCTACAGCAGGTGGATAGGTAAGGTCGATGGTTCCTGCATAATCCAGTGCGGAGAAGTTGGAACCGTCCGTTTGCTGCACTTTAGTAAGTGGGGCTATGTAGTTGTTTTCGCGCGCTTCGTTTATTTGCTCGGCATCTTCGGCTACGTAGGGTAATTGCCACAACGATACACGATAACCATCTGCTTTTAATTGATGAATAAAGCCTTTTGGGTCGGGGAAGCGTTCTTCATTAAACTTCCATTCGCAAAGCCAGTCGGTTTTGAACCATCCGGTATCTAAGTGAATCACGTCGCAAGGGTATTTTTCGCGTCGCATACGATTGCAAATCTCTGTTACTTCGTCAGCGCTGAAATAGGTCATACGGCTCATCCACACACCAAAGCTCCAAAGCGGAGGCATCGAAGGGAAACCTGTAAGGCTACGGTAACCTTTAAGTATTGACTCGGGAGTATCTCCGGCTATCAAGAAAGCATCCAGCATCGGTTGGTCACTTAAGAACTGTACCGAGCGGGTAGAGTGATCGGCTAGCGAGAGTTTACTGTGCGCGCTGGTGTGATAAAACACACCATACATGCGACTGGAAATAAAGAATGGTATATTCTTGTAAGCGCGACGGTTGTTTACACCTTGCCCATCTTGGTTTTTCAGTTGAAAGGTATGCCCGCTTAAATCCATTTTGTAGAAACGTTCGCCGGTACCAACAAAAGCTTCGTCGGGTTGTACCTCGAACGAAAGGGTGGCGCGTTCTTTATTTCCTTCTTTCACCACATAGGCTAAAGGTAGTGCATCGTAACGAGGAGGCGAGAAATGATCATAAGCACTTAACCTGATAGCTTTCTTTCCGTCCGGCCAAAAAGTTATATCGGGAGCCTCTTGCGGAGCAGGCAGTAAGTCGCTCCAGTAATCGAGTACAGGGCTTTTAAGATTTACCAAAGCGCGTCGGGTATTGCTTTCATCAAGAATTAGCCATTCACCATCACCCTCTACTACATGTAGTGGCATTTTCCGAATAGAAGGATCGAACTGCAGCATATCCGAATCATCGCTTAGCTCGTACGCTCCTAAACCTGTAAAAACACGAAGAACACCTTGCGTGTATTGCCTGAGGATAAGTACTGATTCCTCTCTTGAAGCTGTTGTATCGGCAGCCATATCGTTAGAGAGCAACTGTTTCTGATAAGGGATGGTTATGTGTATGTCTCCGCCTTTCGCTTGAATCGTTGTGGGGCGACATGATTTCCAAAGAGCCTCGTCGGTTTTCAAGTCAATATCGAAATCAAGAAAATCGAAGAGATGATAATTAGTTTGTTTCATTAGTATCTTGTTTTTATCTGTTTTGCAACTTTTCTTTCCATTCTTTTTGTATCCCTGCGGCTTGTTTAATTGCCACATCAACCATTGGTCCGTTATTATTCCACACATTTCCCGGCCCGGGAGTATTCGTTCCAAATCGTGCTTCAGGACACCAGTTATTCTCCACAATATAATAGGAAGTTGCTTCGTCAAAATAAATATAGAACGCGCGCTCATTGGTAGCATAAGGTGCATCTATAAGCGCTTCTATACGGTTGCCCGTCATGCTCGACTCTGGTTGCGAAGAAAGGGTATACAATCCGCCGGCATCATAGAGTTGCTTTGCGAAATGGTGTACGTAGTTATTGCGGATGTGATTGTTTCTCATACCGCTATCCAGTTTTGTCCATCCCCATCCCACACAAATACCCGAATAGTTCACGTGGCTTACTTCGTTGTGTTCAATCGTCGTATTTGCCACATATCCCGCAGCAATACCCACACAACCCCAATCTTCGTTGGTTACTTCGGTTATCAGGTTATTGGCTATACGGATATCCGAGCAAAGCTCATCCATATTCAAGGGTTTGTAGGGTACGTGTGTTTCAAATCCACCGTCGGGGAAAGTGCCTAAAAGTATAGCCGTTCCACCAATATCGGTAAAGTAACACCCTGCTACTGTAGATTGAGTAGCCGCCCATTCGTAATCGAGCGCGGTAGCCGCCAATCGTTTGAAGTCACATCCCGTAAAGTTTATGTGCGAAGCACCTTTTATACGGATAGCAGCCTCAGGACGTGCAATCCATGCCTGATTCTCCAGTTCGGCTTTTTCGGGCAACCCCGGAATAAGTAATTTATAGGCATCCAATAGATGAAAACCGCCCTGCAATGTAACATGTCCTTGATACGATGGTCGCAACCAGGCAGCATGCTCAAAACCAATTCCTTCAAAATGAATATGGGCAACAGGACGTTCCAGCGTACCATCTACCCGAACCAGTTCTTCCAGTGCGGGTACAATAGCAGTAGCCACACGCATATCTTCACCTTCGCGAGGCCAGTAATACACGTTGCCCGATGGGTATTCGCGATACCACTCCCCCGGTTGGTCAAGTAATTGCAAAGCGTTACACAAATAAAAAGAGGAATTTCCTTTTTCTTCACCAATAACCGGTTGCGGCCACGGATGGGCAAATTCCAATTGGCTTTCGGGTTCATGAAAGGTAACGTCTGTTACATTGCCTTTTACATTCAAATTCTTTACACGAAGTATGGCAGTAGCCCAACGTTGGTGTATCACCATTTCCAGTTGCTTCGCTGTTTCCAATCCTGACACATTGGGTGTAGGGATGCGGATAATTTGCTCGCTTGGTACAAAGTCAATCATCCGTTCCATTTCTCCGGGAGCAAATTGAGCTGCACAAACAGCCTTTGCGCCATTTACCCATAACTGCCGAAAGTCTAAAAGACGATTAGCAATCATAGGAGACTCCGCTACCCATACTTTGCCTTGTGCAGATTCGGGTAATCCGGCTATTCGTTCGCTAACCAACCGCCAACCGGTTACTTGTACGCCTCCACTTATTACGGGGCGGGCACCGGGTGCGGCAGTAATTATTGTCGGACTATCAATAGTACCACTATCTTCGGGACGAACAAACAATGTGCGTGTTTGTGAATAAACACCATCTTCTAAAAGAATACGTATACCACCCTCAACAAGAGGATTGGATAAACGTCTCCACTCGCGCGCTTGTTTCAAAGCTTGCGCAACAGTTAAGAGCGGTGCATTCTTTGTACCTTCATTGCTATCATTACCTCGCAAGCTTACCCATATTTCTCCGGCACACACCGGCAGTAATAGTAATAACCCGCATAGTATCAATAATAGTCGTTTCATATTCTCTTTATTTAGGTTGCTTGGTGCATACCAGTTTGGATAGTAAGAAGCCAACCAGGAAGATGACAATCGTTCCGAACACAATCGTCAGGTTAGCATGGAACGGACTACGAAATTCAGTAAGGAAGCCATCTGTAAAGAAGATAGGTGAAAGGCTCATCCACATCACAACGATAACTCCGGCAATGGTACCGATTATGGCATCGATGTTTCGTGCTTTCTTACTAATATACCCCAATAAAAACAGTCCCAGCATACCTCCACTAAAGATGGATGATAATGCCCACCATGCGTCCAATGCGCTCTCTACTTGCAAAAAAGCAATAGCAACAAAGATCCCAATAACCGCTACACCTATGTTGGAGATGTAAATCATGCGCAAGCTCTGTTTGTCGGTAGCTTTTTTATTAAAAAAGCGTTGATAGTAATCCGTTACAACAATCGTAGCCGAACTGGTAATGCTGGTAGCTACCGTACTCATGCCGGCAGCAAAAATAGAAGCTATAAGCAATCCGGTCAATCCCATTGGTAATTGGTTTACAATGAAGTACGGAAAAACCGAGTCGCCCGTTACATCGCTTGGCAGAAGTCCTGGCTGTACCTTATAGTATGCGTAGAGCGCCGTTCCAATCAAAAAGAAAATAGCCGAAACGGGAATAAACAAATACCCGCCAAACAAAGCAGAAAACTTAGCACTCTTTTCGTCCTTAGCAGTAAGATAGCGCTGTACATAATTCTGGTCGATACCATAGTTCTGCAAATTGATAAAAACACCGTACATCAGGCAAACCCAGAAAGTAGATTCCGTAAGACTGGAGCCAAAGCTACCTAAAGAAAATTTATTGTCTGCTACGGCAATATCCCAAAACTGTTTAGGGCCTTCGGGCATACCAAAGATTAACGCCAATACACAAACCAACGCACCACCAATCAGTATAAAGCCCTGAATAGCTTCCGTCCAGATAACTGCTTTGATACCACCCAACATTGCATATACAGTGATGGCAATAGAGGTAATCACAATAATCGTTTTAATATCCCAGCCTAGCAATGCATTCATCGGTAGTGCCAGCAGGTAAAGGATAGAACCCATACGAGCTACCTGCGTGAGCAGATAACAAGTAGAGGCATATACCCGCGCCCACGGGCCAAAACGTGTTTCAAGGAAGGAATAAGCAGAGACACTGCCTAAGCTTCGATAGAAAGGTACGAAGTATTTGGCGGCAAAATAAGAAGCGATAGGGATAGAGAGTCCGAACACAAAAGCATTCCAGTCGCTCATATAGGCCTTACCCGGATATGCTAAGTAACTGATACTGCTCACGTAGGTGGCAAAAATACTCATCCCAACTACCCAGCCGGGTAGCGAACGACCGGCCGCGGTCATTTCATCACTGGTACGTTTCTTCTGGAAAAAGGAGCAACCAAAGAGTACGACTCCTCCGGTAAATACAAGAAAGACAATAATATCAAGTATGGTCATATTGAAACGGGTTATTGCTTATTTTTATAATTTTATCTCACTTAGCGCCCGGCGGATACGTTCCACCTCTGGTTCTTCAAATTTGTAGAACGGTGCAGCTACATGATTGCTGCAAACGCCCAATAAGCCCAATGCACATTTCAATCCTTTCAGGTAGCTACTGCCATACTTACCTACGGTATAAATCGTTGTAGATATTTGCATAATTGTTTTCTGCAAACGGCGAAGCTCTTCCAAGTCTTCGGCTTTAGCAGCATTATACATACGCACATAGAGTTCGGGGAACATATTTGCACCACCGTTTATACCGCCATGTCCGCCCATCAGTACCACTTCACCGGTAATTTCTTCGGGACCTACCAACATCGCAAAATCAGGACGATGCTTCATGGCTGTTAATACACTCTGAAAATACACCGCGTTGGCTGAGCTATCTTTGAAACCGATAACATTCTTGTTTTCGGCAATGACACGAATCGTTTCGGGAGCAAAATTCACCTTCGTGTGGCTTGGCATATTATAAAGGAAGAGAGGCAAGGGCAGTTGCGCTACCAAGTCGCGATAGTATGCTACAAGCTCTACCTGGCTGGGTGCAAAATAATAAGGAGGCGCCGAAACAACCGCATCGGCACCATATTTAGCTGCATAGTTTGCCAAATTCACACTCTCTGTAAGACTGGTATCGGTTATGCAGACCAACAGCGGCAATCGTTTGTTGTTTATGCGACTTGCCTCTACAATCATCTGCCGGCGCAAATCATAGCTCAAACTTTGTGCTTCGCCTGTGGTGCCGAGTATAAATAAACCATGCACACCACCTGCTATCAGTCGTTCAATCAGGTTTTCGAGTCCCTTAACATCGAGTGTATCGTTGTCCAATAAAGGAGTTACCAAGGGAGGGATAATGCCACTCAATGGGGCATTTTGTATCAATCTATTCATCTTATTTTTAATTGTAGGTTATAATTACTTCTTCTTTCGTGTCTATCCACACACGATATTGGTTGTTGGCAAGTGCCTCAACGGTACCAACTGTAGTTATAGGTTGGGCAGTAGCATTAAAGGTTACATAGCCACAACCTTCAGTTGCTTTTATCTTAATTTGATGGGCATCCATATACAGATGAATATCGCCATTGGGTGTGGGTACATTACTTTCCATCCACTCCAACCCGCCTAATACCGGTTGAATAGCAAATTCTTTGTAACCCTCCTTTACCGGACGAATACCAACGTAATATTTTCCTAACAAGTATATCGGGCTTGCACCCCATGCGTGACAAAGGCTCTTGCCATAGGGGCGACCATACATCGCTAAATGTTTCACACCACTTTCTTCCGGATTGTATTTCTCCCAGAACGAAGTGGCACCTTCCTTGAGCATACCACCCCAATACGCTTTCATCTCTTTCATCACCTCTGTTTGTTCGCCCATCGCGCACAAAGCTTCCAGTTCATAGAAACGCATATAAGGGGTAGTGATTTTTAATATATCGTCATTCAGCAATACCGATTGCTTAATCTTTTCTTTCTTTGTTTCATCCAGATAGCCAAAGAAGACCGAGAACATATTTGCGTAACGTGTTACAGCTTCGCTTTGCTCGCCGTCGACCCGGTTATGCACCAACGCTTGTTTGCTTTCATTCCAGAAGGCAGGGAGCAACTTGCTTCGTAAGCTATCCGCAAGCTGATTGTATTTCTGTTCTTCGGCTTTATTGTCGACCAACTTAGCACACAGCGCCATCGTCTCCAAACTCTTACAGAAGAGTACCTGTTCAAAAGCGAGTTCGCCTTTTTTATCCAGATAGCCATCCGCCCAGTCCACAAACACCCAGTCGCCCGAGAGACCTTCTACCATACCTTCTTTGTTGGTACGCCCCAGCACATACTCCATCATTGTTTGCATACGCGGATAGATTTGTGCCACGAAATGCTTATCGCCCGTATACATATAATAGTCATAAATACTCAAAAACCAGTAGAACGTATAGTCCATAATGGTATTGGAGTGGCTTGTTACCGGGTCTTTGCCACGAAGCAGCCAGATGGTGCGCTTCACCGACTCACTATCGAAGAACAGGTAATAGTTCATCAGATAGCTTTGAATGGCATCGCCACTCCACACCCAGCGGTCGCGCTTTATTCCATCAATAAAGAACTCGCGGGTAGTGAGGTGCATCGTATACGCGCCAATTTCCCAAATGCGGTTCAGTTCCTCATCGTTGCAGCGGAAAGTACCGCGATAGTCTACAGGGAGATATTCGTAGTGCATTGTAACCTTTTCGATGGTTACCGTAGGCGATTTCTCTATATAAAGGTAGCGATATGCCTTGCTATTCAATAATGTATAATCGGTTTGCCGGTCTGTGGTCACATCGAGCGCCAAGTCGGTAATACTTTCCGGTTCGATGATTAACTTATCCAGTGTCTCGCAAAACTCAGTATCCAACGCCTCTTCCGGACTTTCGCCATAGTAGAGATTGATAGTACCGTTTCCTTTCAGCCCACACAGACAGATGTATCCAAAGGTTTCTTTGCCAAAGTCTACAAGTTCGCCATGCGCTACCTTGGTTACATGTACCGCTTCCATCAACTCGGTTGCCAAACGGAATTGCGAGGGCTTGTTGTCTGCGCTATTGAAGTTCCAGCATCCTGCATCCATGTATACAGTAGCCGAAGTATCGCTCGCTTTACCACTTTCGTCAATCCACTCTTTATCTTCGAAAGTAACCTTCCATGTATTGTCGCTGTTTACGGTTTTGCCGCTCACAAACAAAGCAGGAGGGGTTGCTTGATTGTACACCTTAATATTAAGGTTGTGTTCGCCCGCCGGAAGCGTAAATTTCTTGGGCGCTCCAAATTGTAGCTTGCCATCGAGTTTCACATTATAGCGACCTTCTACCGCAATGGTTATCTCCTCAGGAATGGCTAAGTTCAGTTTTTTGCTAAATTCTACTACCACATAGTGGCTGTCTGTCTTCCAGAAAGGAGGGAAGAAAGCTCCACGTTCAGTACGGCGGTTGTTCATTTCGTTGCCCAACCATATTTCGTAGTCGCCCGGATACCATATCCAAGTGGGCGCATTTGTTTGCTTAGATGTCATCAGCTATCTTTTTTTATATTCGTCTTCTAATCCGGCGCGATTTTTTATCTCCTCGCTAACGGCAGCACCATTGTTTGTCCACACATTACCCGGCCCGTTGGCGTTTTGAAGGTACTTCTCTCCTTCCGTCCAGTTATCCTTTACGGTTATAAAGGAAGAACCTTCGTCGGTATAAAGATAGAACCAATGGTTAGGATCGTGTACATAACCCGGCTTGTAGATGCTATGCACACAGTTTTCGGTTACATAGCTTTTGGGCTGCGACCCGAGCGTATAGATACCCGCCGTGTCGTACATGTGCTTGCCATAGTGGTGAATAAGGTTGGCATGTACCGTATTATTGCGCATACAGTTTACGGTTTGCGTCCATCCCCATCCCAAACTGATGCCGGAGTAAGATACCTCGCTTATTTCGTTGTGTTCAATAGTTATGTCGCTCACGTACCCGGCAGCGATACCTATACAACCCCAATCTTCATTGGTAACGTTGTTTATGTAGTTATTACGGATTCGTTGGAAAGAGCAAACTTCGCGACGATCAGCCGGATCGTAGGGTATATGCGTTTCGTGTGCAAGTGGCGAGAAAGAACCCACCACAATACCACTACCGCCAATGTCGGTAAAGTTACATCCTTCTACCAAGCCACCCCGATTGCCATATACATAGTCCAGACCGGTAGACGCTAATTGGCGGAAGCCGCAACGGATAAAATCAATATCATTACCTTCGGATATCTGCACAGCGGCAGCCGGGCGACCAAGCCACCCTTGATTATCGAGTTTGTGATTGCGGTAGTTGCGAATCATTTTAGGAGTGATGCGATAAGCATCCGTAAGATACATACCTGCCTGCAACGGCACATGTCCTTGTTCCGAAGGGCGCATCCAAGTGGTATAGGCAAAGTCTATGTTCTCGAAACGAACATGTTTTACCGGATTATCCAGTGTTCCTTTTACCTGAACAAGTGTTTCTATGGCAGGCACAATCGCCTCTGCCTTTTTCATATCTTCGCCTTGTTTGGGATAGTAATAGAGCTTACGGGTGTACACATCGTGAAACCACTCACCGGGTTTATCCAACAGTTCGATAGCATTCGTTAGATAGAAAGCCGAGTTGCGACCATTGGTCGTTACCATCGGTCGTGGCCAAGGGTGTTCAAACTGTATGCGGCTTTCGGGGTTATGAAAACGAACGGCTGCCGAGTCGCCATGCACCTCGATAGATCTTATACGCAGGTTGGCGATACACCACATTTCATGCAACACCATTTCGGCACGGGGAGCTTTCAGTATAGAGCGCACAGCGGTGGTAGGTACCCAAAGTATTTCGTTCACTGGGTCATTATTGATAATACGATGCATCTGTTCAAAGTCGGCTACGTCACGTGCACGTGTGGCTTTCTCGCCATTTATCCAAAGCTGCCGGAAAGTAAGCGGACAACCATTAAACTCGGGCACGTCTGCCACCCATAGTTTACCTTGTTTGCGCCAGTTAGAGATAGCAACTCCGCTATGAAGCGTTGCTCTGCCTCCTTTTTCGGAAGTAATAACGGTAGGCGAATCTGCTGTTCCGCTATCTTCGGGACGTACGAACACCGGTTCGTAGAGTGCATGATAGCCGTCTGCCAAATAGATGGTAACACCATTCTCTACAGAAGGGTCGTTTAAACGACGTAACTCCCGCGCTTGTCGCAAGGCGGAAGTTAACGTCGCTTTCGGTTCGGCCTTGGTACCGGCTGCATGGTCGCTCCCTTTTGGAGAAACCCATATATCGGCGGCACAAAGCGGAAGCGAACAAGTGGATACTAAGAGAGAGAGTATAATTTGCTTACCTGTTATCTTCATGGTTGGTTGTTCTTATTGGGTTATTATCTGCTAAGTGGCATCCACACGGTCATTTCGCTCTTTCCGCGATTACCCCAAGCATAATAGGGTATCAGGCGAATGTTTACCGGACGGTCGGCTTTACCTACCTGGCGGTAGAGCACACCGTTCCACGAGTTGTTTTCGGCTATGCAAGCCTTACCTTCAAGGGCTACTATCGGACTACCTTCAATGGTTATCTTACGGGGAGTGAACTTGATATCGGCAGGAATCAACACATCGTCAATACGTACGCCACCCTCAATATCCATACTCTCCAGGCAATACACCAACGGTCCGCGTTTCACCGCCACTTGGTTGCGTGTTTCTTCTACCAATGGGTGCGATTCCATCAACACGGCTTCCATCGGCATTACCAGTTCTATCTTGTCGCCTTTCTTCCAAACACGGTTTACTTCGGCATAGGTATTCGATGCGAGCGAAGCTGTAACAGGTTCGCCATTTACACTCAACGTAGCATTATTACACCATTCGGGTATACGCAGGAAGATGGAGAAAGCTCTCTTCTTGGGTGCCGCATCAATGGTCAGTAACACATTGCCATCCCATGGATAGTCGGAAACCTGAGTCAGTTTAACTTTATCTCCATTAAGTAGTTTGCTATCCAGCTCGCTACCACCATACAAGTTGCACCACACTCCTTCATTGCTGATGGAATAGGCATAGTTTTGTGCTTCACACAAGGTACGCACGGTGTTGGGCGGGCAACAGAAGCAACTGATATACTCCGTGCGCTCTTTCGGCCAACGTAATGTATAGGGCAGGTCGTGACTGATGCGCAAGGGGTTGGTATAGAAATATTTCTTCCCATCCAAGCTAATACCACTCAATATACTATTGTAGTAACAGTTCTCTACCAGTTCGGTGTATTTTGCATCGCGGTTGGTTTGGAACATACGCCAGTTAAAGAGCATATTACCTATGTTGGCACAAGTTTCGTTGTGTGCCGTGCTGTTGGGTAATTGGTAGGGGCGACCATAACTTTGGTGCACCTTCTGAATACTATCGGGCTGATAGCAGGTAGCGTCGGGAGATGTACCATCGTACAATGCACCACATGCACCGGTAATATACATTTTGCGGGTAACAATATCTTTCCAGATGCTTTTCAGGTTATCCATCAATTTCTTTTCGCCTGTTTCGGCATACACATCGGCTACACCGGCATAGAGGTAATTGGCACGCACCGCATGTCCCATCGCATGGGTTTGCTCGCGGAAGGGAATACGGTCTTGGTTATCGTCCGTACCGTTTTCTACCATGCCACGTATATCAATAAGATTCTTGGAAAGTTCGAGGTAGCGTGGGTTACGGGTAGTGCGATACATTTCTACCACTCCCATATAGTGCGACGGGCAGATAGCATTTCGCGCCAGTTCGGCAGAAGCTGTTTCGTAGAAGTGACATAGGAAATCGGTAGCACGCACGGCTACATCCAGCAATGTTTTCTTTCCTGTGGCGCGATGATGCACGATAGCCGCCATCATCAGGTGTCCTAAATTGTAAGTTTCAAAGTTCAGGCGATTGGCAAAAGCACCTTTTTCGTTCTCTTCGCCCACCTTAGTGCCTATTACGGTATTCGTTTTCTTATGCGTATCTACCCCTCTATTCAGCTCGTCGATAATAACGGGGGTATGTATATATCCGTCTTCGCGTTGCGACTTAGCAATATGCACGATAACGAAATCCATCAGTTCGTCCAGTTTCGGATCTTTGGTAACGGCATAAACCGACGCTACTCCTTCGAACCATTTGTACACATCGCCATCGTGAAACGGTGGTCCCCAATGCTCTCCCGTACACACGCCCGAAGCAATCTCAAAGTTGCGGAAGCCGTGCGATACATCGGGATTCTTCCACGTATCCCACATACTCAAAATGGTTGTACCACTAAAAACGTCGAAACGGTCGCCCCAGAATCCATTTGTCCATTTCACACTGCCCATTTCCGTATTGGCCATTTGGGCATGTTTACTTTGACTCATATCGGTAAGCCCACTCTGTTGGGCATAGACTCCGGTTGCAAAAAAGGAAGCAAGGAAGAAAATACGTAGTGTTTTCATGCTAAATCGTAATGATGGTTTAATTAGAAACTATTTTGAATTTCCACAGAATTATTATTATTATTATTATGGGATGCTTTTGTTTTTTCTTTAGCACTCTTTTCGTCTGTTTCTTCTCTTTTTTGCAGCTCAAATAGCCCGCTATTATCGCCTTAAAAAGAAAACAAACAACCTGAAAATAGCACTAAATAAAAGAACAAGCAAATTCAAAATAGTTTCTATACAAGACGAAGATAATAAATATTTGTACTCAAAACAGCCAAGCCACCTCATTACTCTCTTTTAGGGAATAGGTCTTCACCTTCACAAAACGCTGTAAGCAGATGACAGCAAATGAGTTACGTGTGAAGACCCCCTATTTTATCCTTCACAGGGTCTTCACAGATAAAAAAACCAACCATTATCATAAGCAACTACCTCTGCACCACCCTATACACATTCCCCACCCGTGTATGTACCCGTTCCATACCTGCCGTAACCAACACCTGCCCAAAGTTCTTTGCACACTCTCCCTGCATTGCCGCCCGGTTACTCTCCTTTAGCATTCTGAAAATCTGTGCGGCGCTTAGCTGCAAACACTCCTCGCCCTGTGCTGCCGCGCGAAAACAATCATTCAACACATCGCGCACGGGAGGCACCCGGTAGAATGATTTGTTGTGTGCTTGCAACTCCCGTTCCTCGTCTTCGTTGAGCCAATGACGCGCGCCACCATCCAGTTCTGCCAATAGCTGTGCATAAATCTGTGCGTGGTTTATACCTGTGCAGTCAATCTTCTGCTCTACCTCTATACAGATAAAGCGGCGGCTACCCGTAGGGTCGGTCAGGAGATCCTTGCGGTTGGAAGTTGCGATAAATGATGCTGCACGCGGATACATTTGAAACACCCGTTGGTGTGGCATACGAATGTGCAGCGTGGTTAATTGCATCACATTCTTCAACGTAGCCATCTTGGCGGGCGAGAACTTATCGAACTCATCCAAATTAATCAACCCGCTTTCGGATAGTTTGCGTTCTATCTGCCTCTGCGAAGTAAGCTCCACATTGTCGATGTAATATGGTTGCAGCCGTGGCGGAATGAGCGACTTGCAAAACGTAGATTTGTGCCTGCCCTGCACCGTGCTTATAAGTATAGGTGCTATGCTATTGGCATGATACGAGGTGGTGCCCCGCCACTGATTCACCATGCCCAGCATCCAAATCCGGAAATAACGCACCCAGAGCGGATTGGGAGAAACGCGTGTAGCCAACTCCGCTAAACGGTCGTTGCCACCCCACGCAGGCAACTGAGCAAGGTACTCACGAAGCGGATGGTATCCTTCGATATGGGTAGAGTTGAGGTAGCGCGCCAAGTCCCTATCCCAACAGGCTATACCTCTTTTTAGTAATTCCATGCAGATGGTATTGGTTTCGCGCAAGCCAAGCGGGGCAAACGGGAGTGATGTGTCTTTACCCTTGAATTCATTTTCGCCCGTAAGCTGGTTATACCTGAACTCATACAACCGGGTTAATAACGTTTGCAACTCAACCGTTTGGTTAACTACCTGTTTCGTGGCAACCACCGTTTCTGCGACTACTCTCTTTTTAAGATTTTCTTGTTGTAACTGCGCCAACATTTTTCTTAGTTTTTTTCTACTGTACATGTCGTTAATTTTAAGATACTATTTTGGTTATTATTTGGCGAATATACCACCCCAGAACCCCCTTCTGCAAAGTATTTCGGGGTGGATTTCGAACCATTTGCACTTGCGTAAATAACACTGCAATGCTGCCTTTTTACCAGTGCAATGTTGTATCTTTGTCAATACTAAAATTATCTCTTCACATATGTGATGATATATCGGCACAACTGTGAAGATATATCGTCACAACTGTGAAGAGATATCATCACATATGTGAAGAGATGAAAATCACTCTTCGAAACAAGTAAGAATGCAGTGCAAAAAGCACAAAAAAACAGTAGCTAATAACTAATAAGAAAATGGCAGTACAATTTGAGTTTTATGAGAACCCGTCTAAAGCAGACGAGGGGAAAAAGAAAAAGGGTATTCATGCGCGTGTCGTATCTCGCGAAACGATTACAACGGAGCAGTTGGTGCGCGAAATACATGGACGTAGTTCATTGGGCATAGGCGAAGTGGAGTCTGTGTTGTCTTACCTGTCGCAAAAGATGTCCGAACATCTGCGCGATGGCGACCGGGTGCATCTGGAAGGCATCGGTTACTTTCAGCTGACACTGGCGTGCGAGAAGCCGCTCGTATCTCCAAAGATGACGGCACGCAACGTGAAGTTCAAATCGGTTAAGTTCCGGGCAGACCAGAAGCTAAAGAACCAAGTGTCGTGGGCAAAGATAGAACGTTCTAAAGTAAGAGCGCACTCCGAAAGCTTGTCGGCTATCGAGATAGAGCGTGTATTGACCGGGTACTTTGCCGAACACGAAGTGCTGACCCGCGTCAAACTGCAACAATTGTGCGGCATGACTTCCAGCACCGCCTACCGGCACCTTACGCGCTTAAAGAAGGAGGGCAAACTGAACAACATCGGCACATTACGACACCCTATCTATGTACCTGTGCCGGGGAATTTCCGAATCTCGAAGGATAAAAAATAGGTCGTGAAGGCCCTGTGAAGGCTAAAAGAGGGGGTCTTCACAGGTAACAGGCTGGAGGTGTATTAGTTACAGCGGTTTGTGAAGGTGAAGGCTTGTTTAGAGAAAGGGGAATTGGAGGATATACACACCTTTTTACTGGAATACAAAAAACCTAACGACTTTTGCTTTTTGGAGGCTTAGTGTAGTTAAAGAGGCACAAAGAAAATATTCCTCTTTGCACCTCTTTAGGGTTGTCTATAATGAAGCAGGGGTCTTTCACCCCATCAGCGCGAGTACACGCGTTTACTTACTCACCGTAAATATATCATTCAACAAGTCCTCAACCTCTTGAATCGATGAAGCCGATTGCACATTTGCGCCTCCGCTATTGCCGGTTGGACTGGAGAATGGGTTTGTTTCTCCGCCTTCGGGCATGTTTAGGCTGTTGCTTCCGGTCATTATACTGCCTTCGTTTTGCATTGCTATGATTTCAATGGCCGGGGCCATGTAGGTTATTTGCTTTTTCATTGCGTTATATGGAGTTTTAGGGGTTAATAATTTGAGTTTTTAATTCCTATTGGTGGCTACCCGGCTGAAGTTGTTGGTGTACCTAAGGGGACCATTATACCCATACATGGAGCCTAACGGGTCATTATTGTTGATATTGCTTGCATTTATGGCACCTATGGCCTGGCAGCGATCAATAGCCCCCCAACCATTTCCATCAATGCAACCTACGATGCCGCCAATGTAGCAAGTTCCTGTGTTTAGGGCCTTATAGCCAATGTTGATGGTGCCGGTATAGCTGCAATTTCGTATGTTGAAGGTAGCATTGTTATTCACGTACCCCAAAATTCCGCCATACGCGCTTTCTTCACCAGAGATAGGTTCAATGTCGGTTCCTTCAATATCGACTGTCACGTGCAGGTTCTCAATAGTTACCGTTCCGCTGGCAACCTCCACATTTCCGAAGATGCCTGCGTACTGTGTTGCGCCTGAAAAGTTCATTTTGCCGCCGATAGTGTGGCCTCCGCCATCGAAACTTCCCTTGAATGGGTTGTCTTTTGTGCCTATGGGGGTCCAGTTGGCATCGGCGGGTATGTAAATGTCGGCAATAAGCTTATATTTCTGCCCGGCTGAGTTGTGACTGCCGTTGTTTACCTCCTCGGCCAGCCATCTTAGATCTACATCGTCTCTGATGAGGTAAGTTCCGTCAGTTTCCGGATCAGGCGAATCGATTATGCCAGTGGTATTGTATACATAAGCTTCGTCAAAGCCTCCTCTTTTGGGTATTTCGGCGCTGTATATATAGCCTGCTTCGTATTTTTTGCCGGCGCTGCTCAGTGTATTGTTTACGTAAGAGCCTGCTGCGTTGGACTTTGATGCGATTGATACGAATATTTCCTCTCCTACCTGAAACATGCTTGGAAACACGGCCATGTAGTATATATAGGTTTCGCTTGTAGTTGCATCTATGGCTAATGTTAGCTGTTTTGATGTTCCTACGCTGGTACCGTCGGCCTTTTGCAGGGTGCCGAGAGATTCGTTGTCCTGGGTCGATAAGGTTATGGCACGAGCGTCTTTAACCATTTTGCCGCCTCGCGTTAAATCGAACCTAAGGATTGCGGTGAGATGCTCCAGATGCACGTCGCTTGGGTCGGTCAAGGTAACGCCTTCTTTTGCCAGGAAGGTATAGTTGGCAAGGTGTTCGGTTTCGCTGGCATCGGTTTGTATTTGCCCCAGCATCTTAATGGTTGTGTCATCCCATGTATTGCCTGCCTTGCCTGCGGGGTAGAAGATGTTGTAGGGGCCGTCGCCTGCGTAATCATCTCCACTGATGGTGAAGGCTACGGGTTTGCCATTGGTGCCGTTGGCTTCGGCTTTGTAGTCGGTGTATCCGCTTTGGCCGAATACGCGCACCTCGTCGCCCTGCTTCCAGTTTACTTTGAGGATTTTTGCCACGTCGTCGTACTCGTGCGTCAGGCGTGTTTGGGCCGGGGTGTTAATTCCCAGGGTAATTGTTTTGGGTAGTTGGCTATTGCCCGTAGAATTTGGCTCTAAACTATCGCTGCACGATGCCGCGATAATTGTTGCTATCAGCATTGCGCCGATGATTTTGTTTTTTCTCATTATTATATACGTATTGTTTAATAATTATTTGCTTACAGTAAATATATCATTCAACAAGTCTTCAACCTCTTGAATCGATGAGCCCGATTGCACGTTTGTACCTCCGCTATTGCCGGTTGAACTGGAGAATGGGTTTGTTTCTCCTTCTGGCATGTTTAGGCTGTTGCTTCCGGTCATTATACTGCCTTCGTTTTGCATTGCTATGATTTCGACGGCTGGGGCCATGTATGTTTCTTGTTTTTTCATTGCGTTTTGGGTTTAATTGTTGAGGGATTAATCTTTTGTGGTAGTTATCTGGCTGTAGCTGTTGGTTGGGGCGGGAGTTTCATCTCTGTAGCAAAAGTCATAAGTAAAGCAGACATCGCCGCCATTGCTTGTTTTTATGGAGCCTATGGCCTGGCAGCGGTCGATTGTTGTTGTGGCTCCCCCCATTGCTGTCAGGTTGCCTCCGATGGTGCCAACGTAACACACTGATTGGGGTGCTTCTTTAAAGGTAAAGTCGATGGCACCAGTATAGGTGCAATTTTGTAGATTGAAGGTACCCCAGTTTTCCAAGTACCCCAAAATTCCGACATACGTATTTCGGGCGTCCGTAGTTTCAATGTCGGTACCTACCATATCGGCTGCTATGTGCAGGTTTGTGATGCTTGCTGTTGTTCCTCTTTTAATCTCCACGTAGCCGAAGAGGCCTGCGTACTGTGTTGCGCCGGAAAAGCTCATTTGCCCACTGATTGTGTGCCCTCCACCATCGAAACTTCCACTGAATGGGTTGGCTTCTGTGCCTATGGGGGTCCATGGAGTGTTACGGTCTATATAAAGATCAACAGTGAGCTTATATTTCTGCCCTGCTGAGTTGTGACTGCCATTGTTTACGTTGACGATTAACCATTTTAGATTGCCGGGTTTTTTGATGAGGTAAACTCCATCGACGATTTCGGGCTCTGAGCTTGTGGTGTAATCATTGTATTTTGAAAAGTTAGCGTTAGTTCCCGAAGTGAACAATTGGGTATTGTACACATATCCTGCTTCGTATTTCTTGCCGCTGCCCACGGTTACCAGATTGGAAAGACCATTATCTCCTATGCGTACAAGTGATATGCATATTGGCTTCCCTGCATCCAACATGCTGGGCAATACTGCCATATAGAATACGCCGGTTTCGCTGTTAGGTGCATTTACGGCTAATGTTAGCTGTTTAGATGTCCCTTCCGATGTTTCGCCAACGCCTTGCAGGGTGTTGAGGCTTTCGCCATCTTGAGTTGATAGCGTTAGGGAGCGTATTTGTTTGGCTTGGATAGGAACCACACCTACATCGAATCTGATGATTGCCGTCTGATGCTCCATCTGCACGCCGCTTGGGTCATTGAGGTCTACTGCCTTCTTTGCTAAGTAGGTATAGTCGGCAAGGTGTGCGGTTTCGCCGGCGTCGGTTTGTATTTGGCCCAGCATGTTAAGGGTTGTGGCATCCCACGTTGTGCCCGCCTTGTCTGCGGGGTAGAAAATATTGAATGATTCGCCGCTTGCTGTGCCACCGTTCATGGCTGTGAAGGCTACCGGCTGGCCATCGGTGCCATCGGCATCGGCTGTATAGTCCGTATATCCGGTTGATGCACCGAATACGCGCACCACGTCGCCCTGCTTCCAGTTCACTTTGAGGATGCTTGCGTTGGCGTCGTACTCGTGCGACAGGCGTGTCTCGGCCGGGGTGTTAATTCCCAGCGTGATTGTTTGGGGCAGTTGGCTGCCACCCGTGGAATTTGGTTCTAAACTATCGCTGCATGCTGCCGCGATAATTGTTGCTATCAGCATTGCGCCAATGATTTTGTTTTTTCTCATTATTATATACGTATTGTGTTAATAATGGGGCAAAACTATGAAAGGGGTGCAAAAAAAAGGTTGTAATTGATCAATTGCAACCAAATTTTCTTTACGATTGGAGGATTTATTTGTCGATATTGTTGCGGAAGGCGGTTGGCGAAAGGCCTGTTTCGCGCTTGAACGCGCGGTAGAAGTTGTGGCGGTCGGAGAATCCGGCGTTGAAAGCTACGGAGTCGATGGTTAGCTTGGCGTTCTGCGGATCGGACATGATGCGCACGGCTTCCCTCACGCGTAGCTGGGCGAGGTAGTTGCTAAAACTTTGCCCGGTGCAGTGGTTTATGGCAGCCGACAGGTAGGTGCGGTTTATCTCGAGACGGTTGGCAAGGTCAATGAGGGTGAGTTCGGGTTGGGTAAATATTCGTTCTTTCTCAACGAGTTGTGCAACGCGTTGCATAAGCTCAATTTCTTCGGTGGAAAGGGCGTTTTCTGTTTCTTTTTCTTTGTTTTCGATTGTATTTTGCTGCTTTGCCCAGTTCTGCGCCTTTTGTGCGAGGTGGCGATAGGCTATGTGCTTTCTTCTATACAGAATCGCCAGGGCAATGAGCAGTGTTCCGATTATAGCCAGCGCCAAGGCGGCGGTGTTGATGAGGTGTTGCAGCCAGGTGGCGCGGGTTTGCTGGGCTTTTAGCTGTAGTTGCTGGGCTTCGTGGTCTTTTTGGTGCAGGCGCTGCTCGGCGCGGGTTAGTACAAGGGTGTTGTATTGACGGTTGTATTGGTTTCGTGCTTCCTCGGCACTGTCGGCGTATGCAATTGCTTGGTTGGTGTTTGCGGTAAGGGTGTAGTAGCGTGCCATTACGCTAAAAAGTTCTTGTTTTTGGCTGTTCAGATAGGTTTTTCGGGCGTAATTGCGCGCTTTTTCTATGTATTGGTGTGCCATTTGCAGGTTTTTGGCGTCGGGTTTCAGGCAGATGGAGGCTACAAGGGTGGCCATATCTTGCGCAAAGGAGTAATCATTGAGGCGTTGCATGGTTTCGCAAGCAAATGTTGCCAGCTTGATAGCTTCTTGGTGACGACCCTGGCGTGCGTATAGCTGTGCGATGTTTCCGCGGGCAATGGCTTCCCAAGCTTCTATGTGCTGTGGCGATTCGTTGCCTTGCGGGGGAAGGGCAAGTATGTTTCGGAACTGTTTTTCGGCTTCACCGGGGTTGTTATGGTGTTTGCTTTGTATTAATCCCAGTGTGTTGTAGGTGTTTGGCAACAGGTTCAGGGTGTCGGTGTGGTTCACCTGTTCTACTATTTGCAGGAGGATGTCTTCGGCCTGGTCGTAATCCCGAAAATGGTAATACATGGAGGCCATATCGGTGTATATTAACAGTTTGTCGGGCAGTTCCTGTGCATCGACGTGGTTCAGATCGGTGTACAGTTGGTTTGCGATGTCGAAGGCTTGGGCATAGTTCTTGATGAAGTGGTAGTTGAGGTTCATTAATTCGCGCTTCACTCTGATTTGCATCAGGGTGTCGGCAGCGTTTATGGCATTTTGCTCCAGTTTCTCAAAGTCAATAGCCACACTGTCGGCGTTGTATCTGTTTCCGGGTTGATGGCGGGTTTTGTATCTGAACTTATAGGTGATGTGCATCAGTTGCGCCTCTAGTTTCCATTGGCTGGTTCCGGCTATGCGTGCTGCTTCGTTAATTTGTGCCATGAGGGTGTCGGCCTCGGACTGTTCCATAGTAAAATCCAGTTGAGTACGGTAAGTTATGAGTTGCTTAGCGTACTGGCGGTAATTTTTCTTTAGCATAGGCAGGAAGGGATTGCTTCCGGTCATACCCTGGACGATAACACTCAGGATGATGATAAGGATTAAGCGTTTGCAGATTGGCATATTGCGGTGTTTGTTCATTAAATGTTTGCTCGGACGACAAGTGTATATATTCCTTTACACTGCAAATGTAAAGAAACATTTCTTATGTTCATACATTTGTTTGGATTATTCGCAAAGGAAGAAACAACTTTGTGCCAAGCCTTAGGCACGACAGTGTCAAGCCTTAGGCAGAGGCGTGCCAAAGGCTTGGCACTAAATTCTATTTACTTATTAAGTTCTTATACACAACCGACTCCAACAGCTCGTTTCTACGAGCGGAGGCAATAGGCAGTTCTTTGCCACCAACAACGACTACTCCCCCGGATATCGTATTAATATGAGCTATATTTACAAGGAACGACCGATGGGTTCTGAAAAACATTTCTTTTGGGAGCATTTCTTCCAGCGAGAGCATTGTTTGATGAATGATTAAGACTTCCTCTTTGAAATAGAGTTTCAAGTAGTTCTGCATACCTTCGACATATAAAATATCTTCGCGCGATATTTTCCGAAAAGCATCGCCCTGACGAACATATAAATCAGGCGTCCGCTCTCCTTCATTCTGTCTGAATGATATCTTGGATTGGAAAGTTCCCTGTGCCTTGATTACTGCCTGAAAAAAACGTTGAAAAGGAATGGGCTTTAACAAATAGTCTATGACATTTAGGCGATAACCCTCCAAAGCGTATTCCGAATAAGCTGTTGTCAGGATAGTTAAAGGAGGGTTCTCTAACGATTCCAGAAAATCAAGTCCGGAAAGATGCGGCATATTAATATCAAGAAACATCAGGTCGATTTCTTTCTTTTTTAAGATACTTGCAGCTTGAAGTGCCGAAGTACAAGTCTCTTCTACTTTCAGAAAATCTATCTTCTGTATATAATTGACAATTCCTTTGATAGCAACCGCTTCGTCGTCTACTACCAAACACCGAATGAGTTGTTCTTCTGTTTGCTTTGATATGATATCGGCCATCTTATTGTATGTTTAGAATAAATTGTGAACGATAGGTCTTTTCGGTCTCTTCTATCAGAAGTTTATATCTGTCGGGATATAAAATATCTAACCGCTGTTTAGTATTGGTCAGCCCCAGTCCCGAATCGGCCTTTTTTTTGGATGTAACAACGGATTTCGAATTCTCTACCTCCAAACAAATGGTGTTTCCTTCCTGATGAAGAGTGATTGTGATGAAACCTTTTTCAAATTCATCGCGAGGTACGTGTTTGAATGCGTTTTCGATAAAAGTGATTAAGAGCAACGGGGCTATCTTCTTCTCTTTATCTTCCATTTCCCACGAACAGTTCACATCTATATTGTCGTTCCAACGTATCATTTCCACATCGATGAAGTTGCTCAGGAACTCAACCTCTTCTCTCAGTGAGATGGATTCTACCTTTGCGCTATACAGCTGATAACGTAGAATATCCGAATATTTTATTAATAACGCAGAAGATAGCTCGACATCACTCTGCATAAGCACATGGATATGATTCAATATGTTGAACATAAAGTGGGGGGTTATCTGTACCTGAAGCGTATTTAGTTGCGACTCGATAAGTGCTTTCTGTTGCTTGAGATGTGTTTCGTAAAACCGTAATCCGCAAAAGCCGAAATTAACGAAGATAATTACCAGAAAGGAATTCAGGTATTCATATAAGAAAGAATTCTCATTGATAACCAATTCGGACAAGCTGAACACTCCACTTCTTTCCAAAAATAAAAAGCCATAGAGGATGAAGGGGATAAAGAAGGCCATTAGGGCGGTGACCAAGAAAAATTGTCCGGTAAATAACAGCATCTTCCTACGTTTTATTGCCTTTTGAAGTAGGTTCCGGCTTAAATAGGTTGTAAAAGGATAGGCAGTTCCCAGAACAGAGATAGCCAGAAAGCCTCCCTCTATTACAGATGATTGGATTATGTATAATAACCAGATGACAATTCCGAAAAACACCCAAACCAGATGAATAAACCGGTCGTAGTTTTTAATATAATCGAATTTCATGATGCAAAGTTAATGGATTTCGTTCAGACCGGCATCTTCGTTCGTCATAAGCAAACCGGGTGTTGGTCAAAAAGTTTTTCCCCTTTATGGATTTGTTAAGACATTTGTGGTTTCAAATAGCTTTATAGCATATTTTTTAATTCTAAAAACATATTAGTTATGAGACAAATTATTTTCGCTTTTACTTTATTACTATGTAGTTTGCTCGCCATGCAGGCCAATGCACAAACAAAAACATCATTGGGGGTAAAACTGAATGGAAATATGACAAACTTGAGATTGATGAATATGAAAGATAGGAACAATCATTTTGAACCGGGTGCCAACTTGGGCGGGTTTGCGAAAATAGAGTTCGGCAAAAGTTTTGCTCTTCAACCGGAGTTAATGATGAGTTATACTGAAGGGGAAATAAAGGTTGGAAATGAAAAATCGAAATACGAGTATTCGGCTGTGGAGGTTCCGGTATATGCGATAGGGCAATTCAAGGCTGGTAATGGGCAGTTTTTCTTCGGGTTAGCACCTCTTGTTGGTTATGGATTTGATTCTAATGAAGCGAAAGTGAAGATAGGAAATGCTGAATTGCCCAACCTGGATGATTTTTGGAAAGTAGATTCGGATAATTATGCCAAACTGGGACTGAACCATTGGTATTACGGTGGAGCTTTGATTGTTGGTTACGAACTCCAAAATGGTTTGACGTTTCAGGCTGGATATCAGAGGACACACGACTTCCGATCGGATAGTAAAAAAAGATCTAAAATAGAGACACATACAATCAATTTGGGTATAGGCTATAAATTTTGATTTTCAATTTTCAGCATACAAAATGCCCCTTGAAACGAACTGCTTCAAGGGGCATTTTTATATTTACCCGGTTTATTTCAACAATGTTGGGTCTATCTTGGCATACTTAATTCGTTGCCGTCTCCATGTGTACACCACATGAATCATACCGTCTCGTCCCTGAATAATAGAGGGATAAGAGTATTGACTTATCGGGCTATCTTCCAGTGTCAGTAACATTTTCCAGTTGATGCCGTCTTCGGAGATGGCAATATTCAATGGAGTACGTGGACCTTTGGGAGTGCCGGGTATGGTACGGAAGTCATTATAAATCAACACGTGTCTGCCATCTTTGAGCGTTACCGCATCGGTACCCGAGTTATTGTTAGGCAGATTGGTTAATGAAACTGTGCTCCATGTGTCGCCATTGTCGCTACTCCAACTGGTGGCAAGTTGCCCATTGCGGGTACGACCCAACACTTGCAAGCGTCCATCCTTATGTTTGAGGATACTTGGTTGGATACAATATATACCATCCGACTTAGCATCGGGTTTTAACTGATTGGCTGTGAGCAAAGCCTCTTCGGTAGGAATAGGACCTACAAGACGCCAAGTCTTACCCAAGTCGTCGGATATTTCGAAGCAGAAGCGCCAGCGTGGGCTTCCTTCGCGACTGGTAGGACAGATGATACGCCCGTTGATAAATTCGGGTTTGTTCTTAATCGGACCTAAGATACCATCGGGCAGGCGTTCGCGCTTGCTCCATGTTTTACCATTGTCTTTGCTACGCACGAGGTATCCGTCCCAATCTTGTACATTGAGTCCTACCTTATAGAAGAGGATAATCTCTTTCTTGCCCGGTATCTGGAAGAGAACGGGGTTCCAACAGGCTACGGGTCCGGGTGTTTCGCGACAGTTATCGCCATCTGCGGCTTTCACCGGAGCTGTCCATGTATTGCTTCCTTTTACTTTGCGGCTTACCCAGATTACGCAATCGGGATTGCGTTCTTTTGTTCCACCGAAGTAAGCAGTAACCAAATCGCCATTTGCCAATTCAATAATGGTTGAGGCATGACACTCGGGGAAAGAAGCTTGCTCGTAAAGAAACTCATCGGTAAGTATCGCCTTGTTTCTGGTAGGAATAGCTACATTATAATGGTATGTCCCCGAGCCGATTTGCTCTACTTTGCCACCGGGCAAATGCACTTCGGCAGTGGTATTGGCAGGAACGGTAACTTCCCACTTTAATTGTGTAGGAGTTTTGCTCCAGTTACTTACCGCCTTTCCGTAAGGTGTTTCGTAAGTCACGGAAGCATGACTAAGCTCTTGTATGTCGAAGTCGGGTGCAAAAACAATATGCTTAAAGCCTACCTGCTCGCGACTACTGCGAATACCGCCCAGGTTCTCGTAGCTCCAAGAAATTAAATCGCCCAGTAGCATTACGTGGTTGGCACTGTTCATCTCGGGGTTGGCAGTGTTTCCGTTCCAGAGTTCCCAAATGGTGGTAGCACCCTGTTGCACCATATATCCCCAGCTTGGATAGCTCTTTTGAGTTGCCAAAAGATATGCCACATCGGCACGTCCCATAGCACTAAGCTGATGCATCAACCATTGCGTGCCAATTACACCAGTACTTATATGTCCGCCATTGGTGGTGATAATAGTAGCAATTACATTTTTCTCTACCTCTTCTTTATACTGTTCGGGCACCATGCCGAAAGCCAACGGAAGAATATTTGCCGTTACGGTATTATTGTCGTAAAAAGTACTATCGGGGAAGAGTTCGTGACCCGGATACTGCGAAGTACCTGCTTTCACTTGTAAGAAACGATTATTGAAAGCTTCCTTTACTTTGGCTTGCAGTCCTTCGTAACGAATAATATCTTCATTGAATCCTTGCAAGCGTGCAAAGCGAACCATGAAATCCAACATCTTATAGGTATAGGCTGTTGCTATCAGGTTGCCGTCGGTGCGACGCATAGGGTCTTTACTATGTATGAGTTCCAATGATTCGGGGGGTACACACCAGTCGCCATACTTATCTTTAGTCATGATGTAGTCCTTCATGTATTCCTTCATCATATGTTCCAACCAACGCTTCATAGCAGGATAGTTTTTCCTAATGGGAGAGATATTGCCATATTGTGTATAAAGCATATCACAACCAATAAGGAAGGTAGCCGGCCAGGTCATGTTATCCGAATAATAATTGAAGTAAGGTGGTACCACATCGGGGATACAGCCATCCTCGCGTTGCACATCACGAATGTCGTCCATCCATTTGTCAAAGAGGTTACCGCATCCGAATATAAAGCTTTCGCCCCACGAGCCCATGGCGTGGTCGCCCAACCAAGGTTGGCGTTCATTGCGCTGCGGGCAGTCTACCGGCATCCCTTTGTAGTTACTGAGAATGCCCCAGTAAGCGTTCTTATGAATCTTATTGAGTATTTCATTCGAAGAATTGAACGAGCCGTTTATTGGCATTTCGTCGCTCACAACTTCGCCTATAAAGTCATTCAGCGTAGGATTATCATATCCCACTACCTCTACATAGCGGAAGCCGTGATATACAAAGCGTGGTGCCCACTCGGTTCCTTTTGGTTCTTTACCACTCACAATATACGTATCGGTAACACGCGCGTCGCGTAAGTTGCGTACATAGAGTTCGCCACTTTCCTGCAGTTGTTCGGCAAAGCGCAATTTAATGCTATCGCCTGCTTGCCCCTTTACCTTCATGCGTATCCATCCGGCAAAGTTTTGTCCCATATCGATAATGTACTTATTGCCCAGTTTGTTGATGCTGATTGGTTTTACCTTGTCAACCACCTTCATATTCGGGCTCATACCTGCCCGCAATGTTCCGTCGGGGATGCTAACGCGCTGAGCTGGTTGCCAGTTCTTATCGTCGTAACCCACAGTAGCCCATCCGGTAAGTTCTTTATTGGCATCGTACTCTTCGCCGTCGTACTCGTTATTGCTGCGAATAGGTCCATCGGCCGTTAGTTTCCAAGTGGTATCGCTCGCAATGGTCTGGCTAGTGCCATCAGTGTACTCGATGATGAGGTTGAGACGCAATTTGGGGTAACCGAAGTTAGGGATTTTGTACGGCTTATAGTTCTGTCTCATGGTATAGAAACGTCCGTTGCCAAGAGTTACACCAATGGCATTATCGGCTGAGGAAGTCAACAATGATGTTACGTCGAAGCTGTTGTACAGTACTGTTTTGCGATAATCGGTTGGCAGGGGAGCCAATACCTGATCGCCTACCTGAGTACCATTGATATAGAGTTCGTACAACCCCAATCCGCAAATATGCACGGTAGCCTGTTTGATTTGCTTTTTCGCATTGAACTCGGTGCGTAAATAGCGAGCACTGAGTCGGCTCCAGGTTGTTTCGCGATCCCATGGAGCGGGTGCATCCATACCAATCCATTGTCCGCGCCAGTGCGTTTCGCCAAGTAGCCCCATACTCCACATAGCAGGTTCGCTCCAATTAGCGTCACCTTGCGTGGTATATACTTTTACTTTCCAATAACAGCGTTGGTTGCTTCTCATAGGTTTACCATTATAGGCTACCAAGTGCGAAGCATTGCTTGTTATCCTGCCGGAGTCCCAAAGGTCGCCTTCATCGTTCACCAATTTTTCGAGCGAGGAAGCTACCAGCAGATGATACGCTGTTTGCATCACGTTCTGTTTGTCTGATGTTATTTTCCAACTCAGTCGGGGTTGTTCGGTATCAATACCGATAGGGTTTGTAAGTTGCTCTACTTGCAGGCTACTTACAGACACACTTGCCTTTGCAAAGATGCAAAGGCAGGTGATGATAAGGAGTGTAACTAATCTGTTTTTCATGGTCGGAACGTTTTTAGTTGCGCGTAGGCAATTCTGTCCATTCTTTTTTCACATATTCTTTAGAGGCATCCACAGCAATCAACACTTGGTCATTGCCGCTCATATATCCGCTGTCGTGCTGAAAAGTGGTTACTTTATTGTCGAACTCACCAATGTAGGTTAGTTTACCACTCTTAGCGCTATACCACCACACGTTTTTCTTTGCACCGCTTACCTTCTTCAAGTCTATCTCCATAGGTTTGCCAGAGTAGTTGTACACCAGCAAATAGTCACTACCACGGGTAGCGATAGCACGATCGTAGCGTTCGCCGTTAGTACCGGCAATAACACTTTGGTCGGGCACACGCTCAAAATATGGGAAAGCAAGCATCAGGTTCTTAAGATATTTCATTTGGTTAAAACCGGGATCTTTCAATGCGTCATACCAAGCAATAGTTGCCCCATAAGCCGCACCAATACCCGGTCTATAGAATTGCATAATAGAACTGTGACCATACGTATGACCAAACGATCCGGCAAATACCGACCAATAGGCATAGCGACGAACATCCGCATCGTTCCAGCGCGTTTCGTTAGGATCGTGCAAGCCTTGTGGTATATGTTCGTAAATAGGTTCGCCATCAACAACCGGTTTCAGTGGTGCTACAGCCAAACTGCGCTCTACAAAGCGCCAACCGTCTTCTTCGGTGTTCTCTTCGATAGGATAATCGCCATCGCCTTTACGCTGACCATAGCGACGATGTCCGCTCTGGAACATATTAAAATCCAACCAATCAGCATTGTTGAACCAAGTAGTAGATATTGTTCTACCAAAGGGGTGGAACGTCATCAGGTGGTCTTTACAGATGGGACGTATGGTATTCGCAAGCATTTCCCACTCGGCTGTTTTCACATCGCCTTTAACATCGCCACCGATAAACCAGATGATATTAGGTCTATCTTTGTAGCGTTCGGCCAAGAATTTGCCATAGGCTTGTGCTTGCTTCACATCCATTGCGCCACCTTTTACTAATCCGCCCCAGATACATACCATACCGATATAGATGCCTTTCCTTGCCGCAGTATCAATGATATAATCCATGTGATCCCAGTATCCGTACACACCTTTTTTATTGATGTCTTTGAAGTTATAGCCATCGGGGTGAGAGGATTGTCCGTACACATTCATTGCAGGTACTCCATTGATAGTTTGCACCTGCACCACATTGTAACCGGCTTTGGCACATTGTTCCAGATAATAACTAGCCTCGTCTCTGTTTAAGCGTTCGGGAAGCAACCAACCTGTGTCACCTAACCAGAAGAAAGGCGTACCGTCTTCATGTTTCAGGTAACGGCTCTCTTCAGATACTTTTAGTTTGCCGTGTTCCCAAGGAATATACGCCTTTTGCGCAACTGCCCCTACTGAGAGGGCTACTAAGATTGTTAATACGATTAATCGAATGTTCATAATGTGTATAGTATTTAATTATTTTCCAATAATGGTGTATGTTTGACCTGCTTTGGTGGCAAGGTCGTACATGTATATTTTGGGTAGTTCTATCGTGTTCAACACTGCTTGCTCGTTGATGAGTGGTTGCATTACTTCGGGTGTTTCGTATAGTTCATTAGGGTTCTCGCCACTAGCTTTTTTCAAGCCTTTACCCGATAGAGGATTGGCCGACAACAAGCGACAGTTACCACCACGACGCGAAAATACACTCAGTTTCTCTATTTTTCCATCCTTCCACGACATATCGAGTTCGAAACCACCACGGGCAACAATACCTTTGATACTTCCATCTTTCCAGAGAGAAGGTAGCGCGGGAAGTAAATAGATAAACCCGTCATGACTTTGCATTAGCATTTCGATCACACCGGCAGCACAACCAAAATTCCCATCTATCTGGAAAGGCGGATGTGCATCGAACAGGTTAGGATAGGTACCCCCCATCTTCTTTTCATTACGTACCAAAGAGAGTTGATCGGTAATTAGTTTATAAGCATGATCGCCATCGAGCAGGCGTGCCCACAAGCAAACTTTCCAACCCATGCTCCAACCTGTTGAGGGGTCGCCACGAGCTATCAAAGAAGTACGAGCCGCATCAAACAATTGGGGTGTACGGAAAGGTGATATCTGATTACTTGGGAAAAGACCGTACAAGTGTGATACATGACGATGTACATCTTTCGGGTTATCCCAGTCGAACATCCACTCTTGCAATTGTCCCCAGCTTCCTACTTGCATCGGTGCCATTTCTGTAAGACGTTGCTCTAAGCGATTGGCAAATTCAGTATCTACGTCGAGTAACCGAGCCGCTGTGATAATAGAATTCCAAAGATCGAAAATCAGTTGGTTATCCATAGTACATCCACCTGCTGTGGTTGATTTACCGTTGCTACCCGCATGTGTATTCTCGGGTGAGTTGCTGGGGCATACCACCAGCCAACCGTTTGCCGGTTCGTATACCATAATCTCATCGAAGAAAACGCCCGCTTCCTTCAGTATCGGATAAGCAGCACGCAGAAATACCACATCGCCGGTATAAAGATAACGCTCCCATAAATGACGACACAACCACGCTCCACCCGTAGGCCACATACCCGAAGGCGCTCTATCTACCGCGCCTGTAATACGCCAGATGTCGGTATTATGATGCAATACCCAACCATTGGCACCGTACATGATTTGAGCAGTTTGCCGTCCTGTTTCGCTTACCTCTTTTGTCATGCGTAATAGCGGTTCGTGCAGCTCGCTCAGGTTAGCCACTTCGGCAGGCCAGTAGTTCATCTCTACGTTGATGTTACAAGTATATTTACTATCCCACGAAGGAAGCACTTTGTCGTTCCAGATACCTTGCAGATTAGCAGGCTGCCCTTCGGGTTGCGAGCTGCATATCAGCAGGTAACGTCCAAACTGAAAGTACATAGCTACCAGATAAGCATCATTGGTTTCCTTGAAGTTCTGCACACGCATATCGGTAGTAACACTGGCATATTTATCTTCGCCCAAATGGATAGAGACTCTATCCATATAACTCTTAAAGAAGGATATATGAGCAGCTTTAGAGGCTTGGTAATCTTTTGTCAATGCGTTTTCGAGGTAGCCGCGTGCACGCTCTATTTCATTACCTGTAATATCTTTATAGTTATTGAAGCAAGTGGCTATGGAAACGTAGAAAGTAACTTCGTCGGCATTCTCCACAGTAGCTACCCCATCTCTATAGATAACCTTCCCACCTTTTGACTTGCTTGCCAGTCTTCCCTGAAAACGCACTTTCCCACTCTGCTTTTCATGAGTAAAGGTGGTAGCAGATAAAGAGATACAATCTCCCTCTGTCTTAATCATCGCATCTTGGTGCGGGGTGGTAAATAGCGCATGGCAATTAATCATGCCGGGTTTACTGGCAGTGAGGCGCACAGTAACTACCTGATCGGAGAAAGAGGTTATTGTTTCTCGGCGGTAAGTTACCCCATCCACCTTGTACATAACCACTGCCCGCGCGGAGTCCAGACTCAACTCACGGTAATAATCGGTGTAATGCGAATGTCCCGGGAAGGAGATACGAAGGTCGCCGAAGGTTTGATAGGGCATACCGGAGTTCGTGTTTGCCATAACCTTTTCCGTAGCGAGCGTTTGTGCTTCGAGGTACTTACCTTGAAACACGAGTTCGCGTACTTTGGGGATGTATTCCAACGCATTAGGGTTGGCATTGTTATTAGGGCTGCCTGCCCAAATGGTTTCTTCGTTGAGCTGAATTTGCTCTACAACGGGGTTGCCATAAACCATAGCACCCAGTCGCCCATTGCCAAGAGGTAATGCTTCTGTCCACACTTGCGCGGGAGCGTCATACCATAGTTTGTACTGCTGCTGAGCTTCTGCTTTCATCGCAAAAGCAAAAGAAAAGAGGCAAACTGCAAGGAATATTTTCTTTATCATGATATAAAAATCAGAGTAATTACTTTTTAGCCGCTGCCGCTGCTTTCTTTTCAGCATTGCGTTTATCTACGTAGCTCTTAAAGAGTTGTCGCCAATTTCGACCGTTGCTATTCAAATATTGTTCGCACTTGGTTTTATATATCTCGAAAATGGCAGATATCTGATTCATATTCTTATAGTCAATCGCCCGTTCGCGCGCTTCTTTAAGATGACCGAGAATAACGGTTTCTTCTTCGGCAGTAAGATCGGGCACAATAGCGTAATATCCTTTCAAAGTAAAGGCAACCTTACCCACAGTGTATTTATCGAGAATCTGTTCTACCTGCTCTTCTGTAAGGCTCTTGCGCAGTCCACTCATCAGTTTTTCGTGCACCTCTTTGGGCATAGCAGAATCGGCTATCATTTCACGATCGAGCTTACTCAGCTTATTTCCGGTAGCAGGGTTGATGCCTTCGGGGATGGTAGTGTAAGGATGTGCGTTGTGCCAGTCGCGTACTTGACGCAGATGGTTGTATATCAGCGTACTTACATGGCTTGCTGTGCGTGCATCTTCCAGTTGCAACGAGGCAGTCCATTCGGTTGCTTTCTTCTCAAGACCAGCATCCGACTTAGCTTGTGCAAACAGTTTCTTATCGAAGTAAGCAGCTACATCGTTAAAAGAACGGATAGCTCCTTCGGGCATTAATTCACCATTTTTGCCAAAGCTGTACTTGGCCTCAAAAGATTCTATGGTAACTTTGCTTTCATCTTGCTTTGCTCTATCAAGTCCAAACGTTTCTGCAAAGAAGTTGTACACGGCATTACGTTTACTGGGACCATAATCGTGTCCTTCGTTGGCAAAATGCGCATTACTTACTTTCTCTTTCGCCCCATAGAAATCATAAATACGTTGCAGGTAAGGGAACTCCAGTTCAGGTACGCTGGCTGTCCAGTCTTTTCCATCCGAAACAATTAATAGCGGTTTCGGTGCCATCATTGCTACCAGTTCGGCATTATTCGTTCCACCACAAGCCAGTTGAATAGGCATTCCGCTTTCGCAAGGACAACCTCCATCGAAGTGTGATGCCAAACTAACCACAGGTGCTGCTGCTGTGAAACGACTGTCGAGCACAGAGAGAAGTACAGTTTGCGCACCACCACCCGAAGCACCATTCGCAGCTACACGGGTAGGGTCAATATCCTTGCGGGTAAGGGCATAGTCGAGCAAGTATAGTCCGTTAATGGCTTGTATTATGCTTGCAGCGCTGGTACGATGTGCCGCGCCTCCTACTTGCAGTGCCGACTCTCCATACCCGAAGAGGTCGTAATCAATACATACCGCACCCATACGTGCAAGGGTAGCCGAGCGTAATTGTAGGTTTTTGTTGTATCTGCCTTCGCTAAAGTGTCCGTTCGGGCAAATTATCACAGGATGTTTACCTTTCTTCGCAGGAGCATAAATGCTTCCACATACATACAAGCCCGGCAGGGTTTCGAGCGCGATGTTTTGCACGGTGTAGCCATCGAACTTACGAATCTTCGAAAGAATTGGTTTGGAATGAACACAGTGTTTTAATATGTCGTCGATGCCCAATAGATTACGTACTTCTTTACGCAATTCTTCACCTCGTGCTTCCCATGCTGCTTTATCAGCATATAGTGTATTGAGATAGGCAAGCATCTTTTTTCCATCCGCCGGTGTGCGACGTGGGTATTCGTAGGATTTTAATTTATAAGCCTCGCCATCCATTACATACTTGTAATCGAAATAGGCAAGCACGTTGGTTAGCGACTCTTCGGCCGAGTAAGGACGAATACGGAAGTCGGCAAAAGGAAGTACTTTGTTCAGCGTGTCAATATCATACTTCAATTTAATATCGAAGCGACTCTGAATTTCTCTTAACACCTCACCCAATGGGCGAGAAAATTTACCCTCAACAGTTTGTGTTTGAGCACTTGCAGCTATTGTTATACCCAACAACAGCGCAAAAAAGAGCGTGTTCCTTTTCATGTTTCTTTTGTTTAAGTGTTTATTTGTTGGCAGGAAGTGTTACTTCCTTTTCATTTACAATGACATCAGTCAACTTTACGCGTTCGATGTTTTCGAAATGCGGTTTTTCCTTTGCAGTCATATTAATATCACGCAAGGTAATGTCGGTTATGGGTGACTCTTCCAATCCACGGATATATATCGGTACGTTTACGTCCATACCCGTAAGCCCCGATATGTGGATATTACGGAAGATAGGTGTACGTTCCGTTACTTCTTCCTGTGGCATATTGCTATACTTGAGGTCGAGGATTACAGCTTCTTTCTTGATGTTACTCATCACAATATTGCTTACACGAATGCCTTCGACTACTCCACCGCGACCACGCGTTGCTTTGAGGCGGATACCACGATCGGTACCATCAAACACACAATTAGAGATGGTTACTTTGCGAACACTTCCACTTACTTCGCTACCAATAACCACACCACCGTGTCCTGAAAGCATGGTACAGTTGGTAATTGTAATATTCTCGCAAGGAACTCCATAGCGGCGACCTTGTCCATCGCGGCCCGACTTGATCGTGATACAGTCATCGCCTACCGAAATATGACAATCGCTGATGTGTACGTTACGGCACGAGCTGGGGTTAATTCCATCGGTGTTGGGTGATGGTGCGTTATGAATGGTAATGCCTTTTACGGTTACATTATCGCAGAACTCCGGATTTACCGTCCAGAAGGGAGAGTTGAGTATCTTTACCCCTTCAACACGTACGTTGGTACAACGGATAGGTTGGATGAACGGAGGACGGAAGAAGCGTCTGTTCAGGGTATTTACATAGTCGGCATTGGTTTCTTCAAAGAGTGCTTTGATGTCATTAGAAGCAACCCACAATGGTTGGTACTTGTTTACATCGCGTACACCGTTCTTTTTAAGATCTATTTCTACTTTATAGGTTTCTTGCCACCAGGCGTTACCTTGCCCATCGAGTGTACCCTCGCCTTTTATAGTAATATTCTCGCAGTCGGTAGCATAGATAAGCGGATGAAAGCTATTCATTACCACACCCTCGTAGCGCATTTCTACATAGGGTAAGTAGTGGTCGAAGTTATCCGAGAAAAGGATTGTCGCACCTGCGTCTACGTGCAAAGTGATGTTACTCTTCAGGCGGATAGGGCCAGTGAGGTATTTACCTGCGGGGAAGAAAAGCGTACCTCCACCATTGGCTTCCATGCTTTCGATTGTTTTATTTATCAATTCGGTATTTAGTGTTTTGCCATCGGGGTTAGCCCCGGCTTGAAGCATGTTAACATGCTGGGCACTTGCTACAATTGTAACTAAGAGAGAAAAAAGAACCGGTAGTAAGATTTTAATCCTAATCATTTCAATATGCTTTATTTATTAAGTTTGCTTTTCAATTTAACAGACCCTCCGGCTACCTCTATAGGTTTATCACACTGTGGAAGCCATATCTGGGCAGGGCAGTCTTGGGGGAGCTCTACCGTTATTGCAAATTCATCGTCTGTTCTATGCCACTCTACAGCAATACGTCCTTGCGGAATACGGGTAGACGCTCGTACAAAGGTAAGATTTCCTACCAATTCCGGACGAATAATCATTTTTTTATAACCATATGTACCTGCTTCTTGCTGGATACCTGCCAGCGAACGGAAGAACCACTCGTCAATCTGCCCCATCATAAAATGATTCCACGAAGAGCCCTGACGAGGATCCCACTGCTCGGTAAGAGTCGTGGCACCAAACTTTAACTGAAAACCGTAGCCCGGTGCCTCATAATGATTGTGCATAGCGTACATCAGCTCGTTCAAGCCATTATCCGCCAAAACACGGAAAAGGTAGCGGTTGCCCACATCACCTGTTGTCAAGCGGTTGCCATGCGCACGGATATCATCTATAAGATTCTGCAATACCTTTGAGCGATATTGCTCGTCTACCATGTCTAGGAATAACGGAAGCGAATTGCTCGTTTGACTACCTGTGCCATACTGACAAGTTTCCGTCTGAAAGAATGTAGCATTAAATGCATTGCGAACATCTGTTTTCAGGCGGGTATAATAAGCCTTATCGTATTCGTTTCCTACAATTTCGGCTGCCTGTATCATGTAGCAAATATCCATGTAATAGTGAGCTGTAGCAACTAACGGTACTGGTGTATTGCGCGAGAAGCCAGCTCTGAAGTCGCCATAATCATACCAATCGCCTAATCCGTGCGAAACAATATGGTTCGTAGCCCGCGAGGTAAGATAATCGGTATAAGCGCGCATCTGCCGATAATATTTGGTTATCAATGAATTGTCACCGTATGTTTCATAATACATAAACGGAGCAATAATCATAGAAGAACCCCATTCGGGTGATTCGGCAAAGTTTTCCATACCAACTCCGGTAAAAATAACATACTGTGGTGCTGTGCTGGGTATCATACCATTGGCATAGTGGCTTTGCGCATCTGCTATATCTTGCATTACCTTAGGAATGTAGGTGCGCAGATCGTAGTTAAAGAACAAACCGGGACCATTGAGATGTACTTGTTCCAACCAACCCAGTTTCTCGCGATGGGGACAATCAGTAAACACCGCTTGCATATTGCTTCGCACTGCCTTATGAATGAGTTTATGTGCTTGATTGAACAAGTCATTTGAACACTCAAAGGTAGATATATCCTCAGCAGAATTATAAACGAAGCAAGACTTCACATCTATAACAGGTAGTTTCTTCGGATTCTTCATTCCCTTCAGTACCGCGCCCTCTACTTGAATGTAGCGAAAGCCATAGTATGAAAAAGAAGGATGCCATGTTTCGGTAGCACCACCTTTCAGGGTGTATTCGTAGTAATGCTGGCGACCGGTCTGTAGTTGGTTTGCCGCACCTTCCTTAGTCAATGACTCGGCAGGAAGCAGAGTTACTTTCTGTCCGCGTTTACCTCGTACGACTATTTCGGGAAATCCGGCTAGGTTCTGCCCCATGTCAAGAACAAAAGCCGAAGGATCAACCGTGCGCTTAGTAAAGATTGTGGTAGAATCGACCTCGCTTTGGGTTAGTTTCTTTACGCTACGAATACCATAGCGTTCCATAATCTTCACAGGAGGTGCTTGTTGTGCGGTGAGTTTTCCTTTCGGAGCTTCTTGCACCACTACTTCGCGCCAGTTATTATCATTGAAGTTGGGAGAGTCCCAACCGCTTTGTTCAAGGCGTGCATCATAGTTCTCGCCTCCATACAAACAGTTAAAGGTAAGAGGACTAAGGTCGTATTTCCACTCTCTGCCCGAAACAATATGCTCCATTGTACCATCAGCATAACGAATGGTTAAATCAAAATAGAGCGTTGGCGGACCAAAGCTAATCAACAGTTTACGATATCTACCACCTTGCACATTGTAGAATCCATTACCAAGCAATACACCAATGGCATTGCCGCCGTTTTGCAATAATGCGGTAACATCGTAGGTGTTGTAGTACACAGTTTTGTCGTAATCGCTCCATAAGGGGGCAAACTCGCTGTCGCCCACGCGCTTCCCGTTCAGTGTGAGTTTATAATGTCCCAATCCACTGATGTTTACCGTGGCAGATACTATCTGTTTGTTCAGGTTAAATTCTTTTCGCAGATAGATACTCTTCTTTGCAAGTGTATCGACCGCTCCCCAAGCAGCCTTCACCGCTGGTTCTCTCAAAACATTTCCCTGATAGATTCTTCCTTCGGGTAGGTGCGAATCGGAACGGGTTATAGCACCTATCCATACCGGTTCTATTGCCCAAATCGTTTGAAGAGTAAAGACAAAAATCAGTGCTATGGAGAGGATACTTCTTTTCATTTTAGTACATCTTTACAAATTACACGTGACAGTGTAGGCGAAGCTCCTACTTCCTTTCCATCCACATAGATGCGCAATCCTTTACCACGCTTATACTTCATGCCATCTTTATCCCACAAGATGGTGAGGTTATGACCATGATACAATACGTTGTCCAGGCAGAACCAATCCCATTTTCCTTCGGGAACAAGCGGATTTACCTCTACGCTATTATCCATACGGGGGCGTAAACCTATCAATCCGGTTATCATCAGATCATTGAAAGTAGAATGATTGTAGTAACGCGAACGTTCCTGATCGCCTTTGAGCCAATAACCTGTTACTTCGTCCAGATATTCGCCTATATACGGACGACCACGGTGATAACTCGACTCCACATAAAGTTCCAGTTCGCGGAAGTAAATAGAGTCGGTTATGGTGTTTTGCTTATAGTTGTTCATAAAGTTCGCCATAGCTGTAAGCGTTTGAGCAGTAGCAAAAGGCCAGATGGCACCGTCCCACTCGCACTGTCCTACTCCATGTGTGCGGAACTCCGGATGGCGACGCTCGGCAGTAGTGTGCCCATAGGGAGCGGCAAAACCTTTCGGGTCTGTAATCTGCTTCCAGGCAGCATCATATTTATTCTCCGCAGGCAGGTTGAAGTACCAAGGAATGTATCCAATAGCTTCGCGGGCATTAGCAAAAGAGTCGGGACGCAGCGTTTCGAAGAATTCACGCGGTGCATTCCATAGTTTCTCTTCTACGAGTTGCTTTAATGTATCTGCTTTCAGAGCATACTTCATGGATAAGCCCTCATCGTCTGACAGGAAGCCAATGGTAGAGAGTGCCTTCGCGTTAGCATACATATAACTATTAATAGTAGGACGAGCGTAGTTTTTGCGTCTTCCTCCACTAATAGATTCTTCCATGCCATCGCGCACATCATCTTGTCCATACAGTCCATTAGGTAGTCTTTTTTCTTTCTCCCAACGTTCATACTCGTCTATCAGATCGCTCTTCATATCAAGTAGGAAGTCTATATCACCATTTACTTTGTAGCGGTTAAGCAGTGCATCTATATTCCATGAGCTGAAGCGCATCATGCGTTCCATATGCTTACCTTCGTTGCCACGATACCATGTATGTACAATCTGGTTCAAGTAGTCTTGGTTTCTCAACCAACGACCCTCGTAAATATGATGCCCGATTGCACATGATATCAAATTGTATTTGTCGGCATACGAACGATCAACCAAAAACTCCGTCATGCCATAGCCCACCGGTGTTTCTTTAATATGTTTGCGCAACGACCACCAACGAAAGTAATACATCTCCTCAAAATTTTGTTGCGGACAAGCAAATAATGGTATATTCTTTTCCATCCAAGCAGAAGATTCCGCATTGGGAATTGCCTGAGCAATGTTTTCATCTTCCATTTCGTTAAAATACTCGGCATAATGCGCAAAGTCTTTGTAGTCGAGCACAGCTACTGTGGCTCCCTTATCTGCCGACTGCGTACGGAAGCTGCTGATGTGGAACCATGCCTCTTTGTCCTGACCACCTGCATTTTCCAAATCATAATCGGGGTCGGTAGGTGTTTCGGGTGTGGGGAAGTCGCGCACATCTCCCGTACGGAACAGTACACGCTCAATACTCGCCACCGGTGCATAGAGCATACGCAACCCGGCGCGTTTACCGTCAACGAAGAGCTCCGCATTGCGATTGGCTACAGATAGAACTGCCTTTACTTTGTATTTTTTATTTGCTTCGTACGTCATAGCATTCCCAAAACGATAGCCACCTTTTACGCGAAGCGTCTTTTCCGGGTCGAATTCAATACGTGAGCAGGAAATTCCATTCTCATCCAAAAACTCTATTTGTAACGTAGCGCCGCTGTTTTGTCCTGCCGTTACTTCAAATTCTACGGTGAGCTCCTTGCTGGCTGGTATTTTACGTTCTATCTTCGCATAGTCAAAAGAATCTTTATCGCGTAGCATTAATCCCTTACTGCCGTTTACAGTTTCCAACGAAACCGGCGCCCATAGAGGTGAATAGATATTCCACTGGGTCATATCTGCCAACGAGTTATAACTCTGGAAATCATCATCGGCATGGGCAGTTGCGGTCAATGCTACCGGAACGGGTACATGAGTTACCCACATATCTTCTTTGTTTACGCTGTACGTAAGCCACAAGTCACCATCGGGAGGCGTTCCATTACCCGGAAGAATACCGCGTACATACTGCGGCCCATAAGATTTATAGTTGCCTCCATAGCGCATAGAGGTTATTTCGCCATGTATAAGGTTCAATGTTTTGTACTCTATACCGTCGCTACTCAACGAAATGCCCAGCGGCCAGCGAAATTCAGATGGGTTATAAACCGTGGCGTATGTGCCATCGCTCAATTGTTGTCCCCAGATCTTAGCATTGCTGTTTACAAAACCTTTTGCGCGAAGTACAGGTTCGGCCCATGTTTTGCCGCCATCTTCACTGATAGAGGTAAGGGCATGTTTCCAGAAAGAAGCGATACGCCCATCGGGCAAGGTATAGTAACAAAAGGCTTTAAAGTCTTTATGTAACGGGATTAAGGCATCGTTTCTATCTGCCTCTTCTACCCACTGCATCATATAAAGCGGGTTGTTCAATATTTCTTCGCACGCCTGTACAAGGGCTTTATCTTTACTTTTCTTATAATAAGGATAGATAGCATCCTTGGGGTTCATTGTGTGGTTAAAGTAGATAAAGTGAATGTCGCCATACGAACCATCACTCTTTATTTCACGGATAACCCGACCAATACCATTACCGTCGTTGGGTGAGTCTTTTTTATTGAATGCAACACCGTAAGCAGCAAGGGTATAAAGTTTGCCAGCCTTCGACACATAGAAACCTACACGTTGGTGCATAATAGCGATCAAGTCTTTAGCTTTGTCATCTCTGCCGGGTTTCATAAAGCCTTCGGGCACTTGATAAGGCGGGAATATAACATCCGGATTAGTCCATGTATAACCGTCTTTTGAGGTCTGCAACAAGGTTTGTGAAGGCGGGACATGCTCATCTGCCAAGTCCGAAAGATATTGCATATAAAACGTACCGTTCCAATAAGCAAGCATGGGCTGATGATTGTAAGTCCAGCCTCCACCATTGGAGGCATCGGGGTGCTGACGATTGGCACGCATCGTTTGAATGTTGTGTACACCAACTACGGGCGACAACTGCCCATCGTGATAACGCGGGTTCGACAACTCCGTACCCGAATAAAAGACTCTGTCCTGAGCGCAGGCCACACCTACACTCAGGACGATAGCGGTTACTAACGCCGCCAATCTATTCATATTCATGATATTTATTATTTCAATAATCCCTCTATGTGCGAAGCAGGTGCTTTGACAATCGTTCCGTGTTTGTGCAACTTAGGTACAGAAATCTCCTCGCCTGCATCTGTAAAGTTTATGAAATCTTTAGTCCGTGCCGCACCAAATTTAAATTCGCGGTAGGCATCGTAATAAATGTAGTATTCATCACCCACTTTAGCTACTGCCGGACCTTCGGTATACATACCGGTGAATGGTTCAGAGACTTCGCCCCACGGACCTATTGGCGACTTGCCAAAAGCTACTTTGATGTTGCGACTATTGCGTGTATTATCTTTGAATACAAGCACGTAATCTTCTGCCGCACGTTTCACTATAACAGCATCTATAGAGCTAAATCCCGGATCATAAAAGAGCTTTGTTTCCGAAACGGTTTCAAAATCTTTCGTTGTGATGTAGTACAAGCGATGATTGTTTTTATTTTCTTCGATACCACATTCAAATCTATCGGGAATGCAAGATGCCCACACCACGATAAGTTCATCTTTCACATCGTCGTAAAAGATCTCCGGTGCCCATGTGTTTACCGTAGTTGGCTCGTACTGCATTACAGGAATGAATTTCTCTTCCGACCAGTTGCGCAAGTCCTTGCTGCTGGCATAGCCAAAGCCTTGATCGCCTTTCCAACTGGAAGTCCACACCAAGTGATAAGTACCATCTGGTGTACGTGTAATGGAGGGGTCGCGCATAACCTTCTGCAAGCCCACTTGTGGAGTTAGCCAAATACCGGGAATACTATCCCAATGAATACCGTCTTCGCTATACAAATACCGCAAACCTTCGGTTGCCGGTTCGTGAAACGACGTAAAGACATAATACTCTTTTTCTGCCACCGGTTTACACGACACTATGACGAATAACATCAATAGTACAACCGAGAAGTTCATTCTTGTTTTCATATAACTTACTGTAATTATTTGTATATTAAAGAAGACGCTATTGTGTTTGTGCTGTACTCACTATTCTTTTTTCTTCGCTTCTTCAATCCGTTTATACCACTCCTCCCTTTCCTTCGTAAGGTTGTATCCGCGCTTAGCAAGGTAGTTATTGATACGTCCTTTATATTTTCCAAACACAGCATGTTTCTTATTCGCGCTTTCGGCATCTATGGCAAGTTCACGCGCTTCGACCAGCCATGCATAGATTTGCATCTTCTCTTCGGCTGTCAACGAAGGAATCATTTCGCATGTTGCTTTGTAGGTTACGCCCAACACACCGTATGTCATTCCATCTTTTACACCGCTCACCTGCTCGGCATTCAGATGAATAGCCAAGCTATTGGTAAAGGCAAAGTGTGAACGATACAAAGCTGCGTCTTTTTCGTCCTCAGCAGCTTTCTTGGCTGCTTCTTTGGCTTCGCCTTCCAGTGTTTCGTTAGCCAACTTCACTTTCGCGTCGCGTACTTCGTATATGTCATTCAACTCGAAGTAACGATTGCAAAGAATAACACGGGCAAGAGTTGCCTCCTTAGAATCGTCTATACCCAATTGGTCTATTATTTTTTGCGAACGTTTTACTATTACATCCACATAGGCGGGGTCGCGCCCTTCGCTATTCAAATCCTGCGCAAACGAGCCGGTTGACACAAGCAAAAAGGCTACTAATACTATTTGTTTTATCTTCATCTTTTTCAGTTTATTTCTCTTAATTGGCGTGCTTTCTGCTCCGCCGAAGCGTTTCCTATCTCATAGCCACAAGCCGATAAATAGTTATTTATCCGACCGCGGTACTTGGTAAACATCTGCTGCATCTTGCGTCGGGCAATAAAATCCATTGAAAATTCTCTCGCTTCGACCAACCAAGCATGTACTCTTTGCTTTTCGGCATTGGTCAGTTGAGGAAGCATCTCCATGAAAGCGGCATAACGAAGCAACAACATATTTTCAGTCATCTCGTTCTTTACAGTTTCTATCTGTTCTTCATTCAAGTAGAAAGAAAGCCAGGCTATGTAACCAAACCGCGAACGGTATAAGAACGAGTTGTATTCATAATACGAACGTTCCAGTTCCTCCTTTTCCGCTTGCTCGGCTAACCCTAATGCTTTAATTCGTTCATTTCGCGCGTCATACTCGGCATGAATCATAAAGAGTTCGAGGTAGCGATTGGCTATCACATGGAGCACATTGGTTTGTTGAACCTTGTCGGCAAGCACAAGCTTATCTACTATTTTCTGAGAGCGCACGAGGGCAGACCTGATAGAATCCTGCGAATGATTGCCGCGTTTAAGCTCTACTTCGACATTTGTCGCAGAAATCGACAAAGCGGAAAGCAACAGAAGGGTTAATAGGATTATTAATCTCATTCTGGGCACTCGATTACATCAATTTTCCTTTTTTCGCCAACGTATCATAGTTATTCTTCAGATTGGTCCAATCTGTTTTCTTCTTGGTGCTGATACCGTTAATGTATTTTTCGATGTTGGTATAGCCATCGCCTGTACAGTCTTGGTTGGCATCGCTCGGATCGTTAGGATTTAGCTTGTTGGCTATTTCCCATGCGTCGGGCATACCATCACCGTCTGTATCTATATAAGGAGTTCCGGTATACTCGGGGTAACCACCTACCTGACGAATATCGGTAATAATACCTTGTTTATAGGAGTCGTTTGGCAAACGACGGTGTTGGAATTGATAGAATGAATTCGGGTCTAAGCCTTCCACATAGTATGGCTTACCGGTTTTCACTTCTTCTATTACACGTTCGTCTACAATGTCTCTTCTGGGGATGTTAGCACCAACGTTTTCTAGTACATAGTCGTAAGCTTTTTTAGCTTCCATCACGGTTACATGTGGCATAGGGAATGGCTCATTCCATCTCATATTAGCAGTATATTGTCCTGTATTCGGGAGGCTTTCTACTTGTACACCACCTGCCCAGTTATCTTTGGTTACTACATCGTTGCCTTCCATGATATTACCGTTGCAGTATACTCTACCGAATTCTTTGTAAGAGAGTTTGCTACGTCCCGACTCTGGTTTCACAAAACGATGACCTACCGGAGAGTTCTTCGGTGTAAGTGGTCCGGGTTTGTAATAGTTGTTTATAACATTGAAGAGCGCGGAATAGTCGCCACCATCCATTGAACGATGTACCCAGTTGTACAAAACATTATTAACGAAGTTGAACACACCGTTCCAACCTATTGATGGGTTGCGTCCCGCATTGCTTGCCCACAGATTGCGTACAAATGCACAGTTTTCGCCACCCAGTGTACTACCGAAAGCATGGTTATATGTATCGAGTGCTTGCGATGAAATTGTATTTTGAATGGTTACATTCACCGTAGGGAGCTTCAGTTCCTTGCTACCATCGCCCGGATTGAACATGTGGCGATAGAATGAAATGTTTTCGTCCAAGCCCCAGCTTGTAGAGCAGTGGTCAATCATGATATTACCCACCGGATTGCCACCAAAAGCATCGTCGCGACGACCTACATTTGTTTCGCCTCTACGAAAACGCATGTGACGCACCACTACATCGTGTGTATTTACCCAAAATGATTCACCAGCTATACAAATACCATCACCCGGAGCCGTTTGTCCGGCTATTGTAATATAAGGAGCACGAACCGTAATGGGAGTTTCCAAACGGATAATACCCGCTACATTAAACACCACAATACGCGCGCCTCCCGTTTCGCATGCTTCGCGGAAAGAGCCGGGTCCATGATCGTTAAGGTTGGTTACGGTTATTACTTTACCACCGCGACCACCAATACTATACATACCTCCCCCTTCTGCACCGGGGAAAGCAGGAATCTTAGCTTGTGGTAAATCCGTTGGACGAGCAGCCCAAGGAATATAAGGACGACCTTCTTTAGCTTGTTGTTGTATAATGGGGAGAGCTTTTTCCCATGCCGCGTCCGACTTGGCACGTGCTTCCGCCATTTTCTTATTAGTTGCTTCTTGTACCTCTTTCGGCACCTTAGGATACTGCGCTTTTAGCGTAGCTAAGGGAGCCATGCCCACTATGAGCAATGTTCCTATCAATAATTTATTTCTCATAAACAAGTATTTTGGAATATCAAATTTACTCCCAAAAAGACGACATCTCGTCATTTTTGTAATCAACCTAGAAGTTTTTTAACCCAAATAAAGGTATTGAAACAATTCCGCATAAGCTGAGAGAAAGAAGTTGAAGCAACATTTATTACCACGAGCATATTCCTAACGCCAAGCGAAAAATACCATTATGATACCAACAACCATCAGAAACACTAACAACAAGCTCATTTCACTATCTTTATGCTTTTCCATCTACAGAAACCAACCAATATTAAATCACCACAACACGCCCTACAAGCCTCCTGGAGGGGGGGGTGCTTTTCAATCAAAAAGCAAGTGATTATTACCTCATGAATTAATCTATATTTGAGCTTCAGGTAAGCAGAATTGCGCACCCCTCTCAGAACGTCTGTAACAGTGGTACATTTTGATTTCAATCAAATGCTTATGGCTCTAGGGTCAAATGCTTATGGTATTTCACTCGGATGCTTATGGCTGAGTAAGCAAATGCTTATGGTTCTTGAAGGAAAATGAAGTTCATTTGGGGTAAAATCAAAGTGCTTTTTTCCAAAAACTCAGTCCAATATGAATCAAAACAAAGTGTTTTTTTCGCATTTTTAGGTGTAAGTGCAACCATTACAGAAATTATCGCAGTATTGAGGGCTTTAGCAAAATGATAGTTTAAGCAAACAGGAAGAAGAGGCGGGTGTTAGCTTTTTTGGAAGAGAAAAAGAAAGGCTGTATCAACAAATCTGTGCTATGCAGGTTCTTGATACAGCCTTTCGGTAAGAATAGGATTTACTTCTTAATTACTTTTGTAGCATTGATAACATGGCCTGTTTTGCTGTCTACTACCTGTAAAATATACATTTGGGCAGGGATAGAAGACAAAGAGTTTAACTCCAAATTGTTGCTTCCAGCTTGAACTTCAAAGTTCTTACTTACCACAGCGCGACCGCCCAAATCATTCAACTTAACAGAAACGGTTTTATCTTTTTCCGAGCGAAGCACCAGCTTGATGTTAGAGTCGAATATGGTAGGATACACTTCTACATCCGGTTTCTTTGCGGCTACTTCTTCAATACCTGTTCCGGTTGCGTTTACATTAACACCAAAACGACGTGTCATTGTAGCTCCTTCCTCATCTGTAACCTTTACATCGAAGCTATAAATAGATTCTTGAGTTGCAGTGGTGGTAATTGTAGCCTGAGAACCTGTAAAAGATACATTTAATCCATCTACTGCCACGGTTGAATAAACAGGATTTGCCGTGTAACCTACGAAGTACGGAGCAAAATCGATGGTAAGTGGCTCATTATACTTCGTGTAAAAATAAGGATTAGCCATCCACTCCAGGTATTTCTCCAAGTTGGTAATTCCTTCTTTGTTGGGGTCGGCATTAGCGTCAGAGAAATCTCCTTCGGGCGAATTGGGATTTGTGCCAATAAGCGCTTCCCACCAGTTGGGCAAACCATCTTTATCCGTATCAAACCAATCGGGGCGCACTTCGTTGCCATAGTCTTCGTAGCCACCCGCATCATCTTCGTGGTCGATAAGTCCCTTGTCATTCGAAGCACTTCCCGTTGCCGAATATGTACCGTTTTTGGTTTCGTTAATCACACGTACATCGTGGTCATCGAGCACCGGCATTGTACAACCCACATCCGAGAGAACCGACTTGTAAGCTTCATAAGCAGTTTCTATCTTGGCATAAGAAGGGAAGAAAGGTTCCGGACTCCATAGCGTCCAATCAAGTTTTTGACTATTCTTTAAGGTATATCGGCGTCCACCCTCATCATTTGTTCCATCATGCCTGAATGTACCATCAGCCTTTTGTTGCACATTGCCCTTGTAGTAATAGCTTTGCGAACCACTTCCGGTACCTTCCAAATCGGCAGATAACATATGGCTTGTTGTTCTGGTAGCCGGACCTTCTTTATAATAGTTATTAACAAAGTTCACTTCGTGAGCACCACCGTCTGTTGTACGTCCGCCCCAATTGTAAACCACCATGTTGAAAATATCCAATCTGCCTGAATAGTAGCCGGCACCATCGAGTCCGCCTGCCATACTCCAGTTACGTCCGTCGTTGTGCGCCAGCAAGTTGTGATGCAAAGAAGCCACATCACCTCCAACGCTACCCGCGTATCCGTGACGTGTACCCGCTCCGTAATTCTTATGTCCCGCAATGTTCAATGCCTCTGAAATAAGCGAGCGTTGAAGCGTTATATTAAGCGCACCTCTCGAGCTGAATACCTCGTCTATTGCCCAACTGATAGAAACATGGTCCATAATAGAGTGATTACCTCCGGTCATTCCCATACCATCGGCAGTATCTCCCGCTCCCAAGCGAGAACGTATAAAACGAACGATAGACTCTTTACCTACTCCTATTGGAGCCGAGCGAAAACAGATTCCTTTACCGGGTGCAGTTTGCCCCGCAACGGTTACAAACGGATCCATCACGAGCCTGCTCTCCAACTTAATAATACCCGAAACAGCGAAAACAATCGTGCGGGGACCTTTCCCATCGGTTGCAGCAGCTCTGAAGCTACCTTCACCGGAGTCATTCAGATTGGTAACATATACTACGCGACCACCACGACCTCCTGTAGCAAAACGGCCGTAACCTTCGGCACCGGCAAAAGCCAATTGGCGAGGACGGAATTTCCACACCACACCTTTGTTTGTGAACTCATTGGCATCTACCTCGTCCACACGCCAGAAATAGTTATTCATGCTATACAAATCATTTACCGTATATTCCTTCACTGTCCTTGCAAAGGTTCCTTTGTAGACATCGGTACTGGCAGGTGTAGCATTAGCAACAGCGATAGAGTCTGTTCCGAAATACAACACATGAGACCGAGCGCTATTGTCAATAGCTTCTTCCCACTTCAGAGTTAATGAACCATTGTTGGGCTCTACATGAATATCTCTATCAGCAGGAACTGGATTGCACGATTGCTTAGATCGATCAATCACATTCAGCAAAAAGCCATTGAAATAAACATTATATTCGGCAGTTTTTCCCGCTGCAACCGTAAAGTCTTTTTGGGCTTCAAAGCGAAGTATCATATCTTGTCCTTCTTCGGTTACATTCATAACCGTAAGCAAACAAGTTGCCTCCGGCACCGTCTTTACCTGCCAGGAACATCTTACCTGGTTATGCACCAATGTTCCGTTTAAGAACACATTGAGCGGTGCATAATCCGTAGTCGAAGTCGCGTTGCCCGACCACACATTGTGATAAGTTTGAATGGTATGTTGTCCTACCGAGAGCCCAGATATCTTCAGCTCCATAACAGCACTTTCCCCAGGAAATGCCAGTAGCGCATCATTCTCAACGTAAACACCGTCATTAACAAGCCGCATAAAATAAGGCGATTGAACTAGGGATTTAGACCAACTTGAACGGAGATTAGTCAGTTTCTCGTCAGTTCCGGGAGCTATTCCGGTTAGTGTAAAAGTAACACCGGCTTCCTCCATGGAAGCTGTATGTATAGTACCTATAGTCCAAGGTGTATAGCCCGGTTCATTAACTTCATTATCGTTGCGACCGGACATATTCAGGTCCACCTTAACTACTTGCGCATACAAGCTAAAGCCTAGTATGCAGCATAACAAAAACAGTGCTTTTCTTTTCATTTTAATAATAAATTAAGTATTGTCGTATTCTTATTTGGAAACCTCGCCAAATCTAATAAATAATGACGATTGTTGGTAAATTGTGTACTCAAATCATTCAAAAAAAGAGCTATGCCGGTGTGGCATAGCTCTTTTAGTTTATCTATTCGGATATTGCTTATTCAGCCAATGGGTCGAAAGTACCGGGTGCATTACCCTTATTAGTATCTTCCCATCCAATAGTTTGTAAACCTTCTTTATAGCTACCCATTGCACTATCATTGAAACCAAGTAAATAATACTTCGGACGGAAATCAATGTACAAATCAACTTTATCGGAAGTACGAGCATCACCAATCTTCTTTTTAGCTACAAAATTAGTTTTATAGAAATCTCTCAACGTTTCGAGCTGTGTATCCAAATCTTCTTTACGGAAATCTATAGCCGCAGGACGTTCTACTCCAGCCTTCAAAAGAGGATCGGAGTCGGCAGTAGTGCCACCTACACCGTAGCTATCAGCCAAACGGAATTCAATTTTGTCGCGACGTTGTCCGTTCAGTGGTTTAAAGCCTAAGTAGATACAAGTGTTTCCACCCCATCCGCTCAAAGTCCATGTATTTGGAGCACCTTCCACTTTTCCGATTCCACCATCGTACAACATCCAACGACGCAAATCGTCGAAACGCTTACCTTCGTATGCCAACTCTATCTGACGTTCATAAATGATGGCCGACATACACGCTGCCTCATTAGAGGTTAAGTCAGCTTGCAAACCATAATTGGTTTCAGAAGTATAACCAGCGCGTTCGCGGATTTTGCGTAATTGTTCTACAGCTTCGCTAAGGTGTCCGGCACCGCAAGCAGCTTCGGCATAGTTCAACAATACTTCTGCATAACGAATTTCCATGTAAGGAGCAGCCGATAAAGCAAATGCGTTGTTGCCTGCACCCGGTTCATATTTATACAACACGCTGTTCATTACATCATAGTCATCCGAACGTTTTCGTATATAAACTGTTCTTTTGCTGTTAAGCAGATTATCTGCTGCATACGAAGTTCCCTCCGGATTGCCCTGATCGTCTGTACTTGTGTACCACACATAATTCCACAATACATAATCTTTCCCTTCGTTATACGACGGATTTTTCGCGTCGGATTGTGTTGGGTTTCCACTGTATGCCCAACGAACACCAGGGAATGCAAATGTGCGATAGAAACGTGGGTCGCGATTTGCAAATGGGAAATTAATATCATATTCAAGCTCGGAAACCTCCAAATTTGTGTATGTACCACTTACTGATGGGCGCTTACCATCTGCCATTGGGAATTGATTCAACATCATATCAGATGCTTCGTAAGAACCTTGTCCAAGCGAGTTGGCCGGGCGAATATTTCTCTCCCACGGATTGTTCTTCTTTTCATCATCGCCTGTAGCTTGATTACAGAGTGAAACAAACACCGCTTCAGGATTAGGATAAATAGTAGAGAACATAGCCGCAAAGTCCGAGCCATTCACATTGTTACCACGCCTAAACAAACCATGTCCACATTCTTCGAGTACCGGAATTGAATTTTTAATAGTGGTATAGGCAGTCTCCCAACGTGCTACTTCGTTGGCTCTGTTGAAAATCGGGCTTGCCCAAAGAAGCTGTATTCTACCTTTCAATGCAAGTGCCGCACCAGCAGTTACACGACCAAAGTTGTTAGCATCCCAAGCACCTGTAGCTTTCAACATTTCTGCCGCTTTATCTAAATCATCGCACATAAACTCAATACAAGCTTTTGTTGTAAAGCGGGGAACTTTACTGCTCTCTACCGGTTCCAGTTTTTCGGTTACAATAGGTATGCCGCCATAATACTTAACGATATTGTAGTAGCACCATGCACGCAAAAAATAGGCTTGTCCAACCAACTGGTCTTTTTCTTCTCTTGACAATGACCCTTCTTCAATACCTATAATTGCATCATTGATGTCACGAATACGTCCATATACATTTACTGCGTTTTTCATCTGATAATGAAAATAGCTGGGTACTCTTCTGTCACCCGACAAAGCCGTAAGTTCTTTTGTTGGATCTACAAATAAATCGAATCCTGTATACTCTTCCGTTGATTTCGATTGTACGTCTGGACGACCCGTAGATGGATTGTTCCAAGCTGCATCGGCATTAGTGTTGGGTAATGCTCTCGCATAAAGGCTTCTTATGCGGCCATCCGCACCCGAGTAGTAGTTATATATATCGGTATTCGTACTACCGTGGTCTTTCTTTTCTTCCAGGAAGGAATCGCTACAAGAAGCTAAAGCCACGCTTGCTACTAAGGCAAGACTAAATAATTTGATGTTATTTTTCATTGTTTACTTTCTTTAGAATGTTACATTTACACCCAAGGTGAATGTTCTCAACGTAGGATAGTTACCATAACTGCACATCGGATCCATGAAATTATCAGGATACGGATTGTAGAGGCTCAACAAGTTTTGTCCGGTAAGATTAAAACGACAACTTTGAATACCAATATAGTTGGTGTACTTCTTTGGTATAGCATAAGCTAACGTCAAACGGTTCAAACTTACACGTGTACCGCTTACGCGCCAGAAAGAGGAAGCTTGAGCATTAACACCATGTTTAAGATTCGGATATTTCGCTCCATGGTTAGCAGGCATTAACAGATTGCCCGATCCATCGTAAATATCTTCATAAACAAATACATCTTCCGGTTTCCAGAACGAAGGCATATTGGTAACTTCAAGACCATCGGCCGGTTTGTATGCGGCAGAAGGAAGCTGGCTATATCCACCCCAACTTGCACTAATCTGTGCGGTAAGCGAAATACCTTTCCACTCCGCGCTCATATTCGTGGTAAATCCGTATGGATTTGAACGGTTCGACAAGCGTACCTGGTCATTTTCCGAGTCTACAATACCATCAGGACCGCCATAGCTACCATCAGGTTGTTGTGCAGAACCGCGCACATCTTTGTACATCAACATACCCGGACGCACTTGGTCTTTCGACATACCCATATAGGTAGAGATATTGTATTTTGCAAAGTACTCTTCAATATCCTGGAACGAACGGAACATACCAATACACTGCATACCCCATGTTCCTATATCCGAGCGATGACCTTTTCTGATTTCCTTATAAGCTCGTTCAGTCTCAAAGTCCATCAAAAGCACTTTATTGTCGGTATATCCGGTATTGACACTAATTCTATATTTGAAATCTTTACCGATTTTATCTCTCCATGTTGCTGAGAATTCAATACCATAGTTATCTGTCTTACCCAAATTGGTAAATGCCGATTCCGTACCAACAACTGTTGATATTTCTTGCGACAATCTCATCAACATCTCACGATTCCATACATAGTATCCATCAATATTGAACGACAAACGGCTATTCAATGTTGTGAAATCAATACCGAAGTTAGCTTTGTATGACTTATCCCAATGCACATCAGTATTTACTGCTGCATTATTGTTATTCATGGTAAGCTGGCTGCTGGCATTATTATTAACACCAAATACCGGTCCTTTACCTTTTGATGCGCTATATGTTTGCAACCACTGCCAAGCGGTAGTGTTGTCGCGACCTGTAAGACCGAACGACCCACGTACTTTCAAGTAGTCTACCCATTTCACCTTTGCCATCCATTTTTCCTGAGAAATAATCCAACCGGCAGAAACAGAAGGGAAAGTTCCCCAATAGTTCCTTGGAGCAAATTTGGTTGAAGCGTCCGAGCGCAATAGGAATTCCAGTAAGTACTTATCATTGTACGTATAATTTGCACGACCAATGTAAGACATTGTACCCGACTCGCTACGAGTAAACGTGGTAGTTTGTTCGGAACCTTGATTGATTAAGTTCGACTGTCCAGTCGTCATTTCACTAACCTGTGAAACATCTCCATATAGATATTCCATCTCCGCTTCCGATTTCTCGATAGCAAACATCCCACTTACGTTATGCAAGCCAAAAGTACGCGCATAAGATACGGTAAAGTTAATCTGATAGTTGTCCGTACGGGTCATGTTACGCGATAGAAGTGAATTAGAACCGTTCGAGAGTTTCATTGGGCTGAAATTGCTTTCCGCGATAAACGGATCATAATCTTGTCCGGCAACCGGTGTATAGAGGTGAGCACCACTACCGGTGCGATTTATCATTTCATAGATGGTATAATCCGAAGCATACTGGTTGTTCTTGCTGTTATTGATACTCTTTGAGTAGGAAAGCTTCAAGTTCAATCCTTTCAAGTATTTACTCCATCCAAAATCATATTCAACATTACCATTGATGCTCATGTTGGAAGTCATATTACGCGTGTAGTCACCATTGTCTTGCAATACCGCATAGGAGTAGTTTTGGTTACCTGTTTTCTGCGTATTGCTGATACCATAAGCAGGAATGTAATAACCATTTATTTCTTCGGGAATATAATATGGACGGGTAAGCAGCAAATTGTAATCTTTTTCTGGGTTTGATCCACCTACTTTTACATTCGGCTTGTTTTTCTTACCATAGTCGCCCGCTACACCCAAGTTTACTTTCAACCATTTGCTGATTTTCACATCAACACCGGCACGATAGTTCCAACGGTTGTAATCCAATCTACCCAAGTTACCTTCCTGGTCGAAATAAGAAACATTGGCATAGTAATTGGCTTTCTCTGTTGCGCCACCTATATTAACACTATGTCTTTGTGTGATACCTGTTTTCCAATATTTATCAAGCAAGTCGTAGTTCAACCCTTTCATAGCTTGCAACTCATCGGCCTGAAAGAGGTCGGTGGTATGGTTAAGCGATGTATTTTTGGGGTCGCCTGCAGCTGTAATATTGTATAAACGACCATAGTTGTACGCACTCAACATTTTAGGACGCGCTACTTCGTCGGTAAAACCGAACGAGCCGGTATACGACACTTGAGGAGCACCCAATTTCCCTTTTTTAGTAGTAACTAAGATAACACCATTGGCAGCACGTGCACCATAAACAGCAGCAGCAGCATCTTTCAATACCGAAATACTTTCGACAGCCGATGCGTCGAGGTTGTTAAATGCTGTAGCACCAAGGTTTTCTGTTCCACTAGGAGTTTTTACATCATTCGGATAAATGTACCCATCGATTACATAAAGAGGTTCTTGTGCTGTAACTCCTACATCGGACAGTGAATTGGTGTCGCGAATGTAGATACGTCCGCTTTCGCCCGGACGAGATTGACCACCACTAACGCTCAAACCATTAACCATACCGCTCAATGCAGCAGATAGGTTACCTGTAGAAATGTCTTGAATGTCGTCCATCGGCACAGTGGCGATAGCACCGGTAAGGTGCGCTTTTTTCTGCGTACCGTAACCTACTACTACAACTTCGTCGAGCAACATCGCATCTCCTTTCAACACGAATCTGGTTTGTTTGAAGTCTGTAACCTTTATCGGTGTATATCCCATAAAAGAGATTTCTACCACTTGCTCTTTAGCCACCTTCAGCGTGAAACGTCCATCTATGTCGGTAATAACACCGGTTGATGTTCCTAATATCTTTACGCTTGCACCAATTACGGGCTCCTCGGCCTCGTCTACAACTACGCCGCTAAACGTTTGAGTCTGCTGCGCGTATGCCGATAACGACATAATGAAAGCCAGAAGAACGCTCAAAGTAAGTTTAAATATACTATTATATTTCATTGTTATAGTATTAAAATTATTCATCTATTTTATTCAAACCAACGTGGGTCACCAATGCGTCTTGCAATCGTATTCGGATTGGTTACGGTAAAGTCACCACTTGATGGGTCTTTACATCCGGGATCTTCATCGAGTGAAGTACCACTCTTATCATAATTCCCATTACCGGTTTCCGCAGCACCGTTTCTCCAATAAGTATTATTCTTAAACGTCAACGTTTTGTTATTAACGTTGTTGCTTGGAAGAATATAACGTGCCGCAGCATCGCGAAGACCATCTAAGAAAATACAATTTTCAACAGTGGTGTAACAATTTAACTCATTACGCGAATAGTTGTTTGAGTTGTGCATACGGTCGAATTGATAGAACGTACAATTTCTATAGGTTTGTCCTGCCGAAGTCCAACCTAACTGATGAGGACGCTGGCCACTTAATTGCATAAAGTAGTCTTTACCTTGATTATTTTTGTATACTGTACTGTTTGAAATAGTGAAATTGCTTACACCACCATTACTTCCCGAGTTTTGATAAAAACGTCCGTTGTTGGTTAATTCTACAACGCAATTATCTACAAGGAATACAGAAACAGCATAATGCTTACCGTCGTCAAAGAATAGATGAACTGGCAATTTCTCGAAACTACAAGATTGGATTACAATCGGGTTCTTAACAATATATCCGTTTGAAACCAATGCGGCACCTTCGGGGATAGCATTAAATCCATAAAACGATTTACTACCGGTAAGTCCTTCGCATTTGAAATTGATAAACTTGAAGTTGTTTCCACCACCTTGTGATTTAAATCCGGCGCTCAACACTACAGTAGCTGGAGACAATTTATTACCACGAAGGGTTACATTGGCTGTACCAAAATTAATTTCGCCAGACACAGTGTAATTACCATTGGGTGCCAATTCATATGCCACTTCTTCGCCCGGATCTTCGAAATCGGCAAAATAAGTCGTCAAATCGAGTCCATCGGGTACCATTGTAGCCGCAAGTAAAGTACTCCAGGATACTTCGGATGGAGCCGCATCTTTGTTATTAAGTTTTTCATTTCCTAACGCTGTGATATTCGCCATGTATTTGGTGTCTTCCTTATACTCACGAATTATCGAAATGCCATCAACAAACTCATTTTCTTCGCCAACCAATTCCGGATTATCAGGATCGTCGACAATATAAAGTGAGAATGCATAACCGCCTGCTCCATATACTACGGGCCATTCGATCTTTACATTTGATGTTCCCGCAACTTTGGTAAAGGTTACTTCACTCGGATTCGGTGATTCCAGTGTAACCCCTGTTACGCCACCGGAAAACCGTTCGCTGTCATCAAGACCATGCTGACATGAAGTTACACCTACCAGAAATAGGCATAAACAGCAAGCGGCTGCCCACTTACCTATTTGTCTATTTCCCGATAAGAATAAATAATTCATCTTCATAGATTAAATTTTTAATTAAACATTGTGTTTTTTTATAATTCTCAATTTCTAAATATCTCTTTTAAGTAAGCAATGTTCGCACCGAAGTTGCCCTTCACATTGCGCACGTCATTCGCATCGCGAGATCGCTCTACAACCAGCCAACCGCTCCACTGCATCTCGTCCAACACTTCTTTTATCTTGTGCATATCCAACCGTTTATTATCACGCAGTAACACACCATCGGTATCGGTGCAGTGTATCTGGCAAATACGATCTTTGCCCAGCGTGCGCAGTTCGCTATAAATATCTCTACCAGCTTCCAATGAATTCTGGAAATTAAAGTAAATTTTAATAGCGGGCGAGTTTATCTCTTTCAGCAGTTCCACATCGCCAGCAGCATCTAAAGCTGTTTCAATGCCAATAGTCAACCCATCTTTGGCAGCCATATCACCTATCACTTTAAGGCGACGTACCATTTCCTGACGTATTTCGGGCTTTTCTACCAGATTTCCTTGTACACCAAGTGGCAAGAAAGCAATCCTCACACCCATTACTTTCATCGTTTCAAGGCAATCGGCAATGAGGTCGGTATAGCTTTCGCGTTCGACAATAGATTGTGCATAAAAGCCAGACATAGCAATAGAGGAGATCTCGATAGAGAACTCTGCTGCTTTTTCTTTAAATAATGTCTGAAAATGAGGTTCGCGCAGTTTATTATCAAAGGAGTCGCGTCGCCCAAGACTGCCCATATCGAGCTCCAATCCTTGGGAACCGATTTCATGCGCCAACTGAAACGCACCAATCTTTTGGCGTTTCAATATCATCCAATCACAAACGGAGAGTTTGTATTGGTTCTCGTCGGCTAGCTTAGCTTGTTTTTTTTGCATATTACAAGCTCCTACCGACAGCACCACTGACAGCAAAAGCAAACAATGAAAACTACGTTTCATTAAGCCCATAATTTCTTTTTTTAGTGTTTTCAATAGGTTATCTATTGACTAGACGGGGATAAAAGCAGGATGTAATCAGTTTAATTAAAAAAAATGTATTCTTCCGGTTTGCTTTATATCGCCAAGGTAAATAACCACACACAAGTTCCATAGAAACACGGACCTTTTTTGACATACAAATGGTAGGTTATGCCAATGCATTGGCAAAGTTGTGCCAACGCACTGGCACTACTGTGCATCAACACTGGCACGACAGTGCCAACGCGTTGGCACAACCTAATGTGTGTGTATGTTAACGTTTTCTTCAAATAAGGTTATGTTTTCACCTTTCGGGCATTTGTTAAAGTTAGGATACGCTTCAAATATTCGGTAATCAAAAAATAGGCTATCTCAACAAATTTGAGACAGCCTATTTATATAAGGTTCTAGGAGTTACTATTCGGGGGTACAGTATACGTATGTACCGTCTTGTTCGGCCATATTTGGTCCACCTGTTGTAGTAGCGTTGGCAACCATCCAACCTTCGGTTTGAGATATCCAACTATTACCTTTAGCAGAGTCATACATATCGTAATGAATAGGATACGAGTAATACCAACCTCTCCAAGCAAATTGGAAATTTTGATTCTCAGCACTTGACCCAGAGTCCATACCGTATTTTTTATCAACAGCGGTGTATAAATCTACTGTAGTTATACCTGTGTTTGCATAAAAAGCATCCAGCTTATCAAAAGCAGCATTGCGTTCTGCTTCGGACATTTCACGTCTGATGTTGGGGACAGCATTCAAATCTGCATTCTCGCGCAAAGGATGCAAGAATTCCTTAGTTGTAGTATCATACGTAGGATTCATATTCTGGTTAGCTCCCAAATCGTACGCCCACACTTTGGATGTGTGCTTCTTTCCACACCAACGAGATAAACCTAATTTTGTCAGTACATTATCTGTTTTGCTATAATTTGGTCTGCCATTTGTACCATTGTATAGTTTCCAGCCTTGTCCGTAAGCAGCTTCCGCATCATATATATTACCAGTATTACCACCCCATACAAATTGAGGATCAAATCCAGCACCTCCTTCAAAAAGCAACCAACGTTTCATGTCGTGAACGCGCTTACCTTCGTAAGCCAGTTCAATACGACGTTCATACAATACAGCTTCAATCAGAGCATATCTATCAGAAATAGCACCAATACCATAATTATTTGCAGAGGGGATACCTATACGTGAACGGATTTTACCAAGATATTCTAGACATTTCCCAGCATTACCTTGTGCAGCATAACATTCAGCGATGTTCAGCAATATTTCTGCGTAACGATATTCAAGGATATCTGCAGTACCTGTGGTTTCTGAACCTATGCCAAGATTAGGATCGGACATTTTCCATACTAAAGCACGGCTTTTTTTATTCGCTCCACCGTCACCAGTACTACCGTCTGTATACCGAAGTTCTGTAGCACTGTTTCTATAAGCATACAACCATATCTGGGTCTGTTTTCCACCTGGCCATTGACACCCTGAAAATGCAAACGTTTTGTAGAAACGTGGGTCACGATTACGATAGAATTTCACATCGTCATAACCATTCTCTACAGTTGGGCGTTTTCCATCTTTCATCGGGAATTCCATCAACATTTGGTCAGGTGCTGGCAAACCTGCTTGTGTGCTTTCTGCACGAGCAACGCCCGGACGAATGACATTTTCCCATGTATTGTAATAGTTGCCGGTAGCACCACTTCCATCATCACTCTTTTGAATCTTGATAATGGCTTCGGGATTGAAAACGCCACTAGCATAGCCATAGAATGATTTATCCCATGTATCAATATTAGTTACACTTGTACCATAGCCAGCAGCATTAGCAGCAGCTTCGGCAGCCAGAGATGCATCCAAAGCCTTTTGCCAACGCACACCGCCCGGATTGTCCCAACTCGCATTGAATACCGGACTGGCTGCATACACACGCACACGACTAATCATAGCCAAAGCAGCAATACGCGTAAGGCGACCCTCATTCGTTTCATCGTATTTATCGGGAAGTAATGAAGCTGCGTGTTCCAAATCGGCACAAATTTTCTCAATCATATCAGGCACCGACATACGGTCTGATACATCATTAGGCTGTGGACTATCCAACTCTGTACAATAATAAGGAACACCTCCATAGAACCGGGCAGCATCAAAATAAATCCATGCGCGCAAGAAAATGGCTTGCCCCTTCAATCTATCCCAAAATTGATTATCATCAATAAGCGAGCGAGAGTTATCAATTTCTTTGATGTAATCATTCAATAAATAGATGGTTGGAAATAACGTGAACTGGTTTATGTTATTGAAATTCTTATTATTCCTTGGCTGATTCCAATAAGGAGGATTAGCTATATGATTACCTGCCTTTGTATTCTTATCTGCACGACCTGTGTATCTACCGTCTGTTGCAAATGAACTACCTCCAAATCCACTTGGGAACTCTTCTGAAAGGCCATATTGCTGTCCACCATTGTTTGCACCTTGCCTCATCATAGCATCAGCCCCGTGAGAAGGCATGCTGTAACCACCATCTCTATACGCTTGCCTGTATAGCTTAGCAAGCACAGCAGAAGCTTGAGCCGGGTCGCTAAAGACATAAAGCGGAATCATATTATTGTAGTCTCTTTTATCTTCTAGAAATGAGTCGCTACACGAAGTGCCCGTTAATAAACAAACACCCATCAGTATTAATAAAATTTTATTTCTCATATTTTTTGAATTTATCTATTTTATATCATTGAATCTGCACTAGAACGTCAAGTTAACGCCCAAGGTCCATGTTCTCAATGTTGGATAATTCGTACGAATCGCATCATAGTTATTCTTAAACTTCTTAGGATATGGATTATAGAAATCCCACAAATTATTACCCGTCAATGTAATAGCCACCTTGTCAATACCTGTATTCTTCAACAAATCTTTGGGGAAGCTATAAGAGAACGACATATTGCGTACATACATACGGAACGATGATACTTGCCAAAAATCAGAAGTCGTAAACGCATTACTAACCTTTGCTGCCATGCTTGGATATTTCCCATTTGGATTTTCTTCAGGATCAAACATATCATTCATATAAGCAAACTGAGACCAAATAAAAGTTCCTTCACCAATACCTTGTGTCGTATTACTTACAAACGTTGTATAACCACCCCAAGAAGTTGACAATTGAGCATTCCAACTAAAATTACCCCATTGAGCACTCAGCTTGGTGTTTATACCATGACGGCGATTGTTTGCTAATTTACCTAAATCTTGTCCGTGGTCATCAGATATAATACCATCAGGACCTGCCCAAGTTTTATTATCTGCATCTATATCGCCACGCAAGTCTTTGTAAGCAATCATACCCGGATACATTTCTGACTTAGTCTTCTTAAAATACCTTACGGTAGAGGCGTCTCTTCCTGATGCAATTGCATTGGCTTCGAGGTATGCCCAGTATTTATCAATATCTGCCTGCGTACGAAGCATCCCGTCACCTTGACTTGTTTCTTTCCATGTCTTAAGCCCCCAAGTATGGTCGGGCGAATGATATCCTGTATATTCAGAAGCTCCTGCATAATAAGCCGGATAATCAAATACCTCATCATTTCCTAATACTGTTTTATTCCAGCTGATGCCATAATCCATACCTATTCCATATTTAATGGGTCCCCATGAAGGAAGGATGTTTTGATTTATCTTATCATTCCATCTTATTGAAAATTCCCAACCCCAAGCATCTTTCTTTCCATAGTTCATTGGTGGATAAGTTGCACCAATATAGATAGGTTCTTCAACACTCGGAATACTCATTATCAAATCAGATGTCTTGTCGTAATAAAAATCAGTAGAAAGGCTTAAACGATTATCAAGTACATTGAAGTCAATACCGTAATTTTGCTTTATTGTACTATCCCACTTAAGGTCACGGTTAGCTGCCGCAGTTGTTGTAGCACCTGGAGCTTGCATACCACCTGATGACCCAAAGCCCAAACCGGAAGTTGCATTAACTTCATAAATTTGAAGCCATTGCCAAGCCTTCACATTATCCTTACCTGTTTTGCCTAAGCTTGCACGAATTTTCAGGTAATCAAATATATCAGATATTCTACTGTTTTGAAAGAACTTTTCTTCTGAGATAACCCAACCTACAGAAGCTGTAGGAAATATCCCCCAATAGTTCTCTGGAGCAAATCTGGTAGAGGCATCTGTGCGGATAAGAAATTGGAATAGATAACGATTGTCATATTTGTAGTTCACTCTCCCTATATACGACAGTGAGCCACTTTCATATTTCTTCAAATAAGTAGCACTTGCACTTGCATCTAAAGTTCCAGCTGTATTGCTTGCACCAGTGTAAAGCAAATTACGATCGTAATAAGCTGTTCTTTGGTCAGTACCTTCACTCTCACCACGCTCAACGACTCCTGTAGCTGCTACTTCATGTTTACCAAACGTACGATTATAATTAATCATAAAGTTCATTTGTTGAGTTTTGGTAGTACCCTTTGTATATACAACTCCCGGACGATCGGAAGCTTTAGCTTGATTCCCATAAGTAATTAGCTTGTACTGCGTATTAGCATGAACAGGCAAATGAATAGAGGAGTCTGTATTAATAGCACGTGCCAGTGTGTAATGACCACCTACCATTTCACTAAATGTATTTGCATAGCTTACAGCATATGTTCCCTTCAAACTTAGACCTTTAACGAAAGGTACATCGTATGTTAAAGAGAAATTGGCATTGTAACCATTTGCATCTTTGGTAGTACTTGCTGCTTTTTCGTTGGCAAAATAGTTAAAGAAGCCAAAACCACTTAGGGTTTCTTCTCCCGTTGTGCTCGATTCATAAGGACCTGCCCATGGAGAAGTGTAGTAATTTTTCATCTCACCTGTAGCAGGATCAAGCACTTCTACTTCAACTGGTATATATCTGGGCATATGGCGAAGTTGCGTATAATCATCAGATGTAGAGGCTGTTCCCCAAGGACCTGATCCCATTTTATTTTGACCCCTAGAAGATACTTGTTGTTGATTATAACCTGCGATAGTAGCAGAAAGGGTTAAACCCGCAGCTACCTTCATATCACCACCTACACGGAATGTCCACTTATCATAATCTTGCGTACTACCCATGTTGGTTTCTTGTTTTTGATACGTAAGCCCTGCGAAGAAATTCATATTCTCAGCACCTCCACTTACATTCAACGAATGACGATGAGAGATTGCCGAATCCCAGGCTTTGTCTAACCAATTGTGGTTTGTGTTTTTCAACTGTTCTAATTCGGCATCCGTATATTTGTACTTCAAGAATTTTTCCATGGCTTTTGGATCATTGGTAAAACCTTGTTGAATCAAGCGATTCGTAAACACCCCCAATTCGTATGCATTCATTACTTTTGTATGACTTACTGCATCTGAAAAATCCAATTTCCCTGAATAAGAAATCTTCGGTGCACCTTTCTGCCCACGTTTAGTTTTTACAAGTATTACCCCTGCTGACGCACGAGAGCCATAAATAGCAGCCGATGCATCTTTTAGCACAGTCATTGTTTCAATTTCAGAGTGGTCTAACATATTAAATGCAGTCATACTTGGAGAACCTTCTTCATCAACTTGTACCACATCATCAATAACAATCAATGGATTGTTAAACGCTACCTCAGAGCCGAAAGCCATCGGTTGTCGTACTTTCAAAGATCCAGTGCTACCAGGTCGACCATCACTTTGAGACACACTTAAACCAACTACCTGTCCAGCGAGCGCATCAATAATAGAAGCACCCGGAAGATCGGCAATTTCGTCCATCTTCACATGAGCTGCCGCTCCAGTCAAGTCTTTCACGCGTTGTGTACCATAACCCACAATTACAACTTCATCCAGCAATTGAGAGTCCTCTTTCAGTATTACCCTTACAACTCCACTAGCTGGTACTGCTACCACTTGTGTTACACAACCAATGAAAGACACTTCCAGCTTAGCACCAGCAGGCACTGATAAGCTAAAAGCTCCATTAATATCGGTAATAGCACCAACGGCTACACCTTGCACCTTTACGTTCGCACCAATGATTGGGTCGCCCAATTCATCAACAACAGTACCTTTTACTGTTTTGCTTTGCTGAGTAGCCTCAACAGAGTTTGCCCGCAATTCGGCTACACCGAACGTTGAACTACCCAAAAGAAGAAGACACACACAAAAAACCCATTTCATGAATTGTGTGTTTCTCCGCAAGAATAAATGATTCCTCATAGATCTAATTTTTAATTAATAATGGTGTATTTGTTATATTCACATTTCAGATTGAAGCACACTTTTGGCTTCTTAATATTATCAATACACTTAAAAAAGTGTTACTAGATATAAAAACCAAATAATGAAAACCGTGCTTTATCAAGCTCATAATCATTCTGATATGTTTTATTAGGTTATTTACTATTAGGACGATAAGAAAAATAGAATGTAACCAGTTTTATTAAAAAAAATCAAATTTTTGAAATTAACCAAAAACAAACTCAACTAAGACTCTCTTGATTTGGAGAAAATGCAACTCTCTAAAAAAAGAAAACATTCAATACACTAAAAGCGTTTCAATTGAAATGTGTACATTCGTAAAATGAAAAATGAAAAAGCACATACACGAACCACAGGATTTGGCGCACCCGCTGTTTTCCTGACCTCTATATCTTCTATTCTGGGAGCTATTTTGTTCCTTCGTATGGGATATGCCACAGGTGAACTTGGATTCTTCGGTATACTTTTCATTATTATATTGGGGCACTTAATTACCGTACCTACCGCACTGGCTATCTCCGAACTGGCTACGAACACCCGCGTAGAAGGTGGAGGTGAATATTTCATCATTTCCCGCTCGTTTGGTTTGAAGTTGGGTTCGACCATTGGTGTTACGCTCTTTCTGTCGCAAACCATTAGTATTGCTTTTTATACGATAGCCTTTGCCGAAGCATTTCAACCATTGTTCGATTGGTTTGCTAGTACTTATGGATATGATCTTCCTAAACAGGTTATTAGTGTACCAACACTACTCATACTTGGCTATTTGATTCTTACGCAAGGATCCGGGTCGGGCATGAAGCTACTTTATGTGGTAAATTTCCTACTGCTTGTCTCTTTTATCTTCTTCTTTCTTGGTAAGCCGGTGAGCAATTCCGGCGCAGCAGAGTTTATCCCCGATAGTTTTGGCTTCTTTAATATGGATAAGTTCTTTATTGTTTTTGCTATTTGCTTCCCCGCGTTTACCGGAATGACAGCGGGAGTAGGACTTAGTGGAGATTTGAAGAATCCTGCAAAGGCAATCCCACTCGGCACCATGCTGGGAACCTTTACCGGCTTTGTTGTATATATTCTGGTAGCTCTGAAATTGTCTAATTCCGCCTCGCAAGCTGATTTATTGTCCGACCAACTGATTATGTCGCGCATAGCACTCTTCGGTTCTATCATTATCCCTGTAGGATTGGCAGCATGTACTTCTTCATCGGCACTTGGCGCCATGCTGGTAGCCCCACGCACCCTACAAGCTATCGCTACTGACGGCACATTCCCTTTCCGTAAGATCAACCTTTTTCTTGCAAAAGGGAAAGGAAAGAATAACGAGCCACACAACGCCTCTCTCTTCTCATTTGCCATCGCACTTGTTTTCATCCTTTTGGGAGATGTAAACACGGTGGCAGAGATTATCTCTATGTTCTTTCTAATTACCTACGGCACGTTGTGTCTCAGTTCATTCCTGAATCACTTCGGTTCGCCTCCCTCCTATCGTCCACGTTTCCGGTCGAAATGGTATATTTCTTTAGCGGGTTTCTTGCTGTCGGTATGGGTCATGTTTATGATTAGTCCGCTATATACACTTCTTGCTTATCTGCTTATTATTACGATTTATCTATTTATTGAGCATAATAATAAGGAGAAAAAAGGACTTGTAAATATCTTCCGCGGAGCATTATTTCAGTTAAACCGCCACTTGCAAATCTATATGCAAAAGCACCAAACCGGTATGGATAAAGAAGAGTGGAGACCGGCCGCTGTGTGTATCTCTCCCAATTCACTAACTCGCGACAAGGTACTGTCGCTAATGAAGTGGATAAGTTATCAGCATGGATTTGGCACCTATTTCCACCTGATAGAGGGATATTATAGTAAACAAACAGTGTCTGAATCTAAAGAGGTATTGGAGCAACTTATCCAAACACAACGATTACAAAAAAGCACTTTGTATATTGACACGATGATTTCGCCCTCATACACCTCTGCAATAGCACAGGTTATTCAATCCCCCTCTATCTCGGGTATGGAGAATAATTTGGTGGTGTTTGAATACGACAAGCGACACCCAGAAGAGCTAACGCGTATCTTAGAGAATGTAAATCTGGTGCGGGCAGGTGACTTTGACGTTTGCATTTTTGCAGGTTCAGAACACTTCTTCAACCCTATTAACGGTATACACGTATGGATTCGGGAAGCAGACTCGCGAAACACCAACTTTATGATTCTACTGGGTTACATCATTATGGCACACCCATACTGGAAACATAGCCATATCAAGATATTTGTACCCACCACCTCAAGCGAAGTTGACGGTGTAAAAGAGTCGTTAACCCAACGAATTGCCGAAGGAAGACTACCCATTACTCTCAACAACATAGAGATTTTAACCAAAGGAGAAGAACAACCACTATCGCAGATAGTAGAAGAATACTCTAAGAATGCCGGACTTACCATTATCGGTTTCAACGAGCGCATCATTAAGCACGACGCTACCCATTTCTTCTCCGAGTTCAATAACATCGGCGATGTATTGTTTGTTAATGCCGGACAAGAGAAAGAAATAAATTAAGTACTTACTTAGTACTCAACAAGTAACTCTTAAATTCTTCAAACCCTTTTCCCATCGGTAAACTCTTCTTCTCGCCTTTCATAAACGCTTGAAGTTTCGCAGGGATTTCAACACGTTCGCCTACAATCTCTTCTACCGTTTCGAGGAACTTAGCAGGATGTGCAGTTTCAATAAATACGCCGATTTCGCCAGGTTTCAAATCTTCTTTTAACGCACGGAATCCACAAGCTCCATGAGGGTCAAGAAGGTAGTTCTCTTCTTGATAAACCTGCTTTACCGTTTCACGAATTTCTTCATCGGTGTAGGTTGCTCCGCTTATCTCGGCAGTGATTGCTTTATGATTATGTTTGTACAAATCGAGTACACGGGCAAAATTACTCGGATCTCCCACATCCATAGCATTGGCAATGGTGGTGGTAGAAGGACGAGGAGTGTATATTCCTGTTTGCAGGTATTGATAGAATATATCGTTACGATTGTTGGCAGCAATGAAACGCTTGATAGAGAGCCCCATTACTTTACCAAATAAGCCTGCGGTAATATTCCCGAAGTTGCCGCTGGGTACACACATCACCATTTGTTGCTCCTTTCCAAGTTTCTTTAGTTGTGCATAAGCGTAAAAATAGTAGAATGCTTGCGGAAGGAAACGTGCTACATTGATAGAATTTGCTGAGGTAAGCAACAATTTTTCGTTAAGTTCCTTATCCATAAAAGCAGCTTTAACCAATGCCTGACAGTCATCAAATGTGCCGTCAACTTCGAGTGCAGTAATATTTTGCCCTAAGGTAGTGAACTGTTTTTCTTGTATCTCGCTCACCTTTCCTTTGGGATATAATACATAAACATGTATACCTTCTACACCCAGGAAACCATTTGCTACTGCACTTCCTGTGTCTCCCGAAGTAGCTACCAGCACATTTACATCTTTCTGCCCCTGCTGTTTGATGAAGTAACTAAGCAAACGCGCCATAAAGCGTCCGCCTACATCTTTAAAAGCAAGAGTCGGTCCGTGATACAATTCCAATGAATAGATATTATCGGTTACTTGAACCAATGGTGCATCAAAGCTAAGAGTATCATAAACAATTGCCTTCAAGACTTCGGCAGGTACATCTTCGCCAAAGAAAGCATTGGCTACTTGGTATGCTATCTCTTGAAAAGAGAGCGTATCTATCTGTTCAAAGAATTCCTTTGGCAAGGGGTTGATGGTCTCGGGCATATATAATCCTTTGTCGGATGCGAGTCCTTTGACTACGGCTTCTTGTAAAGAAGCGAGAGGGGCTTGGTGGTTAGTGCTGTAGTATTTCATCTTATATAAAAATCTTCATAAATTCATTCTTTTCCAATAATCCATATACTCCGTCTTTGGCAGCATCTTCATCGTAACTTTGTACGTTGTCTGCCTCTATACCCGGATACCAAATTAAAAAAGGAACTGGTTCGGCTGTATGGGTGCGAAGTTCGCAAGGTGTAGGATGATCGGGTAGTACGGCAATGGACACAGGTTCGTTCCAATTCTTTACCGCCTCATAGATAGGTCCAACCACCTTACTATCGAGGTCTTCTACTGTTCGTATCTTTAGATTTACATCTCCCTCATGACCGGCTTCGTCACTAGCTTCGACGTGCAGATAGACGAAGTCGTCATCTACGAGTGCTTGCAGAGTGGCAGCGACCTTATTTTCGTAATTGGTGTTGTAAAGTCCGGTAGCCCCTTCCACATTTATTCGTTTTAAGCCTGCGTAGTAGCCAATACCATTGATAAGGTCTACCGCAGAGATAACACTTCCATTTTTAATTTGCGGATAAGTCTGCCATAGAGGTTGCATCTTAGGGCGATAACCCGGTGACCACGGCCATATACTATTAGCAGGGTCTTTTCCTTCGGCTATTCGTTTTTGGTTAATGGGATGATTACTAAGTAATTCCTGTGATTTTAGAATCAATTCATTCAGCAAACGAGCTGTTTCTTCAGCTTCGGGGGTAGCGGGTTGTATCAATAACGGACGAAATGCTTTGCCCGGATGGTCATGCGGAGGAAAGCAGTTAAGTGCTTTGTTGCCACCTTTTATGACCAACAAGTGCCGGTAAGAAACACCGGTATGGAAGGCAACTTGGTCATTACCGAGTTCTTTTTGTAAATAAGCAATAAGCTCGTCCGCCTCTTCGTTACTTATATGTCCGGCAGAATGATTCTTAATCTTTTCGTCTTCTATCGTTATGAGGTTGCAGCGCATAGCCATTTCGCCTGGTTGCACATCAACACCGATATTTGCGGCTTCGAGCACACCTCTTCCTTCGTATATTTCGCAAAGGTCGTAACCTAAGACAGAAAGATTAGCCACTTCGCTCCCCGGATGAAAGCCTTCGGCTACGGTTTTCAGTAATCCGTTGCGTCCCATCCGGGCAAGCATATCCATATAGGGAGTATGAGCATGCTGCAAGATTGTTTTATTTTGAAGAGCAGGAATAGCCCAATCCGCCATTCCATCTCCCAATATTACAAGGTGTTTCATCACGAATACCTTTATACGTTAGCAATACTTGTAATATCGGCAAATACTCCGGCTGCGGTTACACTGGCACCAGCCCCATATCCTTGAATCAACATCGGATACTCTTTGTAACGCTCGGTAGTAATGAGAATGATATTGTTGCTACCTTCCAGTGCATAAAACGGATGTTGCATATCTACTTCCTGCAAGCCCACAGAAGCTTTACCATCTTCGAGCTTGGCCACAAATTTCCAATGTTTGTTCTCTTTTTCGAGCACTTGGCGGCGGGTTTCAAAGTCACCATCAAGTTCTGATATGTTTTTCCAGAAATCTTCCAATGAACCTTCAAAGAAAGAGTCTGGTACAAAAAGGTTCTTCTCTACATCAGCCTGTTCCATTGCATAACCGGCTTCGCGCGCCAGAATTACAAGCTTGCGGATTACGTCTGTTCCACTCAAGTCCACACGTGGGTCGGGTTCGGAATAACCTTCTTCTTTCGCCATTTTAATTGTTTGACTGAAAGGTATATCGGCACTAATCTTGTTGAAGATGTAATTGAGCGTACCCGAAAGCACCGCTTCTATCTTCAGTATTTTATCACCACTATTTATCAGGTCGTTAATGGTTTTGATGATAGGAAGTCCAGCACCTACATTGGTCTCGAAAAGATACTTAACACCGCGACGACGCGCTGTTTGTTTCAAATCTTTATAATTGGCGTAGGCCGAAGATGCAGCTATCTTATTCACAGCAACCACCGAGATGTTGTGTTCCAATAGGTCTTTGTACATAGAGGCAATGGCGCCACTGGCGGTACAATCTACAAATACGGAGTTAAAGATATTCATGCCGATAATTCCTTCGCGCAAGGCATCACCCGTATTTTCAATACCGTTCTTTGCCAACTCTTCCTGATAGGTACTCAAGTCGAAGCCGCGACGGTTGAACATTACCTTGAATTGATCGGCAATGCCTACCACGTTGAGTTTCAACCCGCGTTCGTCCATCAGTTTCTGACGTTGGTTGTGTATTTGACTAATCAAGCTACCACCCACAACACCTGTCCCGCAGATGAAGAGGTTGAGTACCTTGTATTCGGAAAGGAAGAAGGAATCGTGAATAACGTTGAGTGTCTTACGCAACGATTTGGCTTCGACAACAAACGAGATATTAGTTTCCGAAGCTCCTTGTGCACAAGCAATTACGTTGATACCGTTACGTCCCAGTGTACCAAACAATTTACCGGCAATACCCGGTGTATGCTTCATATTCTCGCCCACAATTGCCACGGTAGCAAGTCCGCTTTCGGCAACTACTTTGTTTATCTCGCCCATCTCTATCTCCTTGTCAAACTCCTTATTGAGCAATTCGCAAGCCAGATCAGCATCATCATTGCGCACTCCGATAGAGGTGCTATTTTCCGACGAAGCTTGTGAAACCATAAATACGCTGATGCCACCTTCGGCGAGTTTGCGGAAGATGCGGTAGTTTACACCGATAACACCCACCATACCAAGTCCTTGCACGGTAATTAAGCTGGTATCGTTAATAGAAGATATTCCTTTAATTGCTTTCCCTTCGGGGTTACCTTTCTTATCGAGAATGGATGTTCCTTTAGCTTCGGGATTGAAGGTGTTTTTTATCAGAATGGGTATACGCTTATGAAAAACCGGGTAGATAGTAGGCGGATACACCACCTTTGCACCAAAGTTACATAACTCCATAGCCTCTACATAGCTAAGTTCATCAATAACATAAGCAGCAGAAATCACTCGTGGGTCGGCAGTCATAAAGCCATCTACATCAGTCCATATTTCCAATACAGAGGCACCAAGAGCGGCTGCAAGTACAGAGGCCGTATAGTCGGAACCACCGCGACCAAGGTTGGTCACATCTCCGGTGTTTTTATCTGAAGAGATAAAACCACCTACCACAGCTACTTGAGGAAGATTTTTGAAGGTTTCTTTTATCAGTTCGTTGGTTAGCTCAGTATCCAGCAGATGCTTGGAACGTTTTTTCTCTGTCTTCATAAACAAGCGAGAGTCAAACCATTTTGCTCCGTCTATTATTTCGGTAGCAATAAGCGAAGAGATTCTCTCTCCATAGCTCACGATGGTATCCGAAGTTTTGGGAGAAAGGTCTTTTATAAGATAAATGCCTTGATAGATATTGTGCAGTTCGCCAAGCAGTGCAGTAACTTTATCTTTCAGTGCATCTTGCGCTTTGCCTGCAGGAATTACATTAGCAATCATATCGTAGTGACGCTCTACTATTTCGTTGAACGCTTGCTGATAAGCCGTATCTCCGGCTGCTGCCATCTTGGTAGTGGCAATCAACTTGTCTGTTATGCCACCAAGTGCAGACACAACAACAATTACCGGCTCGTTTACCGACTCTACGATTTTCTTCACGTTTAAGATACTGTTCACGGAACCTACGGATGTTCCGCCGAATTTCATAACTTTCATTTGCTAATTATTTATTTAGGAGAAACCCACCTCAACAGGGCGCATTTCAATTTGTTTTAAGAATGTTGTTTGATTTGATTTCGCCTGCCTTCTGCAAGCGTGATTCACGTAGAAACACAATACTATCCTTAACCCCAAAGGGTCATGGTTGTACACATAAACGTGGTCGTGATATGTGGATAGCATTTTGTCATTTATTCCTTTACTTCTACGTTATTACTTGATAAGTGCTGCAAAAATACGAATAATATTGTAAAACTATCACTATTTATTAATTATTTGTGTATTTTAGTGTACCAACCACTTCAATAGTGTATGGGCGTTGCTCCATGAGCCTATGGATGAACGGGTGTGAGCCATAGGCTGACGGGTCATGAGACTATGGCTGACGGGTCGTGAGACTATGGCTGACAGAGCATGAGACTATGGACGACAACCCAATAGCTTGATATACATTCCAAATGTAGTTTTAGCAAATAGGTCTTCACCTTCACAAAGCGCTGTAAGTGGATGACGGTAAGCGAGTTACGCGTGAAGACCCCCTGTTTTATCCTTCACAAGGTCTTCACAGCCAATTTTCTGACTGATTTTGTATTAAAAACACAGTCAAAAGTGAAGCAAAACTCAGTCAGAAATGAGATAAAAGTCAGTGAGAAATGAAGTGAAAATCAGTGAGAAAAAAAGCTACTTAAAACTCTTATTTAAATACGCTTGTCAGCCTATATCTACAAACGGGCTATTATCACAAAAAGAGAAGTAGATAGCCTGATAATGGTTTATCGCCATCGTATAGATTATTTTGCGTACATTTGCGAAGACAAATCAGCACGTTATATGGCAAAAGAAAAGACCGTTTACGTCTGCACCAACTGCGGACAAGATTCTCCTAAATGGGTAGGTAAATGTACCTCGTGTGGAGAGTGGAACACATATGTGGAAGAAATTGTACGCAAAGAACCGACAAACAAACGCCCTGTTTCGGGCATAGAAACGCCTAAAGCTAAGCCTGTAATGCTTCGCGAAATAGAGGCGGGCGACGAACCACGTATTAATATGAACGATGACGAGCTAAACCGTGTGCTTGGTGGCGGACTGGTTCCGGGTTCATTGGTCTTGATTGGTGGCGAACCGGGCATTGGAAAATCTACGCTTGTATTGCAAACGGTACTTCGAATGCCGCAACATCGCATCCTTTACGTCTCGGGCGAAGAGAGTGCGCGACAGCTCAAACTGCGTGCCGACCGCTTGCATGGTATCTCGGACAATTGTTACATTGTATGCGAGACATCGCTCGAACAGATATACGTACATATTAAGAATATTCGTCCGCAATTAGTCATTATTGATTCCATACAAACGGTTTCTACAGAGAGCATCGAGTCTTCGCCGGGAAGCATCTCGCAAGTAAGGGAATGCTCGGCATCTATCCTTCGATTTGCCAAAGAAACGCATACGCCGGTACTCCTCATTGGGCATATCAATAAAGAAGGAAGCATTGCCGGCCCAAAGGTTTTGGAACACATTGTAGATACGGTGTTACAGTTCGAAGGCGACCAACACTATATGTACCGCATTCTACGTAGCATTAAGAATCGTTTCGGCAGTACGTCGGAGCTGGGTATTTATGAAATGCGACAGGATGGATTACGACAAGTCAGCAACCCATCCGAATTACTGCTTTCGCAAGACCACGAAGGTATGAGTGGCATTGCCATTGCCTCAGCGATAGAGGGGATGCGACCATTTTTGATAGAGACACAAGCACTGGTTAGTTCGGCGGTATATGGCAACCCACAACGTTCATCAACAGGTTTTGACATTCGGCGTATGAACATGCTATTGGCTGTTTTGGAAAAACGGGTTGGTTTTAAGCTGGCGCAAAAGGATGTATTCCTGAACATTGCCGGAGGAATTCGGGTCAATGACCCCGCAATAGACCTCGGAGTTATCAGTGCAATTCTTTCGTCGAATATGGATACGGGTATTGAGTCTGGTGTTTGTGTGGCTGGAGAGATTGGACTATCAGGAGAGATTAGACCAGTAAGCCGCATAGAACAACGTATCAGCGAAGCAGAGAAACTTGGTTTCAAGCAGTTTATTTTGCCGAAGTATAACTTGCAAGGACTAAATGCAAAGAATGTAAAGATAGAACTGGTGCCGGTAAGGAAAGTGGAGGAGGCATTCCGGGTGCTCTTTGGGTGATAATTTTTTGAACCGCAGAGTTACGCGGAGTTGCGCAGAGTTTTTATTTATTAAAAATGAATTATGACAGAAATCGATAAAGAGACGAATGAGCTAGCTTACAAAACTCTTGGATGTGCATATAAAGTCCATACGGAATTAGGTCCAGGATTATTAGAGAATGCTTATGAGCTCTGCCTTTGTTATGAACTAGATAAAGAGGGAATTCCATATGAAAGGCAAAAAGAATTACCTGTGATTTATCATGGACAAACAATAAATTGCGGATACAGAATAGACATATTAGTTGGCAATAGTATTGTGGTTGAACTTAAAGCCGTAGATATTTTAATGCCTGTACATACAGCTCAATTGATGACATATCTAAAATTAAGCAATAACCGCTTAGGATATCTCATCAACTTCAATTGTTCTAGTCTTAAAAGCGGAATAAAAAGAATTGTCCATCAAATAAAATAAAAACTCTGCGCAACTCTGCGTAACTCTGCGGTTCAAAAAAAAAATATGATTAAAGAAATACAACTCCGTCTTCTGCCTCAACAAGCAGTAAGCGAACAAAGCATTAAGAATTATCTCGTTCAAGAGCAAGGCGCCCATGCCAAAAGCATCACTGCCATACGCATCTTGAAGCGAAGTATCGACGCGCGCCAACGTACCATCTTCGTAAATCTCACAATACGGATATATATTGATGAGCAACCTTCCGACCCCGGTTATCAAGAAACCTCCTACCCCAATGTAGAAGGAAAGCCGGAAGTTATTATTGTTGGTGCTGGTCCCGGTGGACTATTCGCTGCCCTACGCCTTATAGAAGCAGGTTACCGCCCCATTGTTGTAGAACGTGGTAAAGATGTGCGCGAACGCAAGAAAGACTTGGCACTCATTAGCCGTGAACAACAAATAAACCCCGAATCCAACTACAGTTTCGGAGAAGGAGGCGCAGGAGCTTATTCTGACGGGAAATTATACACACGCAGCAAGAAACGCGGAAGTGTAGAAAAGATACTCAATGTATTCTGCCAACACGGTGCATCAACAAATATCCGCGTGGATGCACATCCGCACATCGGCACAGATAAATTGCCGCGCGTTATAGAAAATATGCGAAACACCATTCGCGCCTGTGGTGGCGAGGTACATTTTGAGACTCGCATGGATGCGTTGCTGATAGAAAAGAAAACTGTCATAGGTATACAAACCAACACCGGGAAAACATTCAAAGGAGCGGTTATTTTAGCGACAGGACATTCTGCCCGCGATGTCTATCGATGGCTACAGACCAATAATGTTTTCATTGAGCCCAAAGGTATTGCCGTAGGCGTGCGCTTGGAACATCCCGCCCAACTCATCGACCAATTACAATACCACCGTGCAGAAGGAAGAGGTAAATATCTGCCTGCTGCCGAATATAGTTTCGTAACACAAGTAGAAGAGCGTGGTGTATATAGCTTCTGCATGTGTCCGGGCGGATTCATTGTGCCTGCGGCAAGTGGTGCAGAACAAATTGTAGTAAACGGCATGTCGCCTTCCAATCGCGGATCGCGATGGAGCAACTCTGGTATGGTAGTCGAAGTGCGTCCCGAAGATATTACAGGGAGTAGTGAAAATCCACTTAAGATGCTGGAGTTTCAGGAAGAATTGGAAAGACAAGCATGGTTGCAAGGGGGTATGAAACAAACTGCACCGGCTCAACGTATGCTCGATTTCACCCGAAAAAAGCTAAGTTTTGATTTGCCGGAGAGTTCGTACACTCCGGGATTGGTATCTTCACCGCTACACTTCTGGTTACCAGAATTTATCAGCAAACGACTATCGGCAGGGTTTGTTCAATTTGGGAAAATGAGCAAAGGATTCCTGACGAACGAAGCGCTGATGATTGGTGTTGAAACCCGTACCTCATCACCTGTGCGCATTGTACGGGATAAAGACACACTGCAACACATACACATTGCCGGACTATTTCCCTGTGGCGAAGGTGCTGGTTATGCAGGTGGTATCGTTTCGGCTGCTATTGATGGCGAGCGTTGCGCCGAAGCTGCCATGCGTTATATAAGTGAAAGAGTATGAATACAGAAAAGGAAATAGCTATCATTACGCCCGATACGCTTTCGGCAAAAGGTTTGCAGGAGTTGCTCAAGGAGATAAACAATAAGCTCATTATTCGTAAGTTCCCTAATTTCGGTGCCTTTGCTGACGACACCCCGGATATGTACACATGGTATTTTGTATCCTCACAGACGTACGTACTATACAATAATTTCTTCTTACCGCGCAAAAAGAGAACCATCATCCTCATGCACGGCATCGGTGGAACGGCCATCCCTGCGAGCAACTACATCCTGAATATTTTCCTACCCGAAGAGAAGTTAAGGAGCGAACTGGTACAATTCTTAACAGAGCAAACACCCCCTACCCTCCCCAAAGAGGAAGATAAAGATCTCTCTATTCGCGAAATTGAAGTTTTGGTGCTTGTTTCTAAGGGGTATATTAATAAAGAAATAGCAGACAAACTAAACATTAGCCTAACTACCGTTATTACACATCGCAAAAATATCACAGAGAAGCTAGGTATTAAATCTGTTTCGGGACTTACCATGTATGCAGTAATGAATGGATATGTGGAGGCGGATAGGATATAAATTATCAGCCGGGTACAAATCCTCATAAATTAGGATTGCCGCCTTTAGCTTTTTGTCGTTACTTTGCAGGAAAAAATTAACATCTGGTCAAACAAATAGCGTAAGCGGTTGTTGTACTTACATAACCAATCCCGCTGTTACGACAAAAAGATTATTTATGAGAAAAAGATTTTTAACTCTACTGCTATTCGTGGCAGTAACATTTTATGGTGCAAGCGCAAAAGAACTCCCTGTCGACACACTAAAAGTTATTGATATTGAAGAGGTAATCATCATTGCCTCTCCGAAGGAAAGTCGCAAACTGCGCGAACAAGCCAATGCAGTAACATTGCTATCACAACAGGATATGCAAGCCAATCAGGTAAAGTCTATTAAAAATCTCACCTCTATTGTGCCCAACATCTTTATCCCCGATTATGGATCACGACTCACATCGGCTATTTATATTCGCGGAGTAGGATCACGTATTAACACACCATCGGTAGGATTGTATGTAGACAATGTACCGTTTATTGATAAGTCGGCTTTTGACTTCAACTACTCCGACATAGAACGCATTGATGTACTGCGCGGTCCACAAGGAACACTCTATGGGCGTAACTCTATGGGTGGTTTGATTCGTGTTCACACCAAGTCGCCATTCAATTATCAGGGAACGGATGTAAAACTGAGTGCTGCAACTTACAACAACTACAATGCTTCGCTCACACACTATCATCGCATTTCGGAAAAGTTTGCCTTCTCTGCCGGTGGGTTTTACGAATATGCTGGCGGATTCTTCGAAAACGCTACGCTCGATAACAAAAAAGTAGATAAAGGCAATGCAGCCGGTGGACGTATGCGCGGCATTTATCTACCCGGCGAGAATCTGAAAATAGACTTCAGCCTGAGTTATGAATATAGTGACGAGGGGGGTTATGCTTACGGCATGCTCGACAAAGAAACCGGAAAATTCCAACAGCCTGCTTATAACGACGAAAGCAGCTATTATCGAAACTTGCTGAATAGCGGTTTGAATATACAGTATCAGGGAACAAACTTTTTGCTTAGCTCCGTTACCGGCTTTCAACATCTGAAAGACCATATGTTTATTGACAACGACTTTACTTCGGCAAACGTCTTTACACTGGGACAAAAGCAAAAACAAAGTACCATTACCGAAGAAATTACCTTCAGAAATCGAGGTGAAAGGCGCTGGGAGTGGGTTGTCGGTGCATTTGGATTTTACCAATGGCTGAAGACAGACGCACCGGTAAACTTCAAGTCGCAAGGGCTTGCCATGATAGAAAATCAGATAAATAAGGCTATGGCAGAAGCCGGTGCACCAGCTACGGTAGACATAATAGAGGAAGAGATGCCGGTTAGCGGCTTGTATGACACACCAAGCATGGGAGCGGCTATCTTTCACCAATCCACAATCAACGATTTCCTTTTCAAAGGATTGAGTGCCACCATAGGGTTACGCTTAGACTATGAAAAAAACAAAATGACGCACGACACGCAAGCAGCCATGAGTATACAAGCTTATATGATGGGAAGACCCATGGGTAGTCCTCGCACGTATGAATATATCATCGATGGAAAAGAATCGGTGGATTATACTCAATTACTTCCTAAGTTTGCGCTGAAATACGACTTCGACAAACAAAACAACATTTATGCCTCTGCCTCACGCGGATACAGAAGTGGGGGCTATAATCTGCAGATGTTCTCGGATTTAATTCAAGCCAAGATGATGTCGGAAAGCAAACCCGGTTCGGATCCGGTAGAGGCAGATGCAAAAACCATCAGCTACAAACCAGAATATAGCTGGAACTATGAAGTGGGCAGCCACTTAACCTTAGCCAAGAACAAGCTATGGACAGATATCTCTGTGTTCTTCATGGATACCAAAGACCAGCAGATTGCCAAATTTGCACCTAGCGGACTAGGACGTATGATGGAGAACGCTGGTCGTAGCCACAGCCACGGTGGGGAAATTTCCATCAAAGCAAAGGTCAGCAACCCATTGACGCTGAATATAAACTACGGTTACACCCACGCTACTTTTAGAAAGTACGATGACAACGAGAGTAACTACAAAGGAAAATATGTTCCTTTTGTGCCACAAAACACACTTAATGCAGGAGCAGAGTATGTGATTATAGCTGACAAAACATCATTGCTGGATGAAGTACGCATTAATGTAAACTACAATGCCGCTGGAAAAATCTACTGGACAGAAGCAAATGATGCAAGCCAGAAGTTTTATGGAACATTGAACTGGCGAATAAGCGCCATTACCAAAAAAGTACAAGTGGATGTTTGGGCACGCAATTTCTTGGATAAGGAATATACCACATTCTACTTCGAAACAATGGGCAACAGCTTCAGACAACAGAGCAAACCCATGCAGGTAGGAATGGACATACGGTGTCGCTTTTAATCTGCGTACACTTTCATTTGGCACGCTTTGCAGTCGAACTCAAGACGGAAGCGTTTGCCATTAGTAGCCTGGAGATAAAGCGTTGTATCCATACGACGCCCTCCATGCTTCACACACCACCCCATGCTAAAACGCAAACAGTGCTTGCAAAACATTAAGGGAACATTTTCCTGATGGTTCACTTCGTAAGCCGGTACTACTTGTTGCACTCCGTGTGTCTGATAGAAGGTAGTAGCTAATGAATTACCTACATTGCCCAGATAGCTTAATACTACTTCAGGATACGGATGTGTAGTTGGTTTGAAAAGAGCTAACTCCCTGCGATACACAATACGCCGACAAGCCAATAATTTATCTACCGCCATGCGTCGCCAATCAGAGAGCAACGAAGCGGGAATAAACCAGTTGGATGTAAAATCCACATCCACACGCGTTGCCTCAAAAGGTGTGTTACCCAACTTGGAGAGTTGCTTTTTTAGATTATCCTCTTGAGGACTCTTCGCCAATTCTTTCTCGCGTGGAAACGAAAGGGTTACATTGTTATCGTCTTCATCTGTGAGGGATAAAGAGAAGCCCTGACTATTTTCGGTAAGAACAATGCCTACCTGTATCTTCCTCTCACTCGATTTGCGCGAAAGCAGTCGCTCAAATTCTTGATCATAGTTACGGTAAAGAGTTGTTTTTGGAGCAATACGTATTGCCTCTTGTAGGAAAAGCTTATTGCCCTCCACCTTATTAATACGGAAACCTTGCAGGTGCCCTTGTTCGTCCAGGTAGCACATGCCATCACCATTATTAAAGGATTTTACTCCGGCTACAACGATGCAATTGCTACGTGCTTCCTTTACTCGACCCATCTCTTCGCCTAAAGATTTCGGTGTATCAAAAGAATGAATATCTTGCGAGCGACCAGCCAAGAAATAGTTCGTAAAACCACGACTGAAGCTCTTATCCAATTGTGGCGTAAAGGAATAGTGACACGTACCCGATGAAGCACGCACATATTCAACCCGCTTCTTAAATAGCGTATCGAGTTTCTTGCGATAAGCAGCCGTAACATTCTTTACGTACGACACCTCTTTCAAACGTCCTTCTATCTTCAATGAAGATACACCTGCATCGAGCAATCGCTCCAACTGTTCACTTTGATTCAAATCTTTGAGAGAGAGTAAATGTTTATCTCTGACTAGTTGTTTCCCATTGGCATCTATCAAAGAAAAAGGTAAGCGACAAAACTGTGCACATGCGCCACGGTTGGCACTCCGCCCATAGCACGCTTCGCTTATATAGCATTGTCCACTATAGCTCACGCATAAGGCGCCATGCACAAATACTTCCAACGGAACAGGAGTGGTATCATGTATCTGCTTGATTTCCTCAAGAGAGAGCTCGCGAGCCAATACCACTTGTTTGAAACCGGCATCAGCAAGAAATTTCACCTTTTCGGGGGTGCGATTATCCATTTGTGTGCTGGCATGCAAAGGTATAGGAGGAAGGTTCAGAGCAGTAATCCCCATATCCTGAATAATCAACGCATCAACACCTATGTTGTAGAGCGACCAAATAAGCTTTTCGGTTTCCTCCAACTCACTCTCATAGAGCAAAGTATTGAGGGTTACATACACGCGTACATTATATATATGGGCATAGTTGACCAACTCAGTAAGGTCTTCCAAAGAATTTCCGGCAGCAGCACGCGCACCAAACTTAGGCGCACCAATATATACCGCATCGGCACCGTGGTCTACAGCGGCTATGCCACATTCCAGATTCTTGGCAGGGGCAAGTAACTCTATTTTGCGTTGCTTAAGCACTATTTAATATCTTCTATATTGAATGGGGTTTCTTGATACACATAGTAGTTCAACCAGTTGGTAAAGAGCTGATTGGCATGCGCCCGCCAACGAACTAACGGCCCCTCTTCCGGTTTATTGTTTTTATAATAATTCGAAGGAACGTCAATAGGTAGCCCTTTGTCTACATCACGACGATACTCGGTATCGAGTGTATAAGGAGAATACTCCGAATGTCCGGTTACAAAGAACTCGCGACCACCGCGTGCCATAACCATATAAACGCCTGATTCTTCGGACTCAGAAAGTAGAGTAAGGTTTGGATTGGCCAAGACATCCTTGGCGCGTATTTCTGTATGCCGACTGTGAGGTACATAAAACTCGTCATCAAAACCGCGGAAGATAGGATCTTGCGGATACAATACGTGATGCTTAAAAACACCAAACATTTTCTTCTCGAGTGGATACTTAGGCACCCCGTAATGATGATATAGTCCTGCTTGTGCTGCCCAACAAATGTAGAGTGTGGAAGTAACATGCGTCTTCGCCCATTCAAATATTTCGGTAATCTCATCCCAGTAGCTTACTTCCTCAAAGTCCATCTGTTCTACAGGTGCACCGGTAATAATCATTCCGTCGTACTTCTCGTTGCGCATATCATCAAAGTCGCGATAGAAGGTTTGCATGTGCTCAACAGGTGTATTCTTGGAGGTATGACTCTTTATTTTCATAAAGGCAATTTCCAATTGCAGCGGAGTATTGGAAAGCAAACGTATCAAGTCCGTTTCGGTAGTTATCTTCAACGGCATAAGGTTGAGGATAGCAATACGCAACGGGCGAATGTCTTGTTTGGTGGCACGCGTAGCGTCAATCACAAAGATATTCTCTTCTTTGAGAAGCTCAATGGCAGGCAGTTTGTCGGGTAAATTCAGCGGCATACGACTACTTTTTTAGTGAATTGAACCACAAAAGTAATCAAAAAAACAGTTATTCGAAGTAGAATGTAAGCACAATCATGCGCGACTTGCCTTTATCCACAGACTCTGTGAACTTCAACAATGACAAATCAGTGAGGTCCGTTCGGTCCTTGTCTATGAGATTACTCAAGCCAAAACAAAACTTCAGCTCGGGAATGAACTTAAAAAACGGGAGATAAAAATCGCATCCCAATCCCAACTCTATGTAACAATCTACCGATTTCATCAGCAAGGCATTACGCCGCTTCACACCTAAGTCGTAAACCGGATTTATACCTGCCATGAGATAAGGGCGATAATTATTAAAGCGTTCGGAACTGAATTTCAGGTTAAGTGGTACAGAGATATAGCTCGATTTGATTTGCTGACGATGCACTTCTCCTGTGGCTTGTTCCTTAAAAACCACCGTTTTATCGCCAAAGTAAAGTGAAGGAATAACACGAAATGCCAAATGATTCGTCAGGTAAAACTCCCCAAGCACTCCAATATTAAAACCCGGCGAATACTCGGGTGTATCGGCAAACCAGGTTTGTCCGTCTGCCGTTATGAAACCATTGTTCACAAGCTGCAGGTCTTGCGTGTGCATACCTATCAGAAAGCCATAATGAAACTTCCGCTGGTCAATATAAGGGCGGTTCTGTACTTTGCGCTTTTGCGCAAAAGCACATGTAGCTAATAAGATAGTCAATGTTATAAATAAAACTCTCTTCACACTACATAAAACGTTTCGAGTTTGCAATTATTGCCCATTTTATTTAGAAGGTTTACAAATTAGCTCAAATTCATTCAACTTCTATGGGAGGTACAAATAAATAACCTAATTTTGCTCGTGATATTAATACAGATAATAATAATTTAATTCTAGAAAAATGGCTTACGTAATTAACGAAGATTGTATCGCTTGCGGATCTTGTATCGACGAATGTCCGGTAGAAGCTATCTCTGAAGGCGATATCTATGCTATTAATCCTGATGTATGTACAGATTGTGGTACTTGCGCAGATATTTGTCCTTCTGAAGCAATCCACCCGGAATAATAGATAGTTAGAAAAAATCGAAAAAGAGGAACCAATCATTGATTCCTCTTTTTTTATTCTCATAGTTTTATGTTGATATATTCAACTACTTCAGCAACGCTAACGCTTCTTTAATTCTACGAACGGCCTCCACTATATTCTCATCCGAAGTCGCATAGCTCATACGAATACACTCGGGTGCTCCAAACGCTGCACCACCCACACAAGCCACATGACCTACCTCAAGCAGGTACATTGCCAAGTCGGCAGCATTTTCAATTTTATGCGCACCGTTTGACTTACCAAAATAGTAGTCACACTTAGGGAATAAATAGAAAGCACCTTCGGGTACATTCACCTCAAAACCGGGTACTTCCTTCGCCAACTTCACAATGAGGTCACGACGACGTTGGAAAGCTTCGCGCATTTGTGCAACCGGTTCCTGAGAACCCAGATAAGCCGCTTCGGCAGCTTTTTGAGATACGGAACATGGTCCTGAAGTGTACTGACCTTGCAATTTGTTCACAGCAGAAACAACCCATTGCGGTCCGGCTATAAAACCAATTCTCCAACCGGTCATAGCGTATGCTTTAGAAACACCGTTTACAATAACCACACGGTCAAACAGCTCTGGGAACCGCGCCATACTTTCGTGCTTACCGATATAGTTTATATGTTCGTAGATTTCGTCGGCAATAACAATAACTTGTGGATGCTTTGCCAGTACCGCAGCCAGTCCTGCCAACTCTTCTTTAGAGTACACCGAACCGGTAGGATTAGACGGAGAACACAAAATGATTGCTTTTGTTTTAGGAGTAATAGCCGCTTCGAGTTGTGCAGGAGTAATCTTGAAATCTTGTTCGATACCTGCAGGAATGATAACACTTTTACCTTCCGCCAACTTTACCATTTCGGGGTAGCTTACCCAGTATGGTGCAGGGATAATCACTTCATCGCCCGGATTTACCAATGCCAACACTACGTTACACACCGATTGTTTGGCACCATTAGCACATGATATTTGATTTACAGTGTATGTAAGTCCGTTTTCTTTCTTTAGTTTCGCAACAATAGCATCACGAAGCCCAGGGTAACCCGGTACGGGCGAGTAACGAGAATAGTTCTCATCGATTGCTTTTTTTGCTGCCTCTTTAATGTGGTCGGGCGTGTTGAAATCGGGTTCACCAACACTCAGATTAATAACATCAATGCCTTGAGCTTTTAATTCGTTGCTCTTTTGCGACATAGCTAATGTCTCAGAAGGAGACAAGCTGTTCAAACGGTCTGATAACTGATTCATCTGTAAACTAATATTTGGTTATTTCTTTAATTTTGCTGCAAAAATAGTTGATTTCATTGAATTATGAAAGCTATTCAACAAATTTACTTCTTCATATGTAACGAATGACCCATTCGTTCTTTCTTTGTACGCAAGTAACTTTCGTTGTATTTATTGGGGGTAATCTCAATAGGCACATTCTCGGTTATTTCCAAACCATAAGACTCTAAGCCAATGCGCTTTACCGGATTGTTAGTCATAAGCCGCATTTTGGTTACACCCATCTCACGAAGCATATGCGCACCTACACCATAGTCGCGTTCATCGGCATTAAAGCCCAAATGCAGGTTGGCATCCACAGTGTCATAGCCTTCTTCCTGCAATTTATAAGTGGCTATTTTATTCATCAGTCCAATGCCACGACCTTCCTGACTCATATAAACAATCACACCTTTGCCTTCTTTCTCAATCGTCTGCATAGCTTTATGTAGTTGTTCGCCACATTCACAGCGACAAGAGCCAAAGACATCACCCGTCATGCACGAAGAGTGAACACGCACTAATACCGGCTCGCCTTTCTCCCATGTTCCTTTTGTAAGAACTACATGCTCCATGCCATTTGATTTCTGGCGGAAAGGAGTCAAACGGAAATGCCCATATTGCGTAGGCATATCTACCGTTTCGCCTTTCTCCACTATTGATTCTTGTTGAAGACGATAAGCAATGAGGTCTTTTATAGAGATAATTTTTATATCAAACTTCTTAGACACTTCAATAAGTTGTGGTAAACGCGCCATAGTACCATCTTCGTTAATTATCTCAATCAACGCGCCGGCAGGGTACAAACCTGCTAAACGGGCAAGGTCTATGGTAGCTTCAGTATGCCCGGCACGACGAAGCACTCCTCTGCTTCGGGCACGAAGCGGACTTAAGTGTCCCGGGCGACCCAAATCCGTTGGCTTTGTATTAGGGTCTGCCAACGAGCGGATAGTTGCCGCTCTATCATGCATAGATACACCAGTGGTGCAACCTACAAGCAAGTCTACCGTTACAGTAAAAGGAGTTTCGTAGATAGAAGTATTTGCCGAAACCTGCATTTCGAGTTCTAATTCGGCACAACGTTCTTCGGTAATAGGCGCACAAAGCACGCCACGTCCATGAGTTAGCATGAAATTTATCGCTTCGGGAGTTACTTTCTCTGCAGCAATAATAAAATCACCTTCGTTCTCACGGTCTTCATCGTCAACAACAATAAGAAATTTGCCTTCTTTAAAGTCGGCAATCGCTTCTTCTATGGTATTCAATTTAAAATCTTCCATATTCTTATATCTTATTTTCGGTAATCATGGTTTGTATATCGCCATTTATTTTTATTACTTTTTCAATATCTTTCTTCAACCGTATGCGGAAAACCCACATGCGGAAATAAAAGAATAGCCCCACAGGCACCAGCAGCCCCGTAAGCATATTAATCCACTCTATACGGAATGGTTTGGTATGCGCTGCAGTAGGAATGATGGGGTATTTATTCAGCGAATTGAGGATTAACGTAGACTTTGAGTTGGACATCTCATCAACCAGCTCTTCCAAATGATTATTTATATCAACAATCTCTTTATCCTCCTTTTCGACCATCCACAATTTGAAATAATTGGGTGCTTTCGTCAATCGGTGGGTAACAAGGTATTGATTGCAAGCTGCGGTAAGTTTCTCCAACCCACTTGGCAGCCTGTTGTAATCCGGATCGTCGATAATTACATCTTTACGCGTCATGTGCCGCACAGTGCGTATACCTACCACACGCTTAATCCATGCAGTATATATATCGGCATTGAATACCACCGAGTCATTATTGGACTTATAAGTAAGGAACGCTCCGAGCGGCGCAAGAATAGCGGTACTAAGCCACATACCCATAAACATTATCCATTTACCATCGCGCGCCATTTTGTAGCCCATATTCTCTATTACATAATAAAAAATGAAGAGCAACACCGAAATAACCACTGGCATACCAAGCCCTCCTTTACGGATAATAGCACCCAATGGCACACCTATAAAAAAGAATATAAGACAGGAAAGCGATATAGAGAGCTTACGATGCCATTCTGTTTTGTGGCGACGAATGTTACGATCGCTTTCGTTAATGGTGTATTTCTTAAACTCTAGATCTTGCTTATAGCTTTCGGCACGTGTTACAGCAGAATTGATTGTTTTTTGCTTCTGCGCCAGAGTCGCACTCGCATAAAGGCTATCCACATTAAAGCTGGTGAGTCGTGCTTCTGCCATTTTCAGCGTATCTTCTTTGCTTAGCGATGGCGAATAGAGAAATACCCCCTGCTTAGCATCCTTAAAATTCTTACGCCCGATGCTATCGGTTACCGTCGTCATAGAGTCGATGGAGTGACTTAGCATCGCCATGTCTTTACCTATGGATTGGTTGGTAGCGTAACCTTCGTCCATCATATTAAAGCCCGAGTCAAACTCTATCAGCGTATGTTTTTCACGAAATGTTTCGCGCATATAGGGCACACTACTGGAGCTTGATTGTTGTGCTTTTATATTTTGAAAAGATTCGCCACTGTAAAGATGCAAATAGAGGTGTTGCTGGTCGGCAGTCATTTGCAAGCGTCCCGAATCGGCAACAATGATGTGGGGTTTATCAGATCCCTCAGAAAAGTCGTATATCATCACATCATAGAGTATCCCTGTGTTGCGATCTTTCTTTTTTACATAAATACTATATTGATCTATTCCATCATAGAACACGCCTTCGGGTATTTCGAGTTCGGGCGATTTTTGCTTTACCGAGTATAGCAGTGTAAGAAGTTTAACGTTGGCATAAGGCCCTACCACATTCTGAAAATAAAAGGAGACGCAACACAAGAACATGGTAAGTACAATAAGCGGTCGCATGATTTTGAGCAATGATATACCCGCCGCCTTCATAGCCAGCAGCTCGTATCGTTCGCCGAAATTACCAAATGTAATGAGAGAAGCCAATAGTATGGCAAGCGGAAGTGCCGCAGGCACCAAGGTTAATGCCGAATAATAGAAAAAAGAGGCAAGCACATTCATCTCCAGCCCCTTACCTACCAATTCATCTACATACTTCCATAAGGACTGCATCATAAAAATGAATAGGCAGATAAGAAACGTGCCGGCAAATGTCAGCAAGTAACTCTTTAACAAAAAGCGATCTAATTTTTTTATGCCCGGCATCTCACGTCGTTGAGTGTTCAAAACGCAAAATTAGCACAAAAAAGGGATTGCAGAAAAAAACGCAACCTTTTATAACAATTAGAAACCATAAGCCCTTCGCATGGCTTCTATCTGAGAATCCCACAACTCTTTCATATCATCTACTTCGCCAGGGTCGGCAAAATCAGTGATTTCTATCACAGTATCGTTGGTTAGTTCGCTATTGGTCATTTTAATTTCAAAGTAGTCGCGTTCGTTTTCATCATCCAGCCAACGAAAACGAATATACGAATAAGCCCTTATAGCGGTTATTTCTGCTTCTCTTGACTCTGTTTTCCCCCAATAGAAAGTTACAAGTTTATCGTTGGAAATTACTTTATCTGCAAACCACTCTTCCATTCCGGAAGGTGTACTGATAGCCGACCATACAAGATTCTTCGATGTTGGGTTCAATAGATACTCTACATGTACTTTCTCTTTTTTCATAATTTCTGCGTTAAACGGTTATTGCTGGCAATATAAAGACTTTTTCCGAATTACACTATATAAAGTGAAAAAGATTTCTTTTGGTAATTTTATTTATTGAAAGAAATCTTGCACAAAATAAAATCTATTTTTTGGAGAATAAGAAAAAACTTCTATCTTTGCACCCGCAATCACAAATTGATGGCGCGATAGCTCAGCCGGTTAGAGCGCATGATTCATAATCATGAGGTCCCCAGTTCAATCCTGGGTCGCGCTACAATCAAAAGAATAGGCATTTAGGAGGCTTCCACTCTTGGGTGCCTTTTCTTTTTTTAATACTAAAAGAGCCGGTGACGCAAAGTTCACCGGCTCTTCTTATTTCATAAAAAGACGTTATTAGTCTTTCAAAAACATTTTAGTTGCTTTTGAAGAACCGTCTTCGTATATATATCTTACGATATTAAAGCCTGCTGCAGGTTCTGCCAATTTAGCACCTGACACGCTGTAATATTCTGTTTTTACGATTGCTTTTTCTGCAACAACTTCGCCGATGCCGGTTGAAACCTCTTGGATAGTTATTGATTTTAATATAATACCACCACTATATTTGAGAGACACATCTCCGTTTGCTACAACCATAAACTCATTAGTAACAACAGATTTGGGGTCTCCCCAAGTAGTAGGACCAACCTCTCCTGTCAGGTTAGTAATACTGGAAAATCCACGTGCCTCACTATCTTTGGCACTTATAAATTTAACTATCACTTTTTGACCTGCGACTAGATCTTTAATAATAACATCTTTATTTGAACTACCACACTGAACACCCATATTGCCTTCCCAATTATGGCGAATATTAAAGTTACCTGCACTGAGGGATCCACCTCCAATTAGGAAACCCTTAAGTTCTTCTATTTCAACATTGTTTGCTTTGAACACCCCTTTATCAACAGTTGCCACTTTATTTTTGTAGCGTCGAACAACGTCTCCATTCATATCAGCTTCCCAATTCTCTGTATCAGCAGCAAGATTAGCAACAGTAGCCGCACTCCATACCTCAAGATCATACACTTTAACATTAGTCCAATCTTGCGCCATCGCAGTTTTTGCACTAAACAGTGCACACATCATAAAAATACCAAAAAGTAATTTTGTCTTCATAGATAAAATGTTTTATAAATTAGTAATGTTGTTTTAGTAGGTGATATACACCTCTTTATTTGGCAAAAATACCAGTTTTAATTATAACAACAAGTATTTATCTGAATTTATGTTGAATTTAACACATTCTGCCTACGGCTGAGTGGTCGTGAGTCATAGGTGCACGGGCAATGAAACTATGGCAGACGGAGCATGAAGTATAGGCAGACGGGAGATGAGGTTATGGCTGACGGAGTCTATTTTAATAAGAGCTTTAAGCAATGTTTTTTCTCACTGTTTTTCACTTCATTTCTCACTGATTTCCACCTCGTTTCTCACTGATTTCCACCTCGTTTCTCACTGATTTCTTAACACAAAACCAGTCAGAAAATTGGCTGTGAAGACCTCGTGAAGGATAAAACAGGGGGTCTTCACACGTAACTCGTTTACCGTCATTCACTTACAGCGGTTTGTGAATGTGAAGACCTATTTCGATAAATGCCGTTTGGGAGTGTATAGCAATGCGTTATAATGAATAAGCACTTAATTAATGCAATGAGTTATTTCGTTAATGCAACGAGTTATACTGTTAATGCATTGAGTTATATCGCTAATGCATTGCTTTCTGACGAGCTATTGTTGATGTATCATTTTTTAAGACACACAATGAAATCCTAAAAACCAAGGGATAAATGGCAGGTATTTTTTGTAAGATAGAAATAATACGCTATTTTTATGCGGTTTTACACGAAATAATAAAATTACGGCTATGTTACGAAAAACAAGGATTGGCGCGGCTCTCTTTTGGTTCACGCTGCTTACGTTGCTGTTTCTTGACTTTACAGGGGGTCTACACAAATGGCTGGGATGGTTAGCTCACATTCAACTTATCCCGGCAATCATTGCGTTGCACATCGGTATCATTATTGTATTGATATTGCTCACGCTACTCTTCGGGCGCGTTTACTGTTCGGTGATTTGTCCGCTGGGCGTATTTCAAGACGGTGTATCATGGGTATCTGCCCAACGAAAGAAAAAGAAACGCCGTTTTAGATTCTCACCTGCCATTTCGTGGTTACGATATACGCTGTTGGGTGTTTTTGTATTAGCACTTATCATGGGGTTTAACTGGCTTGTTGCTATATTGGAACCATACAGTGCTTATGGACGCATAGCCTCTACGATTTTTGCACCTGTGTATCAGTGGGGAAACAATTTGCTGGCTTGCGTTGCCGAACGTGCCGATAGCTATCTCTTCTACTCTACCGAGGTATGGCTGAAAAGTGGGCTAACACTGGCAGTTGCCATCGCAACACTTACTATAATCAGTATATTGGCTTGGCGAAACGGACGCACCTATTGCAACACCATTTGTCCAGCAGGAACACTGCTCGGCTTCTTCTCTCGCTTCTCCTATTTCAAACCGATTATCGATGCTGATAAGTGCAACAAATGCGGACTTTGTGCACGCAACTGCAAGGCTTCCTGCATCAACCCAGAAGACCAAAAGATTGACTACAGCCGCTGTGTGGCATGTATGAACTGTATTGGCACGTGCAACAAAAACGCACTCACTTATGCACGCCCCAGAGGTAAAAAAGATGCCAAAGATTCTTCACGCCGCAACTTCCTTTCGGCAGTAGGCATGGTCGCTGTGAGCGCCACGCTGAAAGCACAAGAAAGAAAGGTAGATGGCGGACTGGCAATTATCGAAGACAAGAAAATACCTAAACGCACCACACCTATTTTTCCTGCCGGAGCCGAGAGTGCAAAGAATTTCGGTCAGCATTGCACGGCTTGCCAGCTATGTGTTTCGGTATGTCCGAATCAGGTACTTCGCCCATCCGAAAAATTAGACCGATTTATGCAACCCGAGATGTCATACGAGCGTGGCTACTGCCGTCCCGAATGTACCAAGTGCGCAGAGGTTTGTCCCACTCATGCCATACATCCCATCAGCGTAGCCGAAAAATCATCTATACAAATAGGACACGCGGTGTGGTTCAGAAGGAATTGCCTGACCACTAAAGGGGTGAAATGCAATAACTGCGCACGCCACTGTCCTACGGGAGCTATTATGATGGTTCCAAGCAATACCAAAGATCCCAACTCTATAAAGATTCCCGCCATTGACACCAGCCGTTGTATTGGTTGCGGTGCATGCGAGAACCTTTGTCCGGCGCGTCCATTCAGCGCCATTCATGTGGAAGGTCATGAAAGACATAGCTTTATTTAACCACAACAAAAGCTGAAGTACAATGAAAGAGAATAAGAAAAACAAGATAAACCGTAGAGAGTTTTTTAAGGTATTGGGAGCTGGAGCGCTTGCCACTACTTCCTTGTATGGCTGTAGCCCGAAAGAAAACTCATCGGACAATGCAGCCGAATCGAGCGAAATACCCAAAGACAAAATGACCTTCCGCACCAATCCTCACTCGGGCGATAAAGTTTCGCTACTGGGGTATGGATGTATGCGTTGGCCTATGAAGAAGAAAGAAGATGGCAGTGGCGATGAAATTGACCAAGAAACCGTAAACAGGCTGGTTGACTATGCCATTGCACACGGCGTAAACTACTTCGACACCGCTCCGGTTTATATTCAGGGCTGGTCCGAAGCATCAACGGGCATTGCACTAAGTCGCCATCCACGAGATAAATACTTTATTGCCACCAAGTCTTCGCGCAACAATACACTTGAGAGCGGGATTGCCATGTATCGCCAATCCATGAAAGACCTGCAAGTAGATTATATCGATTACTATCTGCTTCATTCGGTAGGTGGCGGCAACGGTATCTCCACATTCGAAAGCCGCTTCATAGACAATGGGCTGCTCGACTTCTTCTTAAAAGAGCGTGAAGCCGGACGCATTCGTAATCTGGGATGGTCGTTTCACGGAGCAGTCGAAGTGTTTGACCATTTACTTGCTATGGATATACAGTGGGATTTCTGCCAGATACAGCTCAATTATCAGGATTGGAATCATGCATCGGGTAGAAACGTAAATGCGGAGTACCTTTATACTGAATTGGTAAAGCACAACGTCCCTGCCGTCATCATGGAGCCTCTTCTGGGTGGAAGATTAGCGAGTATCAACGCTCACATGGCAGAGATGCTTAAACGCCGTCGCCCACAAGAGAGCATTGCCTCTTGGGCTTTCCGCTTTGCGGGTACTCCTCCGGGGGTACTTACCGTGCTTAGTGGCATGACTTATATGGAGCACTTACAAGATAACCTCCGCACTTACTCACCACTAGAGCCACTCTCTAACGAAGAAGACACTCTTTTGAAAGAGATTGCCGACATGATGGTAGAACTCCCACTCATCCGCTGCACCAATTGTCAATATTGTATGCCATGCCCTTACGGAATAGACATCCCAAGCGTATTCCTACATTATAATAAATGTGTTACCGAAGGAAATGTACCAAAGAGTTCGCAAGATGAGAATTACCGTAAGGCTCGCCGCGCCTTCTTGATAGGTTACGATCGTAGCGTGCCAAAACTTCGCCAAGCAAATCATTGCATTGGATGCGACAAATGTCGGGAACATTGCCCACAGCGCATCAACATCCCTAAAGAGATGGAAAAGATTGATGAATATGTAGAATTATTAAAACAAGGAAAAGAGTTTTAAGCGGAACAAAAAAGGTTTAACTTATTGAAAGTTAAACCTTTTTTGTCGGAATGAGGCGACTCGAACGCCCGACCCCTACGTCCCGAACGTAGTGCGCTACCAACTGCGCTACATTCCGCTGCTGTTTGCGTTTGCAAAATTACGTATTTTTTCTTTCACACAAATAATTCTGCAAATATTTTAATTAAATTCGCGAATATACTTGGGGATTAAAAAAAAAGGTTTAATTTTGCACCCGCAATCACAAAGGTGCCATAGCTCAGTTGGTAGAGCAAAGGACTGAAAATCCTTGTGTCCCCGGTTCGATTCCTGGTGGCACCACTTAAAAAGAGTAGCAAAACGAAGCAAATCCCTGAAACTGTCTATGTTTCAGGGATTTTTCTTTTTAGGACAACCCTGTAAAAATGGATCAACGTAAAAACCTGAGGGATTTTATTTTTATGCATAAATATTTGTCAGCCTGTATATAAAGAATTCCCTTTCCCTTACTCCTCTGAACTGTGCTCTAAATGCCTTTATTTTTG
>NZ_QVML01000049.1 GCF_010501015.1 Bacteroides sp. 214 | reverse complement strand
GAATCCCAATCCATAACTCTGATAGTAGTCAGGATAAAAACGATGTGGGAACGTATAGTGCCATCTATTCTCATTAAGCGGTCTGTTTTCTATGTGCTAATCCATATTGTTGAGCATGGTAAATAAGCGAATAAAGAAGGTGTTGCTTTGGATAGTGTTAACGCCTTTTCGCCTGGGTAACAATGGGCTATAAACTTTTGTCCGTTGTGTGGCTGCCCTATGAAACGGTCGAATGGTGTCATTCGTGGTGGACATGTAGATGTTACTGTACTTGGTGCACTTCAGGTAGACGAGAAAGGAAATCTGGCGAATTGGATTATTCCTGGG
>NZ_QVML01000048.1 GCF_010501015.1 Bacteroides sp. 214 | reverse complement strand
TGATTTAACACTTGTCGATGTAGATTTGTATCCATAAACATTTGGGGCGTTTAATACACCCTCACCTTTTCCCTGATACTCTTTCCCGACGAGAAATTCAAACTCTGCCGCGACGATTACAGAGATTCTCTCTCGGCACGTGTGGTAGACCTCTTCTCTCCTATTGGAAATGCAAAGACAGTAGGTACAGGAAAAAGCAACTTTGAACGGGCTATAGAGAAGTCACAAAAAGCCATCAGTCAGCACTCCAATCGTTCTCTATAACATAAGAAGTAGGAGTGTAAGGTACCGGTTTAATTAAAATGTCATGCTCCGAATTCCAATCGAC
>NZ_QVML01000047.1 GCF_010501015.1 Bacteroides sp. 214 | reverse complement strand
GTACGTTTTTTGGTACGTTGCAGGTAAGCCTCTACTTCGGTTTGTTGTTGAGGTGTAGTCAGCAGTGGAGTAAGTTCACTCTCGGGCGCAAGCACCATTCGCAGCTACACGGGTAGGGTCAATATCCTTGCGGGTAAGGGCATAGTCGAGCAAGTATAGTCCGTTAATGGCTTGTATTATGCACATAACAATTCGGGTCGTCCCGCTACGCGTACAGAAACATTGATCGACAATATACACATCATAAGGACGACGATATTTAACAGCCGGAGTCGTTATCAGATTCTTTAATTCGTTTTCGTCCCGCTTATTCAGGGCTTTTAACTGG
>NZ_QVML01000046.1 GCF_010501015.1 Bacteroides sp. 214 | reverse complement strand
GTGGACAATCGTCAAAAGCTACCCCAGTAGGTGCAATCGCTAAGTTTGCTGCTTCGGGCAAGAAAATTCGTAAGAAAGATCTTGACGATAACGGTCATTTGGTGCTTTATCCCGGTTCGGCTTGCGAAACCTACAAAATGGCCAACAATGCCTCCAGTACCATTGCCGGCTATAGCGAACATGCAGCTATTGTGCACTACACCGCCACCCCCGAAACTTGTTCAGTTCTAAAGCCCGAGGGCTTCCTTCTACTCGTCCGCGCATATATACTTTTTCGGCAGCGATGTAGGTTAGTGAATCTTGTTCACTGGCATCGAAACGAATATCACC
>NZ_QVML01000045.1 GCF_010501015.1 Bacteroides sp. 214 | reverse complement strand
CCGATAACAGAGGTCACCAACATGATTAGTATAAACAATTTCAACTCGTTGGTTCCTGCCAAGTTCAGGATACGGCTACTTATCATCTTATCCAAATAACGTAACCTGTCCACCATGCGTATGTCCTGCCAGAGCAAGGTCGGCTCCTGCCACGGAAACATCTTCTACATAATCGGGTTGTTCCAGAATCCATGCAACGGCATTTCCATGTTGGACTGTCCGGAGCAGAACCACACCTCCCCGATGAGTATGATACCTCGCCTTATCAATCGAAAGAGAAAGTGATGGGGATATCCACCAGAACCTTTATTGAGAATATGTCTATCCTTAT
>NZ_QVML01000044.1 GCF_010501015.1 Bacteroides sp. 214 | reverse complement strand
GTAGCATAATCCCGGATATTACCTTTCAGGTCAGGATTAGTATCACGCCATTGCTTTGCAGTTATACCAAAGAGAGCCATATTTAGCACATCCGCTTCGTAGCCCGCAAAGACGCAGATCCCAACTTTGCAGAATTTGCATTCTTGGGCAAAAAGGAACTGACGGATGCCACGCAAACTTCATGTCCAAGTACTCTAAGTCCCTCGGCCAGTGTCCAGTGTAAACGACTAAATTCTCCTATCAGTAATATCTTCATAAAGTAGTGTTATTGACACCTTTTAAGGTCGTGCTACCTTAGAAACAATTATCCGTAAATAATGTTTCCTTCTTCGTC
>NZ_QVML01000043.1 GCF_010501015.1 Bacteroides sp. 214 | reverse complement strand
CGGTATATTGCGTTGTGCATACCTCACCCGAAACCATATAGAAACAATTCACGGCGCAACCGACTTACTTGCCGCAAGCCACCCTGAGGGGGTGGTTGACCAGAGGTGAAACTCCCTCCACTCCTTCGTACAAAGATACTACCTTGGCTGAAGTGGCGTACGAACCTTGGTGCACAATACCGTAACTCTCGTTTGGGTAGCTTTAGCCGTACTGTTTCAGCCATTTATAAAATTACCATTAGGTAGAGAGCTATGGAATGGGAAAAAGAATCCTTATCTCTATACGGTTATTGCCGAATTGTATGATAATGGTAAACTTATAGATCGTGTGTCGCA
>NZ_QVML01000042.1 GCF_010501015.1 Bacteroides sp. 214 | reverse complement strand
CCCGATTCAATCATAACGTTTTTATGTCGCGCCAACTTGATTTGTTCCTGCCATTGCGGACGAGTTACCATTGCAAAGTAACAATTTCATTCTCTACCTTTGCAATTATGGCCTCCCCTTTTATCAGGTGCCCAGAACAAGACTCGAACTTGCACGTCTCTCAACACTCGCACCTGAAACGAGCGCGTCTACCATTGCTTTGGGGCTTGGGAAACGTGCTTCATCAAATTCGTGGCTGCCCCATGCGTCTTGTGGCCAATAAGCTAAGGAATCACTCTATACCCTTGGTTAAGAGGCGGAGTTCACTAGTTGAATTCCGCCTCTTACTTTTAAATAGGTCTT
>NZ_QVML01000041.1 GCF_010501015.1 Bacteroides sp. 214 | reverse complement strand
TTCTGTAACTGTATATACGGCGGATTACCAATGACAATATCAAAACCATTACAACCATTCTGCTGATTAAAAACATCACTAAAATAAGTATGCCGGCTTCCAGACATACGCATCCGTGAGGTACATCGGGAGTTTTAAACAGGCAGTCGCCGCTTTATCTGCATTGAGGTACGGGACACGATAGCGTGTACAAACATAGACCATGCACAAATTTACTCCCTGGATATGGGTGCGTTAGTAGCAGGAGCAAAATATAAGGGCGAGTTTGGGTGGAACAAGCATTCGTTGCTTGGTGGAAGGATTAATAATAATGCGTTCTTCCTTTTTCTTCACCGAAAAGGT
>NZ_QVML01000040.1 GCF_010501015.1 Bacteroides sp. 214 | reverse complement strand
CCGTAGCCAAAGAATTAATGGGCGTATAAACTCTTAAAACAAACCATACTATATGAATACACACTACATGGAAACATTGGATTGGGGCATCCTTATCTACGATAAGAAAATTTCCAACTTAAAGGATATGCTTCCTATTCTGGAACCTGCCGTACAAACAGGTCGTCCTTTGTTGATTTTCTCCATTCGTTTGGGGCTGCTTATGATGAAGATGAAAAACGATGTTTACATTGAACAGAAACTTTCTGAACTGAAAATAAAGTAAAAAATGAAATTCGTTATCTTCATAAATGGATAATGCTTCTTCATACCTCTTTTGGTTTTTTAGATTATTGAATACTTCTAATATG
>NZ_QVML01000003.1:184616-189074 GCF_010501015.1 Bacteroides sp. 214 | reverse complement strand
ATCATCGTTGTAATAAAGGCGCTCACCCCATTCATCCAGCAGGTGCAGGTAAGTATCGGACAACACAGAACCGCAATGTGAAATCGTAACATCCATCGCTGTTTGTGTTGTAAACTCATAAAACAGATCGTTGGGCGAACGCAAGGTATAACTATTGGTGTAATTCGCAGTATTGCGTGTGTCGGTAAATGTAAAGGATGTAGAACCTCCTCCTGCTATAATAGGGTGATCAAAAGTATCACCCTCAATCCATGCTGCAACCTCCTCCTTTTCGCCAATAATATGGCAATAACTATTCAGTGAGAAAAATAGAGAGATTATCCAAAGTATATATTTTGTTNTATTTTGTTTTCATACATTGTCTGTTTTAATTTGATGAATTGGCATAATTGTACTCGTAGGCTTCAAGAACCTCCTTACCATTGGTACCCATCATATAGGTTTCTTTGAGACGACCCATAGCATCGTAGGTGTAATAGGTCGTTATCCCACGTGGGTCGGTAACAGAAGTTACCCCAACCAATGGTTTATATGTATAGGTGGTAACTAAAGCGTTGGGTAAGGCTCTTTGCAGACTGCCATCTTTTAGCTTTGTTTCATTTGGCGTTGTCAACGCTGATAAAGCATTGATGTTGGCAACCGAGAAAACCGAACTCATCACATTGTTAACATTCGTATATGTTGCGTTTCGTATCTCGGCTATGGGATACTGGCCCTTGTAACTCCACAAATAGACAATATTGGTAGCATCATCTTTTGTAACATATATTGGATTTGCGTAACCATCATAATTGTGATAAGAAATGCGATTCTCCATTATGTTTCCGTCCGATCCGGCTTGAATGCCATCTAATAGATAGAGCGCATTTTCTTTTCTGTAATTCGTTTGAATACTCATAGAGCTTCCATTGCTCAGTCTCGTTTTATTTACCACCGGTTCTATAATGTTCTTTTGAGTCATCTCTGTGTAAGGGGCACCTGTCATATTGAAAGGATGGGTAGTAGTCTCTTCTATACTTATGTTGTTACTATTAGTTAGTACCGTCTTTATAGGAGAAAGTAATCGATGGTTGGTATCATAAGTGTAGTTCATGGTTGTACTAACAGTACCTTCTGCGGTATGTTCTATTGTCTTTGTCTCGTGTAAGAGATGAAAATAGCGGTACGCAATGAGGTCGTAGTACTCTAAATCATCAACAAAGAAATCATCAACAGAATCATACGGAAAATTCAAATTAAATGGGTAAGTATGAATCGGATCTTCTCCAGCATGCAGCGCCCAGTCATTTCTAAAACTCAAGCGAACTCCACAGGTTATTTGTCCCTTATCAACAACAATATACTCGTTCTGCGTTTCTTTCTTTAGATTGTAACTATCTCCATTGCGTTCAAATACTTCTTCTGATGTAAGCAGTGGTTCCAATAGTCCTTGGTCATAATTATACCATGGGGACCAGAAGCGATTAATATTCTGGTCATAGATATCCGGTGCATATTCAGGGAATTGAGCTGCATCGCGAAAGTTCATCATATACTTAGAAACCGTTTTCCCCGTATTCATAATGGGAGTTCCTGCATATTCGGTGACTACATTATAAAATACTGGACTGCTATGCCAACCTGTTATTGAATAGATTGGAATACTTGTGGTTATTTGCCATTCTGCCCAGAATATCTGTGGAACGCGGCGGTTAAGAAAAGAATAAATTCTATCCTGTTTGTACTGGAACATATCGCTTTGTATCATCTGAGTCGGAAATCCTTCGTACTCATACGTTTTACGGGTTTCCTTTCCATTTGTTTTCGATATTATACTTTTTATGCGCAATCCGCCTACATAATCTGGTCCTGGATAATCATAGCCTCCTCCCATTTTATTTGTTTCATACTCAAACACTGTGCTTCCACCTGTAGGATATATTATTTCATTCAGGATACAAGCCTGCATATAATCTTTGTTCGGATTGCGATTTACTCCACCACCAAACAATGCATATTCATTGGGTATAAAATAAAAAGCCGGTATTGGTTGTGTTGGTATACCATTATAGTATCCCCAATAGTCTTCTCTGCAATAGATTCTATCACCGTCAAGAGTATAACGATGATAATTGGGAAGAGGAATTGTATTATAATTAAATTGATATTTTTCCGAAATTGTGTTGAGGTTTCCTTTAATCTTAATATTATCCAATCGCATCCGATAGTTTTTTACACTATTTCCCCAGTATGAGTTATTGCTGAACTCCACTGTTTTCACCACCCCTTGCGTTGAACTTATTTCTATTTTATTTAAGCGGTCTTTGTATTTGTCTAGTCTATCTGTGGAGTAATCAAAGCTAATCTTATTATTATTCCAAGTTATCTCTTCTACTAATTGAGGTAGATAAGAAACACGTCCTAAGTTTAAGTACTCTTCCAACACATATGGAGTGCTCTGTATTCCCCATACCTTGTCTTCATAGATGTTATAAGAAGTACTATAATACTCCGTACCTCTCTTTCTTACTGTTGATGGTATATTTTCAATATAACCGGTTCCTGTTTTGTATTTGAAATTGACAACACTCCCTGTCAATTGTGATTCTATCTTGGTTACATACCAAGCAGCTGTATGAGCAATGTCATTTGAATAACGAAATTCAATACATTCAAAATGATAAATAAGACCATCTGTGTTTTTTATCTTAAATCCACTAGTAGTAGCTTCAATAATAAGAGGAGCGTATGGTATGGTAACTATTTCATTATTCTGTGAGTTATATCTGAATACGCCCGATTTTCCATTAAAATTGTAGACATATCGGTCTGATTGACTATCGGTTTCATCCGCTATCCCCCAACGCCTCCATGTTCTAGTAATATCAACATTTTTGTTACCCATCAGTTCGGCTACATGTTGAACAGACTTGACATGATTGTTCGTATATCCTTGTTTATCTACGGCACCATAAATAGAACGACTAATCACTCCTCCCGTATTTAAAGACCATCCTAAGCCAACGGGGGTAGCAACATCTTCTACTTTGATTCCCGATGCATGATAAGATATGGATATTGGTATGGTGATGTCTGCAGCTTTTATCTCATACAAAGGGATGTCTATTTGAACAACTCCGGTAGCCTTACTTACCGGATATTCGCCATAACGTGCGAATGCGGCAACTTGGGGAGATTGTGGTAAAAGTTCAGGGAGTTCAGGAGTATATCCTGACGTAGTTTGGGCTATCATAACACAAGTAGATAAGCAACCGATAAAAACAATTGTATATTTTAGAATGTTTCGCATAACAATTTCATATTGAAGTTATAACTTATTTCTTTATTATTTTCCTACTTATCATCTCCGCACCAACCACCATATTAAGCAGGTAGTTCCCCTGAGGCAGGTCGGAGCAGTTAATCACCTCAGTATGATAGCCACTCGGCTGGTTCTTTAAGCCTGAGGTGTATTCAAGTCGACCTTGCATAGTGTACAGGTAAATAGTAACAGGTGCATCTTCCATCAATTCATACTCTACGGTTAACTCATTCTCCACCGGATTAGGATACGCCTTCACACGCAATTTCACCGATTCCATCGGGTTTTCAGAGTCCCGTTCCCGTTGTTTGATATTCCACAAGCTATCCAATATGGCTACATTCTCAGGGTCGGTGTCTAAATAGTAATGCTCCTGTGGCGGATAATAGAATGCTGTAGTAAAGTTCTCCAGGCTATCACCCAAGTGCACCGCGCGGATAGTTTCGAACACAGGGTAGCGGTATCCCTTGGAGTACCATTTATGGGTTTCCAGTATGCGGTTGGAGAAGAGTTCTGTACTGTCAGCCGTCTGTATCGGTTCCATAATCAGTCGGGTACTCTTTACACGAAGCACTGTGAGGGTGTCGCCATCGGGCAGGTACATTTCGCCAAAGGCATCGGCATGGATGCGTACTGTTCCTTTGGCGCGGATATCCATTAGTCCTGAGTAAAGACCGTGGGAATCGTACGAGGCGGTGATAACATCGCCATAATCGAAGGGGAAGTTCAGCTCGGGAAGCGGGGTGTCGTAATGCAGGTGGGTGTTGGGGTTTTCGTGTCCCAACTGTTGCAGGGAGTCACCGCGAAGCAGGTAGTAATACATCGTGTAGTGTTCCATACCGATGATGGGGCGGAGCGTGTTGTCGTCCATCCGTAGAGTGTCACAGCCCATCACGTAGAGGCTGTCGCCCACCGTGCCGGGCAGGAAGTAAGAGAGTTTGTACTCGGGGTTCACAGCGGTAAGCTCGCTGAAGTCCCACACAAGGTTAGCACCTGCCTTGCCGGGAGGCTGGTAGCGCACTTGTTGCTTGATGATTTCGTCGCACGGGCGCATGGCGTTGTAAGTGGTGCGGAGCTGGGCGGAAACGGAAAGGTACGACAATAGGAATACAATGAAAATTGCGTTTTTGTGTTTCATAATAATAAAGAATTACTAT
>NZ_QVML01000003.1:0-184485 GCF_010501015.1 Bacteroides sp. 214 | reverse complement strand
ATTTACAAAAAGCCCCTTCACAGTGTCTTCTGAACTGGGTTGTTTGTAAACAATTCGCAATTTCTGCAAGTTTTATTGGCAACAAAAGTTAAGATAATAGTTTACATAGTTAGATTAAAAGCTACAAGCTAACTTAAGGAGTGTATATCAAAAGTCTGATTATTTGTTTTTAAGAGTAACGAATAATGAGTTCCGAAATAAATTCACTATTTTTATCACATCAACAAAGGCATCTATATCATGAAAAAACTTGTAATTCTAACCGGAGCAGGTATGAGTGCGGAGAGTGGAATCAGTACCTTTCGCGGTGCGGGTGGTTTATGGAACAATGTTCCGATAGAAGAGGTCGCAACGCCCGAAGGCTATCGGCGCAATCCGGCATTGGTATTGAAGTTTTACAACGAACGTCGTAAGCAATTGCTCGATGTAGAACCTAACCAAGGCCACAAACTACTTGCCGAATTGGAACACCATTTCGATGTAACCATAATTACCCAAAACGTAGATAACCTGCACGAACGTGGCGGAAGTTCCAAAATAATTCATCTACATGGCGAACTAACCAAAGTTTGCTCCACCTACAGTCCAAACAACCCGCACTATATTAAAGAATTATCGCCCGAGGAGTATGAAATAAAGATAGGCGATTTAGCAGGCGATGGCTCCCAACTTCGCCCTTACATTGTGTGGTTCGGAGAGTCTGTTCCTATGATAGAAGCTGCTATTGACCAGGTGGAACAAGCTGATATCTTTGTCATCATAGGTACTTCTATGAATGTATATCCTGCGGCAGGATTATTGAATTATGTACCTCATGACGCAGACATTTACTTGATAGATCCTAATGAAGTGAGTGTACACTCTTCCAGACAAATACATATGATAAAGAAAGGGGCATCGGAGGGAGTAGCCGAACTACTGTCCCGGCTTCAGCAGTAGCCTCAACACAAACCAGCAGTGATAAAAAAACGTGCTTACTGCTCCGTAGTGTTTTACCATGATACGATAGCGTTCTTTCAAGGAGGCTTTGCGGTTGGCAGTGGTCATGCCTTCCTCTAAATAGTTGATAAGTGTGAGGTGTGTGTTTTGTAACACTTTCGCTTTCTTCATGACGCGGATGCACCAGTCGAAGTCTGACGAAAAGCGATACGACAAGTCATAAGGCACTGCCAACTCCCGTTTAGCGAAAAATGCCTGATGACAAACCAGCATTCCTTGTTTGAAGCTTTTCCATGTAAGCACCTCAGGAGCAGAGAGTCTGCGCATACGAACAAAATGCCGCTTACTATCTACAAGAGCTGTTTCGCCATATAATACATCGGGCAGAGAAGTCCCTTCCAGTGTGTTGACCATATTACCTAACGTTTCCGGACTGTAGAAGCTATCGCCTGCATTGAGGAAGCAGACATAATCTCCTGTGGCAAGTGCAAGCCCTTTATTCATAGCATCGTAAAGCCCTTTATCGGGTTCACTGACAAGCGTATGAATATGTTCGTTGTATGAATGGATAATATTCAGTGTGCCATCTGTTGAGGCTCCGTCAATAACAATATACTCGAACAGGCGATAGGACTGATTTACAACGCTTTGTATCGTACTCTCCAATACACTTTCGGCATTGTAAGTTACGGTGATAATGGAAAACTTTGGGGCTGGGCGATTAGTCATGCTTACCGGTTATGCGATTATAAACTTCAAGATACTTCTTCGCAATAGCTCTTTCAGAGTAGTTCCCTATTACTTTACGACTGGCCTGCTCGGCAAGTAAAGGGTAATCTGCTTCGGTTAGTACCCAATAAATACCGTTGGCAAGGTCTTCCGAAGATTTGTATTCGGCTACATAACCATTGTGCAAATGATCTATCATCTCGGGGATACCTCCTACCTGAAACCCTACACATGGAGTGCCACACGCCATCGCTTCCATGATTGTATTGGGCAGATTCTCTTCCAGCGAAGGGGTAACATACAAATCTACCGCATTGTATATGTTTATAATTTCGTGCTCGCTACTAATGTATTCGAATGAAAAGACTTTGAAAGGAATGAGGCTTTCCAAGTATTTTGAGTGTCGTCCAAAAGCTACTACACCAATCTTATCTTGCTGTTCGGGATGTTTCTCTATTAACATTTTACACGATTCTATCAGGTAATCCACTCCCTTACGCTTATCTGTAATCTTCATTGAGGCAAACAGAATGAGGTGCATATCCTGAGGGAGTCCGCAAGAGGTGCGTGCTGCTTTTCTGTCTCGGGGAGCAAAAAGATTGGTGTTGATAGGGTTTGGAATACTGGTTATAGTATGGCCGGTAAGCAACGAGCTACTCTTAGCCAACTCTTCCAGCCAACGGCTACATGCCACAAAAGCAATTTTTGAATGGTTGTACAGTTTTTGCTTCTTACGAAAAACACGATAAGATAAATCGCGTTTGCCGCCTCCATTCCTCAAAAACATGCAGTGATTACAAGATGTTTGGTATTTAGTACACTCCCTTGCATGGTGACAGATGCCTGTAAACGGCCACATATCGTGCATAGTCCATACCACAGGTTTCCCCGAGTCGAGTATCTTTTGAATATTCTTGAGCGATAACATTCCTTGGTTGATCCAATGAAGATGAATAATATCTGCTTGCTGAAACTCGGGAAGATTAGTAATGTCAATACCTGCATTGGCTATGTCAACAGCAAACAAATTGCGGCGGGTGAAACGGTTATTTACCCAAATAACCAACCGCTCCCATAGAAACTTAAAGATATTAAACCAACTGGTATCTGTCCGTACAACGGTTATTTCGTCGGTTTGTTTATCGCGTACAAGTAGTTTTGCTTTTATTCCGTTAGTTTTCAAGGCATCAATCAGCCTACTTGCAGCGATAGCTGCCCCACCTATTCGTTCGGAAGTATTAATTAAAAGTACCCTCATTGTTCGATTATTTATGCAAAAATAGCACTTTTTCTTTCAATTTGGCATCTGGTATACTAAAAACATTTACCTTTACGTTATACTCTGTAAAACATCGTTATCACATGAAATTGAGCATAAAAACGATTCGGCGTAAGCTGCTTCTTATTATATTATTCCCTTTACTTACTTTAATGGTTCTACTGTTTCGGACTCTCCCGATTACTAAAATCAGGAAGTTTGCCGTGTGTGTTGGGAAGCACTTTTATAAGAAGGCACATAAATCTCGCCATAGAGCATTAACCAATCTTGAAATGGCGTATGGCAAAGAAAAGACATTGGAAGAACGTACCGCTATTGCCCAAGCTGTTTTTATCGAGATGATCAAGTCTTTTTTCGACTATATGGCATTTTCACGCATTACTTCGCGCGAACGTTTTTTTAGCTACATAGAGGTAGAGGGAGAAGAACATCTACGCGCTGCTTACGAACAGGGCAAAGGGGTTATTTGCCTGATTCCCCATCTTAGCTCGTGGGAATTTTCGGCAATCACGCCTCCCATGCTGGGCTACGAAACATCGGGTGTAAGCCAAGCGATGAAGCAACGTTTGTTGGAGAAGATGATGATTAAATATCGTCAGCGGAGAGGTATGAAAAATATCTCACGAAAAGGATCTTACGAGAAATTAGTCGAAACACTCCGTAAAGGCGAGTGTTTGATATTGATGATAGACCAAGACACCAAAGTAAAAGGTGTTTTTGTTGATTTCTTTGGGAAAAAGGCGTATACACCACTGGGTGCTTCGCGCCTTGCACTGGAAACAGGAGCTGCCGTAGTACCCATGGTTATGACGCGTAAAGAGAACGACGACTATCGCTTTATTATTTCGCCTGCGCTGCCACTCATCGAAACAGGCGACATCGAACACGACCTTTTAGCCAACACACAACAGCAAACCAAAGTCATTGAAGATATGGTTCGCGCCTATCCCGAACAATGGGTTTGGATGCACGCCCGCTGGAAAACCACCCCCGAAAGATTAGAGGCATACAGAAAAAAGAAACAAGAACAGAGCAAACATTGAAGTATGTTGATGCACTATGTCCTAAAAATTGTATCTTTGCTTTAGATACAAACAAGCATGGGTGATAAAGTTATAAAATGGTTGGATCAACTTTGGCAATCTTTCTTGAGTATTGTCAAGATAATCCTTCAATCCAAATGGAATACAAAGCTACCTTCAGGCTTCGATAATCAAGAAGAGTTGCTGATACTGGCGAATGGCCCTTCGTTGAATAAAACGATTGAGGAGTCTGCCCACTTCCTACAGAATAAGTCATTGCTGGCAGTCAATTTCTTTGCCACTTCGCCGCTTTATGAAAAGATACAACCACACTTTTATCTTATTGCCGACCCGCTTTTCTGGATTGTTCCCGAGAAGCGCGAATCACTCTTCACCGCGCTGGCAGAACGAACCACCTGGAAACTTTCTCTCTTCATGCCCGTACGCGCTTATAGAAACAAAGCATGGCAGCCAATATTGGCAAAGAACCCCAATATATCTATCTATAAATATAACACAACACCCATTGAAGGATTTCAAGGGCTTTGCAATATCATTTTTAAGAAGGGATTGGGCGTTCCTCGTCCACACAATGTATTGATACCTTCTATCGCGATGGGGCTACGACTTTCGTTTAAGAAAATATACCTGGCAGGAGCCGACCATTCATGGCTACCCGAAATATCGGTAACCGATGACAATGTAGTACTGATGCACCAGAAACACTTCTATGATCAGAAGACATCCAAACCCGATACACTTTTGCAGGAAAACCTCTCGCATCCACGTCTGTACACGGTGATGTATCATCTACACGTTACCTTCAAATCTTATTTTGTACTGAAAGCATATGCCGAGAAGCTACATAAAGAAATTATCAACGTAACCCCCGGCTCGTATATTGATGCATTCAAACGGATGAAGTTATGAAAGAGGGAATTATCATACAAGCCCGCACAGGTTCTACCCGCCTGCACAATAAAATTCTGTTGCCGTTTTATCGTGGAAAGCGAATCATCGATATATTAATTGAAAACATCCAAACAGCTTTCCCCGACACAACTATCGTACTGGCTACCACCACGCGCGAGCAAGACGAGGTATTGGTAAATATAGCCAAAGAAGCCGGTATTAACTACTTCCGGGGTAGTGAAGATAATGTACTTGCTCGCTTTATTGACGCAACAGAAGCATTTGGGATAGATCGCCTCATCCGGGTATGCTCGGACAACCCTTTCTTGCAGGTAAGCAGTTTTGCCGAACTATTTGCTATGCAGGGAAACTACGACTACATTGGATTTGGTTTTGCCGACGGATGCCCTTCAATCAAAACGCACTTGGGACTTTATTCTGAGTTTACAACGGCAGATGCACTTCGTCGCGCGGCAGCTTTAACGCAAGAGAAATTGTATCAGGAACACGTTACGAATTACCTCTACACCCACCCCGAAACATTTGCAATTCGCTTGCTACCACTACCCGAGATACTGGAGGGTAGGCGCGATTTGCGCTTTACACTCGATACAATGGAAGATTTCAGCCTGCTGCAAGAACTTTATACGCTTCATAAAGAAACAACAGACGGCACACTAACTTCTTTATTGCAATTAGTGGAAGCTACTCCCCAATACAGTCAACGAATGGTTCAAAACATAATAGCCAACGAAAAATGAAAAAGACATATATCATAGGAGAGATCGGACAAAACCACAACGGATCGGTAGATATTGCTAAACTAATCGTTGAACTAGTGTCGCGTCCTGTAAAGGAAGAGGTGTTTAATATAGAGCTCCCCCCCATGGACGCTGTGAAGATGACTAAGCGCAACCTCAACGAAGAGCTTACCGCTTCGCAAATGAATGCGCCGTATAATTCTCCACATTCGTTTGGTCGTACCTATGGCGAGCATAGGGCGTTTTTAGAACTGGATGATGCCGCACACTACGAGGTTTACAAGCATGCTAAGTCATTTGGACTTGAATTTGTGGAAACACTTTGTTCCATCGGTTGCTTATCGTTACTCAAACTTTTCACACCCGATTATCTTAAAGTAGCTAGTCGCGACCTGACCAACCTTCCGCTAATTGAAGCATTGGCAGAAACCAACATACCTATTATTCTCTCTACCGGTATGGCGGGGAAGAAAGAATTGGACGAAGCTTTGGATGTTATTACCCGTTATCATAGCAATATCTCCATTCTTCATTGTGTTTCGCAATACCCCACTTATCCCGACAATCTGAACCTAAATACCATTACATACCTGAAGAAACATTACGGAAAATATCGCATTGGCTTCTCAGATCACACCATTGGCATCTCTGCGCCGGTAGTGGCAGTGGGCATGGGTGCCGAAATTATAGAAAAACATATAACCATAGACCGCCGCATGAAAGGAACCGACCAGCAAGGTTCACTTGGCCCGGATGGTGTGAATAGAATGATTCGTGACATCCGTATTGCCGAACGTTGGTTAGGAAAAGAAGAACTCTACATAGATCAAAGTGTGGAAAGCGCAAAGGTCAAGTTGGAACGCTCCATCGCCAGCAACAAGACATTACACATCGGAGACACTATCAGGGAAGAAGATATACATTTACTCAGTCCGGGTGATGGGTTTAAGTGGGCGGAAAAATCGCTAGTAATAGGTAAGAGAGTATCCACCGAGATACCTGCCAATGAGATAATTTACAGTTCGCACCTAGAATAAAGACAGATGAAAATACTCGGTGTTGTTGTTCTATATTACCCGGATGAAGCTGTTGCTACCAATGCGAAGAGCTACATCGATCTTATTGACGGATTAGTAGTTTGGGACAATACGCCTGTACCTAATGTTTCGTTTGATTTTGGATATCCAAACAAAGTTGTATATAAAGGCGAAGGAGAGAATAAAGGAATAGGGTATGCTCTAAACCAGGCAATAGCTTATGCCCGCACAGAAGGATATACACACCTGCTCACGATGGATCAAGATAGCTATTTTGAGAGGGAGGTGTTCGATAAATACCTTGAGAGAATAAAAGAATTCGGAGAAGATAAAAGAGTAATATTCTCTACCAACTACTACCTTACATCACAAAAGAAAACATATTATCCTACTAGCAGCAATGCCGAAGAGGTATCCTCGTGCATGACATCAGGGAGCATCTACCCACTGGCATTGTTCAATGAGATAGGCGATTTCAATGAAGAACTCTTCGTATGGGGAGTAGACTGTGAGTTCTCTTGGCGAGCAAAGCGACAAGGAATAGCTACAATTTGTTTCAAAAACATACTGCTGACACACAATCTGGGCTATCAACGGAAGCGTAGAAAGTTGCTTGGGAAAGAGGTATTCCCTAACGAATACAGTCCCACAAGGTCGTATTATAACGTGCGCAACGGCATCTTGTTGCAAAAGGAATACCCGGAGTGTATTAATCTTGGCAGCCACTTAAAATATCATTTATACAAACGGATAGTCTTCATCTTGCTCTACGAACAGGAAAAGTTTAGTAAATTGAAAGCTTTATACTGCGGTTACAGGCACGGCAAAAAGGGGAAATACGGAATGTGTACACAATCGTTTTAACTTAATAATACCCATATATGAACTTACCTCGTATTATACTTACCGACATTGACGGCGTTTGGACAGACGGCGGAATGTACTACGACCAAACAGGCAACGAATGGAAACGTTTCAATACTTACGATAGTGCCGGTGTATTATTTGCCCACAAGCTAAACATCCCCGTGGGAATTATTACCGGCGAAGAGACGGAAATAGTGCGTCGGCGTGCCGAAAAGCTAAAGGTAGACTATCTGTTTCAAGGTGTAAAAAACAAAGTAGAGGTAGTAGAGAAGCTTATCAATGAGTTGGGCATAGAATGGAAAGATGTGGCTTACATTGGCGATGATCTGAATGACATGGAGTTGCTTGGAAAAGTGGGTATCTCTGCTACACCCGACAATGCGCCTGTCTACATCAAGAGACGGGTAAATTTAGTACTCAAAGTAAAAGGTGGCGATGGTGCTTTCCGCGAATTTGTAGAGAAGATATTGCTAAAGGCGGATATATTGGACGAGGTATTAAGGAAGATGTAAGCTAATTGACTTTCCTTTTTCGCAATAACTCCAACGACTCCTTCAACATGTTGGAGCCGGCAAGGTAAGCACCGGTTAAATAGATAAATGCACCACTTACAATCTGCGCCAATAACAATAGCAAATTGTTTTCAATCACAAACTTTAAAGGATAAATAGCGGCTGCCATTAATAGAGCCAACAGCAAGTAAGGCATTATATCGTACAGTTGCTTATAGGCTCTGTAGCCTGTGTAACGATCGGTACAGTAAAGATGTGCAAAGAAAACAATCACCCGTGTAACAACCAATCCGCATACCATAACGAGCACCGGCTGTTTCCATGTGAGCAGCAGAGAAATAATCGTAATTATCACCCGCAAATATTCAATCTTCAGAATAGCATCCGAACGCCCTTGCACCTTGATGAAGTTGTTGTTTATTGCCGTAAAGATTGTAAAGCAACCGCCAACACAGAGTAGTTGAAAGAACGGAATAGCAGACCACCACTTCTCTTTGAGCAGCAGTTCAATCATAGGGCGGGCAATCACAATCAGTCCTACTATGGCAGGAAGCGCAATAAAAGCGGTGAAGCGAATTGTCTTACGCGAAGCACGAAGCAACCGTTCGCAGTCATCTTGAATACTACTAAGTATAGGGAAAGTAACCGACTGGATGCTGACGTATATAAAACTTACCCCCATATCGCTCATCTTGCTTCCTTGTGTATAGTAGCCCAACTGATTGACCGGATAAATCTTCCCGATAACCAGTGAGTATATATTCATGAAGGTAGTGCTTAGCAAGTTTGCTCCAAGCAGGTTCGATGCAAATGCAAAAAGCTCTTTTATTGCTTTCGGACTGTATTTTCCTTTCGGACGCCACCGACTTTGCCGCCACAACAAAGAACTGCGCACAGTAGCCAACGCCACCGGCTGAACTGCCAACGTCCAAACGCCACAGCCTGTAAACGCCATAATCAACGCTACCATACTCGCCACAAACATAGACGACATGTTTATCTTAGTAAGCTGCCGAAACGCTACATCACGGGTAAGAAGCGTTGCCTGGATACTTCCAAAAGCATTGATTGGTAATGCCAAAAAGAGAACCGCCGAGAGTTCCACAAGCTTGGGCTGATTAAAGAAATGAGCAATCAGTGGAGAGCAGCAGGTCAGGAGCAAATAAAGCACCCAACCAATAGCCATATTAAACCAAAATACCGAGACATAGTCTGTCTCGGTAGGGGTTTTCTTTTGAATAAGTGCAGCACTGAATCCACTATCAAGCAGTACAGTAGAGATGGCTGTAAAAATAGCGAGCATGCCAATAAGCGAGTAGTCTTCCACACGCAATAAATTGGCAACAAAGATTCCAACGGCAAAGAAAAGAACCTGCTGCCCCGCACGGTCCAGCAAACTCCAAAGCAGTGCTCCTGCCGTCTTCTTCTTTAATGATTGCTCGCTCATCTATAGGCGATGTTATTTTACTTCACTACCGGGCTTCACCAGCTTTTCGGGTGTGATGATCGCCAGTGTTCCGTCATTGTTTTCAGCGCTAAGTATCATTCCTTGCGATTCGATACCGCGCAATTTGCGTGGTGCCAGGTTAGCAATGAAACAAACTTGCTTTCCTACCAATTCTTCGGGATTGTAATAGGCCGCTATACCCGATACAATAGTACGAGTCTCCAAGCCGTCTTCTATCTTAAACTGAAGCAACTTATCAGCTTTAGGCACTTTTTGACATTCCAAAACAGTTCCCACGCGGATATCCAGTTTCATGAAGTCGTCAAACTCCACATTTGCACGTATAGGGTTGGCTTTGTAGTTCGCCTCTTCGTTGGCTTTCTTAGTATCGAGTAGCTTTTGTACCTGTGCGTTAATGATTTCGTCTTCTATCTTCTCGAAAAGTAGCTCGGCAGCATTGAGCACATGTCCGGCTGCCAGTAAATCTGTTCTACCCAGATTTGCCCAGTCAAAACTCTCCATATTCAGCATCTCGCGTAACTTCTTCGAGCTGAATGGCAAGAATGGTTCAAACGCAATAGCCAGATTGGCAACCAACTGCATACTTATATTAAGGATAGTTGCTACACGTGCCATGTCGGTCTTTGCCAATTTCCACGGCTCTGTATCGGCAAGGTATTTGTTTCCGATACGCGCCAGATTCATAGCTTCTTTCTGCGCATCGCGGAACTTAAACGCATTGAGCAGACGTTCTACTTCTGTCTTTACGTTGGCAAATTCTTTCAGCGTTTCTTCATCGTAGTGGGTCAACTCACCGGCAGTAGGTACTTTTCCCTCAAAATATTTATGAGTCAGCACCAGCGAACGGTTTACAAAATTGCCGTATACAGCAACCAATTCGTTGTTATTGCGAGCTTGAAAATCCTTCCAAGTGAAATCGTTGTCTTTGGTTTCGGGTGCGTTCGCCGTCAATACATAGCGCAACACATCTTGTTTGCCCGGAAAGTCTTTGAGGTATTCGTGCAACCAAACCGCCCAGTTTTTTGAAGTCGATATCTTATTACCTTCCAGATTGAGGAATTCGTTACCGGGTACATTGTCGGGCAAAATATAACTGCCTTCCGCCTTCAGCATGGCAGGGAAAACGATGCAGTGAAACACGATATTATCTTTACCGATAAAGTGAATTAAACGAGTGTCTTCGTCTTTCCACCATTTTTCCCAACTATCGGGTAAGAGTTCTTTGGTGTTCGAGATATAACCAATCGGCGCGTCAAACCACACATAGAGTACTTTCCCTTCGGCACCTTCTACCGGAACAGGAATTCCCCAATCGAGGTCGCGACTTACGGCACGAGGTTGTAAACCCATGTCCAGCCAACTTTTACACTGTCCGTACACATTGGGACGCCATTCTTTATGCTCTTCCAGTATCCATTGACGCAACCAATCTTCGTGCTTGTCGAGTGGCAAATACCAATGCTTTGTTTCTTTCAGCACCGGTTTACTTCCGCTGATAGCACTTTTGGGGTTAATTAAATCGGTAGGCGACAGAGATGTACCGCATTTTTCGCATTGATCGCCATAAGCACCTTCGGCATGGCAATGTGGGCACTCGCCGGTTATGTAACGGTCTGCCAGGAATTGTTTCGCTTCTTCATCGTAGTATTGCTCGCTTGTTTGCTCTACAAAACCACCTTTATCATAGATGGTGCGGAATATTTCCGAAGCCAATTCCTTATGTGTTTGCGAGGTGGTACGCGAATAGACATCAAACGTGATACCGAATTCCTGAAACGATTCCTTTATTAGTTTATGGTAACGATCAACAATATCTTGTGGTGTAACTCCTTCTTTCTTAGCGCTAATGGTAATAGGCACGCCATGCTCGTCGGACCCTCCGATGAAGATCACTTCTTCTTTCTTCAGGCGCAGGTAACGTACATAAATATCGGCAGGAATGTACACACCCGCCAGATGTCCGATATGAACCGGACCATTCGCATAAGGCAAAGCCGAAGTTACAGTTGTTCTTTTGAAATTCTTCATATAATGTATTTGTTTTAATCAGCTTGTAAAGTGCAAAGATAATGCTTATTTACAAAACATATTCTTCCTATATTGCAACAATAGTGCAATTACGCCAAGGAAGAGCAGTATCAAGCCTGCGTAGGCTATGTTTTCGGTTATTTTGATGCTTCTGGGCTTGAAAGTCATTTCAATGGTATGCGACCCGGCAGGAACAGGTAGCGCGCGCAAAATATAGTTAGCACGTGCCATTTCCACCTCTTTACCATCGATAGTAACCGTCCACCCACGCGGGTAATAGATTTCGGAAAAGACAGCAATACCGTCTTCCTTTGAGTTACTTTCGTAAGTAATCTGATTGGGCTCGTAGCTTACAATGCGAATGGAAGCAAGCGAATCTTTTTGCGTAGTAGCTACACCACCCAGCATATCTTTGAACTTAGCATCAACCACAGCAGTTTCGGTAGGAATGATGTGGTTAATAGCATCTATTTCTTCATTTGCATTGCCTACATACTGCACATTATCTACAAACCAAGCGTTACCATAAGCGTATGGGTTCTCTATCGGAGCCGTTCCGCCACCTTGCGTAGGAATAATGATGTACTTGGTGTTCAGCATATTCAACACGCGGAACCTGGCGGGGTCAACCTGTTCCATGTTGCCACCGGTAGTTTGCAGCTCGCTCATGAGGGCTTGCATCTCTTTTCCTATGTGGCGGTCTATCATCTCTTGGTAGCGACGAAGTTTGGCAGCATGATAACCTCCCACCGTTTTGTGCCAGTAGGCGGTATTATTCTCCGAGAAAGTGCTGGTAGCCAGATTGAGCACACGATAATCCAACGACTGGTCTTGCAAGATAAGCTCATCTGTTTTGCTCTTCTTAAAGGTATCGGTAGTAACGGAGGCGGGCACAAACTGACTATCGCTGAGATAGCGTTTATCAACATCCCAAAGGTCGAAAAGACATAATACAGCAATAGCGGCAACCGTCCACACGGACTTTAGCTTACCGGTACTATGTATAAGTAGTATCAGTGCACCAACGGCAACAATAAAGAAACTTCTCCACGCATCGGCAGTGAAGAGTGCAACACGCATCTCTTCCAGATTAGAGATAACAGCGGTTAAATGTTCGGGGGGCAGCCCATTTTGCAAAGCAGCCATTTCGCCCGCAGGTATATAGCTTGAGAAGAAGAGACGGGGCGCGATAGCGAATAACAATGCGATACCTCCCGTAAGCCCGAAACTGATATAGAAATATTTCAGGTTTTCTTTGAGAAGGGCGGGTTTGGTCAATAGCTCCTTCAACGCCAAGATGGCAAGCAGCGGAATGGTAAACTCGGCTATGACCAAGATAGAACTTACCGCGCGAAATTTACTATACATCGGCACATAGTCAATGAAGAAGTCGGTAAGCCCCATGAAGTTCTTTCCCCACGAAAGGAAGATAGAAAACAGCGTAGCTGCCAATAACGCCCATTTCATCGGTCCCTTCACCACAAACAATCCTATGATAAAAAGCATCAATACAAATGCTCCTACGTAAACCGGACCCGAAGTCATGGGCTGGTCGCCCCAGTACTGACCCAGTTGCGAATAAAGCCCCCGGTAAGTAGGATTTGCCTTTTTCATCGCTTTTTCATTATGCGCCAACGGCACAGAAGCGCCACCTTTTACATTGGGCACAAGCAAAGTAAATGTTTCGCCAATGCCGTAGCTCCAATGGGTAATGTAATCCCGATCGAGTCCGCTACTGGTTTGCTTGGCGGCATCTCCCACAAAGGTAAGCTCGCTCTTACCACGCATAGTCTCTTTACTGTAATCGTAGGTGTGATAAAGGTTCGAAAGATTGGTTGATACACCAATAAGCGCGGCAACAATGAGCACACCCGTTGCTTTGAAAAAATGCGGAAGTTCTTTCTCTTTATAGGCCTCTACCCCGTAAGCAATTGCCATGAATAGCATCACGAAGAGGAAATAGTAGGTCATCTGCACATGATTCGAGATGACTTGCAGAGCAAGAAAGAAGGCTGTAACAACTCCCCCTAGCAGATATTGCTTGCGGTAGGCAAGCACCATTCCCGCAATGGTGGGCGGTATGTAGGCAAGGGTAATAAACTTCCAGATATGCCCTGCCGAGATAAGGATAAAGAAGTAGGACGAAAAAGCCCAGATAATGCCACCCAACGTAGAGAGCCAAGGCGACATACCAAACGCGCGCAGCAAAATATAGAAGCCAAGCATCATCACAAAAACCCACCAAACGTAGTTGGGCAGGAACAAATGATACACTTTCTCCATAAAGCGCAGCGTTACAGTAGAGTCGTAGGTAGGCGAAATTTGGTAAGTAGGCATCCCGCCAAAAATAGAATTCGTCCAACGCGATCGTTCGCCCGTACGTTCAAGATACTCTATTGCTTCTTGTCCGGCGCCCGCACCGGCTACCGTATCATGTTGAAAAAGTATCCGACCTTCGGTTATTGCCGGGAAGAAATACGTGAAAGATATAACTATAAACAGTATAACTGCGATAACGTCGGGGAGGAACTTTTTCATGATAATACGTATTGAGATTTAATATCTGTAATGATCTGCTTTGTAGGGTCCGTCTACTTGCACACCGATATACTCGGCTTGCGCGGGAGTAAGCTTGGTTAGCTTTACGCCAATCTTCTCCAGATGCAAGCGCGCCACTTCTTCGTCGAGGTACTTAGGCAAGCGATACACATCTACCGCATGTTCTTTGTTGAAGAGTTCTATTTGCGCCAATGTTTGATTAGTAAATGAGTTGCTCATCACAAACGAAGGATGTCCCGTTGCACAGCCCAAGTTTACTAAGCGACCATCTGCCAACAAAATAATAGAATGTCCGTCGGGGAAGAAATAGCGATCTACTTGTGGCTTGATGTTTACACGTTTTATTCCGTTGTAATTCTTCAATGCCTCCACCTGTATTTCGTTATCAAAGTGTCCGATGTTGCAAACAATAGCTTGGTCGGGCATCTTCTCCATGTGGTCTATGCGAACGATATCAATGTTTCCGGTAGTGGTAACAAATATATTCCCTTCGCTGCAGGCATCCTCCATCGTCATCACCTGAAATCCTTCCATTGCCGCCTGAAGCGCACAAATCGGGTCAATCTCGGTAACAATAACGCGCGCTCCGTACGAACGCATAGAGTTGGCACAACCTTTACCCACATCGCCATAGCCACACACCACTACTACCTTTCCGGCAATCATCACATCTGTAGCACGCTTTATACCATCGGCAAGCGACTCGCGACAGCCATACAGATTGTCGAACTTAGATTTGGTAACCGAATCATTCACGTTGTAAGCAGGGAAAAGCAACTTGCCTTCCTCTTTCATCTGGTACAAACGATGCACACCGGTGGTTGTTTCTTCGGACACACCACGCACTTCGGGAGCGATGCGATGCCAGCGGTCTTTGTCTTCCGCCAACACTTTTTTTAATATCCGGTTGAGTTCCACCTCATCTTCGGCTCCGGTTTCTTTGGCAATAACCGAAGCATTGGTTTCTGCCTCATAGCCCAAATGTATCATAATGGTAGCGTCTCCTCCATCGTCTACAATTACATTGGGACCTTTGCCACCCGCAAAGTTCAGTGCTTGCAGTGTGCACCACCAGTATTCTTCGAGTGTTTCGCCTTTCCACGCATACACCGCCACACCGGTAGCCGCAATAGCTGCTGCCGCATGGTCTTGCGTAGAATAAATATTGCAAGAGCACCAACGCACTTCCGCGCCCAGTGCCACAAGTGTTTCGATAAGTACCGCCGTTTGAATGGTCATGTGCAACGAGCCCATCACACGGGCTCCACGCAGCGGTTTACTGTCTCCGTACTTTTCGCGTATGGCCATTAGCCCCGGCATTTCTTTTTCTGCCAATTCGATTTCCTTGCGTCCAAAATCCGCAAGCGACATATCTGCCACTTTGTAGGGCAGCGTAGAGAACAATTCTTTAGACATGTTTTGATATGATTTAATAATATCTCGCAAAGATATAAGTTTCTCTATTGCAGGACAAAACGGGGTGGAGTTTTTTGCAAAATAATAACCCATTTTGGAAAGACATTTCAGAAGGTAATGCTTCAGATGCAACTATTCGACAATGATGTGTTGTCTACAGCACCGGCTAACTAAACCCCGTAGGGGTGAAATGTCTATAACCACGGGGGAAACCCGTGGCAATCAGTATCCACCCCGGCAGCAACCCCGTAGTGGGGTTGAACTCCATGCAATCCTAAAGCATTGAGTTATGCAGATAATGCAATGCTTTAATGGTGCTAATGCATTGAGTTATGGAAATAATGCAATGCTTTACGGATTAAATGAATTCAGGTTAAACGCGGAGTTACGCGAGTTACGCGGAGGGTTTAAGTTTTAAAGTTTTTAGTTTTTCGATGCCGCATAGGAAATCACCCTCCGTGCAACTCTGCATCAATTGCCGGCTGCTTTAGCTGTTCTTTAGCATCAATTGCCGGCTGCTTTAGCTGCCGGACCTGTGAGGTGTTTTCTGAATTGGCTTTAGCCAAACCTCTGCTTTTGGCTAAAGCCATTGCTTGTGATGATTGCCTACATCCGTCGGTTAAAACCGACGGCAATTGATATTAATTAAACCCGCTGCCTCGTCCTCCTCCGCCCTTCGGGCACCTCCTCCAAAGGAGGACAACCTGCGCCCTCTACACGGCATCGTAACTAAAACTCTGTATAACCCCGTGTACTCCGTGGTAAAATGAATTTCACCTACCCCTCCGCGCAACTCAGCGTTTAAACAGCATTTTCTTTAAACTATATATATATTATTTCTTTTTTTAGCCTCTTTTCGGAGGGTAGTTACCTACCTCTATAGAGGTTCAAAAAACGAAACTTTAAAGGGGGTAAAGCGGGCGCCCGGGCGCGTTCTTATATAGTGCTCTGTTTTTTTAGTGCCAAAACACCTCTTTTTAACCTCTTGAACCTCCATTTTCGTGTCCTAATTATTTATTTTTTCGAGGTTATTTTAACGTATTTTGGCTGTTTTTCGTAAAAAAAGAGGACAAGGATGGGGAGGTTCCGAGAGGTTAGGGGGGAGGTTGTTTTACTCTGTTTTTCTCCTTTTTCGGTTCATTTCAACTCGTTTCCATCTTAGTTTCAATTTGTAACTAATATAAGCCCTATGGGCTTTAACCATGACAATTCGCAACTATTTCAAATCCTTGAATAGAAAATTGTAAAAATGTTTGCGTTTTCCCTGTTTTACTATACCTTTGTCAAAATGTTCTATTTTATCTGTTACATGAAAACATACAAACGCTTACTTTTCCTTTCTTTTTTGCCTCTGCTGTTCATCTCTTGTTCACAGAGAACAGTTACTAATCCCTTATTGCTTCGTGCAGATTCATTGATGGAGTGTTGTCCGGATAGTGCGTTGCAGCTCTTGCAGGAAATATCCCAACCGCAAAAAATGAGTAAAGCCGAACGTGCCTATTATGCGCTACTACGTACGCAAGCTGATGATAAAAACTATATAGAACATACCAGCGACTCGTTGATACAGGTGGCGGTAGATTATTATAAGGGTGGTTCGGATAGATATAAAAGTGCGTTGGCGTATTATTATTTAGGTAGTGTGTATCGGGAATTAGGTATGCGTACGGTGGCTGTTGATGCTTTTTTGAAGGCGGAGCGGGCAATGCCGGAGGATAGAGATAATGATCGGTTATGGTTTCTGATTCATGATGGACTATCGCTAACCTATGAAATGCAAAGTGTTTATCCTAATGCTGTAAAAGAGAGTAGAAAGGCATACGCCAACTGTATAGCTCGAAATGATTCCCTTGATCTTGTTTATACATTAAAAAGTATAGCACATTTGTTCTTATATGACGATAGAGTTGACAGCTCAATTGTGTACTACACGCAAGCATTGGAGATTATTGAGAAAATTGCAGAAAAGAAACCATATGTTACGGTTTTAGCAAATTTGGCTTATGTGTACAAACTTAATCAGGAACTAGAAATTGCTGAGAATTATGCTACGTTAGCTCTACGCGCTTCCATAAATAAGTCTGACAGCATTACTGCATCTGTTGCTAAAGGAGAGATTCTGTACAAACTAGGGAATAGTGATTCTGCCCGACACTATTTAATGTATGGCATAAGTAGCGATAATATCTATGTGCAGACATCAAGTTACCATTCTTTATTTGAATTGGAAAGGAAAGTAGGGAATATTGAAAAATGTTTAGAGTATATGGATCATTATCGTTTACTTGCGGACTCCATTTACAAAAACAACCGACGTGTAGAAACCTTAATGTTGATGAATGAGCATGAACTGTCCATTCGTACTACTGAATTAGAAAATAGGCAAAAGCGTAATCTGACATTTATAGGGAGCGTCTTTGTGTTTCTGTTATTGTTTGGTCTGTTCATTCTCTTACTCATTGACCGCTCAAGAAAAAAACGAATCATTAAGTTGCAAAACAAGTTAGTAGAGATTCAAACAAAAACTTTAATGACTGACGCTAAGAGAAACGAGGAGAAAGATAATTTACACGCTGAGTATAAAGAATTAAAGGACGAACTGGTATTCTTTGTGAATCTATATAAAAGCACTGATGCCTACAAAACAGCAATGGCTGCTGTGGCAAAAGTAGAGTTGGAGGGGTCTAACCTAAAGAGTACAGAAAGAAACGAAATAATGGGTTCAATATATGCCACGTTTTTCCAAGTATCGGATAGACTAAAAAAGAGATTTTCTCTTTCAACAAAGGATGTTGACTATTGTTTGCTGCATTGCCTTGGGTTTTCTCCACAAGCCATTACTGCATTTTGGGGTGTAGGTAGCGGTGCTGTACGCAATAGAAAACATATTGTAAAGAAGAAAATAGAAGAAAAGGTCTTTAGCTATTTGTTTGAGTAACATATTGATTTATAGCTATTTGTAACGCTGTTGTGATGCATTTGTGACAGTCCTATTGAAAAACATGACATTTTCGTGACATCATATTTAGGTGTTGTTAGCAAAAGTAATTGTTACTTTGTGAAATCACTATTCGTTTTAAGAACGACATCAACATATGAAGTATTATTATTTAATCTTACTGATTTTACCCTTTCTCTGTCCCCAACAATCCTCTGCTCAAAAGCGAAGAGGTTTTAGTGGCGACATAGGTTTGTACGGCAATAAGGATGAGGTTGGATTTCATTACGCAGTCAATTACAACTGGATGCTTAATAAATATATTGGGACTTCTGTTGGTGCTATGATATATCACTATAAAGTAGATGGAATAGGCTGGCAAGCAAGTAATCAGAACATATATTATTCACTGGATGATGAAAACTATAAACATATCAACATCACTTCATCACTCTTTTTCTTGCTCCCCCTATCTAAAACAATTGGTTTGTATAATCATAATTCTTTTTTCTTTGAGCCTGTACCGTTAGAGTCTGTTTCTTTAGATAAAACGACCTATGGAGCAGAGGGAGAACAAACCAAAACGGTAAGCAAGTTACAATATTCCAGATTCTCTCCCGGAGTTTTCTCAGAAATAGGTTTATATTGCAACTTGAATAAAAAAGAAAACAGATTAAAGCTCTTTCTGGGTTTTGGTTGTGGATGGTATGATGTATACTCAGCTTTTCGCCATTGCACAATTGACAAACAACGCTTGGAAGAGTATGTTACTCGCAACAAAGCATATTATAGAATATCACTTAAATTAATAGATTTATGAATAATAGAAAAGTAATTATTGCATTTGCCTTATTGGTTATTGGGGGAGTTCAAACAGTATTCGCACAATCTAAACTTCACCTGGAACTCGATTATGGTTATATGATTGGAATTAGTGAAAAAGGTGATGCTTATAACATAAAGCGAAGCGAGTACAAGATGTACACTAATTCTTTGCGCTTATCCGCTATTTGTCGTCTTTCCGACCCACTGTCGGTAGGTCTGGGTATTGGACTGGAACGGTACGAAAACCCCGGATACAATACACTACCTATTTTTGCCACAGTAAGATACTCGCCAGTAGCTTCACTACCCAAAGGATATGTATATACCGATGTGGGAGCCGGACTAAAGACAGGAGAGATGGTAGCGGGCTTCCTGTGGGGAATAGGGGTTGGGCATCTATGGATGTTCCGTAAGCATTTTGGACTCAAAGCACAAGTAGGATATAACTTAAAACAGCTTAGAGGTACTCATTGGAGGGGAATTTATGAAGGAGACGAAGTGGTAGTAGATTATTATAAAGCAAGTCAGTGGAGACATTCTTTGGCACTATCTGTAGGAATTATTTTTTAGAACATATAAAACAGCAAAACCATGAAAAAACAACTAATTCTAGTTTTATTAGCCACTTTGGCTATCTCTTCCAGCGCCCAACAGCGCAATGACTTTATACGCTTCAATATCGGATCTGATTTCTCGGAAGGTTATGGTGCAAAAGTAGAATATGGTAAATCCTACAACTGGTTGGAGCTTAGTTTGTCACTGAGCTTTTATAATTCTCTTCCGCTAAAAAGCGATTACATGGCTCTTGAACAGGACGAAGAGCAAGACATTGTTTGGGGAAAAGAGAGCAACTATAATCTGGACGGAAAGCTGAACCTATCCTTCATGTTGAATGCCAGTGTAGATGTTATTAACTTGCTGATTGATAAAGAGTCAAAACATGCATTGAAACTTGGTATTGGAGTGGGCCCAAGTTACTGCCACCACAGGAAGAACGTTTTCCAAAGCGCAGTAGCCGGACAAAAGAGAATCATGGCTCATGATATGACTTTTGAGGTTTTTGATTATGCGTTCAAGGCTTCTTATGAATATGCTATTAGCAAAAAAGCTGCGATTGGGGCGTATTTTGAGATGTTGAATTTGCCCGAAAAGAAGTTGTTTGGTATATCAATTAAACGTTCTTTCTGAGCTACTAATAGACGTTATATCAACGACCTGACCAAAGAATAACCTACTCAAAAATATTGCAGCTGCACAGGTTACACCAACGAGAGTGTGAACTGATGCAGCTGCAACTATATGATTTATACTAAGATGCTTAGAATATTACTTTCTCTGCCTTTTCGCTTCCGTCGGACAGTTTGCTAACCTTAATATAGATGCCTTTCGATACTTTGTCTACGACTACTCCCTGAAGGTTATAATACCTTACTGACACAACTTCCGAAGCAACTACATCTTTGATGCCTGTAACAGGGCTGGCTGCCAATGAAGTTTTGCCAAGTCCACCAAGAGGGTTAGCAGCACGAACTGTATAAGCAGGGTCGCCTTCGGCTCTTACAACTGCTTGTTTCGTATCGTAGCTGTTTCCGGCAACGATTTCTACCAACGCATCATTAGAATAGATGGCGTAATAAAGCGCATTTGCAACAGGAGTCCAGGTAATTGTACCGTTTCCGTCTATCTTAACCTCAATTGGAGCATCCATTGTTTCTGCTCCTTCAACTGGCGACCAGCTATCTGTGCCGCAAAGAACATTGCGTACAGTGAAATAGTCGGCATATTCCGCCGGAAGAATAGGAGAATATTGATTGGTGCTTGTTGGCGAATTTGTTCGTTTGCTAAGGTCAATTGCTTTTCCTTCGGTATCCATTGAGTTATATTCAAAGAAATAAGTAGGCAGATTTCCCATACTACCCCAACCAGCATCTGTAGGAAGAGCTTCCATTGTCGTGTTAAGGAAGAACGCTTTGGGTTCATTCTGCCAAGGACGACCAAGTGTATATCCCGATTTGCCCGAGATGGTGCAATTTTGGAATACATAGCCATGTTTGTGACTTGCCGATGTAGCCGGAGCTGCAATTGCACCCGCATCTTCAACTATAAGGTCGCAGTTGTTGTAGAAATGTTCTCCGCCTCCACAAATAAAGTCAACTGTTCCATGAATGGTACAATCTTCATAATAACCACTCTCGCCTGTAACCTGAGTGTCTTGATAGCTTTGGAGTATCATATTCTTCATAATATCTTTTTTACCTCCGTAATGAGCTACTGCAACTCCCCGGTAATTATCAGTGCCGAAGTTAAAGTCGTTGCGCACGGTAAAATCCTGCATGTATGTGTTGGTTGCATTGCGGGTTGAAAATACAGGATTGGATATGCCTTCGCGTTTTCCGTGAATAAGCACATCAGTTTGACTTTCGCCAATAATCGACACATTATGAGCGCGTAGTGTCTGTTCTTCAGATCCAAAATCATAATCTCCGTTACGAACAAAAATTACTTTACGAGGCGAGTCGGTTTTTGTGTTGGATGCATTGACAGCAGCAATAGCTTCTTTCCACTCGGCTACGGTAGAAACGATGTATAAGTTACCTGTTCCGATGGCTTCGACTACCTCCTCGCTACCTACTACAACATCAACCGAAATTGGAGCAGCATTAACATTACCATAAGTATCTTGAGCCGCACCCGCAGCTATTACAAGCGAGCTTTTTGTATTGTATGGAAGATCCCAAAGGGCAAAACGTACGGAGCTTGATCCACCTTCTGCCTTAACAGTTTTTCCATTGATTGTAGCCTCCATATCCTTCATCTTACGATCAAAATTGAGTGTAACCACAGCATGGTTTTTATGCTCAGTTGATGTAGATGAAGTGGAATTCAACTTGGGTTCTGAGGTAAGGCTTACTTTTTCATACACTAAATCAAACCATGCAACGGGCTGACTTCCTGATGCAAAATTAAATACGATCGGATTTCCCGCGGTGTTACCCTCGATATTGACAATCAGTTCGTATCCGGGGCCACCCGATTTGAAAGAACGATTGGTAGGAAGATATACGGTAGCGCCTTCGGCCTTGAAAGTACCAACTGCACCGGCTGCATAGTTATCGTAAAGACCTACAAATTTAACCTGCTTAAGCACTACATCGGATGGAACCGAGAGTGTGTAGTCTGTATTGGTCTTAAACTTGAACTGAGTTCCTCCCCAACCATCAAAACCATTAGTGCCAGTGAAGGTGTAAGAACCATCACTCCAAGATCCATCGGGCTGATTGAGAGCGCCATCAAAACGAATGGAGAAAGATTCATCTTTATCAGAAGGAGCGTAAATATGGATGCCTTCCACATTCAAGGTGAATTCTTTACTCTTTTCGCCACTCTTACCTGTAAATTTGTAAGTAGCGGTAGTACCTGAGATTGTACCTTCGCCGGTAGCTGTTGAGCCGTCGAGGAAAGTAGCTTTCACCTCGGGAAGAGCGGTATAGATATTACCGGTAAGAGAAGCAGTAGCACCTGCGCCATTAAGAGTATTAATGATAGTTTCACCGGCACTTTGTCCACCGATACTCAGGGTAGCTATTTCGACATCACCTATACGGAACAAACGAACGGTATACGCTTCTTTGAATAGCATTGCTCCGCTTGCCGCATCGGCTGTAACATTGATAGTAACAATAGTCTCTGCACCAGCGGCAGGGGTAGGAAGTTCAAAAAGGCCATTACCTTTGTTGGTTACCGCTACATTCTCTTCGCCATTTTTAGCACTAACAGCAATTGTGCTCCATACACTCTTGATGTCCAGAGTGGTTGTAGCTGCCGAATAAGATTCGGGAAGTACGCAAGCCCAGTCGTAACCATCGCCTTTTGCAACGGTCTGGCCCTCTATAGTCACACTCTTTACGCTGGCAGCATGCTCAGCAATTTTCTTGAATGAAAGAGCTTTGTAGTTACAAATAAAACTTGTATTGCCCGACTCTGAATAGAAGAGGTATTTAATAGTCTTCTCGCCTTCGCTTATTTCGCCCTCAAGGTTGAATGATTTTAGCGTGTAATCGCCAGGAATATCATCGGTCAAATCCCATACCATATCAAGCTCTTCGTCTCTGGTAGCTTTATCTGTTACAGTGATTCGAACTTTGTCGGAGGCATAGCGAGCTATTTCCCAACTCATTTCATACACACCGGCTTCGTCGCAAACAAAGTCATAACTTGCATGACGACCATCGGTTATCCAACCGATATTAGTGCCTTCGTTCATTTGACCATGCGAATAAATACCTTTGTCGAGTGAAAGAGTACCGGGAATATGATCCCTGTTATCCACTATCCCTTCATAGATGGCAAGTTTACTCCAGTTGCCGGCATATTTATTACCGGTAAGATCGGAAACTGACATCGTAAGAGTTAGATTTCCGGCAGGTAAGTTTTTAATAATGTGAGTTGATGTCTGAGAAAAATTACTCCAAGATCCGGTACCTATCACAGAGTGAGTTCCATTATACAGTGCAGCACCACTTGCATCTGCTATTGCAAGGTTTATGGTTGCGGTTGCACTTTCCTTATGTCCGGTGCTTAATGTCATGGTGTAGTCGCCCGCCTTGCTATTAGCAAGATTGAATACAATTATTGTGCTCTCTCCCGTGCTACCAATATTTGCACCATCGTTTTCAACTTTAGCAGCAGTTATTGTTGCATCTCCCCAGTTGATGTATTCTCCTGCTGTTGTTGGGATTGCCACCGGATCCCCACTTGCCGCCCAAGCTGACATAAGAGTGGCTGATGCCAGGGCAACGACTGAAAGTCTTTTGTAAATGTTCTTCATGATTAAAATTGATTGTTAGTGGGACTTCTAATAATTGTTTGTCGTGTTTTTTTAATTAAAACAAAAGCCGAAGTCCTCTTTAGCTTTTGTAAAATCAAACCAAATTTGGAAAGAATACTTCATACAATCAAATGTTTATTCCTCAAATATTCCACACGATTAATGATTGATTATTTTTTCCACCGATTAATCAATTTTTCCATCTACCAAGCTTTCAAACAACGAATCAGCACCATGCTGATGATGCTGATTCGCCAATAAAATCAAAAAGAACTTATGATACATCCTTTTCTTTCTCTCTCTGTAAATAATTTCCATAATAGCTACGTATTGTATCCTCCAATTCTTGGAATGTACAATCCAGCCCACGATTGGAAAAGCAAATGGGCGAACCGTAGTATTGGAATTTTAGTTCGAGCGATCGCCGTTTGTGTTGTAACGGTTCGCGACCAATATATTCATAAGGATTCTTTACCTTCAGGCAAATATACCTCCACCCATGTTCAAGGTCGTCTACAATACGGATTTTTACCACATCTTTCCATAGGACCATGCCGTAGCCATGTCCTGTGGAATTATCATTAAATCCGTCGCTCGAAATAAAGAAGCCAAGGAACTTACTCCTTTTGAGATGTACAAAGCTCACCACACAAAAGAAAAGCACTCCTATCGAAGCGGTGGAGAGTATCAAACAAAGGAACTTCCCTGTCACTCTCTCCAAACCCATGCCAATCCAGAAGAAGAAAAATGACGCAAACAGGAAAAGTATAGCCCCCACAACGGGGCCATACTTCTTCTGTGATCGTAGCATAAACGTTTTTACAGGTAATTTATCTGTCATGACCGTAGTGTATTAAATGGTTTGCTCCACCGGAATCACAAAGGCGCGTAGCCCTTGTGATTCGGATTGCATATCATATTTATGTAATAACTTCATAAAACGCTCCACCTTAGCATCGTCAACCATGGTAAGTATAGCGCCGTTCATTGTAGGCCAGGCGTGCGTTCCGTAATGTGGTTCGCCGGTGTGGGAACCTCGTCCCGCTACGCTCTCCCAATAGGTAAATCCATGTAGCTGTTCTCTATCCATTATCTGTAGAATCATCTCGTAGGACGCTTGATTAAATGATATAAATATTGCTTTCATAATTTTCTGTATTTCTTAATTTACTCTTATTCTTCAATCCTAAGTTCCAATACATCCATATTTGCTAACTCCTTGCGACGACGTTTCACGCCTCCACCGGCAAAGATGCAATACATCACCGGAATCAATACAAGTGTTACCACGGTTGATACCGAAAGCCCCCAAGCCACAGTCATCCCCATAGAGTTCCACATCTCGGCACCTTCACCGGTACCAATAGCCATCGGTATCATACCGAGCACGGTAGTAAGAGTAGTCATCAATACAGGTCTCAAACGAGATTTTCCAGCCGTTACCACCGAGTTTATGATGTTCATGCCCCGTTCACGACAAAGAATAATGTAGTCTATCAACACAATACCATTCTTTACCACCACTCCAATAAGAATTAAGATACCTACCATTGCCATTACGCCCAACGGTGTATTGGTAACAAATAGCCCCGTAAACACTCCCGTAAATGCAAACGGAATAGAAAACATAATCACAAACGGGTCTACTAACGATTCGAACTGTGCAGCCATCACTATAAATACCAAGATTATAATCAGCACCATGAGCGTAATCAGGTCTGCAAAAGTATCTTGTTGGTCTTCGTATGTACCACCTATGCTGCAAGATACATCCGTCGGCAAATCCATACTTGCTATGATCTGCTCTGTTTTGGTTACCAAGTCGCTCAACGCAGATCCATCTGCTACTACACCCGACACAGTAATCATACGCTCACGGTCTTTGCGCTCAATAGTAGGTGGGGTAAAACGTTCCACTACTTCGCCTATGTCGCGAATGCGAATACCTTGTCCGGCATTATTATATACCATAATATTCTCAATATCTTCTATCGTTTCGCGATACTCGGGAGCATAGCGCACACGAATGTCATACTCTTCGCCATCTTCGCGGAAGTAAGATGCTACCGAACCATTCACGCGGTTGCGCAAGTAAGAAGAGACAGTGGTAACATTCAACCCGTTGAGTGCCAGCTTCTGACGGTCGAAGTCAATCTGTATTTCGGGAGTATAATCGCCACGACTAATATTCACCTGCGAACACTCTTTTTGATTGCGGAGCCGTTCGGTAAGTTCGGCGGCTACAGCATCGGTTAGCGCAAAGTCATATCCATAAACCTCAACGTCTACACTGGCTTCTCCACCCATAGACATACCACCACCGGCAGATACGGTAAACTCTTTCAACTCGGTATAGTTGGCAAGGTCATGGCGCATAAGGTCGGCTATCTCCGTCATGTGTCGGTCACGTTCTTCAATACCTATCAAGGAGATATTGTACTTGATAATATACGTTCCGTTTTCGCTCATATTGGAGAATGTATTATCAGAGTCTGCTTGCCCGAAGGAGTAGTTCAACACCTTTATCTCGGGGTACTTCACTTTGAATTCTTCGGTAATACGGTAGGCTACATCGCGGGTAATATCCTGGCGTGTACCAATCGGCATTTCGGCGGTAATACTTATACGCGCATTATCCATAGCCGGGAAAAATTCTGTTTTAATATGAGGTACCAACATCATGCTTCCTCCAAAAAGAGCTATTGCCAACACAATAACTGTTTTGCGATGATGTACCGCCCAACTAAGTAACATCCCATACCACTTATCGAGTGCACCAAGTGCTCTTTCAATCGGCGTAAAGAACAGGGTATAGAGTTTGCCTTTCTTATTATCGAGTTTCAGCATCTTAGAGCTCATCATCGGAATAAGCGTAAGCGCGGCAGTGGTAGAGATAATCATGATAACACTAACCATCCAACCCAACTGCTCGAATAACACACCAGCCATACCACTTACCATGGTAAGTGGAAGGAATACCGCCAACATGGTAAGCGTTGAGGCTATTACTGAGAGTGACACCTCTTTTGTAGCGAAGATAGCCGCTTGCACAGGTTTACTACCGCGGTTAATGTGCGTAGTAATATTTTCGAGTACTACAATAGAGTCATCAACCACCATACCAATTGCCAGCGAAAGCGCCGATAAAGAGATGATGTTCAACGTATTGCCACTTACCAACAAATAGATAAATGCCCCGATGAGCGATACCGGAATAGTTATTACAATGATAAGCGTAGCGCGCCAACGCCCTAAGAAAACGAACACCACAATCATAACAATAACAAGTGTCGTCAGGATTGTTTCGATGAGCGAGTCCATCGTATTGTTGATATTGTCGGATGTATCAATGATGACACCAAGCTGTACATCAGACGGCAGGGTACGTTGTAATTCAGGCAAACGCTTATGTACCTCTTTGGCTATATTCACGGAGTTTGCTCCCGATTGTTTCTGAATAATAACCATAGCACCACGCTGTCCGTTGGTGTACGATTCTTGCGAGCGTTCTTCCACTGTATCTTCCACGCGAGCCACATCGCGCAGGTACACGGCTTTTCTATCTTTATGACCTACTACAAGATCCAGCATTTCGTTTGCATCACTGAACTCTCCTTGCACACGAAGCGAGAGTGTATTCGAACCAAAGTCCACACTACCACCCGGCGTGTTACGGTTTTCCATACCGATAACTTGCGATATATTCTCAATGGTCAACCCATAGGCATCTAGCTTATACGGGTCGCAATAAACATTTACTTCGCGCTTCGCAGTACCCGATATAGATACTGTACCTACCCCACTTACACGTGCCAACGGGTTGGCTACCTTATCATCCAGAATTTTATAGAGCGCGTTGGTACTTTCGTCGGCTACTACAGATAGAATGATAATAGGAATATCATCTGCGCCAAACTTAAACAGAATGGGTGTATTGGCATCATCGGGTAAACTGGATTTAACCTGATCCAATTTATCGCGTACATCATTTGTTGCCGTGGCAATATCCACACCATACTCAAACTCTAACGTGATAACGGATATGTTTTCGCGAGAAGCAGAGGTAATATGTTTCAAGTCACTGATACCATTGCAGGCATTCTCCAAAGGCTTGGATACATTCATCTCTATATCACTAGCGCTGGCTCCCGGATAGGAAGTCATAATCATAATGGTATTCTCGTCTATTTGCGGCAACAGGTCTACAGCCAATTGCATATACGAAAATATACCGAGTATAATAATGGCAACAAAGCAGAGAGCTGTTGTTACCGGTTTTTTTACTGCTGATGAATAAATACTCATACTAAATTATTCTTTGAGATTATAACTTCTAATTCACTATTTCGATTTCCGTACCGTTGTTTAACCGGTTGAGCGATGTGGTAGCTACTACCTCTCCTGCTTGCAGCCCTTCGAGGATTTCATATTGATCGCCTACCAACTGTCCCAAGATAACTTTACGGTAGTACGCCACGCCATCCTTGCATACATATACAAACCGATCGGCAGAGCCTGTTTGTTTTACAATGGCACGATCGTGTACCATAACACGGTTTTCGGTTCCGTAGTTGAATGTGATACGGGCAAACATTCCCGGTAAAATACGTTCATCCTTATTGGGTATTTGAATCTCTACAGGGAAGGTGCGCGTAGCGGGGTCAATAGAAGGATGAATCAATTTTATGGTTCCTTGAAAGGCTTCATTACCAAACACATCAAGCTTCACTTCCACATCCATACCTTTCTTTAGTTTGGTGTACAGCACCTCGGATACATCAACCAGTAATTTTACCGGCTGTATCTGCTCAACTACATAGATAGGTATTCCACCGCTATACATATCGCCACTGTCATAGTTACGCTTAGTCACTAATCCGCTGATGGGGCTGGTAAGGAAGGTATTTTCCTGCAGGTTGTCGTAGTTGGATTGAGATATTTCGTACGCCAATTTCCTTGCATCCCAAGTAGATTTTGAGATACCACCTACCTTATATAATTCGTCCACACGCTCAAACTCCACTTTGTCGTTTTCCATTTGCAGACGAATCTGGTTGAGGTTCACAGCATCCATTTCCGCCATTTTCTGTCCGGCTCGCACATGGTCTCCTACTTCTACATACACTTTTTTTATACGCATATTATTTTGCGGAGCAATGTTGTTGAGTATTTCAGCCTCTACGGTTCCTGTAAAAGTACCCAACTGGTCTACGTCATGCGAACCTACGGTTACCGCTTGTACTTTTACCCGCTCTTGCACGTTCTCGACTATCGTTTCTTTGCTGTTGCATGCAGTTAATATCACTACTAATGTCAGGAGCATTGCCCCTTTGAGGTTTTTCTGTTTCATATCGTTGTTTTTTTTATTTGCTATTCTATTTTGCGGTTACATTCCCTAATACCTTCTCAAGCGATGATTTAGCTACAAGATAATTGTAGATAGATTGTGAAAGATTCAATTGCGACTGCGTGAGTGATAGTTGCGCATCGTTTATTTCGAGCAACGTACCTTCGCCTGTTTCATACCGTTTCATGGTAATAAGGTAGCTTTTTTCCGCCTCGGCAACACCCGCAGTGGCTGCACTATATTGTTTGATGCAGGTGTTCATTTGATCGGTATATTGTTTTACCGACAGACGAAGGTTGCTCTCGATATCTTCTCGTTGGTCACTGAGTTGCTTCAGTGATATCTGCGTTTGCTTTACATTACTATATCGCTTGCCTCCCGAAAAAATAGGAATTGTCAGATTCACGCCCAGCGTTGAATAAGGATCCCATTTGTATTTACTTAATTTAAAATTATTAGCCATAGAGTTCCACTGATAGTTGAATGACGCACTCAACGAAGGATAGTATTGGGCTATTTGCATTTGCTTGGTCTTTTCGAGCTGCAACCTTTGTATATCCAACTGTTTCAGATCGGTATTTTCGGTCAAATCTGTTGTTGTACCAACAAAGTCGGCAAGTAGCGTATCTTTGTAATCGGACAATCTACCTATACATTCTATATTACTCTCCAAATCCAATCCAAGCAATGCTTTGAGTTGCCAATGCGCTAAAATAATAGAGTTCTCGGCATCATAAAGATTGGGTTCGGCATTCTTCACATTTACATTGGCACGAATAAGATCGTACTCGGCCGCAAGTCCTTGTTCATACTTCTGCTTAATCTCGCGATGATTATAAATAGCATTGTCATAAACTTCTTTATATACATCGTATGCATCGCCAGCCAACAACACGCTATAGAAAGCACGCTTCACGTGGTCTATCAATTCAATGCGCGACGAACGAGCTTGCTCAACCGACAGCTCCACATCATAAGCGGATATCTTCAAGCTTTTCCACGTAGATATAGAGATAAGCGGCATAGAAGCAGAGAGTCCACCCGACCATGTATTATCTCTACCTACTGCAATGGATTGATCGCCCATGTACATCACCTGTTTTTCAATGGTGCGCTGATAGTTTCCCACCAAGTCTATTTGCGGAAACAGTGCGGCATAAGTTCCTTTCTTTGCATAACCTTTCTTGGTTACTTCTTGGTCGGCTACGCGAATGGTTGGGTTTTCGCTCAATGCCACTTCCAATGCATCTTCCAGTGTCAGTTTCAGCGTTTCTTGCGATGACTGTGCCCGTGCTGGTAGTAACCCTACACAACCAACCAGCACGACATTTATCAATCGCCTTGTTTTTTCATTTACTGTTTTCATCTTTTCACTTTTTTCATTTTACTAATACCTGTTTAATTCATATCTGTTACCGTAAACTTATTTAGCACTTCTATACCTTTCTTGGTACATACACCACGCAAAAATGTAAGTACAACCTGCGGTTGTTGCCGATTTCCTTTACTGCTTAATAACTCCAGACAAAGTGACGCAAGGGGTTCGTACATAAACGAAGATTGAAAGTAGCCTTCGACTACACCACGGTTGAAATATTTTAAAAGTAAATCGTGCATCTTTGCTTTATTAACCAGCAACGCATCCTGAGCAACTGAATAGCGTCTGAGGTCTTTGAAGAATGCAGGACACATTGTGGCATTATAATGATATAAACTCGACATGCTCATAGCAAGTGCTTCCAATGAGTTGCTTGCTTCTTCTTCATTCTTTTTAATAATCTTACGTATGCGCTCTTCCTCATACCTGAAACACTCCAACAGCACCTCTTCCTTGCTGTAGAACTCTATATAAATAGTCTTCTTTGATATATGCAATACTTCGGCTATGTGGTTCATACTTACACTCTTAATACCGTACTTTGCAAAAAGGCTGCTGGCTGTTTGTACTATTCTTTCTCTTACCATATTATTTATCTATTTGTTTTATTTCTATTTGCTACGAGGTCACATCTTCTCTTAGACTTTGCAAAGTTGCAAGACGAAACCAACAAAACTTTTGGTGGAATTGTAGTTTTATTGGTTCATTTTTGACGATTAACCTATTTTATGAGTGTGATTTGGTTCTTTTCTCACCAATATTGTTCTATTTTTGATTTTATCCCCCTTATATTTGTAGCCCATAGTATAACCCAAAAGTGCATGGGAAGAGAAATAAGTGTATCGTTTGATAATCTTCTGCAGGTAGTAGAGAGTTCTGCTGATATATTTCAAGATCAAGTTATCGTTGTAGAGATAGACGGTAATCAAGAGTTCAAACGGAAAGGAAGTGATTTACTGATACGGTTGGATGCGCTTGCCGTGTTGCTTGTAGTCAAAGGAGAAATTGTAATAACAGTAGATTATTTGCCGTACCGCGTAACGCAGCATACTATTTTAGAGCTAACTCACAAACACTTACTAAATTCTATTCAGCTATCACACGATGCAAAAGGATACTACGTTGTCTTCGCACGCGAATTACTGAAAGAGCTCTCGCATAAACTCTCTACATTACCCAATGAGTTTATCATAAATAAACGTTTCAGCCCAATAACAAAGTTAGATGCGAAAGATTTCGCTCTTATGGTAACCATTCTACAGCGATTGCAGCATAATATTAAAGAGAAAGAGCACTTTTTTCATCGAGGCGTGGTATTAAATGAAGTAAGTAACTTCATCATGGAAATGACAAACATTCAAATTCAACGCATAAAAACGATCAAAACTGACTATAAGACCACCCACAATGAGGAGTTAGCATTGAAATTTATGCATTTGGTGGTTTCCAATGGAAAAGAGTGGAACGAGGTATCGCAATACTCCACAGAACTTTGTGTTACACCTGTCTATCTTTCGCGCGCCATAAAAGCCGTTACAGGCAAAACAGTTATGGACTGGTTAAATGAAGCTCGTATAGTCGAAGCAAAAATCTTATTGCGCAGGCATAATATTTCTATACAGGATATTTCGGAAGAGCTACGATTCTCGGACCAGTCGGCATTTGGCAAGTTTTTTAAAAAGCACACTGGAGTATCGCCACTGGAATATAGAAAGAAGGTGCATGCAATAAATTAGTACGGAAAGCCGAAAACTAATCCATTCGTAGATAAAAAAGCCCCATTCATATATTTTGTTTTATAGGAATGGGAATCGTATGTATCATTGCAGTTCAAAAAAGATCCTCTCAGTTAGTTGATGATTAAAAATGGTGTTTCTTCGAGCCGTTGACAAGAAAGCGTTCTTCTCAACGGCTTTCTTCTTTAGTAAGATACCGAAACAGAAAAACCTGCTGCCAACAACAGTTCTTTGATGTGATCAAGTTCTTCGGGCGATGCTTTCTGTAGCTCTTGGTTGGGTGTTTCGCGGTCTATGGTATAAATCATTACTTGGCGGGGGGCTATCTTTTTCAATGTTTCAATCCACGGAAGAACATACTTATCGGTGGTATTATTAACATCCTTACCCAAATAAGTTCCTTTCAAAAACATAGTTTGAATGATGCAATTACCACTAAAAGCAATCATACGCTCAATAACTTCGGGAAGAGAGTAGCGGGCAACCGGACGATCGAGCAAGCGGATGTATGCTTCGTCTACCGTATCCAGTTTAAGGATATTGTTATCTACCTTGCTAAGTGCTTCGAATACTTCCGGCCGGGTAATATGAACAGCATTGCTCAACACGCTAACTTTAGCATTTGGGAAATAGGTATTGCGCAAAGCAAGCGTATTGTCTATAATCTGAGCAAAATTCGGATGGATTGTTGGCTCTCCGTTACCAGCAAAGGTCAATACATCGGGAGTAGGACCATTCTTTTTCATCTCCATCAGGCGCTGTTCCAAGGCGGTACGTACTTCCTCGCGCGTAGGTAGCGGCGATTTTGTTTTGAAATCGGCATTGAATCCACACTCACAGTAAACACAGTCGAATGAACAGACCTTGCCATCGCCCGGGAGTAGGTTTATTCCCAAAGAAACACCTAATCGACGCGAATGAACAGGACCAAATATAGGGGAAGGGTAGATAACAGTTGCCATAGGTATATTTTTTTACATTAAGAACTCTTCAGAGTCAAGTGCTTTGGGCGTAATTTTTATTTGCTTAATTACTCCCTTAAACCATGATTGCTCATTGAGACGAACACCAAACGAAGTCTTTCCTGTTTTAATCGGTGAAAAATCAATGGCACCTTCAAGTTCTTTTTTACCATTAACGTAAGTGGTCAACTTCCCTTTATCGATAACAAAGGCTACGTGAAACCATTGATCGAGCGGGTGTTTAAGCTCCGGTTCAATTAAGGCTTTTGGATTGTCCCCGCATTTAATATAGGCATCGAAATACCATTCGGTCTCAGTTGCGCGAAGTTCAAACAACACTCTGTCTCCCCGAACCTCACCAGTGTGAAAGAAGCGTTGCTCAAAGTTGCCTCCACTCTCGGGCTTAAAAATAGCTTCGATGGTAAACTGTTCTAAACCTGCCAGTGGCATTTGATCTAAAAAAATCCCATCATCTATCCCATCAAAGGAAACAGCCTTCCCATATGGAGAATCAACAACTTCAGGGTTTCCTTTATAATGAACCCCTTCGGACTGGTTTTCTATAAACTCACTCAAAATCCAGTTTTGAGCAAAAGCCGTTCCTTTTGAAACAGAGAAAGAAACTAAGAGGCAAAAAAGATACAATAGTCGTTTCATAATTCAAATATTATTAATTGTATCTCACGTAATTAAATACATGAATAACTTCAGCACAAATTACGGGAAATATTGGAGATTTTGCAACAGATTGAGAGTGAAATGAGCTTTTTGAATCAATTTTGTAAACTGTCCCTATCGAATATGAAGATTAAAATCTAATTTTTCCAGCATTAAGGTCATATTTTACACCAATATAGCAAAACATCCATATATATTTGTGTATGAAAAACTCAATACTCCGATTGCTACTGCCATTATTTGTGATATGCATAACCACGAGCATATATGCCCAGCCACCGCATGTATTTACACAGTATACGGCAAAAGACGGTCTTTCGCAAAAAACAGTAACCCACATTATTCAGGATCATAAAGGAAATCTCTGGTTTTCTACATGGGACGGCATTAGCAAATTTGATGGATACACTTTTAAAAACTATAAAGCCTCATTAGGTGATTTTATCGGATTAACGAATAACCGCATCGACTATATTGCCGAAGATAAATATGGCTATATCTGGATACTAAACTATGATGGCCAGATATTTCGATTTAATCCGCAAACCGAACAGTTTCAATCTATACCGTACAATAAATATCGTACCATAGCATGCTATGTATTGCCTGCCGGAGATGTATGGATTAGTACAGAGTACGAAGGGCTCATTCATATAAAAACCAATCCGGAAGATCATAGCCTGACAGCCGAAAACTTCTCACACGCCAACAACATACCCAACATCGAATCCGTTAGTCGCATAGCACAAGACAGACAACACAATCAATGGGTACTTACCAATAACGGAATTTATCAATTACCTCCGAATTCAAATAGCCCGGTTGCCTTCTTCGTCGAAAACCAACAAAGTAACCAAGAACAAAAACAACCATTCTATAGTATGCTCGAACGAGAAGAAGATATTCTCTTTACTTCTCGTCATGGCAGGATATGGCGTTATCAAAAGCAGGGTGGACGATTCTCTTTAATTGAAACACCCACAAATTCGCACATTATCACTATAGATTCACTTTCTGATAACAGACTGTTTTTGGGTACAGAAGATGATGGTTTCTTTATATACGACATGGAAAGTCAAAAAAGCGAGCATTACAATACTCATACAAACCACCAGCTTAAAAGCAATAAAGTACTCTCTGTTTTTCAAGACAGCTATCACGAAATATGGATGCAACTTGACGAGTTGGGTATTACGCATTTCAATCCGCTGACAAAAGAAATCGCCCACCATGTCATTACCGATTCTCATAGCGGGAAGTGGATTAACACGCAACAAGGTGTGTTTCTCTTCGAAGATATTTATCGCAATATGTGGGTTCATCCTGTTGGCGGGGGATTTTCATACTATGACCGGGGGAAACAGCAATTAGTTCCATTCTTCAACAAACAACTACAATCCGGTTGGACATCATCCAACAAAATGTCCATTGCTTTTTCCGACAATCAGGGCAATCTATGGCTTGCAACAGCAAACAACGGCATTGAAAAGGTTACATTCAATTATAGCGCTTTCGAAACACATCCAATAAATCTCAATGATTATGAATCGACCGAGAACGAAGTTCGCGCTTTGTTCGAAGACAACAATGGATTTATATGGACTGGAAGCAAAGATGCTATTATACGCATTTTCGATAAAAACCTTGATTTTGTTGGTTACCTAACCCAATCGGGCAACATCTCTGCAACCATTAAAGAGACACTTGGTATGGCATATTCTATTACGCAAGATCATAAGGGCGTAGTATGGATAGGAACCAAAGGAAATGGATTAATATCGGCAACCCCAATAAAAGATAAGCAATACCGGCTGAAATTCTATACACACAACGCCGATAACATATACAGCCTCAGCGATAACAACATATATTGCGTATACGAAGACACAAAAGGAAAACTGTGGATAGCAACTTATGGCGGCGGATTAAATTATGTAGATTACGACAAACACAATGAAACAATCTTTATCAATCACCGCAACCACCTAAAGAATTACCCGATTAACCAATGCTCGCGTACCCGTTTCATTACGTCAGACCGTAAAGGAAACATTTGGATAGGTTCAACCGCCGGATTACTTACTTTTAAGGATGATTTCGTTGAGCCCGAAAGAATTACTTTTAACCGCTATACCCGCATCCCGGGCGACTTAAGTAGTCTTGGTAATGGCGACGTTCACTGCATCTATCTTACCCAAAAAGAAGAACTGTACATTGCGACATTCGGTGGTGGATTAAGTAAACTCATACTATACGATGATGAAAAAGCCCACTTTCAAACATACACAACACAAGATGGTCTGCCCTCGGACATTTTGCTCTCACTAGAAGAAGACACACATGGCAATATTTGGATTACTACCGAAGAGGAATTATGTAAATTCAACCCCGAAACCATGATTACAGAAAGCTACGCTGCAAAATTCTTTCCTACCCGACTTCGCTTCAATGAAGGAGCGGCTGTGCGAAACCAGCAAGGAGATATTCTCTTGAACACCAACAAAGGAATATTTGCCTTTCATCCGGACTCTATCTATAAAAGTAACTATACGCCTAAGATTACTCTTTCTCAGCTTCAACTGGGCGACAAGGTTATTCTGCCCACCGACCAAAGCGGAATTCTGCAGGTTAACATTGACGATACCCACAAGCTTACACTCTCGCACAGGAACAACGCAATCAGCATACAGTATGCCGCGCTCGACATGAGGTTTCCCGAAGATATACTCTACGCCTATACACTAAAAGGGTTTGAGAAAGAGTGGAACTACGTAAATAAAAGACGCATCGCAACTTACACCAACCTGCCCAAGGGAGAATATACATTCATCGTAAAATCAACCAATAGCGACGGAGTTTGGATGGAAAACGATCGATCCCTGTCTATCGAGATTCTTCCTTCTTTCTGGGAAACACCATGGGCAATACTTATTTATACCTTAGGGCTCATCGCTATTGTTTTAACCACCGTATATATCTTGTTTTCTTTTTACAGATTAAAGAACGAAGTTGTCATTGAACAAAAAGTATCCGACCTCAAGCTGCGCTTCTTTACCAATATTTCGCATGAGCTTCGCACACCATTGACTCTAATAGCCGGACCCGTTGAACAAATTCTGAGTAACTCCCGACTCAGTAACGAGGTTCGCGAACAGCTATTACTGGTAGAAAGAAACACCGGTAGGATGCTTCGCCTTGTAAATCAGATATTGGACTTCCGAAAGATACAGAACAATAAAATGAAGATGCAAGTACAGCAAATCGATGCAGTGGCATTTGTTCGCAGTATCATGGAGAATTTTTATGCCATAGCCGACGAACGGCAAATTGACTTTAAGTTGGAAAGCAAACAAACATCGATTTATATATGGGCAGATGCCGACAAACTGGAGAATGTTATTTTTAATCTATTATCCAACGCATTTAAGTACACCCCTCAAGGCAAGCAAATAGCGGTTATCATAACCGAGAACGAGAAACAACTCCTTATCAGCGTACAAGATAAAGGCATCGGCATCTCCGAAAACAAACAAAAATCATTGTTTGTACGGTTCGAAAACATTGTAGACAGAAATCTCTTTAATCAGCCCTCTTCCGGCATTGGTCTTTCCTTGGTAAAAGAGCTGGTAGAGATGCACAAAGGAGAAATTACTCTCGATAGCACACTCGGAGCAGGAAGCAACTTCACGATAATACTTCCTAAAGGCAAAGAGCATTTCGACGATGACATCGAGTTTATACTAACCGATTACGTATCCGGGCAAAAACCTCTAAAAGCATATCAGGAAATAGCAACAATGCACATTGAAGAGGAGATAGAGGTAAACACGAATAAAGAAACGATGTTGCTGGTCGAAGATAATGAGGAACTCCGCTTCTTCCTGAGAACCATATTTATAGACTATTTCAACATCATTGAGGCTAAAAACGGAAAGGAAGGAGTGCTGAAGGCTAAAGAATACACCCCCGATATCATTATCAGCGATGTTATGATGCCCCAGATGGATGGCATCGAAATGATGAAAGAGCTACGTGCCGATATGAATACCAGCCATATTCCTATCGTATTGCTTACAGCCAAATCGAATATCGAAAGCAAGATAGAGGGCATGGAGCTTGGAGCCGACGACTACATCACCAAGCCCTTTAGCGGCACCTACCTCAAGGCGCGTATCTTCAACCTGCTGGAGCAGCGCAAAAAACTCCAAGCCCTATACTGCGCCTCGCTCATTACCCATACGAACGACGAACAAGCAGAAAAGGAAACAACCGACATACAGACTCCTACCCTATCTGCATACGACCAAAAGTTCATGAACAATCTAATGAAATTGATGAACGAAAACATGGACAATGGCACTCTTATGGTAGAGCATCTTGCCGGTAGCCTCAACATGAGCCGCTCGGTTTTCTTCAAGAAACTCAAATCGCTCATTGGGTTATCTCCTGTAGAATTCATTAAGGAGGTCAGAATGAAACGAGCAGCCAAACTCATTGAAGAAGGCGAAAACAACATGGCACAAATTGCCTATATGGTTGGGTTCAACGACCCGCATTATTTCAGCAAATGCTTTAAACAGGTTTTCTCCATGACACCCACCGAGTATAAAGAAACACGGAAGTAAACAGCACGCAAGAAAAAGAGGTGATTCATCTCAACCGAGTGCCCGGACGGAGCAAACCTGCGGAGGTTCACGTCAACCGAGTGCCCGGACGAAGCAAACCTGCGGAGGTTCATCTCATCCGAGTGCCCGGACGAAGCAAACCTGCAGAGGTTCATGTCAACCGAGTGCCCGGACGAAGCAAACCTGCAGAGGTTCATGTCGTCGAAGTACTACGACGGAAGAGAAATGTGGATTATAGCCCTCTACAATGCGATAAAAAGAAAGGGCGGTCATAAAACAACCGCCCCAAACTTACTAAAACAACTTCTTACCTAATATAAAACACTATTGTTGTCTAAACCCATAACCATTAGTGATACCAGAGTTCAAAAGCACCTGATACGTATTGGGAAGCAAATGGATAGGAGGATTCTTGGCGGCAAAGTCGGCATCAGAATAACCGGCAAACAACTTATTGGCATACGAATCTTCGTAATTCAACATATCAATACCCCAATTGGTTTGTACATATCCATCGGCTTCCAGCGCCAGCGCCTCGGCACTACCGGGAGCTATATGCTTAAACAAGCCTTTGATGGCTACGTTTGTCATGTTTTGATTCGCGTAAGCAGGTATAATACCACCCCAGTTGTTATGCTGACCGCGCCAGCCGGGAAACAGAACCGGGTCATCTTCTTTATCGGCAGGAGTTTGCGCCGTCAAGCGGTAACCATACTCCGCCTTGGCATCAACCATCTTTGTCCAGATATAAGCCGGGAACTGATTACCGTTATCGAACGTATAGTAGCCGTTTGCACGTATACCGTCGATAATAGTTTTCATTACTTTGCGGTTTTCAACAGCTACTTCCGGAAGAATACCTGTGCGGATAATATCGAAACGACGCATACCTTCGCCACTGAACTCCAGTGCGCGTTCCTTGATTACAGCTTTATAGATTGAACCGCAATCGGCGATATACTGGTCAAAGTTAGCATCTTTATTACCCGGAAACGCACGATGATGAACCATACCCAGATAGGTTTTTGCATTAGCATCCTCGCCAAGGGCAGCGTAAACTTCGGCCAACATTAAATATACATGGCTAATGCGCATGTAAGAGGTGTTAATTCCGGAGTTTCCATACGATTGGGTGTTTGGAGTAGCAATCCGGTTCCAGTCCCACTTATTGGTACCCGGTCCCGAACCTTTTCCCCATGCGCTACGATCGAACGACTGTATCAATTCTTCTCCTTGCCCCGTACTACCGGTAACAGCAACAGAAGCATCGCGACGCATATCCTCATTGTCGAACCAACCATAGTAGAAATGAGCCTGAATACGATCTTGCCCGCAAGCAATACAAGGTGCTTGTCCATTACCTCCGGTCGAAGGACGACCGATGTAAGCCGGGCGATCGGATCCGCCTAAGGCTTCGTAAGGTATTTCATAGATAGATTCATCGGCAAGCGTCACATTGTCGCCGGCATGCATCTGGTGGAAGGTGTACTGAAACGGATTATTATACACCTCGCCATTTGCGCCTTCGCCACGAGGGTCGGTGGTATGCAGAACAACCGAACCAGGATTATCGGCACACATTTTCAGGTATTGCTTAGCAATGGCAAAGATTTCTTTCCAGTCACTTCTACGTCCATAAATTGCTTGGTTCTTTTCTACACTCCAATCTTCGAAAGAGAGCACATTGCCTTTTGCGTCAGTATAGAAATCTGCTCCAAGATCGGTTCTACGTGTAGCATAACCTCCATTGTACAAACATATTCTGCCTATTAATCCTTGTACGTATGTACGATTCATAACATCTGCGCGATTAATACCCTCGCCCGGCCGGAACATATGCGGTTCAACCTCTATGAGCTTACTCACATGATAATCGTAAATGGCATAACGAGACGTAAGGCCCTGAGCTTTTTCGCCCGCATTCAGTACATGAGGAATATCGCCATACCAGCGGCAAAGCTCCCAGTAACAAGTAGCCCGCAGCGCAACAGCCTGACCGTAAATATCCGAAAGGCTATTGGGTTCTCCACTCATAATTGTTCCAAAATTACTCAATGACTCAAAACTACTTATCAATGAGTTGGCCACAGAAATTGTTTCGTACAGCTTCGTAAACACTTCTGTTCCTTCGCCCGTATTTATATTGTAGGTACTTGTTCCTAATGGATAGAACCACTTCTGAAGAATACCTGCGCTGCCTTCATTGTACGTGTCTTGCGAGTCTTCAATGTCCGATCCCCACACCGGATGCCAAAAGAATCCGGTAGAGTGCAGACTTCTGTTCGCCCTTAAGGTTTCATAACCATAATACAACGCTGCCCGTGCAGATTCTTCGCTTGAGAATACAGATTCACGGTCGAGTACGCTCGGAGATGCCGTATCGAGAAAATCTTTGCAACTTGTAGCCGTAAACAGCATCAATGCCACAAGAGTTATATTTATTATCTTTTTCATGTTGTTCTCTGTTTTAATTATTATTCGGGTTAGAACGTAATGTTTGCACCCAGTGTAAATGTTCTTGCACGAGGATAAGCCCCATTATCCATATTCGGAGTTGGGAAAACGCTTAGATTGCCAGAGTATCCCGATCGTCCTGTCGGTGTAACACTTACTTCAGGATCTAACCCCGAATAACCGGTAATTGTAAATAAATTGGCTCCCGTAAGGTAGAAACGCGCATTGCTTACACCTATCTTTTGCAATAACGATTTGGGCAACGTATAACCTATCGTTAGCGTTTGCAAACGCAGATAAGAACCATCTTCAATCCATTCGGAAGAAGTTATACCACTTTGATGGTAAGGTAACTCGTACTTGGCACCTGCATTCAATATTCTTAACTCATCAGGATTGGTTACCGGATAAAGATTGCCGGATGCATCTACACTGTATGCCTTATAAGCATTGCGAACTTTGCTTGAACGCTGTTGACCGATACCAACAAACTCGTTACCCTGCATATTTCCCATAGCGGCTACATTATAGATTTTGCCTCCTGCAACCCAGGTGAAATTTGATGAAAGATCAAAGTTCTTGTAGTTGAAATTTAGTTGAAAACTTCCTGTATGACTTGGCAACAGTGCACCCAAATTCGTAGCGTCATCCATATCAATCTTTCCACTTTCATCTACGTCGCGGAATTTAGGAGCACCCGGGAAAGCCGTTTGACCCGAAGGTATATTAAATGGGTGCATATAAGTGGCTGTGATTGCCTTTGTAAGATCGGACGTATTTTCCTTCAACACGTATTGTCCGTTTGTATAATTGAAATCATCTACCGTGTAAACTCCTTCACTGATAAATCCACGAACTTGCCCGATTGGCTTACCCACTATAAACATAAAATCGTTTGTTGGAACAAGAGCCGAAGAAGCCCAATTCGATGAATATAGGTATTGATCCGCGTTATCCAGTTTATCCAACTTATTGCGGTTGTAGTTATAAATAACTCCCATATTGAATCTGAAATCTTTCGTTTTTATGATATCGGCATTTACTGAAAACTCAATACCACGATTGGAAGTCTGTCCGAAGTTCTGATATTGATAAGAATATCCTGTTGTATTATCTACCGGCACAGCCATCAACAAGTCTTTTGTAGTATTCCAATAAAGCTCAATACTACCATTAATACGATTGTCTAAAATGCCAAAATCAATACCAAGGTTACGAGATATAGTTGTTTCCCATTTCAAATCCTGGTTTGCAAGCAATCCGTCGGGGCGATAGAACGAAATAAGCTCTCCATTAATCGGTGTATGATTGCTGCTCAAACCAAGGCTAGACCATGTTTCGCGCCACAAGTTAGAACTGATATTATCCGCACCCGAAGTACCATAAGACAATCGAAGTTTCAAATTAGACAACCAATCTTTTGTGCTCTCCATAAAAGGTTCGTCAAAAACTCTCCATGCAAAAGCTCCGGCGGGGAAATATCCCCAACGATTGTTTTGAGCAAACTTAGAAGAACCATCGGCACGGAATGTTGCTGTAAACAAATAGCGATCCATCAATGTATAATTTGCACGCCCAAAGAAAGAAACCGAATGAGACGGAACCCCAATAGAATTGGTCGATGAATAAGAGTAGGTTGCCGTATGAATAAGTCCCATTGTCTTTTTATAATCAAACGTATCAGGATAACCACGACCATCCATTCTACTGGATTCTGATTTCGATTTTGACACTTCATTACCCAAAAGCACAGAAAAGACATGGTTGCTGCCCAAGTCAAAGCTATAGTTCAATGTAGAAACAGAATGGAGACCTTCGGTTAATCCACGAGATAGTGTGGCGCGTTTGTCACCATTGGTATAGCCATTTTCGTAATATGAGCTTTTAGAAGATCCACGTGACATGGTTACTTCACTGCGAGCTATCAATCCATCTATTATTTCCCAAGATAAAGCACCCGAGGCTCTCAATGAACGCGACAAAGACTTGCTTGTGATGTCATTAATGAGCTCTACCGGATTGTGCTTATCGTCAATATTCGCAATACCAAAGCTGAAACCCGATGCCACTTCGGAGAAATGAACTCCTCCCAACGGATTGTCTATCGGACGATATGTATAGGCAGTAGCCGCACCGTTGTCTTTACCACCGGAAGAGTTGGATTCGGTGTAGCGAACATCAAAATCCAAATTCAACCTCTTAGATAACTTCTGCTGAAGTTTGAATGAACCATTCATTCTATTATAGTCAGAGTTAATCTTGATTCCTTCTTCATCAATAAAACCAATTGTACTACTGATTTTGGTTGATTCATTGCCACCCGAAATAGTTATATAATGGCTATGCGCCCATGCAGTACGTAACACATCGTCAGTATAATCATGTGCCTTAACATTAGCATAATCAGCATAATGATTGCCGTAGTTGCTACCTAAACCAAAATATTTTTCTACAGCATCTTTATTGGCAGTTCCGCGAGAAGCTGCATAGCTCCAGCTATTCAGTACATAATCCTGTGCGGATAGTGTTTCCAATTTATCGGCTACTGTCCGGGCTTGTACATAACCTTCGTAAGATACCCTAACCCGTTCTTGTTTACCGCCTTTTGTAGTAACTAAGATTACACCATTTGCTCCTCTTGCACCATAGATAGCTGTAGATGAAGCATCTTTCAACACGTCAATAGACTCAATTTCCGAAGCGGGAATATCGCTGATACCTCCCACAGGAAGTCCATCTACCACATAAAGCGGTTCGTTCGACTGTGTAATTGAACCTCCTCCACGCACACGGACAGAGATAGTTGCCCCAGGGCGTCCGTCTTGAGAAGTTACATTTACACCCGCCAAACGCCCTTGCAGAGCCTGTGCCACATTCGACACCGGATTGGCTGTAATATCTTCGCTCTTCACAGAAGCCACAGCACCGGTCAGGTCGCGACGCTTAACCGTACCGTACCCAATAACTACAACCTCATCCAACAACTTGGTATCTTCGACCAATATGATATTAAAAAAACTCTTACCACCTACATATACCTCTTGTTCGGTATAGCCGATATAAGAAACTTTCAACACACCGTTTGAGGCAACATCCATTGTAAAGTTACCATCCATGTTGGTAACTACACCATTTGAGGTACCACTTTCCATAATGGTAGCACCGATAACCGGTTCGCCATTTGTGTCTTTCACAATACCAGAAATCTTTAGCTTTTTCTGATTTGTTACTTGTTGCTGCTCTTCTGTTGTTTGCCCATCCGAAATATAATCTACTCCGGCATGAACTACCTCAGAGAAAGCCATTAAATTGAAGCAAAATAATGCTCCAAACATTAACATAGTTTTTTTCCTGTCATTCATAAACTTAAACTATTAGATTGAAAATTAAAAACTTGGTTTTGTACATCCCTTTTTCTATTTATGTTTTTCATACGTTCATCTTATCACATGAATCAGTTCATTTCCTTTCTCTACAGGATTCCAACCATCTTCGCCCAATAATATGGTTTCTATTGCATAGCCTTTCAGGTTCTTTAGTTGGTGAGAAAATGCTGAACGCGCTTGAGGGTTTGCACCCTCTCCCCTACTATCATACTCGGCATAAAATGCTGTCTTTTCATTTTTTTTGTTCCCCCAATTATCCCAACCTTCGGGCGAAATATGTTTACCCATGTGGCAGCTAATAAACACAGCTTGTCCATATGGCCGCCATGGGCGGGAAAGATAAACACCGCTAACACCCTCATCGGCCGTGAGGTTACAATTATAGAATACGTAACCATATTTTTTACCTTTATCTGTAGAGGGTGCAGTCAAATAACCATCGCTTTTGCTATGAATAGTGCAACGATTAAATAGTGCGGTAGACCAACCAAAGATAAAATCTACCGTACCTTCTATATAGCAATCTTCGTAGTACTGCCGACTACTCTTTCCGTAAGTATAAAGCGTATCCTGATATCCCAAGAACTTGCAGTTCTTAAAAAAAACTCTTTCACCGCTAACAAAGCAAGCCACCGCTTGTCCTACAAGACCAGCCGAATTCTCGAAAACTATGTTCTCCGCATAAAAATCAGGAGCATAGATATAGCAACTCGATGAACCCGATGTTCCCATTTCTTCGCCAAAGCGGTTGGGTTTTGACGCATAGTCATCATAAGTAAGCACTGTGCCGTCTTCACCTATTAATGAAATATTTATTTTGCTTTCGGGAATAACGATTTTTTCTTTATACACCCCCTTGCGTATCAAGATAGTGGTACGAATATTTTTGCGGAAATCGGGCACTGCATTGATAGCTTCCTGAACGGAACAAAAATCACTGCCTCCATCTTTATCCACTATCATATCGTAGTTGCAAACGTGCTGTGATATATTACTATTACTGTCGCTTTTCATTGATGTAAACAATAAAAACAGCAACGATAAGTACACAAACTTACTTTTCATAATTTTTTTATTTTTATAATTTCGATGTGCAAGATTAATAAGAAGCCCATAAAGACAGGTGTAAAAACAACTCATTGTGGTTAAATATTTGATTGGGGATTCATCCGCTTCTAAACCAATTTTTCACCTTGTTTTATTTTGTATACTTTTTGGTCGTTTACTTATACTTTATGAGTTGTTGCATAAAATAAAGGAAGAGGTTCATTATATTTGCTAACAAATACAAACCCATTATTAATTTCAGCATGAAAAGGATTTCTATCATTACCTGCGTTTTTATTTTATTACATCTGCAAGCAATTGCCGAAAATTACCCTTATCGCAGCAACATACTTTGGGTAACCACTCCTAACCATAGTGACTGGTTGTATGAAACAGGCGAAACAGCGACTATATCTCTATCTGTCTATGAATATGGTATTCCGCTGGATGGGCAAGAAGTAATATTTACCATTGCCAATGATTGCTTAGAGCCTGACAAAAAAGGCAGTATAAAACTAAAAAACGGGAAGGCGGAAATAAATATTGGAACGATGAAAAAACCGGGTTTCCGAGATTGTAACTTAACGATAAAACGCAATGGAAATACCTATAATCACCATGTGAAAGTTGGCTTCTCGCCCGAAAAAATAACTCCATATACAACTATGCCTGTTGATTTCGACTTGTTCTGGAAAGAAAATCTTGAGCAACAAGCTATCCTCCCCATGAAACCGGAGGTGGTATTTGTAGAAGAATTCTCATCAGATAAAATTGATTGCTATTTAGTAAAATTACAATGCTATAAACCCGGACAGTACGTGTATGGATACCTGACCAAACCTAAAAAAGAAGGTAAATACCCTGTTGTTGTATCACCTCCGGGAGCAGGTATTAAACCAATGAATCCACTAAAAACAATCTTTTATGCCGAAAATGGATTTATCCGCTTTGATATGGAAATACATGGCATAAATCCAGCTATGGATGCAGAGTCTTACAAAAACATTTCAGCCACCTTTGGTGGACATAATGCAAACGGATATTTGGCAAATGGAATCCATACACGCGATACCTACTATTTGAAAAGAGTTTATCTGGCTTGTGTACGGGCAGTAGACTACCTTTGCTCCTTGCCCGAATGGGATGGAATTAATTTAGCCACACAAGGCGGGAGCCAAGGTGGAGCATTGGCATTGATGTTAGCAGGACTCGATTCGCGCATTACAGCCTGTGTAGCCAATCATCCAGCACTTTCGGATATGGCAGGATATGCAGAAATTGGACGAACAGGCGGATATCCACATTTTGGCCGTAAGTATCAAAATATTCAATTGACACCTGAAGTTATTAATACGCTGTCTTATTATGATGTGGTTAACTTTGCTCGCCGTATAACCGTACCGGTTTTTCTTACATGGGGCTTTAATGATAATGTTTGTCCACCCACAACAAGTTATGCGGTATATAATGTACTTTCATCTCCCAAAGAGGCATTAATTACACCCATTAATGAGCATTGGACAACCATGGAAACGCATTATCAACAAATGGCGTGGATTAAGAAGCAGTTAAAACTTCACCCGTAGTTGTAATTGCAAGTCTCGTTTCTTGTTATCCTCAATAAGATCTTGCCCCGAACCGATTTCGTTCTTATCGTCGTAAACCGTTGAGCCATACTTGGCAATAACCATCCAATTCTCAGCAATATCCCAACGGATATAAGCAGAATAGCGAAAACCATGTCCATAAAAGGAAGGGGTATAAAAGCTATATAATAAGCCCTTTTCGTATGCGTAGACACGAGTAAAGTAATCGTCGGTATGGAAATATGTTCCTTGTATATTTATCTTGAGCGGTAGTGTAGAAGGTGTGTAAGAAACAGTTTGCGTAATCGAAAATCCTTGATTAGCGGAAACTCCTTGAGTATGCAGGTGATTGTAATCTGCCGTGGTACGAAAAGAGATACTATGTGGTGGTGCATACAATAATTGGTATCTTAGTTTGTGGTGGTGAATGGGACGCACGGTTTTTACTTTATCCTCATCAGTATAGTTTTTTTCTTTTTTCTTGTAACGATAGCGCACATACATACTCACACTCTTATTGGGCGTATAGGTAGATTGAAGTTGAAAATCTATCCCCTGCGAAGGAGCGTCTACCAAATATCTCCACCATGGAAATGAAAAGAAATCGACCGAAAGAAAGAATTTCCAATACTTAATGGGCAGCATGGTTGCCGAGAAATACCACCCATTCTCATTCTGCACATAACCTCCTTCTGAAAAAGAGCGACTGAACAGCCCCCAATATTTATAGCTATAATAACGATGAAGCACCGAGAAACTATACAAAGATGATGGAGAATAGTGAATGGTATTGACAGTAGCTATGTTGTTTCCTTTACTGATAGCTGTTTCGCCTGTAAATGAAAAGTTGTTCAGCCGATATTTATAATCCACACCGGTATTATGAAAATAGTTACCCTGCAAGTTGTATTTGGAGTATTCGCGAAGCTGCGGTTCATAAGGTCGATCAAAAAAATAATAAATACCAGTTATTCCAAGTTTGAGATTATTCTTGGTATAGCTCACATTCCCTCCCATTAGTTGTAAAGCAAATACATTTTTCCGGTTCACTTCGCGACGTGTACGATGTAATCCGGTTTTCAGAATAGAGGTAATGGCATCATTAGTTACAATTCCATCCATCTCTCGATAAGAGTAAAAGCCCGAAAACACCCAATTATTCCATTGATAAGCAGCAGCTATACCAGTGAAGTAATTATACTCATCGGTAGAAGAGTGTTTCTTTATATGATTACTATTGAGGCTAAAGGAGTTGGCAGACGTACTCTTTCCTATAATAAAATCATTGCTGATGACTAAGCCTTGTCCGTACGACAAACGGTAATTGCCCAACGCCAAATATTTCAACCGCCCAATATCGCGCAGATAAGCGTAGAACGAATAATAATCATATCCTTTCTTGTTGTGCAAAGCAAAGAGCGGTTCTCCTGCATCTTTTTCGGCAGTTACGCCTATGTATAGATGGTTTGAGTAGCGAAATGCATAACGCACAGAGTGATACATGGGGTGTCCTAAGTAAGTCGTTTCCGATTCGACAGTACCTTTATAGCCTTTCCGTTCATAGAAAGGAATATCCAAACGAGTGGTTAACTCTTGCTTTCCATACTTTACTATGTGCTTCAGTGTAGGTAGCGACTGTTTTTCTTCTACAACGCCTACATAAACAAAAGGGAGCAGGTATTGAATAGTCTCTTTATCCATATCGCCAACCAACTGTAGTTCGTAAATGGTTTGCATCTGTCCATGAATATATAGGTATGCAAGAATATTCTCTATTTGCTTATCATTCAAAAAAGGAAATTCTTCCAGTTCCTTTTTCGTAATACTATTTAAGTTAATGGGTTCTTTAATACGCTCATGCAGCTCTTCTATTTCATTTTCCCAAGTATACCCTTCTTCGTTATCAATGGATAATTGCTCTAATACATCTTCCCAAGCAATTACATTTTTATTTTGAGCAAACAAACCAGAAAAAGATATTTCAATAGATAAAAAGAAAAAGACAGGAATCTTTTTTAAGTTCATTTTGTCGTAGTTTAATTTATTTCAACATAATAAGCGGTCGAAGGTAAGTTAAAAAAGTTAATGCTACAAGCATATTTATATTCCTGTTGTTTGCATATCGATTTATTCTATTACTTTTGCACTATGAGGAGATGGCTTAACATGCTGATTATTACAGCACTATTAATCACTTTCCCTGCTTTTGGCAATGCACAGGAAAAAGAGAAAGACAAGGAAATTCTTCTTGTCCCGATGTGTGTTTATCAAGGCGATACTATTCCGTACATCAACTTGCCCGAAGTTCATATTTTCAAACCACTTGTTTTTAAGAATAAAAAAGAACAGCGAGAATACGATCGGCTTGTTCGGAATGTAAAAATAACACTTCCTTACTCAAAGGATATTTACCGCATTACCCTCGAAACTTACGAGTATTTGCAAACACTACCCAACGAAAAATCTAAAGAACGCCATATAAAACGTGTAGAGAAAGGTATTAAGGAACAATACACTTCCAAAATGAAGAAACTCTCGTTTACACAAGGCAAACTGCTCATCAAATTAGTAGATAGAGAATGTAATCAAAGTTCGTACCAGTTGTTGAAAGCGTTTATGGGCCCTTTTAAAGCTGGCTTTTACCAGGCATTCGCATCGGTATTTGGCGCAAGTTTAAAAAAGCAGTATGACCCGAAAGGAGAAGACAAATTGATTGAACGAGTGGTTATATTGGTGGAGAATGGGCAGATATAATTTATGGAACTATTAAAAACACACTGAATGACACGATTTACCTACCTGATACTATTACTTTCTTTCTTAATTCTCTTTCTTTCTGGTTGTGCAAAGGAAACTTCTCGCTACAGAATAGGCGTATCACAATGTAGCGATGATGAATGGCGACACCAAGTAAACCAAGAAATAATACGCGAATCCATGTTCTATGATGGTGTAAGCGTAGAAATACGTACTGTAAAAGACGATACCGAAGCACAAAAGCAAGATATTCGTTATTTCATAGATCAAGCTGTTGACTTGATCGTCGTTGCTCCAAACGAAGCTGCTCCCATGACCGCCATCATTGAAGAAGCCTACGATAAAGGTATTGCAATCATTGTTTTCGATCGGAATATCTTATCCGATAAATATACGGCATGGGTAGGAGCCGATAACTACGAAATAGGTAAGAGTGTAGGTAACTACATTGCCTCCATGCTTGAAGGTAAGGGACGAGTTGCCGAACTAACAGGTCTTGCTGGTTCAACACCGGCCATAGATCGTCATCAAGGGTTTATGAGTGCTATCAGCCATTACCCAAGCATAGAGTTATTGTGCCAAGAAGATGCAGGCTGGCTTCGCGAACCTGCGGGTGAAAAAATGAATATTATACTTTCACGCTTTAACCACATTGATGTAATATATGCACAAAACGATCGCATGGCAGCAGGCGCATACGCTGCTGCTTTGCAACACAAGCGAGAAGGCGATATGAATTTCATTGGGATTGACGCCTTACCTGGCGAAGGATATGGACTTGACTTAGTAGAAAAAGGAGTACTTGATGCTACTTTTATCTATCCTACCGGTGGAGATAAAATTATTCAAATAGCCATGGATATACTCGAAGGACGCGACTTTCCACGCGAAACCATCTTAAACACTGCCGTGGTTGACCACACAAATGCACGCGTTATGACTTTACAGACACATCAAATATCTGCATTAGATGATAAAATCCGCACGCTGAATGGCAAGATAGATATTTACTTGTCTCGTTACTCAACGCAGCAAATCCTACTTTATGGCAGTTTGCTCATATTGGCTTTATTTGCAGGATTATTGCTTATGGTTATTAAATCACTACGTGCCAAGAACCGACTGAATAAAGAACTTTCTCGCCAGAAGGAGCAATTGGAACAACAACGTGACCAGTTGATTGATCTTTCTAAGCAACTCGAAGAAGCCACACATGCCAAACTCGTCTTCTTTACCAATATTTCGCACGATTTTAGAACGCCACTAACACTAGTTGCAGACCCTATAGATTATCTATTGGCAGATAAATCGCTTTCAGAAGAACAATCGCAACTATTGCAATTAGTAAAACGCAACGTAAATATCTTATTGCGATTGGTAAACCAAATCCTCGACTTCCGCAAGTTTGAAAATGGTAAATTAGAGTTTCATCCTTCACAGGTTAATTTGGCCGAGGTGCTGCAAAGTTGGAATAGTTCGTTTCTAACGGTTGCTCAAAAGAAGCATATTCACTTCTCATTTGATGTACAAGCGGATGTTACTAATTACTTAATGCTTGCAGATGTGGAAAAACTAGAACGCATCTACTATAATCTTCTTTCTAATGCCCTTAAGTTCACACCCGAGAATGGAAAAATTTCCGTAACCCTTTCATTCATCTCAGCCGAGAATCGCTTTCTGCTGAAAATAGCCAATACAGGTAGCCTAATTTCGCCCGAACATATACGCAGCATCTTCGATCGTTTTTATAAAATAGACAGACACCATTCGGGATCCGGCATCGGACTTGCACTTGTTAAGGCTTTTGTGGAATTGCATGAAGGAACTATCACTGTTGAAAGCGACGAGAAAGCGGGTACCGTATTTACACTCAATTTTCCTACGATAAAAAGCGAACTAGCAACTATCGATACCCATGCAGTTGAGAGTATCTCATTACCCGATTTCTCTATGGGTGATCTACCTGAAGAAGAGGCATACGACCCTACTAAACTTTCCTTACTGGTTATTGATGATAACGCAGACATTCGCATGTACATACGTGGACTACTCCAGCATGAATATTCCATATTGGAGGCTTCAAACGGTATGGAAGGAATACGTAAAGCCATGAAATACGTGCCCGATGTAATTGTATCCGATGTAATGATGCCGGGGATAGACGGGGTAGAGTGTTGCCGCCGCCTAAAAAAAGAACTACAAACATGTCACATCCCCATTATCCTGCTAACGGCTTGCTCACTTGACGAACAACGCATACAAGGTTATAATGGTGGTGCCGATTCATACATTTCCAAACCTTTCAGCTCACAGGTATTACAGTCGCGCATCAAAAATTTGATTGACTCCAACAAACGTATCAAACAAGTACTGAACGACAACCAGATAAGCGTACGAGAGAATGTATGTGATATGGATAAAGATTTTGTGGAGAAATTCAAGAGGTTAATCGAAGAGAACCTAAACGACACCGCTTTGAATGTAGAGGATCTGGGTAAGCAAATGGGGTTAAGCCGAGTGCAACTCTATCGCAAAATCAAATCGCTGACAAACTACGCCCCCAACGAATTGTTGAGGGCTACACGTCTTCGAAAAGCTATTTCTTTGTTGTCATCCACAGAGTTAAGTATTGCAGAAGTCTGCTATGAGGTAGGATTTACCTCACCTTCCTATTTCTCCAAATGCTACAAAGAGCAATATGGCGAAACACCTACCGACTTCTTGAAGAAGAAAAAACAATAGAGACTTCTTCCTTTAGCACATCTGGCAATATAGGCATCGCGCCACTTTGTGTGCATACGTAAGCCGATACATCAACTGCTAGTTGGTGTGCTTCGCTAATGCTTTTACCCGCAAGGATGGAAGCGCAGAAAGCAGCGGTAAAGGAGTCGCCTGCTCCAACAGTATCGGCTACGGTTACGAGCGGTGTTTCTTTGAATGAAATAGCATCGGGCGTAAATACATAACTTCCATTAGTGCCGCAGGTTAGAATAAGCATCTTTAAATTATAATCAGAGAGTAATTTTTGGCATTTCTCTTGTAGGTCGGTGCCAGGGTATCCAAACATACGACCAATCATAACTAACTCTTCATCATTAATCTTTAATACATTGCATTGCTCCAATGAGTGCGCCAAAATCTCCTTATTATAGAAGTGTTGACGCAAGTTGATATCGAAAATCTTAAGTTGCCCTTCTGTATTAGGCATCGTTTCAAGAAATTTGTTGATGGTGTTCTTACTTGCTTCGCTTCGCTGTGCCAACGACCCGAAACATACAGCACGAGTGTTGAGTGCCAGTTGTCTAAGTTCTTCGGTAAAAGGAATATTATCCCACGCTACCCCTTCTTTTATCTCATAACAAGGAATGCCCTCACTATCGAGTGTTACCTGAACAGTTCCTGTGGGATAATTAACACATTCTATACAACATTGAAGTGCTTTTTCTTGGAATACACTCATTATCTCTTCACCCAACTTATCATTGCCCACAGCACTAACTACCCGACTGTTCAGCCCAAACTGAGATACGTGGTATGCAAAGTTGGCGGGGGCACCTCCAATTTTCTTTCCTTCAGGAAGCATATCCCACAATGCTTCGCCCATTCCTACAATTATATTATTCATACTATTCGTTTTAATACTTAGTTGGCAATCTTTCTAATAAAATATAACAGGTAGATAACCCCTGTCAGCATAACGACAACGGCACCAGCTTGTGCATTTATGGCATCGGATGCAATTCCCATAATAAGTGGAAAGATGGTTCCACCAAAAAGGCCCATAATCATCAATCCGGATACCTCGTTCTTCTTTTCCGGTTTATTTAGCAAAGCAGCTGAGAAGATAATAGGGAAAATATTTGAATTGCCAAATCCAATAAGGGCAACACAAGCATAAATCATCATCTTTGTATCGAAAAAGAAAAGGCCACACATACCCAGCAGCATACAAAACGCACTGATGCCGAAGAATTTTTTAGAGGAGAACCGTGCCAGAATAAAAGCTCCCGAGAAACAACCAACAGTACGAAATAAGAAATACACACTGGTAGCATAAACGGCATCGTGTACCGAAACCCCTAAACGTTCAATCAATATTTTGGGAGCAGTAACGTTTGTACCAACATCAATACCTACATGGCAAACAATACCTAAAAAAGAGAGCAGGATTAGTTTATCGCCCAATAAGGCAAAACATTGTGTGAATGTAGAGCTTTTTTGAGTTGCCGTATTCTCTTCTTCAATTGAGGTAATACCCAAGAAAAAAATAGCTAATACGGAGATAACCATGAATATAGGGAATAGTATGCGCCAATTATGGAACTGCAAGGCTCCCCAACTGGCAATGAGCGGTGCTATGAACGAGGCTATCGCCTTCACAAACTGACCGAAAGTTAAAGAGCTGGCCAGTTTATCGCCATTTACAACATTCGACAGCAACGGATTGAGCGACACTTGCATCAAAGCATTACCTATGCCCAGCAATGAGAATGAAAGTAGCATCCCTACAAACGAGTAGCTAATAATAGGAATTAGCAAAGAAGTAGCAGTAATCGTCAAACTCAAAAGTACCGTCTTGCGACGACCGATACGATTCATTAGCATACCTGTTGGTACCGAACAAATCAAAAACCAAAAGAACACCATAGAGGGGAATATATTGGCCATCGTATCCGATAAATTCAAATCATTTTTAACGTAATTGGTAGCAGTTCCAACCAAATCAACAAACCCCATAGCGAAGAATGCTAACATAATGGGAACTAGTTTTAGGAGATTATTTTGTTTCATCATTTTGTACCTATTTTGTTATGGATAATGGATAAACATTAAATGTGGAAACCTCATACGTACCTCCTTTTCCGTAAAAACTGATGCGGTTGTATGATTCCGACGGAAAGACGAGGTTGGTCATTACAAAGCGTCCGTTGTCACCAAAGGCTTCGATACTTGATTTGTCTACAAATAAGCGTAATTTCATCTCTTTACCACTGGTAACAGGAGCCTCTGTTATTGCGGGGAAATCTTCGCTGAAGCTGATTGTGCCGCTGGTATTTCTGTCCATGTAGAATTTTTTCTCTAACAGATTGTAGTAACAATCCACTTCTTCTCCAAGACTATTAAAGAGACGGAATCCGATAACCTCGGCATTGTTGTTAGTGATGTTTATCTCTATTTCATAGCTACCCGTGTTGCTGTCCATTAGCTTATCTATGTTGTATAAACGATCTACTATAAATGATCTTTTATTTTCCGCCTTTCCTCGTAGTGTTTCTAATTCCGCTGAAGGTACATTTCGCAAGTAAGTTTCGCCATTAAAGGTGTAGAGAGTAAGATCGCGCGGAAGGGAGTTGGCACTTCGGAATTGTTGTGTAGGAACATTGTTTGCATACTGCCAGTTACTCATCCATGCTATAGCGATGCTGCGATTATCGGGTGCATTGCTCCAAGTAACAGTGGCATAATGGTCTTTACCCCAGTCCATCCACTTGGTTATTTGGGGCGATTCGTTAATAAAACTCTTTCCATTGAAACTGCCTACAAAGTACTGGGTTGCAGATCCGCCAAAAGGACCTCCCGGATTCAGATTACAAATCAAAACCCATTTTTTTTGATTACTACCTTCTACAGGAAGTTCGATTAAATCGGGACACTCCCAAACACCACCATGTGCACCTTCTCCTACACCAAAGTTACTTTCATAAGTCCATTCTTTGAGATTAGAAGATGAATAAAGCTGCATCTCTTGTCCTGCTGCTAGAATCAGAATCCACCTGTTTGTTTCAGTATGCCAAAACACTTTCGGGTCACGGAAGTCGGGTATATCAGCGATAATAATAGGATTACAATCATATTTTGTAAAGTTCCGCCCATTGTCTAGGCTGTATGCCATGCTTTGTGTTTGCCGTTCGCCTGCCGAAGTATAGATTGCTATGATAGCTCCAGCACCAAATCCTGCTGTATTGTCTTTATCAACAACAGCACTACCACTAAAGATTGTTCCCAAACTATCGGGAGCAATGGCTACAAGCAAATGTTCCCAACTAACAAGATCTTTACTTACTGCATGCCCCCAATGCATATTGCCCCACATAGATCCGTAAGGGTTGTATTGATAGAAAAGGTGATACTCACCGTCTTTATATACCATCCCATTGGGGTCATTCATCCAACCATATGGAGGAGAGAAGTGGTAAGTGGGACGAAAGGGTTCGCGATTAGCGGTGTCGAAAGTGTCGGAGAGTTTTATCTCATTCCAACAGATAGCCGAGTCGACAATGTGCTGAATTTTAAATGAAATGTGCTTGCTTGTAAATACCGATAGGTCAATAGGTACAAAATAATCGATATTGTTCACAGCCAGTCTCACATGCAGAGTTTGTACCACGCCATTATCTACTATAACGAATAGTTGCGACTCGCCGGAAGCTTCTTCTATGGGCAATAACAAATATTTCTGTGCCTTTTCTATTCGTACAATGCTCTGTTCATTTTCCAAATGTTGTATTTCGAAAGACGGATTGGGTGTTTTACACGAAAAGAGCACGGTTATCATTCCTATAAAGGAAAGAGAAAATATATACGTAAATGGTTTACGTAGGTTCCTGATATAATTCATGTTCGTTGTTTGGTATTAAATTCATTTAAATAAGATTGCCGGAAAGCTGTTGGCAAAATAACAGAATATAATGGTTGCAATACATAATAAATGTTTCAATAACTACTATTTTTGTTACATCGCAATATGTTTCAAAAATGCTATTTATTGGGTGTTACAAATTTAGGGAGATTTGAAACAAAAATTACAGTTCCAACAATCTCTTTCCTTTTACTTTGCAAGCAGGAAATCTAAGAGGCCCGGAAAGCATCTTGTGAAACTAATCCAAATTGTTAACACTAAAATCTATCATGTAATATGAGGAACCTAATTATTATTCTCCTTTTACCTTTGTGCGGAATAGTATATGCACAGAACATTACAGTAGAAGGAATTGTAAAATCGACCACGGAAACTGAAGGCATAATAGGTGTCAATGTCAGTATTAAAGGTCAGTCTGCCGGAACAATAACTGGTCTGGATGGAGACTACTCATTATCCGTACCTACTAATGCTACACTCGTTTTTTCTTTTATAGGATACGACACACAGGAAATTCTGGTGGATGGACGTACGGTTATTAATGTGAATTTAAAAGAATCGTCGCTTGTTCTTGATGAAGTTGTGGCTGTTGGCTACCGAACAGAACGCAAGGCAGATCTTACCGGAGCTGTTTCTGTAGTAAAGATAGACGATATGATGTCGGCTGCCGAAAATAATCCGATGAAAGCATTGCAAGGACGTATAGCCGGCATGCAGGTTACTTCCGACGGTAACCCGAGCGGTTCGGCAACCATACGAATACGTGGTATCGGTACGCTGAACAATAACGATCCTCTTTACATTGTCGACGGAGTACCTACCACATCGGGCATGCACGAAATGAATTCTAACGACATTGAAAGTATTCAGGTGCTTCGAGATGCTTCAGCAGCAAGCATCTATGGTTCGCGCGCAGCAAACGGAGTTATTGTTGTAACCACTAAAAAAGGAAAGAAAGGAGATATTCGTGTAAACTTCGACGCATACGTTACCATGAGCAAATATCACAATAAGATTGATGTGCTAAGTTCAAAAGAGTATGCCGAAGCCATGTGGAAAGCATCTGTCAATTCAGGTATCAATCCAAACGACAATAACTTGGGCATCAGATACGATTACACCACAGCGGATGGGGTAAATAAGCTCAATGCTGTTTATTTCCCCGAATATCTGGATGCCGCTCAAACAATGAAACCCGCTAATACCGACTGGTTTGACCAAGTAACACGTACAGGGGTAGCTCAATCATATAATTTATCGGTAAGCAACGGAACCGAAAGAGGAAACTATTTTTTTTCGCTGGGCTATTACGATAACGAAGGCTTGGTAAAGGAAACGGACTTTTCACGTATATCGGCACGCATGAACAGCGAATACAAATTATGGGGTGATATACTTACCATAGGAGAAAACTTTAGTTTGAATCACACTAGCGAAGTAACACAACCTTACCAGATTGTAGAAGCAGCGCTGATTGCTGTTCCATTTATACCCGTTCGCACCGAAAACGGCAAAAACTGGGGAGGTCCCATCAATGGACTGCCCGACCGCCAGAACCCTGCTCGTCTGATAGAAGACAACAAAGACAATCGTTATCGCTACTGGCGTATGTTTGGTAATGCTTATCTAAACATACAACCATTAAAGAAACTGAATATACGCTCTAGCTTTGGATTAGACTATGGTAATTTCTACAAACGTTCGCTTACGTACAGTTATCAGACCGGATTCTTGGAAAGCGACCGTACAAAATCTGTTATGGAACAAGCGCATTGGTTAAAATGGACATGGAGTAATGTAGCCACGTATGACTTTAAAATAGGCTACCACCGATTTGAAACCATGGCAGGTATGGAAATGTTTCGTCAGGAAGATATCAACTTTGCAGCTTCTCGCGAAGGCTTCGCATTGGAAACACCCAACTATATGTGGCCCGATCTGGGCACAGGTACTAGCGAAGGAACAGGTATATCTACTGCTTACTCGTTACTCTCTTTCTTTGGAAAGATAAACTATTCGTATGCCGACCGTTATCTGCTTTCGGCTACCATTCGTCGCGACGGCTCATCGCGCTTCGGATCCAACAACCGTTGGGGAGTATTTCCGGCATTCAATGCCGGTTGGAAAATCAGCCAAGAACCATTCATGGAGAGCTCACAAAGCTGGATGTCGGACTTGAAATTACGATTTGGCTGGGGACAAACCGGTAATCAAGAGATGGCCAATACCGCCATCTACGATATCTACGTGAGTGACTATGGAAAAGGAGATCCGACTTGGGATGCCGTATGGGGAACATCCTATGATTTTAATGGAAATGGAAGCGGACAACTACCATCAGGATTTAAGCGGACACAACTCAAGAATTCCGACCTTAAATGGGAAACAACAACCCAAACTAATATTGGTCTCGACTTCGGGTTGTTCAATCAAGCACTCTACGGTTCGGCAGAGTATTATATCAAAAAAACAGAGGATATACTCTTCCTGCCAGGATACGCAGCTATCAAAGGTGAAGGGGCCAATAAGTACTACAATGGTGCTTCTATCGAGAATAAAGGTTTTGAATTCTCATTAGGATATCGCGGAAAAGTTGGTTTTGGTCTCGAATACGATGTAACTGCCAACATATCGACCAATGACAACAAAGTAACTTACCTGCCGGAATCGGTAAAGAATTCGTATGGTGGTAATCAAACGTTCGACAATATTCTTGGTCGTCCGCTGGGCTCATTCTACGGATATGTCGCCGATGGAATATTCAAATCACAAGAAGACCTCGACCAACACTGTCGTCAAGATGGCAAAGGATTGGGACGTATCCGTTACCGTGACCTGAATAACGATGGGGTAATTACTTCCGACGACCGCACATGGATTGGCGATCCGTTTCCCGATTTTGCTTATGGACTCAACATCAATTTGGCATATAAAAACTTCGATCTTACCATTTATTTACAAGGTATACACAATGTAGATATTATCAATCAGCTAAAGTACACTAGCGATTTCTGGAGTGTATCCGACACACGTTCTAATAAAGGACGAAGACTACTCAACGCATGGGATCCTATTACCAATCCCAATTCAAATATTCCTGCCTTATCGTACGCTGACCATGCCGACGAAAAACGCTTCTCTTCATACTTCGTAGAGAATGGATCGTATTTGAAACTACGCAACTTACAACTGGGTTATAACCTACCAAAAGCATGGTTGCAGAAAATCAAAGTAGGTTCTTTCCGCACCTACGTAAGTGCACAAAATTTGTTCACTATCAAGAGCAAGAGTTTTACCGGTGTAGATCCCGAGAATCCGGCTTGGGGATATCCCATTCCATTAACAGTAACTTTTGGTATTAACGCTTCTTTCTAACAGATATAACAATGAAAAATAGTAAATATACACTCATAGCAATAGCCACAACCATTCTAATGAATAGTTGTAATTTTCTTGACGAAATTCCACAAGGCATCCTCAGCGAAGAAGAGGTAAAAGGTGCCGAACAGGTAGAGGGGCTTGTTACAGCCGCATATTCTTCATTGGGCAACGACCATTATGACAAGCCATTCAGCCTTTGGCCTTATGGTAACGTGAGATCCGACGATGCGTATAAAGGTGGAAACGATGAAACAGATATCTCAGCCTTTCATTTCTATGAAATAAATCAAAACGTAAAAACAGATTTTGGTGAAGCTGACGGATTATGGTTCTATACCTACGAAGCTATCTCGCGCATAAACTCGGCACTTGCTGTGCTGAAAACCGTGGAAGCTGCAGATTTCCCGCTGAAAGAAACACGCATGGGCGAAATGTACTTCCTGCGCGGACACTTCTACTTTATGCTCAAAGAAGTATTTGGACATATACCTTTCGTAGATGAGGATACCCCCATCGAGGAGTACGATTTTATAGACAATAAATTGCCAAACGACGACCAATGGGCATTCATAGTAAACGATTTTCAACGGGCTTACAACTTGCTACCTGTAAGTCAATCACAGGTGGGACGTTCCAATAAGATATCTGCCGCTGCTTACTTAGCCAAAGCGCGCCTGTTCAAAGCCTATAGGCAAGACGAAAGAAATAACGTAACAAGCATCAACGAAGATGATCTAAAAGATGTGTTGATATATACCGAAATCGTTATGAACTCATCGTACGGTCTTGAACCCGACATTGCCTGCAACTTCTTGCCGGGAGCTTACCAAAATGGAAAAGAATCAGTCTTTGCCGTACAGTATTCTACTAGCGACGGTACAATGTTTGGTCGACTCAACTGGGGAGATGTACTTTCTGTACCTATGGGAGTAGGTTGTTGTGACTTCCACAAACCCAGCCAAAACTTAGTAAATGCCTTCAAAACACAAAATGGTTTACCTGACTTTGCCAATTACAATAAAAACGATTATAACGACAGTGAAGATAAAACAGATCCTCGGTTGTACCATACCGTGGCACTACCCGGATATCCGTACAAATACAACGAAGAGCTTATCTACGAAGATAACTGGAATCGCAACCCCAATGTATATGGTTATTACGCATCGCTCAAGGAGAATGTAGATCCATCGTGCGACTGCTTCGTAAATGTATCCCCATTCTACGGAAACTCTAAAAACCGCATCGTTATACGTTATGCTGATGTGGTGTTGATGAGAGCCGAAGCATTAGTAGAGCTAAACCGTGAAACAGAAGCACTGCCACTGGTAAACCAGATACGTGAAAGAGCACAGAAAAGCACCACTTTTATCCCATACGCCACAAACCTAAACATTGCCCTTTATCAAAACGGAGTAAACTGTGTGTGGAGCAATAGCTATGCCCGGGAGGCAGTGCGTTGGGAACGTCGTTTAGAATTGGCTATGGAAGGAAACAGGTTCTTCGACCTTGTGCGCTGGGGTATTGCTGACACTGTGTTGAACGAATATTTTGATACAGAAAAGAATAAACGATCGTACTACTCATCGGCCAGATTTACAAAAAACAAAGATGAATTTATTCCTATTCCACAACAACAAATTGCATTTGTGAAAGGAATATATAAACAGAATTACGGATGGCAATAAATTTAAAAACAAATAGAATGAAAAAGAATATATGCAAAACGATAACATCGCTGCTGGCATTTGTAGCAATTAGTTGCTTTATGGCTTGCGATGACGATAAATACAATGAAATAGACAACACGGGCGAAGTCAAGATATTAACCTTTACTGCCAACGCCGTGCAGGAAACATTGGATCAGAAGAATTCGATTATCAACCTAGTGTTTAAAACAGGAACGGACTTAAGTCAGGTAACTCCCTCTTTCACCTTGTCAGAAGGAGCACAAGTGAAAACACCGGAAATGCCAAACGGTCCGATTGATTTCTTGAATACAGTTACCTACACCATTGTCAATGGAAATCTTTATCACGACTACAAAATTATATCGGCTCATGTGAGTGATGTAACCTATTTTGAACAATTCAATATCGGGATATACAAAGGTACTATTAACAATAAAGAACGTAAAGTGGTGGTAAAACTACCAATCGGTTCGGATGTAACAGCACTAGCACCATCTTATCTACTATCGGAAGGGGCTAAACTGATATCACCCATCGGAACTACCCATAACTTCACCAACCCGATAGAGTATACCATCGAATACTTAAACGAAACATTTACTTATACAGTAGCAGTAGAATTAGTAGATTTTCGCACAATGGCCTTCCTTGGCGTGCCTGCTACTGCCGGAGATATTACCAATATGGACGAGAAAACTGCTTATGAATGGTTTGTCAATAATTTCCCAATAACAGAATACGTGTCGTTCAAAGATATCAAAGAGGGAAAAGAGTTGAACAATTATGCTGTAATATGGTATCACTACGATTCGTATGATAAAGGTGGTGACCCTATAATACATGCCGATGCTAATGATAGCAAAGTAATAGATGCACTAAAAACTTATCTGGCGCAAGGAGGAAGTATGTTCCTTAGTTCGGCTGGACTCACGCTAGGGAATGTATTGAACATAGCCAAAGATAGAGGTATGTGGAACAATGCATGGGGCTTTGAAAATGGTCCATCAACGCTGAACGACGGCAATGGTATTGGATGGGGCATGCGTATTACACGCAACCACGAAATATTCAATGGATTGCGCATGGCAACAGGAGAAACAAATCGATTCTGGACAATAAGTAATGGTAGCAAAGTAAAAGGACACAATGTAATATGGAACCTATCGGAAGACTGGACAGGATGGGGTAGAGATGTGACTGCTTGGGAAAACATAACCGGAGGTAAACAATTGGCCACTGTACATTGGGATGACGATATGAACCAACGTTGTGTAATTACCGAATATGAAGCTACCGACAATAGAGGAGCAGTGATAACCACCGGAACAGAGGCTTACGACTGGTATCACGAAGACAACTCGCCGGAGAATAAATATCACGATAATATAGAGAAGCTAACCTACAATATTCTCAATTATCTAACCAAATAAATTCTAATTGATATAATCATGAAAACAAAATATATAATCATAGCTTTCATCGCCAGCCTGAATATTAGTGCGTGCAGTGACCTCGAATACGTCAGCAATGACCCCACAGCCGCACCCGGCACACCAGCTATGTACGACGTAAATGATTTAAACCTCAGTTACTCAACCTTCTTTAAACCCGCCCAAGGGTGGGTGGGCGACCCGATGCCTTTCTTCGAAGATGGAAAGTTTCATATATTCTATCTACAAGACGCACGCGATGGTGCACCCACATTTCATCCGATTTACAAAGCCGTAACAACAGACTTCATGAGTTACGAAGATAGTGGTGAAATGATTGCTTATGGAGAAGATGGAGGCAGGGAAGATGCTCTAGGTACAGGATCTGTGTTCAAAGAAGGGGATACATACTATTTCTTCTATACCGCTCATAACAGCGAAATGGACCCTAAAGAAGAGATATTCTTAGCTACATCAACTGACCTCAAAACATGGGAAAAGAAGGGTTATGTACTCAATGGTTGGGGCGACGGATACGACCGCAATGATTTTCGCGATCCGTTCATCATGAAAAACACCGATGGTACATATACCATGCTTGTAACTACCCGTGCCGACTATAAAGGATCTTGGCGTGCTGTACTCACACAATACACCTCTGATAAACTAACCGAAGGGTGGCAACGTCGTGAACCTTTTTACGACAGCGCAGAGACAAATAACCTGGAGTGTGCAGATGTATTTACGATAGGTAATTACCAATACCTTATCTTCTCGGAGCAAAATGACAGACGTGGAGTACATTATGTATATCGCACTATCGGCACCCAAGAATGGACGGTTCCGTCGAATAATTTTCTGGATGGATATGCCTATTATGCAGCCAAAACAGCTACCGATGGCACAAACCGTTATCTTTTCGGCTGGTGTCCTACACGCGACGATGCTTCAGACTATAATAATTACAGTTGGGCGGGCGCTTTGGTAGTGCATCGCATCGAGCAACAAACCACCGGCGAACTTCGTTTGAGTATTCCCGAATCTATCAATGAGAAGCTAAGTAACAAAGTGAACCTAAAAGCTGAAATTATTAAAGAAGCTGCAGTAAGCGGCAACTCATATGCGTTGAAAGGCACAAACCAAAAAGCTATTGTTGTATTTCCACGTTTCGACAAAGGTGCTGTAAACAAGATTACTGCAACAGTGAAAGCAACAAGTGCTAAACGGTTTGGTATTGAGTTTGGTGCAGCCGGAAGTCGTAAATATGTATACGATCTTACCATTGATACCGAAGCACAAAAGGTAAAACTCAACTATGTAGTAAACGAAAATGTAGACAAAACGTTGACTGAAGCAGTATTACCTGCAACCATAAACGGCGAATACCAAATTACAGTAGTTGTAGAAAATTCGGTATGTGTGGCATATATTAATAATGAAGTAGCCTTGTCAAACCGTATTTATCAGATGACACAAAATCCGTGGGCTATATTTGCCGAAGAAGGCGATGCTACATTTAACGTAGAAATGTTCAAATAAAACATATCGTACAGTAGTACAACTTAGAGAAATAGAAAAAGAGGATGTGTCAAGAATAAAAGCTTGATACATCCTCCTCGTATATATCTACAGTTTATTAAACAAATCCCAAATAACAATCCCTGCAGTAACCGAAACATTTAATGAGTGTTTTGTTCCGTATTGTGGTATTTCAATGCAAGTATCGGAAGCATCAATAACTTCTTGTTTTACACCTTTTACTTCGTTACCAAGTATCACCGCATATTTTTTTGTTTTATCAAGTTGAAGCTCGTTAAGCATCACACTACCTTCTACCTGTTCAATAGAGTATATAAAATAACCATCTTCCTGAAGTGATTTAACAGCCTCTACAGTATCTTTAGAGTAATACCAATCTACACTAAACTCGGCTCCAAGTGCTGTTTTGTGTATTTCGGGGTGTGGAGGTATTGCCGTAATACCGCATAAATAAATAGCCGATACCCGAAAAGCATCTGCCGTGCGAAAAACCGAACCTATATTATGCAAGCTGCGTATATCATCAAGTATCACAACCAATGGAATTTTTTTAGCTTCTTTATACTCTTCGGCAGTAATTCTATTCAATTCGGTAATTTTCAGTTTACGCATAATATATAATTCTATGATTTAATTACAAAAGTAACCCTTTGTGATGGAAAGCAATAAACATCTATGTGGAAAAGATTGTTAATAACAGTGGAAAACTTATCCAAAACAAATTCACATTTTCAGCGGGAATAAACCACGAAATATAAAAACTATTTATACGGCACTACTGAATTAACAATGCAAATTTTTTAATCCTTTTTTTCTATAGCTACTTAAACACATTTTTCAGTATCAAATAACCTAATTCTCTAACAAAGTTTTTAACTTTGCCAATTATCAACCGTTTGTTAATAACAGTATACATCTACTTTATTATCAAACAAATAGAATAATTTAATGTTGTTAATAGAGTAGGTATAACAGTTTTTCTCAAACTAATACCTTTATACGCAAGTTTTAGAGCATGAAAATATTGACAGTTTCAACACCCTATTATAATCATCATATATTTTCAATTATTTAAAACTAAAACAAAAATATAATAATGAAAAAAGAGGAATGGTTAATAAAAGGTTTCGCCGATGAACCTATTGATGCGCATATCGATTTGATTAAAGCAATCAATGAATTGAAAAAGGAGAAAAATGCTGTTATTATGGCACACTATTACCAGACAGGCGAAATTCAAGATATAGCCGATTATGTAGGTGATAGCTTAGCACTTGCACAATGGGCGGCTAAAACAACAGCGGATATCATTGTGCTTTGTGGTGTTCATTTTATGGGCGAAACAGCTAAAATACTCTCTCCTGATAAAAAGGTATTGATACCCGATTTCAATGCAGGCTGTTCACTTGCTGATAGCTGTCCGGCAGATAAGTTTGGTAAATTTGTCAAAGAGCATCCAGGTTATACCGTTATTTCGTATGTAAATACTACTGCGGCAGTCAAAGCTGTTACCGATATAGTAGTGACTTCTACTAACGCAAAACAGATAGTAGAAAGTTTTCCCAAAGATGAGAAAATAATCTTCGGTCCGGATAGAAACTTAGGAAATTATATTAACTCGGTTACTAACCGGAATATGTTATTATGGGATGGTGCTTGCCATGTGCACGAACAGTTTTCGGTAGAGAAAATTGTAGAACTGAAAGCAGCTCATCCAGATGCACTTGTATTAGCTCACCCAGAGTGTAAAAACACGGTATTGGCATTGGCAGATTTTGTAGGTTCTACAGCAGCATTGTTGAAGTATAGTATAAATAGCGATAAAAATAAGTTTATTGTGGCTACCGAATCGGGTATTCTACACGAGATGCAAAAACAAGCACCTCATAAAACGTTCATTCCAGCGCCTCCCAATGATAGTACTTGTGGATGCAATGATTGTTCTTTTATGAAGCTAAATACGCTCGAGAAGCTTTATAATTGCTTGAAATATGAATATCCGGAGATAGAGGTAGATGCTGAAATAGCAAAAGAAGCAGTGAAGCCTATAAAACGAATGCTGGATATTTCGGAAAAATTAGGGATGTAGGAGTAATTCCTACTTCCCTGTTATCACTAAGATTTTTGTAGCAATTCCTTCTTTTCCACTTGCGTCGGCGGCTAATACAAAGTAAACGCCCGAAGCTACTCTCCTACCCTCTCTATTCTTTCCGTCCCAAGTGAACTGTCCGCCTACGGATGTTCCCGAATAGATAACCGTTCCGCTTGCATCGGCTATTTTTACATCACTGTCACGAACTAGTCCGGTAACAGTAATAATACCGTCATACGAAGGCTTTACAGGGTTTGGATACGCATATATTTCGCTTGCAAAATCTTCTTCGGCTTCGGTGGCATCACTTTGATAAGAAATCAATCCTTTGTTTGTGCCGATAAATACTTCGCCGGTACGTGGATGTATAGCAATGGAAAGTATATTGTTAGAGAGTAGCGGACTATTCTTCTCTGTGAAGTGTTTTATCGTTTCTAATCCATCTTCACTAATCAGATAAATACCATTTGTTTCTGTACCAATCCATTTGCGGTTTGCACCATCTATTGCAATGGCATTGATAATATCGTTTACGAGTAAATAATCTGCCAGATTGGTTCCGTCATTTCTGGGTACTTTAATTTGTGTGCAGCGTACATCACTCTCGAAAAAGCGTGATGGGTTATTGAATATCACCGGTCCTTTATCCGTACCAACCCATATTGCACCGTTTTTATCTTCAACTATGCAATTAATATTGGTTCTGTCAAGTAATATACCGTCCTGATTGGTAAAGCGAGTCAGGAATTTATACTTATCATCACTCGCATCTTCTAATGTATTATTGGTGTTCAGGCAGAATATTCCCGAATTAATAATCCAATGTGAAGTAGCCCAAAACCAGCCACGCCTATCAAAAAGGCTCTCTTCAAAGTTGGTCAATTTTGTTGTTTCAGGGAAAGTAAAGCTAACCCAGTTGCCATCTTCTTTCAATACATGAACACTATTTTTTGTTTCGCTGCTTAACATCCAGAGGTTATTATTAGTATCGTAGTTCAGTCCATTGATACGGATGTAATTACGGCTATCGGGAATAATAGTTTCAAGCGGACTATTATCCATCGTATAAAGTTTTATGAATTCTCCTTCTTTAAACTCATACAATCCTTCTCCTGCCGATGAAGCAAAAAAATGTTCGTTATCTTTCGGGTTCTGGGCGATGGAGGTAATATCTCTAAACGATTGCCCGATAGAAGCGGCTATTGCCTTCTCATTTACATTACTCCACTTATTGTTTTCAAACATGGCAATTGTTCCCGGATTATCGAAACGATCGTAATGAATACCTCCTCCAGTAATAAATAGGCGTTCGCCTTCAAATTTCATGTAGTGAGGTAAATTTCTTACCGGACTGTTTGGAATAACCCCCGACATAATGTCTTCCATTTTGTTATCCGTGAGTTTTTGTCCTGTTAATCCACTCTCTTTATATGCTCCCCAGTAAGTATTGTTTGCGTACGACATATGATTTACCTCTCTGCCTAGTTCCATGTAATTCCATGTGTCTTTTGTATGAAAAGGCAAAAATATATAACTGTTTCCACATAGTAGTTTGTCTTCGTATGGATTCATCATGGTGTAATTTCCTTGCAGGTACATGGTAGCCACACAGGTTTCTTTGTCTATTCTATAAATTCCACTTTGAGCAATATTACCCATTAATATATCATCGTATAATACAAAATGTTCAAATACATCATCAGATGTTTTTTTCCATTTACTGTTATCCAAAAGATTATCGGTAAGTTTTCCTACAAATAATCCCTCTTGTGTAGCAGCATAAATGGTTTGATTGTCTATCGTACAGTCGTTTACTACTTTGTGTAAAGTATAAGTATTGGCTATTTCTTTTTTATTGAGATTGATAACAAGTATGCCGAATGAAGTTGATAAATAAGCATATTCATTATGAAAACGTATACTGTTTACTTCTTTACTATACGTCATGATTTTATTCATGAAATCGGGCAGGTTATATACTTTTTTATCTTCTACCAATAGGTCTATGTTGGCATTAGAATAAATTATAACTAATGTTTTATACTCTTTATTGTAAGCTATACGCGTGATGTTTGTATCGTTTAGCTTGTTTATTTTGTCGAAAAGATATACTTCCTGATCTTCTTTATTATACGAGAAAAGTCCACCGTTTGCCAGTGCGTAAATAATGTCTCCGGCAGGTTCGGTTTGGGTAACGTTGTGGTAAGATAAATGTGTACGCCAAGTGCCAATAGCTTGTTGGGCGTGAACTTGTATAGCGAAGAAAAGTAAAATGAGGCAGGATATATGTTTCATATTCTATAAAACTAAAAAGAAAGTACATTAAAAATATAATCTTCCATTTTGTATGGTAAATCATCAATTGCCGGCTGCTTTAGCTGCCGGATTTATAGTGTTTTTATATTAGGCTTTAGCCAAAAAACAGTTTGGCTAAAGCCGTGTTAAGAATAACCTTTGTACCCGTCGGTTAAAACCGACGGCAATTATAATAAAACACTACTCCCCTTTATATAACCTACTTACTCTCCTATTTATTGTATGGAACGTAGAAATTCGCACAATTTCTGCACTGCCAAAGCTCTGTGGCTAATTGTATTCTTTACTTCATTACCCATTTCGGCAAAAGTTTGCTCATAGCCATCGGGCATAAAGATAGGGTCGTATCCAAATCCTGTTTCTCCACGTTTTTCTTCAATAATTCTTCCGTTTATAATTCCTTCGAAGAGATATTCTTTACCATTCAGAATAAGTGAAATAACAGTACGAAAACGTGCTTTTCGGTTTTCAATGCCTTGTAGTTCGTTTAGTATTTTATTCATATTGGCTTGCGAGTCTTTAGTATCGCCAGCATAACGGGCAGAATAAATACCCGGTGCATTGTTCAACGCTTCCACCTCCATGCCGGTGTCATCGGCAAAAGTATCCAAATGATAGTTTTCTACTACATATTTTGCTTTTAAGTAAGCGTTACCTTCCAGTGTGTCGGCTGTTTCAGGGATATCTACATCGCAACCTATATCTTTGAGGCTAAGCAACTCTATTTGATCTCCTAATATGTACGAAACTTCTTCCAGTTTATGCTGATTGTTGGTAGCAAATACTAATTTACGTGGCATGTTTATTTAGTTATTATTTTACTTTAATACGGTCGAATCCTTCGCCATATACTCCGATAACAGAGCTTTGAGAGATAAACGCGTTAGGGTCAATATCTTTCACCAAGCGGAAAATACTGACTGACTGGCTTTTCTTTGCCATAACAACCAATACTTTCACACCGTTTTTGCTATACCATCCTGTACCATCAAGTACGGTTACACCACGATGTGTTTCGGATATAATGCGATCGGCTATTTTCGCATATTCTTTGGAGAATATCATAAATTGCACAGATTGGCGGGCGCTATTCACAATAAGGTCCAGTACATAGCTGATAACTACCAAGGTGGCGAAACCAAATACTACGCGTTTCCAATCTTCAAATACAAAGTAACACGAAGAAATAATGATGATATCGCAATACAATATCATTCTTCCAAAAGTTACATCACGATATTTGTTGATTACGGCGGCAATAATATCTGTTCCTCCTGTACTGCCGTTATTGGCAAATACAATACCAAGTCCTATACCACATAATGCCGCTCCAACCATACACGCCATAAATTCTTGTCCCTCGCCAATAATTTGTTGCGTACCAATTAAATCGGAAAAGAACCCCAGTAAAAATGTAAGCATAAAGATGCCATACGTTGTTTTCAGAGTAAATTTGAATCCGAGAATTTTGAATGAGCAGAGCATCAATACCGCGTTAATAATAAAATAGGTGTATTGAATAGGAAATCCGGTGGCATAGAATATAATTGCCGAAATACCTGTAACACCTCCCGTGGTGATTTGATAAGGAAGAAGGAAAGCCGCCCACCCTATCGCGTAGCACATTAATCCCAGTGTGATAAAAAATATATCTTTAATTTCTCTGATCGCATCAGACTTGGTAAGCTTCATGCTCATATTGTTGCTTAGATAACTATGTTTACAATCTTCTTGGGAACAATGATAATCTTCTTGGCTTCTTTACCGTCCATCCATTTGGCGGAGCGTTCATCATTCAATACTTCTGTCTGAATATGTTCGTTTGTTGCATCGGCGGCAAACTCCATATTGTAGCGTGCTTTTCCATTGAAAGAGACTGTATAATTAATCACATCTTCCTTCAGATACTCTTCATTGCATACGGGCCATGTGGCATCAAATACGGTTCCGCTATTGCCCAATGTTTCCCAAAGCTCTTCGGTTATGTGTGGCGCAAAAGGAGCAAGAACAATAATCAATTGGTTGAGTATTTCCTTTTTGTAGCATTTCAGAGCATTGAGGTCGTTCACACAAATCATAAAGGCACTTACGGAAGTATTGAATGAGAAATTCTCAATATCCCAGCTAACTTTCTTTATCAGTTTGTGCAATGATTTCAATTCTTCTTTGGTAGCCGCTTCTTCAGTTACGATGTACGAACCGTTTCTATCGTAGAACAATGACCAGAATTTGCGGATAAAACGATATACCCCGTCAATACCATTGGTATCCCACGGTTTGGATTGTTCCAACGGACCTAAAAACATTTCGTACATACGTAATGTGTCGGCACCATATTTTTCTACAATCATATCGGGGTTTACCACGTTGAACATGGACTTACTCATTTTCTCTACTGCCCAACCGCAAATGTATTTTCCATCATCTTCAAGAATAAACTCTGCCGTTTCAAATTCGGGACGCCATGCTTTGAATGCTTCAAGATCCAGTGTATCATTAGATACAATGTTTACATCTACGTGCAATGGCGTAACATCGTATTGGTCTTTTTTGTTTAGTGAAACAAAGGTATTGCTGTTCTTTACGCGATACACAAAGTTACTTCTTCCTTGAATCATTCCCTGGTTAATCAGTTTTTGGAATGGCTCTTCTTTAATTGACACCTTGATGTCGTACAAGAACTTATTCCAGAAACGCGAATAAATTAAGTGACCAGTAGCATGTTCGGTACCCCCTACATATAAATCTACGTTTTCCCAGTAATTTGCTACATCGGGTGCCACCAGGTAATCGTTATCTTTAGGATCCATATAGCGTAGGTAGTATGCCGACGAACCGGCAAATCCTGGCATGGTATTGAGTTCGAGCGGGAAGATGGTTACGTTGTCAATCTTTGTATTTTCAACCACTGTTTGGTTAATAGTATCCCACGCCCAAACGATGGCATTGCCCAATGGTGGTTCGCCTGTTTCGGTAGGCAGATATTTGTCTACTTCGGGAAGTTTTAGTGGCAGGCACTCTTCGGGAAGCATATAGGGCATATTATTTTTGTAATAAACAGGGAATGGCTCGCCCCAATAACGTTGACGCGAAAAGATAGCGTCGCGCAAGCGGAAGTTTACTTTTACCTTTCCTAAGCCGCTTTCTTCAATGTATTGTTTGGTTTTAGCGATAGCTTCTTTTACCGAGAGTCCGTTCAGTACCAGTCCGCCTTCGGCAGCTCCGGGACGAGGAGAGTTCATCATAATACCTTCTTTGGCATCGAAACTCTCTTCAGATACATCACAACCTTCTATCAGCGGACGAATTTCCAACCCGAAGTGTTTAGCGAAAGCATAGTCGCGACTATCGTGTGCAGGAACCGCCATGATAGCTCCTGTGCCATAGCCTGCCAATACATAATCGCTGATCCATACAGGTATTTTTTCGTTAGTCAGCGGGTTGATAGCATAGCTTCCCGAGAATACACCACTTACGGTGCGGTCAGCAATGCGGTCGCGCTCGGTACGTTTTTTGGTACGTTGCAGGTAAGCCTCTACTTCGGTTTGTTGTTGAGGTGTAGTCAGCAGTGGAGTAAGTTCACTCTCGGGCGCAAGCACCATGAAGGTAACGCCGAAAACAGTATCCGCGCGGGTAGTAAAGATGGTAAATTCAATATCCGAATCGGCTACCGAAAACTTCATCTCTGCTCCTTCGCTACGACCAATCCAGTTGCGTTGCGTTTCTTTCAGTGAATCAGTCCAGTTGATGGTATCGAGTCCATCGAGCAAACGTTGCGAGTATGCTGAAACGCGCAGACACCATTGACGCATCATTTTTTGTACTACAGGAAATCCGCCACGTTCGGAGAGTCCGTCTATCACTTCGTCGTTGGCAAGTACGGTTCCCAAACCTTCGCACCAGTTCACCATGGTTTCGCCCAAGTAAGCTATACGATAGTTCATCAGTACCTCTTGCTTTTTTTGTTCGTCGTAAGCGTTCCACTCTTCGGCGGTAAATTCGAGTTCTTCGCTGCAAGCCACGTTCATGCCGCTGCTGCCATATTTTGGGAAGGCTTCTTCCAGTTCGGAGATAGGACGTGCTTGCCCGCTATCAAAGCAGTAGTAGCTGTTGAACATTTGGATAAATGCCCACTGTGTCCATTTATAATATACGGGGTCGCAGGTTTGTACTTCGCGACTCCAGTCGAACGAGAATCCTATTTTATCTAATTGTTCGCGATATCTTTTGATGTTTTGTTCGGTAGTAATAGCAGGATGTTGTCCGGTTTGAATGGCATATTGTTCAGCGGGTAGTCCGTAGGCATCATACCCCATGGGGTTGAGCACATTAAATCCCTGCAGGCGTTTGAAGCGTGCATATATGTCCGACCCTATATATCCCAGTGGGTGACCAACGTGCAGCCCCGCTCCCGATGGATAAGGAAACATATTTAATACATAAAACTTCTGTTTTGTCTTATCTTCCTTTACCTGATAGGTTTTTTGTTCTTCCCATCTTTTTTGCCATTTTTTCTCAATCTCTCCGAAATTATATTCCATAGCGGTAATCCTTTACTAATGATACAGTTAATGCGCTTACGGAGCGCGTTATTTTTGCGGGGCAAAGATAATGAAAGAATGTGGAATAATTATTTTAATTGATTGCTATTATTAATACCACGAAGTAGCCGGAAGTTTGTTTGCCTATATTCTATTACAAAAAAATATGTTTTTTGCCTATGTTTTGTTACAAATAATAGCTATGTTTGCCTATGTTTTGTTACAAGTAACTGTTTTTGTACTATATCAAGCGCACTGATTATGTTTTATAGAAATGCAATAGCCTATTTGAGAGAGTGGGCAGATAGAGAAAATCGCAAACCTTTGGTACTAAGGGGGGCTAGGCAGGTTGGTAAAACAACGTTGGTTAATGAATTTTCCAAAGATTTTGAAGTATATCTTAAGCTTAACCTGGAGCGAGAGACTGATTTTAATCTCTTCGAGGATAATATAGAGATGGAAGAATTGCTTACTGCCATATACTTATTGAACAATCAATCTAAGAAGCAGGTACGGACATTACTCTTTATTGATGAAATTCAGAACTCACCAAAAGCAGTGGCCAAACTCAGATATTTTTATGAAGACGTGCCATACATTCATGTTATTGCCGCTGGTTCTTTACTCGAGAGTTTGATTGATAAGCACATTTCTTTTCCTGTTGGCAGGGTGGAATATATGGCTGTTCGACCCTGTTCTTTCAATGAATTTCTTGGTGCAATAGGGCAAAATGAAATAAAGGAAGCTCATGCAAGAGCGGAAATTCCTCACGCCTTACATTCTAAAATGATAGGGCTGTTTAATACTTATACACTTATCGGTGGTATGCCCGAAGTAGTGGACGATTATTCAAAAAATAAAGATATCGTATCCCTACAAAACCTATACGAAACGCTTCTTACAGGCTATCGGGATGATGTAGAAAAATATGCGACGGGAGAAACCATACGAAATGTGCTACGTCATATATTGACCAACGGTTGGGGGTATGCTGCACAACGCATTACATTTGAACGATTTGGAAATTCTTCTTATCGTTCGCGTGAAATGGGAGAAGCTTTCAGAACTCTTGAAAAGACGATGTTGCTGGAGTTAGCTTATCCTACTACCTCTTGCGAAATTCCTCTCTCTCCTGAACCAAAGCGATCGCCCAAATTGTTGTGGATTGATACCGGTTTAGTGAACTACGCTGCCGGGTTGCAAAAAGAATTATTTGGAGTGAAGGATATTAGCGATGCTTGGCGAGGAAGGATAGCGGAACAAATCGTGGGGCAGGAATTACTCGCAACAAACAATCGTTTTTCGCAAAAAAGATTCTTCTGGGTAAGAGAAAATAACGCGGCATCTTCTGAGGTTGATTATGTTATTCAAATGGGAGATAAAATTATTCCTATTGAAGTAAAGTCGGGCAATAATGCCAAGTTACGCTCTCTTCATCAGTATATGGAGAAAGCACCCCACGATATTGCTATACGATTTTGGACAAATCCATTCTCTATTGATGAAGTAAAAACTCCCTCGAGCAAAGTTTTTCGATTGTATAACTTGCCTTATTATTATGCAGGGCAAATAGAGAAAATCATAACTCAAAGATAATAGCCTTAATAGCTGGTTTTGTGGTAACCACTTAGAGTAAGAGTGGTTACCACTGCTAGCCTAAGTGGTTACCACGGATATTCACAGTGGTTACCAATAGTGGTCTTTGTGGTTACCACTAGGATGGTTTGGGTGCTATGTAGTCTGATTCATCTTACTTTCTCTACTAATTGCAATATTTTCAATATTTTTGCGTAATTTGCACCGAAGTTGTTCATCCACTTAATGGATAGGTAGTTTCTTTGAAAATCATGAGAAATAAACATTTTACTTCATTAAATTCTAAAAATGAATTGTTTAAAAACTAAAAGGGAATAATCCGATTTGGTGGCAATTTGTAAAAGAGAATATTAAGCCGGGAGGTTTTTATGTAGATATCCGCAAGGATAATTCTTTAAATGTCTACTATAATGGAGGTTCACTGCTTAAAATCACTTTCTCTAAAGGTTTGATTAAAGGTAAAATACATCAATATTACTTGGGTATAGCAGGATCTAAATATATTGATTATGAATTAGACCGCCTGCCTATGGACGTAGATGAAATAAAGAAAAGAATAACATCCAAATATAATGCTACCTCTGAAAACGGTATTAAAGCAAGGCTTATATGTGATCCTAGTGCAAAATATATTGATTCGGAGTTTGCCTACTTAACCACTCGTATTGATCTTACTAAATTGGAAAATGGTAAAATTATATTTATCGAGTTAAAACGCATAGAAGATGGTAGACTTTTAACTAATGAATATGAAAAAGGGGAGCCGGAGATACTTTCCCAAATGGAAGCATATCATCAATTCATAAAAACCCACGGAGAGGAGATAACTAACTACTATAAAACGCTTTTTGCGATAAAACGCGACCTTGAAATATTGCCAGAGAGCTTAGTGGATACAGATAATATAGATGATTATATACTTTGTGAAAACGTTGAATTATACATAGAACCGTATTCTTATCTGAATCCCGGACGAATTCGCAGGATCAACTCAATTAAAACTATTCTTGACCGGAATACCATTATTCATAACTTATGAAGATTATAATTCACAGAGGTATAAACCAAATTGGGGGCTGTATAACGGAAATTGCCACTGACAATGTTCGAATATTAATTGATTTGGGACAAAACTTACCAGATAGAGAGGGCATTGTGAATGATGATTTAGCGAGCCGAGAAGCTATAGCGAAAATAACACAAGACATTGATGCAATTTTCTACACTCATTATCACGGTGACCATTTAGGATTATTCCACTATGTGCCGGATATCATTCCACAATATATCGGTAGAGTAGCCAAACAAGTTACCCTATGCAAGCATCAACAGTTATCATATATCAAAGGTCGGGAGGAATTGTCAAAAGAAGAAATTTCCAAACTTGATAGAATGAATGTTCTCATTTCTGGGCTGACTGTAAATATAGGTGATATAAAAGTTACTCCCTATTTTGTAAGTCATTCTGCTTATGATGCTTATATGTTTTTAATTGAAACGGACGGCAAAAGGATATTACATACAGGCGATTTTAGAGGACATGGATATTTGAGTAAGGGTTTATTACCTACTATAAAGAAGCTCATTTTGTCACAGACGAAAGTCGATTTCTTGATTACCGAAGGAACTATGCTTTCAAGGCTTAATGAAAGAGTGATGAGTGAAAATGAATTGCAAAGAGAAGCAGGGGAAATAATGGCTCGATACAAAAATGTATTTGTAATGTGTTCTTCTACGGATATGGAGCGACTAGCATCGTTTTATGCTGCGAATAAAAATCTAAGAAACAGACCTCTTATATGCGACCATTTTCAAAAGAATGTATTAGAAATATTTACTAAATCGGCGGGTGATCACAGTTCGTTGTTTTGTTTCGACAAAGTATATAATTTCAATCCTAAGAATAAAAAACTAATTCATTGGATGGAGGATAAGGGCTTTTGTATGTTTGTTCGGGCCACTGATAAGTTTAAAGATTACTATCAAACACTTGTATCTCGGTTAGATCTCAAGGATACGGTGCTGATATACTCTATGTGGAAAGAGTATATAAATAATACTGGAAAACACGCTATGCAGTGCTATATAGACTTCGTTTCTATGTTTCCGCATGTGGAAAAATTACATACAAGCGGACATGCCTCTCCCGAATTTCTTGTAGAAGTGTGTAATCTTGTAAATCCGACTCTTGGAATTATTCCTATTCACAGTGAGAATTCTACAAACTATTCAAAATTGCCGATTGAAGAACATTTACAGCAGAGAATACTTATCTCCTCAAGAATTATAGATAAGGTAGAAATAATATTAAGTTAAGGATAAAAGCTTTACTAGGTGCTTTTGCCTTGGAAAACATCTTTTTATTGCAATTTATTTCTCAGTGTTTTCTACTTCATTTCTCAGTGTTTTTTTGAAATAAAACAGTGAGAAGCAGATAAAAAAACACTGAAATTACAACGTGAAGTCACTGTGAAATCGAAACAAGAGGGTCTTCACACGTAACTCACTTACAATCATTTGTTTACAGCGATATGTGAATGTGAAGACCTATTTCCTCAAACGGCATTTGGAGTGGATTATACACTGTGAATAGAAAAAAGAAGCGCTGAATTAATTCTGCCAACGGGTTTTTTATATACCTTTGGTTCCTTTGATTACAGCAATAATGAAGCCAATGGTACAATTCGGCATGTGTGTATCTGTCCATTGTCATATGATACGGGATTGAAAAACTTAAAAGAATATGGAACGAAGAGATTACATGTTGAAGCAAATCGAAAAAATAGGAGTGCTAATAAGTGCAATTCGGCAGAAAATTTCAGGGGGTAATGACAACTTATCGATAACGCTTGAAAAACAAATTGAGGATGCAAAGGGAATGCTATTAAATGAAATGAACTTTGATTTTAATGCATTTTTGGAGGAAATAGATACTGATTGTTCAAATGAATATATCGGAAGTTTTGCTGAATTCAACATTGATAATATTGAGCTTTTAGCAGATTATATTTCTCAAATAGGTTTTCATGCTGACTGCGATAATCCCCAGAAATACCTGGAAAAAGCACTTCAACTCTATGAGTTATGTAATCTGAAGAGCAAAGTATATTCGTTTGAACGAGAAAAGAATATCGCGACAATAAAAAACTTCTTGTAGAAAGGCAAAACGCCTCGCGAGCCACAAGCTCGCGAGGCGTTTATTATAAAGCATAAGATAGAGAATCGTTATTATAACGTACTTACCTTCGGTTTCAGTGTTGTCAGCGATTCTATTTTAATTGCTTTGCCGGAATCGATACTCTTGCGCGCGGCAACACCCATGAGGATAGACATGGCGCCTTCGCGAACACCTGCCCCTTGTTTCAGCGTATCTGGCAAATCTTGATTCTTGAATAGATGCGCGTGTAGTATAGGGTCTCCCCCACCGTGCCCACCTTTCTGGGGCATAACACGAATAATCTTAGACTTTCCGAAGTTCTTGGTGATACGAATTACATCTCCATCTTCGAGCTCTTCCCACGGTTGACGTTCTTTAATCCACGCGTCGATACGTCCTTTTGTTCCGTTGAATGCAATGCGATAGCCTTCGTAGGGCGAATATGCGGTGAGCGAGTAGCTTACTTGCACCTTGTTCATATAGCGAATCTGTACCGCCATCTTGTCGAAAATATCGATGTCTTCGCGGAATACACAGCCGTCGCGGAAATATCCATCATACTTCTCATTTTCGGCATACAGTGCCATGAGACGTGGTTCTTTGGTAATATCACGATAGAATTGGCATTCGGTTTTATGATCGCACAAACGGCAGTTTTTTCCACGCATTTTTCCGTTTTTACCGTAAAACTCCAGCGCGCCATAAGCAAATACTTCTTCGGGCTCGGAACCTATCCACCAGTTAAGTAAATCAAAATGATGTGTTGACTTATGTACCAAAAGGCTACCTCCGTACTTTTTGTATCCATGCCAACGACGGAAATAATCGGCTCCGTGGCTTGTATCAAGATACCAATGGAAGTCTACCGAAGTAATGTCACCAATCTCTCCGCTACGGAGCAGTTCGTATAGTTTGGCGCGATGTGGCGAGTAACGATAGTTGAAGGTTACGGTAACTTTCTTTCCCGAACGTTTTTCGGCATCGAGGATAGCCTGACATTTGTCTTCATCAGTCGTCATAGGCTTTTCGGTTATTACATCCACACCGGCATCTAAGGCTTTAATGATAAACTCGTCGTGTGTGGAGTCTGTAGTAGCAACCATAACCACATCGGGCTTTGTTTTTTTCAGCATCTCGTCGAAATTGGAGAATGCAGGGCAGTTTGGTTCGTTAATAACCCGCTTGGTGTACTCTATTCTTCCGGGGTTGATATCGCACAGTCCTACAAAGTCAATATACTCTTTATAGCCTGTATCCACTAATGTTTTTCCCCACATCCCGGAACCGCGATGTCCGCAGCCCACCATTGCATAACGTATTTTCTTGCTCTTTGGCGGAGCCTGATCGTTGGCTTCAAAGCCAAATACTGGGTGTGCCATTAAACCACCGGCTACTACCCCACTCGTCTTTAAAAACTTTCTTCTGTCCATAAAATAACTGTGTTCTCGTTGGTAAATGATTAAGAATTTGTCGTGAAAAACAAATATAGAAATAATATGTGGAATAATAGTGTATAATATGCAAAACTAACCCAATCCAAAAAATTGAAAAGTTTTTCTATCTTTGCATACTCACTAAAAAATACGACCTGTGAACAACGATATAGTCCTTACCCCCATGATGAAGCAGTTTCTGGACTTGAAAGCCAAGCACCCGGATGCTGTAATGTTGTTTCGTTGTGGCGACTTCTACGAAACTTACTCCACCGACGCTATTATTGCCTCCGAAATACTTGGAATTACCTTAACCAAGCGTGCTAACGGTAAAGAAAAGACGGTAGAAATGGCAGGATTTCCCTTTCATGCATTGGATACATATCTTCCTAAGCTGGTAAGAGCTGGGAAGCGTGTAGCAATATGCGACCAACTGGAAGACCCAAAAGCAACCAAAAAACTGGTGAAGCGTGGTATCACAGAGCTTGTTACACCGGGTGTTTCAATCAACGATAATGTTCTTAACTATAAAGAGAATAATTTTTTGGCTGCCGTTCACTTCGGAAAAGGAGCGTGTGGTGTTGCCTTTTTAGATATTTCTACAGGAGAGTTTCTTACTGCCGAAGGACCGTTTGATTATATAGATAAATTACTAAATAACTTCGGACCAAAAGAGGTGCTTTTTGAACGTGGAAAGCGTGGCATGTTTGAAGGGAATTTTGGAAGTAAATTCTTTACATTTGAATTGGAGGACTGGGTCTTTACAGAGAGCAGTGCCCGAGAGAAACTATTAAAACACTTTGAAACTAAAAACTTGAAGGGGTTTGGTGTAGAGCATCTCAAGAATGGTGTAATTGCTTCGGGCGCTATACTTCAATATCTGGATATTACACAGCATACGCAAATCAAACACATTCTTTCACTCTCGCGTATTGAAGAAGATAAATATGTACGATTGGATAAGTTTACCGTGCGTAGCCTGGAACTTATTTCCACAATGAACGAAGGCGGAAGCAGCTTGCTGGATGTGATTGATAAAACAATCAGTCCGATGGGTGCGCGTATGCTGAAACGCTGGGTGGTGTTTCCGCTTAAGGATGAGAAACCCATTAATGATCGCCTTAATGTGGTGGAATATTTCTTCCGTCATCCCGACTTTAAGGAATTGGTCGAAGAGAACTTGCAACTGATTGGCGACTTGGAACGTATTGTTTCCAAAGTAGCTGTAGGGCGTGTTTCTCCGCGCGAAGTAGTACAACTTAAGGTAGCTTTACAAGCAATTGAACCAATTAAGTTGGCCTGTTTGGCTGCCGAAAATGAAAGTTTGAATAGGATAGGAGAGCATCTTAATTTATGTTTGTCCATTCGCGAAAGGATAGACCGGGAAGTAACGAATGACCCACCATTGCTGATCAACAAAGGTGGTGTTATAAAACCTGGAATCAACGATGAAATGGATAGCTTGCGACAGATTGCTTACTCCGGGAAAGACTATTTGCTTAATATACAGCAACGCGAAAGTGAGGCAACCGGCATTCCTAGCTTGAAGATTGCGTTTAATAATGTTTTTGGATATTATATAGAGGTACGTAACTTACACAAGGACAAGGTACCACAAGAGTGGATTCGAAAGCAAACGCTTGTTAATGCCGAACGATACATTACTCAGGAGCTCAAAGAATACGAAGAAAAAATACTCGGTGCGGAAGATAAAATACTGGCGCTCGAAACGAAACTTTATAATGATTTGGTTCTGGCATTGACTGAGTTTATTCCTGCTATACAGATAAATGCTACGCAGATAGCACGCTTGGATTGCTTGTTGTCACTTGCCAATGTAGCGAAAGCGAATAACTATATTCGTCCGGTGATTTCTGAAGACGATGTATTGAATATATCTCAAGGACGGCATCCGGTGATTGAGAAACAGCTACCAATAGGAGAGAAGTACATTGCCAATGACGTGATGCTGGATACAAATTCACAGCAAATCATTATTATTACCGGTCCTAATATGTCGGGTAAGTCGGCTTTGCTGCGGCAAACAGCACTTATTACACTTTTGGCGCAAATAGGTTCGTTTGTTCCTGCCGAAAGTGCACACATCGGCATGGTCGATAAGATATTTACACGTGTAGGCGCGAGCGATAATATTTCCTTGGGCGAGTCTACCTTTATGGTGGAGATGAACGAGGCGGCAGATATTCTGAATAATGTTTCTACCCGTAGCCTTATCTTATTTGATGAACTGGGACGTGGTACTTCTACGTATGATGGTATATCCATTGCTTGGGCTATTGTGGAGTACATTCACGAGCACCCCAAAGCACAGGCGCGTACACTTTTTGCCACGCACTACCACGAGCTCAACGAAATGGAGAAGTCCTTTAAGCGTATTAAGAACTACAACGTGTTAGTGCGAGAATTGGATAACAAAGTAATCTTTTTGCGGAAACTGGAGAAGGGTGGGAGCGAGCACTCTTTTGGTATCCATGTGGCAAAGATGGCCGGTATGCCGAAGAGCATCGTAAAGCGTGCAAATGACATTCTGGGACAGTTAGAAACCGATAACCGCAAGCAAGGTATTTCGGGTAAGCCGCTAGCACAAGTAAGCGAGAATAGGGAAGGTATGCAGCTGAATTTCTTTCAATTGGACGATCCTATACTAAGCCAGATACGGGATGAAATACTGAATCTGGATGTAAATAACCTCACACCACTGGAGGCGCTGAATAAATTGAATGATATTAAAAAAATAGTAAAAGGGAAGTAATATACTTCCCTTTCTTTTTTATCTCTTTATTGCCGGGAACTGCTTATCAAACCATTTCCCCGCAAGTATGCATCCTAATCCTATAATAATAAAAGGAACACTTAGCCATTGTCCCATATTCAATGCCATGCCATCCTCAAAGCTCACCTGATTCTCTTTCAGTAGCTCAATAAAGAAGCGGAACGTAAATATATAGGTAAGACACAACCCGAAGAAGAACCCGCGATGCACCTTCTTACTAAAGTGTTTATACACATACAGCATAATTAAGAAGAGTATAAAATAGGCAATCGCCTCATACAATTGCGCCGGATGACGTGGCAACATATCCTCTTTTACGAAAATGAAAGCCCAAGGCACATCGGTTGGTTTACCGATAATTTCCGAATTCATCAGGTTAGCAAGGCGGATGAAGCAAGCCGTAATAGGGGTGGCAACAGCAATCATATCTACCACATCCATGTAGTTCATCTTAACTTTACGCACGTAGAGCCACAGTGCAATAATAAGTCCTAATGTTCCACCGTGACTAGCCAAACCGAGATATCCGGTAAATTTCCAACTACCGTTTATGTTTTTAATTGGTAGTATCATTTCTATGGGGTGGGAGAGGTAATAGGCAGGCTCATAAAAGAGACAGTGTCCCAACCGTGCGCCAAGAACAATGCCAAAGAAGCAATAAATGGCAAGGGGGTCGAACTTCTTTTCTTCAATCTTTTTGTCTCTGTACTGGTAGCGCACCACAATATAGGCGAAGATAAGCCCGATGCCCCACAGCAATCCGTAGTAACGCAGCGTTATGCCGAAAAGAGAAAAAACCTCCGGATTAGGATCCCAAACAATGCCATTCATATTCTTTGTGTTATTGGTTATACATTAAAACGAAAATGCATCACGTCACCGTCTTGTACGATGTATTCTTTGCCTTCTACGCTCAATTTTCCGGCTTCTTTTACTGCTGCTTCCGAGCCGTATTTAATAAAATCTTCGTATTTGATGACCTCTGCGCGGATGAAACCTTTCTCAAAATCGGTATGGATAACACCTGCGCATTGTGGCGCTTTGCTACCTTTCAGATAAGTCCATGCACGTACTTCCTGTACACCCGCAGTGAGGTATGTTTCCAGATTTAGGAGTTTATACGCTGATTTAATAAGTCGAGATACCCCCGATTCGGTCAATCCAATCTCTTCGAGGAACATTTGACGGTCTTCGTAGGTTTCCAGCTCGGCTATATCCGATTCTGTTTTGGCGGCTACGATGAGGATTTCGGCATGTTCGTCTTTAGTTGCTTCGCGCACCATATCCACATATTTATTGCCGTTTATAGCGCTTGCTTCGTCTACGTTGCATACATAAAGTACGGGTTTGCTGGTTAGCAGAAATACTTCGCGGGCAATCTTTTGATCGTCTTTACTGTCAAACTGCACCGTACGTGCCGACTTACCCTGATCCAGCGCCTCTTTGAATCGCATCAGCACTTCGTAAGTTTGTTTGGCCACTTTGTCGCCACCTGTTTGTGCCTGCTTTTGCACTTTCTGTATACGATTTTCGATGGTTTCGAGGTCTTTCAGTTGCAGCTCATAGTCAATAATTTCTTTATCGCGCACGGGGTTTACACTTCCATCCACATGGGTTACATTTTCGTCGTCGAAACAACGTAGTACGTGTAGAATGGCATCCGTTTCGCGAATGTTGGCAAGAAATTTATTCCCCAACCCTTCGCCTTTGCTTGCGCCTTTTACCAAACCTGCAATATCTACAATTTCGACAGTAGTCGGCACAATTCTTTGCGGATGAATCAGTTCGGCGAGTTTATTTAATCGTTCGTCAGGCACGGTAATTACCCCAACATTTGGTTCTATTGTACAAAAAGGGAAGTTTGCCGCCTGTGCTTTCGCATTAGAAAGGCAATTAAAAAGTGTTGATTTTCCTACGTTTGGAAGACCAACAATACCACATTGTAAAGCCATTATTTATCTGTTTATCTTAAGATTATGGCGCAAAGATAGTTATTCTTTTTATTCTATTAAAGGGATAACTATTTCTTTACTTGGCGAAGAACGTTACGAAATGTGTATTTTGTGAAGGAAATACCATCAGAAAACAACCAGAATACAGCCCAAAAACTATCAAATACCACCCAAAAACTATCCATTGTTAGTTTACCCCCTCTTTTCTGTTAGATTTACTCCCCGCCGGGTTGACGGTTGGCCATACCTTTGTCTCAGTGATTTGAAACAAATAAAAAATAATAATACAAACAATTTAAAAATTAGAATTATGAGAAGCTGTGTTAATTTTCAAGAGAACTTAGTTGGAGCACAAGATGAACTTTTACGTTTTGCATTAAAACTCACATCAAACCGCGACGATGCTAATGACCTATTACAAGAAACAACTTTGAAAGCATTGGATAATGAAGATAAGTTTATGCCCGAGACAAACTTTAAGGGTTGGATGTATACTATTATGCGCAATATCTTTATAAATAACTATCGTAAGATTGTACGCGAACAAACTTACGTAGACCAAACAGATAACTTGTATTACTTAAACCTGCCTCAGGGTTCTGGTTTTGATAGTACAGAAAGCTCATACGACTTAAAAGAGATGAGAAAAATAGTAAATGCATTGCCAAAAGAATACCGTATACCGTTTTCTATGCACGTTGCAGGTTTTAAATATAGAGAGATTGCCGAAAAATTGAATTTGCCGCTGGGTACTGTAAAAAGTCGCATCTTCTTTACACGCCAAAAACTGCAAGAAGACCTGAAAGACTTTAGATAACGTATGCCTTAATTTTTTTAACCTAAAACTGTAGCTATTGCTTAAAACAGTGATATAATGAAAAGGGACTGTCCAAAAATTGGATAGTCCCTTTGTTGTTTTAATGTGCTTCAAGCCAGTTTTTCCCCCAGTCAGAGTCTGCTTTTAATGGTACATGCATACGGTAGGCTTTCTCCATTTCGTCAATAACAATATACTCTACCTGTTCTTTTTCCTGTGGCAGTACACTGAAGTTCAATTCGTCGTGTACTTGTAGTATCATTTGGGATTGTATGTTTTCACAACGAAATCTTCTGTCAATGTTTATCATGGCGACTTTAATAATGTCTGCCGCACTTCCTTGTATAGGTGCGTTTATGGCATTTCGTTCGGCGTAACCTCTTACCACCGCATTGCGCGAATTGATATCGGGCAAGTAGCGTTTGCGGTTGAGAATAGTCTCCACATATCCTTTTTCGCGCGCTTCTTCAATGCTTTTATCCATGTATTCTTTAATCTGTGGGTAGGTTTCAAAATATCCGTCAATAAGCTCTTTGGCTTCTTTGCGATCTACATTCATGCGTTCGGCAAGCCCAAAGACAGAGATACCATAAATAATACCGAAGTTAGCGGTTTTTGCCTTGCGACGCATATCTTTAGTTACCTCGCCAATCTCTATTTTGTAGATTTTCGCAGCGGTTGCAGCATGAATATCGTATCCGCTAAGGAAAGCATCAATCATGTTTTTATCTTGGCTAAGATGTGCCATAATGCGGAGCTCTATTTGCGAGTAATCTGCTGAAAAAAACAGACAACCTTCTTCCGGTATAAATGCTCTTCGTATCTCCTTTCCTTCTTCGTCCCGGACGGGTATGTTTTGTAAATTAGGATTACTAGAACTTAGTCGTCCGGTTGCCGTAACAGTTTGGTTGAAAGATGTGTGAATCTTTCCTGTTTTCGGGTTGATAAGTTGCGGAAGTGCATCTATATAAGTACTTAGCAATTTCTTAATACCCCGATGCTCCAGAATCTTTCCAATAACAGGATGTTTGCCACGCAAGCTTTCCAATACTTCTTCGGAAGTGGTGTATTGTCCTGTCTTGGTTTTCTTGGCTTTTTCTACTACTTTTAACCGGTCAAAGAGTACTTCGCCTACTTGTTTGGGCGAGGCTATATTGAATTCTTCACCTGCCAATTCGTATATTTCTTGTTCCAACTGCTGCAGCGTTTTGCTGAATACTTCGGACGATTGTTTCAACGCTTCGGTATCTATGCGTACACCATTACTCTCAATCGTTGCAAGAACAGGTACAAGGGGCATCTCTATCTCGTAGAAAAGTTTCTCGGCATTGTGTTTTACAAGCTCTTGCTCAAGGATGTTTTTGAGTTTAAGAGTTATGTCTGCATCTTCGCAAGCATAATGGTAAACCTCCTCGGGCGAGAGGTCGCGCATGTTTCTTTGTCCTTTTCCTTTAGGACCAATTAACTCATCAATGTGAATGGTTCGATACTTAAGGTATACTTCGGCAAGATAATCCATTCCGTGTCGGAGTTCGGGTTGAATGACATAATGAGCAACCATGGTATCGAACATTTTTCCTTTTACACGGATTCCATAATTATGCAGTACGAGTAAATCGTATTTAATGTTTTGCCCAATCTTTGAAATTTCTTCATTTTCGAAGAGAGGCTTAAATTCATTAACAATTTTTTGCGCTTCGGATTGCTCTGCGGGTATCGGTACATAAAATGCTTGGTTTTCTACAAAACTGAAGCTCATTCCTACCAATTCGCAGTTCATGGCATCCATCCCGGTCGTTTCGGTGTCAAAAGCGAAACTTTTTGTTGTAAGCAATAATTGAAATAAATTGCTCCTTTTTTCTTGATTGTCAATAAGTTGGTAGTCGGAAATGGACAAATCTAACCGCGCAAGGCTGCCGAAATTTTCATCTCCTTCTCCCTCGGGCGGAAAAAATCCAAAGAGATCGCCTTGAAAAGCATCGGTTTTTGCTTCTTTAGGCGGAGTTGCTGGTGCACTCTCTTTTTTGAATATGCGATCTGCCAATGTTCGGAATTCTAATTCTTCAAAAATCTTCCGGAGCTTTTCTTCGTCGTAAGGTTCGCGAACGAGTTCGTCCATTTTTAGTTCAATGGGAACATCCGTTTTTATAGTAGCAAGGAATTTGGAGAATGTAATCATTTCCTTGTTAGTTTCTATTTTTGTTTTAAGTGCTCCTTTGAGTTGATCGGTATTTTCGAGTAGCTGCTCAATACTACCAAATTCGGCAATGAGTTTTTGTGCTGTCTTTTCGCCAACACCCGGACATCCCGGTATGTTGTCCGAAGAGTCGCCCATGAGTCCGAGCAGGTCAATTACTTGTTTGGGATTTTGGAGATCGTACTTAGCAGTAACTTGTTCGGGACCCATTTTTTCGAACTCCTTGTCGCCATACTTGGGGCGGTAGATAAAAACATTTTCGCTTACCAATTGCCCATAGTCTTTGTCGGGGGTCATCATGTAGGTCGTAATCCCTTTCTTGCCCGCTTGTGTGGCAAGAGTGCCTATTACGTCGTCGGCTTCGTAGCCCTGAACTTCGAGAATAGGTATATTGTATGCACGAATTATCTCCTTGATTATGGGTATAGAGAGCTTAATGTCTTCGGGTGTTGCTTGACGTTGGGCTTTGTAAGCTTCGTATATTTCGTGACGAAAGGTAGGTCCTGATGGGTCAAAAGCCACACCGATATGTGTTGGATTTTCCTTTTTTAGCACATCCTCGAGCGTGTTGACAAAACCGAGTATAGCCGATGTGTTAAAGCCTTTTGAGGTGATTCGTGGGTTCTTAATGAAGGCATAGTAAGCTCTGTAAATAAGTGCGTATGCGTCCAGTAAGAACAGTTTTTCTGTATTGTCCATAATGTACCCTAATTTTTACTTGTAAAAGTACGAAAAAATACCGTATTAATCGTTTTATTATTACTTTTGTAGCCGTTATGGCTGACTACTTGGAAATAATAAAGCGCCCGATCCACTCGGAACTTGAACAGTTTGCAGATGTTATGGTTGCCTCGTTACAGAGCTCTAATTCTTTGTTGAACGAGGTAATTACTTACGTAAGGCAGAGAGAGGGAAAGTCAATGCGCCCTATTCTGGTACTGCTGTTTGCTAAGCTCTATGGCACAATTAATGAGAAAACCCTACATGCTGCTGCTTCCTTAGAACTTCTTCATACCGCCAGCTTGATTCACGATGATGTGGTGGACGAAAGCGATCAACGTCGTGGGCAGCCCTCAGTCAATGCGCGATATGATAATAAAGTCGCGATTTTATCGGGTGATTTCATGCTGGCAAACTCACTGATGGAAGCCGACAAAGCCGACAACAGAAAGATTATCGACATCATTTCCGTACTTGGGAAAAACCTTGCCGAAGGCGAATTGTTGCAGCTATCAAATATCAGCGCAGAGGCCATTTCTGAAGATGTTTATTTTGAAGTTATCCGCAAAAAGACGGCAGCCTTGTTTATGGCGTGTACACAAATAGGTGCTTACTCTGTAAATGCAACCTCCAAACAGTGTGAATTGGCAAGACTTTTTGGCGAATACCTTGGTATTTGCTTTCAAATAAAAGATGATGTTTTCGATTATTTCCCAGCCAAAGAGATTGGTAAACCTACCGGCAATGATCTGTTGGAAGGTAAAATAACACTTCCTGCTATACATGTTTTGAATACGATTGATAATGAATGGAGTAGGGAAGTGGCTCAACACGTAAAAGAAGGTACTGCAACAGCCGATGAAATCGCACAATTAGTGGAGTTTGTGAAGGAAAACGGTGGCATTGAATATGCTATGAAACGAATGCACGAATACCATCAAAAGGCAGTACAACTATTGGATACGCTGCCCCAGTCTGACGTGAAAGAGTCATTGCAACATTACGCCGATTACGTCATCAGCCGAACAAAATAATCCCCTTTTTCTTTAAGAGTTTCTTTGTGACTGTGAGCCTATGGCTCATGCTCTTTCAGCCATAGTCTCATCACCCTTCGTCCATAGTCTCACGACCCGTCTGCCTATGGCTGATGACCTGTGAGCCATAGGCTCACAGGACAACAGCTATTTTCTTAGAAGAAATTGGTCTCTTTTCCTACTATTTCGGACAATAATAGATTGGCAACCCTGCTTGTTCCCAGTCGGAAAAGTTTATTGTTTAACCATTCTTCTCCCAATACCTCTTTTACGATACTGTAATAAACAAGCGTGTCTTCTACTGTACTCATGCCTCCTGCCGGCTTAAAACCAATTTTAGTACCGGTTAGCTCGTAGTATTCTTTAATGGCTTCGCACATCACATAAGCGGCTTCGGGGGTAGCGGCAGGCTGTGTTTTACCTGTTGATGTTTTAATGAAATCCGCACCCGAATACATAGATAAAATAGACGCTTTTTTGATGTTAGAAGCGCTTTGAAGTGCTCCTGTTTCCAAAATAACCTTCAGGTGATGTTCCTTACATACATCTTTCAGCTCTTGAATCTCTTCGCACATATCCTGGTAATTGCCACCTAGGAAATTTCCTACATTGATTACAATGTCTATTTCATTGGCTCCTTCAAGGATTGCCATAGCTGTTTCGGCTACTTTCACCTCGGTAAAGGTTTGCGACGAAGGAAATCCGCCCGATACACAGGCTATGTTTACGCTTTCTACCTCCAATGTGCTCCGTACTGTTTCGGCGAAGTTAGGGTACACACAAATGGCTGCTACGTTGAGCAAATCAGGGTATGCTTCCTCAAATTCGTTTACTTTCTTAGTGAATGCAATGATATGAGCATCGTTGTCTGTTGTGTTCAACGAGGTTAAATCTATACAATTGAAAAGTAATTTCTTTACCTCAAGGGTATTGTTTTCTTTTACATTGGCTATGATATTGGCTACTTTTTGAACCACCACAGCATCGTCAAGGTTGGTATTGTACTTACTCAACGCCTCTTCATACTTAGTAATTTCCATGATTTTAGAGTTTTGAATTCTTAATATGTCTTTGACTATCTCGCTTTGTTTTCTTTTCTATATTGCGCTTAAAAGCTTCGGTTAAATCCACATTTGTTTGATTTGCCAGGCAGATAAGTACCCACAATACATCGGCCATTTCGTCAGCAAGGTTATCTTTTTCGCCTTCTTTGAAGGATTGATCTCCATACTTTCGTGCCATAATACGTGCTAGTTCGCCTACTTCTTCTGTGAGAACCGTCATGTTGGTTAGCTCGCTAAAATAGCGTACTCCGTACGTCTTTATCCACGTATCTACTTGTTTTTGAGCCTCTTGTAATGTCATTATTCCTTGTTTTTAGAGTCTATACAGATAGTAACAGGTCCGTCGTTTGCCAATTCTACCAACATCTCGGCTCCAAACTCGCCTGTGCCGATTGGTTTGCCAAGCTCTTTACTTAGTTTATTGCACATCTGTTCGTAAAGAGGAATGGCTATTTCGGGACGTGCTGCCTTGATATAAGATGGACGATTTCCTTTTTTGGTAGAGGCGTGTAGTGTAAACTGACTGATGAGTAGTATCTCTCCGTCACAATCCAAGATAGATTTATTCATCACGCCTGCTTCATCGTCAAAGATGCGCAGGTTGATAATCTTTTTGCTTAACCACTCTATATCTTCTTGATTATCAGACTCTTCAATTCCTAACAGTATCATCATCCCTTGTTGGATAGACGATTTGTATTTGTTTTCTATGGAGACAGATGCATGTTGCACCCGTTGGATAACTACTCTCATACCCTTACTTTTAGAACCGATAAAGTTAGTAATTATTGAGCTATTCGTTCCAAGTTTTTTGGATAATTTTGGCTTTTGCGCTCCCAACTACGGCTGTAAGTTCTTCTATCGAGGCTTCTTTGATGCGCTTCAGGCTCTTAAATTCCTTCAGGAGTGCTGTTTTGCTCTTCTCGCCAATTCCTTTTATCTCGTCTAGTGCAGAGGCTATTTGGCGTTTGCTGCGCTTTTGTTTGTGGAATGTAATAGCAAACCGGTGTACCTCGTTTTGTATCTGCTCCATCAGCCGGAAGAGTGGTGTGCCTTGTTTTAGGCCGATAGTTTGTACCGGAAAACCGTATAACAGCTCGGAAGTTCGGTGCTTTCTGTCCTTTGCCAGGCCGGCTATTGGGATATTCAGTTTAAGTTCCTCGAGTACTTGCCTCACGGACTCCATTTGTCCTTTTCCGCCATCGGTAATTATGAGGTCGGGTAGGGGAGTTTCTTCTTGGATAGCTCGTTCGTAGCGGCGATAAACAACCTCTCGCATAGATGCGTAATCATCTGCTCCTTCTACGGTTTTGATGTTGTATTTACGGTAATCTTTCTTAGAAGGTTTTGCCTTAATAAAGACAACGCAAGCCGCTACTGCATCGGTTCCCTGAATGTTGGAGTTGTCAAAACACTCTATTTGCATCGGGAGCTTCTCCAAATGTAGCTCTTGCTGAATTTCTTTTAGTAAACGAATACTGCGTTGCTCCGGATTGAGCTTTTCGGTTTGTTTTAGGCGGTCTATCTTATATTGCTTTACATTGAGTAAAGATAGGTCTAATAGCTTCTTTTTGTCTCCTTTTTGAGGGATGGTTACTTTGATATCGTTGAGTGGTATATCGAGTGGGAATGGTAATATAATCTCTTTAGAACGGCTCCTATAGCGTTCGCGCATCTCAACGATACCAAGTGCCAACAGCTCTTCCTTGCTTTCGTTTAATCGTTTCTTGTACTCAAATGTAAATGCCTGATTAATAGCACCATTGGTTATATGCAGATAGTTAATAAATGCTGATTTTTCATCATCTTCTTCAATGGAGAAAACATCTATGTTATGCAGTGTGTTACTTACCACTTCCGAACGTGTTCTAAAGCTTTCTACCAGCATGTATTTTTCTTTTAGCTTTTGTGCCTCTTCAAACTTCATTTCGGCAGCAAGTTTGTTCATTTGAGCAAGCAATTCGCGCGAAATGTCTTTGGTATTTCCTTTTAGTATTTCGTGTACTTCTTGAATATTTCTTGCGTATTCTTCTTGCGTTTGTGCTCCTATGCAGGGTCCTGCGCAGTTCTTAATGTGATATTCTAAGCAAACATTGAATTTCCCTGCACTAATATTTTCGGGCGAAAGATTTAAGTTGCATGTACGGAGTGGGTAGAGGTGCTTAATTAAATCCAGTACAGCCAGCATGCTCGGTACGTGGCTGTATGGGCCATAGTAAGAAGATCCGTTCTTGATTATCTTTCTTGTCTTGAATACTCGCGGGAAGTATTCGTTTTGTACACAGATGGAGGGGTATGTTTTATCATCTTTGAGTAATACATTATAGCGTGGACGATATTTCTTTATTAGATTATTCTCCAATAGGAGCGCATCTTCTTCGGTGTTAACAACAATATACTTAATGTCTGCAATCTTGCTGACCAGGACACGTGTTTTTCCATCTGTATGTTCTTTGCTGAAGTAGGAATAAACCCTACGCTTCAGGTTTTTGGCTTTACCTACATATATAATTGTCCCCTCGGCATTCAGGTATTGATAAATGCCGGGTGTTTCAGGAAGGTTTTGAACGATTCCTTTCAGGTAATCACTGGAGTGAAATCCCTGCTTCTCCATAGGTAAAGCTTGTATGACTAAATAACCAGAATCGATTCTACATCCACGTCTTTGTCGAAGAGTTCTTTTCCTTTAAGATCGCTTAGTTCAATGATGAAGTTTACGTAAACTTTTTTAGGGTTTAGTTTCTCTACCAGTTTGCAAGCAGCTACCATTGTACCGCCAGTTGCTAGTAGGTCGTCGTGTAGCAGCACCACATCTTCTTCGGTTAATGCATCTTTGTGCATTTGTACGGAGTCGGTCCCGTATTCTTTACTGTAGCTTTCTTCTATTGTGTCGGCAGGAAGTTTCCCTGGTTTGCGAATAGGCACAAATCCGGCATTTAGTCTTGTAGCTAATATGGGTCCCATGATAAAACCCCTTGATTCGATGCCAACAACCTTGGTTATGCCTTTATCTTTGTACATTTCGTACATCATGTCGGATAGTAACTGTAGGCACTCCGGGTTCTTAAATAGCGTAGTTACATCTTTGAATTGAACACCTGGTATAGGGAAGTCGGGGATGTTTCTTAGGTTTGCAAGAAGCAATTCTTTCTTTTCTTTCATCTGTTCTGTTGTATTTTTAAGTTTATTGTTTCACGTGAAACATAGCTTTATTTGCTGGCAAGAACTAGCAACACGTTGATGTCGCTTGGCGAAACTCCGGGGATTCTACTTGCCTGAGCAATGGTCTCTGGATTAATTTTGGCTAGCTTTTGTCGCGCTTCGGTTGAGAGCGACTGTAGATTAGCGTAGTCAAATTTACCTTTAATTTTTATGTTCTCCAAACGCGAAAGTTTATTAGCAATCATTCGTTCGCGATCAATGTATCCTTTGTATTTTATCTGAATCTCGGCAGCTTCTATCACTTCTTCTTTGCGATCCTTGATTTTGTCGAGCACTCTTTTGAAGGCAGGGATATGCTCGGCGATATTCGTCAAAGTGATTTGCGGACGATTAATCAATGTAATGAGTTTACAACCTTGTTGAAGAGGAGTCGTGCCCAATAATTCTAACGTATCATTAATAAGTGCAGGCTTAATTGAGTAAGACTCGGCAAATTCAATAACACTATTAATAGCTTCTTGTTTCGCCGCTAATAAATCCGAGCGTTCTTTTGTAGCTAAACCGATAGCGGTAGCCTTGGGGGTTAGTCGCACATCGGCATCATCTTGGCGAAGAAGAATGCGATACTCTGCGCGTGAAGTAAACATGCGGTAAGGTTCATCTACACCTTTAGTTACTAAATCATCGATGAGTACGCCAATATATGCTTCGTCTCTTCCTAAAGTAAAGGCGTTTCCGCCATGGCAGTTTATATGTGCATTGATGCCGGCGATAATTCCTTGCCCCGCGGCTTCTTCGTAACCTGTGGTTCCGTTTACTTGCCCTGCAAAGAAAAGATTTCTAATAACCTTGGATTCGAGCGTGTGCGTTAGTTGTGTAGGGTCAAAGAAATCATATTCAATAGCATATCCCGGGCGGTAAAGTACTAAATCTTTGAATGCAGGTATTTTCTTTAGCGCACCCAATTGAATATCGAGTGGGAGTGAAGACGAAAAACCATTTAAGTAGTACTCTTGTGTAGATTCACCTTCCGGTTCGAGAAACAACTGGTGTTGTTCTTTCTCGGGGAAGGTCACTATCTTTGTTTCAATACTTGGGCAATAACGTGGCCCGATACTTTGTATTTGTCCGTTGAAAAGGGGAGAATCGGGTAGGCCTACGCGTAGAACTTCGTGTACCTCTTCATTGGTGAAACAAGTCCAGCAGTTGAGTTGTTTCAGTTGGCGCTCACCTATATTCATAAATGAAAACTTATGAAAATCGCTTTCACCATCTTGCTTTTCCATCAAGTCATAACGCACGCTTCGTCCATCGATTCGAACAGGTGTTCCAGTTTTCATACGATCGTACTGAATACCGTGTTGAGCGATGGATTCGGTAAGTTTGTAGGATGCGGGTTCGGCAATCCGTCCGCCGGCGACTTTGGTTCTGCCCACATGCATAAGCCCATTAAGAAATGTTCCTGCAGTAAGGATGATTGTTTTTGCATGGAATGTTACATCCCATTCGGTTTTGAGCCCTATAACTTCTTTGTCTTTTACGATAAGTTCAGTGACAGTATCTTGCCAAATGTGTAGGTTTGGAATATTTTCTAATACTTCACGCCATGCCCAGATAAATTTCCCACGGTCGCATTGTGCACGAGGACTCCACATGGCAGGTCCTTTGGAACGATTAAGCATTCGGAATTGAATCGCTGTTTTATCAGTAATCAACCCTGTATAACCACCAAGCGCATCTATTTCGCGTACTATTTGTCCTTTGGCAATCCCACCAATAGCAGGGTTGCAACTCATTTGGGCTATTTTGTTCATATCCATTGTTATCAGACATGTTTTTGAGCCCAAGTTTGCAGCTGCCGCTGCTGCTTCACAGCCGGCATGACCTGCTCCTATAACTATTACGTCGTATTTGAAATCCATTGATCCTTAACTCTTTTCGGCAAAGTTACGTCATTATTTTCTTTTTGTCGCAAACAGAACCGAAAAAGGAATACTTAGATCGGGAGAGCATTCTTGTGTCTGTTTTGTGGCAATAGATTTTTTGGGTACTATTTTTGATTGTTTAATATTAACAAATAACTCCTTAAATTTACCTGTTTCTTTGTTGAAGCATTCTTTGTAAATCGTGTGTGTTGGCTTGTTTGAGCTTGATTTTGGCGTTTATTTACTTGCCAAAAAGATTCAAAAGTTGTGTTTTTAATCGGTAAATTATCCTTTCAATGCATCAGAAAACCTTTCTAAATACCTCAGAATGCTTTGTATTGTGCAATAGAAAGAGTACATTTGCGCAAAGCGATTTGTGCGTAGTAAAATATGAAGCCCTTTTATTTAATTATATTATATCTACTGATTGTCTCTTGCGGAGAAACGCCTAACCGTTCTCCAAATCAAGTATTCTCTTCTATTGACTCTCTATTGGCAGAGAATCCGGATAGCGCATTATCTGTTTTGTATGCAATGAAACCGGATTTTGCAATGATGTATCCGTATGAAAAGGCTGAATATGCACTATTATTAACCAAAGCAATTGATAAAAATTATCTTCCACACACAAGCGATTCTCTTGCTCGAATTGCTGTTGAATACTATGAGAATCAGGGTAGCTTAAAGCAGAAGAGCCAGGCATTTTATTATTTGGGACGCGTATATCAAGATACTGGTGATAGTGCAGCTGCTGTAGATGCTTTTTTGAAAGCACTTGATGTAGTTGGGGAGAAGGAGTATCAAGAACTTCATACCTTATTATATAGCAATCTTGCTACTTGTTATGTGGAGCAAGGACTATACGATAAAGCCATGGATCTTTTCAAGAAATCATATCTTGCTAGCGAAAAGCTGAACGATAAAAAGAGTTTATTCTTTCCGCTACGAGGTATAGGCAACGTTTTTCTTTCTATGGGCGACAATGAAAATGCTCTCTACTATTACGAACAGGCTTATATGGTTGCAGAAGAGGAGAGCGATTCGCTGATGGCTGCGGTGGCTTTATGTGATATTGCTCATTTTTATAATGATCACGAATCGTATGAAAAAGCTGTTGAATACATTACACGTGCTATCTCGTTTGCTCCTAAAGATGCTGAACTGGCAGAGTATTACTTCCTTAAAGGAAATGCTTTGTTGAGCCTTCACCAATCTGATTCTGCAGGTTATTATCTGCATAAGAGTTTGGAAGGTGATAATTTATATGCTAACGCTGCGTCTTTTTATACATTATATCAACTGGAGAAAGAAAATGGCAATTACAAAGAGTCTTTGGCATATGTAGACGAATATGTACTTTATTACGATTCTATACAGCGCTTGAATCAACGCGATGAAATTACCCGTTTAATGAACGATTATGCGTTGGAATCGCATAAAAAAGAAGTGACAGCGCGCCAATACCAGTTCATGCTTTACTGGCTTATTGCATTTTTACTCTTTGTTTCTATCAGTATTTATCTCTTCTTTTTATTTGATAGGAGAAAAAAGCAAACGCTTATCGGCTTGCAACAAGATTTAATGCAAAATAGATCTAAGTTGATGCAGTTGCAGAATATTCTTACTAAATCTACTTCAGAATTTGAACAAGAACGGCAAGGTTACGAACAAATTCGCCAATTCCTTCAAGATAAACAGAAAGATCTTTGTTTACGGCTGTTTCAATCAATGCCTTGCTATAAGCCTATTCAAGATTTTGTTGCTGCTCGTAAGCAGAAAAAAGTACCCAAAGAACTTTCTGAAAAAGACCGCAAAGCAATTTTCGAATCCATGGATGAAATATACATAGATTTCATCCAACGCCAACAAAGTGCGTTCCCTCATCTTTCGCAAGGCGACCTCTGTTGTTGCACGCTGGCGTATATGGGATTTTCCAATTCGCTGATAGGTTACGTTATGGGTGTAGACCCCAATGTTGTAACGCAACGACGCTACCGTATCAAAGGAAAGATTGACGAAAATGCATTTAATGAGATATTTGGTTCTTCTGCTTCCATAAAGTAAGTACTTGTTATGTTTTTGTTAAAAAAAAAATGTAATTGATTGAATATCAGTTGCAAAAAACTTTGTGGTGTTATTTTTTTCCCACCTATTACCTCCTATCTTTGCAATACCACTAATTACTTATTATTATGAAAACAAAAGTATTATTTTTATTTATTGCTTTATTTGCAATGAACGCGAGTGCAACATCTTTGAGAGAAATTATTTTATTGGCAAAGCCAACCATACGCCCACGGGCTGTGGAAATGCCACAAGAAGCAACCGTTGATAAAGCGGTGAGCAGTGTGGATTACGTTACAATTCAAATATAATAAGTTAGTGGTTTTATTTTGGAATGGAATTGGGTTTCGTTTGACATGTTTGTGTAAGCAACAACGAATAATTGAAAATAGGTTTAAAACTTCATAACCTGAGCCTTAATACTGTGATGCTATCGTTTCTTGAATGTCGATAACTAAGCACATCATATAGAAATCCAATTCATTCCGAAATAAGTTTTTCACAACTTGTTATAAAGAAAATATTATATTTGCTGACTATTCCAGCAGATTCATGTAAGTTTGTTAAGTGCTAGATACAAACTCGGGCGAAAAACCAATGGTTTCTCGCCCGAGTTTTTTTATGTGCAGAGGATTGTTAAAAACGTTAACATACAGATGCTAGGTTGTGCCAACGCGTTGGCACTGTCGTGCCAGTGTTGATGCACAGTAGTGCCAGTGCGTTGGCACAACTTTGCCAATGCACTGGCAAAAAGTGTGTTGGTTGGGGATGTCCTGAATGCTTATGTTCTTGGGGTAAATGCCATAAACAGAAAAACGGACTCTTAAGTAATTACGTTTGGAATGGCTTAAAATATCATGCTAAGTGCCTTGTTTTCAGCATATTCCATGATTTCGCGCTCGCCAGGTGCCTTGTCGTTTATACCGCATAGGTGTAATATGCCATGAATAATTACACGATAAAGTTCTTCTTGAAACGGTGTCTTAAACTGTTCGGCATTGCTGGCAATAGTGTCGAGGCTAATGAATAAATCGCCGGAGATTCTGTTTTTTTCCGTATAATCGAAGGTTATGATATCCGTATAGTAGTCGTGTTGCAGGTATTCTTTGTTTACCTCAAGTATTTTGGCATCATTGCAAAAGATATAAGCAATATCACCAACTTTTTTTCCATAACTATTTGCTACAGTTTTTATCCATTCCACCGTCTCTTTTTGCAAAATATCGGGTAGATTTACGTCTATTGTTTGGAAAGTAATCATTGCGTTGTATTAGTAGAAAAATAAATAACTGAAAAAGATAGCGGCAATAATCCCCGAGAAGTCGGCAATTAGTCCTAAGGTAACCGCATTGCGTGTTTTACTGATTCCGACACTGCCAAAATAAACTGCCAGAATATAAAATGTAGTGTCCGAAGCCCCGCGAATAACACAACTTGTGCGCCCAACAAATGAGTCGGCACCGTGCTGAGTCATTGTGTCAATCATCAATCCGTTTGCTCCGCTACCGCTTAAAGACTTCATTAAACCAGTAGGGAGTGCACCAACAAAGCTGGTGTCGAACCCTAAAAAGCCTACGATAGCACCGATTCCATCGACTAAAAGGTCGAGTGCACCCGAGGTGCGAAACACTGCAATGCCTACCAGGAATGCTACTAAGTAAGGAATAATCCGCACAGCGGTAGTGAAACCATCTTTAGCACCTTCTACAAAAGAGTCGAATACATTTATCTTTTTTCGAACTCCGCTGATGACAAAGCAGAGAATAACCGTAAACAGGATCACATTGGCAACAAGTGTAGAGACAATATTCACAGACTCTTGCGGCATTGTAGTGAAGAAATAAATGATTAATCCAAAGAAAATGCTTACACCAACTAAGAAAAGAAGTGTTCCTCTATTGAATAGATTTATCTTTTGCGAAATGCTAACTGCCATAATTCCTACAAATGTAGAGGTAAAAGTAGTAAGCAATATTGGGATAAAGATATCGGTGGGTTGTGCGGCACCCAGTTGCGCACGATATACCATAATGGTAATGGGTATCAGCATCAAACCGGAGGTGTTCATAACCAAAAACATAATCATGGAGTTGGTTGCGGTGTCTTTTTTGAGATTTAGTTCCTGCAGTTCGTTCATGGCTTTGAGCCCCAATGGGGTAGCTGCATTGTCGAGCCCCAACATATTGGCAGAAATATTCATAAACATAGAACCCATTACAGGATGTCCCTTAGGTATTTCGGGGAAAAGTTTGCTTAACACGGGGTTCAACCACCGCGAAAGAGTTGCGATTAAACCGCTATTTTCGCCAATTTTCATAATACCGAGCCACAATGCAAGTACTCCGGTTAGCCCTAAGGAGATTTCGAAGGCAGTTTTAGATGAACTGAAGGTGGAGTTTACTATGTTGGTGAAAATCTCGGTGTCGCCCATAAAGATGAGACGAACAATAGCTACGATGAACGCAATGACAAAGAAGGCAACCCAAATATAATTTAATACCATAATAGAGGATTTAACTAGAAAGACAAAAATAGGCAAATGATATTAAATCCAATGGTTTCCAAACAGAAAAGTGTATAAAAAGGAAATGTTTTATACCTTTGCTACTCAACTTACTCAAAAGGAATGGAAGAGGATTTTGACATACGGAACCATAAACTGACCAGCAACGAGCGTGAGTACGAGAATGCTCTCCGCCCATTAAGCTTTAATGACTTTAGTGGGCAAGAGAAAGTGGTAGATAATTTGCGCGTATTTGTAAAAGCCGCACGGCTACGTGGCGAAGCACTTGACCATGTATTATTGCATGGGCCTCCCGGTTTAGGAAAGACGACACTTTCTAATATTATTGCCAACGAATTGAGCGTTGGTTTTAAGATTACATCGGGCCCTGTACTGGATAAACCCGGTGATCTTGCCGGGCTGCTTACCAGCCTCGAAACAAACGATGTACTGTTTATCGACGAAATACACCGCCTTTCTCCTGTAGTGGAAGAGTATTTATACTCGGCTATGGAGGACTATCGAATTGATATTATGATAGATAAAGGACCCTCAGCGCGAAGTATTCAGATTGATTTGAATCCTTTCACGTTGGTTGGTGCTACTACACGTAGTGGTTTGTTAACCGCACCCTTGCGGGCGAGGTTTGGCATAAACTTGCACTTGGAGTATTATGATGACGATGTGTTGAGTACTATTATTAAGCGTTCGGCAAATATTCTGGATATTTCGTGTTCGACTGAGGCTGCCAATGAAATAGCCTCGCGAAGTCGTGGTACCCCACGTATTGCCAATGCATTGTTGCGTCGGGTACGCGATTTTGCACAAGTAAAAGGAACGGGGCGTATTGATATGGAAATTGCTGAATATGCGTTGGAGGCATTGAATATAGATAAGTACGGACTCGATGAAATCGACAATAAAATACTTTGTGTTATTATTGATAAGTTCAAAGGAGGTCCTGTAGGGCTTACTACCATTGCCACTGCACTGGGCGAAGACGCCGGAACCATCGAAGAAGTGTATGAACCCTTTCTTATTAAAGAAGGCTTTATGAAGCGTACTCCTCGTGGGCGCGAAGTTACCGAACTGGCATATAAACATTTAGGACGTAGCCTGCATACAGGGAACACCCGTAGTTTATTTGACCAATAGTCAATAGAAAGCATGGCGAACCTGAAATCATTAGCAAAAGATACTGCGATTTATGGATTGAGTAGCATTGTGGGGAAGTTTCTCAACTACCTCCTTGTGCCACTTTATACAACTGCTTTTGCCGCAGATTCGGGCGAATACGGTATTGTTTCGCAGATTTATGCTTTTGTGGCACTGTTGCAGGTACTGCTTATTTGTGGCATGGAGACGGGCTTTTTCCGTTTTGCAAATAAGGAAGGCGAAAACAGCCAGCTGGTTTATTCCAGTATCTTAATCTCGGTTGGTGCTATCTCTTTAGCCTTTTTGCTTTTTACGCTGAGCTTTCTTACCCCCATTGCTTCTTCATTGGGATATGCAGAACATCCTGAATTCATCGGTATAATGGCGATTGTAGTGGCGCTTGATGTGTTCCAAAGCATCCCGTTTGTTTACTTACGATTTAAGCAACGACCTGTTAAGTTTGTTTTCATTAAGCTCTTTAATATCCTTTTTGGTATTGGGCTGAACCTGTTTTTTTTAATTGCTTGTCCGTGGCTAAATACTTATTATCCTGAAACAATTGCTTGGTTTTATGATCCTGGCTATGGGGTAGGATATGTTTTTATTGCTAATCTAATCACTTCATCTGTTCAGATGTTCTTTTTCATTCCCGAACTACGTGGGTTTGTTTATAAGTTCGATGCGGCATTGATGAAGCGTATATTTACTTATTCGTTCCCATTGTTAGTGCTTGGTGTAGTTGGCATATTGAACCACACATTCGATAAAATGGTGCTTCCATCGCTATTTCCTAACATGGAAGAAGGGCGTGTGCAACTTGGTATTTACAGTGCGGCAACGAAAATTGCGATGGTTATGGGTATGTTCACACAAGCCTTTCGGTATGCATACGAACCGTTTGTTTTTGGCAAAAGCAGGGATAGCGACCAACGCATGGTTTATGCCAACGCTATGAAGTTCTTTGTTATTTTTGCGCTGCTCGCTTTTTTGGCGGTTATGTTTTACTTAGATATTTTACGCTATGTAATTGCAATCGATTATTGGGAAGGACTTAGGGTGGTGCCTATTGTGATGGCTGGCGAAATCTTTATGGGGATTTATTTTAATCTCTCTTTTTGGTATAAGCTGATAGATGAAACACGTTGGGGTGCCTATTTTTCATTAATAGGTTGTGCAATCATTGTTTCGCTGAATGTTTTGTTTGTACCAACGTATGGTTACATGGCTTCTGCTTGGGCAGGTGTAGTTGGCTACGGTGTTATTACAATAATCTCATACATAGTGGGGCAAAAGAAATATCCTATACGCTATGAACTGAAAGAGATCGGTGCATACATGTTGCTTGCTGCTTTGTTGTATACCATTTCATCGCTTGTTTGCATAGATAACATTGTTTTAAGGTTGCTTTTCCGTACTCTGTTATTGGCGTTATTTATCTTTTACATTATAAAGAAAGATTTGCCGTTAAGCCAAATTCCATTTCTTGGTCGACTAATTCGTAAATAATTAACTTCACTTATACTATCTTATCATGAAAAAGCAAACAATATTTTTCCTTTTGCTGCTATTGATAACTACCTCCATCCATGCCGACGAAGGTATGTGGATGCTTACCAATCTCAATAAGCAAACGCGTAAAGCGATGAAAGAACTTGGTCTGCAAATGAATATTGATAAACTCTATAATCCTCAAAAGCCTTCATTGAGCGATGCCGTAGTTAATTTTGGTGGTTTCTGCTCGGGTGTTGTTGTCTCTTCGGATGGATTGGTGTTTACCAATCATCATTGCGGTTTCAACGCTATTCAGCAGCATAGCTCGGTAGAACGTGATATCTTGAAGGATGGATATGTTGCTGAAAACTATACTCAGGAGCTGCCTTGCGAGGAACTATATGTACGCTTCCTTTTACGCACAGAAGATGTAACGCAACGGATTTTACGCGAGGTTTCGCTCTTGGAGAGTGAAGAAATGCGTCAAACGTTGACAGACTCGCTTATATACGTTATTCAAAATGAGGTTTATGAACAAGATTCTACCGTTGTTGCTATTGTAGATGCTTTTTATGGAGGCAACGAGTTTTGGCTTTCGGTTTATCAAGATTATGATGATGTGCGATTGGTTTTTGCACCACCAACTTCTATCGGGAAGTTTGGATGGGATACTGATAACTGGATGTGGCCACGTCATACGGGCGACTTTAGTGTTTTTCGCATCTATGCCGACAAGAACAATAACCCCGCTAGGTATAGTGCAGATAATGTGCCCTATCATCCTCCTTATGTAGCACCCGTCTCTTTAGATGGATATGCTGAAGGCTCTTTTTGTATGACGCTAGGCTATCCGGGTAGTACGGAGCGTTATCTATCTTCTTTTGGTATTGAGGAAATGATGCTTTCGCAAAACCAGGCTATGATTGATGTGCGCGGCGTGAAGCAAGAAATATGGAAACGCTGGATGAATAAAGACAATGAAATTGCCATAAAATATGCCGCTAAGTATGATGAAAGCTCTAACTATTGGAAGAATAGTATTGGTACCAACAACGCCATTCGTGAATTAGGAATACTCGAAAAGAAACGTGGCATGGAGGCTACGTTACAACGGTGGATTCGGCAAACTCCTACAGAACGCGAACAGCTTCTTCACCTACTAACCGATTTGGATTTGGCTTACAAGAAGCGCCGTTCTGCTGCTCGTGCCATTTCTTATTTGAGTGAGGCATTTATGAATGGTCCTGAACTAACTCAATTGGCGGCTATCATTCTTAACTTCGATTACGAAGCGGAAGAAACAGCTCTCGTATCTAACTTTAAGAAGATATTAAAGCAGTACGAGAATATGGATGCGAATATTGACAAAGAAGTTTTTGCTGCTATGTTAAAGACTTATCGCGAACATGTGGAACCGGAGTTTTTGCCCGATTTTTACAATACAATTGCTACCGTTTATAATGGTAATGACCAAGCCTTTGTCGATTCGCTGTATGCCAGCTCCAAGTTGACTACACCGCTGGGGCTACAACTGATAGTAAATGACAGTACTTTCAACTTAATCGAGGACTTTGCGGTTTCTGTAGCACTTGATGTGTTGATGAAAGGGTATGAAATAAATAACTCCTCTATGGAAGCTACAGAGCAAATAGTACGGGGTGAGCGACTTTTCAACGCGGCTGTGCGTAGAATGTATGCCCATCGTAATTTCTATCCGGATGCCAACTTCACTATGCGACTGAGTTTTGGTACAATACGTGGATACAACCCTTATGATGGAGCAACTTACAATTACTACACCACCACAAAAGGCATCTTTGAAAAGGTAAAGCAGCACCAAGGGGACACAGATTTTTATGTACAACCCGACATACTAAAAGCCTTTTCTGATGGTGAGTTCGGTAAATATGCTAACGATGAAAAAGGAATGAATGTTTGTTTCATCTCCGATAATGACATTACCGGAGGTAATTCGGGTAGTGCTATGTTCAACGCAAAGGGCGAATTAATGGGGCTGGCTTTTGATGGTAATTGGGAAGCTATGAGTGGAGATATCCTTTACGACCCTAATTTGCAGCGTTGCATTGGTGTGGATGTACGCTATATGCTCTATCTAATCGAAAATTTTGGTGGCAGGCACTTGATAGAGGAACTTACTATTCGCTAATGTTACTTGCCTGAAGAATCAGTAAACTTTCTGGTCCCATGTTGAACAGCAAATCAACAATACTCAAGTTAGGGAGGAATCCGTTCTTTGCTTCAAACACCTGATAATAGGATTGTGGGATGAAGCCTGGATCTGTCAATAAATAATCTTTTTTAGGATGGATTACCTCTCTTAAGTCTACTTCATTTGGGTTGAACACCTCTTTGTATTCCAATGTTTTTTGCAAGTGAACATCCATGTCAAGTAAGCCGAGGATTAAACGAAGTAATGACTCGTTAAAATCTGCTAAGAAAGCGTACTTTTTTTCGTAAAAAGGTTGAAAATCATCTTTATAGTACTCAAAGAAAGGCGTATTGTTATAAGCAGACTCCAACGCGTTCCAATGCAGGTGTCTCCAGTTCCCATGGTCGGAAATTTGGATCTCTTTCATCTTACATTTAGTAGCCGGACGCACGATGGGAATGGATAGCGGGAGTACTCCTTCTGGTCCTGCAATATTGCACCTGTTGCGGTATGTTTGCTTCATGTAGTGGTCGTTTACTTCAATGAAAGCATTGTCGGCAGTTAGCAGCTTAGCATAATATTGTACCGGAGCAAGATAGGCAGAAGACAAATAGATACTATTCATACAGATTACTTTATAGCTTTAAACAAACGATCCCATCTATATCCATCAAAGAAATCGGTATCAGGTTCTTTCGAGAACCAAACAAATAATGCTTTCCCAATGATGTGGGTGTGAGGAACAAAGCCGAATGAGCGCGAATCGAGGAAATTGCTTGCATTGTCTGATGCCATCCAATAATAGTCGTTGCAAAAGGTGTAATTGCTCACCGCTCTATTCTCAATATAGAGCGAATCATTTCGTACCTCTGCCGCCTTGTATTCATGTAGCAAGATGGTGTTGGCATAAATGGTTGCGTTCCAAGGATGTATATCGATGGTTTTTCCTTTTGCCGGGATAACTAATAGAAATTCTTCTTCCTGTTCGTGCTCGAGAGCTGGGCGTAACCATGTGATGGGCGCTGCTTGTTCCAATAAATAGAGTTCGTATCGGCTGAAGGAACGTAGCAACACACTGTCGTTACTTGCTTTTATCGGGTTTACCAAATCTAAGGTGATAAGAAGCGAATCGAGTTCGCGGGCTTTCGATATAGGGTAAGCAAATAGCTCTTTGCGATCGGGGCCTGCTTTTTCCCATGATGAAACACGAAACATGGAATCTATCCGGAGTGTATCACCCGGTCTGCCAAGGCAGCGATTAATAAAAATGCTTCGTTTCTCTATGATGGGTTGTGTCTTGTCTGCAGGGTTGTTGAATACAACTACATCTCTTAATGCTATTTCTTGACTCTTTACCCGCTGATAACTTGAAGAAAGTAGGTGTGGTAATCTCAATCCGTAACTCCATCTATGTACCAATACACGGTCACCACAGAAAAGTGTGTTCTCCATGCCCGAAGATGGTATATAATAAGGAGTGCATAGAAAGTTACGGAGCAACAATACAATGATTGCCGCTCCGATAAACAATATTATCCACCTATTTCTTTGTATCATATAAGTTAATGAACCATCTTAAAGAAGCGGTTCCATCGGATTTTCCCGTCGAACCAACCACGATCTTTATCTAATGATAGCCACACCAGGATAGGTTTGCCCACCACATGATCTTCGGGAACAAAGCCCCAACTGCGCGAGTCGGCAGAGTTGTGACGGTTATCGCCCATCATCCAATAATAATCCATTTGGAAGGTGTACGTTGTTGTTTTCTCACCATTAATATAGAAATCGTAGCCTTTTCTCTCCAGTTTGTTACCCTCATAAGCACGGATACAACGTTCGTATATTGGGAAATTCTCTTCAGTTAGTGTAATAGTCGTGCCTTTCGATGGAATCCAGATTGGGCCATAGTTATCTATTGTCCAATCAGTGTAAAGGTTCAAAGGATACACGTTCCCACCAATCTGACTTGGGGTAATGGCGGTTACTAAATCTTTTCGAGCCAAAAGCTTAGCATGTGCTTCTTTGGTAAGAGGTAGGTGTGCCACGTTTGCCCCCCGGTTGTATCCGGATAAATCTTCGAGGCTTAAACCGAGTTCACGGAAAAATTCGGTAGGAATTTCCTTGCCGGTAAGGAATACGGTGTAGATATACTCTACTCCTTCGGGATCTTCTTGCGCTACCCCGTTGAGATAAATCACACGGTCGATGATTTGCAATGAGTCTCCCGGCAATGCGATACAACGTTTCACATAGTTCTCGCGACGGTCTACCGGGCGGAATACTGTTTCACCATAGATGCGCGGGCTCTTACGGATGGCATTGCTACCTGCTTTGTAATATAAATCGTATACTGCATCTTGCTGTTCGCGATTAAGCACGCTTAAATCTACTGCCTTGTACATCTCTTTACCTTGCATATATGCCAGCGAATAGAAATCTATTTGCTGGTAATTAAGTGCCACGGTATCTCCTGCAGGAAAGTTGAATACCACAATGTCATTGTGTTTAACTTTGCCGAAACCTTTTACTCTTTTATAGTCCCACTGAGGAAATTCAAGATACGATTTGGTATTGAACACAGGCAACGTATGCTGTGTTAGTGGCATAGAAAGTGGCGTGTTCGGGATGCGTGGCCCATAGCTAACTTTACTTACATAAAGGAAATCGCCCACCAACAATGACTTCTCTAACGAAGAAGAAGGTATCTGATAATTCTGAAATAAGAAGTTGTGCACAAAGTACACGGCAATCAACGAGAACACAATGGCATCTACCCAGCCCATAATGCTACGCATGGTCGATGACTTGGATGCTTTCCACCATGTCCAGGGAATCTTCTTGCTAATGTACACATCAAAGATAAACGGAACTACAATTAATCCCAGCCAGCTTTTCAGCCATAACAAAAACAGCAGGTAGAGGCATAATACGACAGTGAATTTCATCCACTGAGCTTTCGTTGCTTTTCTCATTTTATCAGTTCTTTATTTGTTTTAGAAAAGGGAATAAATCGTCCATTCCAAGGTATCCTTGGTGGTTCTTGGTGTATTCGGCAGCAAGCACGGCGCCCAGCGCGAAACCTTTGCGGTTCTTGGCGTCATGGGTTATGGTGATGCTGTCGGCGGTAGAGTCATAGCGAATGGAGTGTAGACCGAATACTTCTCCCTCGCGAATAGATTCAATAGGGAGCTCGCTTGTAGTATGTTTTTCTTCTTCCTTTACCCATTTGTTTTTGCGTTCCAGGTTTTCGATAACACCTTCGGCAAGGGTAATTGCTGTTCCGCTGGGTGCATCGAGCTTGTGGATGTGATGTGTTTCGCTCATGGTAACATCATATTCGGAGAAGTTATTCATAATTTGTGCCAGATATTTGTTGACCGCCGAGAAGATGGTAACACCTAAACTAAAGTTAGATGCCCAGAAAAGAGTCTTTCCCTCTTGAGCGCACATCCTTTTTATCTCTTCACCATGCTCGCTCATCCAACCGGTGCTACCCGATACCAACTTTACGCCGGCGGCAAATGTTTTCAGGTAATTGCCATAAGCAACAGTGGGGTTGGTAAACTCTATGGCTACATCTGCCGAACGGAATTCTTCGGACTGGAAGTCTTCTTGGTTGTTCACATCAATAATACAAACTATTTCATGACCACGGCTAAGGGCTGTTTGCTCAATTTCCTTACCCATTTTGCCGTATCCGATTAATGCTATTTTCATGTTTTGAATTAATTTATTGCGGCAAAGATAGCGATTTTGACTGTTTAGTTGCTACATTTGCGCGCTTAAAAGCTTAATTAATACCTTCTTAACAGTTATGGAACAGTTGTTACACTACGTGTGGAAACATAAAATATATCCTCTGCAAGAACTCAGAACTACCTCGGGGTCCTTAGTCGAAGTTATTGACGCAGGACTTCCGAATATGCACGCGGGTCCCGACTTCTTCAACGCAAAGATAAAGATAGACGGAACACTCTGGGTTGGGAATATTGAAATACACACTGTTTCATCGGATTGGATGAAGCATGGGCATGATGCCAACAAGGCTTACGATTCCGTTGTTCTTCATGTTGCCGGACAAGTAGATTGCCCGGTTTGTCGTACCAACGGCGAAGAAATTCCGCAGTTGCAGCTTACTTGCCCTGAACATGTGCGCCTGCGCTATCAAGAGTTGAAGGAAGCCGATATGAAGCCACCCTGCTTTGCAATCATTCCTTCTTTGTCCAAACTTACAATTCATTCTTGGCTTACTTCTTTGCAAACCGAGCGTTTTGAACAGAAAACCGAAGTTATTAAAGAGCGGTTAAAACTGTTTGGTAATCATTGGGAAGATACTTTCTTTGTTTCTCTTGCCCGTAACTTTGGCTTTGGGCTTAATGGAGATGCCTTTGAAGCGTGGGCAAAGCTGCTTTCTTTTCGCTCTATTGATAAGCATCGCGATAATCTTTTTCAAGTAGAGGCTTTCTTTTTCGGACAAGCCGGATTGCTCGAAGAGGAATTGACCGACGCTTACTACCACTCTTTACAAAAAGAATATGCTTACCTTAAACATAAGTTTGATTTGCAACAACTCGATGTTTCACGCTGGCGCTTCCTGCGATTAAGACCTGGAAACTTTCCGCACATCCGCATAGCACAGTTGGCATATCTTTATCATACACGCAATTACCTGTTCTCGCGTACGATGGAAGCAGAGACGCTTGCCGCTGTTCGCGAAAACCTTGCCACCGATGTTTCCGACTATTGGAAGGAGCACTACAGTTTTTATAAACCCGCACCCCGATTGGAGAAAAAGCTGGGCAAAGGTGCATTAGACTTAATTGCTATTAACACCGTCGTCCCTTTTCTTTACGCGTATGGTATGCACAAAGGAAATGAACTCCTTTGCGCACGTGCTTCATCTTTTCTCGAAGAACTGAAAGCGGAGAACAATCACATCACTCGTTTGTGGGATGGCATAGGAATACCTGTGCACACGGCTGCCGACTCTCAAGCATTAATTCAGCTACAAAAAGAATACTGTGATAAGAAGAAATGCTTATATTGCAGGTTCGGATACGAATATCTACGAAAGAAATAGTAATCATTAATAACTTGTTCGCATGAAAACGAAATCTATCTTACTGATTTTATCCTTGTTTTTCCTTTGTGGAAATAACAACGCACACGCGCAAAACAAGCCCGAGGACTTCGCCACATTCCTCAATAAGTTTACTGCCAGTGCTTCTTTTCAGTACTCTCGTGTGAAGTTTCCGCTAGAAAGTCCTATCGTTTTGCTGAACGAGAAGGAGGAAGAAGTAGAGTTTCCCTTCACTAAAGAACGCTGGGTGTTGCTCGGCGCCGACCTTTTCAAGGAAGAACGAGTAGAGGTAGAGGAGGGCATGATGTATGTTTCTCACTACGTAGTAAATGAGGCGGACATTAAAGAGTTTGAAGCAGGATACGAAGAGTCGGAACTCGACCTGCGTGTAGTGTTTCAGCTAATTGATGGGAAATGGTATGCAACAGACTGCTACACCTTGTGGTATAGTTTTGATCTCTCTGTTGAAGAATTCCAAGAAGCCGCTCAACAAGTGGGCGAGGAGAACAAAGTATTCATCCAAGAACATCCCTAACTGCTGCTGTGTAAGCAGAGAGGTTGTTGCTCTTTAATATTTTCTTTTTCTGCTTCTTGGCACTGTCGGGGAGCAGATATTCCCAGAAACTCTTCAGGCGGGTAACGATTTGCATCTCGCCACCTTCCAGCATTTGAGAGTAACCGGCAAATAAACGTTCGTGCAGGTTACGGAGTTTTCCCCGTTTCTCCTGTTCGCTTAGTAAACTGTTGTTGGCATATTCCAACGCAAGCGCAGGGTTTGCGAGCAATCCTCTTCCTATCATAATACCTTTCAGTTTAGGAAACTGTTTTTCCAGTTGCACCATATCTTCCATTGTACAAACATCGCCGTTGTAAATCAGGTTATGTTTGCACCCTTCGTAAAATGCGGTGAAACCGTCCATATCTACACTTCCTTTATATTGTTGTTTGCCAATGCGCGGATGCATGGCAATATGTGCAAGCGGTAACTCATTGAGCAGAGGGAGCAAAGCCAAACACTCTTCGGGCAACTCCCAGCCTAATCGCATCTTTACCGAAAAGGATATGTCGGAGTAGTGAGCCGTGACTTTCAATAGTTCCTCTGCCTCGTTTGTAAATGGAAGAATGCCCGAACCTTTGTGCTTTCGGGCGATGAGCGGGAAGGGGCAACCCATATTTATGTCTACTTCGCGGTAGCCTCTCTCTGCAAACAAATCCACAATTCGTTCCATTTCATCGGACTTTGCAGCGATAAGTTGCGGAATGAGTCGGGCAACGTGGTTGTTCTCGGGCAATACATCGCGCAGGTCTTTATTGCGAAATGCTCCTTTTTCTAAACGGACGAACGGGGAATAGTAAGCCGTTACGCCACCAAAAACCTCTTGATGAACGTTGCGGTAAAGATGATCGGTATATCCTTGCAGCGGTGCAAAGTATACAGGGAGCTTGTTTGCAGACATAGGCGTGTGTATTGATTAGAGGACAAAAGTACATATAATACTAGCTATTATGCTTTATGCCACTGGTATTTTATCTTTTTTGCAGTTTAATTCTTCTCTTTTCAAATAGTCATTTTTATCTCTTCACAACTGTGATGATATCTCTTCACAGTTGTGCCGATATATCTTCACATGGGTGAAGATATATCATCACATATGTGAAGAGATGAAAGTGGTACAGGAATAAAAACAATTTTGAACTGACAAAGAGGTCTCTTGTAAGTGTATAAACGTTATATTTGCACTGCTTCAATTAATAGATAATTATGGATAAGATTATTCAACGAACGCACACAATCCGTTTCTTTGCCTTTGTGGCACTGATGTTTTACTTGGGTAGTGATGCGGCATCAGCCGAAAATGCGAATGATATGAAAAAGATGATTGTAAAAAAAGTATCCGTTAATACGGTGAAACCGGAAGAACTTTCTTCCTTGATGGACAGGGAGCAGATTGAAACTCACGCTATTAATACGGTCAATTGGAAGCAGTTTTCCTATTGTCCCGTAGTGAATTTTCGCATTGCTTACACAGACAGTGCCATTTTACTAAACTACAAAGTAACCGAAAACAGTGTGCGTGCGCGCTATGGAGAGTATAACGGCAAGGTGTGGACAGATTCTTGCGTGGAGTTTTTTGTTGTTCCCGGAGGCGATGATGTGTATTATAACCTCGAATGTAATTGCATCGGAACACTATTGTTGGGTGGTGGAGCCGGGCGGAGCAATCGGCAACGGGCAACAAGCGAAACACTCGATACCATCGGTCGCTGGTCTAGTTTGGGTAGCGAAACCTTTGAAGAGCGCGTGGAGGAAACCTCATGGGAAGTTTCATTGGTAATTCCTTTCTCGGCGTTTTTTATGCACAAACTTACTTCGTTGGCAGGACAAACCATCCGCGCCAACTTTTATAAATGCGGCGATGAACTGGTTACGCCTCACTATCTTTCATGGAATCCTATCTTGTTGGAGAAACCTAATTTCCATCGTCCCGACTTCTTTGGCACGTTACTCTTTGAGTAATAGGGAAATAGAAAGCCCTGTAAAATGATTAATTAGTGTAAAAACAGTCATAGTTTTATAGATAACGTTTATTTTTGCACCATGCAAACAGATAGAAATAAGAACATTCGTTCGACTTGGAAAGCCTTTGTCGGCGTGCCTTTAGTGATGGGGATTGTACTTTCGTGCGCAAGTATTGGTCGCCCCGAAGGTGGACCGATAGACGAAACTCCTCCCAGACTCATCGGTAGTACCCCCAAACTAAACGCTACCCAAAGTACCCGTACTAAGCTGCGACTGGACTTTGATGAGTATATCAAGTTGGAGAAACCAAACGAAAAGGTTATTATTTCTCCTCCACAGGTGCAACAAGCAGAGATTAGAGCCAGTGGAAGGAGTGTATTGATAAATCTGTTCGATACATTAAAGTCAGATCGCACCTATACCATAGACTTCTCGGATGCGATTGTAGACAATAATGAAGGGAATCCGTTGAATAACTTTGTCTTTAGTTTCTCTACCGGTGATGTTATTGACACGATGGCGGTATCTGGAACATTGCTCGACGCCGCCAACCTGGAACCAATCAAAGGAATGTTGATAGGACTTCACAGCAACCTCGAAGATAGTGCTTTTACAACAATTCCGCTTGAACGCGTAAGCCGAACAGATAGTCGCGGACGCTTCACCATACAAGGTATTGCACCCGGTTCGTATCGCATCTTTGGGCTGCAAGATGTTGATCAAAACTTCTTCTTCTCGCAAAAGAGCGAAATGATTGCTTTCAACGATTCGATTATTATCCCGCATTTCGAGGAACGTACACGTCAGGATACTATCCGCATAGACTCGGTTACGATTGACACGATCATATCCCGGCAGTACACACATTACTTGCCCGATGATATTATTCTACGCGCATTCAAAGAAGAATACGGTGTGCAGAAGTTTGTAAAGTCAGAGCGCCTTACTCCCAATAAATTTACACTGTTCTTTGGTGCAAAAGCAGATACACTGCCAACGATAAAGGGAATTAACTTCGATGAAACGGATGCTTTTGTTATTGAAAAGAAGATAACCAACGATACGATAAACTATTGGATAAAGGATTCGCTGGTCTACAAGCTCGATACCCTTGCCATGAGTATGTCTTATCTCTATACCGATACGCTGAACCAACTGGTTCCCCGCACGGATACATTGAAGATTACCGTTCGTAAATCCTTAAATAAAGATACTGAAAAAGAGAAGGAAGAAGACTCAAGCCGCCGTCGCCGAAAAAAGAAAGGCGATGACGAAGATGATACACCAAAGACCGTCTTCCTGAACATGAAAGCCAATGTGCCTTCGTCTATGGATGTGTTCGGTCATATCAGCATCTCTTTCGAAGAACCTATAAGAGAATACGACCCCGCTGCTTTCCATTTGAAGATGAAAGTCGATTCGCTTTGGAACGATGTGGCGTTCAACATAGAACAAGACACAGCAAATATCAAGATGTATAACGTATATCCTGCCAATGAATGGAAATCGCAAGGAGAATATGAATTCTCGCTCGATTCCATCGCGTTTGTTGGATTGTATGGTCTGCATACAGATAAGGTGAAGCAAGCCTTTAAGGTAAAGTCGATTGAAGAAGACTATGGGGCTATCTTCTTTAATATAAGCGGTGTGAAGTTTGAGCATGCTTTTGTGCAGTTGCTCGATGGACAAGATAAAGTAGTGCGTACACGACCGGTTGTTGATAACCAAGCCGATTTCTATTTCCTTGCACCGGGTAAGTATTGCGCCCGCCTAGTTGTTGACAAAAACAAGAATGGCGTGTGGGATACCGGCAACTACGAGGCGGGCATACAACCCGAAGAGGTCTATTACTACTGGCAGGTAGTGGAACTGCGTGTACGACAAGAGTTTGAACAAGATTGGAACCTAACCGATAGAACTCTCGATAGGCAAAAGCCTGATGAGATGAAGAAGCAGAAGCCTGATGAACAGAAAAAAAGAAGAACAAATACAACGAATCGCAACCGTAACCAAGGTCAGAACCGCAATCGCAATTTTTAAGATTGCTCTATTGCTTGTAGCAGGGTGGGGAATCACTGTTCCCGCTTTTGCGCAATGTGCGGTAAAGGAAGCTAATTTCCCCATAAATCAGCAGATAAAGTATGATCTGTCTTTTCATTGGCAGTTCGTATGGTTCAAAGCAGGAAGTGCCAAACTCTCTTTTGACAAAACAGAATATGCGGGGAATCCTGCCAATCGCATTAACTTGCTTGCAGTGGGTAATAGTCGTGCCGACCTCTTCTTCAAACTACGCGATACACTTACTTCTGTTATGAGCGAACGTCTCGAACCACTTTATTATCGCAAAGGTGCGGTTGAGGGTAAAAGGTATTGGGTAGACGAGGCTACGTTCTCTTACGAAGATGGGGTAAGCAAAATACTTCAGTCGCGTACGGAAGAGAAAAAAGGAACAAAGGAGTATTCATTTACCGATAGCCGATGTGTTTATGACCTCTTGAGTGTGCTTGTTTGGGCACGTACCCTTAACCCTGATAGCTACAGCGCGGGCGATAGAATACAAATACCCGTAGCTACCGGAAGGCGTATAGACGAACAAGTGTTGATTTACCGTGGGCGCGATACCTACAAAGCAGAGAATAAGGTGACGTATAATTGCTTAATCTTTTCGCTGCTACAGGAAAAGAAGGGAGTAGAACAAGAGGTAATTACCTTTACTATAACAGACGATGCCAACCGCATCCCTGTTTGTTTGAATATCTTTCTGAAATTTGGCTTGGCAAAAGCCTCTATGATTGAGGTTTCGGGGAGTGAGTATCCACTTACCTCCATTGTCTCCACTCCACCTACAAAGTAAACGGCAGCGGGTGGTCTTTTCTATAAACCGTTGCTTCGAATGTAGCAATTAACACCCCACCCTGATTGGTTACATCTACTTGATAATGTCCTGTGCGCTTGCCGGTGTATCTTTCTCTGGCTTCGGCGTAGAGTGTATCTCCCGGACCACTTCCCCGCAAAAACGTGATATTGGATGTTGTAGAGAGTGCAAGTGTGCCATGCGAATTGGCAGCTGCCGCGAGTGCTAAATCGGCAAGTGTAAAAATGGCTCCTCCTTGTGTGGTGTTTCCGGCATTAAGATGTCGTGGGGCAACGACTAACTTCGCTTTCCCATATCCTTCTCTTATTTCGAGAAGTTCAACGCCCGCTTCATGAGCGAAGCGGTCGTTCTTGAAAAACTCCTGTACGGTCATATTGTTTTTACTTGTTGAGCTTCCACTCAAAACCGTCTTTTGTATCTTTTATCTCAAAACCAAGCGCGGTAAGACTATTACGAATCATGTCCGATGTAGCCCAATCTTTATTGGCTTTGGCCTTTACACGCTCTTCGAGCAACATATCAACCACTTTACCATAAGCCTCTTCGCGTCCATCGGATGAGCTCACCTCCTCTTTAAGTCCGAGTATATCGAGCATAAACAGGTTGAAGATAGCTTTCAGTTCCTCCAAATCTTCGGCAGAGATTGTATTGGTTCCTGTTACGATATTGTTAATCATCTTAGCACCTTCGAATAGGGTAGAGATAACAATTGGTGTATTCATATCGTCGTTCATGGCTTCGTAGCACTTCTCTCTTAATGCTTTTACATCTATAGTCGAAGTGGCTGCCGGAGTAATTTTTGCTAAATGGCTCTTAGCCTCGAGCAGTCGTTGTAATCCTTTTTCGGACGCTTGCAGTGCTTCATTGCTAAAATCGACAGTGCTGCGATAGTGTGCCTGCAGAATAAAGAAACGAATGGTCATTGGCGAATAAGCCTGTGTCAATAGCCTATGACTGCCTGTGAAAAACTCATCGAGCGTGATAAAGTTACCCAGTGACTTACCCATCTTGGTTCCGTTTACAGTAATCATGTTGTTGTGCATCCAATATTTTACCATGTCGTCTCCTTGTGAAGCTACGGATTGGGCTATTTCACATTCGTGATGTGGGAATACCAAGTCCATTCCACCGCCATGAATGTCAAAGTGTTCGCCAAGGTATTTCTTTCCCATAGCAGTACATTCGCAATGCCAGCCGGGGAAACCATCTCCCCAAGGAGAAGGCCATCGCATGATGTGTTCGGGTTGTGCTTTCTTCCATAAAGCGAAGTCGGCGGAGTTGCGTTTCTCACTTTGTCCGTCTAGTTCGCGGGTAGTGCTGAGCAAATCGTCTATATTTCTTCCGGAGAGTTTTCCGTAATGGTACTTTTTATTGTATTTAGGCACATCGAAATAAACAGAGCCTTGGCTTTCGTATGCATAGCCATTGTTAAGTATTTCCTCTACCAATTTGATTTGTTCAATAATATGTCCCGACGCTTGTGGCTCAATACTTGGCGGAAGTACGTTGAGTGCTTCCATCGCATGACGATAACGATTGAGGTAGTATTGTACAACTTCCATCGGTTCGAGTTGTTCGAGACGTGCTTTCTTGGCAACTTTATCTTCACCTTCGTCGGCATCATGTTCTAAGTGACCAACATCGGTTATGTTACGGACGTAGCGAACCTTGTATCCCAAGTGCATAAGATAGCGGAAAAGTATGTCGAAAGTAATTGCCGGACGAGCATGTCCTAAGTGTGCATCGCCATAAACTGTAGGTCCGCAAACATACATTCCCACATGTGGGGCGTGAAGAGGTGTAAAGACTTCCTTCTTTCTGTCGAAGGTATTGTAAATACTAAATTGCTGTTCCATAATCTAACGTTATTTGTTTGAGATTGCAAAATTAGTATAAAATCCTAATTTAGTGAGTTTTATAGAAATACTTTATTTCAATAAACTTTCCCATTCGCTATCAGTAAGCGATTGGAAGGGGTTGTTATCCGTGATAAATGTTTCCGAAAGTTTGCGTTTGCTTTCTTGCAGGCGGATAATCTTTCCTTCAATACTCTCTTCGGTGATAAATCGATATGCGAAGACACGCTTTTGTTGCCCGATGCGGTGTGAGCGACCAATGGCTTGCATCTCGGCAGCAGGATTCCACCAAGGGTCTATAATGAAAACATAATCAGCTTCGGTTATATTTAAGCCTACGCCACCTGCCTTCAGCGAGATAAGGAATGCCTGAATGTTCTTATTCTCCGAAAAGCGGGCAATCTCTTCTTTCCTGTTGACAGTGGAACCTGTGAGTAAGGCATATTCCCATCCATTTTCATTAAAGGCGTTGGCTATTAGGTCGAGGTGCTTTACAAATGCGGAGAATATAAGTACTTTGTGTCCTTCGCTTCGCAGTGTTTCAAAAGTAGCGATGATTTCTTCTAACTTGCCTGATTCACCGGTATAATCGGGAAAAACCATGCGCGGATGCGAAGCCAGTTGTCGCAATAGCGTTATACCATTAAGGGCAGTGAGGCTTCTGTTTTTCTCTTTACTGTTGTCAGTTTCTAGTAATAGATTGCGTAGTTTGTTCTTTTCCTTATTGTATAGGTCGTGCTGTTCTTCCGTCATGCCGCAATAGATGATTTCTTCGGTCAATGCGGGAAGTTCGGGTGCTACTTCTTCTTTGCTTCGGCGCAGTATGTAAGGGGTGATAAGCTTTTGGAGTCTGCTCTCAATTCGTGGATTGCCTTGCTTTATGGGCAGCATAAAATGCTTTGTAAAGTCGCTTTCGCTACCCAATAGCTCGGGTTGTAGAAAGTAAAACTGTGACCATAAATCCTTCAGTGAATTCTCAATGGGTGTTCCTGTGAGGACAAGGCGATGGTTGCTTTGTAGTTGTATGGCTGCCTTGAATGTGAAGGAGGTGCTATTCTTTATGTTTTGGCTTTCGTCAAGAACAACATACTCGAAGCGATATTTGCTTAGCGCCTCCATATTATTTCGCATCATGCCATACGTTGTAAGTATCAGATTATGGCAACCAAAGGTGTAAGCCATGTTGAAATTGCGTGTGTTGTGTCCTGTGTATTCATAGACAGAAAGCGCGGTGAAACGGCGAATTTCTCGTTGCCAATTGTGCAATAATGACGTTGGCATAACAATGAGTGTAGCAGGTCGTTTTTCTGCCTGCCCACTATAGAGATGTTGAAACAGTGCGAGTGTCTGCAGCGTTTTCCCTAATCCCATATCGTCGGCAAGGCATCCTCCTAAGTTGTGCCTATGCAGATGCAGTAACCAGTTGTAACCTTCCTGCTGGTATTTGCGAAGCGTTGCTTTTAGTTTGGGTGGAGGTGTTGCTTCTGTCTTTTCAAAGTAAGTTTTCTTGGTAAGCTCGTCATCAACAATTGCATGAACAATTCCTGCGAATCGCTCTTTTATCTTCAGTTTATCATTTTCCTCGTTGCCATATTCCATGAGATCGCTATACTTACTAAACCACTCTTCGGGGAGCAACACTAGTCGCCCATCGGGTAGTGTATATTCCTTGATCCCTTCTGCAATATGCTTGCGAAACCGGGTAAATGGAATACGAAAATTTCCGATAACAACTGTGATGCGCAATTCAAACCAATCTTCCTCCTTGGCAATATCCTGCTCAATGCGAATTTCGTCTAAAGCATACTCCTTTTTTTTCTCAAGATTGGCAAGTGTGAAGTGTTTTGCGAGTGTTTCCTTGTGTTGGAGTATCCACTCTGTGAGGTTGTATTGCTTACTCAACATAAAACTGTTTGAGTCAACTAGTGTTAGTTGCAGCGATTCCAGCAATTTGGTAGCTGCCACTTCTTTGGTAAGATCTCTATAGAAGTAATGTAGTGCTGTTCCGGTTTCGTCTTTTAGGAGGGATAGCGTTATTTTAGGCGGATTGTCTTCGGGCCTTAGGATTGTATCACCGTACTGAAATGTTAATCGCAGCGTGTTCCCATAAAATAAAGATTCCTCGGGTGTGAGTATGGCTTTGAGTGTTCGTTGCTCTTTATAAATAGGTAATCCCTGTTGTGTAAAGGCATGATATGTGGCTATGGGCATAACTATATTCTCCAAATATTTATCGAGTAACGTGATGCTGACACTCACAACTTGTTTGTTCGTGAATGGCAAAATTCGTGAAGCATGAATATCATGGAATGTGTAAATCTCCGAGCCAAGCAAGAGTGTGGCGGGGTAACCGATAATAGCTATTGCCGGTTTTTTCTCGCGTAGCGCGATGGGTTCTCCGTTTCTATAACAGTTCAGTGAATAATGAAACAGCTTTTGGTCTGCTTCAAAATTGAAAAACAGTTCGGTGTTTTCGGCAGAAATTTTGAGGCGATGATGTTTGTACAGTGTTTTATTTCCTAGCTGATTCTGAAAAAGCGGTAGGTTTTCTGTTCTTATCAGTGCAATCATCTCCAAGAGTTTCTTTTCAATGAATGGTCTGATGGTGTTTTTGACGTACTCTTCGGAGGTTTTCTTCAAAAAGGTTGCTATATTTTTCTCTTTTGAATAAACCTTCATTAGATTCTTCTCCGTGTAGGAGGAGGCTATTTTTATTGCCTCTTGCTCGGCTTTACTTATTTCGGCAGTTGTCTTGGAAGAAATATGGAAAGCCTGTTCAATTAAAGAATACGTTCCATCTTTTTCCTTTGTAGCTGTATAAGGAATCAATAAATAGCCCAGTATTGGTTGTTGAACCAATACAATGACGATTTTGCTTGAAGAGTTTGTTTCTGTCATTGTGTTTTTTGTTTAATCTGCGAAGATACGAGATTTTGTGTAAATTTGCAGTATGAATGTCGCAAACAAACAGGTGGTTTTGGGGATGAGTGGCGGAACAGATAGCTCGGTAGCTGCCATGCTTCTGCAAGAACAAGGTTATGAAGTCGTGGGGGTAACATTTCGTTTCTTTGAGAAGAATGAAGACACCACATACTTGCGCGACGCACAAGAGTTGGCAGCATCGTTGCAAATCAGGCACATCGTATATGATGCTCGTGAGCTTTTCAAGGATAAGATTATCAATTATTTCATCGACGAGTATATGGATGCGCGCACACCTGTTCCCTGTGTGGTGTGTAATAACACATTGAAATGGCCGTTGCTTGCCAAAATAGCCGATGAAATGGGAATATGGTATATTGCAACCGGGCATTATGTGCGCAAAACCTTCTTTGAAGGTAAACACTACATTCAATGCGCGGTAGACAGGGATAAAGATCAATCTTTCTTTTTATGGGGGTTATCACAAGAGGTGTTGCAACGAATGCTTCTTCCAATGGGCGAGCTCACAAAAATAGAAGCTCGTGCGTATGCCTTGCAAAGAGGATTTGCCAAAGTTTCTACAAAGAAAGATAGCATTGGGGTTTGCTTTTGTCCGTTTGACTACCAGCGTTTTTTAAAAGAACATGTTCCTGCCGAACGGATTAATAAGGGGCAATTTCTTGATGAAACCGGAACTTTTCTGGGATGGCACGAAGGATATCCTTTCTACACAATTGGACAGCGAAGAGGATTGGGGATTCATCTTAATCGGGCAGTTTTTGTGAAAGAAATATCTAAAGAAAAGAATGAAATTATATTAGCACCACTCTCTTCGCTCGAGAAGATGGAGATGAAGTTGAAACATATACATATTGTCGACAACAACCTATTGTTGAATAGTAATGATGTTGTGGTAAAGATTCGCTATCGCAAACAACAAAACAACTGTACAGTTGCCTTTTTATCAGAAAATGAGTTGCTTATCTCTCTCAAAGAAGCATTAACAGCCATAGCTTCCGGTCAGGCAGCAGCGTTTTATCTGGACGATATTGTTTTAGGTGGCGGTATTATTGTGTGATGTGGGCGCTGTGGAAGCTTTTTTACAAATAACTTGCAAAAATCGTTCAAAAGACTTGTAGATTAAAAAAGAATGCGTTATATTTGTATTGTTATTAATTAAGTTCTTTTTTGATAATAACAGTTTTCTTTTTTTGGTACTACAAGCCTGTTGAAGGTCAGGTACAAATAATAAATAAGTTGTTGATTACACAAGTAAGAGAGGCTGCCAGTGTTGGGCAGCCTCTGCTTTTTTATGACTAAAAAGGTGTTTTATTTGAGAATTTCTTCTAATTGGCGTACCGATTCATCTATCTGCCAACGATTATCCAGCCTTTCTCCATTAAAGATATATTTCGCTTGTTCATAAAACAACCTGCGTTTTTCTAATCCTTCTTTAATAAAAGAAAATAGTTCATCGTCTTTTTTGCCTTGTAGGATAGGGCGCGATTGTGTTGCTACACGCAACCGCCTGAATAATACCTTCGGATTCACATCGAGAAAGACAGTGGTGCCCGCTGCATTCATGTATTCCATGTTGTCAAAAAAGCAGGGTGTTCCTCCGCCGGTAGAAATAATAACATTCTCTATGGCGGCTACCTCGTGCAGCATGTTGCGTTCCAATTCACGGAATGCAGCTTCTCCTCTTTCCTCAAATAAGCTACGTACCGATTTATGGAAGCGCTCTTCTATATACCAATCCAAATCAATGAATGGTATGTCGAGCTTGCGCGCAAACGCTTTTCCTAATGTCGTTTTGCCCGCACCCATATAACCTATGAGGAAAATGCGAATCATCCGACAAATGTACGGAAAATTATCTACTGTTTATTTGAAAACAAAAAAACGCGTGGCAATATCTTGTACTTCTTTCTCTCCGGGTTGTGCTACAGGTATACCAAAGGGCATTTGCGAGATAAGTTTCCATGTTTTCGGAAACTTCCATGTGTTGCACACCTCTTCGTCTACTAATGGATTGTAGTGCTGCAATGAAGCACCAAAGCCGGCTTCTTCGAGGAGTGACCATGTGGCAAATTGGTGCATGCCCGACGACTGCAACGACCAACCGGGGAAGGTCTCGGCATACGATGGGAAAGATTTCTGTAACCCTTCTACCACATTCATATCTTCGAAGAAGAGTACCGTGCCGTAACCACAAGCAAAGCTATTATCGATTTTAGCTTCGGTTGCAGCGAAGTTATTGGCAGGTACAATCTTTCTCAGGGTTTCTTTTACAATGTTCCACAACTTTGTGTGGTTATCGCCCAATAATAATACCATGCGTGCCGATTGTGAATTGAAAGCAGATGGTACATAAGTGATAACACTCTTCAAGATATTTTCTATCTCATTGTCGCTAATGGGCGACTGATTGGAAATGGCATAGTAGGTTCTTCGATCCCTCATGACCTCCATAAAACTTTTCTTCATAATGCTTTTATTTTTAATTGTTTCTACTCTTTGCTATTAAACAAACAAACGGACAAAAAGATTAAGAAACCGTTTTATATTTGTATTTTTACCGCTCAATACAGATAAAATATGCCCAAACAGAAGTTCTACGTCGTATGGATTGGTAATAATCCGGGGATTTATTCCTCTTGGGAAGAATGTTTGCTACAAACCAAAGGATACGAAGGCGCCAGATATAAATCTTTCGAAACTCGCGAAGAAGCAGAGAAAGCACTTGCCTCTTCTCCTTATGATTATATAGGAAAGAATGCCAAGAAGGCAGCACCCACCTACAACCCTGCACTTATTATTGACAATAGCTTGGCGGTAGATGCTGCTTGCAGCGGAAACCCCGGTGCCATGGAGTATAGAGGTGTCCATATAGCCAGTGGGCAACAACTATTTCATTTCGGCCCTACCAAGGGAACAAATAATATTGGCGAGTTTCTTGCCCTTGTTCATGGGCTTGCCTACCTCAAAAAGCATGGGTATGATATGCCCATCTACAGCGATAGCCACAACGCTATTTTATGGGTAAAACAAAAGAAATGCAAAACCAAACTTCCGCGCGATAAAGAAACAGAACAGCTCTTCCTGGTAATAGAAAGAGCTGAAAAATGGTTGCGCGAAAACAAGTACACTACTCGTATTCTGAAATGGGAAACCAAAGAGTGGGGAGAGATTCCTGCCGACTTTGGGCGGAAAGGCTAAAGACTTTGCATATCATTTAGCTTCTTGTAGTAGCCGCCCAACAGCAACAACTCTTCGTGCCGTCCGCGCTCCACAATACGTCCTTCGTGCATCACGCAGATTTCGTCCGCATTTTTAATAGTAGAAAGACGGTGCGCTATAGCAATGGTGGTGCGTGTTTTCATTAGCCGCTCCAAAGCCTCTTGTACCAGGCGTTCGGATTCGGTGTCGAGTGCCGAAGTCGCTTCATCAAGAATAAGGATAGGCGGATTTTTCAGGATGGCACGCGCAATGCTGATGCGTTGGCGTTGTCCACCCGAAAGTTTACAACCTCTATCGCCTACATTGGTTTCGTAGCCCAATTCGGTTTCCATGATGAAATCGTGTGCATTGGCAATCTTGGCAGCCTCCATCACTTGTTCCATGGTAGCCGTTTCTACGCCAAAGGCTATGTTGTTGAAGAAGGTATCGTTGAAAAGTATCGCTTCCTGATTTACATTACCCATCAGGCCGCGAAGTTCCTGCGTCTTTACGTCTCTAATATCGATGCCGTCAATCAAAATGGCACCTTGCTGCACATCGTGGTAGCGAGGAAGTAAATCGACCAGTGTAGATTTACCCGAGCCCGACTGTCCTACCAACGCCACAGTCATTCCCTTCTTTACCGCTATGTTAATGTTTTGCAGTACCATGCGCTTGTCGTCGTAGCTGAAGGTGATGTTCTTAAATTCTATCTTCTCCTTGAAATCGGTAAGCGGAATGGGCTTTTCTGCCTGCTCTATCTTATTTTCCGCTTTCAGTATTTTGTTGATACGCTCCATAGATGCCATTCCTTTGGGTATGTTGTAGCTTGCTTTCGATAGTTCTTTCAACGGATTGAGCACGCTGTACAGAATAACCAGGTAGAAGATAAACATCGAAGCATCGATAACCGAGCTTGAGTTGAGAATAAGGTAGCCACCAAACCACAGTACAATGATGATGAGAACTGTTCCCAAGAACTCACTTACCGGATGTGCCGCTGCCTGGCGCATAGAAACTTTACCTACGGCTCTTCTATAGTCTTCGGTGCATTTGTCAAAGCGTGCTTCCATCTTCTTCTCGGCAATGAAAGCTTTGATGATACGTAGTCCGCCCAGGGTTTCTTCAACCTGCGTCATAGTTTCGCTCCACTTTTCTTGTGCCGCAAGCGATTTGCGTTTCAGCTTCTTGCCGATGATACCCATTGCCCAACCCAATCCGGGCACTACCAATACGGTAAAGAGGGTAAGTTCCCAGCTGGTAACAATCAATGTGGTAAAGTAAATTACAATAAAGATGGAGTTCTTTATCAGTACATCGAGCGAGGAGGCAATAGAGGTTTCTACCTCGTTTACGTCGCCACTCATACGGGCAATAATATCTCCTTTGCGTTCTTCGGAGAAAAACGACAGGGGCAGACTGATAATTTTATTGTAAAGCGTAGTACGTATATCTTTCACAATACCCGTGCGTAGTGGCACAATGATAGCCGAGGAGGCGAAGTAACTGGCTGTTTTGAAGAATGTGAGCAGTATGAAACCCACCCCTATGAAAATCAGTGCAGTAATAGCGCCATGTGTGTCTATAAGTCCTGTAACGTAATAATTGAAATTATTCATGGCAATATCCTTGATACCGTCGAGTTGCCAAGGCATAAACTCAAAGGTTTGTTCGGTCTTATCTGTTTGAAACAGGATGTTGAGGATAGGTAGTAAAGCAAGGAAAGAGAATACGTTCAATAATGCCGAAACAATGTTGAGCGACAGTGCGCCAAAAAGGAATTTCTTATACGGCATGATAAACTGCCGAACCAACTCTAAAAAATCTTTCATATGGTGTCTCTCTGTTTTATTTTCTATGATATGTTTCGTAGCTATATGGGTAGCTGTTTTTTTCGTCGGCAGGAAAACTTTCATTGCTTTCCTGTTGCCATTCTTCTTTTGTTATTGCAGGGATGTATGTGTCGCCTTCCAAGTGTGCGTGTACCCGTGTAAAATAGATTTTACTGGCTACCGACCAAAACAGGCGGTAGATTTCGCCCCCTCCCATCACAAACACTTTTTCGGCGGTGGCCGCTTCTCTTAGTGCTTCTTCTACGGAGTGAACCACGGTTACATCGGCAGGGGCGAAGCTGTTTGAATTTGTCAGTACAATGTTCTTCCGTCCCGGCAATGGCCTACCTATCGAGTCGTATGTTTTGCGCCCCATAATAACGGCACCGCCCATGGTAAGCTCTTTAAATCGCTTCAAATCGTTGGATAGTCGCCAAGGCATTTGATTGTCCGAGCCAATGACGTTGTTCTCGGAGGCTGCTACAATGATTGCTATGCTCATCTATTTATCAAATAATTTTAGCAAAACTAACGGTTTTTTCTCAGACGACAATGTTTTTGGGGCTTCTACTTTCTTCTTTTGCCTTGATGCAAAAGAAAAAAGGTAGTAAAAAAGAAAAGATCAAGGCTGAATTTACGCTGCTTTTAGACTTTTACCTTAAAGATTGAATTGCTTCTTTCAGTTTCGCACGTTTCTCGGGCGAGGTACCATATTCAAAGGCTACAATACGACCTTTCTTGTTCACCACTATGGTAAGAGGGTAACCCTTGGTTCCAATGAGTTCCTTAAACTGAATGTCGTTTACCAAAGGAATCCAGTTGAAGGTTACTTTATCCAATACTTGGCGGGCTACTTCGGGCGTTTCGTAAGTTGATGAGAAGAACATTACATCGGGCATTTCATTTTTCCATTCCGATAGTTCGGGCATTTCCGTACGACAAGGTCCACATCCCGTAAACCAAAGATTTAGCGCCATAACTTTACCCTTTACGTCAGCATTAGTCCATGTTTTGCCATGAATATCTACTGCTGTGAACATAGGAAATGTGTCGCCCACATTTATCAGTGGTTTTGACTCTGTAGCTGATTTTATATCTTTAAAATTCGCTATGGCTTCATGGTAACGGCGTAGCAATTCTTCTCCTTCGGGTACTTCGTCAATAGGGATAGACCGCTGTAGCACCTCGTTCGATAAAATAACGGAAGGACATTGTATGCCTATTGCTCGTGTGCCATTGGACGTTGATAGCATGAAGAGTTTTCTGTCAGATACTCCTTTTATATTTTCAATTTCCGACGGTATTTCATAGTAGAAAGTTCCATTTATAATCATTATTCTTTTAGGCTTGTTGGCCAGTGAGGTAGAAATCCCTCCGAAAAGGAGAGAGCCGATGAGAATAAATGTGATGAGTAATTTGTTCATATCCGTAGACAATTGTTTTGAATTTAACCAAGTTCATTGATAAACTTCGGCAAGTTATAAAAAATAAGGCAGAACTCAAAGGACTCGCCTCACACATGTTAATGACTGCTTTGTGTTTTCGAACCAATTTAAATGGTAAATGTCTTGGGTCATTCCAGGCGAGTAGTGAGGAATCTCATTTACTACCTATCTGTATAAAATTATAACTACTTGCAGGTATGTTCTATCACGGTTTATTTATATACTATTAACTTCTCTGTTTTCTATAAAAAAGAGTCATTTGGTTTGCCCATATCGCAAAAATCCGGTTCTATTAAGTCGGATTACTTTTTTGCACTGTTTTTGGTTCCGTGGTTACCACTTTTGTCTTCGTGTTAACCACGAAGGGTAAGAGTGGTTAACACGGCATGTGTTAGTGGTTACCACGGAAGTAAGTCGTGTTAAACACGGGAGTAGAAAAAACTAAAAAAACAGAGGCGAAAAACACCTGGTTTCCCGCCTCTATCTGTATATACTTTCCGTATATCTTTGTATACTAAAGATAAGGTTTTTCGGTGATAGTTCCAAATTCGTATTAAGGTTCTATAACGCGTTTGGTTTTGTATTTGTGTGATAATGTTACCTCATGTAGTAAGAAACCATTAAAAGTGATTGAGTATTCAAAACATATCACTAAATTGCGAACGAATTAATTCAAAACCAGTTTCTAAATTAGTATTAGCCTCAAAATGCATCAACAATTTATAAATATTGAGAAGAAACAGTTAGAGGAGAATATAAAGCGAAAAAAGAGAGGAAGCAACCAATGAATAAACAACTTCAATTTTTACTTTATACTACACCACAAGAAGATATAAAAGTAAATGTGGTGGTAAAAGACGAAACACTTTGGCTTACTCAAAAAGCGATGTCCGAACTCTTTGATGTAGGAGTTCCTGCAATTAGTAAGCATATAAAAAATATTTTTGAAGAAGGCGAACTTTTTGAAGAAGTGACTATTTCCAAAATGGAAACAGTCGTAAATCGTGGCTTCAGAGGCGAGGTGAATGAAATTATCGATTTCTATAATCTGGATATGATTATCGCAGTTGGTTATCGGGTTAACTCCAAGCGAGCTACACAGTTTCGTATTTGGGCAACGAATACGCTGAAAGAATTTATCACAAAAGGCTTTGTCCTCGATGATGAACGTTTGAAACAAGGCAAAACTACTTTTGGGAAAGATTATTTTCGGGAGTTATTAGAGCGTGTTCGTTCTATTAGAGCAAGCGAACGACGTATTTGGCAGCAGATAACCGATATTTTTGCGGAGTGCAGCATTGATTATGACAGGAATGCCGACATTACAAAAGAATTTTACGCAATGGTGCAAAACAAATTTCATTATGCTATTACAGGACAAACAGCAGCAGAAATTATTTATACCAGAGCCAATCGCAGTAAAGAACACATGGGATTAAAAACCTGGAAAAATTCTCCCGAAGGAAGAATACTAAAGTCGGATGTAACGACTGCTAAGAACTACCTGCCCGAAAATGAGATTAGACAATTGGAACGAACTGTTACAAGCTATTTCGATTATATTGAAGGCTTAATAGAACGCCAAAATGCGTTTACTATGAAACAATTTGCCGAGAGTGTAGGCAAATTCCTATCGTTTAATGAGTATAAAGTACTTGATGGAAAAGGTAAAATATCGAAACTACAAGCCGACAAAAAAGCAATAATAGAATATGACGAATTCAACCGGACACAGAAGATAGTTTCCGATTTTGATAAGGAAATTAAGAAGTTGACAGATAAAAACACTAAATAAACACCGTATGAAAAACATTTTAGTAAAGCAGCTTACGCTAACTGCTATTTTGTGCTTTTGCATTATCTCATTATCTACTGCTCAAGGTACCCCCGGCAAGTGGGGCGACCAAGGGAACGGCACTTACGTTAACCCCATTCTCAATGCCGATTATTCCGACCCTGATGTAATTCGTGTAGGCAATAAATACTACATGGTTGCTTCCGATTTTCACTTCATGGGAATGCAGGTGTTGGAATCTGCCGATATGGTTAACTGGAAGCTGATTTCGCAAATTTACAATCGCTTTGACTTCCCGGCTTGGGAAGAGAATAAGCGCTATGCGGGTGGTTCGTGGGCGCCTGCCATACGGTATCACGACAATAAATTCTGGGTCTTTTTCTGTACGCCTCACGAGGGACTGTTTATGTCTACCGCCGAAAATCCGGCAGGTCCCTGGAGTCCGCTTCATTTGGTACATGCCGTAGAGAAGTGGGAAGATCCGTGTCCTTTCTGGGATGAGGATGGAACAGCCTATCTGGGACGAAGCAAGCATGGCGCAGGACCTATTATTCTGCATAAAATGAGTGCGGATGGTACGCGCTTGCTCGACGATGGGGTTACTATATACACAGGCCCCGTAGCCGAGGGCACTAAAATACATAAAAGAAACGGTTACTACTATATGTCAATCCCCGAGGGTGGGGTTGAGGTAGGTTGGCAAAGCGTGTTACGTTCTAAAAACATTTATGGTCCTTATGAGAAGAAAATAGTGCTGGAAACAGGTAGTACACACGTCAATGGCCCACATCAAGGAGCTATTGTCGATACTCCCGATGGACAATGGTTCTTTTACCATTTTCAACATGCCGGATCTTTGGGGCGGGTGGTGCATCTGCAACCCATGTATTGGCACGACGATTGGCCGGTAATAGGTGTTGACCTCGACCGGAATGGAATTGGAGAACCCGTGTCTGTCTGGAAGAAACCAATAAAAAGTACCGAAGTATTTGCCCCGCAAACCGATGATGACTTTACATCAGAAACACTGTCGCTGCAATGGCAATGGAATCATAATCCGGTAGATAGAGCGTGGTCGCTTTCCACACCCGGTGGCATGTTAACTCTGAAAGCACTGAAAGCACCCTATTTCCGCTTGGCGCGCAATACACTAACACAGAAAATAGTGGGATATAAGAGTGAAGCAACTGTTGCCATGAATTTTTCGGAGATAGCCGAGGGGCAGCGTTGCGGATTGGCTTGTTTTGCGAAAGAGAGCCGGGTGTTGGGCGTGAAAATGGAAAAAGGAAAGAAACTACTCTATTTTTCGAATGATACTACGGAGACAACCATTGCCGAAATAGCCGATGAAATTGCCTATCTTCGCGTAGCTATCGATATGGATAGAGAGGCGTTTCAATATTTCTACAGTGAAGATAATATTCATTTTACCTCTTGCGGAGAACCATTCTTTATTAAGTTTGGGCACTGGAAAGGAGCGCGCATAGGATTATATAGCTACAACACACAAAAAGAAGCAGGCGCAACTTCATTTCAATGGTTTAAGTACAAACATGACGGTCCGCAAGCGGATACAAACGACCCTGCCGAGAAAATTATTGCAGGTATTGCCCGTACTTCATTTGCCAATCGGGATATCCGGGTAACTTGCCCCACTACAAACAGCGAGGATAGTCAGTTACCAAGAAAAAAGATTCAACAAGCGATAGACTCTTGTTCCTTATTAGGAGGCGGTAGGGTAGTAGTAGAAAAAGGAACGTACTTTCTGAAAGGTAATTTGGTGCTGAAAAGTAATGTAAATCTGCATCTGGAAGAGGGTGCATACCTCCTTTTCAGTGGTAAAGCTACCGATTTCTTGCCGGTGGTGCAAACTCGTTGGGAGGGTACCGAACTCTACTCTTACTCTCCAATGATTTATGCATACCATGCCGATAACATTGCCATTACCGGAAAAGGTACTATCGATGCGCAAGGAGGATTGGAGTTTGCACCTTGGGCAGAGATTGAAGCCCCTTGGCGCGACCGTTTGCGCGATATGGGCGAAAAGGTAATCCCACTTTATGAGCGGGTATTTGCTGAGGGTACCAAGTTACGCCCCTCTTGCATTCAATTTTTGGGTTGCTCCAGAATATTGGTGGAAGATGTGTTGGTTAAAAACTCTCCGTTCTGGACAATTCACCCTGTGTATTGCGATAACGTCATTGTGCGTGGCGTTACCATTGACACACACTATCCAAACAATGACGGTTGCGACCCGGAGTCTACGTCCAACGTACTGATAGAGAATTGCATCTTCCGTACAGGAGATGACGCGGTAGCTATCAAAGCTGGACGTGATGCGGATGGAAGAAGTGTAGGTCGTCCATCGCGAAACATTGTCATCCGTAACTGCCTTTTCCACTCGGAGTGCAACGGATTGTGCATCGGTAGTGAGATGTCGGGTGGTGTAGAGAATGTCTATATGGACAATATCCGCATTGGAACGGTGAAGAATGCACTATATTTCAAGTCAAATCGAGATCGTGGAGGCTATATTCGGAATATACACGTCAGTAACATCGATATTGAGCGTGCCAAAGGAGCTATTTTGAGGTTCGAGACCAACTATTTTGGTTTTAGAGGAGGAGGTTTCGTGGCACTGTACGAAGATTTCTTTATCCGTAATGTAAAAGCCGGTACTGCCGATAATTATGCTATTTTCATTGATGGGTACGAAGAAAAACCTATCCGCGACATTGAAATTAAAAACTTCTCGGTAGCGAAGGCGCTGCATAGCTATTATTTGTTTTGTACTGAAAATATTCGATTTAAGAATGCAACTGTGAATAACAAAGCGCTGCCCGATACTCCTGAAAACAGCAAGGAGAGGGTAAGTTTGGACGTTTATTAAGAAACAACTTGATAATGCATTGGCGGAATTAATTCACACTATGGACGAGTGATCGTGTGCCTATGGTTGATGCTCCGTCATCCATAGGCGCACAGAGCATGAAACTATGGCTGACTGTTTTCTTAGTACAAAAACAGTCAGAAATTGGTTATGAAAAACCTGTGAAGGATAAAAGAAGAGGTCTTCACAACCAACTCGCTCACTGCCATTTACTTACAGTGATATGTGAATGTGAAGACCTATTTCGTAAAACTACATTTGGTGTGTATTTCGCCTTATTTCTTCTTCCTCTTTGCCCATCCTTCTTCCGAGAAATCCGGCTCAGGCTCATTGAAGAATTGCTTCCAGTCTTCTTTCTTCTTAGGACCACGAGAAGTTTTGTAGCCTCTTTCTTCACGGCTTGGTTTGCTATTCTTCGGTGGTCTTCCGGTAGAATATTTACCTTGTGGTTTGTTTGAGGGACCTTCTTCTCCGGCTATTTCCACATTGATTTTGCGTCCTTGAAAGTTTTGCTTGTTTAATGCTTTCACTACTGACAGCGCTTGCTTGTTCTCTACTTCAAAGAACGAGAAACTCTTCATCAAGTCTATACGACCTATGCGAACACGTTGCTTGGTATGACGGTTTACTAAATCAATCAATTGAGCTGGCAAGAAACGATCGGCTTTGCCCAAGCTTATAAAAATGCGTGTAAATCCCGGTTCGGCTTTGCGAGGACCTGAATTTTCTCTGCGGTCGCTTCCTCTACGGAGGTCACTCCATTTTTCGCTATTGGAGCTTCTTTCTCTTCCGCCACGAGCATCGGTTACAATTTCTATCTCTTCGCGGTCGCGGTAGTAATCTAAGAAACGGTTAAACTCTAACGATACCATGCGTTTGATAATATCTTCTTTTTCTAACCATTCTAATTTGCGATAAATGGCAGGCATGTAATCAGCTATTTCTTCTTCGCTTACCTTTACCTTTTCTACTTCATCAATTACACGAAGCAATTGCTGCTCGCATATCTGGTGGTTGGTAGGCATTTCTCCTTGCTCAAATTTCTTGCTAATAATGCGTTCAATTTCGCGCAACTTACCTTTTTCGCGCAGGTTGATGATGGCAATGGAAGTTCCTGTTTTGCCTGCTCTACCCGTACGGCCACTACGATGTGTGTAGCTCTCTGTGTCATCTGGTAGTCCATAGTTAATAACATGGGTAAGGTCGTCCACATCGAGTCCACGGGCAGCTACATCGGTAGCAACTAGAATTTGCAGATTGCGGATGCGGAATTTTTGCATCACAGCATCCCGCTGTGCCTGCGATAATTCGCCATGCAATGAGTCGGCGTTGTAGCCATCTTCCATCAATTTATCGGCAATCTCTTGTGTTTCCTTACGGGTGCGACAGAAGATAATACCGTATATCTGTGGATAAAAATCCGCGATACGTTTTAGGGCGGCATATTTATCTTTGGCATGAACAGTATATACCACGTGTTTTACATTGTTGGTACTTTCATTCTTGCGTCCGATGGTTATTTCCTTGGCATTGTTGAGGTAGTTCTTTGCAATACGTGCGATTTCAGGACTCATTGTTGCCGAGAAAAGCAATGTGTTGCGATCCTTAGGTATGTCGGCAAGTATGGCATTGATACTGTCGGTAAAGCCCATGTTGAGCATCTCATCTGCTTCGTCGAGCACTACATTGCTCACGGTGGTAAGTGAAACGGTTTTACGCTCCATCAGGTCGAGTAAACGTCCCGGCGTAGCTACGATAATGTGTACGCCTTTTTTAAGGGAACGTATCTGGCTATCGATAGAGGAACCACCATAAACAGGAAGCACTCTCAGCCCATCTATATATTTGGAGTAATCGTTTAAGTCACCTGCTATCTGCAAGCATAGTTCGCGGGTAGGACAAAGTATTAGTGATTGTGGTACGCGATTATCTACATTCACTTTCTGTATAATAGGTAACCCAAAGGCGGCTGTTTTGCCTGTTCCGGTTTGTGCGAGGGCTACTACATCGTTGTTTTCACCCAATAAATAAGGTATAACCTCCTCTTGCACAGGCATAGGAGCAGCGTAACCCATTTCCTCAATTGCTTTAAGTATTTCCGGGGAAACGCCTAACTCTTCAAAATTCTTCATTAAAATATCTCTCTTATTAAATTCGGCTGCAAATGTACGTATAATGTTTGATTTTCAATCACTTCCGTCCGATTATTCGTTAAAACAGGTAAGAGAAAGTGTATGTGAAGTATATTGCAATATAGGCTTTTATGCGGAGTTTTTTATGTAATTTTGCGCCTTCAAACCAACAATAAACATATGCAAATGGATTGCAACCAATATACACTGCCCAATGGATTGAGAATAATTCATCGCCATAAAAACTCCGAAGTAGCTTACTGCGGTTATGCTATTAATGCCGGAACACGCGATGAAATGGAGCACGAACATGGCATGGCACACTTTGTAGAGCATCTTATTTTTAAGGGAACTGTTAAACGCAAAGCCTGGCACATCCTAAACAGGATGGAGAATGTGGGAGGTGATTTGAATGCATATACAAATAAGGAAGAGACGGTTGTTTACTCCGCTTTTCTTAAAACACATTTTGCGCGAGCTGCAGAATTACTTACCGATATAACGTTTCATTCGGTATTCCCACCTGCCGAAATACAAAAAGAAGTAGAGGTTATCATTGATGAAATACAATCGTATGAGGATAATCCTTCCGAGCTTATTTTTGACGATTTCGAAGACCTCATCTTTCGCAATCATCCGCTTGGGCACAATATTTTGGGAAACCCCAAACTCTTGCGCACATTCAATACGCAAAGCGCCCTTTCTTTTGTAGAACGTTATTATCATCCTACAAATATGATTTTCTTTGTACAAGGTGATTTTAACTTCAAACAAGTAGTACGCACTATAGAGAAGTTGTCGGAACGTATTGCCTACAAAGAAATATCCACCCAACGATCGCTTCCACCCACCTACGTAGCCAAGCAGCTCAATGTGGATAAACAAACGCATCAGGCCCACGTTATGATAGGAAGCCAAGCCTATAACGCGTACGATGATAAACGTACTGCTTTGTATCTGCTTAACAATGTGCTTGGTGGCCCGGGAATGAATAGCCGTTTGAATATTTCGTTGCGTGAACGTCGTGGATTAGTCTACAATGTGGAGTCTAACATTACATCCTATACCGACACAGGGGCTTTCTGTATTTACTTTGGTACAGACCCTGCGAATGTAGATCGTTGCCTGCAGTTAGTATTCAAAGAGTTGAAGCGGTTGCGCGATACAAAAATGTCGCCAGCTCAGTTGGCAGCAGCCAAAAAGCAACTAATCGGGCAGATTGGTGTAGCGTCAGACAATCATGAGAATAACGCGCTTGGTATGGCAAAAACATTTTTGCATTACAACAGATTCGAGTCGTCGGACTCGGTCTTCAAGCGGATAGACGGGCTAACTGCTGACTTGATATGGGAAGTAGCCAACGAAATGTTTTCTGAAGAACATCTATCGGCACTTGTATATAAATAGCTTCCCTTTTTTTGTGAATTTACACTTTAAGCTTAATATTTCCGCGTACCAGTAAATCGGTAATTCCTACAATTAGCAACGAGAATACTGCCGAGCGCAAAAGTCCCATTCCACCGCTTTGGAAAGCGATAGGAGCATAAACGCTGTACCAGATATAGGGAATCATGTAACAGGTTAACGTAGCCGTCCCTGCCGGTTTAATCAAATCAAACCAAGTAGCTTTCTTTTTTATATCGGTTAGCCAATAGATGCCACCAAACAGGGGGAAGAATGCTGCCATACAATAGAAGAACCATGTGGGAGTAGCTTGTATCTTAGAGATAATCCAATGTGGGTGTGATAATAAAGCGGCAAGCAACATAATAACACCCAGTCCACAGAGAATAAGTATAAACTTTGCAGGTTTGTCGGGGTTGGCATATTGTTGCATGAGTAAGGAAACCAGAACACCCGAAAATCCAAATACAATATGAGTAATACCACCGGGGATAAATGAAAGATTGAGTACACCTGCGTATCCTAAAATCATCATTACTATAAAGAGTAGCCATGCTATGGCATTTTTCATTATACTCTCGCGAGTAAAGAGATAAACAGCCGAACATACTACATACGTCCAGCCGATAATACCAAGGATTCCCCACCATTTGGGCGCGAAAGGAGCCCCATTTTTTCCTTGAAAAATAAAGAATAGATAAAGCAACAGAGCAATGCCTACGCCTTTCATAGCCAAGAACAGGTATTTCTTCCAGTTCTCTACACGAGGATAGACCGCCCAAATAAGAAAGAAACCGATAACCATCAATATACAGAACGAATTTCTACTTATTCCAGAAGCAATAGAGTCGATGGAACCGTAGTTTACAGAGAATAATCCCATGGTTATAAGTGCTACCGAACGCCAAAACACATGAAGCGCTACCTGCAATAAATTATCACCTTTCTTTAGTCTGTTTTGGATAGCAAATGAGATAGACATGCCCATACAAAAAAGAAATGCAGGGAAAATAGTGTCTGAGAATCCAAGCATATCTTCATTCATTTCGGCATGTTTTAGCCAATGGGGAATATTCTTTAGACCGGGAATGTCATTAACGAAGAGCATTAAGAACATCGTCAAGGCACGAAATACATCGATTGCCGCAATGCGTTGCAGTGTTAAGTTTCTCATATTTGTTGATTTAGAGGTTTTTGCAAAGATACTGTTTTTATTAACTGTATTCGCGATTTTGCTGTATACTAGAACCTTTAATTTTGCTGGTAACGCAACAAATACGTTAAATATCTCTAATTCCGTAGAATGTTTTGTCCGGTTTTTTGTAAACAATGAAGAAAAACAGGCGATTTTTCGCCTGTAATCAAATGAGTATCAGTGAAATGACATTTGTCCGGCTAGTGTTTGGCCGTTTATTCGTTTTTGTATATAGCTTTGTGAGTAAATAAAAAAATGAAGAATGAAAAACCTGTTTTTGCTATTATTTTCTTTTGTATTACTGCTTCCTATTTCTATTGAAGCAGAAGTGTTAGTAACTGAAGGACGCAAAGCAATTATTTTGATTGCTAAGATTCCTGATAAACCCATTGTTAAATCTGCTCCTGTAGTTTCACAACAGTTTACAGTTGAGTTGATAGACGATGCTGAAATAGCCATAACTGCAGCAACAGCAATTGCTGATGTAACAGTGTCTTTGTATAAAGATGGTTTATTAGTCGACGCATACGTTTTCTCTTTTGATGCGAATGACACGAAGACCATCTTACTAGATGACTATACTGTTGGAGAGTATGTAATAGAGCTGACCCTTCCGTCTGGAGTTTATCTACAAGGTTCATTTACGCTCTAAACAGTAGAATCGTAAGAGTATTCAAACTCTCTTGTAAATTAGAAAAAGGGTTCTCTTAGGTGAAAAATCTGTTCCTTACTTAATTAACAACATATTAATGTCTGTGATAGACAGTTGAAGGTTAGGTTAAGCAAGCGGGAAGTGATATTCAAGTTCACTTCCCGCTTATCTTTTCAACTATTCTACTAACACCAGGTTTAGGGTTTTAGGGTTATCAATAACACCCCATACGGCATTGGGCTCAAAATTCGTAACAGCACCTGTAGTAAACAGGAACGAACGACTTGTGTTATAGTACTGGAAACTAACTTTTCCACTCTCTTCCGAGAATCCTTTAATGGTGAGGTAGTAATAGCGGGTATCGCCTTTCTTTACCAACTCACCTTTTCCACGGCACTCTTCACCTACAAATACGGCGAGTAGGTCACTATCTTGCGCATATTCCAGCAGGTTGGTAGGTAATATAACGATTGCTGTCATAGTAGCGCTAAAATTGATAGATGTGTCAACTTCCCAAATGGGTTTGCTTTGTGTGTGGTCTTCGTCGCTACAGGCGGTTAGTAAGGCGAAGCCGAGCACTAGCATCAATAGGCTATTTAATATCTTTTTCATACTCTTTTGTTTTATCTGTGGGCAGGCAAGCCTGCCCACAGGGTTATTACTTTTTATTTTTTGGTTACTTTATGTGATGAGGCTTTACCATTGATCGTTACAGTTACGATATATTGCGTTCCAGTATGTGCAGTGGCGGCTTCGCTCCAAGTAATCGTGTGTGAACCTGCTTCCATATATTGGCTGCTCCACTGTGTTACAAGTCTTCCGCTGATGTCGTTGATGATAATACCTACTTCCGCACTTTCATTGAGTGTGATACAGATATTCAGATCAGTAACGAATGGATTGGGGTAAAGTGTAACAGCTTGGGCCCTTTCGGTGAAATCAATCAGAATTGGTTGTTCCGGGCTACCAGCCACCTTATTCACGATGTACCCCTCTTTGCTAGTGGCTTGTGCAATGATGTTTCCATTTCTTTCTATGCCAAACGCTATTACACCTGCCTCATCTGAAGCGATATTGAGATAGTTCAAACCATTGTTCGAGCACGTACCAATACCTCTTACCTCACCGTTAATTAGAGCTACCAGCTTGTCTCCTTCACGGAATTCTGTATTCTCATCAACTATAGCAGTCATCGTCATATTGCTTGCATAAGCATAATTTGCATCAGTGATAACCTCTTCATCAGTACGTGTTATTGAACCGATTTGTTGCGGATACCTAAAATTAGTGTCCGAAGCATCATTGCGCAATAACATATACCCCTTACCTGGCTCCATATAGGATAGACTGCCAATCCACGCATATCCGTCAAACATAGCGAATGTGGTTTGTGACTTGATTACATCACCTGATTTGGCATCATAATCGGCCAATGCATCGTCTATTTTCATATTTACGCTTGGCAGGTAGCTAATGTAGTTCCATTTATTCCCCTTTACAGCAACAGGTGTGTTTTTTACATTCACCGTTTCGCCTATAATGCTTAACATTTGGTTGTTGCCGCTATTCAGCATATACATGGATGTATTGTTGAAACCTCCATTGTTGCTCAATGTTCCTGTCCATGTTTTCGACACTGCCGAGTACGAATCAAAGTAGTTTTCGTTTTTCACAATATCGTTGGCTGTCCATGTGGAATTTTGCAACGTGGTTTGTACATCGTTTAACGCGTTGTTGGTTACGTTAAATGATATCCAGTTCCATCCTTTATTCAACTTAATATTCTGGTACACCAGATTGCTGCTATCGAAAATAAGCGGATTCTCTGCTGTTCCATATATTTTTTGATTCTTGAAACTAATTGCTTGTGTAGTTTCCGCACCATAAATAATACCTGTTCCGGCATCCCAAATACGGAATTCTACTTCGGCATCAACCATCTCTTTGTTACCATATACCGTTAGGAAGGCATACCATGTGTTGGTTTTATCTTGATACTTATTGGTTGCTACGCCCACACACTTGCCGTTAATAAAGGCTGCGAATATATCTTCTGCATCCGAAGAGAAGATATTGTTGATACGTAGCTTGCCAAATACAGACATACTGTATTCATAATCTGCTGGGTTTACTGTCCACTCGGGTATTTCACCTTTCACACGAAGATTTACAGGTAGAGCCTCAGATACTCCTTTGCTGTTGAGCATAAATACCATTTCCTGATAGGTACCTACGTTTGTACCCTCGTTCACTGTAAACTTAATCGTTTGTTTAGCCTTTGGGTTTATGCTACCTGTCATTGGTGATGCTGTAAGCCATACCGGTAGATTTTCGAGCGTAAAACGTTCGATGGAACCGCCATTATTTACTACATCGGCAGTGAAAGAGAGTGGTTCATTGCGTTGTTTTGATAGATTGATTTCATCCGTACTCCACTTCAATAGATTGCGGTCAATGTATGCGCTCCAAGTAATGGGCGATACAGTCTCGTTACCAAACATATCCAAAACTTGTTTTACGGAGAAGGTTACGGTAGATTTCTCAATTACATCCATATCTTCATCCAAGTTGATGATTAGGGATTTGTCGCTGATGACATAGCTATATTTCAGATTCTCTACCGGTCCTCTATCCTTAATAGGAGCTGTCTTACTTGTTTCGGTCGCTTTAGTAGCTGTAGATGCTTTCGGTGCTTCGTCCGAAACAGCTTTGTTTTGCAATGTATAGCTAACCGATGTGATGTTGTTTTCTGTTTTATACTCTTCGAACGGATAGTACCCAATCAATCCCATTTCATCGCCATTCAGGCGGCTGTTGTTATTACTGTTTACTAAATCTTCTGTCATGGCTCCATTCCAGAAACGGACTTCATCAATAATTCCAGTGAAATGATTTTGGGTACCGGCAAGTGTCATACCCTCAAGGATGCGTGTTCCACCAATGGTTACTTGGTCTGCACTCATTCCTTCGATACCTTCTATATTGAATTGCTTGATAAGCGCTCCGTCAATGAAAGCTTCCATTCGGCGGGTAACGCGGTTCACACTAATGGCAATGTGGTGCCAGTTGTTGTCGCGCAGGTCTGTTTGTTGCGTATCTTCAATAATTTCTTCGCGTTCGTTACTTCTGAACGTGAGTTTGCCGTTTTCATTGAATCCCAAGAAGAAACGGTTTGTATTGGATAGTGTAGCACCTGCTTGTTGCACTTCGTTACTTACTAAAGTAGCGTTGGTCTGTCCCGGAGCTGCATTGAACCAAAGTTCGATAGTGTAATCCATTTCTTTGGATATCTCTGCCGATGGTATCATAACAATTCCGTCGCCTGCAAATGATATGGCTCTACCCTCCTGTGTGCTCCATTCAGCATACATTGTTGCATTTGCTCCACGTACTTTATCATACACCATATTTCCTTTTCCTTCCAGCATAGGGTAGTAAGCAATCATGCCGCTTTCTAAGCCCGAGTACATTCTTAGCCAATTGATTTTTAAATCACTGGATGTGAGTTGTTTGCCCCACAAACGAACCTCATGTATTTTGCCTTCGAAGAAGTTGGAAGCGGATTTAATGCTGCGACCAAACTCAAAGATTCCATTACCTTCATACTTGCCAACAGCTGCTTTACTCAATACAGTGGTAGCGTTGTAGAAAAGCGATACAGTTTCGTTAGTTGCGTTATACACCATGGCTACGTGCGCCCATTGTGTGCCGGTCTCAAAACTAAGTGTATTGCTGACATGCGTTGTGCCATTCATTTGTACAGTTAGTTTGTCATCGGCAGTAAATCCAAACTCTAATGAATTGTTGATGTTGCCGTGACTGAAGAGTGTGGCTGCTCCTGTGCCTCTTTCGCGGTACACCCACATTTCAATCGTGAGGTCACGATCCACCAAGTTGCGCTCGGCTTCGGTTGCCAGATAATCGTTTATGCCATCGAATGCTACGGATACACCGTGTGTTTTTGTAGATCCGTTCTTAATTCCGGTTACTTGGAAATTATACCTTGATAAAGCACCTTCTTTGATGGTCTCGTTGAAGTCAATACGAATTTCACCCTCTACATCCAATATGCCGTTGGCTGGTTGTGGCGTGCCGAATAATTTAGGACGTTCGGTATCTTTCGTTCCTGTTACGATTTGCGAGAAGGTAGAAATCTCATCTTGCCCGTCTACACAAATACTCACAGCTCTTATCTGATACCTTGAATCGTACCTGTTCATTGGTATGTTGTATTCAATGGTAGACTTCGTTCGGTCGAATTCAGCTTCCATATCCGGATTGTTAATTCTTGTAGGATTAGTAAAATAGGTTTGTACAGCAAACCATTCCGATTCGTCTTCTTGTTTCATCTGTATTTCAATGCGATCCAAAGATTGGTTGTTTACATCGAAACCATCGAGCACTACTGGCAACTGATACACATCGTCTTTTTTCGGTGATTTAGTGTTTACAATGAAGTTCTCTAATGGTGTCTTGATGTTAACATCCGAACAAGACGGTATAAAGTAGGCTGATAAGCTGATCGTATCGGCAATGTTTTCCACAAAATCAGTTGGGTCGTACTGGCAGATGGAACGCAGGATTAACTGTACGTTTTCATAACGCATTGAGTCGGCTCCTACACGGAATTCCAAAGTCTTCACTAATTGTTCGCCAAACGGTACGAGGAAGGCACGACCCGAACTGGTCAATGCTTGTCCATCGATAGATAACTTGGCACCATATGGATTACTACCATCCAATACGGCAAGTGTGAAATAGTTATCTTCTTTCGCCTCCGACTGATTCTCCAAATATAACGTGAATACAGCAGGACGTGATTGAGGAACATTCACAACTGATGTGAGGTTTGAACTCAATACCGGAACTTCCAACTGTACAGTGGCTTGATCTAAGACAGTGCCCGGTTGGTAATACTTGGTATAGCGTACCGGCTCGTACGGACACGATGTTACCCCGCCGCGTGTGCGGTATACAAATGGTCCTTTCGCAAAATCGGTTAGACCCGTTGCATCTTTTTCATAAAGATTTTCAGATTCCTCGTAAAGAACGTCTACCGTGAGATAGTCATCATCTCCGTTCTCGGCAAGTACGAATCCCTCTTTACGAGTATTCTCCGTTGCGTTTGAGGTAGAGGAAGCGCCTTGCTCAAAGCCTCCTTCTCTGAATGTTGTTTTGAAACCTACGCCATTAAATGTAGCACCTAGCTCTAATATGGCACTGGCTCCTACAAAATAGTCGTATTCGTAGGTTGTTTCGGTTTCGAACGAGTACTCTTCCGAGTATTCAACTAACGAACCGGCATGGAAGCTGTAATTTTGATGCATCTTGGTGGCTCTGAGTTTAGAGCGTTCGTTTTGTGCCAACAAGTTGTACCAGTTCTGTATTGAAGAACAAATCTGGAAGATGGTATCATTTTGTTGCGCTTTTGGCATTTGTTCCGGATAATAGATGCGATAGCTTGGCCCATCTTGCTTTATGACTGTTTTATTGGCATTGCTGAATGCTTCTTCATCATTATTGCTTTTCCCGAAGTTTTCATCTTCACGAGATAAGTACGAAACATATACGGTTTCACCATTGTCGTTAGCATATTTCTGTGCAACATCTGGTGTCCATTGCGTTCCATACTGCAGGTAACTGTTTTTCAAATCTACCAATTCGGGAATCAGTCGGTTCTCTATATGTACTTGTGGATAAGCAAACATTGTTTTGAACTGTACATCCGAGTTGTAAGAAGAACGGCGAATTAGTTTATAATTGTCGGCTTCCATAACCAAATCATCGGTAGAAGTCATCTCGTACGATTTGTCTACAATAATGTACGCATCGCACATTCCATATACAATATTGGTGGAGTTACCAATCAACACGTCGCCGTCACGTCCTACGTAGAGCGGGTCGCTACTGGTTTCAAAACGTGTTGTCAGAGTTGTTCTCTTGGTGGTCGTTTCTCCGTCATACGAAGATTGTTCGTGCTCTACAATACCACCTACGCTATTGTCTGTCTTTATCTCTGTAATTGTCATAAAGAACGGTGTGCCTGCCGCTGATTTAAATTCGGGGCTTATCACTGCACGTATATCTTCTTCGCCGGTTTGTTTTACGCCATGCTTACTGGTAGAGGTAGAAGTAATAACGGTACCCTTTTCCAGATATGCGTAGCTGTTGCTTCCCGGTGGGTCGCGCAGTACGGTAATTAATTGTTTAGGACCTTCGGTTACAAAATCGCTTCCTTTGGACTTTGAGCCAATGGTATAGGCATTCATCATTTCTTTACCCTCAAACGTCCAAGAGCTTTTCTCATTGTTGGTAAGTTTTATTTGAGCAGAAAATGAGTTCGTAGCCGAACTACCCATGTCGGGAACGCCTGCAACAAACGAGTAGAAAGCATGACCTTTTGAGTTGAGACGGATAGATATTTCTGTGCTTTCTGTCGCAATCTTATTGATAACAACCAGCGAACCATCTACGCAAGGTACTCTGTCCTCATCTTTGATGTCTAAACTGCCATTATATCTATATACTTCCGAAGCTGTGGCAACATAGTTGTATTGATGTCCTTGCAGGAATACAGGAATACTACCATTGTTGTCGCTAAACAAATATTTGTCGTTTGCATAAATAGGAACAGTGTATGCGTCGCCAAACAGATTGGTGAACTCTATCTCTTCTTCGCCGAAGTATTTTGTCCTACTTCCTTTCTTATTGACCTGATAGAAATCAATCTCCATTGGTACACGTTTGATGAATTGTTCTTTATAGTGGTATTTCACCGTATCGCTATATGCTTCATTATTGACGGAATCCATATATTCGTATACTTCATCCATTTCTACAATGCAGTTCTGTAAATTAAGAGTAGGTGTTGAAGTCGATTCTTTCAGGATATTGTTTTCATGTCCTAGTGCCGAAACCGATTCAATTTTAAACCTATGAGGAATAAGATCTACAAAGAACTCACCAGTTCCCTCGTCAGGATAGATGTAGATAGCCTTTTCTTCATACTCTATTTTTGTTTTCTTCGGTGTTTCGTTCTTCTTGTTAGATGGTAAGAGATGCTCTATAAATGTTGATTTCGGAATGTTATCCGGATCAAATTTATCGCCATCAATGAATGCTAACTTTATAACCAAATTATCTCCTAGATTGTTTGTCGAGAGAGAATGCCCTACTTTGAAAGACTCTTCTACCGCCCCACCTGCTACACGACCAATGAATCGAACCTTGGTTATGTCCCATATTTCAATACCACTTCTGTGGTCTTGGTAGTTGATGTCTTTCCCCTCAAACTGTATCAAACCATCGTTATTGAACGTATGCCCATCCTTTATTGCCTGCACGGTGTGCACACCTACGGGTACCTCAATATTGAATTCTCCCTTTGTGTTGCTTTGTGCCATACCACCTTTACCGTCGCTCACGTAAGTTCCATCTATTTTAAAAGTAACTCCCTGTACAGGAATGTTTGTGTTTTCGTAACAGATTTCACCCGATACATTGAAAGATGATTTGTTGGTAAAATTGGCTTCTACAGTTTGTTCGCTATCGCTTAGGTTGCGCAGACGATACTCGGGGTCAAATTGATGCGTACCTTTCCAGGGGATAACTTTATATTGGGTACCATTTCCTTCGTAAGGAACTCCGTTTATGTAGTAGTCACCCGAGTTGTCGGTAATACCTTTCAGTCCCAGATTTTCGGGAACTTTGGAGGAACGGGTGTCGGTAGTACCTCCTTTAATTATACCGTGATTTTCGTTATACTTGGTGCGTTTGTACGAAATGTCATAGAATTCGTTTGCCATTGTTTCATCAAAACGATAGTAAGCGATGATATCTGTTTCGTTCCCAACGATAAGGCGGCTGTAATCTCTCTTGATTTCGTCAAATTCGAGCGCGCGATTCCATATACGAACTTCATCCAAGTAACCAATAAATTTGTTTCTGGTCTCGTTACTTCCCAAATAAAGCGTATCTAGTGTAGCAACGGGGGTAACTCCGCTCTTTATCTCTTCTACAAGTGGAATCGTATCTAAATAGATCTTCAGCGTTTGTTCTTTCTTAATAGCCGATATATGTATAAACTCATTTTTTACGTACTTGTACGGAGCGCTAACTGTTGCCGTTCCCGCAGTGAAATAGAGGTCTCCGCTGTTGTTGAATCCAACTTCATACTGTCCTGCTTTACTGAACAGAACCATACTGGTAGGCTTCGTTGCGCTTTCCGACATCGCCCAAGTTTGGAAAGTAAAGTTGTCGTTAGAGAGGCTGCTCATCTCGGGCACTTGCAAAACAGTACTGTTTGTTAGTTTTATACTTTTGCCTAAATCCAGTTCGGAGTTGAGACGAATCTCTACATTGCCTACAGGCTGCCCACTTGAGAAGGTTACGCGACCATAAATATTTCCAGTGGGTGTGCGGAAGCCAATAGCCTTTTTCTCTGGCGTTTTAAGCATGACATTGTTACAGTTAGCAGTTCCTATAATACTATAGGTATAATAAACGCCGGCTATGCCTTTGTCGTCGTCAAAACTATAAGTTTCGCTTAGTGTTGCCGATACAGTACCAATCTGTTTGCCTTCTGTTTCGCCATACTCCATGCGTTTGATGATAAATTCGTTAAACGAACCTATTGCTGTCCACTCTAATGTAACGCGGTCGGAAAAATAGCCTTTGGAAGCTTTAAACTCCTGAATATTGCCAATATCCTCAACAATAGCACTTCCTGAGATATTAATAGCTGTTTGCGTTTCGAAGAATGTTAGACCTGGCTTCACAAAAATCTGATAAGTGTATTCGTTGCATGCCGTTAAAGCCTGATCTGTATATGTGCCGCTGTTGAACTGGGTTTCGGTCAACTCTATATCGAGCGAATTCTTTGTCGTTACATTATATTTTCTGATAATAAGTTTAGAACCGGAACTCCAATAGTTTTTGTTGGCGGTCCATGTAATGACTACTTCTGACCTTTCTTTATCAACAACCAGCTTAGGACTTGAAACGGTTGCGTGTTTGGCAACACTAATGCCTGTAACTGTTCCGCTAGAATAAAAGTTATTATCCCAGTTGCTTGTGCTCCATGATGTAGGAAGTGTACGTCTGATGCGATAATGGAAAGTTCCGTTATTTGACAAACCGGCTATCGTATCACTTAAGGTGTAACTTGTTTTATTTGCAACAAAAGGAACTGTATAATCTTTTACTTCTTGATTAAAAAGAGAGTTGGTAGCGCGTTGCACATGGAAATCTCCTCCAAGGGCTTTCGAAACAAACTTGTTTGAGTTCGAGTGAGTGGAAGTATCTACTGTCCAGCTTAGGGTAATTATTCCGGATGTTTGATTATAGCTACCATTGATACCTTTTGCTTGATTGTATGCCGGAATTATAGCATTGCATGAGTATTTCTCTATATACAGCGGACTATATCTTTCTTCTACATCTTGTCGCCAGTAGTACCTGATAGTCTTGGTTTTATCTTTATCCGTATTTGAATCATCTAGAGTAACCTCAAATTTACTACTTATAGCTCCATTAGGGTAGGTCATTTTTTCATAATTATTATTTCCATCCCATTTAGCATAGGCAAGTGCATAAGCTGAATAAGTATCTTTTTCAATTCCTGTAATCTTTCCTGTTAAGTTCATCTTTTTTGAAGATGAAAATTCCCATGTCGATGTAAAAGTAGGAGTTGTTGAAACTGTTGGGATATACAATTTGCGTGTACTTGGGAATGCATACTCAACTCCTTCTCGTTGGTTGCGGATTGTTATCCCAGCATTTGTATCTGTTTCTTTGGTAGTAATCCATAACTTAAAGGTGCAGTTTTCTTCTGTACTGGGATAGACTCTTACTTGCATCATTGTGTATAGATAACCGCTTTGGGGTGTAGATACTATTTCATACTCGGCAAATGTACTCGTATTAGTTAGTCTAGCACTTGTGCCGTTTTTTGTAATTATCGAAATCCTTCCTGCTCCGGCTGATGTGGGCCTCACTTTTACCATCACAGTCTTATGTCCATCTGTTTTCCCATGACCATCTTCGACATAGAATTCGAAGAATTTGGTCGCATTCACTGTTAAATAGGGATAGTCTTTATTACTTTGTTTTGCTACCCAACTTTGGTTATTATCGTCCTCATAAACCGGGATGGACAGTGTTATATAACCTTCTTGATTTACTTCCGAGGGATAAGTAAACACGGGCATAGTGACTTTCCCTGTTTCATATAGTGTAATTGCCCTCACCTGTTGAGTCCCCCCCAACATACAAATTGTTGCTATTACCAGAAGCAACCATCGCTTCTTTATGTTCGTCGCTCGGCAACCTCTAGTTAACCGTTCGATCATTGCGTAATTCTTTTTCATGATTATCTTGTTTTATATTACTATTACTTACAAATCTTCCATACCAGTGATACGCCCGCTTGGGTAGGTCCCCACACGTTACGCTTGCGTGATTCCACGTTATAGCCCTTGAGTACATACTTGTCATAATCCAACTTTGTATAACCCAGACCAAGATTGAAGTCGAAAGCCAATGAGTTGTTTACATATAGTACATACCCGAAGGTTAAACCTCCACCAATGAAGTCGCCCTTGCGTCCGGTATCGTTTAGCTTTATATCGAATGAACCGGTATGAAATTCGGCACCGGTGTAGAAACTGCGCTGTGGCTTCCAGTAGTAACGCACTTCGGGGTTCAATCGCCAGAAGTAGAAACTACGTTCGTCGTCTTTCCACGACCAATCTGTGTAAGTACCACGTACCAAGAGCGTAAGCTGTTGGTTGAGGGTTAGTTCCAAACCCAAATCGGGTGTAAGTGTGAGCCAATGCAATAGGTTGAAGTGCAGATTTAGTTGCGCATAGTTGCTTTTTACCTTGGGAAGTTCCATCGGTGTTTCGATTGTTTCTTCTGTAACTACCGTAATCACTTCTTTCTTTTCTTCTTTGGGTGGTTCTGCTTCGCGTTTTACCTCTTTCACTACCACTTCCTGTTTTTTCTTCGGGATGGTAATGGACACAATCACCACATCTTTCATGCCATTATAGTTTGTGGCATGGTTGGTTGTTCTGAAGTTTTCTTCGCGCATATTGGCACGCAGAATCAATTCAGTTTTTACACGGTTTGATCGTGTTTTTGCCATTTTTAGGTTTTCTGTCTCTTCGCTAAGCGAAGTACAATAACCTGTTACTTGTATCGGTATTTCCCCATTTGCTATCTTCTTATCGTGCTGAGAGATAAGTTCGCAAAGTTTCTCCAATTCTTGTCCGTTATTCCACGAAGGAACATAAAAGATGTCATTCTCGGGTAAGAACTTGAAGGAGAAGCGTGTTCCGGTTTGTTGCGCTTCATTGTCGTCTTGAGGAAAAGCGACTAATGCTTGTAGTAGCAGCAAGCAAACCACATAAATTTTGTTTCTCATGTTGTTGGTGTTAAAATGTAGATGTTTTCTATTCATTGATTTGATTTTCATATCCATTTCATCGCTGTTTTTTAGATTTATTAGTTTTGTTTTCCTTCGCTTTCGTTGATAAAATCTTTGCGCAAATCTTCATTTAGAGGATTGTGTGCAGTGATAACGTAATATATGCTTGTAGGCGATAGGTTTTCTAAAAGAAGTTTGTAGGCAATTCCATCGGTTATATTGGTGAAACTGCGGTAAAACACCAGGCGAATACTCTTCGAGAGGCTCTGTAGCTCCCTGTAAAGGTTACGTGTATAGCATATAGAAAAGGATTTGTTTTTCAGCTCCAGCAGATATACCCAACAAAGGGTTTCCTTTTCGGTTTGATTATAAAGATAAGTATGCTTCATGCTCCCGTTTATTTGTGTATCAAAAATAAGATAACACAGAGCAAAAGTGTTGGCATATCTGCAAAACAACTTGTCAAATCTGCAAAAAGTGAAAGAAATTGAAGAAATACCTCTTTTTAGTTAAACGTTTTGTGGGATTTAGCTTTTAATATACACTTCTTGAATCAGCTTGTGGATTTTGGCCAAACATGTAAATTATTATCTTAACTCCTTGTTGTAAACAAATTTGCGGAAATCGCGAATTGTTTACAAATAATCCCTTTTAGGAGGTGCTGTAAGAGGCTTTTTGTAAATGCTGCATTTGATGACTTCGAAATGCAGCAAACCGCTTAATCGAAATGCAGCATTTCGGTTACGACAAATGCTGCATTTGCAAGTGGTGATTTGCAAGAAGTTTTTTGGTATAAATAATATTTACTATTATAGGGTATGTGCGGACTCTATGACTTCTACATTGTCTTTTTTGCTGCAAACTTACGATACTCCGATGGGCTCATGCCATACTTCTGTGTGAAGGCGCGGAAAAACGAAGAGTAAGAGCCATGCCCCGAATCCATGGCAATGCTTTCGAGAGTAAGGTTGGGTTCTTTATCCAGTAATTCGAGCGCATACTTCAGGCGAAGATCGGCAATGAAGAGGCTAAAGGTTAAACCGGTTTCTTTCATTACCGCGTCGGCAAGATATTTTCGGTTGGTGCCCAGTTGCTCCGTTATTTTTGCACGGTCAAACTCGGGTTGGGTGAAGAGCTTATCTGTTTCCAGTAATTGTTGTAGCTTGATGTAGAGTCTTCGCTCTCGAGAAAGTTGTTCGGGCGCAAGTTGTGTTTCCGCTTCAAAAGCCTCTTTGTCGCTACGGTTTCGTTCGCTGATTTGTTTATAAAGCGATAGATTTTTGCGATACAGTCTACGTGAGTAAACAACAGAAATAATAGCCAATGTGGCAAGTAGCAGGCATCCACCTATGGCTGCCCACATGATGATTTGCTGTCTTTCTTTTTCGTATGTTATGCGGTCGAGTTGGTAGATAGTGCGAAATTCGCTCAACTGTGCAGCAATCCGTGTCGCGGCAAGTGAGTCGGATAGTGCTCCTGCTTGTTGTATGAGATTAAATGCCTGTTTGTATTCGCCCATGTTGTTAAGTATATCTGCTTTCATGCGCATAACTTCAATGTTGCCGATTATCATATCATTTTCGGTGTAGGCATCAAATTCGTTGTTGAGGTGCTCTAACGCTTTGGAATATTGGGCTGTAGCGTTGTAATAAAAAGCATAAACCGAATTTAGTAATAGCTTGGTGTGCTCTAAATTATGAGGTATTGTGTCTGCTATTTGAAGTAATTCCCATGCTTTGGGTAGTTCGTTCTTCTGAATGTGAAGCGCCGCGTAATATCCATAGATATATTTTTCGTAGTCGCGGGAGATTAAATCTCTAAAGGAATTGTCGTGAGCCAGAAGTTTTTCGCAGTATATCTGTGCTTTTTCATACTCTTTAGCTTTATAAGCAGCGTTAATAATTTTAATTCCTGCTTCTAGTATGTGTTGTTCTTTATCCTCTCGTTCCCATTGCAGCAGTAGTTCGTAGCTTTTCTCAAATGCATTCAATGCTTCTTTGTGATAGCCTTCGGCGGTATATACATCACCCATACTTGTATAGGCACTGACCTCTCCATAGATATTATTGTATTTTCCTGCCAGTTTTAACATCTCTTTGGTGATGCGAAGTGCAGTTTCATACTCTCCGGCTATTATGTGTTTTTCTATCACATAGGTTTCAATAGCAAAGTAGGCCGTCAAGTCATTTTGCTTTAGCGAATACTCCTTGCTTATCTCGGCATGCTGATAAAAAGTTTCGAGATTGCCCCAGTTGAAATAATAAGTGGCGCGCATGATAAGTGCACTACCTTTGAAGTGAGTGTCAGAAATTTCTTCGGCATACTCTTCCATCATGTCTATGTAATGCAGCATTTTCTCTTCGCCTTCGAAAAGCAACATGAGGTCAAAGATTGTTTCGAATTTATCGTCACCAGATTGCGTTTGCATTTTGGCAAGGAGTTCTTTTTCTGTTTCTTCGCGGGTAGCTGCTTGTGCAGATAATGCAGATGAGCAAAGGAGAATTATCAAGATGATACGACAGGTAGCTGCAAATGTTTTCATAACTTTGTCATTGTTTAAATGATGCTTTATAGCATTTAGTCACAAATATAACAAAAGTATTGGCATGAAGGTAATCGTCGATGATAAAATTCCCTATATTGAAGAAGCAATTCGGCACATTGCCGACGAAGTTGTATTTGCACCCGGCAATAAGTTTACCCCCGAATTGGTAAAAGATGCCGATGCACTCATCGTTCGTACACGCACACTTTGTAACCGGGAGTTACTCGAAGGTAGCCGTGTGCAATTTATAGCTACCGCCACCATTGGTTACGATCATATAGATACGGAGTATTGCAGGGCGGCAGGCATTGTGTGGGTTAATGCACCCGGTTGTAACGCCGATTCGGTGGCGCAGTATGTGGAGTCCAGCCTTTTATTGCTGCAACAAGAACGCTCTTTCTGTTTGGAGGGGGCGCGTATTGGTATTGTGGGAGTAGGGAATGTAGGTAGTCGTATTGCAAAAATGGCACAAGAACATGGTATGATAGTGTTGAAGAATGACCCACCGTTGCAAACTGCGCATCCGGATGAACAATATAGTACGCTCGAAGAGATAGCTCGTACGTGCGATGTTATTACCTTTCATACACCACTCAACCGGACAGGGATTTATAAAAGCTTCCACCTTGCTGATGAAGGCTTTTTTGCGCAACTCGTTAGAAAGCCTGTTCTTATTAATACTTCACGTGGCGAAGTGGTAAATACACAAGCATTGCTAAATGCGATGCGAAAAGGAGTGGTAAGCGAAGCCATTATTGATGTTTGGGAGGAAGAGCCCCATATTAATAAGGAACTGTTGCAGAAAGCTTTTCTTGCCACACCCCACATTGCGGGCTATTCTGCCGATGGCAAAGCTAATGCTACCAGAATGTCTTTACAAGCACTTTGTAAACATTTTGGGCGCTCCTTTCATTACGAAATAAACCCTCCAGTACCTGCAGAAAGCACTATTGAAGCTACTTCTTGGAGCGAGGCACTACTAAAAATATACAATCCGGCTATAGATAGTAACAACTTGAAGGAAGCTCCTGAACTTTTTGAAAAATTCAGAGGGGACTATCCGTTGCGAAGAGAAAAGAGTGCTTATACATTCAAAAAAAACCGGTGAAGACCTTGTGAAGACCTAAGGGAGGGGGTCTTCACGCCTAAACGGCTCACACTGTGTGACTTACATCGATATGTGAAGGTGAAGACCTATTCCTTCAAACTACATTTGGAGAATATTATGACTGAGTTCTTGTTAATATCTCACTGAGTTTTGTCATATTTCCCAGTGAGTTTTAATACTAAACTCACTGGTATTTTACTTATAGCAAACGACTCTTCTGCTATAAGCATTTGAGGCGAATACCATAAGCATTCAAGGTGAATACTATAAGCATTCGGTGTGAATGCCATAAGCATTTTTTTGCGAGATTAGTGATTAAAGAGTATTTTCTCTATAACTCTTGGGAAATGGGCATACTCCAAGGCATGAACTTTTTCGGCAACTTGCTCGGGAGTATCAGTAGAAAGCACAGGGCAAGTAATTTGTTCAATGACTTCGCCCTCGTCGTAATATTCATTGACGTAATGAATGGTAATACCTGTTTCTTTTTCTTGTGCTGCTACCACAGCTTGGTGCACACGGTCGCCATACATACCTTTTCCACCAAACTTAGGCAGTAACGATGGGTGGATGTTTATGATTTTGTTGGGATATTTATGTAAAAGTACATCGGGAATACGCAATAGAAAACCTGCCAACACTACAAAGTCGATATGATGATCTATCAAGGCCTCCATAATTCTCTCACCGGTTATCCACTCTTCTTTAGGAAATATTAGCGATGCTATATTTAATGTACGCGCGCGTTCCAATACATACGCATCCTTTTTATTCGTGATAATGAGTGCTATCCGAACTTCTTTGTTATTACTAAAATGTCTTGCAATGTTCTCGGCATTAGAGCCCGAACCAGACGCTAAAATGGCTATATTCATCTTTGTTTGAAGTAAACGACCTGCACAAAAGAGTGAAAAATGTGCAATAAATCGTATTTTGTTATTCAAATATTTGTTTGGAACAATAAATATTCATTCCTTTGCAACCGCAAATTTAAAGAAATAAATCTATTTATTAATTAAAAATTCAAAGTTATGTCTGAAATTGCATCAAGAGTAAAAGCTATTATCGTCGATAAATTAGGCGTAGAGGAATCAGAAGTTACAACTGAAGCTAGCTTCACAAATGACTTAGGAGCAGACTCTCTTGACACTGTGGAACTTATCATGGAATTCGAAAAAGAATTTGGTATTTCTATTCCAGATGATCAAGCAGAAAAAATTGGAACTGTAGGTGACGCTGTTTCTTATATCGAAGCAAACGCTAAGTAATCTATATTTCTTTATATGGAATTGAAAAGAGTTGTAGTAACAGGTCTTGGCGCTGTTACCCCCATTGGCAATAACGTTCCAGAGTTTTGGAACAACCTTGTAAATGGTGTTAGCGGGGCAGGACCTATTACTCATTTCGACGCATCGTTATTTAAAACCCAATTTGCATGTGAAGTGAAGAACTTCGATGCAACCCAATACATTGATCGCAAAGAGGCTCGCAAAATGGACCTGTATACACAGTACGCCATTGCTGTAGCCAAAGAAGCGGTAACGGATTCTGGTTTGGATGTTGAGAAAGAAGACTTGAATAGAATCGGTGTTATATTTGGCGCTGGTATTGGTGGAATTAAAACTTTCGAAGAGGAGGTAAGCAACTATGCTACCAACATAGAGAGAGGTCCACGATTCAATCCTTTCTTTATTCCTAAGATGATTTCGGATATCGCAGCCGGTCAAATATCAATCATGTATGGTTTTCATGGTCCTAACTATGCTACATGCTCGGCATGTGCTACTTCGACCAACGCAATTGCCGATGCATTTAACCTGATTCGTTTGGGGAAATGTAATGTAATTGTATCAGGTGGTTCCGAAGCTGCTATTGCTGCTGCTGGTGTAGGTGGTTTTAACGCTATGCACGCGCTATCTACCCGTAACGACGACCCTAAAGCTGCTTCGCGCCCATTCAGCGCAAGCCGTGACGGATTTGTGATGGGCGAAGGTGGCGGTTGTTTGATTCTGGAAGAACTGGAACATGCAAAAGCTCGTGGCGCTAAGATTTATGCCGAAATAGTTGGAACCGGGCTTTCGGGAGATGCCTATCACTTGACAGCTTCTCATCCCGAAGGACTTGGAGCTAAATTGGTGATGAAGAATGCGTTGGAAGATGCGGGTATGAAACCGGAAGAAGTTGATTACATCAACGTGCATGGTACATCAACGCCTGTTGGCGATGTGTCGGAAGTGAAAGCGATCAAAGAAGTATTCGGAGATCATGCGTACAAATTGAACATTAGTTCATCAAAATCAATGACTGGGCACTTACTTGGTGCTGCTGGTGCTGTTGAGGCTATCGCAAGTATTCTTGCTATCAAGAATAATATTGTGCCTCCAACAATTAATCATGTCGAAGGAGATAACGACGAAAACATTGATTATGACCTCAACTATACTTTCAACAAAGCGCAAGAGCGTGAAGTGAATGTAGCGTTATCCAATACATTTGGATTTGGCGGTCATAATGCTTGTGCTATTTTCAAAAAATACGCAGAGTAATTAGTCGTGCTACGCAATACTATACAGAAAATAAGACTCCTGTTCCATAGGGACAGAGAGTCTTATTTTTGTTTTTATAAGATACTGGGATTCTATCCACGCAATATAAATTTGTATCATCAGGCGCTGATGCACAAGTCAGTATCTGTACGCTCGGAAAAAGGACGCTATCTTAATAACGAACGCTTGGAATTTTTGGGAGATGCTATTCTTGACGCTATTATTGGCGATGTGGTATATAGCCATTTTGAAGGAAAGCGAGAAGGTTTTCTTACCAATACCCGCTCGAAAATAGTGCAACGCGAAACACTCAATCAGCTTGCTGTAGATATTGGATTAGACAAACTAATTAAGTATTCCAACCGTTCTTCTTCACACAATAGCTATATGTATGGTAATGCGTTCGAGGCATTCATCGGTGCTATTTACTTAGATCAGGGATATTATCAATGCAAGAAGTTTCTCGAAGAAAGAATAATCGGGAAGCATATCGATATAGATAAGTTGTCGCGTAAAGAGGTTAACTTCAAGTCCAAATTAATTGAATGGTGTCAAAAGAATAAGGTAGCAGTCTCTTTTGAATTAATAGAACAATCATTGGATGCCGAGAGTAACCCCATTTTTCATACAGAAGTGATGATAGAAGGTATATCTGCCGGTAAGGGAAATGGTTATTCTAAAAAAGAATCGCAACAAAACGCCGCCGAGATGGCGCTGAAGCAAATTAAATCTTCTCATAAATTCGTTCTTCGCATACACGAAGCAAAAGAACTAACCGAAGCAGACTCCCATTCGGTGACCTTGGATAACTAAATCATGGTCTTCTGTAACCAGTTTCAATTTTCCTCTTACTTCCGACAAAGGTAATGAGATAAAGTCATTGCCCGATAGAGCAACCATACATCCATATTCGCCGTTAGCAATCAGTTCGGTAGCATGACCTCCCATTCGAGTTGCCAGATTCCGGTCGAAAGGAGTAGGGGAACCGCCGCGTTGGATATATCCTAATACTGTTTCGCGTGTTTCCACCCCCGTTCTCTTTCCTATCTCTTCTGTGATGTAGGATGCCGCTTTCTCGCCATTAGGTGTTTGAATTCCTTCGGCAACAACAATAATAGAATATGTTTTTCCTTGTTTAAATCGTTCGCTTATTGCGTTGGCTATATTATCTATTGTGTAAGGTATTTCGGGAAGAAGAATGATATCGCTGCCACCTGCCATGCCCGAATAAAGTGCTATCCAACCTGCTTTGTGTCCCATAACCTCCATAACCATTACACGTTTGTGCGAGCTGGCTGTGGAGTGCAAACGGTCTACAGCCTCGGCAGCTATACTTACAGCAGAGTCGAATCCGAAAGAGAAGTCTGTTCCCCAAATGTCATTGTCGATTGTTTTGGGGATAGAGACAATGTTTACACCTATCTCGGCAAACTTGGCAGCCGTTTTTTGTGTACCATTTCCGCCGATACAGACTACACAGTCCAGTCCCAATTCGTGTATGTTTTGAGCTATAATAGCAGGTTTGTCTATCCCGTCGGCTCCTCTCTTCTTGAAAGGTTTCTCGCGTGAGGTGCCAAGAATAGTACCGCCCTGTGTGAGCAAACCCGATAAAGATTTCTCCGTAAGAACTTGTATATCCTTGTTCAATAACCCCTGAAAACCATCGTTGATGCCAATGACCTCCATTCCATAATGATTGATAGCTGTTTTGCAGACTCCGCGTATCGTAGCATTGATTCCCGGACAGTCTCCTCCTGAAGTTAGAATACCTATTTTCATTTCGTACTTAGATGAATAAAAGCCCAAATACTTACTTCCGAAAACACTCTAATTGAATATAAAAAGCTTAAAATGAACACTTTTTGAGATTGTTTCCGCAGTAAAGGTAGGAAAAAAAGATAAATAAAGTTACTTTTGCGCAGCCAAACATTACACTGATTATTGAAATGAATATAACCAAAGGTATAAGTAAGGTTTTTGCCCTCCGACTGAAGGAAATAGATTTGTATGCTTCGCGATCCGGAGAGATACAAAATAACGTGCTGATGAAGCTGTTGAATAAGGCAAAAAATACAGAATGGGGGAACAAATACGACTATAAATCCATATCTAATTACGACCAATTTCGAGAACGCGTACCGGTACAAATGTATGATGACATAAAGCCGTACGTAGAGCGAATGAGAGCCGGTGAAAAGAATTTGATCTGGCCTTCGGAAATACAATGGTTTGCCAAGTCTTCGGGAACTACCAACGACAAAAGTAAGTTTCTTCCCATTAGCAAAGAATCCCTGAATGATATACACTATAAAGGTGGTGCGGATGCTGTAGCCATGTATCTACGCATGAACCCCGAAAGCAGGTTCTTCTCGGGGAAAGGTGTTATTCTTGGTGGTAGTCATCGCCCGAATGATAATTTGAAACACGGATTGGTTGGAGACCTGTCGGCTATTTTGATACAGAACGTAACCCCTATGGTTAATTTCCTGCGTGTTCCCAGTAAGAAAATAGCATTGATGGACGAGTGGGAAAGCAAAATTGAAGCTATAGCCAATGCTACAATCAATGTAGATGTTACCAGCCTCTCTGGAGTTCCTTCGTGGTTTCTTGTACTTATCAAACGTGTTTTAGAAAAAACAGGTAAGACTTCATTGGAGGAAGTTTGGCCAAACCTGGAAGTCTTCTTTCATGGTGGGGTTAGTTTTACTCCTTACAGAGAGCAATATAAGCAAATCATACACTCAAAGAATATGCATTATGTAGAGACTTATAATGCATCCGAAGGGTACTTTGGAACACAAAATGACCTTTCTGACCCTTCTATGTTAATGATGATTGACTATGGTATATTCTATGAATTTATGCCGCTCGAAGATCTTGATAAAGAGAATCCACGTGTTTATTGCTTAGAAGAAGTCGAGCTCAATAAGAATTACGCCATGATTATCTCTACTTCTTGTGGATTATGGCGATATATGATTGGCGACACCGTGCGCTTTACCAACAACAAACCCTACAAATTTGTTATTACCGGAAGAACGAAGCATTTTATCAATGCCTTTGGAGAGGAGTTAATCATTGACAATGCGGAAAAAGGTTTAGCCAAAGCTTGTGCGGAAACAGGCGCGCAGATTTGTGAATATTCTGCTGCTCCGGTATTTATGGATGAAAATGCTAAATGTCGTCACCAATGGCTGATTGAATTTGCTCAAATGCCTGACTCTATTGAGAACTTTGCCGCGATACTTGATAAGACGCTCAAAGAAGTAAACTCCGACTACGAGGCAAAGCGCTGGAAAGACATAGCCTTGCAACCACTTGAAGTTGTAATAGCCCGGGAAGGCTTGTTCCACGATTGGCTGAAGGAAAAAGGAAAGTTAGGCGGTCAGCACAAGGTTCCACGCCTAAGCAACGACCGTAGCCACATTGAAGAAATGTTGACGCTGAACAAGTAAGCTATAAGAAATCTTCTCGCATAGGCGAAAAAGGTATCTATTAGACAAATATAATCCAATTCTAATATTAATGTGTATTTTTGCCACATTAATTACACTAAAACAAGCAGTACATAGGAAATGAGAAAATGGCGTATTGAAGATTCTGAGGAGCTTTATAACATCACAGGATGGGGCATCTCTTACTTTGGTATTAACGAGCAAGGACATGTAGTAGTTACTCCACGCAAAGATGGAGTAGGGGTAGACTTGAAAGAGCTTATCGATGAGCTGCAACTGCGTGATGTAGCGCTTCCCATGCTTATTCGCTTCTCGGATATTCTGGATAACCGTATCGAGAAAACATCGTTGTGCTTTAAGCAAGCCTCTGAAGAGTATGGTTACAAAGCACAGAACTTTATTATTTATCCGATAAAAGTAAATCAGATGCGCCCGGTTGTGGAGGAGATTATCAGCCACGGCAAAAAGTTTAACTTGGGATTGGAGGCTGGCTCAAAACCCGAACTTCATGCGGTAATTGCTATTAACACCGATTCGGATTCGCTCATTATCTGCAACGGATACAAAGACGAAAGTTACATAGAGCTTGCGTTGCTTGCACAAAAAATGGGTAAGCGCATCTTCTTGGTAGTAGAGAAGCTGAATGAATTGAAGCTGATAGCTAAGATAGCGAAACAGCTCAATATTCGTCCTAATATAGGCATTCGCATCAAACTGGCTTCATCGGGAAGTGGAAAATGGGAAGACTCGGGTGGCGATGCAAGTAAGTTTGGATTGACATCAAGTGAGTTGCTCGAAGCACTTGACTTTCTGGAAAAGAAAGAAATGAAAGACTGCCTGAAGTTGATTCATTTTCACATTGGCAGTCAGGTAACAAAAATACGTCGTATCAAGACGGCTTTGCGCGAAGCATCTCAGTTCTACGTGCAGTTATATTCTATGGGTTTTGAAGTAGAGTTTGTGGACATTGGTGGTGGACTTGGTGTAGACTATGATGGTACCCGCTCGTCCAATAGCCAAAGTAGCGTAAACTACTCTATACAGGAGTATGTAAACGACTCGATCTCTACATTGGTAGATGCGAGTGACAAAAACGGTATACCACATCCTAATATCATAACCGAAAGTGGGCGGGCATTAACGGCACATCACTCGGTGTTGGTGTTCGAAGTGCTTGAAACAACCAGTGTACCCGAGTTTGGCAATGACGAAGTTATCTCCGAAGATGATCACGAATTGGTAAAAGAGCTCTATTCCATTTGGGATACGTTGAATCAAAATAAGATGCTTGAGGCTTGGCACGATGCGCAGCAAATACGCGAGGAATCGCTCGACTTGTTTAGCCATGGTATTGTTGATTTAAGAACACGCGCGCAAATAGAGCGTTTATACTGGTCTATTACCCGTGAAGTAAGCCAGATAGCCGCAGGATTGAAGCATGTACCCGATGAGTTCAAAGGGTTGTCGAAGATGCTTGCCGATAAATATTTCTGCAACTTCTCACTGTTTCAGTCGCTGCCCGACTCGTGGGCTATTGACCAAATCTTCCCTATTATGCCAATTCATAGGTTGGATGAACGCCCAGACCGCTCGGCAACGTTGCAAGACATTACCTGCGATTCGGATGGAAAGATTGCAAACTTTATTTCTACCAAAAACGTATCGCATTATCTACCTGTTCACGGACTTAAATCCAAAGAACCTTATTTCATGGGGGTATTCCTTGTAGGTGCCTACCAAGAGATATTGGGTGATATGCATAATCTGTTTGGCGATACTAACGCAGTACATATATCCGTAAACGAGAAAGGATACAATATAGAACAAATTATTGATGGTGAGACCGTAGCCGAAGTACTTGACTATGTACAATACAACCCCAAGAAATTGGTTCGCTCGTTAGAGACGTGGGTTACAAAATCGGTAAAAGAAGGAAAGATTTCGCTTGAAGAAGGAAAAGAGTTCTTGTCTAACTATCGTTCGGGACTTTACGGGTATACATATTTAGAATAAATGGAGAAACTAACAGTTATCAAAGTCGGTGGAAAGATTGTAGAAGAGCAAGATACTCTGAACCAATTGCTTGCCGACTTTGCCAATATAGAAGGCTACAAGGTATTAGTACACGGTGGTGGGCGTTCGGCAACTAAGTTAGCCGCGCAGCTTGGTATAGAGAGCAAAATGGTGAACGGGCGTCGAATTACCGATGCCGAAACCCTGAAAGTTGTGACTATGGTTTATGGCGGACTTGTCAACAAGAACATTGTTGCCGGTTTGCAAGCCAAAGGAGTAAACGCGTTAGGACTAACCGGTGCCGATATGGGTGTAATCCGCTCAGAAAAACGTCCTGTAAAGGAAATAGATTATGGTTTCGTTGGCGATGTAAAGCAAGTAAACGGTGCGTTGCTTGCCGACTTTATCCGCAAAGACATTGTTCCTGTGATGGCTCCGCTTACACACGACGGCAATGGTCATATGCTTAACACCAATGCCGATACCATTGCCGGAGAAACAGCCAAAGCTTTGGCTGCTCACTTTGATGTTACACTGGTGTTTTGCTTTGAAAAGAAGGGTGTGTTGCGCGATGAACACGATGATGATAGTGTTATTCCCCACATTAACCGCCAAGAGTTTGAGGCATACGTTGCTGATGGAACGATACAGGGCGGCATGATTCCCAAGCTGGAAAACTCCTTTGATGCAATAAACGCAGGAGTGTCTGAAGTAGTTATTACTTTGGCTTCGGCTATTGGGGGAGCAGAGGGGACGCGCATACGGAAATAGCGCGCCCCGGTAAACTTACATTCTGGAAAGACCTTTTCCGCTAAAATTAACCTCCGGGTTTCCTTTGTACTCTACTGCTCCGCTACCTTTGGATGAACCTGTTAGCGTTTCAATAGCTGTACACTCAATATCTCCCGACCCTCTTACATTGGCTGTAACATGAGTGGCTTTTAATCTTGTTGCGTTTATATCTCCCGACCCAGCCACTTCATAAATAGCCGTTTCGCACTTTCCTGTCAAATCTATATCACCCGACCCTGCTACCAATGCTTTTATGATGGTTGCAACGGTTTCCTTTAACTCAATATCTCCCGATCCGCTTACCTTTGCAACCAACTCTTCGCAAATAATGTTTTGTCCGTTTATATCTCCCGAACCATTTACTAATAGCGTAAACTTCCCGTCAACTTTTACCCCTTTGGGCATCTCGATATCTCCCGATCCTTTTACGGTTGCTTCTATTAATCGGGGAGAAGTTACTCTGACTTCCAGCTTTTGTACATTCCTGATGCTGGTATTTTTCTTGAACCGTACAGTTAACACACCATTTTTTACGGATGTTTCTATCAACGGAACAATATTGTCCGAGCCATAAATCTCGATAGAGGGAGCGCCTGCTTTTTGTTGATAGATAACAGTAGGGCTGCCATTTACTACAATGCTATGGAAGTTGTCTGCCTTTACGGTTTTGGTAATGTACTTTTTGCTTGCCGTTACTGTTTGTGCCTGTGCGGTTGTAGCGGCAATAATACATGTTACAGCAAGGATAATCAATGAAATGCGTCTCATAATCATACAGTTTTATTTGGTTAAACATTATTCTCCTTTGATAGAACCTACTCCTTTTTTCTTGAGTTCTTTTTCTTTGGGGTTACCTTTGTAGCGAATGCCTCCTACGCCAAGTGCGCTTGCTTTTATCTTTTCCGATGCAAAGCACGAAATGTCACCTACTCCTTTCACTGTGGCGTTGGTCGATTTGCTGATTAAATCGGATGCTTTGATGTTTCCCACACCTTTGGATGAAAGAATGGCTTCTGCAACTTCTCCTTTCAGGTTTATGTTTCCTACACCTTCTAAGTGCGCGGTGAGTTTGTTGCACACAATGCCTCTTATATTAATATCGCCTACACCACTGCTATAGATGGAAAGCTTGTTGGCGGTTATGCCGTTTTTAGTAATAAAATCGCCCACACCTTTAAATGTAATATTGTCTATTTCGGGAGAAGAGATGGTTATCTTGAAGTTCTTCACGTTCCTTATTTTAATCTTTTCTTTCATTTCTACCTTCAACTCTCCGTTCTTTACACTTACTGTTACCAGCTCGACGATATTGTCGGGTCCGTAAACACTTAGTGCTGTTGTGCCATCGGTAGACTGTTCGTAATAGATGTCTCCTACAATAGAGGTGCTAATTGCATTGAAGGTTGGGGTGTTAAATTCTCGTGTAATATAGTTGCTGCTTGGCTCGATTCCTCCCAGATTCAGATTGCCGGAGTAGTAACAGCCAGAGCAGATAAATATAGCCACGAAGCTCAACAGATAGATGCTTTTTGTTGCTTTCATAATGTGCGTTTTTGGTTCATATATTTGTTAGACGTGCTTGGTTGAAGAAAAGTTGCAGAAATTCTAAAATTATCGTGTATATTTGTTTATAAAAGGAGCTATCTTGAATAATATAATAGAAGATAAAGAGCTTGGGAAGCTTATTCTAAGAATAAATCCACGTGCAAGACACTTTGTGTTTCGCACCAAACCCGATGCCATTTATGTTACCATTCCTCCCGGAGCTACTGCGCGAGAGTTGCAAACCTCCATCGAGAAGGTAAAGGATAAACTGCTGAAGGCAAAACAAAAAACAGCAAGCAAATACGTACCTATTAATTTGAACTATCGTATTGATGCGGAGTACTTCAAACTACGCTTGATGAATGGTACGCATCCTAAGTTTCTGGCTAAGTCCGAACTGGGTAAACTGGACGTTATTTGTCCGCCCGGTGCCGATTTCTCTGATGAGGGACTACAAACATGGCTACGCAAAGTAATAGTCGAGGCGCTGCGGCGTAATGCGAAAATCATTTTACCGCCACGTTTGTATATGCTTTCTACGCAGCATAACCTGCCTTATCGTGCAGTGAAAATTAATTCCAGTCGTGGAAGATGGGGAAGTTGTTCGGCAAAGAAAGACATCAACCTCTCCTGCTTCCTCATGCTACTTCCTAAGCACCTGATTGACTATGTATTGCTGCACGAACTGGCTCACACCCGAGAGATGAATCATAGTGATAAGTTTTGGAAACTGCTGAATAGCCTAACCGAACAACAAGCAGAGGCTCTTCGCAGAGAGTTGAAGAACTTTAAGACAGATTTATAGCTTAAGAATATAGTGCGTGACGCTCTGCTCTTTGTCGGTTTGTTTTACAATCGCCTCTTTCGGTAACACACATCAAACTATCATTTTGTCAAAGCCTCCAAGGATGCGATAAAATTCATCGCGAGGGATCTTGGACGGAAAAAACGCAGAAAATGAACTGTGTTTAGGGTTATTTTGAACTGATTTTTCCTAAAAACGCAGTTCATTTGCATCTAGAATGCAGTTTGTTTTTCTTTTGAAGCTTATGGAAGTTGCACCAAATGCTTATGGAGATTGCCTCAAGAGCTTATGGCATTCGCTCTCGTTGCTTATGGCAATTGAGGCAAATGCTTATGGCAGTTTTAGCCAAAAGCTACCTCTTCTACAAGGCCTGTAAAGGGCATCGAAAAGAAAAAGGAATAGAAATCCTTTTGCGATGAAAAGTCAAATAGTAAGAGGAACTAATGAGAACATGAGTACGTAGCTGCTTTTTGCTTTCATATTGCTATTCCGAACCCATTATGGAAAGTGTAGAAATGGTATTTTTTATTGCGCCAGCAGCTTAACCCCATCCTCGTCTTTCATTAACGAAATGGTTCCTCCCTTAGGATTTAACTCAAATAGCGACATTTTTTCTGTGAGGTTGTCCACAATCATCAAGGCACTTTGTTCGGCAAACCGGGCAGCGTCAAAGCTGAAAGGCTCCTCTGTAATCAGTTTGTTGACAAAGAGGCTGTCGTTGATAAAGATAGAGAGCGAATCGCCCGCAAAACCCTTAGTGAGGCTAATGGTGTAAGTTTCGGGAAAAACCTCCTCTTCTTTTCTGTCGCGGCTGAACCGTAAACTTATATAAATAAAGATAGCTACAATGAAAAAAACGCCAAAGGCAAGGATGCCATTCCCTACCATGAATTGCTTGTTTGTATTTAAGTGATGTGCCATAACGTATGCTGATTTGGTTTGTAAAGGTACATAATTTATTTTTTTCTTCATAATATTTTGTGTGTCAGCATACTATTTACTATCTTTGCGCCCGAATGGATGAAGGAGGAGGGGCGGTAAGCTCCTTTTTTTGTTCTTTACACACAGTTATAAATGATAGAAAAAAAGACAGTTTCCGGTATAGTCACTGAGTGGCTGGAAGGAAAAGATTATTTTTTAGTAGATGTCATGGTTAGTCCCGATGCAAAAATAGTTGTCGAGATAGACCATGCCGAAGGTGTTTGGATTGAAGACTGCGTAGAGTTAAGCCGTTTTATAGAGTCGAAGCTTAACCGCGAAGAAGAAGATTATGAGCTTGAGGTAGGATCGGCAGGTATCGGGCAACCGTTCAAAGTGTTGCAACAATATTGCAACCACATTGGCGAAAGTGTGGAAGTATTGGCAAAAGACGGGCGTAAGTTGGCTGGTGTTCTGAAAGAAGCCGATGCGGATAAATTCGTTGTTGGCATAGAAAAGAAAGTAAAAGAAGAAGGTGCTAAACGTCCTAAGGTTGTTGAAGTGGACGAAACCTTCCGTTATGATGAAATAAAATATACGAAATATCTAATTAGTTTTAAATAAGATTATGGCCAAGAAAGAGGAAACTATCAGCTTGATAGATACATTTTCGGAATTTAAGGAGCTGAAGAACATCGATAGAACTACGATGGTTAGTGTGCTCGAAGAATCATTCCGTAGCGTTATTACCAAAATGTTTGGTACGGATGAGAACTATGACGTGATTGTAAATCCGGATAAAGGTGACTTCGAAATATGGCGTAATCGCGAGGTTGTAGCCGATGACGAACTAACAAATCCGAATATGCAAATCTCGTTGACCGAAGCGCACAAGATTGATGCAGACTTTGAACTAGGCGAAGAAGTAACCGACGAAGTAATCTTTGCTAAGTTTGGTCGTCGTGCTATTTTGAACCTGCGTCAAACATTGGCATCGAAGATACTCGAGTTAGAAAAAGATAGCTTATACAATAAATATAGCGATAAGGTAGGAACAATTGTAAATGCCGAAGTGTATCAGGTATGGAAGAAAGAAATGCTCCTATTGGATGATGAAGGAAACGAACTCTTGTTGCCTAAATCAGAACAAATACCAAGCGATTTCTACCGCAAAGGCGAAACTGCTCGTGCTGTAGTAGCTCGCGTAGATAACAAAAATAATAATCCGAAGATTATTCTTTCGCGCACATCACCCGTGTTCTTGCAACGTTTGTTCGAGATGGAAGTTCCCGAAATTAACGACGGACTTATTACTATCAAGAAAATAGCACGTATACCAGGCGAGCGTGCGAAGATTGCGGTTGAATCATATGACGACAGAATAGATCCGGTAGGAGCTTGCGTAGGTGTAAAAGGAAGCCGAATTCATGGCATTGTACGCGAACTTAGAAATGAAAATATAGACGTTATCAATTATACATCAAATATACAGCTGTTTATTCAGCGTGCATTGAGTCCGGCTAAGATTTCTTCTATTCGTATGAACGAAGAAGAACGTAAGGCGGAAGTATTTTTGAAACCAGAAGAAGTGTCACTGGCTATTGGTAAAGGAGGGTTGAATATCAAGCTAGCCAGTATGCTTACCGAATACACCATTGATGTATTCCGCGAATTGGATGAAAACCTACAGGATGAGGATATCTATTTGGATGAATTCGCCGATGAAATTGACGAATGGGTAATAGATGCCATTAAAGCTATTGGGATAGATACGGCTAAGTCCGTACTTAATGCACCTCGTGAGATGTTGATTGAAAAAACCGATTTGGAAGAAGAAACGATTGACGAGGTAATTCGTATTTTGAAATCAGAGTTTGAAGAAGAATAATAAATAGTGAAGACGATATGTCGGACGCTGAATTAAAATTCTCAAAGTTAAACTCTAAATTCTCATTAAAATAGTATGACGATCAGACTAAATAAAGTTACAAGAGATTTGAATGTAGGAATATCAACGGTAGTTGAGTTTCTGCAAAAGAAGGGTCATGTCATTGAGGCAAACCCCAACACCAAAATTACAGAAGAGCAATATGCTATTCTTGTAAAAGAATTCAGCAAAGACAAGAACCTGAGACTCGAATCGGAACGTTTCATTCAGGAACGTCAAAACAAAGACCGCAATAAAGGTTCGGTAGCTATTGATGGTTACGAACCCAAAGAGGAAAAGCCAAAGGCGGACAATATAATTAAGGCTGTTGTTCCTGAAGATTCACGACCCAAATTTAAGTCTGTGGGTAAGATTGATTTAGATAACTTGAATAAGAAAGTAGCAAAAGAGCCAGCTGCAGAAGTAAAAAAGAGTCCCAAACCTGCACCCGCTAAGGAAAAACCCATAGCTGCACCCGTTCAAGAGCCGGTGAAAGAACCTGTGGTAGAGAAAGTGGAGCCGGTACAAGAAGTTGTTACCGAGGTAAAGACTCCCGAACCAGTTGTGGTAAAGGAAGAAGTAGTTAAGCCCGAACCGGTAGCAGAAGTTGTTACTAAAAAAGAAGTTGAGCCGATACAGGAAACTCCTGCCGAGAAAGCAACCGAAAGCAGCGAAGCTGCAGTGGCAGAGGATGATGTGTTTAAGTTGCATAATGAAGGTATTGTATCCAAGATAAATGTTGTTGGGCAAATAGACTTGGCAGCACTTAACCAATCCACACGTCCTAAGAAGAAATCGAAAGAAGAAAAGCGCAAAGAGCGCGAAGAAAAAGATAAAGTTCGTCAGGACCAAAAGAAACTGATGAAGGAAGCCATCATCAAAGAAATCCGTAAGGATGATGGAAAAGCTAAAGAAGGAGACAATGCGACAAAGAAAAAAAGAAGTCGTATAAATAAGGAGAGAGTTGATATCAATAATGTGTCATCTAACTTCACACGTCCTGTTCCAAATAGTGAAAAAACTCAAGGTGGACAAAACAGACCAAATCATCCCGGTGGACAAGCTGGTCAAGGTGGACAGAACAAACACCGTGGCAATAATAAAGACCGCTTCAAGAAACCTTTGGTAAAACAAGAGGTAAGCGAAGAGGATGTTGCAAAACAAGTAAAAGAAACATTGGCGCGTCTTACCACAAAGGGTAAGAACAAAGCCTCTAAATATCGTAAAGAGAAACGTGAAAGCGCGTTAAACCGCCAATACGAATTAGAAAGTCAGGAATACGCGGATAGCAAAATACTCAAAATTACAGAGTTCGTGACAGCGAATGAGTTGGCTAGCATGATGGATGTCTCTGTGAATCAGGTTATCGCAACTTGTATGAGTATTGGTATGATGGTATCTATAAACCAACGCCTGGATGCGGAAACTATTAACTTGGTTGCCGAAGAATTTGGCTTCAAAACAGAATATGTAAGTGCTGAGGTAGCTCAAGCAATTGTAGAGGAAGAAGACGCAGCGGAAGATTTGTTGCCACGCGCTCCGATTGTTACCGTAATGGGACACGTAGACCATGGTAAAACTTCATTGCTCGACTATATTCGTAAAGCTAACGTTATTGCCGGTGAAGCCGGAGGTATCACACAGCACATTGGTGCATACAATGTGAAGTTGGAAGACGGTAGAAGGATTACTTTCCTTGATACACCAGGTCACGAAGCATTTACAGCAATGCGTGCACGTGGTGCAAAGGTAACAGATATTGCGATTATCATTGTAGCCGCCGACGACAACGTGATGCCACAAACAAAAGAAGCAATCAACCATGCGGTTGCGGCGGGTGTTCCTATCGTTTTTGCGATTAATAAAGTAGATAAGCCTGCGGCAAATCCCGAAAAGATAAAAGAAGAACTGGCAGCTATGAACTTCCTCGTTGAAGACTGGGGAGGTAAATATCAATCACAAGATATCTCGGCAAAACAAGGTCTGGGTGTGAAGGAGCTGATGGAAAAAGTACTTCTCGAAGCCGAAATGCTTGAACTGAAAGCAAACCCCAATCGTAGAGCTATTGGTTCGATTATTGAATCAACACTAGATAAAGGTCGTGGTTATGTGGCTACAGTATTGGTTTCTAATGGTACACTCAAGATGGGAGATGTGGTGCTGGCGGGTACGAACTTTGGTCGTGTAAAGGCAATGTTCAATGAGCGTAACCAACGCATCGAAAAAGCAGGTCCTTCAGAGCCGGTATTGATACTTGGTTTGAATGGTGCTCCTACTGCAGGTGATACATTTAATGTAATAGAGACTGAGCAAGAAGCACGTGAAATAGCCAACAAACGCGAACAGCTACAACGTGAACAAGGACTGCGTACGCAGAAGATTCTTACGTTGGATGAGTTGGGACGTCGTATTGCATTGGGTAACTTCCGCGAGTTGAACGTGATTGTGAAGGGAGACGTGGACGGATCTATCGAAGCATTGAGCGACTCGTTGATTAAGCTTTCGACAGAACAAATCCAAGTAAATGTTATACACAAAGGTGTGGGAGCAATATCCGAATCGGATGTTACACTTGCAGCAGCTTCAGACGCAATTATCATTGGTTTCCAGGTTCGTCCTTCGGCGGCAGCACGCAAGATGGCGGATCAAGATGGTGTGGATGTTCGCTTGTATTCGGTAATCTATGCAGCTATCGAAGAGGTAAAAGCAGCTATGGAAGGTATGCTTGAACCAGTAATAAAAGAAGAAATCACTGCAACGATTGAGGTGCGCGAAGTATTCAATATTACTAAAGTGGGTACAGTAGCCGGAGCCATGGTAAAAGAAGGTAAGGTGAAACGTTCTGACAAGGCAAGATTAATTCGTGATGGTATTGTAATTCATACCGGAGCGATTAACGCACTGAAACGCTTCAAAGAGGATGTGAAAGAAGTTGCTACAAACTACGAATGTGGTATCAGCTTAGTGAACTATCATGATATTAAGGTAGGCGACATTATTGAGTCATTCCAAGAAATTGAAGTAAAACAAACATTATAAAAAATAGAGGCGCGTCGCGCATCTATTACATATTCAGTGTACCAATTGCCAAACGGATGTTTACATCATGTTGTGTAATTGGTACATTGTTTTTGGTAAGAATAGAAAGGAAGTATTCGTTATGGATATTACATTGATAGATATTGTTCTGGTCTTTATTGTACTTGTCGGAGCTATAAGAGGATATATAATGGGTTTCTTGAATCAAATGGCAGGAATACTCGGTCTTGTTGTAGGTCTGATGTTGGCTTACTATCTATACAATTCGGTTGCCGAAAAACTTTACGCAACTATAACCAATTCCATGACGGTAGCTCAAATTGCTGCCTTTGTAGGCATTTGGTTGATTATTCCTATTCTGTTTACGCTTGTAGCCTCTTTCTTTACCCATGCATTGGAAGCCGTCTCGCTAGGTTGGCTTAATCGTGTGTTGGGGCTAGGACTCGGTGCACTGAAATGGATTGTCATTTTAGGGCTGGCTATCAATGTTTTCGAGTACGTCGACTCAGATAATACTTTTTTCAGCAAAACAAAGAAAGAGGAGTCGGTGTTATATTATCCAATGAAGCATTTTGTCGGCAGTATATTCCCCACCGTGCGAGAAGTAGCCGACGACTATATCAGTATATAAACTATGAAAGAAAATAATCCAAAGGAAAACCCAAAGGAAGAACCCAATAAATTCGTCAAACAATTCACGCAAGAGAAGTATAAATACGGTTTTACAACTGATGTTCATACGGAAATTATTGAGAAAGGTTTGAATGAAGATGTGGTTCGTCTTATTTCTGCAAAAAAGAATGAACCGGAGTGGCTCTTGGAGTTCCGGCTGAAAGCATATCGCCACTGGCTTACAATGGAAATGCCTACATGGGCACATTTGCACATACCCGAGATTGATTATCAGGGAATATCCTATTATGCGGCTCCCAAAAAGAAGGACGCGCCCAAAAGCATGGATGAAGTAGACCCCGAACTGATAAAAACATTTAATAAGTTGGGCATCCCATTGGAGGAACAAATGGCATTGAGTGGCATGGCGGTTGATGCTGTTATGGACTCTGTGTCGGTAAAGACTACTTTCAAAGAGACTTTACTGGAGAAAGGAATTATCTTTTGCTCATTTAGTGAAGCCGTGAAGGAACATCCCGACTTGATAAAAGAGTATATGGGAACAGTTGTTGGCTATCGGGATAATTTTTTTGCAGCATTGAACTCGGCAGTTTTCTCCGATGGTTCATTTGTATATATACCAAAAGGAGTTCGTTGCCCTATGGAACTCTCTACATATTTCCGCATTAATGCAGCAAATACCGGACAATTTGAACGCACACTTATTGTTGCTGATGATGATTCGTATGTTTCTTACCTGGAAGGTTGTACTGCTCCTATGCGCGATGAGAACCAACTGCATGCGGCTATTGTAGAAATTATTGTGCGCGACCGTGCCGAAGTTAAGTATAGTACCGTTCAGAACTGGTATCCGGGTGATGCTGAAGGAAAGGGCGGCGTCTACAATTTCGTAACCAAACGTGGAGTATGCAAAGGTATAAACAGTAAACTCTCTTGGACACAGGTAGAAACCGGTAGTGCCATTACATGGAAGTATCCCTCGTGTATCCTTGCAGGCGATAACTCTACGGCCGAATTCTATAGCGTTGCTGTAACCAACAATTATCAACAAGCCGATACAGGTACTAAGATGATTCATCTTGGCAAAAACACTCGTAGCACAATTGTCAGCAAAGGGATTTCGGCAGGAAAGAGTCAGAACTCCTATCGTGGTTTAGTGCGTGTTGCCGAAAAGGCCGAAGCTGCACGCAACTATAGCCAATGTGATTCGTTGCTCTTGGGTGATAAGTGTGGTGCGCATACATTCCCTTACATGGATATTCATAATGAAACGGCTGTAGTAGAACATGAAGCAACCACCAGCAAAATCAGTGAAGACCAGATATTCTATTGTAATCAGCGAGGAATTCCTACTGAAGATGCTGTGGGGCTAATTGTAAATGGCTATGCAAAGGAAGTCTTAAATAAACTTCCTATGGAGTTTGCTATTGAAGCGCAGAAACTGCTGACTATCTCTTTAGAAGGTAGTGTAGGCTAAATAAATCAGAAACAAATAAATCGTAAATCACATGATGCTAAAGATAAATAACTTGCATGCAAGTATCAACGGAAAAGAGATATTAAAAGGTATTGACTTACAGATAAACCCGGGTGAAGTACATGCCATTATGGGACCAAATGGTTCGGGGAAAAGCACACTTAGTAGTGTGTTGGTAGGAAATCCCGCCTTTGAAGTAACCAAAGGTAGTGTTACCTTCTTCGATAAGAACCTACTGGAGATGACTCCCGAGGATAGAAGCCATGAAGGACTTTTTCTCTCTTTTCAATATCCGGTAGAGATTCCGGGAGTAAGCATGGTTAATTTTATGCGTGCTGCTGTTAATGAGCAACGAAAGTATAAGAACCTACCTACACTTAGCGCCGGCGAATTTCTGAAACTGATGCGCGAGAAGCGTTCTATTGTTGAAATGGATAGCAAACTTGCTAACCGTAGCGTAAACGAGGGTTTCAGTGGTGGAGAGAAGAAGCGTAATGAAATCTTTCAGATGGCGATGCTCGAACCGCGTTTGAGTATTCTGGATGAAACAGATTCCGGTTTGGATATTGATGCACTCCGTATTGTTGCAGAAGGTGTGAATAAGCTTAAGACACCAGAGACAAGTTGCATTGTTATTACACACTATCAGCGCTTGTTGGATTACATCAAACCGGATATTGTGCACGTACTTTACAAAGGGCGCATTGTTAAGACTGCCGGACCTGAATTGGCTCTTGAATTAGAAAAAAGAGGATACGATTGGATTAAAGAAGAAGTTGGTGAATAGGAGGTATTATGCGGATAGAACAACAATACATAGACCTCTTTGCGCAAACAAAGGAGTTAATAAATACCCGTAGTGCCGATGTGCTGAATGTACACCGTGTTACTGCTTTTGCCAATTTTGAACGACTTGGATTTCCTACAAAGAAACAGGAAGCTTCTAAATACACTGATGTCAGTCGCTTTTTTGAACCGGATTACGGTTTGAACTTGAATAGGCTGAATATTCCTGTGAACCCTTACGAAGTGTTCCACTGCGATGTGCCTAATATGAGTACTTCCTTGTATTTTGTGGTGAACGATGCTTTTTACGATAAACTACCTCCTAAAGCAACGCTTCCCGAAGGCGTTATTTTTGGTAGCCTAAAAGAAGTGGCAAAGACCAATCCCGAGCTCATTAGTAAGTATTATGGCAAGCTGGCAGATACATCGAAGGATGGTGTGACGGCTTTTAACACCTCCTTCGCACAAGATGGTGTCTTCTTTTATGTTCCTAAGAATGTTGTTGTGGATAGGCCGATACAATTGGTAAATATACTGCGCTCGGATGTAGACTTTTTGGTAAACCGTCGCGTGTTGATTGTATTGGAGGAAGGTGCGCAAGCTAAGCTATTGGCTTGTGACCATGCAATGGACGATGTGAACTTCCTTGCTACACAAGTAATTGAAGTGTTTGTAGGAGAGAATGCCACTTTCGATTTATACGAGTTAGAAGAAACAACTCTTAATTCCGTTCGTTTGAGCAATCTGTATGTAGAGCAAGCGGCATCCAGCAATGTACTACTCAATGGAGTAACGCTTTATAATGGCACTACACGCAATACCGTTAGGGTAACCTTAGCTGGCGAACATGCTGAGACAAACGTATGCGGAATGGTTATTGCTGATAAGAACCAGCACGTGGACAATAATACCTTTATAGATCACGCCGTACCCAATTGTAATAGCAATGAACTTTTCAAATACGTACTCGATGAACAAGCTGTAGGTGCTTTTGCCGGAACGGTTTTGGTAAGACCGGGTGCACAGCATACCAACTCACAGCAAACTAATCGCAATCTCTGTGCTACCCGTGAAGCGCGTATGTACACCCAGCCACAATTAGAAATTTATGCAGATGATGTAAAGTGTAGTCATGGTGCAACGGTAGGACAGTTAGATGAGAATGCACTTTTCTATATGCGTTCACGTGGTATCGAAGAGAAAGAAGCACGTCTATTACTCATGTTTGCTTTTGTGAATGAGGTAGTAGATACCATTCGTTTGGATGCACTCAAAGACCGTCTGCATTTACTGGTCGAGAAACGTTTCCGTGGTGAGCTGGCACGTTGTCAAGGTTGTGGCCTCACCCCAACCCTCTCCAAAGAAGAGGGAGAAGGAAAGATAGATTTGACAAACAGCAATAATGAAAGGGCTTGTACATGCAAAAAGAAAATATAAATAAGAGTAGTTCTAACCCCCTCTCTTTTGGAGAGGGTTGGGGTGAGGCTATTAGAGCTGATTTCCCTATTCTGCAACGCGAAGTGTATGGCAAGCCATTAATCTATCTGGATAATGCGGCCACTACACAAAAGCCACGCAGTGTAGTCGAATCAATCAATCATGAGTATTATTCGGTAAATGCTAATGTGCATCGTGGGGTGCATTTCCTGTCGCAGCAAGCTACTGAGTTGCACGAGGCTTCTCGCGAAGCAGTTCGACGTTTTATCAATGCCAAAAGTACTAATGAGATTGTTTTTACTCGTGGAACAACAGAGTCTATCAACTTGTTGGCATTCTCTTTTGGTGAGGCTTTTCTTGCCGAAGGTGATGAGGTTATTATTTCCACTATGGAGCACCATAGCAATATTGTTCCGTGGCAATTGCTCGCTGCCCGAAAAGGAGTTGCTATCAAGGTTATTCCTATCAATGATAAAGGAGAGTTGCTGATTGATGAATACAAAACTCTTTTTTCCGAACGTACCAAGTTGGTCAGTATTGTGCATGTCTCAAATGTGTTGGGTACAATTAACCCAATTAAAGAGATTGTACAGATTGCTCATGCACACGAAGTTCCTGTACTGATAGATGGTGCACAGTCTGTTCCTCATATTCCGGTGGATGTGCAGGAACTGGATGTTGATTTTTACGCTTTCTCTGCTCACAAAATATACGGTCCTACTGGCATAGGTGTGCTTTATGGAAAAGAAAAATGGCTAGATGCGCTTCCTCCTTATCAAGGTGGCGGTGAGATGATTCAAACAGTAACGTTTGAGAAAACTACTTTCAACGAGCTGCCGTTTAAGTTTGAAGCCGGTACACCGGATTACATCGGGACTACCGCTCTTGCCAAAGCCTTGGAATATGTAAATGCTATCGGCCTGAAGAATATTGCTGAGTACGAGCACGAGCTTACCCAATACGCTACACAACAGTTAAAGCAAATAGATAAATTGCGCATCTTTGGCGAGGCCGAACACAAAAGTAGTGTTATCTCATTCCTTGTCGGCGATATTCATCATTTTGATATGGGTACATTGCTCGACCGCTTAGGCATTGCTGTCCGTACCGGGCATCATTGTGCGCAACCACTTATGCAACGCATGGGGGTAGAAGGAACAGTTCGTGCTTCTTTCGCTTTCTACAATACAAAAGAAGAGGTGGATTTTTTAGCTGCAGGCATTGAGCGAGTAGCTAAGATGTTTTAAGAAACAGTTTCTAATTTTTTGCATTTCTTTTACGTTTTTATAGACATCCTTTGTTTATCTCGCACTTAATCAATATTTTTGGTTCTTAGAAACTGTTTTGCATTTATTCTGTGGAAATTCAAAACAGTTTCTAATAATAACCTTTAATTATTTAATTAAGTATGAATGATACACTTTTCTGGATTGTCCCGGTAGCTTCTGTCATAGCGCTTGGATTTGCTTATTACTTTTTCAAATGGATGATGAAGCAAGACGAAGGTACCGACCTTATGAAAAAAATAGCTCAGCACGTTCGTGTAGGGGCTATGTCTTATCTCAAACAGCAGTATAAAGTAGTTGTTGCCGTATTTGTGGTTATGGTCATTGTTTTTGGCATCATGGCTTACTTCGACCTGCAAAACGGATGGGTACCTATTGCATTCCTTACCGGAGGTTTCTTCTCGGGCTTGGCTGGTTTTCTTGGTATGAAGACAGCTACCTATGCTTCGGCTCGTACAGCAAATGCTGCGCGCCAATCGCTCAATAGTGGTTTGCAAGTAGCCTTCCGAAGCGGTGCAGTAATGGGGTTGGTTGTTGTAGGACTTGGTCTTTTCGACATCGCTTTTTGGTACCTGTTGCTTACTGCAATTCTGCCTGATACTCCCGATAAGTTGACCATTATAACTACCACGATGTTAACCTTTGGAATGGGTGCATCTACACAAGCTCTATTTGCTCGCGTAGGTGGAGGTATCTATACCAAAGCTGCCGACGTAGGTGCCGACCTTGTGGGTAAAGTAGAAGCCGGTATTCCCGAAGACGACCCGCGCAATCCTGCTACCATTGCCGACAATGTAGGCGATAACGTGGGTGATGTAGCCGGTATGGGAGCCGACCTTTATGAATCGTATTGTGGATCAATCCTTGCTACCGCTGCACTTGGTGCTGCAGCTTTCTCGCATTCGGGCAATCTTGAATTACAATCAAAAGCTGTTATTGCTCCAATGCTGATTGCGGCCGTAGGTATTGTACTTTCAATTATTGGTATCTTCTCTGTGAAGACAAAGGAGGATGCAACTATGCGTACTCTCTTGAAATCACTCTCTTTCGGAACAAACCTTAGCTCTGCCCTGATTGTGGTAGCTACCTTTGGCATTATGTATGTTCTTGATATGCCCAACTGGCAGTGGATTTCTTGCTCGGTTGTTGTGGGCTTGTTGGTTGGTATCGTTATCGGACAAGGAACTGAGTACTATACTTCGCACTCGTTTAATCCAACAAAGAAAGTAGCAGAATCAGGAAAGACCGGTCCGGCTACAGTAATTATTTCGGGCTTAGGGCTAGGAATGATTTCTACTTGTATTCCTGTTATTGCAGTTGTAGTGGGTGTTATCGCTTCTTTCTACTTTGCATCCGGATTCGATTTCTCTAATGTGGGCATGGGACTTTACGGTATTGGTATTGCTGCTGTGGGTATGCTGTCTACACTTGGTATTACTTTGGCTACAGATGCTTACGGACCTATTGCCGATAATGCGGGCGGTAACGCTGAAATGTCTGGGCTGGGTGCCGAAGTTCGTAAACGTACCGACGCGCTCGATTCGCTTGGAAACACCACCGCTGCTACCGGAAAAGGTTTTGCTATCGGATCTGCTGCTCTTACCGGTTTGGCATTGTTGGCATCGTATATTGAAGAAATAAAAATAGCCTTGTTGCGGGTAGGAGAAACAACGTTGCAGGTAGGCGAACACATAGTAGATATCTCTTCGGCCTCTTTTACAGACTTTATGGTACATTACGATGTAACGCTGATGAATCCAAAAGTGCTGGTGGGTATCTTTATCGGTTCTATGATGTCGTTCCTTTTCTGCGGATTAACCATGAATGCTGTGGGACGTGCTGCCGCCGATATGGTAGAAGAAGTTCGTCGTCAATTCCGCACCATTAAAGGTATCTTGACTGGCGAAGCCGAACCCGACTATGCACGTTGTGTAGAAATCTCTACTAAGGGCGCACAACGCGAAATGGTTTTCCCATCAGTACTTGCTATTGCAGCACCAGTTATTACAGGTTTGTTGTTTGGTGTTACAGGCGTTATGGGACTACTCGTAGGTGGCTTAAGTACTGGATTTGTATTGGCTGTTTTTATGGCGAACTCTGGTGGAGCATGGGACAATGCGAAGAAGTTTATCGAAGAAGGCAACCATGGTGGCAAAGGCTCGGATGTGCATAAAGCTACCGTTGTGGGCGACACCGTAGGAGACCCATTCAAAGATACTTCAGGACCAAGTTTGAATATCCTTATCAAGCTAATGAGTATGGTTGCCATTGTAATGGCAGGACTTACTATCTCTTGGAGCTTGTTCTAATAAAATAGAGAGTTACTTACAATCAGCCCGGAACCTATCGTTTCGGGCTGATTTTTTTCTTTACCTTTGCATGTATGTTACTCCCTTACCTACATAAAGACCTCATCGAAGCCGGTTGCGACGAAGCCGGACGTGGTTGCCTTGCAGGCGCTGTATTTGCTGCTGCCGTTATTCTTCCCAAAGATTTCGAGAACGAACTCCTTAATGACTCCAAGCAACTTACCGAGAAGCAACGCTATCTTCTGCGCCCGGTTATAGAAAAAGAAGCGGTTTCGTACGGTGTTGGTATTGTTCTTCCTGAAGAGATTGACAAGATAAACATTCTTAATGCCTCTTTTCTGGCGATGCATCGTGCCATCGAGAAGCTGTCTGTTATTCCTCAGCACCTACTTATCGACGGAAACCGTTTCAACAGATACAAAGAGATACCTCATACTACGGTTATAAAGGGCGATGGAAAATACCTGTCGATTGCTGCTGCTTCTGTTTTGGCGAAGACTTACCGTGATGATTATATGAATGCACTACACCAGGAGTATCCTTATTATGATTGGAACAGCAACAAAGGTTACCCTACAAAAAAACACCGCGCTGCTATTGCAGAACACGGTGTTACTCCTTATCATCGTGTTACCTTCAACCTCTTGGGCAATGGGCAACTACAGATTCCTTTTTAAAACCACTTTATCTTTTTAAAGACAAAGAATGCTGATGCCGATAGTACAATAGAGGCTACAACTATCAGCGCAAAGGCATGCGGAATGTGGTCTACATAAACATCTACATTCATGCCATAGAAACTCGCAATCAGCGTAGGTACCATCAAAATGATGGAGATGCTGGTCATGCGTTTCATAATGGTTCCTACATTGTTGGAGATAATGGAAGCGAAGGCATCCATCGTTCCCGTAAGAATGTCGCTGTATATTTTTACAGTACTGTATGCCTGTTCCTGCTCAATGAGTACATCTTCGTAGAGGTCTTTATCTAAGAAATCCGTATCACTGAATATGTTGTGCAACCGATTGGTAACTACTTGATTACCCCGGATAGAGGTGTTGAAGTAAACCATTGTGCTTTGTAACTTCATCAATCGGGTTAGATCTTCGTTGCGAATACTCTTTTCTAATTCTCTTTCGGCCCTCTTCACGTCAATTTGTATTTGTTTTAGATACTTCAAAAACCATACGGAAGAGGAGTGGAGTAGGCGTAGAATCAAGTCGAGCTTGTTGCGCACCTGTATCTCTTTGCGAAGCGAGTATCGAATGAAATCGGGTATCATCTCCGTTTGGTGATAGCATACGGATATGATAAGGTCGTCGTTGGTAAGCACTCCAATGGGAACAGTGGTAAAGGGCGTGTCTTCCTTTTGGTTCGGAATAGGTACGCGGAAGATAGTGAGTAGCCAGTTGCCCTCTGTCTCCAGGCGGGGACGCTCGTCAATATCCGAAATATCTTTCAGGAAAGACTCGGGTACTTTAAGTTCGTTAATTAAGTAATTCAGATCGCCGGCATCGGGGCATTCGATGTTAATCCAGCAGTTTGGTATCCACTCCGGTTTTTGCTCAAAGCCGGTGTTGCAATAAAGAAAAGTTCTCATTGTTGCCTCCTTTCGTTAATTTCCGAACAGAGGCATCAAGTTGCTGATGGCTCCGTTCGCTTAGTTAATACTGTAATTGTACGGTCGCGAATGGTCGTCCATGATTTTAATTTATTTAAAAGCGGGGCAAAGATAAAGAATTATATTCTACTTTTTTCTTTTGTCTTGATACAAAAGGAAAAAGATAGCAAAAAAGAAAAGATCAAGACTGAATTTACTCTGCTACTTCACTTGCTTCACTACGCTGAAAGACTTCAAGTCATGTAAAATATTATCTTAACTTTTGTTGCCAATAAAACTTGCAGAAATTGCGAATTGTTTACAAACAACCCAGTTCAGAAGACACTGTGAAGGGGCTTTTTGTAAATGCTGCATTTAATGACTTCGAAATGCAGCAAACCACTTCATCGAAATGCAGCATTTCGATCACGACAAATGCAGCATTTGTAAGTGGCGGTTTGCAGGATGTTTTGGAGTATAAATAATATTTACCATTGAGGGCGTTTGAATAGAGCACGAGATGCAAGTTCTTACTACTGTTTTTTAGGAAAAAGCTTTCCTTTACAAATAAATCATTAAAAATAGTTGCATATTCAAAATATATCGCTAAATTGCAAACGGATTAATTCAAGAACTGTAAATTAGTATTAACATCAAAAAAGTATCAACAATTTAACAAGACTGAGATAAACAAGAAAAACACCACAATGACAAAACTCTCCAAGCAGATTCTTTGTCTTTATTGAACTGAAACTATCCCACATGGGAACACTCTTTTTGTAATCTCTTATTCGGAGAGATTAATTACCTGACATTCTTTATTATTACCATAGTAATTCTTTATTATTATGAAACACAAAAACGCAATTTTCATTGTATTCCTATTGTCGTACCTTTCCGTTTCCGCCCAGCTCCGCACCACTTACAATTCCATGCGCCCGGGCGACGAAATCATCAAGCAACAAGTGCGCTACCAACCTCCCGGCAAGGCAGGCGCTAACCTTGTGTGGGACTTCAGCGAGCTTACTGCTGTGAATCCCGAGTACAAACTCTCTTACTTTCTGCCCGGCACAGTGGGCGACAGCCTCTACGTGATGGGCTGTGACACTCTACGGATGGACGACAACACACTCCGCCCCATCATCGGTATGGAACACTACACGATGTATTACTACCTGCTTCGCGGTGACTCCCTGCAACAGTTGGGACACGAAAACCCCAACACCCACCTGCACTACGACACCCCGCTTCCCGAACTGAACTTCCCCTTCGATTATGGCGATGTTATCACCGCCTCGTACGATTCCCACGGTCTTTACTCAGGGTTGATGGATATCCGCGCCAAAGGTACGGTACGCATCCACGCTGATGCTTTCGGTGAGATGTACCTGCCCGATGGCGACACCCTCACAGTGCTTCGTGTAAAGAGTACCCGATTGATTATGGAACCTATACAGACGGCTGACAGTACAGAACTCTTTTCCAACCGCATACTGGAAACCCATAAGTGGTACTCCAAAGGATACCGCTACCCGGTGTTCGAAACTATCCGCGCGGTGCACTTGGGCGATAGCTTGGAGAACTTTACTACGGCATTCTACTATCCGCCACAGGAACATTACTATTTAGACAGCGACCCGGAGAACGTAGCTATATTGGATAGTTTGTGGAATATCAAACAACGGGAACGAGATTCTGAAAACCCGATGGAATCGGTAAAATTGCGTGTGAAGGCGTATCCTAATCCGGTGGAGAATGAATTAACCGTAGAGTATGAATTGATGGAAGATGCACCTGTTACTATTTATCTGTACACTATGCAAGGGCGACTTGGATACACTACAGGCTTAAAGAACCAGCCGAGTGGCTATCACACTGAGGTAATTAATTGCTCCGACCTGCCTCAGGGGAACTACCTGCTCAATATGGTGGTTGGTACGGAGATGATAAGTAGAAAGATTATAAAGAAATAGAACAACAAAAACAAAACAACATGAAGAAACGATTCTTGCTCTGCGTTTTATTATGCATAGTGCTTGCGCTAAACACAGTAATAGCTCAAACAGAGAAAAAAGTGGTTGAAGAAATAAATGATACAACGTTGGTTGTACCTAAACAGAGCGCTGCTTCCACCTCTATAGGAATGCCTAACTACAAAGAAAGTGTGCTTAGTCCACAAACTACACTGATGAATATGTATGGAGATTATCCGGTTGATTTGGTGAATGGTTTGGTAAATATATCTATTCCACTCTATGAAATTAGGACACCTCACTTGAAATTACCAATCAGTATAAGATTTCACGCTTCTGGTTTAAGAGCCAATGAGCAGGAGGGATTACTTGGAGTACGTTGGCTATTAGATGCTACGTATTCAGTAAATAGGCAAGTGAAAGGATATCCGGATGATAATTATTTGAGTCATGGTATACATTTTCCTTTTGATAGCAGAGTGGCCGACCCTTATTATACTCCCAATCCATCTACTCTTTTAGGCACATTATGGAAACCAGGAGCATATCAAATGGCTATACCCCAGTTCCTTCTTCATAAATTATCAGAACATACAGGTCCTGCTTCCCCATTTATGGATACAGCATACGATATATTTTCTTATCAACTACCATCGGGTAAATCCGGAAAGTTTATTCTTAGAGATAGTGCAGGAGTAAAAATTCCACAAACATTGCCTTATGAACCTATAAAAATAGAGATTAGCAGACCATCTTCTGAAGGGGCATTTCAACGGTTTACCATTACAGATGAGAATGGGATTACATATAATTATGGGAAAACAATTCATTTGGCTATACCTGAAATGAATATTGATCATTGGGCTACTTATACAACAGATGCTATTACTACTTGGAATTTGAACGCTATTATATCTGCTAACAAAAAAGACACTATACTGTTTGAGTATAAATTCTTGCATAATCTACGAATTAGAAATCGTATAGCCACAGCATGGGATGTAAAAGATTTATTGTACGAGAGTAATGATTTCTATTCATCAGGACAACATATAAAAGAACCAGCATATGATTTCTTTTATAATGAAATGAATTTAAATCCGGCCAATGTAACGATTGATCAACCCTCAGGCCCTTCTGCATACTCTAATTTGTCTTCCATATCGTTCAAAGGTGGAAGAATAGAGTTCGATTATGAAAGTTTATATGGCAGTGTGTTTATTTCATCAATGAGTGTATTTAATGTAGGAATAACTCCAATAAGAAAATTAAAATTCATCTATAAACAGCCTAATATACCAGGGACAATTGAAGAAAAGGCTGTTTTGCTAGATAAATTAGCTGTATTAAATCCCCAAAATGAGACATCAATAATAGAAGAATATTGTTTTGATTATTATAACCCGGAAATTTTCCCTGCCGGTTCAACTGTGCAAACAGAAACTCAATCGGATTGGTGGGGATATTTCTCACGAGGCGGATATAATCTTATACGAGAGACTGTTCCCTTTCATACAATTTCTCATGGGAGCTATTCACAATATACTAACACAACAATAGGTGAAACTATTACAGGAAAAAACAGCAGTGTTTATGACATGAAGACTTGTATGCTTAAATCCATTGAATATCCCACAGGTGGGAAGAGTATTTTTGATTATGAAAGCAATTATTACTGGAATAACAACCAAGTAACTCCATGTGGAGGATTAAGGATTAAAAGTGTTGAAAATAAAACATCAACAAATGGATTATCAGAACGCAAGTCATTTCGCTATGATATGCACACAGGTTCGATTGGTTACGGAGTTATGCCAGCTCATCTTTATCCACCCCATGGGAACTCTAAAAATTTTATAAATGAAACATATGTAAGTGCTCATTTTAAATGGTTTGATCCAACAGGGTGGATTGGACCTTACTTTTACTGGGATTTTACATATGCTAGTTACTTATATTCAAATGTGCTACCTAGGCAGTTTAACGATTTTCACTCTAACATTGTTTATTATAATAAAGTCGTGGAATATATAGGAACCGAGTCTGTAAATGAAGGCTATGTTGAATACACTTACTCCCCGGTAATACCAAACATTAGCCAATATAATCACACTCTAACCCCATTACGTGCAAATGAAAATAATTCAAGACAGTTTATTTATGTATTGCCTCCCAAGTTTGGAGAAAGCCAAAGTCAATTACAGAAGAAAACAGTTTTCAATAAACATGGACAACCTTTAGAAGAATCAACCTATAGCTATAGTTGCTTTAACAAAGGTTTTCTCTATGATATGCCGATTAATCGATTATGGAATTACAAATTAGGCGGATACTTCCCCCAGGGAGGTGATGCAAGAGATGAAGAAATCATACAATCCGATTATCATTATCAGCGTGATTTCGCCTACATCAACCAAGAATACCGTCTTGGCGCTTCGCGCCTCACCGGTGAAGTGACCAAAACCTATACCCCAGGTGGAATAGTAACTACAAGTAAGACTATTGAGTATGACGAAACTTATTTGCTACCTATAAAAGAAACCGTAAGTGCCAGTTATGATAAAACAAACTCGGTAGGTTATAAATATCCACATCATTACAATACCGAGCCTTATACTAGCATGAAAGCTCGTAATATCCTTTCGCCGGTTATAGAAAAGAGCATTTACGAAGGCAATACTTTTGTAGAAAAAGCCATAACCAATTATAAACAATGGTCTGCTGGTGTCTTCTCACCACTGTCTTTTCAGCATCAAATAGGAAATGGTACGCTTGAAACACGCTTGAATTACGAATACAACAGTAATAACCAGTTGATTGCTGCCTCGAAAGATGCAACCCAACGGGTGGTCTATATTCGCAATGCCTATCACCAGCCCGTAGCTGTGATTGACCAGAAAACTTACACGCAAGTTCAAACTGCACTAGGAGCAACATTGATTAACCGCATTGCTGCTTCGTTTGTGGTTTCGGACGCGGATATGGCTGCGCTTGCTAACCTGCGCTCTACAATGCCCGATGCTATGGTTACTACCTATACATATAAACCATTGGTTGGGGTAACCTCGGTTACCGACCCACGTGGGATAACGACCTATTACACCTACGATGCTATGGGTCGCCTCAAAGAAATCTATATGATGGGTACCAATGGTAAGGAGGTTCTTGAAGCCTACGAGTACAATTATGCCAATTCATCAAATTAAAACAGACAATGTATGAAAACAAAATATATACTTTGGATAATCTCTCTATTTTTCTCACTGAATAGTTATTGCCATATTATTGGCGAAAAGGAGGAGGTTGCAGCATGGATTGAGGGCGATACTTTTGATCACCCCATTGTAGCGGGAGGAGGTTCTACTTCCTTTACATTTACCGACACACGCAATACTGCGAATTACACCAATAGTTATACCTTGCGTTCGCCCAACGATGTGTTTTATGAGTTTACAACACAAACTGCGATGGATGTTACGATTTCACATTGCGGTTCTGTGTTGTCCGATACTTACCTGCACCTGCTGGATGAATGGGGTGAGCGCCTTTATTACAACGATGATTATTCGGGCACAGAAGCTTGTGGTAACACACGCCACTCATTCCTAAGAATAGAAAATTTGCAGGCAGGTACTTATTATGTCGTTTCCGAAGGATACAGTAGTAATGGGATAATTACCACTACTATATCAGGAGTAGCACTGTATGTGCCTCCTGTGGCAAATGTAAGTAGCGGAAAGAACTACATACTAACCATTACACCTACCACGGCTCTGAATTACGTGGATTGTATAGATACCGACCAGAGTATTCAACATGTGCAATACTTCGATGGTCTGGGTCGTCCTATGCAAACCGTACAGGTAAAGGCAAGTCCAAGCGGTGCCGACTTGGTGACCTATCAGGAATACGACCCCTTTGGCAGGGAGAGCAATAGTTGGCTGCCCGTAGTTGCTTCGGGCAACAATGGCGCTTTTATGGATTCAACAGCGGTAGTATCTAAGGTTCCATTTACTTACCCGGGAGAGAGTAAACCATACTCATTCCCCGTTTATGAGCCTTCGCCACTTAATCGGGTTACACAGCAATACGGACCGGGAGA